>NZ_BAAJOU010000023.1:0-451280 GCF_057536035.1 Nonomuraea sp. B208
CGGCGAACACGCTCTCCCTGGGCGTGCTCACGCTGCTGCGGCACCCGGCGCAGCTGGCCGCGCTGCGCGCCGACCCCGGCCTGCTGCCGGGCGCGGTCGAGGAGCTGCTGCGCTTCCACTCGGTGCAGGACTGGGTCAGCTTCGACCGGGTCGCGACCGCCGACCTGGAGGTCGGTTCAGCGCGGATCCGGGCCGGCGACCGCCTCACGGTGCTGGCGGCCTCCGCGAACCGGGACGAGCGGGCGTTCGAGCGCCCCGACACGTTCGACATCCGCCGGTCCGCCCACCACCACCTCGCCTTCGGCCACGGGGTGCACCAGTGCGTCGGCGCGAACCTGGCCCGCGCCGAGCTGCGGGCCGCCCTCGGCACGCTGGTGACCCGGCTGCCGGAGCTGCGCCTCGCGGTCGCGTTCGAGGAGGTGCCGTTCGCCTACGACGCCCCGTTCTTCGGGCCGCACGCGGTGCCGGTCACCTGGTAGGGCCGGCCAGGTAGGCGTCCTCGGCCGCGTACGGGAACCAGACGTCGGGGCCGTGCCGTTCGACCAGGTCGGGGAAGACGTCCGGCCAGCCGCCGCCGGCGGCCTCGGCCGCGCGTACGGCGGGCACGGCCCATTCGACGTCCTGGCGCAGCGCGTCGTCGTAGGAGAGCGCGGGGGAGTAGCCGAGCTCGGCGCGGGCCCGCGCGGTGTCGAACACGATCGGCTCGGCCACGTTCCACGGATGGAAGCCCACGCCGTCGGGGCGCGACGGGCCCGCGAAGGTGACGATCTCCGCCTCGTGGCCCATGACGGCGAAGATCCTGGCGGCGGTCTCGGCGACGGTCAGCGGGTCGTCGGCGATGTTGAGCACCCGGGCCGCGGGCCGCTCGCCGCACAGGCGGATCAGCTCGGCGACGTTCGCGACCGCCGTCGTGGGGAACCGGCTGCCGCCGTCCTGGGCGATCACGACGTACGGCCGCTTGTCCAGCGCCCGCTTGATGAACCACCAGTGGTCCAGCGACGTGCCGTGGGGACCGTGCAGCACGCCCGTCCGCAGGATGCTGACCGGCAGTTCGGGCGTCGCCAGCAGGACGCGCTCCAGCGCCGCCTTCCCCGCCGGGTAGTCGTGGGCCTCGCGCTCGATCGTCGGCCACGTCTCCGGGATCGGCACCGGCAGGCCGGGAGCGCGGTAGACCGCCCCCGACGAGATGACGACCAGGGAGCCGACCCGGCCCGCCAGCCGGGCGAGCTGCGCGCCGTGGTAGGGGTTGAACGCGACCGTGTCCACCACCAGGTCGTGGCCGTCGAGGGCGGCGAGCAGTGCCTCGGTGTCGGCCCGGTCGATCTGGACGAGCCGCGCCCCGTGCGGCGCGGCGGCGTCCGGGCGGAGCCGGCGCTGACCGAGGGTGACCGCGTAGCCGGCCGCGGCGAGCCGGGCGGCGGTGGCCCGGCCGATCTGGCCCGTGCCGCCGATGATGAAGGCGCTCCGACCGTGAACCGTCACCAGTTGATCTTAACCCGCCGCCGATCACCGCTCCTCGTGGAGCCGCTCGAAGACGAGCTGGGTACGGCGCACCGCGCGCACCCCGTACACCTCGGAGATCAGGCCGGGGGTGAGGACCTCGCCCGGCGGGCCGCCGGCCACGACGCGGCCCGCGTTCATGACGTAGAGGCGGTCGCAGAAGGCGGCGGCCTGGTTGAGGTCGTGCAGCACGGCCAGCGTGGCGATCCCCAGCTCGCGGATCAGGTGCAGGAGTTCGAGCTGGTGGCGGATGTCGAGGTGGCTGGTGGGCTCGTCGAGCAGGAGCAGCCGCGTCTGCTGGGCGAGGGCGCGGGCGAGCAGGACCCGCTGTTTCTCGCCGCCGGACAGGGTGGCGAAGATCCGTCCGGCGGCCCCGCGCAGGCCGACCCGGTCCAGCGCGCGGGCGCACACCGCCGCGTCGGCGGCGGCGTCCGCCTTGTAAGGGGTACGGCCCATGGCGACGATCTCCGCCACCGTGAAGTCCAGGTCGGCCGGGATCTCCTGGGCGAGGACGGCGGTACGCCGGGCGGCCTCGCGGGCCGGCAGGCGGTGCACGTCGTCGCCGTCCACGGCGATGAGCCCGGCGGACGGGCGCAGGGCCCGGTAGACGGCGCGGAGCAGGGTGGACTTGCCGCAGCCGTTCGGCCCGACCAGGCCGACCAGCTCGCCGTCGGCCACCTCCAGGCCGGCCTCGCGTACGATCGGGTGCCCGTCCAGCGTGACGGCCACCCCTTTCAGGCCGAGCCTCATCCGACGGTCACCGCCCGGTCCACGGAGCGGCGGCGCAGCAGCCACAGGAAGAACGGCACGCCGAACAGCGCGGTGACGATGCTCAGCGCCAGCTCCTGCGGCGCGTTGACGGTCCGCGCCGCGATGTCGACGAGCTGCAGGAACACGGCCCCGAGCAGGGCCGTCACGGGCAGCACCCGGCGGTGGTCGGCGCCGACGAGCAGGCGCGCGGCGTGCGGCACGATCAGCCCGACGAACGCGATCGCGCCGCTGGTGGCCACCATCACGCCGACCAGCAGCGAGGTCAGCACGAACAGGGTCAGGCGGAAACGGTTGACGTTCACGCCGAGCGAGACGGCCGTCTCCTCCCCGGCGGCCAGCGCGTTCAGCGGACGGTGCTGCACCAGCAGGTACGCCACCCCGACGGCGAGCACCACGGCGGGCAGCGGCAGCAGGTGCCAGCGGGCCCCGCCGAGGCTGCCCATCAGCCAGAAGAGCACCTGCTGCGCGGCCCGCCCGCTCTGCGCCAGCTGCAGCACGAAGCTGTAGGCGGCCTGGAACAGGTACGCCAGCGCCACCCCGGCCAGCACCAGCCGCGACGGCGTGAGCCGCCCGGCCCGCTGCGCCAGCACGTACACCAGCCCGAGGGCCAGCAGCGACCCGGCGAAGGCGGCGGCCGACAACGACAGCCCGCCGAGCGCCGAGGCCCCCAGGATCAGCACGAGCACCGCCCCGAACGACGCCCCCGAGGAGACGCCGAGCAGGAACGGGTCGGCGAGCGGGTTGCGCACCAGCGCCTGCAGCACCGCCCCGACCACCGCCAGCCCGGCCCCGACCAGCAGCGCCAGCAGCGCGCGCGGCAGCCGGAACTCCCAGATGATCTGCTCCTGCACAGGCGTCCACGTACGCGGCACCGCGCCGGGCACCAGCCGGTCGGCCACGATGCCCCACGCCTGCGGCAGGGCGACCGGCACCGCGCCGATGCTCACCGCGAGCCAGGTCGAGGCGACGGCGGCGACGGCGAGCGCGACGACGAGCAGGACGAACCGGCGCGCACGCCGGTCACGGAGGACGGGCGGCCCGGCCGGCGCCGGGCTCCGCGTGGTGGTGCCGGTCACTGCGCGAAGGCGTCCGGGTGCAGGAACCGGGCGAGGTCGGTGACGGCCAGGAGGTTGCGGTAGCCGGGGTGCTGGGCCGCCACGGGCAGGGCGAGGTAGCGTCGGTCCTTGGCCGCGGGGCTGTTCCTGGCGATGGCGAACGCCTCCTCGGCCTTGGTCGGCGAGCTCGGCGTGTCCTCGCCGCGCAGCGTGGCGTAGTCGCTGACCAGCAGCGCCTCCGGCTGGGACGCGCTGACCTCCTCGGCGCTCACCTCGGTGTAGTCGGCCTTGACCCCGGCCAGCACGTTCACGCCGCCCGCCATGGTGATCATCTGGTTCGTGACGCCGGCGCCGCCGTAGGCGTTGACCGGGCCCTTGCCGCCGTCGGTGGCCAGCACCTTGACCGGCGTACGGCCCTCGACCCGCTTCTTGACGTCGGCGAGCTGTCCCTGCAACTCGGTGACCAGCTTCTCCGCCCTTTCGGGGACGCCGAAGATCCGGCCGAGGTTGCGCAGGTCGGTGAAGGTGTCGTCGAGCGTGAACCGGAGCACCTCCTCGGGGCTGCACCAGCCGCCCAGGATGTAGACGGGGGAGCCGGCCGCGTCCAGCTCCTCGACGGTGGCGTAACCGCCGGCGGCGTCGAAGCTCGCCATCGCGTTGTCCAGGACGAAGTCCGCGCCCTGGGCGAGCATGACCTCCTTCTGCGGCAGCATGATCGTCTCGCTGATCTGCGGGATCTTGTCGTACTGCTCCTTCTGTCCCGGCAGGAACGCGCTCTCACCGAAGAACGTGCGCCCGGCGATCCGGTCGCCCAGACCGAGGGCGAGCAGGGTCTCCAGGGCGGGGTGGTAGCCGGTCACCACCTTGGAGGGCGGCCGGTCGAAGGTGAGCTTCCGCCCGCAGTTCTCGACCGTCACCGGGAACCCGGCCTGCGCCGCCTGCCCGTTCTGCTGCCCGTTCTGTTGGGCGGCCTCCTGGACGGCCGGCGCCTGCCCGCAGGCGGTCAGTGTCAGAGCCGTCACGAGGACGAGCAGCCTTCTCATGGTGGTCTCCGGGGGCGAGCGGTCGGTCGATCGTGCTGAGAAAACACCACATTCTGCTCATAAATCGCAGTTGCGAGCAACTCGCAATAAACTCCTACGGGATCACGGCGGGCGCCGGCACACGCTGCCGCAGCAGGAGGCCGCAGCAGGAGGCTCCAGTGGGGGGCTACGGCGGGAGGCTTCAGTGGGGGCTACGGCAGGAGGCTTCAGCAGGGAACCACGGCAGGGAACCACGGCAGGGCACTGCAGGGGACCACGGCAGGGGCACTGCAGGGAGCCACGGCAGGGGCACTGCAGGGAGCCTCGCCAAGAGGGTCACAGCAGGCGGTCGCGCCGCGCAGCCGCCGCCTGCCGGACTTCGGCGAAGAACGACGCGATGCGGCGCTCCCGCCACCCCTCCTCGTCGAGGTCCCCGACGTCGGGGCCCTCCGCGGCGGAGTCCTCTGCGTCAAGGTCCTCAGCGTCGGAGGTTCCGGCGTCGTGGACCTCTGCGTCGTGGGCCACTACGTCAGGACCCTCTGCGTCAGGATTCTCCGCGTCAGAGCCCTTCTTTTGGGAGACATCCGTCTCGTCGCGTTCTGTGGCGTACTCCGCATACAACAACCAGCAGCCACGGATCCCACTGAGCAGGTCCTCCAGGAGATCGAGGGCGGGACGAGCAGGGTCCAGGGGAGTGAGCCGCAGGCCGAGGGCGTCCAGGCGCGGCTCGCGCTGGTCCTCGCGCCACTGGGCGAGCAGCCGTTCGGCAGCGTTGATCCGCTGCTGGAGCTGCGCGAGGTCAGGGATCTCACCCTCAGCGACCCGCAGAGCCTCGCGGATCAGCGACATCACCGCCTGACGAGGGGAGGCGCCGTCGGCCATCAACTCCAGGACGAGGGTGGGCGTCTCGTGAGGAAGCGCCTCGATGGTGTCGGCCTCGACCACGATCTGCGTGGCGGGCAGCCCGGCGTACTCGGCGGTGACGGCGGCCGCCGCGTCCAGCCAGTGCGCGGCGGCGACCGCGGCCGCGGCCGGATCGATCTCGGTGAAGAGCGTCTCAGGACCGAACGGATCGCCGTGCAGCAGATTGTTCGCCTGAGCCACCTGGACGGGGGAGGCGTCCTCACGGGTGAGGGCGACCGCCTGCCGGGCGCGTTCGGCCAGATTGCCCAGCTCGGCCTGCTCGATGGCGGCCAGTTCCGCGGCGACGTCGATGGTGACGCGAGTGGTCAGCTCGGCGGCCCCGAGCGCGTGCAGGGCCCGCCCCACCCGATGCGCGGCCTCCTCGACCCGTACGAAGGACCGTGCCAGGTAGCCGTCCGAGGGCAGGTTCGGACTGGTCAGCGCGGTCAGAACGACGGCGAAGGCATCACGCTCCGCCTGCCGGCGCTCACCCTCGGACCCGGCATCCTGACTGCCGGCGGCGCTGGCCGGATGCGTGTAACACCGCCAGCAAACCTCGGAGAGCCGCGTCAGCGCCCTGGCCAGAGCGAGGGCGTCGTGACTGGACATCCCGGCGGGAAGATCGGCTACGACCGCCGCAGTGTCCCCCACCCCGGTGTTCCAGGAGGCGATGAGGGCGTTACGGCTGCGATCGACGGCGTACCGGGTCAAGAGGGCTCCTCACAGGTGAGCATGGACTGAGCATGGACGATGCTGGGACACGCTCAGCATGGAGCATCAGCCCTCACCCGCAACCCAAATCCGCGCGTCCGCCGCGGAGGAGCGACGGCCGGGTAGGGGCCGCGGCCCTCGGGTAGGGTGGCGCGTCATGATCGAACGCCCCTCCTACCTCACCGACACGGTGAACGCCTACGACGCCGTCGCCGCCCTGTACGCCAGCCTCTTCCAGAACGCGCTCGACGACCAGCCGCTGGACCGCGCGGCGCTGGAGGTGTTCGCCGAGGTCGTACGGACCGGCGGGGGCGGACCGGTGGCCGAGCTCGGCTGCGGCCCCGGATACGTGACGGCGTACCTGCGGAAGCTGGGACTGGACGTCTTCGGCCTCGACCTGTCGCCGGTGATGATCGAGATCGCCCGTGAGGCGTATCCGGAGCTGCGCTTCGAGGTCGGCTCGATGGACGCCCTGGACCTGGCCGACGAAGAGCTGCGGGGCATCGTGTCCTGGTACTCGGTCATCCACGTGCCGCCACAGGAGCTGCCGGCGTACATCAGGGAGTTCCGCCGGGTCCTGGCCCCGGGCGGCCATCTCCTGCTCGGCTTCTTCGAGTCCGGAGACGAGCCGGTGACGCCCTTCGACCACAAGGTGACGACGGCGTACCGGTGGCCGATCGACGAGCTGGCCGCGCTGGCGGGCGCGGCCGGCTTCGCCGAGGTCGGCCGGGTGCTGCGCGAGCCGCACGAGGGGGAGCGGTTCCGCCAGGGCCGCCTGCTGATGCGCCGGAAGTAGCGGCGCATATCTCCCGCCCGAGAGCGCCGGCTGGGGGTCACACGGCGAGGAGGCCCGATGGGGGTCGCTCGGCGAGGAGGCCGGTTGGGGGTCGCTCGGCGAGGAGGCCGGTTGGGGGTCACTCGGCGAGGAGGCCGGATGGAGGTCACTCGGCGAGGAGGTCGTCCGGCGTGGACCGGGCGAGGCCGGCGAGGACGGACAGAGCCCGGGAGAGGGTCTCCGGCGGGGGTGAGGCGAGGCCGAGGCGGACGGCGTTGGGGGCGCTGTTCCGCCCGACCGCGAACGCGGCCCCGGGGGTGACCGCGATGCCGTGCCGCGCGGCGGCCGCCACGAACGTGTCGGCCCGCCACGGCGCCGGCAGCTCCCACCAGCAGTAATAGGAACGCGGATCGCTGCGCACGGCGAAGTCGGCGAGGTGGCTCGCGGCGATCTCCTGGCGCATGGCCGCGTCCTGCTGCTTGGCGTGGGCCACCGCCCGCGCCGTGTCGTCGCTCAGCCACCGGGTGGCCGCCTCCAGTGCGAACCGCATCGGCGTCCACCCGCCCGAGCGCAGCGCCGTCGCGACGGACGCGACGGCGGCGTGCGGCAGGACCGCGAAGCCGAGCGACAGGCCGGGCGCGAGCCGCTTGGACAGGCTGTCGACGAGGACCGTGTGCTCAGGGGCGTACGCGGCCAGGGGCGGCAGGTCGTCGCGGAGGAACGACCAGATCGCGTCCTCGATCGCGAGCAGGTCCAGGCGGGCGAGGACGCTCGCGAGCTCGGCCCTGCGCTCTTCGGGCATGCTGATCGACAGCGGGTTGTGCATGGTCGGCTGGACGTAGACGGCCTTCAGCGGGGTCTTGCGCGCGGCGTTCGCGAGGTCCGCCGGATCGAGGCCCGCCGCGTCGGTCCGCAGCGGGACGAGCGTGACGCCGGCGCGGGCCGCGATGCCCTTGAGCACCGGGTACGTGAGCTCCTCCACCCCGAGCCGCCCGCCGGGAGGGACGAACGCGGAGAGGGCCGCCGCGATCGCCTGACGGCCGTTGCCCGCGAACAGCAGCCGCTCGGGGTCCGGGCGCCAGCGCCCGCGCGCGAGCAGATCGGCGACCACGCCGCGGGCCGACGCGGTGCCCGCCGCGCCGACCGGCCGCATGACCGACTCCAGCACGTCGGTGCGGAGCAGCGGGTTGATGCCGTCGGCGAGCAGCTTCGCCTGCCCGGGGACGACGGGGTAGTTGAGCTCCAGGTCGATCCGGCTGCCGGCGGGCTCGGCCAGGGCCGGCCCCGGCCGCGGATCGGCGGCCCGGACGAACGTGCCGCGGCCCACCTCTCCCACGGTCAGGCCCCGGCGGGTCAGCTCCTGGTAGACGCGGGCGGCGGTGGAGCCGGCGATGCCGTGCTCGCGCGCGAACGCCCGCTGCGGCGGCAGCCGGTCGCCCGGCCGCAGCCGCCCTGCCGCGATGTCCCGGGCGATCAGGTCGGCGACTGCTCTGAAGTCCTCCACCTTGGGGCCACCCAATCCCTTCATTGCTCCGACTTCAATTTGCCATATTGTACCGAGATCGCGGGGTCGATAGCTTCGTTCCATGGTCGAACAAACCGCGGTGCTCGGCGTGGCATCCATAGGTCTTGGGATGGTGCTGTCACCGGGGCCCAACATGATGTACCTGATATCCCGGAGCACGAGCCAGGGGCGGCGGGCCGGCGTCATCTCCCTGGCCGGGGTCGCCGCCGGGTTCCTCGTCTACCTCGTGGCCGCGAACCTCGGCCTCGCCGTGCTGTTCGCCGCCCTCCCCGGGCTCCTCACCGTCATCCGTGTCGCGGGCGCGCTGTACCTGCTGTGGCTGGCCTGGCAGACGGTCAAGCCCGGCGGGCTGTCCGTCTTCGCGTCCCGGGACGTACCGCCGGAACCGCCGCGCCGGCTGTTCCTCATGGGCCTGATGACCAATCTGCTCAACCCGAAGATCGCGCTGCTCTACGTCGCGGTCATCCCGCAGTTCATCGCCCTCGACCAGGGGAACATCCTGCTCCAGGGCACCGTGCTCGGCTGCGTGCAGATCACCGTCGCCCTGCTGGTCAACCTCGCGATCGTGCTGGCCGCCGGCGGCATCGCCGGATTCCTGGCCGCCCGCCCCGCCTGGCTCCGGGCGCAACGCCTGGTCATGGGATCCCTCCTCGCCGTACTCGCGGTCACACTCGCCGTCGCGCCGTAGGGGAGCCGTGTCCTGAAGGCGGCTGACCGCGCGCCGGAAGGCGAGGCGTGGCGCCGGCCGTGAAGCGGGCCTGCGAGCAGCGCCTTCACCTGACGCCTGAGCGGAAGACGCGCGAGCCGGCGTTCTCCTTCGTACACTGCCGAAAGGTCGCGTACGCCATGAAAGGGTGGTAGGTGTCGGATCCGGAGATTCTCGCGAAAAGCGCCGCACCGGCATCGCGAGGAGCCGCAGAACGGGATCAACGACCAGCTCAGGCGATCCGCGCCCGCGGCGGCACCTGGCTGGCCCTGTCCTGCGCGGTCGCCGTCCTGAGCGCGGGATGCGGTGGCGCGGCGGCGCCCCGCGACGCGCCCGTGCGGACCTCCACCTCTCTCAGCGTCACCGCGGCAACGCGCGATCCCTCTCCGATCGCCACGGCCAGGGGCCGGGGCTGGGAGCTTGCGCATGCCGGCGGTCAGCGCGGAACACGGCTGAGGGCGGTCGCAGCCGGCGGACCGCACGATGTGTGGGCGCTCGGCAGCCCCAATGAAGGCGTCGGCCAGGTGCTGCTCCTGCACTTCGACGGCCGGCGTTGGCGCGAGCGCCCGGCACCCGAGGTGACGTGGGACGCCGGCGACCACGAGAGGTTTCCCGCGCTCGTGGCGACGGGGCCGCGCGATGCCTGGGTCTTCGCCGCCACTACCGCTCTGGTCGCGCACCACTGGGACGGCGAGCGCTGGAGCCCGGTCCGGCTGCCGGACATGGACTACGACCCGGGCGAGCGGGCCGGTGCCACGGCCCTCGCGCCCGACGACGTGTGGCTGGTGGTGGGGGATCACGCCGCGCACTGGGACGGGCGGGCATGGACCGTCATGCGCCTGCCCGCCTGGGCGGCGTCGGTGTCGGCCGCGGCGCCCGATCAGGTCTGGGCGGTCGGCGGCACCGGCCGGCCGCTCGCTGAGGGGAGCGCCGGATCACAGGCGGCGACCATGCGCTGGGACGGCCGGTCGTGGCAGCTCGTCCCCGCGCCTGAGGACCGCACTCCGAGCGACGAGATCAACAGCTCGGGCCGGTCGGACGGCAGCATCCCGAGGATCACGCTCACCCAGGTCGTCGCCCACGCACCCGGCAACGTGTGGGCGATCGGCACCCGCGAGGTGTTCGACTACGAGGACGGGAGCAGGGGCACCACGATCACCATGCACTGGGACGGCAGGGCATGGTCGTGGATGCCGGGCTCGCCGACGGTCAGCGCCGCCGGCGCTGACGGCGCGGACGGGATCATCCTGGTCGACTGGGACGCCGACGAAGGCGGCCTCGGCGCGGCCATCCGGGTGGCGCCCGACGGCAGCCGGACCCAGCTCCCGCCGATGGCGGGGGCGAACCGCGGACGCGAGATCGACGTCTCCGCGGTGACCGCGGTGCCAGGAACGAGGACGGTCTACGCGGTCGGCCTCGTCTACGGCAGGGACTTCGGCCCCATGATCGCCCGCTACCGCTGAGTCCCGCTGGCTCTATGCGTCGGGCGGTCGTTCGGCGGGGAACAGGATCGCGCTGAGGAGGTAGGGCGTGCGGCCTGGCGCGGGTGTGTTGTCCAGCCGGTCGCGCAGCACCGCGAGCAGGTCGGCCGTCATCGCGTTGAGCTCGTCCGGGCTGAGCCACAGGGTGCCCTGCCGATAGGAGACCGAGTCGGCGGCCGGATCGGCGCCGTCGCGGCTCAGGTAGGCGTCGAACTCGGCGATCAGGACGGCCATGGACGCGGCGAATCCCCGGCGGTGGTCGTCGAGGGACATCGCGGCGGCGGCGTCGGCGTCGATGGTGGGCCGGTCTTGACGCAGCCGGTAGCGGCGCTCGACGGCGCCGCGTACCCGCTGCTCGCCGTCCACCTCCAGGAACCCGCCCTCGGTCAGCTGCGCGACCTGCCGGTACAGCGTGATCTTCGGTACGTCGGGCATGCGGGCGCTCATCTGCGTGATCGTCAGCGTGTCCGCTGCGGACAGGGCGTGCACGATGCGCAGCCGCACGGGGTGCAACAGCTGCTCGACAGGGTCCATGGTCGAACGATTTCATGTGCGATACCGTTATCCAAAATGAAAACGGTGAGTCGGAGGTGATCGGCATGCGCGAGATGCCCGGGCGGCTGGTGCCGGTGAACGGCCGGCACGTCTATGTCGAGGAGTCCGGCCAGGGGCAGGACCGGGTGGTCTTCGAGGCGGGCGCCGGCTGCGGCCGGACCTCATGGGACCCGGTGCTGCCGCTGCTGGCCGACAGGGCGCGGCTGGTTGCCTACGACCGCGCCGGGCGCGCCCTCAGCGGCCGCACCACCCAGCCGCTCAGCGTCGATGACATGGCCGCTGACCTGGTCGCGCTGATCGGGGCCGTCGTCCCGGGCGACTTCGTGCTCGTCGCGCACAGCATGGGCGGCCTGGTCGCCCGCCGTGCCGCCGAGCGCCTGGGACCCCGGCTGCGGGGCCTGCTGCTGGTCGACGTTCTGCCGGAGACCTCTCCGGTGTACGACACCTGGGACCGGACCACCAGGAAGATCGATCGCATGCTGGCGGTGACGCAGCCGCTCACCCGTTTCCGACCTCTGGCGCGGCTCTTCAGCGGCAACGTCCGGCGCCTGTTCCCCGCTGACACCTACCAGGCCATGCTCGCCGAGGACTTCACCCCCGCCGGGACCTTGCAGACCCGCCGGGAGTTGCAGGCGGTGGCCGCCGCCGTCCCGCGGTTCCGCGCCCGGCCGCCCCAGCTCCCGGGATGCCCGACGATCGTGCTGTCCGCGGCGCACGCCGCCAGAGGGCGGGAGCGCCAGAACGCCGCTGTCCGCGAGCACCAGCGCCGCTACGCCGGGACCTTGCCTGACGGACGCCACGAGGAAGTCGCCTCGGGGCATCTCGTCCAGGCCGAGCAGCCACATCTCGTCGCCGACCGGATATGCCGGCTCCTCCGCCGCGACTTCTGACCACGCCGATTGACGGCATACAGCGCGCTCATCCAGCTCTGGCGGGGATCGCAGATGACGGCCCCGGGGTCGCAGACGGACGTCAGCCGTCGGCGCTCCTGGACAGGACGACCTTCAGCGCCCCGGTGTCCGCCGCGTCGGAGAACGTCTGGTAGGCCGCCTCCATGTCGTGCAGCCCGAACCGGTGGGTGATGAAGGTGGCCGGGTCGAGCCGGCCCGCGGCGACCATGTCGAGCAGGGCCGGGGTGGAGTGGGTGTCCACGAGACCGGTGGTGATGGTCAGGTTGCGGATCCACAGGTCTTCGAGGTGCAGGGTGACGGGCGCGCCGTGCACGCCGACGTTGGCGACGTGCCCGCCGGGCCGGACCAGCCGGGTGCACAGGTCGAAGGTGTCGGGGACGCCGACCGCCTCGATGGCCACGTCCGCGCCGAGCCCGCGGGTGAGCTCGGCCACCGCGGCGGCAGGGTCGTCGCCCGCGCCGACCACGACGTCCGCGCCCAGCCGTTTGGCGGCCTCCAGCCTCGACGCGGCCAGGTCGACGGCGACGATGTGGCTGGGCGTGAACAGTTGCGCGGTCGTGATGGCCGCCAGGCCGATGGGCCCGGCGCCGACCACGACGACGACGTCGCCCGGCCGCACCCGGCCGTTGAGTACGCCGACCTCGTACGAGGTGGGCAGGATGTCGGCGAGCATGAGCGCCGCCTCGTCGCTCACCCCCTCGGGCAGCGCGTACGTGGACGTGTCGGCGAACGGGACGCGGACGTACTCGGCCTGGGCGCCGTCGATGCGGTGGCCGAGGATCCAGCCGCCGCCGCCGAGGCACTGCCCGTACATCCCGGTGCGGCAGTAGCGGCAGCGGCCGCACGCGGTGATGCAGGAGACCAGCACCCGCTCGCCCTGCTCGACGGTGGTGACCGCGTCGCCGGTCGCCATGACGGTGCCGACGGCCTCGTGGCCGAGGATCCGGCCGGGCTCGACGGCGGGGACGTCGCCCTTGAGGATGTGCAGGTCGGTGCCGCAGATCGTGACGGCGTCCACGCGCACGATCGCGTCCGCCGGCTCGACGATCCGCGGATCCGGAGTCTCCTCCCAGGCGCGCCGGCCTGGCCCGTGATAAATCAGCGCCTTCATCAGGACCTCCTTGTCCTTTCCTCCACCATCACCCCTGACGGCGGGGCGGGAGAAGGGACGAAGGTCCTCGTTCGCGCCGCCTCAGGAGGACGCGTACTGGGCCGCGTACTCCTCCGACGGCGCGATCGGCGTGATCACGTCCACGAGCACGCCGTTCGGATCGGCGACGATGAAGTGGCGCTGGCCGAAGTCCTCGTCGCGCAGCTCCAGCTCCGGCGTCAGGCCCTCGTGGACGACGAGACGCTCCCACTCGGCGTCGACGTCGTCGACCTCGAAGTTGAGCAGCAGCCCCGCGACCGGCCGGCGGTAGGCCGCGGGCAGCGTCGGGTGCTGGTGGTCGAGCAGGGCGAGCTCATACGGCCCGCGGCGCAGGCTCACGTACCAGTCGGCCTCGAAGGTCACCTCATAACCGAACAACCGGACGTAGAAGTCCTTCGACGCGGCCAGGTCCGCAGTGCACACCACCGGATACACGCTGCTCAGCTCCATGCGCTTCTCCTCCTCGTTGCGTTCACATACCGTCGGTATGTCGGCGTACGCTATTTGAGATACCGTCGGTATGTCAAAGAGGTGCGGAATGACCAGGACCGAACAGAAGGAGCGGACGCGCCGCGTGCTGCTCGACACGGCGAGGCGTCTGTTCGCAGCCCGGGGCTACGCCGGGGTCGGGCTGGCGGAGCTCGTACGAGAGTCCGGCGTCACCAAAGGCGCCCTCTACCACCACTTCACCGGCAAGACCGACCTCTTCCGCGCCGTACTGGAAGAGGTGCAACGCGAGGTGGCCGGACGGGTGGCCGAGGCCGCCGAGGCGGAGGACGACCCGTGGGCGCAGCTCAAGGCGGGCTGCGCGGCGTTCGTCGCGGCCGGCGCCGACGCGGAGGTGCAGCGGATCATGCTGATCGACGGCCCCGCGGTGCTCGGCTGGAACGACTGGCGCGCGATCGACGAGGCCACCAGCGTCCGGCACCTGACCGACGCCCTGACCGTGCTCATCGCGGACGGCACCCTCCCCGCCCAGCCGGTCGCACCCCTGGCCCGGCTGCTGTCGGGAGCGATGAACGAGGCCGCGCTGTGGCTCGCGCAGTCCGCCCCGGCCGACCCGGCTGACACCCAGGCGGCGCTGTCCCGCCTCCTCGACGCCCTGCGTGCATCGCCCGCCCCGCCCGGATCATGAGGACACATCCCGAGGTGCCTCCCGCCGCACGAACCTTGCGGCTGCCGATCAACCGCCGTAACTTACTGTGCCTGCAAAGACACTGCTCGCTTACGACGTGAACGGGGCGGCATGAAGGCCAACGAAACCACCCTTCGCAAGCTCATCCAGGGCGACCAGCAATTACTGGTCCCCCTCTACCAGCGCCAATACACCTGGGAGCGCCCCCAGCTCACTCAGCTGTGGACGGACATCACCGCCCAGGTCGACGTACTGGCCGAGCAACGGCAGGACGCCCCCAGCCACTTCATGGGATCGGTCGTCCTCGCCCCCGGCCCGGAGCTGGCGCCGAGCCGCTCCCAGTGGATCATCGTGGACGGCCAGCAGCGTCTCACCACTCTGATGCTCGCCCTCTGCGCCATCAGAGATCACCTGGTCGCCGAGGAGCCCAGCGCCCGCGAGCGGATCAACGAGCTGCACCTGATCAACAAGTTCCAGCAGGGCGAGCTGCGCTACCGGCTCCTGCCCACGCAGGGCGACCGGGCGGCGTTCAAAGCGTGCGTGGACGGCGCGTCGGACGGCAGGTCCGACAGTCTGATCGGCAACGCCTACCAGTTCTTCCGCGGCATGCTGAAGGAGTTCGACGACCCGGCCGACCCGCACGACGTCGCGCGCGTGGAGTCGGTGCTGCTGGACCGGCTCAATCTCGTGCAGATCCTGGTGGAGAAGGACGACAACGCGTTCCGCATCTTCGAGTCGATCAACAACACGGGCATGCGGCTCAGCCAGGTGGACCTCATCCGCAACTACGTCTTCATGTGCCTGCCCACCCGTGGTCAGCACGTCTACGACGCGTACTGGAAGCCGATCCAGGACCAGCTGGACGCCAAGGCCATGGAACAACTGATGTACCTGGTGCTGGTCCTGCGGGAGGGTGGCGAGGCCCAGTACAACGCCGTCTACCGGGGGCATCAGCAGCTGCTTCTGACGCTGTCCGGCGACGAGAGCCAGGTCGAGGCGTACGTCCAGGACCTGCACCGTCGCGCGCGGCACCTCAGGCAGATCCTGTTCCCCTCCGAGGACCTGCCGTTCGCCGGACGGCTGCGCTTCCTCAAGGAGTGGCAGGCGTCCACGGCCTACCCGCTGGTGATGCGCCTGCTCGAACTGCGGGAGGACGACCACATCGGCGACGAGGAGGTGGGCGAGGCGCTGACGTACGTCGAGAGCTTCCTCGTGCGCCGCCTGATCGCGGGGGTGACCACGGGCAACCTCAACCGGATCTTCCAACGGCTCGCCGTCCAGCTGGTCGCCGAGGAGGACGTGCCGCAAGCGGTACGAACCGCGCTGTCACCCGCCAGGCTGTACTGGCCTTCGGACGCCCAGCTGCGGGAGGAGATCCGCAGCCGCGCCTTCTACTGGCAAGGCCGTACGGTGCAGCAGAAGCTCATCCTGCGGCGCATCGAGGAGTCGCTGGGCAGCAAGGAGCGGGTGGACCTGGCCGACAAGCGCATCACCATCGAGCACGTCCTGCCGCAGTCCATGACCGCCGACTGGCTGAGCGAGCTCTCCCACGGGGGCGACGACGCCGATCTTCTGCACCGGCAGCTCGTGCACACGCTGGGCAACCTCACGCTCAGCGGCTACAACGCGGAGCTGAGCAACAACTCCTTCGCCGCCAAGCGGCATCAGCTGGGTCAGAGCGGCCTGGTCATGAACCAGGAGATCGCCGCCTGCGAGCGCTGGGGCAAGGCCGAGATCCTGGCCCGCGCCGACCGGCTCGCCGACCGCGCGATCGCCATCTGGCCGGGGCCCGAGGAGTCCGGCCGCGGGAGCGCGGCCTCCCGCGACTGGACACTGCTGCACAGCGCCGTGGCGGCCCTGCCCGCCGCGACCTGGACCTCGTACTCGGACGTCGCCGAGCTGATCGGCTCGCATCCGGTGCCCGTCGGCGTCCATCTGGCGACCGTCCCCGTGCTCAACGCCCACCGGGTCCTCAGCAGGTCCGGGCAGGTCTCCGAGAGTTTCCGCTGGACCGATCCCGACGACGACCGGGACGTCCACGAGGTGCTGCGCGCGGAGGGCATCGTCTTCGACGACGCGGGACGCGCCTCCGCGGACCAGCACATCACCGCCCGCGAGATCGCCGAACTCCTCGGCCTGCCCATCGCCGCGGACCTGGCCGAGACGGAGGCCGCGGGCGACGGGTCCCTGTCGCCACAAGCGCTGACGTCGCTGGAAGAGCGCTTCTTGCACCAGCTCAACGAGGCGAGCGGCCCGCAGGCCGCCGGCGCGGTGCAACGGCTGCTGGAACACTGGCGCTCACGAGGCGGCGAGCTCCAGTACGGCACGTCCGCGAACGCCTCCTGCGCGCCGATCATCAAGGTCGGCGGACAGACCACGAACGTCATCCGCTTCTACGCCAAGACCGCCGAGATCCCCTTCAGGGTGCTGCGCAAACGCAAGCCGTTCGACGACCCGGCACTGCGCGAGGAGCTCCGGCAGCGGCTCAACGACGCACCCGGCGTGGACATCCCCGTCGCCAAGCTGGAGCTGTATCCCTCCATCAAGAACACCCAGTTGGCGAACGTCGCCGTGTTCGACGTCGTCGTCGCGGCGCTCGACTGGTTCATGGCGACGGTGACCGCGTCGGACGAGCAGGAGGGGTGACCGCAGCCCACCCACCCGGCGAAGTGACCTGAGCCGGGTGGCTTGCGGGACGATTCTTCGGAGTGCAACCTGTCACGCTCCGACACGCGGCCCTCCTGCCCGGCCGGCCATCCGTTCCACCGGCGCCGACGGTCCCCGGTTCCTCGCTCCTGGCCACTCGCTCCGCGGAGGTCAGTCCGGTGGGACCCTCGGTCGCAGGACGGACGCCGGGGTCACCGCGACCGGGCATCCGGCTTCGGCCAGTGCGCTCTGCGTGACCGGCCCCAGGAGCAGGCACGAGCGGGACTCGTTCCCCCGGTTGCCGAGCACGAGCAGCGCGGCGTCCTCGGCGGCGGCGAGCAGCGCGCGCTGCGGGCGTTCCGGCACGAACTCGGTGGTCACCGGCACGTCCGGGTGCCGGCCGGCCAGGCGGGTCACGACCTCGCGGAAGCGGTCCTCGGCTCCTCTGCGCAGCGCGTGGGAGTCCACGAAGGGCAGCGGATCCGGCCAGGACGACGATCCGCACTCCGTCCAGCAGCACAGCGCCGTCACGGTGCCGAGGCGCAGCGCGGCCTCGTCCAGGGCGAAGTCCAGGGCCGTACGGCAGGCGGGCGAGCCGTCCAGGCCGGCCACGACCCGGACGGCGCCGGCGGCGGGCGGCCGGAGCTCCGGGCGTACGACGACGACCGGGGTGACGCAGTGGGCGGGCACCTGGACGGCCGCCGACCCCACCCGCAGGTCGTCGAACCCGCCCTGCCCGCGCGATCCCAGCACCGTCAGCTCCGCCTCCCGCCCGACCTCCAGGAGGACCGCGGCGGGGGTGCCCCGCGCGAGGAGCCCCCGCGCGTCCACCTCGGGGGCGAGCTCGCGCGCACGGTGGACGCCCTCGTCCACGACCACCTGCGCCACCTGCTCGATCTGCGCCATCATCTCGGCGGAGACGGGCTTGGTGGCGTACGGCCAGTGCAGGGCATGACAGACCAGCACGGGCAGCCTCCGCAGCCGCGCCTCCTCGACCGCCCAGCGCAGCGCGTGCCGGCTCTCGGTCGAGTCGTCGTAGCCGACCAGGACGGGCCGGCCGGCCTGGCCGTCGTTCACCGCCACCTCCGGGTAGGAACCCTCTGGTCCTGCCTGCCCCGGGGCCGGTGGAGCCAGCCCACGGGAGGGCAAAGGCTCGGCCCGCCGCGCTGGTATCTGAGCCTGGTGCGCCGGGAAGCCCCCGGCGGGCCCGCGTCCGCGTGGCCACGGCACCCGCTGAACCTCGTTGTTTGCCCGTTTTGATACGTTGTTACCAGGTGTGCCGGGAAGTCTGGTCGGCAGGTGATCGACCCGTACCCTCTCACGAGCGGAGACCCATGCCCGGCACCCCGACCCGTAACGCGCCACGCCTGTTCCGCCGGAGCAGCTGGCCCGAGGCGCGCCGCATCGCCGACATCCTGCGCAAGGAGACCATCGGCGGCGCGCTGTTGCTGGCCGCCGCGCTGGCCGCGCTCATCTGGGCCAACTCGCCGTGGGCGCAGACGTACCAGGAGCTGCGCGCGATCGAGGTCGGGCCCGCCGCGCTGCACCTGAACCTCGATCTGGCCACCTGGGCCGCGGACGGCCTGCTGGCGATCTTCTTCTTCGTGGCGGGGCTGGAGCTGAAACGCGAGTTCGTCGCCGGCGACCTGCGCGACCCGTGGCGGGCCGCGGTGCCGGTGGCGGCGGCCTTCGGCGGGGTCGTCGTGCCCGCCCTGGTGTACCTGGCGATCGCGGGTCCGGCGGGGGCGGGGCAGGGGTGGGCGATCCCCACGGCCACCGACATCGCGTTCGCGCTGGCGGTGCTGGCGGTGATCGGCCGCTCCCTGCCGGACGCGCTGCGTACCTTCCTGCTGACCCTGGCCGTGGTGGACGACCTCATCGCCATCGTCGTCATCGCCGTCTTCTACACCTCGCACCTGGCGGTGCTGCCGCTGCTGGGCGCCCTCGTCCCGCTCGCGGTCTTCGGCGCGCTGGTCCAGCGGGGAGTGCGGGCGTGGTGGCTGCTGCTGCCGCCGGCGCTCGCCACCTGGGGGCTGGTGCACGCCTCCGGCGTGCACGCCACCGTGGCCGGGGTGCTGCTGGCGCTGACCGTCCCCGTCCTGTCGCGGAAGAACGGGAACGGACACGGGACGGGGCCGGCCGAGCACTTCGAACACCGGTTCCGGCCGATCTCGGCGGGGATCGCCGTCCCCGTCTTCGCGTTCTTCTCGGCCGGGGTCGCGCTCGGCGGGCTGAGCGGCCTGGCCGGGACGCTGACCGAGCCGGTCGCGGCCGGGATCGTGGCCGGGCTGCTCGTGGGCAAACCGCTCGGCATCCTGGCCGCGACCTGGCTGGTGGCCCGCTTCACCCGCGCCACCCTGGCCGAGGGCCTGGCCTGGATCGACCTGCTGGGACTGGCCGTCCTGGGCGGCATCGGATTCACCGTGTCGCTGCTGATCGGGGAGCTGGCGTTCGGCGCGGCCGGCGCGGAGCCGGTCAAGGTGGCGGTGCTGGCCGGATCGCTCGCCGCCGCGCTTTTCGCGACGGTGATCCTGCGGCTGCGGGCCCGTGCCCACCGGCGCGTCCACGAGGCGGAGAGCGCCGACGCCGACGGCGACGGCGTCCCCGACCTCTACCAGACCTCCTGAACGCCGGCGCGGAACCTCACTTGGTCCAGACGGACTGGGCTCCGCTGTGGCCCGCCCGCACGATGGCGACGGTGCCGCCCACCCCGCCGGCCAGGGCCAGGAGCGCCAGGACGATGATCGCGCCGGCGTGCCACCGCGGTCGCGCGACGGCCCCGTCGGGGGCTGCCGAGCGCCCGCGGCGTCCCCTGAACCGGGTCGCCAGAGAGAGGCCCAGCGCGGCCAGCCAGAGCACGATGACGAACGGCAGCACCTGCTCGCCCTGCTCCTCGTGGGCCTCGATGAGCTCGTTCTCCCCGACCGTGTCCGCCAGCATCTCGCCGCTGCTGATCGCCAGCGGTACGGCGATCAGCGCGATGGTGGCGACGAACAGCACCGCCGGCCACAGCCGGCGGGCCGCCGCGGGCCAGAACGCCATCATGATGGTGCCGAGCGCCGCGAGCGGCAGGCAGACGACGGCCGCGTGCACGACCAGCGGGTGCAAGGGCAGTCCGAAGAACATGTTCCGTTTCCTGTCGAATGGTCAGGACAGCTCGTCCAGCGCCTGCTGGAAGGCGCGGGCGTGTCCGGCCTCGTCCTCGGCGTCGTTCGAGAAGCGCTCGGCCGCCTGGGTGTCGCCCGCCGCCTCGGCGCGCTTGGCGAAGGTCGGATACATGGTCTCGGACTCGTAGCGTTCGCCGGCGACGGCCTTGGTGAGGTTGGCGCGCGTGTCGCCGACCAGCCCGGCGAGCTTGGCCTCACCGGCGAAGTGCTCGTGCAGCTCCACGTCGGCGGTGCCGCGGAACAGTTTCGCCACGGCAGGGTTCTCGGCGTGCTCGGCGTACTGCCGGTACTTGGCGTACGCGAAGGCCTCGCCGTGCAGCGCCTGGTCCAGGGCGGTCCTGGTCCGCTGCGCGCGGACCTCGGGTGGCCCCTGCGGGACCTGCTCCGCCTCGGCCTTCGGCGGTTTCGGCAGCGTGCCCCGGCCGGACTCGACGGCGCGCAGCGCGGCGCCGAACGCCCGCGCGTGCCTGCCTTCGTCGCGGGCGACCTCGGAGAAGCGTGCGGCCGCCCGGCTGTCGCTCCCTGCCTTGGCCTCCTTGGCGAAGCCGGGATACATGGTGCGGGACTCGTAGATCTCCCCGGCCTGCGCGGCGCGCAGGTTCTCGGCGTCGCCGTGCACGAGGCCGGCCAGCGCGGCCGATTCCCTGAAGTGCTCGCCCAGCTCGACGTCGGCGGTGCGCTCGAACAGCCGGGCCACCGACGGCAGGTTCTCCCGCTCGGCCTGGGCCGCGTACAGACGGTAGGAGGCGTTGGCGAACGCCTCACCGCGCATCGACTGGTCGAGATCCTTCTGGGTCTGTGGACTGGGCGGGTCCACCGGTGAGGCGGACGCGGCCAGCGCGCCGCCCATGGGCGTGCTCAGTGCGATGGTGAAAGCGCCGGTGATGAGGGCGCGTGCGGACAAGGTGATCATTTCGACCTCCCCGGCCGGGTACGGATACCTACGGCCATCAGGGGAGGGCTTGCCTGGACCGGGTAGTCGATAACGGTCGATACGGCAAAACCAAGTGAAGGATGAGGGCCCGGGTAGGTGTGGGATCGGCGTCAGGGGGACGCATGAAGCGACGCTGTACGAAGACCGCGATGGCCGCCGGAGCAGTCCTGGCCGCCGTCGCCGTGGGTCCCGGGGGCACGGCGACGGCCCAGGGTCCTTCGTGCCAACCGACCTGCCCGGGAGCCGGCCAGCCGCATCCCGTCACCAGCGAGTATGACTACCTGTCGCAGATGGTGCCGCACCACGAGGACGCCATCACGGCGGCCCGTCAGTTGCGGCGTTCCGAGCGGCCCGAGATGCGGCAGCTCGGGCAGTCCATCGTCACCACGCAGACCGCCGAGGTCGGCGAGATGAAGGGCTGGCTGGAACGGTGGTATCCGAGAAGCCCGGCGCCGAGCCCGCGCGAAACCACGATGCCCGACCTGTCGGGGCTTTCCGGGGATCAGCTCGACCAGACGTTCCTGCGGCACATGATCCCGCACCACATGATGGCGATCATGATGTCGCAGCAGCTCCTCATGCACGGCGAGGCGCGGCATGCCGAGGTCGCCGGCTTCGCCCGCAAGGTGCGCGACGACCAACGGGCGGAGGTCCGGACGATGTGGCGGTACCTGACCCAGTGGTTCGGGGAGCAGAGCCTGCCCTGCTTCCCGCGAGGGCCAGGAATGCCCGGTATGACACCGGGGCCGCGCGGGCCGCACTGACCCGTCGTCCCAGGCCGTGGCCTGCGCGGTCACGGCTCCAGGGACTGCGGGACGGAGTCCGTCGGGCCGTCCGGCTGCTGCGTCGTGCCCGCCGCGTCGTAGATCTTCACCCACTTGACGGACGGGAACTGCTTGAGCGTCGGCCTGATCTGGTCGGCCACGGTGAACGCCGCCCCGCCGCCGGCGACCCGGCCCGTCAGGTAGACCCTGGCGATGCCGTTCCTGATGGTGAGCTTGCTGAAGCCGGTTGCCTTGGAGCTGACGAAACGCAGCCCCTGCGCCTTCTCCGCCTGCGTCGGGCCGGCGAACAGCCGTTGCAGCGCGCCGTACGCGGTGGCGGGCGCGGCGACCGGACGTGACACCGCCGTGGCGTGGCGGCCGGCGTTCATGAAGTAGGCGCGGACCGGCACCGTACGGTAGGGGGTCGCGAGGTCGATGACGACGCGGCTCGGCCCGGTCAGCGTGTGGACCCGGAAGGGCACGCGCCTGGCCAGCCCGGCCCCGAAGGTGAGCGTCGCCTCGAAGTCGCCGGTGTTGACCACCTGGACGACGCCGGGCAGCGCGTACGTCCGGCGCACCGGCCCGTACGTCACGTCGCCGCGCCGGTCATGGCCGGCGGCCTGACCGAAGCGGATCTGCAGCAGCGCGTTTCCCGCGGCGGTCACGGGCTTGCCGGATCCGTCGGCGATCAGCTCGGACACGTACCGGATGTCGCGCTGAGCGGGGACGCGGCCCCGGAACTCGAAGACCAGCCGATCCACGCCCTCGTGGTGTGAGGCGCGGATGCCCACCAGGACGGGTGTGGCTGCCGGCCGCTGGACGGCCTGCGCGGGCGCGGCAAGCAGACCCGTGGCGGCGGCGACCATCGCGGTGGCGATGAGAGGGCGGACCGGGAGCATGGCGATCATCTCTTTCCCCGTGAGTGCTCCTGATCTCAGGGTGCACCAAGACGTCACAGGAAGATACCGGCAAATATCACCCAGGGCGTGCTGCACCAGGTGACCTGCCCGGTCGCGGCGGGCGAGCACTCAACCGCCCGCCCGAGAGGCGCCCAGACGGCTGAGTACGTCGTCGACGTCCACCCCGCCGGCCCGGTTGTAGGGCAGCCTGGCCAGCAGCAGCCCCATGGCGCAGGTGTCGGTGACCGCCGCGAACGTCAGACCCGCCCCCACGAACCCGGCCACCAGCACCACGGCCGGGATCCAGAGGCTCGCCACGACCGAGGCGAGCACGATGCTCCCGGCGACGAGCCGGACCTGGCGCTCCAGGGGCCAGCGGGCCCGGCCCCGGTTGACGGGCAAGCCGGAGGCGATCCAGGCGTTCATGCCGCCGTCCAGGACCACGGCGTCGGACAGCCCGGCGTCGCTGAGCGCCGCGCGGGCACGTTCGGCGCGCCGGCCGGACTGGCAGACGAGCAGCAGCCGGCCGCCCGCGTCGGCGACGATCCGCCGCAGATGCGCGTCGACCTGGTCGAGCGGCAGGTTGACGGCGCCGTCGATGTGCGCCGTGCCGTACTCGGCCGGGGTACGCACGTCCACGACGAGGACGTCAGGGTCGGCCGCGATCAGCGCGCGAGCGGCGGCGGCGTCGATGGAGGACATCGGTGTTCTCTCCTATTTGATCTTCTCAAGGGCGTCGGCGACGCCCGCTCCGGTGAGCGCGACCGGCCGGTAGCCCTGGCCGGCGAGGTACGCGGCGGCGATGGCGGCGCGGCGGCCGGAGGCGCAGGCGACGAGCACCGGCCGCTCCTGGTCGAGCGCGGCGGGGACGCCCCGGGTGAACAGGTCGGGCAGGAAACGCTCGACCGCGCCCGGCAGTCGTGCCTGCTCCCACTCGCTGGGCATCCGCACGTCCAGGAACTGGGCGTCCGGCCGGCGCAGGAGCCGGACGAAGGCGTCGAGGTCCACGAGCCGGTAGGTCTGTGTGGCGTTCTCGCCCAGATCCCGTACGACGCCCTGGACGGTGTCGACGCCGATCCGGGCGAGCTGGGTGACGGCCTCGGCGATCTCCTGGCCGGGCTCGGCGACCAGCGTGATCGGCTCGCCGCGGGGGAGCAGCCAGCCGGTCCAGCTGCCGAAGTCGTCGTCCATCTCGATGCCGTACGAGCCGGGCAGCATGCCCTCGGCCTGGACGTGGCGCGGGCGGAGGTCCACGACCCGGCCGGCGGGCTCGCTGAGCTCGGGCACGCCGGTGGGCGGCATGGGCGGGACGCCGAGCGTGTTGGCCGGGCCCATGTGCCGGTAGAAGGCCGGGACGGGCATCGGATCGGCCAGCAGGGCGTCGGCGAACTCCTCCGGATCGTCGATGGCCAGCAGCGGGTTGTCCGTCAGCTCCGTACCGATGGTGGAGGTCAGGCGGCCCGCGCCGGTCGCCGTGCAGAAGGAGCCTTGGCCGTGGGTGGGGTAGAGGGCGGTGCCGGGCGGCAGCGCGGCCAGCCGGCGCAGCGAGAGGTGCTGCAGACGGGCCAGGGAACGGGCGCGTTCGGGCCCGAGCAGGTCGGGCCGTCCGGCCGAGGCGACCAGCAGGCTGCCGCCGGAGAACAGCGCGACCGGCGCGCCGTCGATGAGCACCAGGTAGCTGGTGTGCTCCGGGGTGTGGCCGGGCGTGTGCACGGGCCGTACGGTCAGGCCGCCGCCGCCGTCGAGGTCCTCCAGGTGGAAGGCGGGCGTGTGCGGGTAGGCGGGGGCCGCGGCGGCGGGCAGCACCAGCTCGGCCCCGGTGCGCTCGGCGGCCTGCCCGGCGCCGGAGACGTAGTCGTTGTGCAGGTGGGTCTCCAGCACGAACCGCAGCTCGACGTCCCGCTCGGCGGCGGCGTCGAGGAAGCGGCCGATGTCGCGCTGCGGATCGACGAGCACCCCTCGGCCGTCGTGGATCAGCAGGTAGGTCTGGTCGCCCAGACCGGGCGTACGGAACGACAGGATGTCCATGGTGTGAAATACCCCCTGGGGTATATGAAGGTCAAAAGGACGCGGCCACGGAGTTCCCGTGGCCGCAGGGTGTCAGGCGAGCGCCAGGAAGAGCTTCTCCAGCTCCGCGACGCTCATGGGCGGCTCGTCGCCGCGCCGCTCGCTGTCCTGGCAGTGCCTCAGGCCGGTGGCGACGATCTTGAAGCCGGCCCGGTCGAGCGCCTTGGAGACGGCCGCGAGCTGGGTGAGGACCTTCGTGCAGTCCTCGCCCGCCTCGATCATCGCGATGACCCCGGCCAGCTGGCCGTGCGCCCGCTTGAGGCGGGTCAGCGCGTCGCCCACCGTGCTCTCGTTCAGCTCCATGCGCCCACTATACCCCGGGGGGTACTGTGGCCGCGTCCCAGGTGACCGGGAGGCTCTTGACCCCGTAGATGTCCGCCGCCTCCGGGCGCAGGGGCACCTCCTCGGCCGGCACGGCCAGGCGGAGCGTGGGGAAGCGGTCGAACAGCGCGGGGAAGGCGACGCGCATCTCGACGCGGGCCAGCTGCTGGCCCAGGCACTGGTGGACGCCGTGGCTGAAGGCCAGGTGGCCGCCGTCCCGCCGGCGCAGGTCGAGGGCGTGGGGGTCGGGGAAGCGCTCGGGGTCGCGGTTGGCGGTGTTGAGGGACAGGATGACCATCGTGCCCGCCTCGATGGTCTGGCCGGCCAGCTCGACGTCTTCCAGGGCGACCCGGAAGAACTGCTTGGCGACGGACAGGTAGCGCAGCAGTTCTTCGACGGCCTGGTCGGTGAGGGCGGGGTCGTCGCGGAGGGCGGCGAGCTGGTCGGGGTTCTGGAGCAGCGCGAAGGTGCCCAGCGCGAGCATGTTGGCGGTGGTGTCGAACCCGGCCGACAGCAGGATCAGGGCCATGCCCTGCAGCTCCTCGTCGGTCAGGTCGCTGTCGAGCAGGTCGCTGAGCACGTCGTCGGTCGGGTTGGCGCGCTTGGCGGCCACCAGCTCGGCGAGATACCGCTGAGTGGCGAGGTAGGCGGCCATCACCTCCTCGTCACTGGCCTCGCCGCCGAGGAACTTGTCCACGTTCTCCTGGAAGAAGGCCCGGTCCTCGTACGGCACGCCGAGCAGCTCGCAGATGACGACGGCGGGGATGGGCTTGGCGAAGGCGGTCACCAGGTCGGCCGCCGGTCCGGCCTGCTCCATGGCGTCCAGGTGCTCGGCGGTGATCTGCTCGACGCGCTCGGTCAGCAGCCGCATCCGGCGGACGGTGAACTTGCCGACCAGGGGCTTGCGGTAGCGGCTGTGCTGCGGCTCGTCCATGAGCAGGAACTCGCCGGGTGGGGCCGGGGGGACCTCGATGTCGCCGAAATCGATGGTCGGGTGGTGTTTCATGAGCTCCCTGCGGGAGCTGAACCGGGGGTCGGCCAGGATCGCGCGGGTCAGGTCGTAACCGGTGACCAGCCAGCCCTGGTGCCCGTCGGGGAAGGGGAAACGGCTGATCGGGCTCCGCGCGCGGGCCTCGATCAGCTCCTCGGGCGGGTCGAAGGGGCAGCCGGGCCGGCGCGTGGTGGGCATCGCGGCGAGGGTGTGGGGGAAGTCGGCCATGATCTCTCCTCGTTCAAGATATGTCGCGTCTGAGGGCATGCGGGT
This sequence comes from Nonomuraea sp. B208, assembly GCF_057536035.1. Taxonomy (NCBI): domain Bacteria; kingdom Bacillati; phylum Actinomycetota; class Actinomycetes; order Streptosporangiales; family Streptosporangiaceae; genus Nonomuraea; species Nonomuraea sp. B208. The sequence goes on from NZ_BAAJOU010000023.1 coordinate 26,263, forward strand.
CCTGCGTCGATGGACGTCTCAGGCGATCCTGCGGCGGTAGGTCCTCATGGCGAAGCCGTACGCGACGGCGAGGATCCCGACGCACCAGGCCAGCGCGACCCAGATGTCGTCGCCCACCGGCTGCCCGGCGAACAGGGCGCGGATGGCGTTGACGATCGAGGTCACCGGCTGGTTCTCGGCGAAGACGCGCAGCGGGCCGGGCATGGTGCCGGTGGGCACGAAGGCCGAGCTGAGGAAGGGCAGGAAGATGAGCGGGTAGGAGAACGCGCTCGCGCCCTCCAGCGTCTTGGCGGTGAGACCGGGGATGACGGCGATCCAGGTCAGCGCCAGGGTGAACAGCGTCAGGATGCCCGCCACCGCCAGCCACGCGAGCACTCCCGCCCCCGAGCGGAAGCCCATGAGCAGGGCCACGAGCATCACGACCACGAGCGAGACCAGGTTGGCGACCAGCGAGGTCAGCACGTGCGCCCACAGCACCGACGAGCGCGCGGTCGGCATGGACTGGAAGCGCTCGAAGATGCCGCCCCGCAGGTCCATGAACAGCCGGTACGCGGTGTAGGCGATGCCGGAGGCGACCGTGATGAGCAGGATGCCGGGCAGCATGTAGTTCACGTACGGCGTGCCCGACCCCGTGCTGATCGCGCCGCCGAACACGTACACGAACATCAGCATCATGGCGACCGGCATGATCGCGGTGGTGATGATGGTGTCGGGGCTGCGCGTGATGTGGCGCAGGGACCGCCCCAGCAGGACGGTGGTGTCGCCGAAGAAATGCCTGGCCATCGTGGCTCCTTATGCCTTCGTGCCGACGAGGGAGAGGAAGACGTCCTCAAGGGTCGGCTGCTTTTCGACGTATTCGACCTTGGCGGGCGGCAGCAGCCGCTTGAGCTCGTCGAGGGTGCCGTTGACGATGATGCGGCCCTCGTGCAGGATCGCGATCCGGTCGGCGAGCTGTTCGGCCTCGTCGAGGTACTGCGTGGTCAGCAGCACCGTGGTGCCGCCCGCGGCCAGGTCCTTGACGGCCTGCCAGACCTCGATGCGGGCCTGCGGGTCGAGCCCCGTGGTGGGCTCGTCGAGGAAGATGACCGGCGGGTCGCCGATCAGGCTCATCGCGATGTCGAGGCGGCGGCGCATGCCACCGGAGTACGTCGCCACCCTCCGCCCGCCCGCCTCCGTCAGCGAGAACCGGCGGAGCAACTCGTCGGCGATCCCGCCCGGGTCCTTGAGATGCCGCAGGCGGGCGACCAGCACGAGGTTCTCCCGGCCGGTGAGAATCTCGTCCACGGCGGCGAACTGCCCGGTGAGGCTGATCGACTCGCGCACCTCGGCGGCCTGGGCGACCACGTCGAAGCCGTTGACGCGGGCGGTGCCGGCGTCCGGCTTGAGCAGCGTGGACAGGATCTTCACGGCGGTGGTCTTGCCCGCCCCGTTGGAGCCGAGCAGGGCGAAGATGCTGCCCCGCGCCACGTCGAAGTCGACGCCGCGCAGCACGTGCAGGTCCTTGTAGGACTTCTCCAGGCCGTGCACCTGGATGGCGGGGGGTTGCCGGGTGGTCATCACTGTGTCCTGTCCTGTTCTGCGGCGCGGTCGACGGCGCTGGTGAAGCGCTCGCGCTCGCGTCTCCTGTACTGGCCGAGGGGGTAGTTGGCCATGAACGCCTCGGCGAACTCGATGGGGTCGTCCCCGAAGAGGTCGCGGATCGGGGTGCCGTCGGCCGCGCCCTGCTCGAACAGGTCGGCCGCGTCCTCGTACATCGTCATCGCGCCGGCCCCGTCGGCCGGTCCGAAGTGCATCAGGTAGCGCTCCAGGGCCTCGACCGCGACGCGGTAGTTGTCGGGCAGCTGCTTGACTCGCGCCTTGTACTGCCGCCAGCGCTTCTTCTCCTCCAGCGGTCCGGTGAGGATCTCCAGGTAGTGCAGGTAGCGGCTCTTGGGCTCGCCGGGTTCCGCGGTCATGTCTGCGGGCCTTCCTTGTGAAGTTGTTCGAGCCGTCCGGCGAGGAAGCTCCAGGTCTGCCAGAACTCCTCCAGGTACTCCCGTCCCTGGGCGTTGAGGGAGTAGACCTTGCGCGGCGGCCCCTTCTCCGACGGGACCTTCCGTACGTCGACCAGGCCGCGCTGCTCGACGCGGACCAGCAGGGCGTAGATGGTGCCCTCGGCGATGTCGGAGAAGCCCTGGTCGCGCAGCCAGGCCGTGATCTCGTAGCCGTAGGCGGGCCGGCGGCCCAGGATCGCCAGGACGATGCCCTCCAGCGTTCCCTTGAGCATCTCCGTCACGAGCTTGCCCATGGAAGACCTCCTTCCGGCTACTCCGTATTGCTGACTACTGGTACAAAGTAACACTGACTACCAGTACCTAGCAACACCGAATAGTGGGACCGGGGTCAGGCGCTCGCGTAGCGGCGCAGGTGCTCCGCGGCGGTCTCCAGGTCGGCGGCGGCGGCCGCGCAGGCCGCGAGGTGGGCGGTCACCGACGCGTGCAGCCAGTCCGGCGCCCCGCCGGCGGCCTGCAGCCGGGCCTCGATCGCGCGCAGGCGTTCGGCGCAGGCGGCGAGGGCGCGGGCGTCCGCACGCAGGACTTCGGCGTGCGCGGCGATCTCGGCGGACATGGCTCCTCCGTCAGCGCGGCGGCACCGGGACGGCGGCGTCCCGGAGCGCCTGGCGGGTGGTGGCGGACAGGCACAGCAGCGGGCGGGCGCCGTCGAGCCCCAGCTCGCGGAGCCGGTCGGCCAGCGGGTGGGCCGACCGCGGCGCGACGGTCAGCCGCAGCGACGGCGCCGCGTGCAGCCGGGCCCGGCCGCGGGTCCGTACGCAGGACCGCAGCACGGCGCCGGCCTCGCGGGCGTAGCCGACCAGGCCGGGATCGTTCAGTGGCAGTCCGGGCCCGAGCCGCCCGCGCAGGGTGAGGATCGAATCGGCGGTGACGTGGGCGGACCGGGCTCCGAGCCGGAGCTCCAGGGGCGTCAGGTACGTCTCGCCGCCCCACAGCCGGGGACCGAGGGCGTGGACGACCGGGGTGTCGACGGCGGAGCCGACGAGGAAGCTGCCGGAGCGGCGCAGGTCCGCCGCCCGCAGCAGGTCGAAACCGGCCGGGGAACGGCGGAACGGGCCGGGCACGACGACGCCGACCTGCAGCTCCGCGTAGCCGCCCGCCGTGGTGCGCCGGTTCGCGGCGGCGTGCACGGCGACCAGCGCGCGGCCCGCCACCCGTACGGCGGGCCCGAGCCCGGCGCCCTCCAGCAGCCCGGCCGCCACGGCCGGGTGCGCGGCGAAGTACGCCGTGAGCGCGTCGCCGTCACGGCACCTGATCGGCAGCTCGACGGCCCCTTCGGGACCGTCCACGGCGCGGGTGGGCACGGTCAGGAAGGGGAACCCCTCCGGATCGGGCGCGCGGTCGAACAACAGGTACGCCTGGGACCGCACGACCCGCCCCCGGAACGGCGTGAGCCGCTCGTCGATGTGCTCGCGAGCCTCGGGCAGGTCGTCGGCGAGGTTGGCGCGGTAGTGGTCGATGCCGTGGCAGAGCGGGAACAGGTGGGTGGCGTCGCCGTAGTCGACGACGTACCAGTCGGGGTGCAGGTCGAAGCAGGTGCCGGCGCCCTGCCCGTCGAGGGTGGGGATGATGTCGTGCTGGTTGGTGACGCTGGCCACCCAGGTGCGCGGGTCGGCGGGGCGTTTGAAGTCGACGGGCGAGCCGACGGCGACGGCGTGGGTGACGGTGTGACGGGCGCAGAAGCCGGGGTCCTGCGCCAGGTTCATGATCGCCGCCCCGCCCGCGCTGTGCCCGACGAGCGCCAGCTCCGCGCCCGCGGGCAGCCCGTAGTCGGCGACGGCCTCGGCCAGGGCGCGGCTGTAGGGGCTGCCGGCCAGGACGGCGCTGCTGAACGCGCCCAGCAGGTCCTGGGGCGACTCGCCGTCGGGATGTCCCACGCGCATGCCGGGCGCCTGGAGGACGTGCCGGATCACCCCGTCGGGCCCTTCGACGCTCTGGATGAGGGCCCGCCCGTTGGTGCCGAGCATGCTGATGTTGCCGAGGAAGCCGAGCAGCGACCCCCGCGCGCACAGCCGGGCCGACTCGGCCGCGGTCAGCTCGATCCGGCGCGCGGCCCCTTCGCCGGTGTCGAGGACCGCGATGGCCCGGTTGCTCATCCCCGTGATCGGATCGGCGGTGGCGAAGCCCTTGCCGGTCGCGATGAGCCAGGCGGCGGCGTCGTTGAGCGGGTTCTCGTCCAGCAGCGCGCGCAGCGCGAGGACCTCGCCGAAGACCGGGGCGAGCTGGCTGAGCGCGCGCACCGCGCCACGGTCCTTGAGCAGGGCGCGCAGGGCCCGGACGGCCTCCAGGTCCCGGTCGGCGGCGGCCGCGTCGATGAGCCTGGAGATCATGGGGTCGTCGGTCAGCTCGGGGTGGGCGACCGCCACGGCGGCCACGCGCAGCCGCAGCGACGTGGCCAGCACGCGTACGGCCAGGCTCTCGGCCCCCAGCATCGCGCCGGCCTTGGCGGCCGCGGTGGACAGCCGGCCGCCGCCGGTGAACGCGCACCCGAGGCCTCGGCCGTTCGTCGTGGCCCGCAGCAGCGCGCGGTAGGCGGGCCGGGCCGCCGAGGGCGCGTGCGGCAGGGCGCGCAGCAGCGCGCCGTCGGTGAGCGCGGCGGTGGCGTGGGCCGCCGCGTCCTGGATGGTGAGCGCGACGTCGACCAGCTCGCGGGCCGCGGCGCGCAACTGCCTGGCGTCCTGCCCGGTCACGGCCGGATCCGCCGGGACATGCTGACCAGGCGGGGGGCCGGGTCCTCCGGCGTGTTGCGGCGCAGCACGTCCGACAGCGTGCGCGTGGCGGCGATGACCCGCATGCCCGTGGGGGAGAACGTGGCGGCGTTGAAGATCCGGGGAGCCAGCAGCGGGTTGGTGAGCGCCTGGGAGAAGGCGTCGATGGCGATGATCTTGGTCAGCAGCGGGGGCAGGATCGCGGCGGGGGAGCCGGGTTCCTCGGCGAACAGCCCGACGTACAGGTCCACGTCGTCCACGCCGCGGTAGAGCTCGCGCAGCGCCCCGCTGACCCGCCGGTCGCCGGAGATCTGCTCGAACGTCCGCACGCGGGGGAAGCGGCAGTGCTCGCGGTAGCTGTTGTACGGGGCCAGGTCGAGCGCCCGCGAGTCGGCGATGCTGGCCACGTCGATCTCGCGCAGGACCGGGTCGGTGTTGAACAGGCCGATGCGGCCGGCCCGCTGGCAGGAGGCGTCCTCGAACAGCCGCCCGAGGCCGGGGCCGGGGATCAGCGCGCTGCCGAAGAAGGTCTCGGCCATCGGCAGCTCGCGCCCGCCCACCGCCAGGTGGGACGGGATCAGGCTGTGCCAGCGGTAGACGAGGTTGAACTCCACCGAGGCCCAGTTCTGCCGGTGCCAGGGCGAGCGGTCCAGCCGCGCCGGCAGCTTCGGGTCCAGGGTGAAGCGGAAGTGGTAGGGGGTGATGTGGTTGATGTACTCCTCGACGACCAGTTTGATCAGCAGCACGATGAGGATGTTGCGGGCCGTCTGGAACAGCCGCTCGTCGTCCCAGCGCGGATGTTCCCGGGCGAGCAGCCGCGCCACCCGGTTGTGCTCGCGCAGGAACAGCACCGTGAGCATGGTGAAGCCGATCTGGCCGTTGCCCCGGTCGCTGCCGGTGGCGAACAGCGTGTCGCGCTGCGCGCCGGAGAGCCGGTCGAAGCGGATGACGCTCAGCGGGGCGAACTCCGGCTTGATCGCGCCGTTCTCGCACAGGTAGGGCGGGAACTCGCCGCCGTTGATCAGCTGGCTCTTGAGCAGCCCGCCCTCGAACGTGCGCAGCGCGGCCGTCGCCGTCTCGTTGAGTCCGTACAGCTGGTTGAGGTCGATGTGGTGGTTGGAGCTGTTCTTGCGCGGGTCGCGCGGGATGTTGGTGTCGCCGCGCAGGAAACCGTCGGTGAACCACTGGGCGAAGTACGCGAAGAGCACCGTCGAACGCGGACAGGGGATCATGGACTCGCCACGGGCGAACAGGCCGCCCGCGATCTCGGGAGAGGGCCGGTTCCCCTCGCGGCCGGGGACCGGGGGCAGGTGCCTGCCGCTGTAGGTGCGATCGGTCAGCGAGGCCCACGAGGTGTATCCGGCCATGGTGCTCAGCGGCTCGGGGCGCGGGGGCATCTCGCGGACCGCGGTGTCGATCAGCGAGGCGTTGATCCGGCTCCGGAGCCCCCGGCTGGTCTGCAGGAGCTCCCACAGTGGCCGGCCGTTGGTCAGGGCCAGGAACCTGAGCCGGTTGGCCAGGCCGTCCGTGGCGATGCTGCGTGCTCGGCTGCGCGCCATCGTCAGCCTTCCCTCCCGCCGTCGCCGAAGCCGAGCTCGAAGGCGTCGGGGAAGATCCCGAGCGTGCGCTCGACGCGGCCCGCCGGACGGACGCCGGGACGCAGCAGCAGGCGGCGTACGGTCTCGGCTATCACCGGCAGGGCCACGTGCACGCCGAGACAGGCGTGATGCCCGGAGCCGAAGAACAGCTGATGGTGGCGCGGGCGGTCGAGGCGGAACTCCTCGGGCTCCGGCACCACGTCCGCGTCGAACATGGCGGAAGCCGGCGCCGCGAGCACGAACGTGCCCGCGGGGATGACCGTGCTGCGCGGGGTGCCGGCGGCCAGGACGTGGTCGCGCTCGCACAGCCGGGGGATCAGCTTGAAGAACGGGCTGAACCGCAGCGCCTCCCAGACGTACGGATCGAACCGCTCGGGGTCCCCGGCGGCGGCCGTGGCCTCGGCGACCACGTACGGGCGCAGCAGCAGCTGCTCGACCGCCTCGACCATGGCCCCCGGCGCGCTCTCCACGAAGCCCAGCGGCAGCCCGGCCATGTTGGTCACGATCCGGTCGTCGGTCACGCCCAACCCGGGCGGCAGGGAGGAGCGGACGAGGCGGGCGAAGACGTCGTCGGGAAGGTCACGTCCGTTCCGCAGCGCGGCCCGCTGCTCGGCGAGGCGGTCACGCAGATGGGCGACCAGCTCGGCGCCCGCCGCGACGGACGCGGCCTGGAGGTCGGGATCGCCGAGGAAGTTGGCGAAGCCGTCGGCGACGACGGCCCGCGTCCACCGGCCCAGGGTCTGCGGATCGGGGCCGGGAACGCCGAAGTATCGTGCGCACACGCCGAGGGCGACGGGGCGGAACAGCCCGTGCACCGCTTCGATCCGCCCGTCCGGCCGGGCGGCGTCGAGCAGCTCGTCGGCGAGGCGGCCGGCCAGCTCGCGCACGTCGCCCGCGTCCCTCGGGTCGAGCATGAGCTGCATCAGGCCCTTCTCCCGCCAGTTCATCGGCGTGGCGTCCCTGGCCAGCATGAACGGGGCGCCCAGCGCGGCGTCGAGGCGCGGGCCGAAGGCGCGTACCGAGAAGACCTGCTCGTGGGAGAGCACCTCGACGACGTCGGCGAAGCGGGTCACCACCGTGAAGGCGGGGGTGACGAAGACGGGACGCTGCTCGCGCAGCTCGGCGAACAGGCTCCGCCAGTCGGTGCGCATCCACTCCCGGACCAGGCCGAACGCGGCCATCGGGTCCCTGGCCAGCGCCTCCTCGTATCTCTCCAGATGGCCGCCCGTGGTCGCCTGCTCGACAGAACCCATTCCGTGGACCTTTCCGCCTGGTTTCGGAGCGTACCGTGATGATCACGTTGTGCAATCACAATCTAGATCACCCCTTTTCTTCATGGCAGCCGAGTCCACGGTTTTGCTTCCTCACGGTAATCATCCCGTTACTCTCAGGGCATTGCCGCACGCCATGGGCGTCGCCGTTGAATAAGGAGCCCGCTCGTCCTGAACCGCCCGGGAGGAAACGTGACCTCACCCATGCCGCGGCCGGCCACGGCGGAGACGGTGACGGTCACCACCGGCCGCCGCCTCGCCTATCTGGTCGTCCTGGTGCTCCTGCCCGTGGTGCTGCTGGCCCTCGCGGTGCCGGCCGCCTGGGGCTGGGGCGTCGGCCCTCGCGACCTGGTCATCGCGGTCGTGATGTACCTGGTGAGCATCTTCGGGATCGCCATCGGCTACCACCGCCTCTTCACCCACCGCGCCTTCAAGGCCAACCGGGCGCTCAGGATCGCGCTCATGCTGGCCGGCGGCATGGCCGTCGAGGGCCCGCTCACGCTGTGGGCCGCCGAGCACCGCCGCCACCACAAGTACGCCGACCGCGAAGGCGACCCGCACTCGCCGTGGCGCTACGGCGACAGCGGCCTCGCGCTCCTGCGAGGCATGCTGCACGCCCACATCGGCTGGTTCTACACGGCCCAGCGCCGCTCCAGCCGCCGGCACTGGGTGCCCGACCTGCTGAACGACCCGGACGTGCGGCGTTTCGACGGCGCCTACCCGGCGGTCGTCCTCCTGTCGTTCGCGCTCCCGGCCGCCGCCGGCGGGCTGTGGTCGATGTCGTGGGCGGGCGCGTGGAGCGCGCTCCTGTGGGGCGGCCTGATCCGCTACGCCGTGGTGCACCACGTCACCTGGTCGGTCAACTCGATCGCCCACACCTTCGGCGATCGCCCGTTCCGCACCAGGGACCGTTCGTCGAACGTGTGGTGGGTGGCGATGCTGACGCTCGGCGAAGGCTGGCACAACTGGCACCACGTGGAGCCGACCTGCGCCCGGCACGGCGTGCTCAGGGGCCAGCTCGACCCCAGCGCGCGGCTGATCCGCTGGTTCGAGCGGGCGGGCTGGGCCCACGGCGTGCGCTGGCCGAGCGCCGACCGGCTGACGACCCTCCGCGCCGGCCGCGCTCCCGGCGTCCCGGAGGCGGCCCCACCGCCGGGCGCCTGGCCGTGACAACCCCGAGCACGCCTTCTTCCTGGGGCTGCTGCTGCGCGCGGCCGGGCAGGTGACCGGCTCGACCGGCGTCAGGACTCGATGACGGGCAGGATGAGGCGGCTGGCGCGCAGGCCGTCGTGGAAGACGGTCTGCCGGGCCGGGCGCAGGTCCTCCTGGCGGGCGGTCGCGGGCGGCGTCCACCGCTGGGGGTTGCGGTCGAAACGGGGGAAGTTGGAGCTGGCCACCTGCAGCCGGATGCGGTGACCGGCCTTGAAGACCTGGCTGGTCGAGCCGAGCGGGAAGCGGAAGAGCTCGGGCTCGCCGGGCGTGAGCGGCACCTGCCGGTGGGTGCCGTGTCGGTAGCGGGCGCGCAGAATGCCGTCCACCACGCCGTACGCGGTGCCGTCGGGGTGGACGTCCACCAGGCGGGCGGTCCAGTCGCAGTCCTCGGCGCTGGAGGCGGCGTGCAGCTCGATCACCACCTCGCCGGTCACCTCCAGGTCGGACTCCAGCGGCGGGCTGGTGTAGACGAGCACGTCCCGGCGCCGCTCGACGGCTGACTGCTCCTTCTGTCCGGAGTTGCGGCCGAACAGCACGCCGGGCAGGAACGTCGCGCCGCCCGCCGTCGGCACCGGGTCGGCCGGGTCGGCGAGGTAGTGGTCGGCGGGCTCGTCCGGGGACGGCGCGGCGCGGTCGAGGCGGCCGTCGCCGGCGGCCGAGTTCGCACCGCCGCCGCTGCGCAGGTAGAAGGCGGTGTCCTTGGCGCGCGACAGCGGCCACTCCATCTCCTCGCGCCACGCGTTCGCGCCCATCACGAAGATCTTCACGGGCGGCAGCTCGGCCGGGCGGCCCTCGGCCGCGGCGCGGAAGAACTCCAGGTGCGTGGCGGTCAGGTCGAGCGCGGCCGAGGCGCCGCCGTAGCCGTACCACAGGTCGCCCTGGTAGTCGCCGAGGTTGCCGTGCGCCCAGGGGCCGACGATGAGGTGCTGGTTCTGGCGGGCCCACTCCGACGGCGCGTGGGAGCGGAGGCCCGCGTAGTTGCGCAGGGTGCCGGGCAGGAAGATGTCGTGCCAGCCGCCGATGTGCAGCCCGGCCACGTTCATCCGCCCGTGCGCGCCGCTCGGGTCGATGAGCTGCCAGAACACGTCCCTGTCGGGGTGGCTGAGCCACTCGCGATAGTACGGAGCCAGCTCGGCCAGCTCGTCGCGGTCCAGCGGCAGCCGGGTGTAGGCGGCGTGCGGGTCGCGCAGGATCTCCAGCAGCGTGGCCTGCGCCCGGTCGCGTTCCGGGCCGGCCGGGCGGCGCAGCAGGTCCACCGGGGCCAGCGACTCGGCGATCCACAGCAGCAGGAAGCCGAGCTGGAGGGCGCCGCCCGAGTAGGACCACACGTCGTGGTACTCGGCGGCGGTGAGCTGCGGGGCGATCGCGATCAGGCCCTCGGGCGCGGCGCGGGCGGCCAGGAGCTGGGTGGCGCCGATGTAGGAGGCGCCGTACATGCCGACCTGGCCGTCGCAGAACGGCTGCGTGCGCACCCAGGCGATGGTGTCCAGGCCGTCCTCGGTCTCGTCCAGGTAGGGGTTGAAGCCGCCGCCCGAGCTGTAGCGGCCCCGGGTGTCCTGGACGACGACGGCGAAGCCGGCCTCGACGGCCTGCAGCGGCTCCAGCCCGACGATGTGCTGGGCCATGAACGACGACGACTTGTCGTACGGCAGCCGCTGCAGCAGCGTCGGCCACGGCCCGCCCTCGGCCGGATGCCACACGTCGGCACGCAGCACCGTGCCGTCGCGCATCGGTACGGCGACCCCGCGCTCGACCCGTACCCCGAAGCTCATCAGCCGTTCCTCCTCATGTACGTCTGGCGCAGGCGGTCCACGGCCACGGCCAGGATGAGCAGCACGCCGGTCGCGACCTGCTGCCAGGACGAGTCCACGTTCAGCAGCGTCAGCCCGTTGCTGAGCACGCCCACGATGAGCAGGCCCACCACCGTGCCGCCGATGGTGCCGGTGCCGCCGGACAGGCTGGTGCCGCCCAGGATGACCGCGGTGACCACGGCCAGCTCCAGGCCCACGCCGGTGTTGGCGGAGCTGGAGCCGAGCTGCGAGGTGACCATCAGCCCGGCCAGCGCCATGCACGCCCCCGACAGCAGGAACCCGGCGAACAGCACCCGGTTGACGCGGATGCCCACCAGCCGGGCCGCGACCGGGTTGGCGCCGATCGCGTAGACCTTGCGGCCGAAGACGGTGAAGCGCATGAGCACGAAGAACACCGCGACGACCACGACCAGCACGATGGCCGGCATCGGGATGCCGAGGAAGGGCCGCGCCGTCGCCCAGTCGAAGCCCTCGATGAAGATGCTCTGCCCCTTGCCGATGACGAGCGTGAGGCCGCGGAAGATGCCGAGCATGCCCAGCGTCGTGATCAGCGCGTTGACCCCGACCACGGTGACGAGGAAACCGTTGAGCAGCCCGATGCCGAGCCCGGCCAGCACCGCCAGCCCCAGCGCCGGCCAGATGCCGAGCACCGGCGCGGCCTGCACCAGCACGATCCCGACGAACGCCACGCCGGACCCGACCGACAGGTCGAACTGGCCGCCGACCATCACCAGCGTGCCGGCCATCGCGAGCACGCCGGTGATCGACACCGCGGTCAGGATGTTCCCCCAGTTGTCCCAGTTCAGGAAATAGGGGGACTTCACGGAGAAGAAGATGACCTCCGCCACGAGGAAGACCAGCAGCGCGAGCGTCTCGGGCGCCCGCCGCCTGGTCTTCGGCCTGGCCGCCTCCGGCGCCGGGGCCTGCGCGGTCAGCGTCTCACTCATCGATCACTCCTCCTGCCGCCCCGGTCAGGGCCTCCACCCCGATGGCGGCTCCGGTGAACTCGGCCACGGTTCTGCCGCGTACCATGACGACCGCGCGGTCCGCCAGCTCGACGACGTCCTCGTAGTCGGAGGTCGCCACCATCACCGCGCTGCCCTGCTCGGCGAGGGCGCGCACGGCCCGGTAGATCTCCTGCCGGGCGCCCACGTCCACGCCCCTGGTCGGCTCGACCAGGACCATGACCTTCGATCCGTGCTCCAGCCAGCGGCCGAGCACCACCTTCTGCTGGTTGCCGCCCGACAGCGTCCAGATCTGCTGGCCGGGGTCGCTGGTGGAGCGGATGCGCAGCTTGTCGTGCCAGCGCCGGTAGGCCGACGCCTCACCGCCGCTGCTCAGGAAGCCCGCGCGGGCCAGGCCACGCCAGCTCGGGGCGGCCAGGTTCTCGGCCACCGAGCGGGAGCGGAACATCGCCTCCCGCTGCCGGTCGCCCGGCAGGCAGCCCACGCCGGCGGCGATGGCGTCGGCCGAATGGCGGAAGCGGACCGTACGGCCGCCGACGTCCAGCGTGCCCGCCTCCAGCGACCGCATGCCGAAGACGGTCTCGGCCACCTCCGAGGCGCCCGAGCCGACCTTGCCGTACAGGGCGACGATCTCGCCGGGGCGTACGGCGAGGTCGACGCCCTGGTACGCGCCACCGCTCGCCGCGCCCCGCAGGGACACCAGAGGCTCGCCGGCGGGAGCCTCGCGCTCCTCGCGGGTCTGGTGGTGCACCGCGCGGCCGACCATCGCCTCGATGACCAGGTCCTTGCCCACGTCGGCGACCTGCTCGTGCAGCGTGATGTGGCCGTCGCGCAGCACGGCCACCTCGTCGGCGATGCGGAACACCTCGTCCAGCCGGTGAGTGATGTACATGATCGCGACCCCGCGCCGGCGCAGCCCGTCGATCACCTCGAACAGCCGCTCGGTCTCGGCGTCCGACAGCGCCGCGGTGGGCTCGTCGAAGATCAGGCAGCGGCCCTGCCCGGTGAGCGCGCGGGCGATCTCGACGAGCTGCCGCTCGCCGAGCCGCAGGGTGCCCACGGCGGCCTCCAGCGGCAGGTCCACGCCCAGCATGTCGAGCACGTCGCGGGCGCGGGCCCGGCTCTCGCGGCTCCTGACGAGGCCGCCGCGGGCGGGCCAGGCCCCGAGGACGATGTTCTCCGCCACGCTCAGCGGGGGAGCGTCGCTGATCTCCTGGTAGATGAGCTTGATGCCGAGGGCGCGGGCGGCCGCGACGTCCCTGATGCCGGTGGGCGTTCCGTCCAGGGCGATCTCGCCGGCGTCGGCCTGCAGGTCGCCGGCGAGGATGCGCACCAGGGTGGACTTGCCCGCGCCGTTCTCGCCGAGCAGCGCCAGCACCGTGCCGGGGGCGACGGCGAGGTCCACTCCGTGCAGGACCTCGACCGCGCCGAACGACTTGCGGATGCCGCGCGCCCGCAGGAAGGGGGGCTGCTCAGCAGGCATAGTCGGGGTAGTTCTGCTTGGCGTTGGCCTTGTTGATCACCAGGTGCGGGACGAGGAGCTGCGCCGGGAGCTTCTCGCCCTTGACGGCCTTGATCAGGTTGGGGACCAGGATCTCGCCGTAACGCTCGGGGAAGTAGGCGACGCTGCCGATCCAGTTGGGGTGCTGGTAGATGACGCAGTTCTTGGGGTTGAAGTTCTGCACGCCCAGGTAGAGGTCGTTCGTACGGTTCTGCGCGCGGGCCGCGGCCAGCGCGCCGAGGATGCCGTCCTCGTTGATGCCGACCAGGATGATGTGGTGCCGGCCGGGCAGCGCCGTGAGGGTGTCGGTCATGAGCTTCTGCGCGACGTCACCGCCCGCGCCGCCGGCGTCCAGTTTGCGCAGGTTCCGCACCTCGCCGCAGACGCTCGCGAAGCCCTGCCGGATGCCGCCCATGCGCTGCTCGTTGACCTCGCCGACCTGCAGCGCCTCCAGCGAGACGAAGGCGTCGTACTTGCAGTCGAACTTCTCCTTGAAGTGCTTGCCGAGCTCGTAGCCGATCAGCTGGCCCGCGTAGGCGTTGGCGGCGCCGACGAACGACGTCTCGCACGGCTTCTGCGAGATGTCCACCGCGAGCACTGGCACGGCCGGTCCCGCGGCGCAGATGCGGGGAGCGGCGTTGGTGTCCGCTTGAAACGTTATGAGACCCTGGGCGCCGCGGGTTTTGAACAGGTTGGCACAGTCCAGAGCCTTCGCCGCGTCCATCTTGGAGTCACAGGTGATCAGCTCCGCGCCGGCCCGTTTCGCCTGCTCCTCGACGCCCTTCTGCACGTCCTGGGGGAACCCGGAGGCGAGCGAGAGCTGGGTGAAGCCGATCGTGATGCCCTTGCCGCTGCCCGGCTCCGCCTGCTGGAACTCCACCACTCCGGCCGGGGGGCTGGGAGGTGCGGCGGTGGTCGTCCCGGTGCCGGCCGACGCGGGCTGTTCCGGGGTGCTCGTGGCGTTGTCGCCGCAGGCGAGAGCCCCGGCGAGGACGAGGGCGAGGGCCGCGCCGAAGCGGCCGGCTCGCTTCCAAGAGCCGTTCACTGTGCCTCCTCAGGCGGCTGGGGGTATGAAACGTTTTAAACCGCCTGGCAGGAGAGGCTAGGTTTGCCGTGAAGAGCGCGTCAAGGGTTACAGGAGGATTTCCAGGTCACGAAGATGTTGCGGGGAGCAGGGGGTCGTTATTACGTTTCAAAGCATCGGCGAGGCGTGTAGTAGGCTTCTGCCGCTCAAGATCCTGTGTTGTCCGATGCGCAGCTGTGAGGGGCCGTGGCGATAGCGAGCATCAAGGAGGTCGCACAGCTGGCCAGCGTGTCGATCGGCACGGTCAGCAACGTCCTGAACCGGCCGCACGCGGTCGCGCCGGCCACCCGGCAGCGGGTGCTCAGCGCCATGAACGAGCTCGGCTTCGTCCGCAACGAGTCCGCCCGCGCGCTGCGCTCCGGCCGCACCCGGACGATGGGGCTGGTCGTCCCCGACGTCACCAACCCCTTCTGCACCGACGTCGCGGCAGGGGTGCAGACCGTGGCCGAGGCCAACGGCATGATGGTCACCCTGTGCAACAGCGACCACGACGGCCCGCGCGAGCGCCGCTACCTCGACCATCTGGAGGAACAACGCGTCCAGGGCATCCTGATCACGCCCGTGGACGGGGAGAACGACCGGCTCGACCAGCTCATCGAGCGCGGCACCCCCGCGGTGCTGCTCGCCCACGTCTCCGCCAACCTGCACCGCTGCGCGGCCGCGGTGGACGACCACCTGGGCGGCAGGATGGCGGCCGAGCACCTGCTCGGGCAGGGACACCGGAAGCTCGCCTTCGTCGGCGGTCCCAGCGGCAGCAGCCAGGTGGCCGGACGGCACAAGGGAGCCGCCGCGGCCGTGGCGGACGCCGGCGACGGCGCGTCCCTGGAGCTGATCCAGGTGCCCTCGCTCAGCTTCGCCTCCGGGCGGCACGCCGCCGAACACCTGGCCGCCCTGCCCCGGCGCGCCAGGCCCACCGCCCTGTTCTGCGCCAACGACACCCTCGCCCTCGGCATGATGCAGGGCCTGTCCACGCTCGGCCTGCGCGTCCCGGACGACATCGCCATCATCGGCTACGACGACATCGACTACGCGGCGGCGGCCACCGTACCGCTCAGCTCGATCCGGCAGCCGCGCCGGGAGCTGGGGCGGGTGGCCGCCGAACTCCTGCTCGAGGAGATCGACATCGGCGAACAGCACCGGCACCGGCAGGTCCTGTTCGCGCCGGAGGTGATCGTGCGGGCCTCCACCGTACGCGGCTGATCCGAGAGGAGAGGATGTGCTCGATCCGGAGTTACGCGACGAGCTGCTGGCGCGGATGGAACGCGACCAGCAGGTGCGGCTGAGCCTCCCGGTGGGGGAGCCACTGACGGCGGAGCTGCGCGAGGAGTGGGAGCGGGTGGACGCCGACAACACCGCGTTCCTCAAGCGGGTCATCGACGAGCACGGCTGGCCCGGACACGACCTCGTCGGTGAGAACGCCGCTCAGGCGGCCTGGCTGCTGGCTCAGCACGCCGACCACGATCGCGACTTCCAGCGCCGCTGCCTGCCGCTGCTGCGCGACGCCGTCGCCCGGGGGCAGGCGGCTCCGCGGCACCTCGCGTACCTGGTCGACCGCGTCCGCGTGGGCGAGGGGCGTCCTCAGGTGTACGGCACGCAGTACCGGCAGACCGCCGAAGGCGGGTTCGGCCCGCACCCCATCGAGGATCCCGGGCACCTTGACGAGCGCCGCGCCGAGGTGGGGCTGGAGCCGCACGCCGAGTACGACCGGCACATGCGCCGGTACGAGCAGGGCTGAGAACAGCCGGCGGGGCATGGCGGCTCAGCCGATGGTGAGCGTCGTCAGCCCGGTCGCCCTGGTGAAGCCGGTGGTGAGGCACTGCAGCAACCCCGGCTGCACGAGCGTGACCGTCTGCACCGCGGACGCGCCCTGGAAGCGGCCCTGCGCGACGGTGCCGGTGAACGTGGTGACGACCTGGCCGGCCGCGGCGGTGCTGCTGCCGGTGCCTTCGATGACGCTGCTGTCACCGGTGTTCCACTCGACGACCCGCTGCCCCTCGAACCCGTCGAAGAGGTCGGTGCAGCCGACGAAGATGGTGAACTGCTCCCCGTACGTCCCGCTCGTCACCTGGCCCGTGCCGCCGAGACAGGAGCTGAACCGGCCGCTCACCGTGATCTCGATGTTCTGCGGCGTGAAGGTGACCCCCGGGCTGTACGTGACGGTCTCGCTTCCCTGGCACTGCGTGGGCACGGCTGCTTGGGCGGGACGGACGACCATGACGAGGGCGGCGACGGCCAGGAGGGCCGTCAGGACGCGGATGCTTCGGCTCTGCCGAGAGGAACGTAAGGTCACCGGGGCTCTCCCTGCCGGGGGATGAACGGAACCATTGCGGCTACGAAGACATGACAGCCTTCATCGTCGGCTCCTCGATATGGCCATGAAGGTTGCAGATTCGTACCTTGTCAACACGCTGAGTGATATCTACTGTCCTGGTGGGGGTCAGGGGAGAACCGATCCTTCAGCGCCTGCTCCGCCTCGTCGCGAAAGGGACGCCGTATGCCCACCAGAATCACCTCTGTCAGGACCGCGGTGTGTGCCGCCGTCCTCGCGCTGCTCTGCCCGCTGGGCCTGGCGATCGCCGGCCCCGCGCACGCGATCGCCCAGGACGTCATCTGCTCGATCGGCGGGACCAACACCCTGGCCTTCTCGCCGAAGCTACGCCTGGCCGAGCAGGCCGTGACCATGACAGGCACCGGAACCTACCCGGCCTGCGTGTCGAGCGACCCGGACATCTCCTCAGGCGCCTCGACGATCTCCGGCCACGGGAGCCTGGGCTGCCTCTCCGGCTCCATGCCCGCGACCGAGACAGTGACCTGGAACACCGGCGAGACCTCGACGATCAGCTACACCCTCACGCTCAACCTGGTCGCCGGCCAGTCGGCCTTCGCCGTCGTCGGCACCGTCACGGCGGGCAGGTTCGCCGGCGACACCGTGACCTCCGAAGGCGTCACCCTCCACAACCCGATCAGGCCGCTCCTCGACTGCCTCGCGCCGGGCTACGGCGGCAGCACCGGCCCGACCGTCCTCACGTTCACCGACCTCCGGCCCTGATCGAGGAGGATTCCCAGCTCATGCCGCCCAACAGGCCGATCGTTCGCGTCATGGGTCCAGCGTGCCGGACGGCGCCCGCTCATACGTAGCCCTGTCTTTTTTGGCTGACCCCCAAGCTGTGCTTATGCCATGACGCAGTTGACGTTGAGGCGTTCGGAGCGGCTATGGTGTGGGCCATGCTTCGCAGTGAACTCCTCGTAGTACTTCGCCGGCGCACAGGCCGATAGCGAAGCACGACGACCTGCGCGCCGCCCCAGGCCCACCGCTCCGGTGGGATGGGGCTTTTTTTATGCCCGCGATCGAGCAGCCACTTGAGGAACGAGTCGATGACCGAACGGATGACAGGTGCACAGGCCCTGGTCAGGGCTTTGGAACAGATGGGAGTGGACACCGTGTTCGGGATCCCCGGCGGCAACATCCTGCCCGCCTACGATCCCCTCTACGACTCGGTCAAGGTCCGGCACGTGCTCGTCAGGCACGAGCAGGGCGCCGGGCACGCGGCCGAGGGATACGCGCAGGCCACCGGCAAGGTCGGGGTGTGCATGGCGACCAGTGGCCCCGGCGCGACGAACCTGGTGACGCCGATCGCCGACGCCTTCATGGACTCCGTGCCGATCGTGGCGATCACGGGGCAGGTGGCCGCGCCGATGATCGGCACGGACTCCTTCCAGGAGGCCGACATCTCCGGCATCACGCTGCCGATCACCAAGCACAACTTCCTGGTGACCGATCCCGCTGACATCGCCCGTACGATCATGGAGGCGTTCCACATCGCCTCCACCGGCCGCCCCGGCCCCGTCCTGGTGGACATCACCAAGGACGCGTTACCGTCCGAGACGGTCTTCTCGTGGCCGCCGGTCATGCGGTTGCCCGGCTACCGGCCGGTCACCAAGCCGCACATCAGGCAGATCCGCCAGGCGGCCAAGCTGATCGCCGAGTCGCGGCGGCCGGTCCTGTACGTCGGCGGCGGCGTCCACAAGGCGCGGGCCTCGGCCGAGTTGCTGCGGTTCGCCGAGCTGACGAACATCCCGGTCGTGACCACGCTGATGGCCCGTGGCACGTTCCCCGACGGCCATCCGCAGCACATGGGCATGCCCGGCATGCACGGCACCGTCGGGGCCGTGGGCGCGCTGCAGCAGTCCGATCTGATCATCGGCTTGGGCGTGCGGTTCGACGAGCGGGTCACCGGTGACCTGTCGACGTTCGCGCCGTACGCGAAGGTCGTGCACGCCGACATCGACCCGGCCGAGATCTCCAAGAACCGCCACGCCGACGTGCCGATCGTGGGCGACTGCAAGGAGGTCCTGATCGACCTCATCGCGGCCGTCCAGGCGGGCGACCATGACGAGTGGTGGCGGCTGCTCAACGGCTACAAGGAGACCTACCCGCTGGGTTATGAGACGTTCGAGGACGGCTCGCTGGCCCCTCAATACGTGATGGAGCGGCTGAGCGCGATCGTCGGTCCTGACGCCTACTACGTGGCCGGTGTCGGCCAGCACCAGATGTGGGCCTCGCAGTTCATCGACTACGAGAACCCCGGCACGTTCATCAACTCCGGCGGCGCCGGCACGATGGGCTTCGCCGTCCCGGCCGCGATGGGCGCGAAGATGGGCCGCCCGGAGAGCACGGTCTGGGCCATCGACGGCGACGGCTGCTTCCAGATGACCAACCAGGAGCTCGCCACCTGCGCCCTGGAAGGTGTGCCGATCAAGGTCGCCGTCATCAACAACGGCAACCTCGGCATGGTCCGCCAGTGGCAGACGCTCTTCTACGACCAGCGTTACTCCAACACCGACCTGCGGGCGACGCGCCGCATCCCGGACTTCGTCAAGCTGGCGGACGCCTTCGGCTGTGTGGGCCTGCGGTGCGAGCGCCCGGAGGACGTGGACGACGTGATCAGGAAGGCCATGGAGATCACCGATGTCCCCGTCGTGATCGACTTCGTCGTCCACCAGGACGCCCTGGTGTGGCCGATGGTCCCGGCAGGTACGAGCAACGACGACATCAAGATCGCCCGGGACATGGCGCCGAAGTGGGAGAACGGGGATGAATAGTCGCATGCTGCGGCGCCCGTACGACGAAGGAAAGAAAACGTGCAGGATCATGCGGGACGGCTGAGTCGCGGCGGTCAGGTGGCCTCGATGACCGGCACGCCGAGCGCCCGCACGGTGGCGTTGCCCGGGTCGGCGTCGGTGACGACGCCGGCCACCTCCGTCAGCGGCAGGACGGCGAACCGGGACGCCGCGCCGATCTTCTCCGAACTGGCCAGCACATAGGTGTCGGCGGCCTGCCGCGCGAGGGCGCGCTTCATCGCGGCCTCGTCGGCGTCGTCCGTGGTCAGCCCGGTCTCGGGATGTACACCCGTCACGCCGAGCAGGAAGAGGTCGGCGTTGACCGCGCGGGCCGCCTCCACCGCCGCCGCGCCGCAGGCCACCATCGAGTGCTTGAACAAGCGCCCGCCGATCAGGTAGACCTCCACGTCGTGGTGGCCGGCCAGGGCGCCGGCCACCGTCGGGCTGTGGGTGACGACGGTGGCGCGCAGGTCGAGCGGGAGCGCGCGGGCGACCGCGAGGGCCGTGGTGCCGCCGTCGAGGATCGCGGTGCTGCCGGGCTCGACGAGCGCGGCAGCGGCCGCGGCCACGCGCTGCTTGCCGGGAACCTCGACGCCCTGGCGGGTGGCGTAGTCGGCGATCGCGGGGGAGGCGGGCAGCGCGCCGCCGTACACGCGCTGGCACAGGCCGGCGGCGGCCAGGTCGCGCAGGTCACGACGGATGCTGTCCTCCGACAGGCCGAGCTCGGCGGCGAGGTCCTTGGCGATGATCCGGCCGTCCCTCTGGAGGCGGGTCAGCAGCAGGTCCCTGCGTTGCGCGGCCAGCATGCACGTTTCTCCTTGCTCGTTCCGACTTTTTCCCATTATAGTTCCGCCACGTGATGATTCCTATCGCAAGCCCTCGCCGGTCGGGAGACGGCCCTGCCCGTCCTCGGCGCGGCCCCGCCGGCACGGCATCGTGACCGCGGGACTCGACACACCGGACCGGCGCGGTCGCACCGGCCTGGACCAGGTGGGACGCGACCTCACCGGCAACCCCCGGGTCCGGGTGCGCGACGTGCGGCTGCTGTCCTGCAACTGGTACGTGCTGCGCACCACCACCTTCGACTACCGGCACGCCGACGGCCGCTGGAGCACGCAGGAACGGGAGACCTACGACCGCGGCAACGGCGCGACGGTCCTGCTGTACGACGTCGCCCGCCGTACCGTCCTGCTGACTCGCCAGTTCCGCTACCCCGCCTACGTCAACGGGCACGCCGACGGAATGCTGCTGGAGACCGCCGCCGGACTGCTCGACGGCGAGAGCCCGGAGGAGGCCATCCGCCGCGAGGCCGCGGAGGAGACCGGCCACGCGATCGGCGAGGTCGAGCACGTCTTCACCGTCTACATGAGCCCCGGCTCGGTCACCGAACGCCTGCACTTCTACGCCGCCCCCTACGACTCCACCACCCGCGCCTCGCGCGGCGGCGGGATCGCCGAGGAGGGCGAGGACATCGAGGTCGTCGAGCTCGGCTTCGACCATGCGCTCCGCCTCGTCCGCGACGGCGGCATCGCCGACGCCAAGACCATCATGCTGCTGCAGTGGGCCGCGCTGCACGGCCCCTTCTCCCCTGAGACGGAGGATCTGTCCCGGTGAACCTTCCCACCCTCCTGCCGCCGGCCGAGCTGCGCACCGAGCGGCTGCTGCTGCGCCCCTGGCGCCCCTCCGACCTGGAGCCCTTCGCCACGCTCAACGCCGACCCGTCCGTCATGGAACACTTCCCCGCCACGCTCAGCGGCGCCGAGAGCGACGCGTTCGCGGCCGCCAGTGACGACGCGATCGCCAGTCAGGGCTGGGGACGCTGGGCGCTGGAGCTCCAGGAGACCGGCGAGTTCATCGGCTTCACCGGGCTGCACCGGCCCGCGTTCGAGGCGCCGTTCCTGCCGGCCGTCGAGATCGCCTGGCGGCTGAGCCGCCGGGCCTGGGGTCACGGGTACGCCACCGAAGCCGCCACCGCCGCGCTCGACTTCGCCTTCGACCGGCTCGGCCTGGAGGAGGTGGTCTCCTTCACCGCGACGGTCAACACGCGCTCCAGCGCCGTCATGGAACGCCTCGGCATGATCCACGACACCGCCGGCGACTTCGACCATCCGGTCCTGCCGCCCGGTCACCGGCTCCGCCGCCATGTGCTGTACCGCCTGAGCGCGGCCCGCCGGCGCGACCGCCGGCCGTACCCGCCTGGTTCAGCGGGGCGGTGACGGCTTCGCCGGGGCCGGCCGCGTCTTCGGCGGAGGAGGGGGGAGGGTGAGGACCGCGCGGACCGCGGCGCGCAGGCGTTCACGGCAGTCCTCCGTGATCACGGGCCTGCCGTCGGCGGTCGGGGCGGTCAGGGTACGGCGGAACAGCGCCGTCGGGAGGTCGACCACGCACACCGTGATCACCTCGACGCCGGCCCCGTCGGCGCGGCCCCAGAGCCCCTGCGACAGGCGGATCAGCAGCGCCACCAGCCGTTTGTCCAGGGCGAACATCGCCTCGGTCAGCTCCTCGGGCACCTCGGGACCGAGGAGCTGGTCGCGGCGTACCGAGATGAGCATCCGGGCCGCGGCGGGCCGGCGGTCGGCGAACACCGCGGGCGTCCCCGCCGCGGCCACCACCGCCTCGGTCGCCGCGCCGGGGCCGCCGGCTTCGTACGCGGCGTCGGCGAGCTCGGTCTGCAGGTCGAGGAACTCTTCCGCGGCCCTCAGCCACAGCCGCCCGAGCAGCACGGGCAGGGAGCCGAACGCGTGATAGATGGCTCCGTTCGACACTCCGGAGGCGGCCGCGAGCCCTCGCACGGTGAACCGCTCGGGGCCGTGGTCGGCCACCAGCCGCTCGGCGACGTCCAGCAACTGATCGAGATCATGGGTGCGCGGCCGGGCCATCCTCGGAGCTTAGCAGAGCACATGCTCCGCAACGCTGGTGGCGCCGGGGCGTCTGTGACTCCCCGTACGGCCCCCGACCGGCACTGTCGCCCCGGAACGGATGTGCAGCGCGTGGCACGTGGCCAAGCCGCTCGCCGCCGTGGTGGAGATGATGAAGCTGATCGAGCTGGCCGGCATCGTCGGACCGGATCACGACTTCAACTGGCTGCCGATGACCTACGGTTGGGCCCGGCGGCTGCTGAACGCGGCCACCGACCCGAGCCTGACCACCAACGGGTGGCAGAAGTAGGGCTCATCGGCCCGGCCTCTGCCGCCGGGCGAATATCGACGACACGCAGCGGCCGGAAGCACCTGACGGCGGCCGCCACTGGACGATCACCTCATCCGGCGCGTCATCGCTCCCGTGCCTCAAGGCTGGCCTGGTCGGCGGCGGTACGGCCCGCCGCCCAGCCCTCCCGGTCCCAGGACGTGCGGATCGCGTGCGAGACCAGGTTCGGGAACAGGCGCTCGACCGCCTGCTCCACCTCCTGCTCGCGGGCCGCCAGCACCGGCACCAGGTCGGTGCCACGGCTGGCGCTCTCCTGTGCGACCGCGTCGGCCGTGGCCTCGGCGAGCCGCTCCCCGATTCTGGAGGCGAACGCCGACAGGAACGACTGGCGGAACGTCTTGTTCCGCGACCGGCCGTTGCCGTGCTTCTTGGTGCCCGAGTTCACCAGCGAGGTCTGCGCCTGCACCAGCAGCGAGGTGAACAGCATCTCCACCCAGGACAGATCCGCCCGGAACCCCATCACGGTGGCGAACCCCAGCTCCTGCGACCAGATCACCCGGCACCGGTTGGCCTCGGCGACCAGGTTGAGCAGCACGGCCTTGGGCTGCTCGTACGGCGCGTCGATGCCGATCCGGATGCCCGCCGGGGCGTCACCGCCGCCCGGCTGCGCGTCCAGCATCGCCGCGTCGATGCTGTACTTCGCCATCAAGCTCTGCGCCGCCGACATGAACGTCTCCGCCTCGGCCTCGTACGCGGTCGACTCCGCCTTGGCGAGCAGCGCCCGCACCCGCGTGAGCGTCTTCTCACTGACCGCGTGCGCGCGTGCCCGGACCGTACGGCGGGCGGCCCCGGGCGGCGGGCTCAACGTCTCCAGCCGGGGCAGCCCGGTCAGCAAGGCCAGCAGTTCCAGCACGCCGGAGACGGTCACCAGCCGGCCGGCCCGGTCGCGCGCCTGCCGCGCCGCCAGGTAGCCGCCCTTCCACCACACCGTGGCCTCCAGGCGGGCGAGCTGGTCGCGCCAGCGCTCGTCCACGGTGGCCGGCGCGTAGGCCCGCATCTCCCAGGCGATGAGGTCGGCCGCCGCCCGCCCATGCCAGTCGGTCAGCCGCCTGGCCGCGACCCTGACCACGTCGGCCGGCTGCCAGCCGTTGCGCCACAGCGTCGAGATCGCTCCGGTAATGGCCTCCACTAGCACGCGATCGGCGTCGTCGCGGTCGGCCAGGAAGGCGGCGGCGGCGTCGAAGGCCGCCTGATCCTCGGCGGCAAGGGCCTCCATCGCCGCGCCGATCAGCTCATTGGCCTTGCTCACCCGTGCCGCCCACCTCGAAGAAAGTCCGCCAGGACTCTACCGCGACGGAGCCGATGCAGAGGGCGGAGCGGGCGCCCGGGCCGTCGCCGTCCCGCCCGTCGTGGAACAGGCGGGACGGGGGCAGCACGGGGCATCAGCTCCCGCAGGGGTTGGGCGCGTTGGCGGTGACGATGCCGTCCTTGACGGTGGAGGTGCCCGTGCTGAGGGTGTAGTCGTTGCCGTTGTTGTTGTCCCAGGTGCCTGAGCCGTTGTTGAAGGCGGCTTTGAGGCTGGTGGCGTTGGCGAGGGTGATGGTCTTCTTCTTCCAGCCGGTGCAGGCCGTTTCCATCGGCACTCCTGGCACGGTGGTCCAGGTGCCGTTGATGCCATAGTGGATGTTGGCCGTGGCCCAGCCTGTCCTGTAGTAGACGGTGGCCTGCTTGTCGTTCGGCTGGGGGGTTGAGCCGGTGTGGAGGGCGACCGCGCTCTTGGCGGGCACGGTGACCGTCGCCCTGCCGCTGGAGTCGACCGTCACGGTGCCGGTGCCCGCCACGTTCGGGTACGTGCCGGCGGGCAGGCCGGTGGTGAAGGTCTGGGTGACGGCGCCGCCCTCGTTGTTGATGGCGACCCAGCCCTTGTCGCCGCGGCTGAAGGCGATCAGGTTGTTCCCGTTGTCGGTCCAGTTGGCGACGCCGGCGCCCTTGACGGCGTTGTAGAAGCCCACCATGCCGGAGACCTGCCGGTCGAAGCAGGTCCACTGGCCGTTGGAGCAGTTGACGTCGGTGACGTATCCGCCGCCCGCCGAGGGCGGGCCCGCCTCGCTGTTGTTCCAGGTGTAGGAGGCGTACACCTGGGGGGTGCCGAACGGCCAGGCGAGCATGAAGAGGTTGGCCAGCCTGTACGTGTCGCCGCTCCTGTAGGTGAGCGTGGAGCCGCCCCGCTCGGTGTCGTGGTTGTCGACGAACACCACGGCCTTGTCGCTGGGCGCCGACAGACCCCAGCTCTCCCCGAAGGTGCGGAGGTTCTTGATCTGGCCGGTGAACTGTTCCCGCAGCTTACGGCCGTAGACGAACTCGTCGACGTCGCCGACGCCGGTGTACTGGCTCGGCTGGACGGCCTCCTGGTCGCCTTGGATGACCTCCTGGTGGATGTAGGGCGAGCCGACGAGCTTGGCCTTGATGGCGGCCAGGTCGCCGGGGTTGATGTGCTTGGCGGCGTCGATGCGGAAGCCGGACACGCCGAGCGAGGTCAGCTTGTTCATGTAGCCGGCGATCTTGCCCCGGACGTACTCGGACCCGGTGTTCAGATCCGACAGGCTCACCAGCTCGCAGTTCTGGACCCGCCAGGCGTCGTTGCGGTAGTCGCCCTGGTTGATCTGGCAGGTGGGCTGGTGGAAGTCCTGGGAGGAGTAGAGGCCCGGGTAGTCGTACTTGCTGAAGGTGTAGCCGCCGTAGCTGGTGGCGCCCTGGCCGGTCATGTGGTTGACGACCGTGTCCACCTGGACCTTCACGCCGGCGCCTCTGCAGGTGTCGACCATGCGCCTGAACGCGGCCTCGTCGCCGAACTTGCTGGTCAGCTCGTAGCGGGCGGGCTGGTAGATGTCCCACCAGACCGTGCCGCCCTTGGTCATCGAGTCCTGGGGCGGTGACACCTGCACCGCGCCGTACCCGGCCGGGCCGAGCACTTCGGTGCATTCCCTGGCCACCGAGTTCCAGTTCCAGTTCCACAGGTTGGCGATCACGCCGACGCCGGAGGCGGCGTGGGCGGGGGCTTGGTTCAGCACGGGCACGGCGATGCCGCTCGCCGCCGCTAATGCGGTGGCGGCGAATGCTTTGTAGAGTTTCATACGGGGATCTCCAGAAACGTGAGGATGGGGTCCCATCAACGGGCTGGGTGGGCCAACACCCGGCCCGTTCTGCTTTCGAGGCTGCTCGTGGCCGTGCCGGCGGCGCTCTGGCATCACCGTGGGGGAGGGGCACCATCAGAACCTCCGCGTTCGGATTTCCTCGGTGTTGCCTGGAAGTTACTCGGCGATCAAGGGTCGTGCAATACTTTGCAGCCTTACCCGGGGTAAATGTCGGGGTATGCGTACAATATGACGATTTATCCAGATATGGCGCTGCAGTTCTTGCGGGCACCTTTCATGGCTCCGAAGGCGCGGGAGCAAGGCCGAAGTCTCCTCGGTGAGTGGAACTGGCTTCGCAATCTTTCAGAATATTGCGAAAAGAATACGGTCATGTTGACGCCGCCGGTGCGGCATGTTGTGATCCATCCATGCGTATTTCGTACGCATTTAGTAGGAAATGAGGTGGTTATGGGGTTACTTCAGCGTGCCGCCGCGGTAGTCATGCTCCTGGTGAGCGCGGCGGGCATCCAGGTCATGCAGAGCGGGCCGGCGCAGGCGGCTCTGCCCACCGCCGCCGTCGTGCTCGGCGACAGCTTCGTCAGCGGGGAGGGCGCGGGGGACTACCTGCCCGTCGTCGACGCCTCCGGCACGGCGCAGGCCTTCCCCGGCTGGTCGGCGGCCAACAGCAACGCCTACTTCTGTCACCGGTCGGCGAACGCCTCGGTGTTCACGGCGTCGCTCCCGGGCATCCAGCAACGCTTCAACCTCGCGTGCTCCGGCGCCCAGCCCGCCGACATCGCTGCCCCCTCCAGCGCCCGGGCCGAGGGCCGCGCCGTCGCCTCGCAGCTCGACCAGCTGCGCGCCGTCGCCCAGACGCACGACATCGACGTCGTGCTCGTCGGCCTCGGCTCCAACAACACCCAGTTCACCTTCGGCGACGTGGCCACGCTGTGCGCCAACCGCTTCATCGCCGACGCCTGGACGGGCTGGTGGGAGTTCTGGGCCTATCTGAAGGGCGAGGTGCCGCAGAAGCCCTGCACCGCCGCGGACCTGGCCACCGACGCCGAGGTCGCCGCCGCCACCGCCGAGACCACCGCGGCCCTGCGCCAGATCCTCGACACCCTCGCCCAGGTCGACGCCGACGGCGCCCACCAGGTGATCCTGCAGACCTACACCAATCCGCTGCCGCCCGAGCTCGCCCAGCAGTACCACGAGGAGGACGGCCGCGACGACACCCGCGACAAGTTCCGCGCCCTCGGCGCCGAGCGCTACGCCGCCGGGTGCCCCATCCACCGGGCGAGCCTCGCCCCCGGGCACGTGTTCTCCCAGAACCTCGGCTCCCTGGTCAGGAACGCGTACACCACGCTGGCAGCCGAACGCCCGGCCGCCGACCTGCGCGTGCTGGACGTCCAGCGGGCTTTCGACGGGGCCAGGCTCTGCGAGAACCCCGGCAGCCCGGCGGGTGCGCTCGCCACGCCGGTCCGGGTGCAGGACGGGCCGTCCGGCACGTTCATCACCAGCCTGTCCGGCTGGGACAAGATCGGCATCCAGCGGGCGGCGAACACCTGCGTCACCTACTTCCAGACCTGCCAGGAGTCGTGGCACCCCAACGCCGCGGGCCACACGGTCCTCGGCCAGTGCCTGGCCGGCGCGGTCGCCGCGGCGCCGCGCACGATCGTCACGTGCGCCCGTAACGCGAACGGCACGCTCACCATCTCCTGAGGCCTCCTCCGCTTCGCGTCCGGCTGTACGGAGCCGGACGCGTCGCGGGGCAGGCGATCGGACCGGGCTCGTCCCCCCGGGGACGGAATACATGCCATTTTTCCCCAACACTTTCGGGGCTATCGTTTCGGCCATCTCGTGAATCGGGTGCCGGGAACAGGCGGTTTCCGGCACCAATTCATTCCCAAAGGAGGTGGCTTCCGTGCCCGCAGCGTTGTGGAGAACCGTCGGCGCGCTCGTGCTCGCCGTGCCGCTCGCCGTGCCGCTCGTCGGGGCCGTCCCGGGCGTCGCCCGCGCGGCCGACCCGCCGTCGGTGACCATCGACTCCTCGGAGTCGGGACCCGGCGTCGTACGGCTGGCCGGGCGCTTCACCGGCGCGTACGACGTGTCCCTCGTGGTGAACGGGGAGCGCATCGAGCGGGCCAGGGTCAGCGACCCGGACGCCGACGACACCGGGACCTGGACCCACGACCTCGACGTCGGCGAGATGGACGGCGAGATCGAGGTCTACGCGAAGGCGACGGTCGCGCAGACGCGGTACGGCACCTGGTCGCCGCCGCTCACCCTGCGCGTGGACAACCCCCGGGCCGCGAAGCCGGAGGTGGAGATCACCGAGCCGGCCGACGAGGCGCGCCTCACCCGGCCCACGCCCGTCCGGGTGCGCGTCGCCGGGACGGACGTGCGCTCGGTACGGGTCCGCGTCAACGGCGGCCCCTGGCAGCGCGCCAGTGGGGCCGCGGGCCGGTACGTCACGCTGGTGAACCCCGCCAGGTACGGCGACGTCATGGCGAGCCTGGAGGCGGAGGCCACCGACGCGCGCGGCCACGTCACCAGGTCGGCCACCCGGTACGTCGCCCTCGGCGCGGCGAAGAAGAGCCGCCCGGAGCCGCACCGGCAGGACCGGGCGATGTGGATCTGGGAGAAGGCCAGCTACAACCTGGTGCTCAACCCGGGGTCGCGCCGCCTGCTGGAGACGGTCCTCCCGCCCGGTTCGACCATGTACCTGGGCGTGGACACGTACATGGGGCGGGACATCATCAAGGACGCGCGCCCGGAGCTGCGCGACCTCGTGGCCTGGGCGCACGGCCGGGGCATGAAGGTGCACGCCACCGTGGCCGGCGGGACGCGCCCGCCCTATCTGGGGACGCTCTCCCGCTACCGCGACCGCGCCGTGGGGGAGATGGAGCGCGTCCTCGACTACAACCTGTCGTCGAAACCGGCCGAGCGGTTCGACGGGATCAACGTCGACATCGAGCCGTACATCCTGCCGTGGTTCACCAGCTCGAAGCCCGACCTGCAGATCCAGTGGCTGGACACGCTCCGCGCGATGATCGCGCGGCGTGACGCGTCGGGGCAGCCCCTGCTGTTCGGCCCCGCCGTGCCGCGCTGGCTGGACACCTCCGCCTGCTGCACGGACATCACGTACGGCGGGACCACCCGCACCCTGGCCGAGCACGTCCAGGACCTCAGCGACTACATCGCGATCATGGACTACCGCGACCAGGCGGACGGCAGCGCCGGCATCATCGCCCAGGCGGCCGGCGAGCTGGCCTACGCCGAGCGGATCGGCAAGCCGCTCTCCGTGGTCGTCGGGGTGGAGACCCTCGACATCGCGACGAGCGGCGACCCGGCCACCATCACCTTCCGCGAGGAGGGCAGGGACGCGCTGGAGGCGGAGCTGGCGAAGGTCGGCCAGGCGTTCTCGGGCAGCCCGGCCTTCGCCGGGATCGCGCTGCACCACTACGACTCCTACCGCGAGCTGCCCACGGTCTGGGGCCCCTCGGCGCGCTGGCCCGAGCCGCCCGCCGACTCCCGGCCGCCCACGGGCGTGGCCTCGCCGCCGGAGGCGGTCGCGTTCGACCACGCCACGGTCGATCTGACGTACGGGCGGGCGTACGACGACACCGAGGTCGACTTCTACGAGGTGCACCGGTCGACCGAACCCGGCTTCACCCCCGGCCCCGGCACGCTCGCGGGGAAGGCGCGCGGGCTCAGCCACACCGACACCGGCCTGCTGCCCGGCACCACCTACCGGTACCGGATCGTGCCCGTGGACGTGGCCGGGCGCCGCGGGCCCGCCTCCGATCCGGTGACCGTGACGACCGCGGCCACCGACCTGCGTCCCATGGTCGTGGAGTCGATGGCGGTGACGCTGGAGGCGGGCGCGGCCAAGGTGCGGCTGCGCGTCGTGGACAAGGAGAGCGGGCAGCCGGTGGCCGCCACCGTGCGCGGGCGCTTCACCTTCTCCGCCGGCCGGTACGTGACGGTGACCGCGGACGCCGACGGCTGGGCCACCGCGACCTCGGAGGCGCTGAAGCTGCCGACCGGCGAGGTCGGCTTCGCCGGTCACCGCCTCACCGCCCCCGGCCACTACTGGGCCGCCGCCTACGACCGCGACAAGGCCGTCACCGCCCGCTGGTAAGCGTGAATACATTCCTAATATGACGTGAATAACGGAGTGAATTTAGGGTTGACATTACTCCGATATGCCAAGAAGAATCCGGTCATGGAGCCACCTGAAGGAATGAATTCCCTCCCAAGGGGTCGGCGATTCCGCACCCTCGCGGCCCGCCTGCGGCAGGAGATCGTGCAGGGCCGCTGGCCGGTCGGAGCCCGGCTGCCGACCGAGTCCGAGCTGGCGCAGACCTACGCGGTCGGGGTCAACACCGTCCGCCGCGCCGTCGACCTCCTGGTCGAGGAGGGGCTCGTCCGGCGCCGGCAGGGGTCGGGCACCTTCGTGACCAGCTCCGTCACCACGGGGGCCAGGCCGCGTCTCATCGGCGCGCTGGTCCCGTCGAACACCTACTACTTCCCGCAGGTCGTCCAGGGCATCGAGCGGGCGGCCTCCGCCGCCGGCGTGCGGCTCGTGCTGGCCTGCTCCAACTACGACCCCGACGTCGAGGCCGGGCAGATCCAGCAGCTCGTCGACGTCGGCGTGGCCGGCCTGCTGCTGGTGCCCAACCTGCACCTCGCAGCCGACCCCGACGCCCACCTGGCCCGCCTGCGCGAGCTGCCCGTGCCGTACGTCCTGGTGGAGCGCCGCCCGGCCGACCCCCGCCCGGCCGACCCGACCTCCTACGTCTGCACCGACGTGCACGGCGGCGGCTACGCGGCCGTCCAGCACCTCAGCGGGCTCGGCCGGGTCCGGATCGGCTACCTCGGCCGGATCGGCACCGCCAGCTCCGAACAGGTCTTCGCCGGATACCGGCAGGCCGTCGCCGACCTCGGGCTTCCGGAGATCCCGGAGGCCGTGGCCCGGCAGCCCGTCTGGACCGGCCCCGACATGCTGGCCTACGCCAACTCGCTGGTCGCCGAGAAGGTGCGCGCGGTGGTGTGCCTCGGCGACCGCGAGGCCACCGCGCTCCTGCCCTACCTGCGCAGGGTCGGCCTCACGGTGCCCGACGACATCGCCGTGGTGGCCTACGACGACGAGGTCGCCGACCTGTCGGAGGTGCCGCTGACCGCGGTCTCGCCGCCGAAGGCCGAGGTGGGCCGCATGGCGACCGAGCTGCTGCTGCGCCGGATCGAGCTCGGCCCGGCCGCGCCGGTCTGCCGGGTCGTCCTGCAGCCCCGCCTGGCCGTGCGCGCCTCCTGCGGAGCCGCCTCCGGCAGCCTGGTCGAGGTCCGCGTCCCTTCCTGACGCCGGGCGTCCCCCCTCACCCCCTCCCCCCTCTCCGTTCCTTTGGAGGACCCAATGAGAGTGCGCGTGCTCGCCGCTGCCGCGGTGGCCGTCCTCACCGTGGCCGGCACGACGTCGTGCGGCGGCTCGGCCGACGACTCCGGCGCCGTCACCCTGAAACTCGGCTTCTACGCCGCCGCCGGCGACCCGGCCGACACGACCATGCGGCAGCTCGTCAAGGAGTTCGAGGCCGCCAACCCGTCGATCAAGGTGCAGCTCGAGGTCGCGCCGTACGTCAAGTTCTTCGAACGGCTCCGCACCCAGATCGCCGGCAACCAGGCGCCGCAGGTGTGGCTGTCGGACGGCGTGCTCGTGCAGGAGTTCGCCGCCCGGGGCGCGCTCGCCGACCTGAGCGACCGGGTGAAGAGCGTCAACGCCGCCGACTACTCCGGCATCGAGCTGAACCGCGACGCCCAGGGCCGGGTCTTCGGCTTCCCGCAGGGCGCCCAGACCCCGGTGCTGTTCTACAACAAGAAGCTGTTCGCCGAGGCCAAGGTCGCCGAGCCGACGGCCGAGTGGACCTACGACGACCTCGCCGCGGCGGCCAAGAAGCTGACCAAGGACACCAACGGCGACGGCAAGCCCGACGTCTACGGCTTCCGCGCGTACTCGCCGGGCTTCACCGAGAGCTGGTGGCCCATCGTCAAGGCGTTCGGCGGCGACGTCGTCACCGACGGGGGACGCAAGGTCGTCATCGACAGCCCGCAGTCCACGGCCGGGCTCGACTGGATGCTGCGCGCCATGGGCAAGGACGGCTTCGCCCCCGACTACGTCACCACCGAGGCCATGGGCAAGGGCGTCGTGCACACGCTGTTCGCCACCGGCCGGGTCGCGATGTCGTACGGCATCTACGCCCGCACGCTGCCCGCGCAGAGCGCCGGCGTCGACTTCGGCGTGGCGCCCCTGCCGAAGGGCCCGGCCGGTCGCGGCAACGTCGCGATCGTGAACTCGTGGGTGGTGAGCAAGGCCGCCTCCCCGGCGCAGAACGACGCGGCCTGGAAGTGGATCACCTTCTTCTCCGGCGAGGGCCCGCAGCGCAAGTGGGCCGAGCTCGGCGAGGCGATCCCGATCAACAAGAAGGTCGCCACCACGGCCCTGGCCCCCGACCGCGGCCCGGTCTTCCTGGAGTCGCTCGACGCGGCCACCGACCTCGGCACCAACGCCGTGTGGTCGGAGTACACCGAGGCGCTGGCCAAGCGCATGAACGAGGCGCTGTCGGGCGCGACGCCCGTCGCCGCCGCCCTCCAGTCCGGGCAGAAGGAGGCCCAGGAGGTCATCGACCGCTTCTACGCCGGGAAGACGCAGTGACGCTGCTCGCCAGGCGTACCGAGCGGGCGGCCGCCGCCCAGCGGCCGCCCGCGCGGAAGCGGCACGCGGGGGAGCGGCTCTGGGCCTTCGCGTTCGCCTCGCCCTACCTCCTCCACCTGGTCGCGCTGGCCGCCTGGCCGCTGCTGGCCTCGCTGTTCTTCAGCATGACCGAGTACGACCTGATGTCCCCGCCGAGGTTCGTCGGGTTCGGCAACTTCACCCGGCTCTTCGAGGACCCGGTCTTCTGGCGCACGCTCGGCAACACGGCGTACTTCGCGGTGCTGTTCGTGCCCGTCCAGACGGCGCTGGCGCTGGCGCTGGCGATCGCGCTCAACCAGCGGCTGCGCGGCATGGCCCTGTTCCGGGCGGCCTACTTCGTCCCGGTCGTCTCCTCGTGGGTCGTCGTCGCCTACGTCGCCGACGCGGTCTTCAACCCGCAGACGGGCATCGCCAACCAGGTGCTCGGCCTCTTCGGGCTGCCCGCCGAGAACTGGCTGCAGGACCCCGCGCTGGTGATCCCCACGCTCGCGGCCGTCGCGGTGTGGAAGGGCGTCGGCTACATGATGGTGCTCTTCCTGGCGGGCCTGCAGGCCATCCCCGAGGAGCGCTACGAGGCCGCGAAGATCGACGGCGCGTCGGCCTGGAACCGGTTCCGGTACATCACGCTGCCGGGCATCTCCGGCACCACGTTCCTGGTGCTGGTGCTCACCTCCATCGAGACGCTGCAGTCGTTCGAGCAGGTCTTCGTGATGACCGAGGGCGGGCCGCACGGCGCGAGCGAGCTGACCGTGCTCTACCTCTACCGCCAGGGTTTCCAGTTCTTCCAGATGGGCTACGCCTCGGCCATCGCGTGGGTGCTGTTCGTGCTGGTGCTCGCGCTCACCCTGGTGCAGTTCCGGCTCCAGCGCAGGTGGGTGCACTATGCGTAAGACCCTCTCGTACGTCCTGGTCCTCGCGGGCGCCGCGGTCATGCTGCTGCCCTTCGTCGCGGCGCTCGGGAACTCGCTCAAGAGCTTCGCCCAGTACATCCAGGTCCCGCCCGTGTGGATCCCCGACCCCGTCCAGTGGGACAACTACGCGGAGGTGTGGCGGCGCGCCCCGTTCGGGCTCTACCTGGTCAACAGCGTCGTGATCGCCGTGCTCGCGGTCGTCGGGAACGTGCTCACCAGCGCCATGGTCGGGCACGCGCTGGCCAGGATGCGCCTGCCGGGCAAGCAGGCGCTGCTCACCATGGCGCTCGGCACCATGATGCTGCCGACCGTCATCACGATCGTCCCGAACTTCCTGCTGTTCCGCTCGCTGGGCTGGCTGGACTCGCTGCTGCCGCTCATCGTGCCGTACTGGCTGGCCACGCCCATCGGGATCTTCCTGATGCGGCAGACGTTCCTCGGCATCCCCAAGGACTTCGAGGAGGCGGCGGGCCTCGACGGGGCCAACCCCTGGCAGGTGTTCTGGCGCATCCACCTCCCGCTGGCCAAGCCCGCCCTGGCCACGCTCGCGGTCTTCACCTTCACCACGTCGTGGAAGGCCGTGCTGGAGCCCACGATCTACCTCACCTCACCCGAGAACTACACGCTGCCGGTCGGCGTCCTCAGCCTCAAGGGGCAGTTCGTCGGCAACGACCAGCTCGTGACGGCGGCGGCGATGATGAGCCTGCTGCCGATGCTGATCGTGTTCGTGCTGGCCCAGCGTTACTTCGTCCGCGGAACCATGTCCGCGGGTCTCAAGGGCTGACAGGCCCCCTCCCCGTCAGAAAGGAAATCGTGACCACAACATCCGGGCTGCGCCTGGGCGTCATCGGCGCGGGCACCATCGCGGAGTTCCACGTGGCCGCCGCCCGCCAGAGCGCCGGGCAGGTGAAGGTCACCGCGGTGTGCGACGTACGGGCCGAGGCGGCCGAGAAGCTGGCCGCCGAAGCCGGCGCCCGCGTCTTCACCGACCACCGGTCGATGATCGACGCCGGCGGCCTCGACGCGGTCGTGATCACCGTCCCGCACGCGCTGCACGCCCCGATCACCCTCGACGCCGCCGCGGCCGGGCTGCACGTGCTCGTCGAGAAGCCGATCGCCACCACGCGCGAGGACGCCCTCCGCATGATCGAGGCGTGCCGCGCGGCCGGCGTCGTGTTCGCGGTCGGGCACGTCCTGCGCTTCGTCCCGACGCTGCGCGCCGCGGCCGGGTTCCTCGCCTCGGGCGAGCTGGGCCAGGTCGTGGTGGCCTCCGAACGGCGCACCGCCGACTACGGCGACCCCTCGCGTCCCCGCTGGTTCCTCGACGCCGGCATGGCGGGCGGCGGCATCGTGCTCAACGTCGGCACCCACAGCATCGACAAGCTGCAGATGCTCGTCGGCTCGCCGATCGTCGAGGTCACCGCGCACGTCGCCGGGCCCGCCGGCGAGTCGGTGGAGACCGAGGCGGTCGCCCTGGCCCGGCACGCCGACGGCACCCGTTCGACGATCTCCGTCACCGGGACCGGCCTGCCGTTCACCGACGAGGCCGAGATCGTGTGCGGCGAGGGCGCGCTGCGCATCAGCCGCGGCGAGGGCGTCTGGTCCTTCCGCGGCGGCGTGGCCACCCAGGTCGCCGCGCCCGGCAGCGGCGAGATGGCCACGGCGTTCGCCGCGCAGCTCGCCGACTTCGCGCGCGCCTGCGCCGCCCGCACCGCCCCCGAGGTCACCGCCGAGTACGCCCTGTCGGTCCTCGACGTCGCCCTGGCCGTCTACGAGTCCGCCCGCCTGGGCTCCACCGTCACCGTGAAGGGACAGTCATGAACCCGCTCGCGTTCAGCACGCTCGGCATGCCGGGCGCCCCGGCCGAGGAGGTCATCGAAACCGCCTCCCGGTACGGCTGCGCCGCCGTCGAGCTGCGCTGCGCGGAAGGCGAGATCGTCGCGCCGGACACCCCCGCCGCCGAGCTGCGCTCGATCGCCCGGACGTTCGCCGGCGCCGGGATCGAGATCGTCGCCGTGTGCTCCTACACCCGCGTGGCCAGGCCGGACGGCGACCCGGTGGCCGAGGTGCTGCGCCACGTCGAGATCGCCGAAGCGCTCGGCTCGCCGTACGTGCGGGTCTTCGGCGGCGTCGAAGGGCAGGACGACCCGGCCGCCGCCGCGACTCGGAGGCTCGCGGACGTGGCCGGACGGCTGCCCGACAACGGCGTGGACGTGCTGCTGGAGACGCACGACGTGTTCCTGACGGGCGAGGCGATCGCCGGCGTGCTGGCCGGGGTCGGCTCGCCGCGCGTGGGCGCGCTGTGGGACGTGGTCAACCCGTGGCGGGCGGGCGAGAGCGCCGCCGCGACCGCGGACGCGCTGGCGCCGTACCTGCGGCACGTGCAGATCAAGGACGCGGCCTCGCCCACCGACCTGGCGCCGGTGCTGCCCGGCCAGGGCGCGGTGGGGGTGCCCGGCGTGCTCGCCGAGCTCGGCCGCATCGGGTACGCCGGCCACCTCGCGCTGGAATGGGAGCTCGCCTGGTATCCCGACGCGCCGCCGATCGGCGAGGCCCTGACCGCCTTCCGCAAGGTGCTCGGGCGATGATCCCCCTGGTCGCATCGGCGGCCCCGGACCAGGGGCGGTTCCCGCTGGGCCCGGGCGCCCGGGTGAGCGGCCCGCACGCCGATCTCGCACGGGACCTGCTCGGCCTGGACACCCGCGGCGGCGGCCCCGGCGAGGTCGCGCTCAAGCTGGTGGCCGACCCGTCGCTCGGCGCGGAGGGCTACACCCTCACCGTCACCCCGGACCGGGCGGTGATCGCCGCGGCGGGCGCCGCCGGGCTCGGCTGGGGCGTGCAGACGCTGCGCCAGCTCGACGCGCCCGGCGGGGTGCCCTGCGGCACCGTCCGCGACGTGCCCAGGTACGCCTGGCGCGGCGTGATGATCGACGTGGCCCGCTGGTGGCGCCCCGTGTCGTTCCTGCGCGCGTACGTCGACCTGCTGGCGCTGCACAAGTTCAACGTCCTGCACCTGCATCTCACCGACGACCAGGGCTGGCGGTTCGAGGTGCGCGCGCACCCGCGCCTGACCGAGGTCGGGGCCCATCGCGCCGAGTCCCCGGTCGGGCACGCGCGGGAGGGCAGGTCCGACGGCACCCCGCACGGCGGCTTCTACACCCAGCGGGAGCTGCGCGACCTGGTGGAGTACGCCGCGGCGCGCGGCGTCACCGTGGTCCCCGAGATCGAGTTCCCCGGGCACTCGCAGGCCGCCATCGCGGCCTGCCCGTGGCTCGGCCACCCGTCCGCGGAGCCCGTCGAGGTGCGGACCACGTGGGGCATCTCCTCGCACGTGCTCAACGTGAGCGACCGCGCCGCCGCGTTCGCCCGCGACGTGCTCGACGAGCTGAGCGACGTCTTCTCCTCCCCGTACGTGCACATCGGCGGGGACGAGGTCCGCGGCGACGCCTGGGCGACCAGCCCGGAGGCGGCGCGGCGGGTGGCGAGCGCCGGGCTCGACCGGCCGGAGGCGCTGCTCGGCTGGTGGGGCCGGCTGCTCGCCGACCACCTGCGCGGGCTCGGCCGCCGCGCCGTGGCCTGGGACGACATGCTCGACCACGACCCGCCCGAGGACATGGTGATCATGGCGTGGCGCGGCGTGGACCGGATCGAGGCGGCCGCGCGGGCGGGCCACGACGTCGTCGCCGCCCCGCACACGCACACCTACCTCGACTACGCCGAGTCCGACGCCCCCGGCGAGCCGGTCAGCATCTCGGGGCCGCTGCCGCTGGAGACCGTGTACGGCTTCGACGCGGGCGACGCCGTCCTCGGTCTGCAGGCGCAGCTCTGGGGCGAGTACCTGCCCACGAAGGAGCGCTTCGACTACAACGCCTTCCCCCGGCTGTGCGCCGTCGCCGAGGCGGCCTGGTCCTCCGGCCGGGACCTCGGAGACTTCACCCGGCGGCTGACCGCCCACCTGCCGCTCCTCGACCGGCTGGGTGTGGCGTACCGGCGGCCGTACGACCAAGGAGCGGCACGTGTTCACCTCTGAACGGGAGCTCGACGACCGGCTGGCCACCCCCTCGGCCGCGCTGGTCGCCGACGCCGCCGCGCTGGACGGCGACCTCGTCGTGCTCGGCGCGGGCGGCAAGATGGGGCCGAGCCTGGTGCGGCTGGCCAGGCGCGCGCTGGACGCGGCGGGCCGGGGCTCGGCCCGCGTGTACGCCGTGTCCCGCTGGACCGACGGCCGCGCGGCCCGGGCGCTGGCGGAGGAGGGCGTGGACGTGGTCGCCCACGACCTGAGCGCCGGCGACGACCTCGACGGGCTGCCCGACGCGGCGAACGTCGTGTTCATGGTGGGGGCCAAGTTCGGCACGTCGGCCGCGCCCTACCAGGCATGGGCCGTCAACGCGGCGCTGCCGGCCGCCGTGGCCCGGCGCTACCGGGACTCGTCGGTCGCGGTGTTCTCCACCGGCAACGTCTACCCGCTGGTGGACGTGGCCTCCGGCGGCAGCGCCGAGGACGACCGGCCGGAACCGGTCGGCGAGTACGCGATGAGCTGCCTCGGCAGGGAACGCGTCTTCGAGCACGCCGCCGCCGCGTACGGCACCCGGGTCTCGGTCCTGCGCCTCAACTACGCGGTGGACCTGCGCTACGGCGTGCTCGCCGACCTCGCGGTCACGGTGGCGGCCGGCGAGCCGGTCGACGTCACCACCGGGCACGTCAACGTCGTGTGGCAGGGCTACGCCAACGAGGTCGCGCTGCGCTCGCTGCGGCACGCGCGCGCCCCTGAGCCGTTCACGATCAACCTGACCGGGCCGGAGACCGCGTCGGTCCGGCGCACGGCGACCCGGCTGGCGGCCGCGCTGGGGACCAAGGCGTCCTTCGCCGGCAGCGAGAGCGGCACGGCGCTGCTCAGCGACGCCTCGGTCTGCCACGGCCTGTTCGGCTACCCGGACGTGCCGCTGGACACGCTGATCAGCTGGCAGGCCGGCTGGTTGTCGCGCGGGCTGCCCCTGTCGGGCAAGCCCACCAAGTTCGCGGTACGCGACGGGAGGTTCTGACATGTCGATCGACCTGCTGCGGGAGGGCGCGGTCATCCCCGCCCACCCCCTGGCGCTGACCGCCGCCCGCACGTTCGACGAGCGCCGCCAGCGCGCGCTCACCCGCTACTACCTCGCCTCGGGAGCGGGCGGCGCGGCCGTGGCGGTGCACACGACGCAGTTCGCGATCCGCGAGGCGGGTCTGCTGCGGCCGGTGCTCGAGCTCGCCGCCGAGGTCGTGGCCAAGGAGGCCGAGCGGCCCTTCGTCCTGGTCGCGGGGGCGTGCGGCGACACCGCGCAGGCCGTGGCGGAGGCCGAGCTCGCGGCCTCGCTGGGCTACCACGCGGTGCTGCTGTCGCCGAAGGTGCCGGGCGCGGGCGAGCCGGAGCTGCTGGCACGTGCCAGGGCGGTGGGCGAGGTGCTGCCGGTGGTCGGCTTCTACCTCCAGGAGGCGGTGGGCGGGCAGCGGCTCAGCCCGTCGTTCTGGAGGTCGCTGAGCGAGCAGGAGTCGGTGGTGGCGATCAAGATGGCGCCCTTCGACCGGTACCGCACCGTCGACGTGGTCAACGCGGTGGCGGCCTCGGGGCGGGGCGACGACATCGCGCTCTACACCGGCAACGACGACAACATCCTGGCCGACCTGCTCACCCCCGTCGCGGGCCGCCGCGTCGTCGGCGGGCTGCTCGGCCAGTGGGCGGTGTGGACGCGGGCGGCGGTGCTCATGTTCGAGGAGGTGCGCCGGGCCTGGGCCGGGGACGACGACGTCCTGCGGTCCCTGCTGGCCCGCGCCGCCGACCTCACCGACGCCAACGGCGCGGTGTTCGACGTGGCGGGCGGCTTCCACGGTTGCATCGCCGGGGTGCACGAGGTGCTGCGCGGCCAGGGGCTCATGGCCGGCACGTGGTGCCTCGACCCGGACGAGGGGCTGTCGCCGGGGCAGGCGGGGGAGATCGCGCGGGTGCGCGC
Source organism: Nonomuraea sp. B208 (assembly GCF_057536035.1). Classification (NCBI taxonomy): domain Bacteria; kingdom Bacillati; phylum Actinomycetota; class Actinomycetes; order Streptosporangiales; family Streptosporangiaceae; genus Nonomuraea; species Nonomuraea sp. B208. The sequence goes on from NZ_BAAJOU010000023.1 coordinate 65,512, forward strand.
GGCCTACCCGTGGCTGGTGGACGACGACTTCGTCGCCGCGCACCTGGACGACTGGCTCCGCTGAGCCGGCGAGCCCGGGGTGAGGGATTCCCCGCCCCGGGCTCGTGGTCTCAGATGGTCCAGTGGGCCGTGGACAGGGCGCGGACGGCGTCCTCGTCCACCTCGACGCCGAGGCCGGGCCCGGTGGGCACCAGGGCCGTCCCGCCCGTGACCTTCACCGTCTCGCCGCCGACGTACGCCGAGCGCACGAACTGGCGGCCGTTGAGATCGACCGGGGTGTCCACGCCGAAGGCGGCGAACAGGTGCAGCGAGGCCGCGAACCCCAGGTCGGTGTCCGTCAGCCCCGACCCCATGATGCGCAGCCCGGCGTCCTCGGCGAGCTGGCACAACCTGCGGGAGAGCGTGAGGCCGCCCGACCGCTGCACCTTGGCGATGGCGATGTCCACGGCGTCGAGCTTCACGAACGTGGCCAGGTCGGACGGATGGCGCAGGCTCTCGTCCAGCGCCACCGGCAGCGGGCTGTGGTCGCGCAGCCGGCGCAGCCCGGTGACGTCGTTGGCGGGCAGCGGCTGCTCGAACGCCGACACGTTCAGGTCCGCGAGCCGCCTCGCCATGCGCAGCGCGCCGTCCACCGTGTAGGCCTGGTTCGCGTCCACCCAGAGGGGCGCGTCAGGGGCGGCCTCCCTGACCGCCGCGACGACGGACAGGTCCGTCGCCTCGTCGTGCAGGCCCACCTTGACCTTGTACGCGCCGTAGCCGTGCGCCCGCCCCTCCTCGACCGCCTGCCGCACCTCGTCGGCCGTCTGACCGGCCACGATCCAGCCGAGCGTGATCCGGTCGAGGCGGCGCTGGCCCCACAGCACGCCGACGGAGACGCCGAGCGCCCGGCCGAGCAGGTCGTGCAGCGCGATGTCGAGCGCCGACTTGGCGATGGGCGACCCGATCGTCAGCCCCCTGTTGATCACCTTCTCGTAGACCGCGCAGGCGCCGTCCAGGTCCCACGCGGGGCGTCCGACGAGGGCGGGAGCGAGATAGCGGGCGATCGTCGTCGAGATCGACTCCACGGTCTCGTAGGTCCAGGCCGGGGTCGGCGTCGCTTCTCCCCAGCCGGTCACCCCGCCGGCCGTCACCTTGACGAGAACCCGTTCGGCGGGCTTTCCCTCCGTCGTGACGTTTCCACCGGAGATGCTGAACGACCGGATGGACGGCAGCTCCACGACGAATACTTCGATCCGCTCGACGACCAGCGATTCCATGTTTCTCCAAGCGGCAGGAATTCATGCTCTTTTTATATTCTTGGCGTCCCGAATCTAGCACGCCGGAAATAATTCATGAATTAGCGGAATGAATTCATGCGCCCGCTTTCCGCGGCACTTTGGCCGGCGGCATCGAGCCCGGACGGGCTGCTTTCCCCCTATCTCCCTATCATTGGGGCATGAACGATGGGCTTCCGGAACCAGTCGGCCGTGATGGGTGGCGCGTCTCGCACGACGAGCGTGAAGCGGTGGTGGAGCGGCTGAACACGGCGGCGGCCGAGGGCCGGCTCGACCTCAGCGAGCTGGACGCCCGCCTGGAGCAGGCGTTGAACGCCAAGACGTACGCCGACCTGGCGCCGCTCACCGCCGACCTGCCGCCGGACGTCCCGGTGAACCAGGAACCGCTGGTCCTCAAGGGCGGCATGCACGGCCTGACCCGATCGGGACGCTGGGACGTGCCGCCGCGCATCACCGTGTACGGCGGCATGGGCGCCGTCAAGCTCGACTTCACCGAGACCGAATGCCGGCTGCCCGAGGTCCACATCGAGGCGCAGGGCCAGATGGCCGGCGTCACGATCATCATCCCCGACGGCTGGGCCGCGGAGACGTCCCGCATGGAGGGCGGCCTCGGCGGTTTCAAGGACAAGACCACCCCGCAGCGCCTCCCCAGGACCCCGCTGATCCGCCTCTCCGGCACCGGCGGCGCGGGCGGCGTGGTCATCCGGCACCCCAACACCTGGGAACGCAGGAAGCAGCGGCGCCTCCAGGGGCGTTAGGGGCGGCCTTCCCGACCGGGTCGCCGGGCTGGAAGGATGAGTGCCGTGTCCGCCCTCGAACGGGTCTCGCGCCTGGCGCGCGCCGCTGTCTTCGCCGCGGTGTGCGTCGTCGTGTCCGCGGGCGGTCATGTCCTGGCCGGAGGCGTTCCGGTCGCGGTGCCCACGTTGCTCGCCGGCGTGCTGGGGGCCTTCGCCCTCGCCTTCGTGCTCAACGGACGGCAGCGCGGGCCCGAGACCGTCGTCGCGGCGACGGCCGCCGCTCAGATCCTGCTGCACGAGCTGTTCACCAGGAGCGCCGGCGTCACCGTGGCCGCCGCCGGGCACGCGCACACCGGGACGCCCGGCGCCGCCATGACCGTGGCGCACCTCGTGATCGCGGTGATGAGCGGATGGTGGCTGTACCGCGGGGAGAGCGCGTTCTGGCTGATGGTCCGGTTGTGGGGGACGGCTCCGCTGCCGAAGCTGCGGCGGTTGCTCGCCGGCGTGGTCGAGCCGTTCGTGACGCCGGTCGCGGTCGTGCTCGTGGCCGGGGCGGGGACGTATCGCGGGCCTGAGCTCGTACGGGCGATCCTGCGGCGCGGGCCGCCCGTGGCCGCGCACCCGCACTGACGCCCGCCCCGGCCCGTTCGCCGGGGTGGAGGCATCGGCCGCCGTGCCGGTGCCGGCTCGCCGCCCTGAGACGACAGCCGGAGTCATGCCCGCTGGAGTGATGTTCCGCCTGCTGCGCACCACGGCCTTCGCCGTGGTGTGCTGTGGGCTGTCCGCGTTCGCCCACCTGCTCGGGGGCGGCAGGGTGACCGCCCTCATGATGGTGGCGGCTCTGGCGGTCTCCTTCGTCGCGGCCATGCCGGCCACCGGCCGGGAGCGAGGCGGGCCGGCCGTCTTCCTCCTTCTCGCGGGGGTGCAGGTGGCGTTGCACCTGCTGTTCTCGTTCGCGCCGCCGGGGCTGCCGGGTGTGCCCGGCGGGCACGCGCACTCCGGGCTCGTACCGGGTGTGGGGATGCTGGTCTCCCACGGTCTGGCGACCCTGATGACGGCGCTCTGGCTGGCACGGGGTGAGGCGGTGCTCTGGGCGCTGCTGCGGCACCTCGGGGTGCGTGTCATCGTGCTGCTGCCTGGGGCGCACCGCACGCCGTACTGGACGGTGGTCGTCCGCGCCGTCGAGCCCGGGCCTCTTCGCTCCGCGGTGCTGGAGCACGCGCTGAGCGGGCGCGCCCCACCGGCTGGCTGAACCTCTCGTTCCTCCCCTTCACCGGACGGATGCGCTCCGCCCGGCGGTCGTCGTACGCCCGAAACGGGAGTTCTCCATGCCGGAAACACCAGACCAGAGAGTGATCGATGTGAATCCTGTTGTCGCCGATGAACGCGCCGACGACGATCGGCGCCTGACCGCGCTCGCGCTGGCCGCCCGCGACGGCGCGCCCGCGGACGTCGCGGCCTTCACCGAGGCGGTGTACGCCGACGTACGCCGTTTCCTCGCCTACCTGACCGACGTGCAGTCGGCCGACGACCTGACCCAGGAGACGTTCGTCCGGGTCCTGGGCAGCCTGCCGCGCTTCGCCGGGAAATCGTCGGCCAGGGCCTGGCTGTTGTCCATCGCCCGCCGGGTGGTCGTCGACCGCTTCCGGGCCGCGCGGGCCCGGCCCGTGGTGGCGGACCTGGCGGACTGGCAGGCCGCCGTGGAGCGGTGCCAGCCACGTGACCTGCCCGGATCGCAGGACGCGGTGGAGCTGGCCGAACTGCTGGCCGAGGTGCCGCATGAACGGCGCCGCGCCTTCGTGCTGACCCAGGTCGTGGGCCTGCGGTACGCCGAGGCCGCCGAACTGCTCGGCTGCCCGGTGGGAACGGTGCGCTCCAGGGTGGCCCGGGCCCGGCACCAGCTTTCCGCGTCCTGGCTGGCCGCCTGACCATCCTGTGACGCAGGTCGAGGGAACTTCCGCCTCGATCCGTCCGACGGCTCCGGTAAACCCACAGAACTCGGAGTCCTCAATGACAACACGCACCGCACAACCAGGGCGAGCCGGTCTCGGAACGGAGGCCGTCCAGCTCCTCATCGGCGGCATGACCTGCGCCTCGTGCGCCGCCCGGGTGGAGCGCAAGCTCAACCGGATGGACGGCGTGAGCGCCAGCGTCAACTACGCGACCGAGAAGGCGACGATTGAGGCCGGCGGCGTCCCGGTGGAAGAGCTGATCCGGACGGTCGAGCGCACCGGCTACAGCGCCGAGGTGGTCACTCCGCAGGCGCCGGCCGCGCCGGAGGACACCGACGACCGGCGCGTCCGGATGCTGGGCCGCCGCATGATCGTGGCCGTCGGGCTGGCCTTCGTGCTGATGGACCTGTCGATGGGCATGGCGTTCGTCCCGGAGTGGCACTTCGCGGGCTGGCAGTGGGTGCTGATCGGCCTGACGCTGCCGATGGTCACCTGGTGCGCCTGGCCGTTCCACCGCAACGCCTTCCGCGCGGCCCGGCACGGCGCCACCTCCATGGACACCCTGATCTCGACCGGCGTGATCACCTCGACCCTCTGGTCGGTGTACGTCATCCTGTTCCCGATCGACGCCGGACCCGCCGGGCCGGGCCTGTGGGCGGCGCTGTCCGCGCCGGACAGCGCGTTCTACCTGGACGTCGCCGCAGGGGTGACGATGTTCGCGCTGGCCGGCCGGTACCTGGAGGCGCGGGCGCGGCGCTCCTCCGGCGCGGTGCTGCGCCGCCTGGCCGAGCTGGGCGCCAAGGACGTCAGCGTCCTGCGCGCCGACGGCAACGAGTACCGCATCGACGTGGCGGACCTGCGCACCGGCGATGTGTTCGTGGTCCGGCCGGGGGAGAGCATCGCCGCCGACGGCCGGATCGAGTCCGGGCAGAGCACCATCGACACCAGCGCCATGACCGGCGAGCCGGTGCCCGTCGAGGTCGGCGAGGGCGACGCGGTGACCGGCGCGACCGTCAACCTCAGCGGGCGTCTGTTCGTCCGCGCCACCCAGGTGGGCGCGGGCACCCAGCTCGCCGCGCTGATCCGGCTCGTCGAGCACGCCCAGGCCGACAAGGCCGCCGTGCAGCGGCTCGCGGACCGGATCTGCGGCTGGTTCGTCCCGGCCGTCTTCGTCCTGTCGGCGCTGACCCTGGCCGTGTGGCTGCTCGCCGGCGGCCAGACCCACCAGGCGGTCACGGCCGCGCTGGCCGTGCTCATCATCGCCTGCCCGTGCGCGCTCGGCCTGGCCATCCCCACCGCCCTGCAGGTCGCCTCCGGCACCGGCGCCAAGCTCGGCGTGTTCATCAAGAGCCATCAGGCCATGGAGTCCGCGCGGGTCATCGACACCGTCGTGCTGGACAAGACCGGCACCCTCACCCAGGGCCGCATGAGCGTCGTGGACCTCGTCGGCGAGGACACCCTGCGCTACGCCGGAGCCGTCGAGGACGCCTCCGAGCACGCCGTCGCCACCGCCATCGCCGCCCACGCCCGCGCCGAGCTCGGCGACCTGCCCGAGGTGGACGATTTCACCGCCCTGGCCGGACTGGGCGCGAAGGGCACCGTCGAGGGCCGGCGCGTCCTCGTCGGCTCGGCCCGGCTGCTGACCCGGCACGACGTCACCATCCCCCCGGTCCTCGACGACGCGCGGACCCGCTGGGAGAGCCAGGGCCGCACCGTCGTCCTCGTCGCCGCCGACGGGACGGCCATCGGGGCGCTCGCCCTCGCCGACGCCGTCAAACCCTCCGCCGCCGCCGCGATCGCCCGCCTGCACGCCATGGGACTCCGCACCCTGCTGCTCACCGGCGACAACGCCACCACCGCCCGCGCCGTCGCCGCCCAGGCCGGCATCACCGAGGTCATCGCCGAAGTGCTGCCCGCCGACAAGGAGGCCACCATCGCGCGGCTCCAGGGCGAGGGCCACCGCGTGGCCATGGTCGGCGACGGCATCAACGACGCCCCGGCGCTCGCCCGCGCCGACCTCGGGCTGGCCGTGGTGGACGGCACCGACGTCGCGCTGGCCGCCGCCGACCTCATCCTGATCCGCGACGACCTCGACGTGGTCCCCACGGCGCTCACTCTGGCCCGCGCCACCCTGCGCACCATCCGCGGCAACCTCGTCTGGGCCTTCGGCTACAACGTGGCCGCCCTCCCACTGGCCGCCACCGGCCTGCTCAACCCCCTCATCGCCGGCGGCGCCATGGCGCTGTCCTCGGTGTTCGTCGTCACCAACAGCCTGCGGCTGCGCCGCTACGCGCCGCCTCCGGCGACCGGCGACTTCCTCACCGCGCACCTCGACGACGAGGACGAGGCGGTGCGCGAGAAGGTCTGACCCGTCACGGCTGAAGTTCCCGGGAACCAGGGCGGGCTTCGCGACGACTGGTCGGACGAGCCCCTTTGTGCCCAGGGCCGTGGCCGGAAGCCGGCGGACGTTGGCCTGCCGGCCACTTCCAGGCGAGGGGGCGTCTCGTCACCATGGGGACCCGCGATGCGACACCGAGAACCTGGAGGCAGCATGCGAGCCGACATCCGAGCCGACATCCGAGCCGACATCGTCGTCTTCGACGGCGCGGACGACCTCGACGTGGTGGGCCCGTACGAGGTGCTGGGCCTGGCCGGCCGCGCCGGGCAGGGCGTCACGGTACGGCTGGTGTCCCTGGACGGGCCGCGGACGGTGACCACGGCGGGCGGTCTGCTCCTGCCCGCGGCCGGCTGGGCGCCGCAGGAGGCCGACATGCTCATCGTGCCCGGCGGCGGCTACGCCACGAGCGAGACCTCGGGCGTCCGGACGGAGCTGGACTCGGGCCGGCTGCCCGCCGCGCTCGCCGCGGCGGCCCGGCCCGGCCTGGTGCTCGCGTCCGTCTGCACGGGCGCGATGCTGCTGGGCGCGGGCGGACTGCTGACCGGCCGGGCCTGCACCACGCACCATCGCGCCGTCGAGGACCTGGTGGCGGCCGGTGGCCGGTACGTGAAAGCCCGGGTGGTGGACGACGGCGACGTGGTGACCGCCGGTGGCATCACCTCGGGCCTGGACCTGGCGATCTGGCTCGTCGAGCGGCACCGCGGCGCGCAGGCCGCCGCGCTGGTGCAGCAGATCCTGGAGTACGAGCGCCGCGAACCGCTGTGGCGTTCCGGCGACCCGGTCACCTCGGGCGCGGGACGATGAGGCGGCGGCTGACGCTCTGCCTGGTCGCGATGCTGCCCCTGACGGCGACCGGCTGCGGCGGCGACGTGCGGCCGACGGCCGCCGGCCGGTCCGTCGTGGTCAAGGACTGCGCGGGCAAGGACGTCAGCTTCAGCGCGCCGCCCGCGAAGGTGGTGACCCTCGACGGGTACGCCGCCCAGACGATGGCCCGGCTCGGCCTGACCGGCAAGATCACCGGCACCGGTTACCCCGCCCCGTTCACCGTGGACACCTCCCCTTACCGAGAGGAACTGGCCAAGGTCCCGGTCCTGGCCGAGCGGGTGCCGGTCACCGAGGTCGTCGCCGCGCAGCGGCCCGACCTCGTCCTGACCGCCTTCTCCGCCTTCGGCGGGCCACCCGGCAGCCCCAAGGACGCCGACCTCGCCACCATGAACGCCAAGGGACTGGCCGCCTGCCTGCCCGGCGGCGACAGCCCGTCCGGCCCCGCCCTGGCCGACCTCGCACCCACCTACGACTACATCCGCAAGCTCGGCACCGTCTTCGGCGTCCAGGACCGCGCCGAGCGGCTCGTCTCCGAGCTGCGCGCCCGCCAGGACGCCGTCAGGACCGGCGGCGCCAGGCCGCGCGTCATGATCGTGCAGGACGACCCGGTCGCCGGGCAGCCGATCAAGACCTCCGGCACCGGCACGATCGCCCACGCCCTGCTCACGCTGGCGGGCGGCGAGAACCTCTTCCCCGACGTCCACGCGATGCACGCCGACGTCTCCCCGGAGCAGGTGGTCAAGCGGGACCCGGAGGTGATCTGGGTGCTCACCGACTACAACTTCGCCAAGGTCAAGGGCCGGGAGCTGGTCGACGAGGTCAGGCGGAACCCCCTGCTGTCCGGGACCACGGCCGTCAAGCGGGGAAGGGTCTTGTCGACCTCGCAGTACCTGGTCTCCTTCCCCAGCCCGCTCAACCTCGACGCGCTGGAACAGCTCGCCGCCGACCTGCGTGCGGGCGGCCGATGATCGCGATCGTCGGCAGGCTGCCCGCGCGGGTCGCCGCCGTGCCGTACCCGGCGCTGGTCGCCCTGCTCACGGCGGCGCTGGCCGTCTCGGTGGTGGCCGCCACCGGGTTCGGGGCGGTCGGCGTGCCCGCGGGAGAGGTCGCCGGCATCCTCGCCCACCACCTGACCGGCGGCGGCGACAGCACGTCCACCGCCGACCTCATCGTCTGGCGGATCCGCTTCCCGCGCGTGCTGCTCAGCGCGGTGGCCGGCGCCGGGCTCGCGCTGGCCGGGGCCGTCGTGCAGGGCGTGGTCCGCAACCCGGTCGCCGACCCGTACCTGCTGGGCCTGTCCCACGGCGCCTCCGTCGGCGCCGTGCTGGTGCTGACCACCGGCACCGCCGTGCTCGGCGCGCTCACCTTGCCGGCGGCGGCGTTCACCGGCGCCGCCGTCGCGATCGGGATCGTGCTGGCGATGTCCACCAGACAGCGCCGGCTGCTGCCGGTGCGGCTCATCCTGGTGGGCGTCGCCTTCGGGCACCTGTTCGCCGGGATCACCTCGTTCGTGCTCGCGCGTACCGACAGCTCCGCCGCCCAGCAGCAGATCATCTTCTGGCTGCTCGGCGGCCTGTCCGGCACGAACTGGGCCACCCTGCCCGTGCCCGCGATCGTCGTCGGCGTGGCCACGGGGCTGCTGCTGGCGCGGGCCCGCCGGCTCAACGCCCTGGTGCTGGGCGAGGAGGCCGGCGCGGCGCTGGGACTCAACGCCAGCCGGCAGCGCTGGTACCTGCTCCTGCTCGTCACGCTGCTGACCGGCACGGTCGTCGCCGTGTCCGGCGGGATCGGGTTCGTCGGCCTGATCGTGCCGCACCTGGCCCGGATGCTGGTCGGCGCCGACCACCGCCGCATGCTGCCCGTCGCGGTGGTGCTCGGCGCGCTCTTCCTGCTGTGGGCCGACGTGGCGGCGCGGATCCTGATCTCTCCCGCCGAGCTGCCCATCGGCGTGCTGACCGCGTTCCTCGGAGTGCCGTGCTTCCTGCTCGTCATGCGGGCGCGCGGCCTGGCCGCCCAGGAGACCTCATGAGACTCGAACTCGACGCCGTATCGGTCACCCTCGGTCGCAGGACCGTGGTCCACGACGTGTCGCTGACCGTCCCCGCGGGCGGGTTCGCGGCGCTCGTCGGGCCGAACGGCAGCGGCAAGTCCACCCTGCTCCGCACCGTCTACCGTGCCGTGCGACCGGAGTCAGGCACCGTCCGGCTCGACGGCCGTGACCTGTGGTCGATGCCGCCCGCGCACGCCGCACGCAGCGTGGGCGTGCTCATGCAGGAGCAGCACACCGGCTTCGAGTTCACCGTCGCCGAGACCGTCGCCCTGGGCCGCACGCCGCACCTGGGCTTCTTCGACCGATTTCGCCGCGAGGACCACGCCGCGGTCGCGGAGGCCCTGGACCGTACCGGCCTGGCCGCCTTCGCCGGGCGCCGCGTCGGGCAGCTCTCCGGCGGCGAGCGCCAGCGGGTCCTGCTCGCCCGCGCCCTGGCCGGCCGGCCCCGGCTGCTCGTCCTGGACGAGCCGACCAACCACCTGGACGTCCGCCACCAGCTCGACCTCCTCGAACTCGTCCGGGACCTGGACGTCACCGTGCTCGCCGCCCTGCACAGCCTCGACCTGGCCGCCACGTACGCCGACACCGTCGCCGTGCTGCGACAGGGACGGCTCGTGGCGCACGGCCCGGCCGCCGACGTGCTGACACCCGCGACGATCGGGGAGGTGTTCGAGGTGGACGCCTCCGTGCACCCCGGAGCCGGCGTGCCCCCCGCAGCCGGCGTGCACGGCGGCTCGAGGCTCGTGCTGCGGCCCCGCTGCGTCTGCCCGGACCGGCCCTGCCACTGGAGCTGCCGCAACCGCACGGGGACGTTGCTGAGCGATGCCCGCTGACCCGCACCTCGTCGCCGTACTCGCCCTCGACGGGGTGGTCGGCTTCGACCTGTCGATGCCCTGCCAGGTCTTCGGCACCGCCCGCCTGCCCGACGGCGCCTACCCCTACCAGGTGCGCGTCTGCGGGGTGACCCCGTCGGTGAACGCCACCGCCGGCGGCGTCGGCTACTACCGCATCGAGGCGCCCAACGGCCTGGACGGCGCCGAGGACGCCGACACCGTCGTGGTGCCCGGCGTCACCGTCACCCGCCGGGCCCCCGAAGCCGTGCTCGACCTGCTGCGCGAGGCCGCGGCCCGCAAGGCGCGGATCGTGTCCATCTGCACCGGCGCGTTCGTGCTCGCCGAGGCGGGCCTGCTGTCCGGGCGGCAGGCCACCACGCACTGGAGGGCGGCGGGCGAGCTGGCCCGCCGTCACCCCGACGTGCGCGTGGACCCCAAGCCCCTCTACGTGGGGGACGGGCGGCTGTTCACCTCGGCGGGCGTGGCCGCCGGGCTCGACCTGTGCCTGCACCTGATCCACCGCGACTTCGGCGCGGCTGTGGCGGCGAGCGCCGCCCGCGCCACCGTCATGGCGCCCAGCCGCGACGGCGACCAGGCCCAGTTCATCCCGCAGCCACCGGCCCCCGCCGCGAGCGGCAGCCTGGCCGCGACCCTCGCCTGGATGCGCGAGCACGCGGCCGAACCGCTCACCCTCGCCGGCATCGCGCGCCACGCCAACCTCAGCGTCCGTACGCTCACGCGCCGCTTCCAGGAGCAGACCGGCACCACGCCCGCGGCCTGGCTCGCCCGCGAGCGGCTGCTGCTGGCACGGCACCTGCTGGAGACCACCGACCTGCCGATCCCCGCCGTCGCCGACCGCAGCGGCCACGGCTCGGCCGGCGCCCTGCGCGCGCACTTCGCCCGCGAACTGCACACCAGCCCGCACCGCTACCGGCAGTCCTTCCGGCCCCGCACCTGAAGCCTCCGGCCCCGACGGACGCAAGCGATGCGACGCCGCGGCGTCGCGTCAAGGGGCCCTGTCAGCGGACGCGTCTGGCGCAGTGGGGACAGGTCGGCGCGTGACGGAGGGTGGTGCGGCGGTGCACGCGTCGCGTGGCGCCCTCGGTCGGCGCGGCGGGCGGCGGGGGGCCCAGGGACAGGGAGGCGTCCCTGGCCAGGATCGCCGTCTGGAGTCGCCGCAGCTCGGGGGAGGGCTCCAGGCCGAGGTCCTCGCTGAGAATGTCCCGCCCGTCGCGATAGACGTCCAGGGCGTCGGCCTGCCGCCCGCTGTGATACAGGGCGATCATGAGCTGGGCCCGGAACTTCTCCCGCAGCGGATGCTCGCGGACGAGCTCCGACAGCTCCGCGATCAGATCACCGTGCCGGCGCAGCCGCAGATCGGCCTCGATGCGGTCGGCGAGCGCCGCCAGCCGCTGCTCCTCCAGCCGGGTGGCGTGCTGGCGGAGCAGCGAGATGTCGTTCAGCCCGGACAGCGCGGGTCCTCGCCACATGTCGAGGGCTGCCCGCAGCAGGTCGCTGCCCCTTGCATCGTTCCAGGCCGCGATCGCCTGACGCCCCTGTCGTACCAGGTCCTCGAAGCGCCGGGCGTCCACGGCCTCGGACGGCACGCGCAGCTGGTAGCCCGCGGCACGGTGCACGATGGGGGCGCGGTCGCGCAGTGTGCGCCTGAGGCGATGCAGTTGCAGGCGCAGGCGCGCGCCACCGGCGTCACCCGCCTCGGCGCCCCAGAGGGCGTCGATCAGGACGTCGCTGTGGGCGACCTTGCCGTGATGGCAGAGCAACAGGGCGAGCAGAGTGCGTTGTTGGATCGAGCGGAGGGATAAATGTTCCTCCCCGTCCACGACTTCCAGCGCGCCCAAAATGCCGAACTGCATGGGTCTCCCCCCGGCTGCATGTGCCCGACTTTTCAGCTGATCAAGCATAAGTCCAACCTGCCCGGCTGTGGGGCCTAGGTCGGGAAACCGAGCTGAAACCGAAGTGAAACGCGAGGTCCGCACACTTTCCCTGGCTGATGGTGTCTATGCCAGGCTTGGGATGCATTCGGGGCTTGTGTGCCGAATGGGGGGATATATGAATATTTTTCCGCGTGTGCGACAGACTATTCGTAGGCCGTCACGTAGTGTGATCGCCATCACCGGAGCGTCTGTCCTGGTGACCGGTCTCTTCGCCGGCGGAGCCGCGGCCGCCGTATCGGGGAGCGACCATGGGCATGCTCACGCCGCCCCCCTCCGCGCCAAGGTCGAGCGCCCGAAGGTGACCAAGCTGGGCCCGCTGCCGAAGGTGAAGACGAAGGGCGGCGTGGCGGTCAAGCGCGCCACCACGACGGCGAAGACCACCGCCGCGCTGGCCGCCGCGGCCAGCGACCGGGTGGGCCTGCGCGCGCTCGTCATCGGCGTGGACCAGGACGACTGGGGCGTGGCGACCTGGAAGTCCGTGCTCGACCGGGTCGGCGCCCCGTACGACGTGCTGTTCAGCAAGACCCAGGCCCTCACCGCGTCCGACCTGCTGCGGGCCGACGGCGCGGGAAAGTACAACGCGGTCCTGCTGACCAACGGCTCGCTGCTCCACTTCGACGGCGCCAACTACGTCAGCGGTCTGGACAGCACCGAATGGAACGTTCTATGGGCCTACGAGCGGGACTACAGCGTCCGCCAGGTCTCCCTCTACACCGCCTACGGCACCTGGCCGGAGGACTACTGCCTGCGCGCGGGCAGTGAGGGCGGCATCGGCGACACCCCCATCAGCACCGAGCTGACCTCCGCGGGCGCGGGCGTGTTCGACTACCTCAAGACCGGCGTGAACGTGCCGATCTCGCTCTCCTACGCCTACCGCAGCACGATCGCCCCGGGCTGCTCGGCCGAGGCGATCATCACCAGCGGCTCCGACGTGCTCGGCGTCCGCAGCACCTCCACCGACGGCCGCGAGCGCATGGCGCTGACGTTCACCTCCAACCAGTACCTGCCGCAGGCCGACCTGCTGACGTACGGGCTGTTCAGGTGGGCCACCAGGGGCCTGTTCCTGGGCGAGCAGCGCCACTACCTCAACGCCGACGTGGACGACTGGTTCAACTCCACCGACCACCTGTACCCCGACGGCCACGTGGAGAGCGACCCGGGCTACCGGACCACCAGAGCCGACGCGGTGAGCACGTACAACCAGCAGAACGCCTTCACCGCCGGCAACCCGCTCGCCTCGGGCTTCAAGCTGAACCTGGCCTACAACGGCGAGGGCACGACGCTGAACTCCCCCTCGACGTGCTCCACCCCGCCGTTCGGCGCCGACGGGCTCACCAGCTACTCGCGCTGCCGCGCCTCCTCCTTCACCTGGATCAACCACACGTTCTCGCACCCGAAGATGAACTTCACGGACTACGCGACCAGCTACTCCGAGATCCAGGACAACCTCACCAGGGCCGCCGCGCTGGGCCTGAGCGTGGACGCGACCGTGCTGAAGACCGGCGAGTACTCCGGCCTCGGCGTCTACAACCCCGACGTCAACAACGACATCGACCCGCCCACGGACTACGGCCTGGCCGCCTCCAACCCCCACCTGCTGCAGGCCGCCAAGGACCTCGGCGTGAAGTACCTGCACGGCAACATGTCGTTCGGCAGCCACCAGCCGTCCTGCTTCAACTGCGGCATCCACCACCCGCTCGAGCCGTCGCTGATGGTGGTGCCCGACTGGCCCACCAACATCGCCTACCACACCACCACGCCGGCCGAGCAGACGCTGTTCTACAACTCCTACTACGGGCCGAACGGCAAGTTCCCCTACTGGCCGGTCGACCAGACCTACGCCCAGGTCCTGGAGCATGAGAGCGACGTGGCGCTGCAGCACGTCATGTCGGGTTCGATCTACGCGCACACCTTCCACCAGGGCAACCTGCGTGACTACGGGTCGGGCAAGAGCCTGGTCTTCGACTGGCTGAACGCGGTCATGGCCAAGTACAACGCCTACTACAACGTTCCCGTCATCACCCCCGACTGGGGTGGCATCGCCCACTACGTCGAGGACCGGACCAAGCACTTCGCCGGGCTCGCCGGGGTGGACGCCGTCTACGACCGGGTCGCGGGCACGGTCACGTTCACCTCGAGCGCCGCCGCCGCCGTCTTCGCGACCAACGCCGCGGCCCCGGGCGCGACGACGTACGGCACCGACTCCATCGCCCGCCTCACGCTCACCGCGGGCGTGCCCGTCACCGTCACCGCGAGTGTGCGCGCATGAAGGTGACCTTCGTGTCGGAGGGCACGTACCCGTTCGCCATGGGTGGGGTGAGCGTCTGGATGGACCAGCTCATCAGGGGCATGCCCGATTACCGATGGGACGTCATCACCCTGACGGTGGACGGCAGGGAACGCTCGGTCTGGGAGCGCCCCCCGAACCTGGAGAAGGTCGTCTCCGTGCCCCTGTGGGCCGGACGACGCCGCCGGCGCCCCTCGCGGGCGCCGGGGCGCGGCTTCAGCGACGTGTACGGGCGCTTCCTGGAGATGGTGCTCACGCCGGCCACCATGGGTGACGGCAGCAAGGAATTCCTGTCGGTGCTGGAGTCGCTGTACCGCTTCGCCGACTGGGGCGGCGACCTCATGAGCGCGATCACGGCCAACGAGTCGCTCTCGCAGCTCATGGACGCCTGGTACTGGAGCAGGAGCGACGCGCTCAACCTGTCCGACGCGGTCATCGCCAGCGACCTGCTGGGCCACATGCTGCGGCCGCTGGCCGAGCCGCCGCCGCAGGCCGATCTGGTGCACGTCTCCATGAACGGGCTCAGCATGCTCGTGGCGATGAGCGCCAAGTGGCGCTACGGCACGCCCGCCGTGCTCTCCGAGCACGGCGTCTACCTGCGGGAACGCTACCTGCAGTACGTCAACGAGCCGGTCCCGCACTCCGTGCGGGTGCTGCTGCTCAGTTTCTTCCGCCGGCTGGCCGGGGCGGCGTACGTGGCGGCCGACCGCATCGCGCCGCACTCGTCGTACAACCGGCGCTGGCAGGTCCGCAACGGCGCCGACCCGAGCCGGATCCGGATCATGTACAACGGCGTGGACCCGAAGGAGTTCCCCGTCGCCACCGGCGAACCCGACGTGCCCACGCTGGTGTTCATGGGCCGGGTGGACCCGCTGAAGGACCTGCACACGCTGATCCGCGCGTTCCAGATCGTCCGTCACAGGATCCCCAACGCCCGGCTGCGGATCTTCGGCGGCGTGCCGGCGGGCAACGAGAGCTACCACGAGAGCTGCGTCGAGCTGATCGAGGAGCTGGGGCTGCAGGGCGCGGCCACGTTCGAGGGCCGGGTCGGCTCTCCGGTGGACGCCTACCACGCCGGCCAGGTCGTGGCACTGACCAGCATCTCCGAGGGTTTCCCCTACACCGTGGTCGAGGCCATGGCGTGCGGCAGGCCCTGCGTGGTCACCAACGTCGGCGGCGTGGCCGAGGCGGTGGGCGAGGCCGGGTTCGTGGTGCCGCCGCGCGACTACCGCGCCGCCGCCGACGCCATGGTGCGCCTGCTGCTCGACGCCCCGCTGCGCCGCCACCTCGGCGCCCTGTCGCACGCCCGCGTGCTGGAGCGGTTCACGCTCCGGCAGTCGCTGGACGACTACCGTTCGGTCTACAGGGAACTCCTGGGGGCCCGGGCATGACCCAGCCGCCGTCGTCACGGGACATCGACGCCCTCATCGACCCCATGGGCACCGGGGTCTTCCGCGCCGTGGAGCCCCTCCAGGTCGCGGCCATGCTGGAATCCCAGGGGCTCAACGACAAGGTCGCCCGCGAGCTGTACGACCACACCTCCGTGTTCTCCCTGGCCGAGACCGCCTACTCGCACATCAGGTCCAAGGGCGCCCCGCCGCCGGGGTCCACCGGGTTCCTCAAGCGGGCCAGGCCGGTCGCCCAGATCCTGCACGGCCTGCTGTACGCCCTGCCCGCGGCCCTGCTGCCCGCCGCGTCGGGGCTCGTCGGCACGCAGTGGCTGATGCCGGGACTGGTCTTCACCACCGGCCTCGGCTGGGTGATCGGCGGCGCGGCGACGCATCTGGCGTACTCGCTGATCGGGCACGGCCATGTGCGCTCGGCGGGCCGCGTGCTGCGTACCGGGATGCTGGTGGCCGTCCTGGGCGTGGCGATGCTGGCCGGCGTGATCACGGGGCTGCGGGACGGTCCCGTCGAGCTGATCGCCCTGTGCATCATGCAGGTGACCTTCCAGATCGCCTCGGGGATCCTGCTGTTCTACCGGCGCGAGGGCTGGCTCGGGCTGATCATGATGCCGGCCGTCGTCGCCGGGGTCGCCTACATCGTCATCGGCGACAGCGACATCGGCCTGCTGACCCTCGGCGTGGGCTTCGCCTGCATCCTCGCCTGCGTGGCGGGCGCGCTCCGGCTGACCCTCACCAGGAATCCCGCGGGGGACGCCGCCGAGCCGCCGCTGCGCCTGCTGGCCCGCGCGAACGTGCGCGCGCTGCTCCCGTGGGTGCTCTACTCCGCGCTGTCGGCGGTGTTCCTGCTGCAGGCCGAGGCCCGGTACGTGCTCGACCGCACCGACATCGCCGTGGCCGGCGCCGGGCTCGTCATCGGCATGGGCATCCTGGAGTACCGGGCGCACGCGTTCGAGGACGAGACCAGGGCGGCGATCCGCCAGGTCCGCTACCCCTCCGACTTCACCCGGCGCGGCCGATGGCTGCTCGCCAAGGGTGTGCTGATCTGCCTGGCGTGGCTGGCGGTGCTGTCCGTGCTGCCGCTGGCCTTCCTGCTGGGCAAGAACGAACTGACCCACGCCAGCATCGCCATGGCCGCCGCCCACGTGATCGTCGGCGGCGCGTACTTCCTGGCGTTCCTGCTGGGCAACCAGGGCAGAGTCGTGCCTCTCTGCGTGGCACAGGCCGCGGCGCTCGCCGTACACCCCCTCGGCCGTCTTCTCCTGCCCGCAGGGGCGCCGGCGCTGGCCGACGTCCTTCTCTTCGCCGCCGCCGCGTTGCTGTTCCTGCTGATCCTTCTCGTCCTCATGAGCCAGGGCCTCAGGGATGTCAGACAGTACAGCTGATCCTTCGACCGGGAGGCTTTCCATGCACGTCGTCATTCTCGCGGGCGGCAAAGGGGTCCGTCTGCGCCCGTACACCTCCGCGTTGCCCAAGCCCTTGGTGCCGATCGGGGAGGAGTACGCGATCCTCGACATCATCATGCAGCAGCTGGCCGGCCAGGGTTTCACCACGGCCACGCTCGCGGTCGGGCACCTGAGCCCGCTGATCCGCGCCTTCGTCGGCGACGGCTCGCGCTGGGGCATGACGGTGGACTACACCGAGGAGGTCACGCCGCTGTCCACGATCGGGCCGCTGTTCCCGATCAGGGACCGGCTGCCGGAGCACTTCCTGGTGATGAACGGGGACGTCCTCACCACGCTCAACTACGCGGAACTGCTGACCAGCCACGTGGAGACCGGCGCGCCGCTGACCGTGGCCACCTCGCCGCGCGTGGTGAAGATCGATTTCGGGGTGCTGGAGGCGCAGGGCGGCCGTATCGTCGGTTTCAGGGAGAAGCCGCTGCTCAGCTATCTGGTGAGCATGGGCGTCTACGCGCTGTCGCGCGAGACGATCGCGAAGTACCCGGAGGGCATGTCGTTCGGCTTCGACGAGCTGGTGCTCGACCTGCTCGCCCAGGACACCCCGCCCGGCGTGTACGAGTTCGACGGCTACTGGCTCGACATCGGCCGCCCCGACGACTACGACGAGGCGAACGCCCGTTTCGAGGAGATCAGACCGCTGCTGCTGCCGTCGCGGGACAAGGTGCGATGAGCTGTACGGTCCTGTTGTTCGGCGCCACGGGCTTCCTCGGGCGCCAGGTCAGGCACCTGCTGGAGGACGACCCGCGGGTCTCGCGGCTGCTGTGTCCCGGCCGGGCCGACCTCGACCTGCTGACCGCGACGCCGCGGGCCGCGGCCGACCTGCTGCGCGAGCTGCGGCCGTCGATCGTGCTGAACTGCATGGGCAGGATGTCGGGCGGCTACGACGAGCTCCTGCGCGGCAACGCCGGAGTCGCCGCCGTCCTGCTGGAGGCCATCGCCGCCGCTGTCCCCGCCGCCAGGTTCGTCCGCCTGGGCTCGGCCGCCGAATACGGTCCCGCGCCGTACGGTCACGCCCAGCGCGAGGACGACCCCGCCCGGCCCACCAGCGCCTACGGCATCAGCCACCTGGCAGGGACGCTCCTGGTCGAGCGGGCGAGCGAGGTCGACGCGATGTCCCTGCGGATCTTCAATCCGGTCGGCCCCGGCCTGTCGGGGGAGAACGTGCTGGGCCGCGCCCGCGACCTGCTGAAAACTGCCACCGGCCACCTCGACATGGGCCCGCTCGGCGCCATGCGGGACTTCGTGGACGTGCGGGACGTGGCCGACGCCGTGGTGCGCGCCGGTTTCGCGCCGGAACCGGCCGAGCGCGTGATCAAC
Organism: Nonomuraea sp. B208; assembly: GCF_057536035.1. NCBI lineage: Bacteria > Bacillati > Actinomycetota > Actinomycetes > Streptosporangiales > Streptosporangiaceae > Nonomuraea > Nonomuraea sp. B208. Next base: position 84,006 of record NZ_BAAJOU010000023.1, read on the forward strand.
GTGGGCAGCGGCCGTGCCGTCGCCGTACGGGAGGCGGTCGCGCTGCTGACCGCCGAGTCGGGCTTCACGGGCGAGGTGCGCGAGCGCGAGCCCGAAGCCGCCCGCTCGCGGGCCGTGGACTGGAGCCAGGCCGACATCGAGCGGGCCTGGAACGTGCTCGGCTGGCGCCCGCGCATCCCGCTCGCCGACTCGGTGAAGGCGATGCTGTGAGGATCCTGCTGTCCATCGGCCTGGTGCTGGGCTCGCTGGCGTGCTCCGCACCGCAGGTGCCCCTGACCGAGGTGCGGAGCTTCACCTACGTCCTGCAGGACTACCCCAAGGGACGCCTCGACGCGATAGCGCGGGCGCCGCACCAGCTGGCGATCATCGACCTCTCGCGCGACGCCACGATCAAGGGCTACTTCACCGCCGCGGAGATCGCCAAGGTGCGTGCCAGCGGCAAGAAGGTCCTGGCCTACTTCGAGATCGGCTCGATCGAGACCTTCCGCACCGAGTACCGCACCCTGCCCAGGGACCTGGTGCTCAACGTCTGGCCCGACTGGCCCGACGAGCGCTTCGTGCGCTACTGGGACCGGCGCTGGTGGGACACGGTCGTCAGACAGCGCGTCGACCAGGCCCTGCGTGCCGGGTTCGACGGCGTCTACCTGGACACCCCGCTGGCGTACGAGGAGATCGACCTCAAGCGCACGCCCGGCGAGACCCGCAGGAGCCTCGGCAGGAAGATGACGGACCTGATCGTCCGCATCAGCAAGTACGCCAAGGCCCAGCGCCCGGGCTTTCTCGTCGTCCCCCAGAACTCCCCGGAGCTGAGGCTCCACTCCGGCTACGTCCAGGCCATCGACGGCATCGGCATGGAGGAGCTGTTCTTCAAGGCCACGGACGACCCCTGCACCGAGGACTGGTGCGCGGAGAACCTGCGGCACGCCCTCGCCCTGCGCGAGCAGGGCAAGGCCGTGCTCGCCACCGACTACGCCAGACGACCGGTGAACGTCACTGCGGCGTGCGCCCGCTACCGCCGCCACGGCGTGGCGGGCAACGCCACCACGGTCGAGCTCGACCGGATCAGTGACCCCTGTTCTAAGAGAGGATCTTGAGATGCCGAAGACAGTCGGCGTGATCGGCATGGGCTACGTGGGCCTGACGCTGACCGCCGCCCTGGCCCGCAAGGGCTACACCGTGTACGGCGTGGACGCCAGCCCCCGGGTGGTCGAGGCGCTGTCCAACGGCCGCATCCACGTGTACGAGCCCGGCGTCGAGGAGGCCTTCGCCGAGCACCTCGGCAGCACCGTCTTCATCTCCGACCGGCTGCCCGAGAACCTGCGGCTCGACGCGGCGATCCTGTCGGTCTCGACGCCGGTGGACCTGTCCACCGGCACGCCCAACCTGCGCAACCTCGCGGACGCCGCCCAGGACGTCGCCGAGCGCTGCGGGCCCGACACCCTGGTCGTCGTGCGCAGCACGGTGCCGATCGGCACCAGCCGGGCCGTCGTGCTGCCCGCGCTGACCGCGCGCTGGGGCAAGGCCAAGCTCGTCATGGCGCCGGAGCGCACCATCCAGGGTCAGGCGCTGCGTGAGCTGGTCGAGCTGCCCCAGGTGATCGGCGGGCTCGACGAGGAGAGCCTGCAGGCCGGCATCGAGGTGTTCAGCGGCCTGGCCAACCAGATCGTGCCCGTCTCCAGCATCGAGACGGCCGAGATGGTCAAGCTGTCCAACAACTGCCACACCGACCTGATCTACGCCTTCGGCAACGAGCTGGCGCTCATCGCCGAGCAGCACGGCCTCGACCCGCTGGAGGTCATCAGGGCCACGAACCTCGACTACCCGCGCCCCGACCTGGCCAAGCCCGGCTACGTGGGCGGCGGCTGCCTGTCCAAGGACCCGTACCTGATGATCGCGAGCACGTCGCGGAGCCCGTACCTGGTGGGCCAGGCGCGCAAGCTCAACGAGCGGCTGCCCGCGCACGTCGCCGAGCGGGTCGTGGAGCTGGTGCGCGAGACGGTCGGCCGGACCGAGGGCGTCAGGCTGTCGGTGCTCGGCTGGGCCTACAAGGGCTGGCCCGCGACCGACGACATGCGCGGCACGCCCATCGCCGACATGATGCCGCTGTTCAGGGCCGCGGGCCTCGTGGTCAGCGGCCATGACCCGCTGGTCTCCGACGAGGTCATCCGCGAGTACGGCGGCGAGCCCGTCAGCCTCGACAAGGCCTTCGCCGACGCCGACGCGATGATCGTGATCAACGACCACCCCGACTACCGCGCCCTTGAGGCCGAGACCATGCTCGGCTCCTCGGACCTGCGCGTCATCTTCGACTCGTGGCGCATCCTCGACGAGGCCGCGGTCATCAGGAACGGCGTGCGTTACGCCGGAATCGGCTACGTGGCCAAGGAGGAGACGACGGTATGAAAGTCCTGCTGTTGGGCGGGGCCGGTTTCATCGGGCTGCACCTGGCCCGCAGGCTCCGCGCGGACGGCCACGCCGTCACCGTCATCGACGACTTCTCCCGTGGCCGCCGCGACGACGAGCTGACCGCGCTGGACGTGGAGGTGCGCTCGGCCGACCTGACCGATCCGGCCTCCTACGCCGCGATCGAGCCGGGCTGGGACCAGATCTACATGCTGGCCGCGGTCGTCGGCGTGCGCAACGTCGAGAAGGACCCGGCCCGGGTGATCAGGGTCAACACGCTGGCGATGATGCACCTGCTCGACTGGCTGCGCCCGGGCGACAAGCTGTTCTTCGCCTCCACCAGCGAGGCGTACGCGGGCGGCGTGACCACCGGCCTGGTGCCCGTGCCCACGGCCGAGGACGTGCCGCTGGTGATCGAGGACGTGGCCTCGCCGCGCTACACCTACGCCATCAGCAAGATGCTCGGCGAGGCGGCCGTGCTGCACACGGCGCGGGCCAAGGGCTTCGAGGCCGTCATCGGCCGCTTCCACAACGTCTACGGCCCCCGCATGGGCGCCGACCACGTCATCCCCGAGCTGTCGCTGCGCGCGATGCGCGGCGAGGACCCGTTCCGGCTCTACGGCGCGGACCAGAGCAGGGCCTTCTGCTACGTGGACGACGCCGTCGAGGCGATGGTCCGGCTGATGGCCGAGCCGCGCGCCATGGGGCGGATCGTGCACATCGGCAACGACTCCGAGACCAACATCGGCGACCTGGCCAAGCTCGTCCTGCGGATCGCCGAGGTGAGCCCCGCCATCGACGACGTGCCCGCGCCCGCGGGCTCGGTCGCACGCCGCTGCCCCGACCTCACGCTGCTGCGCGAGCTGACCGGGTACGAGCCGCGCGTCGCTCTGGAGGAGGGCGTGCGCAGGACGTTCGCCTGGTACCAGGAATCGTGGAAGCCATGACCAGGGAGCCCATCGCGTTCTACTACGGGGCGGGGGAGCTGGAGCGGCTGTCGAGGTTCGACAAGGTCGTGCTCCAACCGGACTTCTACAGCAGGCAGGAGCTCGACCTCCTGCGCGAGCGCGGCGTGCAGACGCTGGGCTACCTGTCGCTGACCGAGGACGTCGGCCCGCCGGCCCCGTGGCAGCGCGAGGAGCGCAACCCGGACTGGGGCGGCGCGTTCGTGTACACGGGCCACCCCGGGTGGGTGGCGCATGTGGTGGGCCAGGCCACGAGCGCGATGGCGGGCGGGTTCAGCGGCCTGTTCCTCGACACGTTGAACATCGAGTTCAACTACCCCGAGGACCTGCCGCACCTGCTCTACCTCATCGCGGCCATCAGGGAGGAGGCCAAGCCCGACTACCTGCTGGCCAACCGGGGGTTCGGGCTGCTGCCGCAGCTCGCCGACCTGGTGGACGGCATCCTGTTCGAGTCGTTCTCCGCCCGGTGGGTGGACACCGAGTCGTACGGGCCGTGGCCGGACGACGTTCTCGAAGTGCACGCGGAATACGCCGAGCGGCTGCTCGGCATGGACATCGACGTGTACGCCCTCGATTACGCCGAGGACGAGGAGCTCACCGAGTTCGCCTATCGCAGGGCGCACGAATTCGGCATGCTCTGCTTCGTCACCGACCGGGTGCTGTCGAAGATCTGAGACACGTGTCCCCGGGCTGGTCGGAGCAGGCCCAGCCCGGGGAGACGACCGTCAGGTCGCGGACTGGCAGTTGTTGAAGGCGGCTTCGGCCATCCTGGTGGAGTAGTCGTCGTTGAAACCCAGCGAGTGGAACCGCTTGTAAACGGTGTCGAACACGGCATAGCACCCCATGCCGTCATTGAAACTGTCGGGGCTGGCACTGGCAGCGGCGGGCACTGCCGCCAAAGTCGCGCCGGCCACCCCCACTGTCGCGATCAGCATGGTGAGGCGTCTGGTCATGGACGTCATCGCAATCCTCACGGCGGTAAGCGGAGGCGACGCGTTCTCGCGTCGCGATCTCCGTTGTATAGGGGCGCTTCCGACGCGTCCATCCTCCTTCCGGCCGAAGATCGACTCGCGCGACGTCTAGGTGAGAAGCGTGTAGTCCTCCAGCGTCGGCGGCCAGAGGGCGTCGTCGCCCGCCATGGCCTGCGGCTCGTACGTGTGCAGCTCCAGCGCCAGGTCGTCGGCGCACCAGTAGGCCGCCTCGCGGTGCGCGTCGCGGCCCTCGCACCACAGCCTGCGCTCCCGGTGGATGACGTACACGAAATAGGCGTACGACTCGACGTCACGGTGGGCGACGCGGGCGGTGTCCAGCTCCTCGTGCGCCTCGTACACCTCGCCGGTGCGGCCGTCGAGGAAGAGGTACCAGGTGCCCGGCCCGTCGAGCATGAACAGCGCGCCGAGCTCGTCCGGCAGGCCCGCGCAGGCGCGTAGCTCGTCCACGCTGTCGGGCCAGAACTCGGTCAGGGGCTCGACGAAGCGGCGATGTTCGCCCGTCCAGCCGGGCTGGTTGAGCCCATCCACGGGCAGGCCGACCTCGGCCAGGAAACGGCGGGTGGGCGCGTGCGTGATCGCGGGGTGGATCTCGTCGTCGTGCGGCCGGACGACGCCTTCCTGGCCGTACAGGTCTACCAGCAGCTCGCGCGTGACCCTGGTCGGCGGGCGGCGGAGCGGAAGCGGGGTGATGGCGTCGGGTCCGCCCGCCAGGCGCTCGTGATGGGCCAGGTGATCGCTGACGTACGCGGGCGGGGACAGCTCGGCCGAGACCGGCCAGCCGCGCATGACGGCGGCCAGCTCCCCGTGCGCCGCCGCCGGCGGGGCGACGGCCTCGGCCAGGGAGGGCAGGCCGATGGCGTACGCGGGCAGGCGCGGCTCGGTCAGGGGCAGCCGGTCCGCTGCCTCCGCCACGCCGCGGGCGGCGGCCTCCGGATCGTCGCGGTGCCGGCCGCAGTGCAGCAGCCGCCACGTGTACGGGCCGATCGGGGCGAAGGCGAGGGCCAGTGTGCTGGCGGCGGCGCGGGCCTCCGGCGACAGACCGTCCAGCCAGGCCCGCGCCACCCGTACGTCCATCGGCAGGTCAGGGCCCGGGTCGGCGCCCCCGGCCCGGGCGGCGAGCGCGGCGAGCCCCGGCGACGGGTAGACCTGGCCGGCGGTGAACGGCGAGCGCTCCGCCCGTTCGGCGTCGTACCAGGCGGTGAAGGCGGCGCGGTCGGTGGCCCGCGGGTCGTCCAGGTCCAGGACGTACGCCGGCGGGCCGAGACCGACCGCGGCGTCCGGGTGGCTGAGCTCCACGAGCAGGCGGACGTGCGGGTTGACGGCCAGGGGAAGGACGAGCTCGGCGAACGCGCGCTCGGGATCGTTGCTCCGGTGGGCGTCGGCCACGGTGACGAGCACGGGCCGGTCGAGGGCGGCCAGGTCGGCGCCGTCGAGCTTGAACTGCCCGGCCAGCTCACCCACGGCGTCGTCCACGTCCATGCCGCGCAGGCAGATCGCCGCCTCGCCGGGGCCCGGATAGCCCGACCAGTCCCAGATGCCGGAGTAGCTGAACCAGGACAGCAGCCGGGTCTTGCCGGCGGCGGGCGAGCCGGTGACCACGCAGATCCGCGGCCCGTAGGGGTCCTCCCGCCAGCGCAGCAGGGCGTCCGCGGCGGGGGCCCGACCGGCGGTGGGCTCGTCGCGGATGCCGCGCCCGGGGCGCGCCTCCACCCAGGCGGGCACGGCCGCCAGGTAGTCAGGGACCGCGGGCGGCTCGCCCAGGAGCGCTCGGACGAACGTCGCGATGGCCGCGTGGAACTCGGGCATCGACGCCGCGGTCTCGGCCCAGTCTTCCCGTATCCCTGTCACGCAGGGCTCGTCCTTGTGCCGGACCAGCCACATGCGGTCGTCGTCATGATCGTCGGCCAGCTCGCGCAGGTGCTCGAAGAACGCGTCCTGGATCTTCCGCAGCCTGCCGACGTGCTCACGCAGCAGCTGCGCCTCCGGGCGCTCGCCGAGCTCGGCCAGCACGCCGTCGAAGTGCGCGATCCGCACGTCCGGCCAGGGCAGGCCGACGACCTGGAACGCGGTGAGGAGGGGGGAGGGGAGATCGCGCGGCACTTCCATGGTGGCGACGAGTCTAGGCCAGGACCGCGACGCCACCTCGGCGGCGTGGCGAAACGCCTGGCAGCACAAGGGCCGTACCTTCACCGCGAGGACGGGGCCGAGCTGCGACCGCGGCCCCGGCGACCGCGGTGCTCAGGAGCGGCGTTTCCTGGGGGCTCTCCCGTCGTTGCCGCGTCCCTCTGACGGCCTGATGCTACGGTTGGCTCACTGTTGTGATCATAAGGGGACGTATGTTCGGCATTGTCCGCCCGTGTCGGCACGTCCTGTGCAAGGGGCTCTACGCGGACTGGATGGGCCACTTGTGCGGACTCTGCTTGGCCCTCCGCGACGAACACGGACACCTGTCCCGTCTGGTGACCAACTATGACGGCCTGCTCGTGTCCGTCCTGACCGAGGCCCAGACGTCCGCGCCCAAGCCGCGCCGGAAGGCGGGCCCGTGCGCGCTGCGCGGCTTCAAGGGCGCCGACGTGGTGGAGTCCGAGGGGGTGCGGCTGGCGGCCTCGGTGTCGCTGCTCCTGGCGGCCGGCAAGGTGAACGACCACGTGGCGGACGGCGACGGCATGTACGCCCGCCGCCCTGTGGCCGCCGGCGCCACCCGCCTGGCGGGCCGCTGGTCCTCCGCCGGTACGGCCACGGCCGGCACGCTGGGCTTCGACCCCACCCCGCTGACGGCGGCGGCCGTCCGCCAGGCCCTCCTGGAACGTGTCCCCGCCCAGAGGCCTCCGGGCAGCGGCGCGGCCCCCGGATTACGAGAGTTGACGGGACCCACCGAGGACGCCGTGGCGGCGGCGTTCGCCCACACGGGGGTGCTCGCGGGCAAGCCGCACAACCGCGAGGCCCTGGAGGCGGCCGGTCGCGGGTTCGGGAGGTTGGCCCACCTGATCGACGCGGTGGAGGACCTGGCCGACGACCGGGCGTCCGGGGCGTACAACCCGCTGGCCGCCACCGGCACCGGCCTGGCCGAGGCGCGCCGCCACTGCGACGCCGCGCACGCCGACCTGCTCGCCGCAGTGGATGCGCTCGACCTGCCCCGCCCGGCCCTGACCCGCGCCCTGCTGGTACGGGAAACCGGCAACGCCGTCTCCCGAGCCTTCGCCACCGCCGGATCGCAAGCCACCGCAGGAACGCACGGCCCCGGTCACGCCCCCGGCCACTCGCCGGGCCACCCGCCCGGCGACCCCGGCGCACCGCCGGGGAGGCGACCGCCGAAGCGGGATCCCGGCGGGCTGCTGTCGCTGGCGTGCGCCGCGTTCACCTGCTGCACCTGCGGCCTGTACCGGCCCCCCTGGGACGAGGACCGCGAGGGCTCCTGCTGCGAGCGCTTCGACTGTTCCGGTTACGACTGCTGCGGCAACTGCGGCAATTGTTGTTCCTGCTGCTCGGGCGAGGACGGCGGTTGCGGTTGCGACGGCTGCGGTTGCGACTGCTAGCTGCGGCTGACGGCTGCGCTGCTCGCAAAGCCGCTGGATCAGGACACCACTCCGCCTCCCCGGGCATCACGTCCTCGATACGGGCCTGAATCATGGAACCGAGCCCGCTTTTTGGTTCAGGAGCTTTGGAAGCAGCGCGGCCAAGGGCAGGGAAGGGTTGAATGCTGCCCCATGGCTTTCTGAGAGCCTTGTCGTGAAACTTTCAACATGTTTTCAGGCTGAACGACGCGATACGTGCCAGCAAAATGGCATGGGAGCGCCGCCCGTCACGTCAAAGGAGCGAGCCGCGCCTTGACGGATCTGCATGCCTCGTATTTGCTCCGTCGCACCACCACCCATCGGCAGGAACGGGCGCGGAAAAGCGCCGTCATGCCCTCCAATCACGCCAGTTCCGCACGGATGAGAGGATTGATCCAGCTCATGTTAACGCTAACCGACGCCCTGGCACCGTCCCTCCGGTGGTGCCACAGGCAGGTGAGTGACGATGCGGCGTAAATCCGTCCTCGCCGCTGTCATCGCGGCGGTGCTTCTCGCGGTGGCCAGCGGTGGTACGGCGCTGAGCAGCAGCGAAACCACGTCACGCGCGGCGAGCGCCGCCGCCGCCACGCCAGGATGCGGCAAGACGCCAACACTCAGAAGTGGCACGCAATCGATCCAGAGCGGCGGCCGGACTCGCTCCTTCATCCTGAGAATTCCCGACAACTACAACAACACCAACCCCTACCGGTTGATCTTCGGGTTCCACTGGAACGGCGGCACCGCCAACGACGTCGACTCAGGTGGCACCAGCGGATTCACCTGGTCTTACTACGGGCTCAGGCAACTGGCGAACAACACGGCGATCTTCGTCGCCCCCCAGGGGCTGAACAACGGCTGGGCCAATTCCGGCGGGCAGGACCTGACCTTCGTCGACGACATGGTCAGGCTGATCGAAGCAGACCTGTGCGTCGACACCACGCAGCTGTTCGCCGGGGGCTTCAGCTACGGCGGCGGCATGAGTTACGCCCTGGCCTGCGCCCGGGCCACGGTCTTCCGCGCGGTCGCGGTCTACTCCGGCGCGCAGCTCAGCGGATGCAGCGGCGGCACCCAGCCCATCGCCTACATCGGGCTCCACGGCCTCAGGGACAACGTGCTCAACATCTCGCTGGGCCGGTCGCTGCGCGACACGTTCGTCAGGAACAACGGGTGCACTGCCCAAAATCCGCCCGAACCGGCACAGGGCAGCCTGACGCACGTCGTCACCGCCTACTCGGGATGCCGATCCGGATACCCGGTCGTGTGGGCGGCATTCGACGGGGGGCACACCCCTGGTCCAGTGGACGGGTCCACCGCTGACGACGGCGCACGTACCTGGACCAAGGCAGTGGTGTGGAACTTCTTCAATCAGTTCCAAAGCACGAACGACACCACCCCGCCGACCTCTCCGGGCACTCCCGCCGTCTCCAACGTGACCGCCACCAGCGCCACCCTGACCTGGACGGCATCCACCGACCAGGGCGGCTCCGGCCTGGCGGGTTACAACGTCTACCGGGAGCAGGGCGCCACCGACCCGCTGCTCGGCCAGTCCACCACCAACGCGATCACCCTGACCGGGCTGACCGCCGACACCGAATACCAGGTCTACGTACGGGCACGCGACGGCGCGGGCAACCTGTCGGCCAACTCCGCGTTGGTCACGTTCACCACGACCTCCACCGGCGGCGACACCACGCCACCCACCGCCCCGGGCGGGCTGGCGGCCTCCGGCACCACCGCCGGCGGCACCAATCTGTCCTGGGCCGCTTCCACTGACGACGTGGAGGTCGCCGGCTATGACATCCTGCGCGCACCCGGGGCCACCGGCGGCACCTTCGCCCAGGTCGGCACCTCGGCCACGACCTCGTACAGCGACACGGGCCTGACCCCGAGCACCACCTACCGTTACCAGGTCCGCGCGCGGGACGCCGCCGGCAACCTCTCGCCGGTGTCCAACACCGTCCAGGTCACCACCAGCGGCACCACCACCGGAGCCTGCTCGGCGACGCCGACCGTGCAGAGCCAGTGGGGCACCGGCTATGTGATCCAGCCGCTGACCATCACCAATACCAGCACCTCGACGATCACCAATTGGACGGTCACGTTCACGCTCCCGGCCGGGCACACGCTGACCGGCTCGTGGAACGCCACCGTCACCACCAGCGGGCAGACCGTCACGGCCAAGAGCGTGGGCCATAACGGCACGCTGGCCCCCGGAGCCGGCACCACCAGCTTCGGCTTCCAGGCCAGCCGCCCCGACGGCAACACGGCCCTGCCATCCGGCTACACCTGCACCGGCGCGTGACCTCGCGACCGGATATCGGCCCAGCCCTCGGCGAACCTCTCGCTGAGGCTGGGCCGCACCCGTTCTTCCCCGGCCGCGTCACGACGTTCAGCGAACAGCGCGGACGGCCTTCAGGGAGGCAGGAGTCTCAGCTGTAGGAGTAGGACTGCGCGCTGCAGCCGGTGATGTAGGGCCCGGGATAGACCTGCTGGGTGGAGCAGCCCCAGGTGGCGGTCAGGGCCGTGGCCGAGGAGGGAATGCTGATCGCCGGTCCGTTGGTCCAGCCGACCTGGTCGTACTGGTGACCGCCGCTGCAGATGGCCGACACGCTCACCGAGGTGCTGCCGCCGGGCAGGCTGATCGTGAACGACCACGTGTGGTTCGCCGGGTTCGCGACCATCGAGCTGTAGGGCATGGTCACGCCGTACGAAGGAGGCGCGGAGCCGACCGAGACGTACGAGGCGTACCAGTCGCGGGTGTCGCCGGAGTAGTTGACGTTGAGGCAGTCCACCGTGGCGTTGAGCGTCAGGGTTGATGCGGCGGCGGGATGCTGCATGGTCACGACCATCGCGGCGGTGGTGGCCATCATCACGCCGACCGCCAGTGCCCGGCGGATCGGGTTGCCAGCGATCATGGGGTGCCCTTTCTTCGCGCCGTTGACTGTGGAGATTTCGCCAGAGATGCCGGCCTCGCCGTCCGCCAAGGTCGCCGCCCTGATAGGGGCGAGGCGGACGCGCACGTCGGTGAGGCCGGCCGGGCCGCGCGCCCGAGACGCCGCGGGACATGCCTTCTCGAGGGGAGGATCACACAATGGCCACGGACTGGACAGCCCCATATGAAGGACCGCTCTCCGAAACAAGCGGTGAATCGCGGTTTCCGTACGGCCCGTAAAAGGGCGACGATCTCGCCCCACGGATCAACAGGCTGGTAGCAGACCATGTGACGTCGTGCGATGTGGCGGCCGTACCCGCGTCATCACAGTCGTCCGCGCGGCGGTGTCAGTGAAACTTTCCACACGGGGACGCCTGACGGCGAGCTGTCGAAGCTCGCCGTCCGAGAGATGGTGAACGCCGGCGAATCGCCGACAGTGGTAGGGGGCGAGACTTGAACCTACGGCCCACGGAGATGAGTCAGGGACCTCGTTCCCGGCCGAGGAAGCACGACAGGAGTCGCCTGAAGTCGTGCGGGTGTTCGAGCGCCGGCACGTGCCCGCATCGGCCGAGCACGTGCAGACGGACGTCGGCCAGGTGCTCGAGCAGGGGCAGGGCTGCCGTCCCGAGCGGGGTGACCCGGTCCTCGGCGCCGTGGACGAGCAGCACGGGCGCGCGCACCCCTGCCAGCGTTCGCGCCGAGAGGGTGAGGTCGTCGGCCCAGCGCGCCCTGGGAGGAGGGAACAACGACGCGAATGCGGCCGCCCCCGCCCGCATCGCGGCCGCACGGGCGGCGACGGCCGACTCGGTCACGAGCGCCTGGTCGAGGACGAGGCGGCTCAACATGTCTCGTGCCCCGAGCGGGTCGGCAGGAGCGGCCCAGATCGCGTCGAGCTCGGCGGACAGCGGCGCCCCGGGGGCGCCCATCGTCGAGACCGCCACGACACGGGTGACCTGCCGGGGACGCGCGGCCGCCAACGCCAGCGCCACGGCCCCGCCCATGGAGTGGCCCACCACGGCGTACTGCTCGGCACCGAGAGCATCCATCAGGCCCGCGGCCTGCTCCGTCCACAGCCGGAGCCCGCCCCTGGAGCCGGCCGGGATCGGGGTCCGGCCGAACCCCGCCTGGTCAGGAGCCACCAGGTGCCAGGACGTGCCCAGCGCCTGTGCCGTCGTCGCCCAGGCGCCGGATCCGGTCGTACCGGGTCCGGAGCCGTGCAGCATCAACACCGCGGGCCCGGTGCCGCTCTCCAGGACGTGGACGGGGGAGCCGTCGACGGTGACGGTCCGAGATGCCGTCACCGGGACGGGCCGGGTGCGCTCATGCCGATGCGGAGTTGACGGACTTCGAGAAGACCTCCATCATCGCCCTGCCGAATTTCGGCATGTCCGGCCACCCCCTGCAGGAGACGAGGTTGCCGTCCACGACGTCGGGAGCGTCGATGACCGTCGCGCCCGCGTTCTCCATGTCACCGGTGATGGGCGGGAAGCACGCGGTCTTGCGGCCCTTCAGCAGCCCGTACACAGCCGGCACCTGCGCGCCGTGGCACACCAGCGCGATCGGGAGGTTGCGCGCGAAGAAGTGCTCGGTGATGCGCCTGACGTCGGCGTCGACCCGGATCCACTCGGGGGCGCGTCCCCCGGGGATGATGAGGGCGTCATAGCGCTCGACGTCGACCTCGGCCCAGGGCACGTCAACCGGCAGCTTCCGGCCGTTCTTCTCCACGTAGGCGTCGGAGTCGGGGTCGAACTCGTGGATGACCAGCTGAACGTCACGCATCGTCCGTGACGAGACGTCAACCTCCCAGCCGCCCTCCTGTACGCGATAGTAGGGATACATGGTGTCGAGCTCCTCGGCGGCGTCGCCGGTCAGCAGCAGCGCTCTTGGCACCTGCTTCTCCTCGCATCTGAGGCGGGTGAGGCGGATCCAATCCGATCCGATCGGGTTGACTTAGCATTCCCCGGCCCGGCCCGCCCGTCAAGCCTCTGCCACCATTCCGTCCGCGCCCTTGGCCTCGTCGAACAACCGCCGGAACCGCTCGCCGGACCGCAGGATGTGCCGGCGCATGGCGTAGGCGGCGGCGTCGGGGTCGCGCGCGGCGATCGCGGCCAGGACTTCTTCGTGCTCGGCCATGGCCAGGTGAGTGACCTGGGTGTCGTGGAGAAGCCGGAACAGGTGCACGTGCGTGTGCAGGCGGGCGAGCGCTTCGCGGATGACCTGGTTCTCCGCGCTCAGGGCGACGAGATCGTGAAAAGCGGCGTCGCGCAGCCCGAAGGCGCCATAGGCCATGAGCCCGCCGCCCCCCTCCAGCTCCGCCATCTCCTCCAGCAGCCGCCGCAGACCGGCCACCTGCTGCAAGGACGCGCGTTCGGCGGATCTGCGCGCCGCCGCCGGCTCCAGGAGCAGGCGGATCTCGAGCATGTCCTCGAAGCGGTGACGGGTGATCTGGGGGGGAATGCGATAGCCGGCGTGAGGCACACGCACGACCAGGCCCTCGGCCTCCATACGGTTCAGAGCGTCCCGGATCGGCGTCTGTGAGACCCCCAGCTCCCGCGCCAGGGCGTCGATCGTGACGCGGGAGCCCGGCTCGATCCGCAGCGACATCATCTGTCCGAGCAGCGTGTCGTACACCTCGTCGGCAAGCCGGCCGCGAGATCTCCCCGGCGGGATTCCGCCCGTCATGGCCCCACGGCGCCGCGCGATCATCGCTTCGTCGTCCATCGTGACGTGAGGTCCTTTCTTGCGTCTTCGGGAACCTGCCGGCATCGCTCGCAGCATTGCGGGATGTTGACGCTCCCACTCAGATCGTATAGGAAAGGTGGCGGACGCCAGCCATCCTTCACCCATCGGGGAATCGCCCGCCATCGCTCCGCTTCGATCAGTTGGAGCTCTTATGAGCATGCTCGACGTCCTCTTCGGTTCGCCATCGGGCCGCACCAGGACCGAAGGACTTCCCGACTGCTCGAAGCCCCATGAAGTCGCGGCGTACTCGTGACGCCGGTCTGCTGATCAGCCCCCGCGACAGCCGGCAACACGCCTGACCAACCCGGCAACTGCTCGGCGAAGCACGCGGCAAGGCTCCACAAATCCCCCCAGAAAGCAGGCAAGAAGATGCGGTATCCGAAGCGAACAGGACGATTGTCGGTTCCCGGTCGAAAGGCGCGGCTGGCTACGGCGGCCATGTTAGTGGCCACGACCGTGGCGGCTTGCGGCGGTCAGGACGGCAGCGCCCCCAAGGCGCCGGCGACCATCCCGGAGCTCACCAAGGATCCGCTGACCCTCAGCTTCATCTGGTTCGACTGGCCCCCCGCCCACGCGCTGGAAGCCTTCGCGAACGCGGAGTACACCAAGGGGCGGCCGAACGTGACCATCAAGGTCAAGACCGTGCCGAACGCGAACTGGCACGACGCGATGTTCACCCAGTTCGCCGCACACAAGACCGACTTCGACATCCCGATCCTGGACTCGCAGCACATCGGCGAGGCCGTGACGAACGGCAACATCCTCGACATCACCGACTTCGTCAAGAAGAACATCGACGTCAAGGCCTACAACCCGTACCTTCTGGCGGCCTACGGCCAGTTCCCCCAGGCGGAGACCGGGAAGCGCGACGAGAACGCCAGCCTGTACGGACTGCCGCTGCTCGGCGACACCTGGACGATGATCTACCGCAAGGACCTGATCGGCGACAAGCCACCGCAGACCTGGGACGAGATGATCTCGGTCGCCGAGAAGTGCCAGGCGGACAACCCCGGCGTCAGCGGGCTGGCCTTCCACCAGGCCAACGGCTCCGACGCCGCGGCCGTAACCTACAACACGGTCAACGGCGTCTACGGCGGCAACCTCTGGGACCCCAAGACGCGCAAGATCGACGGCGTCCTCAACGACGCCGCGGGCCAGGAGGCGATGGACGTCCTGGTCAACAAGATGAAGCCGCTGACCGCCAAGGGCTCCGGCAACTGGTTCATCGACGAGGTGAACGCGGCGGTCGCCCAGGGCAAGGCCTGCATCGCGTTCAACTGGATCGCCGCGAGCGGCGGCCTGCTCGACCCGAAGCAGTCGACGCTCGGCACCACGCGGGAGCAGATTCTCGACAAGCTGGGCTTCGCCACCCTGCCGAGCCAGAAGACGAACCTGGTGCCTCTCGGCGGCATGGGGATGCACGTGTCGGCCTACTCGCCCGAGGCGAACCAGGCGGAGGCCCTGAACTTCATGAAGTGGTTCGAGCAGGGTGACATCCAGAAGAAGTGGGCCGCGGCCGGTGGCGTGCCCTCGCGTACGGACGCCCTGGAGTCGCCCGAGTTCCTCAACGCCCAGCCGTTCAACCAGGTGTACACCGACTCGGTTCCGCGGATGCGGGACATGTGGAACGTGCCCGAGTACGCGCGCCTCGTCGACATCGAGAACACCAACGTGAACGCGGCTCTCAACGGCGCGAAGGCGCCGAAGGACGCGCTCGACGACATCGCCAAGCAGCAGCAGGGCGTGCTCAACGCCAGCAGTGGCAAGGGCGGCGGCGGACTGTGAGTGACTCCGCCCCTCTGACGACCGACCGCCCCGGGCGGGTGGCGTCCGCGACGCCGCCCGCACCGGACCGGTCCCGCCGCTTGAGCGACCGCTGGCTCGCCGTGGCCTTCACCTCTCCCGCGCTGCTGCTGTTGCTCGCCATGTCGGTGTTCCCGTTGCTGTGGGCGTTGTACCTGTCCTTCACCGACTACTCGGCCACTCGCGGGGGGCCCGCCCAGTTCCTCTGGTTCGAGAACTACACCGCCATCCTGACTTCGCCGCAGGTCCACCAGAGGGCCCTGACGACGTTGATCTACGTGGTCGGCGCGGTCGCCCTGCAGACCGTGCTCGGTTTCACCATCGCCTACCTGATCTCGCGGCGCATGCACGGACGAGGACTGCTGACCACCCTGTTCCTGGTTCCGATGATGCTGTCGCCGGTCGTGGTCGGGCTGTTCTGGCGATTCATGCTCGACGCGCAGTTCGGCGTGATCAACAGCATGCTCGGCTCGCTCGGCCTGGGGCAGGTGGAGTGGCTCACCCGGCAGCGAACGGCACTGCTCTCCCTTGTCCTGGTCGACACCTGGCAATGGACGCCGTTCATCATGCTCATCGCACTCGCGGGCCTCACCGCGGTTCCCAAGTACCTGTACGAGGCCGCCTCGATCGATCGGGCGTCCGAGTGGTTCCAGTTCCGCACCATCACGCTTCCGCTGGTGTGGCCGCTGCTTCTCATCGCCGTGTTGTTCAGGGCCATCGAGGCCTTCCGGCTGTTCGACCTCGTCTACATCCTCACCAGTGGAGGCCCGGGGGTCTCCACCGAGACGTTGTCGTTCCACGTCTACAAGGTCGCGTTCCTGGGCTTCAACACCGGGACCGCCTCGGCGTACGGGATCCTCATGGTCATCGTCGTCATCGTCCTCACGCAGCTCTACCTGCGCTACTTGAACAAGCTCAAGGAGGACTGATGGCCCTCTCCGTCGACGAGGCCGTGTCCACAGGTCCTGCCGGGGATCACACGCCCCCCTCGCGCCGCTTCGGCGGCCGGGGCCGCGCCGTGCTGGAGGTCGCGCTGCTGACCGTGCTGGCCATCGTGATGCTCTTCCCGGTGCTGTGGATGATCGAGACGTCCATCAAGGAGAACCGGGACGTCTACGCCATCCCGGCCAAGTTCTTCGACTTCAAGGTCACCTTGGAGCATTTCAGGGACGTGTTCGTCGCCTCCGGCGGCGGTCGTTCGACCCTGTCCGCCTCGTTCCTCAACTCCGTCCTGGTCGCCGGGGTCTCCACGGCGCTGGCCACCGTGCTGGGGGTCCCGGCGGCCTGGGCCTACTCACGCTTCGCCGTGAAGGCCAAGAAGGACCAGCTGTTCTTCATCCTGTCCACCCGTTTCATGCCGCCCGTGGTGGTCGTGATTCCGATCTTCCTCATGTACCGCCAGGTCGGGCTCATCGACACCAAGCTCGGCCTGATCCTCATCTACACCGCCTTCAACGTCCCGTTCACGATCTGGATGATGAAGGGGTTCGTCGACGAGGTGCCCGCGGAGTACGAGGACGCCGCCATGCTCGACGGCTACACCCGCCTGCAGGCGTTCTGGCGGTTCACCCTTCCCCTGCTCCTGCCCGGCATCGCCGCGACGGCGGTCTTCGCCCTCATCTTCTCGTGGAACGAGTTCGTGTTCGCCATCTTCCTCACCTCCAGCGACGACGTGCGGACGGCCCCGCCCGCCATCGCCGGCCTCATCGGCGGGACCACGGTGGACTGGGGTCTCGTGGCCGCCGCCTCCGTGGTGTTCGCCCTGCCGGTGCTCGTCTTCGCCTACCTGGTGCGCAAGCACCTCGTCGCCGGTGTGACGCTCGGGGCGGTGCGACGCTGATGGCGGGCATCGAGGTGAGCGCCCTGCACAAGCGCTACCCGGACGGGACGGTCGCGGTCGATCACGTGGACCTGTCCATCCGCGACGGTGAGCTGTTCGTGATGCTCGGCCCTTCGGGCTGCGGCAAGACGACCACGCTGCGGGCCATAGCCGGGCTGGAAAGGCAGACGACGGGCGACATCCGCATCGGCGACACGCTGGTCAACGACCTGCCGCCCGCCGACCGCGACATCGCCATGGTGTTCCAGTTCTACGCTCTCTACCCGCATCTGAGAACCCGCGACAACCTGGCGTTCCCGCTGCGGGCCGAGGGACTGCCCAAGGCGGAGGTGCGCAAGCGGGTCGAGGAGGCCGCCGGGCTGATGCGGCTCGGTCCGCTCCTGGACAGGCGACCGCACCGGCTGTCCGGCGGGGAGCAGCAGCGCGTCGCGCTCGCCCGCGCCCTGGTGCGACGACCGCGCGCGTTCCTCATGGACGAACCCCTCACCAATCTGGACGCGGAGCTGAGGGCGGACATGCGCACGGAGATCAAGCACCTGCAGGGGGAGCTGGGGACGACGATGGTCTACGTCACGCACGACCAGGTCGAGGCGATGTCGCTCGGTCACAGAATCGCCATACTCAACAAGGGCCGCGTCGAGCAGATCGGCACGCCGCTGGAAGTCTACGACCGTCCGGCGAGCCTTTTCTGCGCCGCGTTCATCGGCTCCCCGCCGATGAACCTGATCGAGGTGGAGGTGGCCGACGGGAAGCTGCGCAGTCAGGGCGGGCTGGCCCTCACGCCACCGCCGGGCCTGCCGCGCGACCGTCGCCTGGTCGCGGGCGTCCGGCCGGAGGCGCTGGAAGTCACGGAACCAGGGGCGGAACGTTCGGTCCCGGCCCGCGTGGTCTCGGCGGAGTGGCTGGGCGACGAGATCATCTACGTGGTCGACCACGACGGACAGCGCGACGTACGGGTTCGGATGCCACCGACTGTCCGTTTCACCGCTGACGCACCGGTCGGGCTGCGACACACCGGCGGGCCGCCGCCGGTCTACGACGTGAGCACGGAAGAGCTGGTGGCCTGATGGGAACCGTGGCAGTGCGCGGGCTGTGCAAGTCCTTCGGCAAAGTCCAGGCCCTGGACGGGGTGACGCTGGACATACCGGACGGCTCGTTCTTCGTCGTGCTCGGACCCTCCGGGGCGGGCAAGACGACGACCCTGCGAGCGATCGCCGGCCTTGAGAAGCTTGACGCCGGGTCGGTGCACCTGGACGGGAGGGACGCGACCGGTGACAGCCCGGCCGCACGCGACCTGGCCATGGTCTCCAGAACTACGCCCTCTACCCGCGACACACGGCGTACGAGAACATCGCCTCGCCGCTGCGGGCCCGCCGCTGTTCCCCGAGCGAGATCGCCGCCGCCGTCGAACGGATGTCGAGCCTGCTGCACATCGAACGTCTGCTGCAGCGTCGTCCCGCGCAGTTGTCGGGTGGTGAGATGCAGCGGGTCGCCCTGGCCCGGGCGCTGGTCCGTCGCCCGCGCGCGTTCCTCATGGACGAGCCGCTGACGAACCTCGACCTCAAGCTCCGTGTCGAGATGCGCACCGAGCTCACCCGCATCCACCGGAGCCTCGGAGCGACCTTCGTCTACGTGACCAACGACCAGGTCGAGGCCCTGTCCATGGCCGACCAGGTCGCGGTACTCAAAGAGGGAAAGGTGCAACAGGTCGGGACGCCGGCCGAGGTGTACGAGCGGCCGGCCAACCAGTGGGTCGCGGGATTCGTCGGGAGCCCGCCGATCAGCCTGCTCGCCTGCCACGCCGAGGGAGATCGTCTGGTCGGGGCGGAAGGCTGGACGCTGCCGCGGCCCCGCTGGACCACGGCTGAGGACGGTCGTCCGCTGCTGCTGGGCCTGCGCGCGGAGGACCTGTCCGTCGAGCAGCGTGGGGACGCGTCGTTGCCGGGTGAGCTCTACGGCCTTGAGCCGCTCGGTGACCGGACGGTGGTCGACGTCCGGGTGGGGACGGAGATCCTCAAGGTCAAGGCACGAACCACCGTCACCGGTACGCCGGGGGAGCGGCTGCTTGTCGCGGTCGACCTGGACCGCGCGCACCTGTTCGACGCGGGCACCGGGCTGGCGATGTCCGAGGCCGGGAGGTAGTCACGCCGAGAATCACCAGGAACATCACAGGAGGCGACGCAATGAGTGACCCGATGAACGTCCTGGCACCCGAGCACCGGCGGCTCCGGATCGGCGACGCCTGGCGCGACGCTGCCGGCGGAGCCACCTTCGCCGTCGAGGACCCGGCCACCGGCAAGACCATCGCCGAGGTGGCGGACGCCGGCGCCGTTGACGGGCTCGCCGCTCTGGACGCGGCGAGCAAGGCGATGGCGGAGTGGGCGGCGACCCCGCCGCGAAAACGGTCGGAGCTGCTGACCGCGACGTACCGGGTGCTGACCGAGCGATCCGAGGAGGTCGCCCGGCTGATCACGCTGGAGATGGGCAAGCCGCTCGCGGAGGCTCGCGGAGAGGTGGCCTACGGCGCCGAGTTCTTCCGCTGGTTCGCCGAGGAGGCGGTGCGCGTCGAGGGGCGCTACAACACCGCTCCCGCTGGTGGATGTCGCATCCTCACCGTGCCGAGGCCGGTCGGGCCGTGCGTCTTCGTGACACCATGGAACTTCCCGCTGGCCATGGGCGCCCGCAAGATCGCTCCTGCGCTGGCGGCGGGCTGCACGACGATCACCAAGCCGGCGCCCCAGACGCCACTCACCATGCTGTTCCTGGCCCGCATCATGGAGGAGGCCGGCGTTCCTCCGGGCGTCGTCAACGTCGTGACGACCAGGCGGGCCGGCGAGGTGGTCTCGGCACTGCTGGCCGACCGCCGGACCCGCAAGCTTTCGTTCACCGGGTCGACCGAGGTCGGGCGCGTGCTGCTCCGGCAGGCGGCGGACAACGTGCTGCGCACCTCCATGGAGCTGGGCGGCAACGCGGCCTTGATCGTGTGTGCCGACGCGGACCTGGACGTCGCGCTCGACGGTGCCATGGTGGCCAAGATGCGCAACCTGGGGGAGTCCTGCATCGCGGCCAACCGGATCTACGTCGAGGAGCCGGTGCGCGAGGAGTTCACGGCACGCTTCGCCGAGCGGATGGGCGCGCTCTCGGTGGGCCATGGTCTGGACGCCGGCGTGGACGTCGGGGCGCTGATCGACGAGGCCGCGGTCACCAAGCTCGACGAGCTCGTCGCCGACGCGGTCGATCGCGGAGCCCGTGTCCTGGTGGGCGGCGGGCGCCCGGATGGGCCGGGCCACTTCTACCCGCCCACGGTCCTCGTCGACGTGCCCGACGACGCGCGGATGCTGAAGGCGGAGATCTTCGGCCCGGTGGCCCCGATCATCTCGTTCACGTCCGACGACGAGGTGATCGCGAAGGCCAACGACACCGAGCACGGCCTGGCCGGATACGTCTTCACCCGTGACCTCCAGCGGGCGCTCCGGTTCGCCGAGGGGCTGGAGACGGGGATGCTCGGCATCAACCGTGGCCTGATCTCGGACCCGTCAGCTCCGTTCGGAGGGGTGAAGCAGTCCGGGATCGGCAAGGAGGGGTCGCACGAGGGCATCCTCGAGTATCTCGACGTCACCTACGTGGCGATCGACCTACCGTGACCGGCCTGCTGCTCCCGGCGCCCGCCGGGGATCAGCGCGCCCCGCGCGCCCGCGCCACCCGGCAGCCCACCTCGCCGACGCCGTCCCGGTCGCGCAGGTGACCCGGACGTCCGCCCGGCAGATCACCGCCGACGTTCCAGAGAGGCACTGACATGCTTGAGACCGTCCGCGGACCACGCCAGCTGATCGTGGGCGAAGGGGTCGCGCAGAACATCCCACGAGTGGTGGCCGAGTGTGGCTCGCGAGTCCTCATCGTGACCGACCGGGCCCTGCTGGGGCAGCCGGGCGTGGCCGAGATCGTGGCCGCCGTACGGGAGAAGGTCGAAGTCGTCGGGGTGTTCGCCGACGCGACTCCGGACGTGCCACTCACCGATGTCGCCCTGGCCGTCTCGGCCGCCGCAGAGGTGGACGCCGACGTCATCCTCGCCATCGGAGGCGGCACGGTGATCGACCTCGCCAAAATCGTCGGCGTCATCCGGTGCCACGGCGGGACGCCGCGCGACTTCTACGGGGAGTCGAAGGTGCCGGGGCGGACGACGCCTCTCGTCGCGGTCCCGACGACATCAGGCACCGGCTCCGAGCTCACGCCCGTCTCGGTGCTGACCGACCCGGACCGCGAGCTGAAGGTGGGGGTCTCCAGCGTCCACATCGTGCCCGACTTCGCCATCGTCGACCCCGAGCTCACCTACACCTGCCCGGCGACCGTCACCGCCCACTCCGGCATCGACGCGTTCTGCCACGCGGTGGAGAGCTACATCGCGCGGCCCCGAGCCCACGGGCCGCGCGACCCGGTGGAACAGGTCTTCCTCGGCCGCAACCCGATCACCGACCACTACGCGCTCCTGGCCGCGGAGCGGATCGCCCGCAGCCTGCCCCAGGTCGTCAGGGACGGAGGCGACAAGGACGCGCGCGCGGACATGTCCTATGGGTCCATGCTGGCCGGGCTCGCGTTCTCCCACGCAGGCAACGCGGCTCCGCACGCGCTCCAGTACCCCATCGGCGCAGCCACCCACACACCGCACGGCCTGGGCGTCGGGCTGCTGCTGCCCTACGCGCTGGACGCGGCCAGGGACGCCATCGGCGACCGGCTGGCCATCCTCGCCCGGGTGTGCGGGCTCGACGTGACCGACGCCTCGGACGCCGAGGCCGCGGACACGTTCCTCACCTGGCTCGACGGGCTCCTCGCCGACATCGGCATCCCTGCCACCTTGGCGGACATCGGCGTGGCACGCGCCGACCTCCCACGCTTCGCGGAGATGGCCGGCGGCGTCACCCGCTTGATCCAGAACCATCCAGGCCCGACCGACACCGCCAGCCTGACCGCGATCCTCGAAGCGGCCTGGCTCGGGGACCGGACCCGACTTTTCCTGACTCCGAAGCAGGGATAGCGGCGCTGGCCCACTGAACGTGGCCAGCCAAGCAGGATGCGGTGGCGAAGGAGAGCGGACCCGGCGCGGCCGTACATCTGCCGTTTGAGGAGCTTGGTCTTGGTGCCGACGCCTTCGGTACCGCCGTGGTGGAACGGCAGGCTGAGCGCGGCGTTCACCGCGACGCGATCATTCGCCGGCCCCCGGGGTGAAGGTGTGCACGTGCGGCAGATCGACCTGTCGTGCGAGCTCTGTCCAGGCGCTCAGCAGCCGATCGTTGCCGTCCTTCGGGTCGAGGAGGGCGGCGAGGTCCCGGACGAGGCCACTCAGCATGGTCATCTCACCGCAGGCGGCGAGGGCAGCATCGGGCGGTTCCCGCTGGGCGTCGCAGAGCCCGGGCAGCGGCTCCCGGAACGTCTGCCGCTCGCATCCGACCGTTGCGCACCTGAACCGCCGAAACCGTAGCCGCACGAGCACTCGGTGCCCCGCGAACGGCATCGTCCCAGTCGAGGGCATCGGCGAGAAGATCGTTGTACGGCGCGGCGCACGCTGGCAACACCGCCTTGCCCGCGGCCGTCCTCTCCCTCAGGAAGGGGACGGCCGCCGCCAGCAGCGTGCCCTCCGAGTCGTGCAGCACCACCTGATGGGTTGGCCGCCTGGCAAGGAAGCCTGTACCGGCCTCCGACATGTCACCAAGACCGACCGTTATCGTGCTAGCCGCGCCAGGGCCGATCAGACCGAAACGTCTATATTCCTGTCCCTGAGAAGTTCGGGTGCGCCGGAGAGCCCGGCACGTCGCTCCTCAGCGGGGCGGGTCACTCTCCTCAATGTACGAGGCAGCCGCGGACAGCGCACGATGGCGGGCCACGTCTCCGTTCTCACTGCTGAGATAGACCCCGCCGGTGTCGTTGACGACCTGTATCGCGAAGGCGGCGGGGTCGTCGTCGGGCGTCAAGGCGGTCTGCAGGACGACCGCGGCAGCCGCCTTGATCATCAATCGTCCGTACGTGGTGCCGTGACCAGGCGCCACCCAGTCCTCCCGGTCCTGCGGTGCAAGCGCGGCGTACGCCTCGCGGGCCTGTGTCCGGAAGTCCTTCTCGGACCGGGCCAGCTTGCTCCGCACGTCGTCCGCCTGGCCGGAACGCCGGTCTCCCGCCGCGATCAGTTCGAGGGCCCGCGTCACGTCCGGTCCCTCGACGCCGGCCGTGACCACGGCCATCTCCGCCGCCATCAGGATGATCTCTTCCGCCTTGTCGGGTGTGGGCTCGTCGATGATCCTGGCGATGCGCGGATCGGTTCTGGTGATGGCCTTGATCTCGTCGTCCACTCGCAGCCGCCGGGGCCGCCGAGGCAGGCGGACCGGCCCGAGCGTGAACATCGGGCGAGGCCGCGCCAGCCAGTCCTCGTCCATCCGTACGCCGGACAGCTCCTCGCCGAGCGCCAGAGCGGCGGCCCTCCAGTCCTCCCGCCAGTGCGCCGCCTTCACCTGGTGACCATCGAGCCAGGCCAGGCCGGCCGGCGATAGAGCATCGACGTCGTAAGCGTCGAACCGGGCCACCACCTCCCCGGCTGTGGCGTAGGTGACGAGGCTCTGACCCGTGCCCGTCCAACAGACGCTGTAGGCCTCCTGTCCCGCACCGCTCAGCACTTCGGGGACGGCGCCGCGGAAGTTGAACGGCTCCACCGTGATGAGCCACTCACCGTGCCGCACGGCCAACATGGCCCCGTCTTCGTCCTCGTCCAGGTCCTCGTACGCGGTGGCGAGCAGTTCTTCCCAGGTGCCCTCGGCCGCCCCTTCCGGATCGCCGCCGAAGCGGCGGACCAGCTCTTCGGAGTTCGCCGTGCGCAGCCAGGAGACGCACGCCATGTCGTTGAACAGCGCGATGAACAGGCTCCGGTAGAAGTCGAAGCTCGAACTCATGAATTACCTTTCGCACCAAGAGGCGGGAGCGGCATCTTCGCGGCTCCCGCCTCTATTTGTCGAACGATCTCGTGCTACTACTGAGGCTCCGGCCCGAGGGCGTACGCGCCCAGGCCGTCGATGGTGTACACCGTCGTTCCGAGCTCCGGCAACTCCTCAGGGGTCGGATCCGTGACCACTATCCCTGAAGCCTCGCCGACCGGCTTGCTATGGCCCTTGGGGATGATGTTCACCCAGAATGGGAAGTTGTCGCGAATTCGGTGCCGTTGATAGAAGACGCTGGTCCGGGAACCGGACGAATGCGGTCATCAAAATTCCCAATCCTCCCTTCGAGTCGGTTGATCTCCTCGGAGTGCAGTGGGCCACTCGTATGAGTTGTGATAGGAACTGGTCGCTGTGGGGCTAAGTTCGCGGCAGGCATGTAGGTCAGGTGAGACACCTGAACCTCGCGGCTTATGGCACGGAGCCCAACCGCTACTAGGTTTTGTCGCGGCGCGCTGGCCGCCCTGTCTGACGGGCCATCTCCCCGATCAAGGGAGAGGGCCTTCCGCTTGCGGGGGATCGAGGGTTTGCACCCCGGATGGGCGTTAAACCCAAACCGCAGTAGCAGCTCGGATCTTGTGTGTCCCTATTGGTTTTACCTGCACCGTCTGGCCGCGCTGGTCTCCATGGGACGGCTGTGTACGAGACGGTATTGCAACTAGAACCGCAACTAAACCAGCCCCCACTGCCGCCTGATCGCCAAGCGCGGAGTGACGGCCATCAATGCAGCCATCGCTCATCGCCGACCCACCGCTCGGCACGCGCGTGCTCGCTGCTCGACTCATGGAGACGGCTTCTCAGACATTTTCGGTGCGTGACGATGGCATGGCTGCCAGGGCCGTCGGCGCTCCTGACATCCATGACCACGCCGTCGCCTTCCGGGCTGAGGACGGTGGGCGTACCGCAGAAGTCGCACAGTCACTGAAAGCTGTTTAGGTCCTGAGATCGAATCGTCAGACGCACCCACGCCGGTGGACTCCATCGACGGATCTCTTGCACCACGGCGTCCATCTCCATCCCGACAGCCGGGTACTCGCCAAGCCATGCTCGGCCGGCGCCGGAGGAACTGTCGATCGCCGCGCCATCGATCGATGCACCGATGCCCTCGTGACCGAGGATCTCCACCATCACACCCCATGGGCGTTGCTGGGTCACTCGGACCCGGACCAGTTGACCAGGGACCAGGTCGGCTCCTGCGGCGTCGAATCGCTGCACGAGCATCATTGTGTCGTAGGGGTGAGCCGACGGTTTTACAGCGGGCCGACGTTCCTGACTGCATCAAGCCCCTGACCTATGGGTGCCTCATGACATCGCCTATAGGAAGGCCGATCCCGCGTATATCCCGCGAGGCGGAGCCAGCCAATCGGCCTTCGTTCGTGGCCGTTGCTGTCACAGCTCCAGCGGCGGCAGTCCCCGCATTTCTCGGTAGCGCCGCCGCTCTTCGGTCAAACTGGCCGACCCGTTGGGGCCACTCATGACGACATCAGCGTTGTGATCGTCCTGTCCGTCGTCCTCCCACCAGCATTCTTCGCAGAACCCGAAACCTCCGCGGTACTGAAGGGTCGGATGGAAGCAGCATGGGCACGTGTACGGCTGATCGCGAGGCGGTAGCCGGAGGAAGTCTCCGCCCTGTTCCGCCATCACGGACAAGACCCATCGCTTGCGCTCCCGGATCTCCTCGATGCTGAGATCGGTCATATCCGTCATGATGCCGTACGGCTCCGAACATCTGCGTCTCAATCGGCACCTCTGTAACTACTCCCGATCTACTCCCGCCCCGTGCCCGGAAAGCTGCCAGAGATCCGCGACTCGCGCCCTCAACAAGTAGGCGTTCGGCTGCACCCCGACCTGCACATACGGCCGGCTCTGCAGCCCGGTCCGCGTGGACGAGCTCGCCGTCGCGCAGGACGCTGCACCGGCCCCAGATCCGCAACTCCGGCCGGGGCGCCAGCTCCGCGGTCGGCAGTTCGACGGCCATGGAGAAGACGTTGGCCTTGGCGTTGGAGTCGACGCCGGTCCACGGGGACTTCCCGCCCAGATGCGGCGCGGTGAAGTTCCGGTTGCCGCTGGTGTCGAAGAGGTTCTTGATGCCGTCGAAGTCGAAGAAGAAGGCGTCACTGCGGCTGTCGGCGGCGATCTTGTAGTCGCCGCTGCTGACCACGTTGGCCGGGGGCCGAAGGAGACGGCAGCGCCCGACACGATCGTGGTGCCGACCGCCTCGGGACTGCGAGCCTCCGCACCGGTCGCCTTGAAGACGCTGTAGGTCTGGGAGCCGTCCGACGCCGGCGAGCTGAAGACCCAGCTGAAGGCGATGTGGGTCAGGTTGTCGCCGTCGTTGTCGATGTTCAGGCGGTACACGGCGTCGGGGTGCAGGGCATCCGCGTTGGGGTTGGCGTTGAGGATGAGAACGGTCCTGCTCGCGTTGCCGGGCGCCTGGAAGGCGTACAGGTCGCACAGATCGAGCCGCTGGTCGCCGAGCGGTGGCCCAAGGCTGAGGCCGGTGAAGTGGTTCGACATGTCAGACCCTTCCATCGCTCGCCCGCCGGCCGGTCCGTGACGGTGGATGAACCGTGTTTCTGCAGGTCAAGCGGTGAGTGGGTGCGGGATGGGGGTTCTGTCGCGGTGGTCGCGGGAGCGGAGTCCGCCAGAGTCGGGATGCCCGTCGGCACTTCCACGGTCGGACATGAAAGGTTGCCTGTTCGTGAGACGCAGGGTCAAAAAAGGATGGAACGGGGTTCATGGGGCAGTAGGTGGCATGGTTAGATAGGCCAGGCACCTGAGGCGTGACCGACCGTTACCCTGCGTAACGAAATCCGGCTCGGTGCCTTTGCTCTGGCATGAAGGAAGGGTGACGGCAGGAAACCCACGACCATCACTCACCGCATCTCTCGCGGGCGCCCAGGCTTTCGGCGTCCGGAGCGCCAGGGTGCGTCCATTCGCCATTCCTCGCGTCGTGACCGCGGCGAACCCCGAACACCGTCAGCCGGTCCTGCGACGCATGGCCCACTTGGAGGATTTGTGACAATCTCGCCGTCCTACTATGACCAGGTCGGCGGCGCGCCGGCTGTTCGCGACGTCGTCGACGTTTTCTACGTGCGAGTCCTCGACGACGCCGCCCTCAAGCCCTACTTCGCCGGCATCGACATGCCGAGGCTGAAGCGGCACATGGTGATGCTGCTCTGCTCCGTCCTCGGCGGCCCCGACCCGTACGAGGGCCGCGACCTGGCAGAGGCGCACCGCGGCATGGGCATCACCGCCGACCACTACGCGAAGGTCGGCGAGATCCTGATCTCCGTGTTGCAGGGGGCCGGTGTGGGGGACGAGATCCTGCAGCACGTCGAGCTGACCTTGAACAAGGTGGAGTCGTCCATTGTGGCCGAGCCAGTAGAGACGGCCGACTGAGTGAACGCGCAAGCTCTCAAGGACAGCTGGCGCCTCGTCGCCCGGTCGGGCGACGAGGTGCCGCTGTTCTTCTACTCAGCCCTGTTCTTGATGAACCCGGAGACGAGGGACCTGTTCCCGGTGGCGATGGCGAGCCAGCGCGACCGGCTCGTCGGCGCGCTCGGGCGCATCGTCAGCAACGTCGACCGGGTGGAGGAGCTGGTCCCGTACCTGCAGCAGCTCGGCCGGGACCACCGCAAGTTCGCCGTCGTGACGGAGCACTACCCGGCCGTCGGCAGGGCGCTGCTCGCCACCCTGGAGCACTTCCTGGGCGACCGCTGGACGCCTGCCCTCGCCGAGGACTGGACGAAGGCGTACAGCCTGGTGGCCCAGGTGATGTCGGAAGCGGCCGCGGACGCGTCCAAGACCACCCCGCCCTGGTGGGAAGGCGAGATCATCAGCCACGAGACCCCCGCCCTCGGCATCGCGGTGATCCGGGCCCGGCTGAACTACCAGTACGTCTTCCGTCCCGGCCAGTCGGCGTCGATCTCGCACCCCAGGCGGCCGCGCGTCTGGCGTTTCTACTCCTTCGCCAACGCGCCGCGCCAGGACAACACGATCGACCTGCACGTACGCATGGTCGACGGCGGTGTGCTGAGCGCCGCCCTGGTCATGGGCGCGCGGCGCGGCGACGTGCTGCGCGTGGGAGCGCCGGTCGGCGACAAGCTGAAGCTCTCCCCCGACATGCCCGGCGACCTGCTCCTCATCGCGGGCGGCACGGGTCTCGCGCCGCTGAAGGCACTGGTGGAACAGGTGATGTACGAGGGCCCGTCGCGGAAGGTCGACGTCGTCGTCGGCGCCCGGACGTCCCGGGAGCTGTACGACCTCGATGCGCTGTCCAAGATGGCCGCGGAGCACCCCTGGCTGACCGTCGTCCCAGCCGTCTCCAACGACCCCTACTACCGTGGCGCCCGCGGCAACGCCGTGGACGTCGCGCTGCAGGCATGGCGTGGCCAGCAGGTGTTCGTCTGCGGCTCCACGGAGATGGCTCAGAGCACCGTCGGACGACTGCTGGACGCGGGCGTGCCCTCCGAGCAGATCCACTTCGACGAGTTCACGAGCGACAAAGGCGGCGAGTCATGACGGCAGAGATGTCTTGGGGAGATCACCCGGACCGCGAACGCCAGCCCCTCACCCCGGATCGGATACGCAAGCAGGAGTTCTCGCGCACACCACTCGGGCGCCGCGGCTACAGCGAGGACGAGGTGCGCTCGTTCCTGTACCGGGTCGCGGAAGACGTGGCGGCCGGCGACAAGGAGAAGGCGGACCTGCGGGCGTACATCGACCGGTTGAAGCAGTGGTACAAGGAACACGGCATCAGCGGCGAGCCCGCCGTTCCCCAGCAGCAGGCCCTGAGCGTCGATGCGATCAACATCCTCTCCCGCGCTCAGCAGACCGCCGACGTCCAGATCGCGGAGGCTGAGGACTACGCCCGGCGGATCCTCGGGGAGGCCCGCCAGCAGTACGAGGTGATCCTGACGGAGGCGCAGCGGCAGGCGGAGGAGGCCGCCGACCAGGCGGTCGGCGCCTACCGCTCGCGCGGCGGCGAGCACGGTGCCGAGGCCGAGGAACTGGAGCGGCAGATCGCCTACCTGCGAACCTTCGCCGACGTCACCCGGGTGCAGCTCCGCGCGGTGCTGGCAGGGCTGGCTGAAGAGGTCGACAAGCTCGGCCACATCCCTGACCAGGACAACCAGGTCCTTCAGAGCTTCTCACACGCCCACCGCTGACCGGCTTACGACAGACTCCGGACGTGCCCTGGCGCGGTTGGCCGACCACCTTCCCGATGACATCACCGCGGCGCCGGCCAGAAGACACGTTCGGAGAGCATGAAGCGCTGCACGGACTCGGGGGAGAGGCACGACGAGCGGGGCCTGAAGCATCGCGATGTGAAGACGACCCGCATCGTGCCGATCCCTCCCGAACTGGTGTCCATCCCCAGGGAGCGCATTGAACAGCACGGCGCGGCGTCCATGCCCCGGAAGCCGCCGAGCGCGCCGGGCACGGGGTGGAGGTGCTGCTCAAGGTGTACGCCAAGTGCATCGACGGACAGCGGGAGGTCGCCAACGGCCGGATCTTGGAAGCCCTGTCGCAGTGAGCACGCGGAACGCAACGGACCCCGGACTTCCAACCGGGGTCTTTTGCTATGCGTGACCTGGGAAAACACCCCGAGATCCATTCCGCGTATGTTCCGCGACGGGCGACACACGGCTGCTTCCTGCTGCCTGTCCGCGTAACCCAAATTCTCGCGAAACCCCTGCTCAAGCCAGGGATGCGGGGTGAGAAGAGTAGGGCGGGTGGGACTTGAACCCACGACCCACGGATTATGAGAATCCTCGGTTGATGTCGCCCAGTGTCACGGAGCACGCGAGCAACCACCGAGCAACCATGCGTTCTTGACCATCGGCACTATGTGCCATTTTTCCCCCTCTCGGCGCGGCTGTCTGGGGCCGGGCTTGCGTGGTGAGCTCGAATTTCACGGCGGATCGAACGTGCGCGAGCAACCACCGAGCAGCCATCGCCTGGTCATTTGCGTCCGCGGGCAGGATGGCTCGCAGCAGCCCCCGGACGCGATGCATGGTCTGCTTGGCGTGCATGGACGTGATTTCCGGCAGGCGCAGTGCCGGGCCGCGCTGGCCGTTCATCGCCGCGGCGAACAGCTCTGTCTCGCCGCTGGTTCATCACCTTGAAACAGGGGTGAACGCGCCGGTGACCACACGCACGGTAACTCTATGTTCGGTTTTGAAGACGTTTCCGGTCCTGGCCGATATGGTGGCGCGTTGACGATTGGCCAAGTCCGTAAGCCTTCCGGAGCTTCTACATGCGTACCGCAGCCGCAATTCTGTCCTTCATACTCGCCATCACCATCGTGCCCGCACAATCCGCCACGGCCGCGGTTTCCGCCGCGTCGTTGCCGGGCGGCAAGAGCACCTTCGTCATCTCACAGGGTCACCTGAAGGCCGCCTCCCAGCAGAACTGGCTACGCCTGGGCAACTACCGCTTCGCCGCGAACGGCACGGTGAGCGCCTCCATGTACCTGTGGTGGCAGCGTCATCCCCAGGCCAGGCAGCGCACCGGCACCGTCCCCGACTCGAGCTGCAGCACCAAGGCGGGTGGCAAGCAGTCGCGGCCTCGCACCTGCGAGGTGCTGACCGCCGGGGGCTTCACCGGGGCCCCCGACGAGAGCCGCACCGGGACGTACACCATGTCAGGGAACGTGCTCACCATCCGGTGGAAAATCGCCCAGACGTGGATGGAGCAGTGGTACGTGCGGACCTCGCCTGACGGCAAGCTGGCCCGCCTGGACCTCAAGCAGAGCACCTTGGCCACGAACGGGTACGGCTACGGCAGCAACGCCGCGATCAGCACGCGCCGCGCGATGAGCTCGGTGAAGGCGTTCCCCGGCTCGCTCAGGCAGGACCTGAGGAGCTGGGCGAGCGGTAAGCTCGTCACCTCCGACAACCAGCCGTTCGGCCTGTCCTCCTTCCGCGCCTGCTCCGCCACCACCTCGTGCCTGACCTACCTGCAGCCCTCCTCGAACAGCGCCTGCAAGAAGGAGGGCGGCTGCCCCAAGTACGGTGGCGGAACGAGCGCCAACATCACCTCCATCCAGTACTACCTGACGATGATCTCCAAGTCCGACCGCCGCGACACGCTGTGGCACTGGTGCACCTGCCTGGCGATGGAGCGGGACGAGTTCTGCTACACCGGCAACTCCCATGTCAAACCGCTCATGCAGATCATCGACGACACCGGAGCCTTCCGCGGCTGGGTCGGTGCTGAGGCATCCTTCTCGACCGGCTCCCGAGCGACGGACATGCTGGCGGTCCTGCGCATCTCCGACTTCCGCTGACCGGCCTTGAGCTTGCTCCGCTTTGACGAACACCATCGTTGTGGTGGTCAGGCCGCTGCGGCGGTCTCGAAGTCGGCGGGGCTACGGTAGCCCAGACTGCTGTACAGGCGGTGCAGGTTGTACCAGCCTTCGATGGATCCGGTGTGTCGGCGATCCACGGCCGTCGTCCAGGTGCCGGTGGCCTCCACCAGCACCCAGCGAGGACGGCCTCGCCGGACCTCGTCGATGCCCAGCACCGTGACCGGTCCGGGCTGGGCGGGTAGCATCCGGCGCGCGTGCTCGGTGAAGGCGTTGGACACGATCGGCCAGGACAGTCCGTGATCTCGCGCCGATTGGATCATCGTTCGCCTGCCGTCGCCCTCGGCGGCGCCACTGGCCTGGCGTAATCGCATGGTGAGCCGGGACTGGGCGGGAATCTGCGGCACCTGCTCGGTGAATGTCTGACGCGGACAGGACGCCTGGTTACAGCACCAGCGACGCTTGCGCCAGCGCAGCGCACAGCGCCGGCCTGCCATGGGCAGGTCCCGCGGGCGGGTGGTTACCCATTCCTTCATCAGGACCGCGGCGACCCCGCATCGGGGGCAGCACCGGGCGCGTTCATCGGCGGTGGCCAGGTGCACGACCGGTCCGTCCTGGACCCCGTCACCTGCGGTGACGACCTTTGTGACGGTGCCACGGTGTGGGAGATCCTCCGACTTCCTGCGCTCGCAGCCGGCGCCCTGCTGGCCTGTGACTTCATCGAAACTGTCACTCTCAGCGGTCAACGGCAGTACATCCTGGCAGTCATCGAGCACGCCACCAGGCGCGTCCGTGTTCTCGGCACCACCGCTCACCCGAGCGCGAACTGGGTCATCCAAGCGATCAAGAATCTGGTGATGGATCTGGACGACGCGGGCTGCCGGCCGCGTTATCTGATCCGAGACAGGGATGGAAAGTTCCCCGCCCTCATGGACGAGATCCTCGCCGAGGCTGGCATCAAGACAGTCCTCACAGGCATCCGAATGCCGCGGATGAACTCCATCATGGAGCGATGGGTCCGATCCTGCCGCCACGAGCTTCTCGACCGCTGCCTCGTATGGAACGAACGCCATCTTCGGCACGCCCTGCGCGCGTACGAACGGTTCTACAACCAGCATCGGCCCCACCAAGCCCTGGACCAAGCCGCCCCGCTGCGTCCCGCCCCGGACCCGATCACAGACCCGGCACGAATCACCGACTTGAACATACACCGACGAGACCGGCTCGGCGGTGTCCTCCACGAATACTCACATGCCGCTTGACCTGCATGGATGGAATTATCGGCAGGCACACTGTGCACCCTGCCCGTTCTCGGTCTGATCGCCTTCCTGGTCGTCGCGTGGCGACGTCACCGTCCATCCCGCCGCCTCGCGCTGATGGGCACCTGAAAGGCGTCCCGGCGGCGTGGGTCACTCAGGACCCGTGACCAACGTGCCCACGGACGGTCGCCGACCACCACGACCCCGGGGGTTCCGCTGCCCCTTGTTGTGAGGGGTGACCGCCCGCGCCATCACCCTCGCCCCCCCGAGGCCGGCTACCACTCCCGGCGGCGATCAGGGCACGGCGTCCGGGTCGGACGACTCGCGGCGTACGAGCCGGCAGGGCAGGCGTATCGGCCCTGGTCCGTCCGGGCGTGGTTCGGCGCCGAACAGCAGGCGGATGCAGTGCCTGCCGAGCGCTTCCAGTTCCATGTCGACGCTGGAGATCGGCGGGCGTGACTCGGTGACGTACGGGCTCCAGTTGTCGTACCCGACCACGGCCACATCGTCGGGTACGCGCCGGCCCGACTCGCGCAGGGTTTCGACCGCTCCCCGGGCCAGTTGGTCGTTGGTGCAGAAGACGGCGTCGACGCCGGGATCGTCGCGCAGCAGCATGGCGGTGGCGGCGCGGCCCCAAGCCTCACTCCATTCCCCGAGGTAGGGACGGGAGCCGGCCAGGCGCAGGCCGCGGGCGCGGAGCGTTTCCCGGGTTGCGCCGAGCCGTTCCTTGTTGGCTCGTTGCCCGGCGGGACCGCCGATCACCGCCACCCGTCGCCGGCCGCTGTCGAGCAGGTGCTCCACGGCGAGCCGGGCGCCCGCCCACTCGTCTGGGATCACGGAGAGATCGGCGGGATCGGACGAGGGGGACATCGCGTAGACCACCGGGGCGGCGATCCGCGCGGTGAGGGGTGGGCGCGGGTCCGTCGAGCTGCCGAGCACGATCACCCCGTCCACCTGCTGGTGGCCGAGCCGGATCAGGTGCTCGCGTTCGAGGTCTTGGTCGCCGCGGGAATCGCAGAGGGTGACCGAGACCGGCCCGAGCGCGTGCGTGGCGCCGAGCAGGACCGGCAGCGTGAACCGGCCGATGCCGTCGCCGGCCAGGAACCCGACCGTCCTGTGCGTCGAGGTGCCCCGCAGCTGCTGAGCCACCGGGTTGGGCGTGTAGCCGAGCTCTCGGGCGGCGGCCGCCACCCGTTGCCGGGTCGTCGCCCTGACCTGGTCGCGCCCGTTCAGCGCCTTCGAGGCGGTGGACGGTGAGACGCCGGCGAGGCGGGCCACGTCGGTGATCGTCACGGCTTGATGCACCTCACCAACGTACACGCTCACCAGCCATTCGGCGCTAACAACGATTTCAGCAGGGTGTTGACCTGTTGGAAACATAAAGTAAGGTCGGCAACCGACAACGATTTCGGTGCTGCCCGACACAAAGGGGAACGCATGAACGGCACTGCTCGCCGATGGCTGGCCGTCGCCACCGCAGCCGCGACGGCGCTGGGGCTGGCCTCCTGTGGCAACGACGACGACGCGGACGACGGCCCGGTCACCAGCTTGACCGTGCAGACGTACACCGGCTCACCCAGCGATGACGCCGTCTACGACGCGGTGCTGACCGCGTGCGGCGGCCAGATCGGCGTCACGATCGACCGGCAGAAGATCCCCACCGACGGCTACGTCGCCAAGGTGCTGCAGCAGGCGTCGGCGCGCACCCTGCCGGACGCGCTGATGCTGGACAACGGCGACGTCCAGCAACTGGCCGCGGCCGGCGCGCTGGCGCCCGTACAGGATCTCGGGCTGTCGGCGGCCGGTTTCGCCGAGGGAGCCGTCCAGGCCGCCACCTACGACGGCAAGGTGTACGCGCTCCAGCCGGTGGCCAACACCATCGGGTTGTTCTACAACGAGCAGGCTCTGGCCAAGGCCGGCGTCACCCCGCCGAAGACGTGGGACGAACTGCGCGCGGCCGCCAGGAAGCTCACCTCCGGCAAGCAGTACGGCCTGGCCTTCTCCGCGGTCGCCACGGTCGAGGGGGCCTGGCAGTTCATGCCGTTCCTGTGGTCCAACGGCGGTGACGAGACTCAGCTCGCCACCCCGCAGGTGGCCGGTGCCCTGGGCCTGTGGGCGAACCTCGTCGCGGACGGGTCGGTGTCGAAGTCGGTGGTCAACTGGACTCAGGCGGATGTCAACGACCAGTTCAAGGCCGGGAACGCGGCCATGATGATCAACGGGCCGTGGCAGTTCCCCGTCCTCGACCAGGTATCCGGGCTGACGTACAAGGTGATCCCGATCCCCGTGCCGAAAGCCGGTGACAAGGAGATCACCCCGCTGGGCGGCGAGACCTGGTCGATCCCGCAGACGGGCAGGAAGAACCGGATGACGGCCGCGGCCAAGCTGGTGGACTGCCTGAACTCCGACAGCAACCAGATCGCACTGGCGGGCAAGCGGCAACTGGTGCCCACCAGGTCATCGGCCGTCGCGCCGTTCATCGAGCAGCAGCCCGCCCTGGCGACGTTCACCGAGCAGGTGCAGGCGTCGCGGGCCCGTACGGCGAAGCTCGGGCCGAAATGGCCCGAGGCCGAGAAGCGGATCAACACCGCGATCCAGTCCGCGCTGGTCGGCGGCCTGACTCCGGAGCAGGCCCTGGAACAGGCCACCCATGGCTGAGGCGGCAGTCGCCGGGACCGCGTACGCCGGCGGGCACGGGAGCGTGCACCGCTCGGCCCGGATCGCCCACATGTTGTTCCTCGTCCCGGCCGTCGTGTACATCGTGCTGTTCTTCGGCTATCCCGCGGTGAAGAACGTGACCATGTCGCTGCAGGACTACACGACGCGGTCGTTCATCACCGGCGAGGCACCGTGGGTCGGGCTGCGTAACTACGCCGAGGTCGCCGGCTCGGCGATCTTCTCCCGGACGGTCGTCAACACCGTGCTGTTCACCGTCGTCTCGATCGCCGGTCAGTTCGTGCTCGGCCTGCTGCTGGCGCTGTTCTTCCGCCGCCGGTTCCCGCTCAACGCGCTGCTGCGCTCGCTGTTGCTCCTGCCGTGGCTGATCCCGCTGATCGTCTCCGGCACGGTGTGGAAGTGGATCCTCGACCAGGACAACGGGGTGCTCAACCAGACGCTGCGCGCTCTGGGCCTGGTGGACGGCAACCCCGGCTGGCTGACCAGCCCGTCGCTGGCCCTGCTGGCGGTCGTGGTGGTCAACATCTGGATCGGCATCCCGTTCAACGTCACGCTCATCTACGGCGGGCTACAGGAGATTCCGGGGGAGATCCGGGAGGCGGCGGCGCTCGACGGCGCCTCGAAATGGCGCGAGTTCCGCTCGATCACCTGGCCGCTGCTGCGGCCGGTCGTCACCGTCGCCCTTGTCCTCGGCGTGGTCTACACCCTCAAGGTCATCGACATCATCCTGGCGCTGACCGGCGGCGGCCCGGCGAACGCCTCACAGACCATCGCCACCCAGTCCTACCAGCTCAGCTTCAAACAGTTCGAATTCGGCCAGGGAGCCGCGGCGAGCAACCTGCTCATCGTCGTCTCGCTGCTGTTCGCCGTGATCTATCTCCGGCTGAACCGGCGGGCGGTGGACGAGTGAGCCGGCTGGGCCGCAAGCGGGACACCGCCATGGGAATCGTGCTCCTGGCCGTGCTGCTGTTCCCGCTGTACTGGATCGTCAACGTGTCACTGCAGCACGGCGCCTCCTCGGCCGGCACGGACTGGTTCCCGATTCAGCCCGACCTGGGCGGATACCGGACCGCGCTGGGCGAGCAGGGCGATCACCTGGTCACCAGTCTGGTCATCGGCGTGGGCAGCGCGGTGCTGAGCGTGCTGATCGCCGCGCCGGCCGCCTACGCCCTGGCTCAGTTCCGGTCCCGCTGGGTCAACGTCGTGCTCTTCGCGGTGCTGATCAGCCAGATGGTGCCGGGCATCGTGGTGGCCAACGCGCTTTACAGCGCCTACCAGGACCTCGGGCTGCTGGACTCCTACCTCGGTCTGATCCTCGCTGACTCCACTGCGGGCATCCCGTTCGCCATCCTGGTGATCCGGGCCTTCATGCTGGGCCTGCCCCGGTCCGTCATCGAGGCCGCCAACCTCGACGGCGCCGGCCACGTGCGGACGTTCGTGTCGGTGGTCCTGCCGATGAGCGTCAACGCGATCGTGACGGCCGCGCTGTTCGCCTTCCTCTTCGCCTGGGGCGACTTCCTCTTCGCGCTCACCCTCACCACCACCGGAGCGGTCCAGCCCGCCACTCTGGGCCTCTACCAGTACATCGGTTCGTACGTCAGCGATTGGAGCTCCGTGATGGCCACGGCCGTCCTGTCTTCCATCCCGGCCGTCCTGCTGCTCGCCGTCGCGCAGCGCTACGTCGCCGCCGGCACCACCGCAGGAGCGGTCAAATGACCGGCTTTCTCGAACTGGCCGACACCACCACCAGACTGCGGGTCGACGCCGTCACCGGCGCCGTCCACGCGCTGCACCACCTCGCCGACCCTCACGGCATGAACTGGGTGACCGGGCCGGACGACACCTTCCATCCCGGCGCCCACGACTGGGGCCTGGGCTACCTCGGCACTCCGCTGCGCATGGTGACCCGCCTGCGGCGCTGGCAGCGCGCCACGGACGTCACCGCCGCCAACGGCACCATCACCTCCAGCTACGACGTGGACGGCGTCCGCGTCACCGTCGAACGATCGTTGCGGGACGGCCTGGTGCATGAGGACTACGCCGTCACCAACCGCCTGGCCGAGCCGGTCGAGTTGGGCCGGCTGACCGTCTACACCCCGCTGCGCACCGACCTCCTGCTCGGGGCCCGGGGACTGGACCTGCGGTGTCACGCGCACGTGCACGCCGCGGGGGAGTCGAGCTGGATCTGCGGCATCCGCATGTCCGGCCGTGGACCCCACCTCGGGCTGGCGGTGACGCGCGGCAGCCTCGCCGGGTACGTGCTCGACGGCGCGGGCGAGCTCACCGGGTCAGCCGTCCGCGGGGACATCGGCCTGGCGCTGCTCGACACCCAGCAGGACGACGATCTGCCCGGCGCCCGGCCGGTCGTCCTCGCGCCGGGCGAGTCGCTCGGCTTCGGCTGGACCCTCTTCTGGCACGACGGCTGGCAGGACTTCGAGACGCGCCGCCACCTGCTCGCTCCGCGTCCGCAAATCCGCCTGGACGAGCTGGTCGTGACCCTCGGAGAACCCCTCCAGGCCACCGTCACCGGCGTCGATCACCTTCTGGTCCGCCTGCCGGGTGAGGACCGGCGGTGGTCGCCCGTGCCGGTCGCCGACGACCGGCTCAGCCTGACCACCGACCAGCCCGGTCTCGTGGAGCTGGCCACCGGCGACCCGCGGGCGCCCGGCACGATCGTCACCGCAGCGGCGCTGCCCGCGCTGCCCGACCTGGTGCGGGCCCGCACCAGGTTCATCCTCCGGCACCAGCAGGTCGACGATCCCGGCGACCGTCTGGACGGTGCGCTGTTGCCGTACGACAACCGGGCCGGCGGGATCGTGCGCAGCCACCGGCCCGACCTCAACGACGGCCGGGAACGGCTCGGCATGGGCGTGCTGCTGGCCCTGGCAGCACCGCACGACCCGGATCTGCGCGGTGGGCTCGATCGCTACACCCGCTTCGTCGAGGCGCATCTGCAGGCCGCCGACGGCACGGTGTACGACTCGGCCACCGTCCAGTCCGCCGACCGGCTCTACAACTATCCGTGGATGGCCCGCTTCTGGCTGGAGCTCTACGCGCTCGACGGCGCCGAGGAACACCTCAAGAACGCGCAGCGCGTCATCGGCGCCTTCTACGACCACGGCGGCGCCGGCTTCTACCCGATCGGCCTGCCGGTGCTGCGCACCGCCGAAGTGCTGCACGCACGCCGGCGACCGGACGCGGCGGCTGACCTGCTGACGCTCTACGCACGCCACGGCGATGCCATCGCGGCCCGCGGGCTGGACTATCCCACCAGCGAGGTCCCCTACGAGCAGGCGATCGTCGCGCCGGCCGCCGCCATCCTGCTGGAGCTGGCCGTGGCCACCGGCGAGCGCGGCTACGCCGACGCCGCCCGCGGGCATCTGGACCTGCTGCGCGCGTTCGACGGCCGCCAGCCCGACGCCCGCACCAACAACGTGCCGATCCGGCACTGGGACGGATACTGGTTCGGACTGGACCGCATCTGGGGCGACACCATGCCGCATCACTGGGCCGCGCAGAGCGCCTGGGCCTACGCGCTGGCCGGGCTGGTGCACCGAGACCCCGCCTACCGCGCCGCAGCCGGCCGGA
The DNA here is from genome assembly GCF_057536035.1 of Nonomuraea sp. B208. NCBI lineage: Bacteria > Bacillati > Actinomycetota > Actinomycetes > Streptosporangiales > Streptosporangiaceae > Nonomuraea > Nonomuraea sp. B208. Next base: position 123,046 of record NZ_BAAJOU010000023.1, read on the forward strand.
CCCTGCGGGCCACCCTGCTGACGTTCGAACCCGACGGCACGGCCAGCTGCGCCTACGCCAACGCGCTGAGCGTCTCCGGAGTGCGCGGCCGCCGGTTCGACCCGCTCGCCAACGACCAGGACTGGGCCCTGGTCACAGCCTTGGACATCGAACGGCTCCGCTCGCACAAGGACTGACTCACCCGAGGCCGCGACTGAAACCGCGGTGAAACTTGCCGAGCTCAGCTGTTCCCGCACAGTGACGATCAGTAGAGCGGGACTCTGAACCCAGCTCCGCGTCGCGCCCGGCGTGGCCGAACGCGGCTTCGGGCGCATCGTCTTCCTGTCCTCCGTCTCGGCCGAGCGGGGCGGCGGAGTGTTCGGCGGCGTTGCCTACTCCGCGGCCAAGGCCGCCCAGCTCGGCTTCGCCCGCGCCCTGGCCCGCGAGCTCGGGCCCGCCGGGGTGACGGTGAACTCCGTCGCCCCCGGGCTGATCGACACCGACATCACCGGCGGCGCGCTGCCGGACGAGCGCAAGCAGGAGCTGCTGGCCGGGATCCCCGTGGGCCGCGTCGGCAGGGTCACCGACGTCGCCGATCTGATCGCGTACCTGTGCCGGGAGGAGTCCGCGTACAGCACCGGCGCCACCTACGACGTCAACGGCGGATCACACATCCACTGAGCGAGCCTACCGCCCTCGGTACCCCTCAGTGGATGAGCAATCAGCTTGGTGAGCCGGCCCTTGAAGATGCCTTACTGGGCATCCGCGTGCTCGGAGTCACCTCCACGGTCCGCAGAGCGGAGGGTGCAGTGGAAGACATGTGTCCCAGACCCGGTCTGGATGGGCGCACCGGGCTCGCCAGGCAAGTAGACGACCGCAGTGGTGTTCGCCGGGACGACCACACGGAGTGTCAGGCGCGCGCCGTCACGCTTCCAGCTCACCTCGGCCATACCGTACGGGGTGTGGTGTGTGGCGCGGGCGCGCGTGAGGCCGCCGCCCGGGCGGGGCCGCACGAGGAGCCGGCGGTAGCCGGGTGCGGCGGGGGCCAGGCCGACGACGGTGCGGTGGATCCAGTCGGCGGTCGCCCTCTCGTGACGTTGATTCATCTGCTTATTTAGGCGATGGATAGGACTCATCTGTCGCGGAAATGGAAAACGTTACCCATCGTCTTCCGGCGGCCCCGGCTGCGCGTGGAGCGCCCGTTCCAGGGCCAGGCCGGTGAGTTGCAGCGGGCGGACCAGGGGCCAGGCGTGGTCGTCGTTGGGCACTACCAGGCCGAGGGCGGCGACCACCTGCCCGGCCATCCGGACGGGGACGGAGATGCCCGTCGCGTCGGCATGAATGTGGCCGGGGCAGAAGGCGAACCCGTTGCGCCGCACTTCGGCGAGCGTCGCGCGCAGGGTCCTGGCATCGGTGATCGTGTGCGGCGTGTACGCCTGCAGCGGCTGGCGCAGCACGCGTTCGCGCAGCTCGGCGGGGGCGTGCGCGAGCAGGACCAGGCCGCCGGAGGAGGCGTGCAGCGGCAGCCGCCCGCCGATCTGGGTGACGGTGACGACCGCGCCGGGCGCGATCAGGCGTTCGACGAACAGCACCTCCTCGCCGTCGAGGATGCCGAGCTGTACCGAGTGGCCGACCACGTGGTGCAGGTCGCCCATGAACTGCATCGCCGTCTCGCGCAGCCTGCGCACCGGCGAGGCGCGCTGGGCCAGCTCCCACAGCCGGTTGCCGATCCGTACGCGGCGCTGCTCGTCGCGGGCCAGCAGCCCGTGCCGGGTCAGCTCGTCCACCAGCCGGACGGTGGTGGCGAGCGGCAGTGCGGCCCGGCGGCTGATCTGGCTGACGGTCAGCACCGGCTCGGCAGGGTTGAACGCCTCGAGGATGCGCACGGCGCGCGTCAGGACCGACTCGCCGCTGGGTGACCTGGCCATGCGTCACATCATCGCTGGTCAAGGCAGTCTGCGGACGACCTCATCCATTGAATGGATCCGTCGTGGAAACATGCTGGTAACCGGCTCATCATCGACTGCTAACCACCCCCCGAAAGGCCGGTTAGATGTCTGTTCATCCTCCGGAGCTGCGTGCCCGCATCGACGACGCCCCCATGACGCGCCTGCAGTGGTCGGCGATCGCCGTGTGCGTCCTGCTCAACGTCCTGGACGGCTTCGACGTCCTGGTCATGTCCTTCACCTCCGCCGCCGTGTCCGCCGAGTGGTCCCTGTCAGGCTCTCAACTGGGACTGCTGCTCAGCGCGGGCCTGGTCGGCATGGCCCTCGGCTCGCTGTTCCTGGCGCCGCTGGCCGACCGCATCGGACGGCGCGCCTTGATCCTGGCCTGCCTGGTCATCGCGTCGGCAGGGATGCTGCTGTCGGCCGCCGCCCAGGACGCCGTGCAACTCGGGCTGCTGCGCGTGCTCACGGGCGTCGGCATCGGCGGCATCCTGGCCAGCAGCAACGTCCTCGCCGCCGAGTACGCCAACGCCCGCTGGCGCGGCCTGGCCGTCAGCCTCAACTCCACCGGCTACGCCGTCGGCGCCACGGTCGGCGGCATCGTCGCGGTCGCGCTGCAGAGCTCGTCCGGCTGGCGGTCGGTGTTCGCCTTCGGCGGCGTCGCCACCGCCCTGCTCATCGGCGCCGTCCTCTGGCGGCTGCCGGAATCGCTGGACTTCTTGCTCACCCAGCGCTCACCGCGCGCGCTCGACCGGCTCAACACCGTGCTCGGCGCGATGAGGCTGCCCGCCCTGGACACGCTGCCCAAGCCGGAGCCCGCCGCGCGCAAGCCGAAGCCGCGCCTGGCCCAGATCCTGTCCCCGGCCCAGCGCCGCAACACGCTGCTGATCTGGGCCGGCTTCTTCGCCGTCATGTTCGCCTTCTACTTCGTCACCAGCTGGACGCCGAAGCTGCTGGTGGAGGCCGGGATGTCGGCCGGCCAGGGGATCACCGGGGGAGTGCTGCTGAACCTCGGCGGCATCTTCGGCACCACGCTGCTGGGCCTGCTGGCCGCCCGCTTCCCGCTGCAGCGGGTGCTGCTCGGCTACACGCTCGCCACGGCGCTGCTGCTGGCCTGCTTCGTCTCGCTCACCTCGCAGTTCGCGCTGGTGCTGGCCCTGGGAGCGCTGATCGGCCTGTTCGTCAACGGCTGCGTGGCCGGCCTGTACGCGCTGACTCCCTCGCTCTACCCCGTCGAGGTACGGGCCACGGGCGTCGGCTGGGGCATCGGCGTCGGCCGCGTCGGCGCGATCGTCTCCCCGCTCGTGGCCGGCCGGCTGCTGGACGCCGGCTGGACGCCGGATCGGCTGTTCCTGCTCGTCGCGGCGGTGCTCGTGGCCGGTGGGCTGGCCGTGCACGCCTTCCGCCTCACCACCCCGGAGCACGCATGACCTCCACACTGGACCTGCGGGTCACCGCCAAGACTCCGGTCGCCGACGGCGTGGTCGCACTCACCCTGGAAGATCCGGGCGGGCGGCGGCTGCCGGACTGGACGCCCGGCGCGCACCTCGACCTGATCCTGCCGAACGGCCTGACCCGCCAGTATTCTCTGTGCGGCGACCGCTGGAACCCCTACACCTACCGGATCGGCGTGCTGCGGGAGCCGGACGGCCGGGGCGGCTCGGCCTACGTCCACGACGAGCTGGCCGTAGGCGACATGGTGGCGATCGGCGGGCCGCGCAACAACTTCCCGCTCGCCCCGTCCGAGCGGTATCTGTTCGTCGCGGGTGGCATCGGCATCACGCCGCTGCTGCCCATGATCCACCAGGCGGAGCTGCTGGGCGCTGACTGGCGGCTGCTCTATGGCGGCCGGACGCGGGCCTCGATGGCGTTCCTCGGCGAGCTTGCCCGTCACGGCTCCCGCGTCGAGGTCGTCCCGCAGGACGAGCGCGGCCTGCTCGACCTGCCCGCCGAGCTCCCGGCGGACACGAAGGCGTACTGCTGCGGCCCGGCCGGTCTGCTGGACGCCATGGAGCTGCGTGCCGCCGGCTGGCCCGCCGGGATGCTGCGCACCGAACGTTTCGTCGCCAAGGACCTCGGCGCGCCGGCCCGTGCGGAGCCGTTCGAGGTCGAGCTGCGCCGCACCGGCACGATGGTGACCGTCGCTCCCGGCCGGTCCGTGCTCCAGGCGATCAGTGACGCGGGCGTGAATGTGCTGTCCTCCTGCCGCCAGGGGTTGTGCGGCACCTGCGAGACCACCGTGCTCGCCGGTGAGGTGGACCATCGTGACGCGCTGCTCGACGACGCCGAGCGGGCGGTGGGCGACTGCATGTTCGTCTGCGTCTCCCGAGCCCGCTCCGACCGCCTCGTCCTCGACCTGTGAAAGGGAACCTCATGGACGCCGATCCGTTCGCGCGCGAGACGCTGGAAGATCCGGAGCCGCTGCACCGCGCGCTGCTGGCGGCCGGGCCCGCCGTCCATCTGACCCGGTACGACGTGTACGCACTGGCCCGGTATGAGCACGTGCACGCCGCACTGACCGATTGGCAGTCCTTCCCCTCGGGAGCGGGGGTGGGGCTCAGTGACTTCCGCAAGGAGAAGCCGTGGCGGCCGCCCAGCCTGCTGCTGGAGGCCGACCCGCCCCGTCACGACGCGCCGCGCGCCGTCCTGGTCAAGATCCTCGGCCCGCGGGCGCTGCGCAGGCTCCGCGACCGCTGGTTCGCCGAGGCCGAGGACCTCGTGGACAAGGTGTTGGCCGAGCCGGAGTTCGACGCCGTCCCCGCGCTCGCGCAGGCGTTCCCGCTGCGCGTCTTCCCCGATGCGGTCGGCCTGCCGCCCGGCGGGCGGGAGAACCTGCTGCCCTACGGCGACCACGCCTTCAACGCCTTCGGCCCCGTCAACGACCTGGTCGCCAGGGGACAGCCGCGCGTGGCCGAGCTGTCGGCCTGGGTCAACGCCCAGTGCCGGCGTGAGGCCCTGGCGCCAGGCGGCTTCGGCGCGCAGATCTGGGCGGCGGCCGACCACGGCGACCTCACCTCCGAGCAGGCGCCGCTCGTGGTGCGCTCCCTGCTGACCGCCGGCGTCGACACCACTGTCCACGGCCTGGCCGCGGCTCTGTACGCCTTCGCCACTCACCCCGGACAGTGGCGGCGCCTGCGCGAGCAGCCCGCCCTGGCCCGGGTGGCCTTCGATGAGGCCGTGCGCTGGCAGTCGCCGGTGCAGACCTTCTTCCGCACCGCTGACCGTGACGTCGCCATCGGCGGCACCGTCATCCCCGAAGGCCACAAGATTCTGATGTTCCTCGGCGCGGCCAACCACGACCCGCGCCGCTGGCACGACCCGTACACCTTCGACCTGTCTCGCGACCCCTCCGGCCACGTCGGCTTCGGCATGGGCCTGCACCAGTGCGTCGGCCAGCATGTCGCCCGCCTGGAGGCCGAAGCCCTGCTGACCGCGCTCGCCCGCCGGGTCGAGCGCCTCGAACTCGCCGGGACGCCCCGGCGCCACCACAACAACACCCTGCGCGCGTGGGAGTCCCTCCCCGTCCGCGTTCACCTGGAAAAGAGCACCCGATGACCTACGAAGTCCAAGCCGTGATCGCCCAGGGCAAGGGCCGGCCGGTATCCGTCGAAACCATACTCGTACCCGGACCAGGCCCCGGCGAAGCGGTGGTGAACGTGCAGGCCTGCGGCATGTGCCACACCGACCTGCACTACCGGGAGGGCGGGATCGGCGACGACTACCCGTTCCTGCTGGGACACGAGGCGGCGGGCACGGTGGAGGCGGTCGGCGAGGGGGTCACCGGCCTGAAGCCGGGCGACTTCGTGATCCTCAACTGGCGCGCGGTGTGCGGCCAGTGCCGCGCCTGCCTGCGCGGCCGTCCCTGGTACTGCTTCGCCACCCACAACGCTCAGCAGAAGATGACGCTCAAGGACGGCACCGAGCTGTCGCCGGCGCTCGGGATCGGCGCGTTCGCCGAGAAGACGCTGGTCGCGGCCGGCCAGTGCACCAAGGTGTCGGCAGAGGCGCCGGCGCAGGTCGCGGGCCTGCTCGGGTGCGGCGTGATGGCGGGTCTCGGCGCGGCGGTCAACACCGGCGGGGTCACCCGGGGTGACAGCGTGGCGGTGATCGGCTGCGGAGGGGTCGGTGACGCGGCGATCCTGGGCGCCTCGCTGGCGGGCGCCGCGAAGATCATCGCGGTGGACGTGGACGACCGCAAGCTGGAGTGGGCGCGCGGCTTCGGCGCCACGCACACGGTCAACTCCCGCTCGACGGACCCGGTGGAGGCGATCCGCGACCTGACCGGCGGCCACGGCGCCGACGTGGTCATCGAGGCGGTCGGCCGACCGGAGACGTACGAGCAGGCGTTCTACGCCCGCGACCTGGCCGGCACCGTCGTCCTGGTCGGCGTGCCGACCCCCGAGATGCGCATCGACCTGCCCCTGCTGGACGTGTTCGGCCGCGGCGGCGCGCTCAAATCGTCCTGGTACGGCGACTGCCTGCCCTCGCGCGACTTCCCCATGCTGATCGACCTGTACCTGCAGAACCGCCTGCCGCTCGACAAGTTCGTCACCGAGACCATCGCGCTCGACCAGGTCGAAGAGGCGTTCGGCAAGATGCGCCGCGGCGAGGTCCTGCGCTCGGTGGTGGTCCTGTGATCGGCCACACCGTGACCTCGGGGACGTTCAGCCTCGACGGGCAGACGTTCGACGTGGACAACAACGTGTGGGTGCTCGGAGACGACTCCGAATGCGTGATCTTCGACGCCCCGCACGACGTCGAGGCCATCATCGACCTGGCGGCCGGCCGCAACGTGCTCGCCGTCCTGGCCACCCACGCCCACGACGACCACATCAGGCACGCTCCGGAACTCGCCGAGCGGACCGGTGCACCGGTCTTGCTGCACCCTGCCGACCTGCCTCTGTGGCGCCTGACCCATCCTGATCGCGAACCCGACGGCATGCTCGCGGCCGATCAGATCGTCAAGGTCGCAGGAACGAGCCTGCAGGTGCTGCACACGCCCAGGCCACACCCCGGGCGCCTGTTCCTTCTACGCCCCGGACCTCGGCGCCGTCTTCACGGGAGACACCCTCTTCCAGGGAGGGCCTGGCGCGACCGGCCGCTCATTCTCCGACTTCGACCTGATCATCGACTCCGTCCGTCATCGGCTGCTCACCCTTCCGCCGGAGACCACCGTGCACACCGGGCACGGCACCGACACGACGATCGGCGCCGAGACGCCGCACCTTGAGGAGTGGATCCGCCGGGGACACTGAGCCCGTTCGCGATCAAGCGTCATCGCCCGCCAGTTCCCCGGCCACCCGGACGGCCATCTCGCGCAGCCAGACATGGGCCGCGTCGTGGGTGTGCACCGGGTGCCACCACAGGGCCTCGCGCAGGTCGACCGCTTCGAACGGGCAGGGCAGCACGCGTACCGGGGCGAGGTCGCGCAGCAGGTGGGCGAGCCGCCGCTGCATCATCGCCACGCGCCGGGTGCCGGCCACCAGGCTGGGCAGGAGCTGGAAGCTCTGCACGGACACGTCCACGTAGGGGTCGAGGCCGAGCATGGTGAGCTGGCGGGTGACGGGCGCGTCGAACGGGCGCTGGTAGATCACCCAGGGCAGGCGCGCCAGGTCGTCCATGGTGAGCCGCTCGCCGACCTCCGGGTGGTCGTCGGCGACCAGGCACACCCACTCGTCACGGTACAGCTCCACGGCAGGCAGATCACTGATGACGCCGTGCGGCATGAGCATGCCGTCCACGCCGCTGAGCGCGGCGTCGGCATGCTCGACGATCTCGGGTGTGACGTGCCGGAAATGCAGCCGCACCCCGGGCGCCTCCTCGTGCAGGAGGCGGGCCAGCCGGACACCGAAGACGGCGATGCCGTAGTCGGATGACAGCAGGGTGAACTCGTGCTGTTCGGTGGCCGGCTGGAAGTCGGCACGGCTGGCGAACAGCCGCTCCAGCATCGCCGAGGCGGTGACGGCCGGAGCGAGCAGGGCGGTGCCGAGCGGCGTCAGCTCGTACCGGCTGCCCTGCCGCACCAGGAGCTGGTCGGCGAAGTGGTGACGGAGCCTGGCCAAGGCGGCGCTCATGGCGGGCTGGCTGAGCCCGACCCGCAGGCCCGCCTTGGTGACATTGCGCTCCTCCAGCAGTGCGCGCAGGGCGACGAGCAGGTTCAGATCCAGGCTGGCGAGATTCATGACACATCCATGTCGTGGATGGAGTCGATCCAGAGAATCGATTTCCCAGATTACTGCGGATGCTCCAAGGTTAAGGCCAACGCACTCGGAGGAAACCTCGTGGAAACATCCCCGTCTTTCGCCGGCCCGTTCGCGCTCGGCACCTTCTCGGCCGGTTCCGGCCCCGTCTTTCCCGGCCTCGTCGCCGGCGACCGGGTGCTCGATCTGAGCGAGCACGCGTCCAGCACGCGTGCGCTGCTGGAGCGCTGGGACGACGCCCTGCCCCTGCTGCACGAGGCCGCGACGGGGCCGGGGGAGTGGCGGCCGCTCGCGGAGCTGCGCGTGCACGCCCCGGTCGAGCCGCGCCAGATCCTGCAGTCCGGTGCCAACTACCGCACCCACGTCATCGACCTGGCCGTGGCGCACGAGCCCGCGGACGGCCGTCCCGCCGAGCAGGTGCGGGCCGAGGTGGCGGCGATGATGGACCGGCGGGCCGCCGAGGACCAGCCGTACGTGTTCATCGGCCTGCCGTCGTCGGTCACTGGCCCCTACGACGACGTGGTGATCCCGTCGTGGTGCACGAAGCCGGACTGGGAGCTGGAGCTGGCCGCCGTCATCGGCCGCCCGGCGTTCCGGATAAATCCTGATAAAGCGCTCGAACACGTCGCCGCCTACACGATCGCCAACGACGTCACCGCCCGCGAGGTGGTCTTCCGCCGTGACATGCCGGAGATCGGCACCGACTGGCTGCGCGCCAAGAACGCGCCGACGTTCACCCCGCTGGGCCCGTACCTGGTGCCGGCCGTCTTCGTCGGCGATCCGGGCGAGCTGCAGGTGACGCTCAAGCTGAACGGCGAGGTCATGCAGGACGAGTCCACCAAGGACATGATCTTCGGCGTGGCGCGGCTGGTGTCCTACGTGTCCCAGACCGTCGAGCTGCTGCCCGGCGACCTGGTGCTCACCGGCAGCCCGGCGGGCAACGGCCTGCACCACGGCCGCCTGCTGCGCGACGGGGACGTCATGGAGGGCACGATCACCAGCCTCGGCACGCAGCGGAACAGGTGCCGCGATGAACGCTGAGCAGGCCATCGCCGAGGCCGCCGCCAAGTACTCCAACTGGGGCCGCTGGGGCGAGGACGACGTCCTCGGGACCGTGAACTTCATCGACGACGCCGCGCGGGCCGCCGCCGCCCGCCTCGTCCGCCGCGGCGCGTCGTTCTCGCTCTCCCAGAGGTTCGACACCGACGGCCCGCAGAAGGGCTGGCGGCGCCGTACCAACCCGGTGCACACCATGACCGACACCGGCTTGGACGCCGTCCACGGGAACCAGGGCTTCCCGCACGGCTTCGGCGGCGCGGACGACGTGATCGCCATGCCGCTGCAGTGCTCCACCCAGTGGGACGGCCTGGGCCACATCTTCGACCACGGCCGGGCCTGGAACGGCCGGCCCGCCGACCAGGTCGTCACCAGCGAGGGCGACCAGGTGACCGGCATCGAGCACCTGGCCGCCCCGGTGGCGGGCCGCGGCGTGCTGCTGGACGTGGCGGCCGTGTACGGGGAGCTGCCGGACGGCTTCGCCATCACCGAGGAGCACCTGACGGCCACGGCCGAGGCGCACGGGGTCCGGGTCGGGCGCGGCGACCTGGTGTGCGTGCGCACCGGCCGCCTGGCCAGGGCCAGGCGCGAGGGCTGGGGCGACTACGCCGGCGGCCCCTCGCCCGGCCTGTCGTTCTGGACGGCCGGCTGGCTGCAACGCACCGAGCTGGCCGCCGTCGCCACCGACACGTGGGGCTTCGAGGTGCGGCCCAACGAGTTCGACAACGCGTTCCAGCCCCTGCACCAGGTCGTCATCCCGCACCTCGGCCTGCTCGTCGGCGAGATGTGGGACCTGGACGCCCTGGCCGCCGACTGCGCCGCCGACGGCGTGTACGAGTTCTTCCTCACCGCTCCTCCGCTGCCGGTCACCGGCGCGGTCGGATCCCCCGTCAACCCCCTAGCCATCAAATGAGGCCCTCATGCCAGCAGTAGGCAACGTCCTCATCGTCGGCGGCGGCACCGCAGGCCCGGCCCTGGCCATCCTGCTCGCCCGCGTCGGCGTCACCGTGGAGATCGCGGAGATCGAGCCGGGCCCGACCACACTCGGCTCCGGCATCACCCTGCAGGGCAACGCGCTGCGGGTGCTGCGCGACCTCGGCGTGTGGGAGCAGGTCAGCGCGGCCGGGTTCGCGTTCGACACGCTCGGGCTGCGCACGCCCGACGGCGGCCTGCTCGCCGAGATCCCCGACGCCCGCACCGGTGGCCCCGATCTGCCCGCCACCCTCGGCATGAACCGCCCGGAGCTGGCGGCCATCCTGGCCGCCGCCGTGCGCGACGCCGGAGCGCACGTCAGGTACGGCCTGACGGTGGACACCGTCTCGGACAGCGGCGAGGTGACCTTCTCCGACGGCACCACCGGCGCCTACGACCTGGTGGTGGGCGCCGACGGCATCCGCTCGCACGTCCGCGCCCTGATCGGCGTCCAGGCCGCGCCCGAGCCGGTCGGCATGGGCATCTGGCGCATCCACACCCGCCGCCCCAAGGACGTCGAGCGCACCGACCTGATCTACGGCGGCCCCTGCTTCATCGCCGGCTACTGCCCGACCGGCGCCGACACCATGTACGCGTACCTGGTCGAGAAGGCTCGTCCTCGCGAGTCCGTCGGCGACAAGGCCGCGCACATGCGGGCGCTGGCCGATGGGTACGGCGGCGCCTGGGACGAGATCCGCGCCGACATCACCGACCCGGCCCGCATCAACTACACCTGGTTCGAGTCGCTGCTGGTGGACCGGCCGTGGAACCGCGGACGCACCGTCCTGATCGGCGACGCCGCCCACGCCTGCCCGCCCACCCTCGCCCAGGGCGCCGCCCAGTGCCTGGAGGACGCCGCCGTCCTGGCCGAGCTGCTGCTCGCCGCCGACCGGCTCGACCAGGAGCTGTTCGAGACGTTCATGGACCGCCGCCACGACCGGGTGAAGGCCGTGGTCGAGGCGTCGGTGCAGCTCGCCCACTGGCAGCTCGACGGGGTGCGCGACGCGGACGTGCCCGGCCTGATGGGCACGATCGCGGCGATGGTGAGCGAGCGCCCATGATCATCGTTGACGTGCACGCGCACGTCCTGCTGCCGGAGATCGAGCGGGCGGTGGCGGGGCGTCCCGGCCACGACGCCCACCGGGAGCTGGACGCCCGCCGCAACGGGCCCGAGGCCCTGGCCGTGTCGGGCGCGATGATCGGCGAGCGGATCGGCCTGCTCACCCGGGTCGTCGACCGGCTGGCGGCGATGGACGCGGCGGGCGTGGACGTGCAGGTCGTCTCGCCGTCGCCGTCCCACTACCACTACTGGGCCGATCCCGGCCTGGCCGCCGAGGTGTGCCGGCTGGCCGCGGCGGGCGTGGCCGCGCACGTCGTCCAGGCGCCGGACCGGCTGTACGGCCTGGGCCTGGCCCCGCTCCAGCACCCCTCGCTGCTGCCCGGCGCCCTCGACGACGCGCTCGCACACGGGCTGAAAGGCGTGGAGATCTCCTCCCACGCGCCCGGCCGCGAACTGTCCGACCCGGCCTATGAGCCCTTCTGGGCGCGCGCCGCCGAGACGGGCGCGGTGGTGTTCCTGCACCCCTTCGGCTGCACCCTGGACGAACGCCTGGACCGCTGGTACCTGTCGAACATCGTCGGTCAGCCGGTGGAGAACGCGGTGGCGTTGTCGCACCTGATCTTCTCCGGCGTGCTCGACCGGCATCCCGGGCTGAAGCTGCTGGCCGCGCACGGCGGCGGCTACCTGCCGTACTACCTGGGGCGCGCCGACCACGGCTGGCGGGTGCGGCCCGACGCCCGCGGCTGTGCCCGCGAACCGAGCAGCTACCTGCGCGAGCTGTACTTCGACTCACTTACCCACGACCCGGCCGTGCTGCGCGAGCTGGTCAGGGTGGCCGGGCAGGAGCGGGTGCTGCTCGGCTCCGACTTCCCCTTCGACATGGGCGACCCCGACCCGCTCGCCGCCCTGCGCGCGGCCGGGCTGGCGGACACCCCCGTACGCGGCGGCAACGCCGCAAGGCTCTTCGACCTGAAGGATCCCTCATGAGACTCATCACCCACCTGCGGCACGTCGACCTGGCCGTGCCCGACTACGCCAAGCAGCGCGACTTCTACGCGGGCGTCTGGGGCCTGACCGAGGTCGCCAACGACAACGGCATCAGCTTCCTGGCCGCCGAGGGCTCGCCCGAGCAGTACATCATCCGGTTGCGTAAGGCGGAGGAGAAGCGGCTCGACCTCGTCTCCTTCGGCGCGGCAGCGGAAAGCGACGTGGACGCCCTGGCCGAGCGGCTGCGCGCCGCCGAGGTCCGGCTGATCTCCGAGCCGGGCAAGCTGGACACCCCCGGCGGCGGCTACGGCTTCCGCTTCTTCGACCTCGACGGCCGCACCGTCGAGGTCTCCGCCGACGTCGCCGTCCGCAAGCACCGCAAGCTGGAGGCCAAGGAGTCCGTTCCCGTCCGGCTGTCGCACGTCGTGCTCAACGCGCCCGACATCGACGCCACCCGCGTCTGGTACGAGACCCACCTCGGCTTCGCCCTGTCCGACACCCTCGCCCACCCCCGCATGGGCCAGGTCATGCACTTCATGCGCTGCAACCCGCAGCACCACAGCATGGCCATCGCCCGCGGCCCGCACGCCAGCCTGCACCACATCAGCTTCGAGCTGCGCGGCCTCGACGAGTACATGTACGGCACCGGCAGGCTGCTGCGCGCCGGCGTCCGCATGATCTGGGGCCCCGGCCGCCACCTCGCCGGCGACAACACGTTCTCCTACTTCCTGGACCCGCACGGCAACACCGTCGAGTACACCACCGAGCTGGAGGAGCTCGACGAGGACACCTGGCACCCCCACGTCCACGACTTCTCCCAGCCCGAGGTCACCGACCAGTGGGGCACCGCCAACCCCATGAACGAGCTGATCGCCAAGGAGTCGTTCAACGACGTCGACCGCGGCGTGTTCGTCGCCCCGCCCGTCTGATGAAGATCGCGACCTACACCCACGACGGCCGCACCCGCTGCGGCCTCGTGGACGGCGACATGATCAGGCCGCTGCCCGACGGGGCCGGCCCCCTGCACGTGCCCGAGGACGTGCCGACCGGCGAGCCGGTCCTGCTGGCGCAGGTGCGGCTGCTGCCGCCCGTCCAGCCGTCCTCGGTCCGCGACTACGTCACGTTCGAAGAGCACGTCGAAGGCGTGCGCAAGAGCGTGGAGGGGCGCGGCGGCGTCCCCGACGCCTGGTACGACGCGCCGACTTTCTACTTCGGCAACCCACACGCCATGATCGGCGCCCACGACGACGTGCCGATCCCGCCCGGTTGTCACGCCTTCGACTTCGAGCTGGAGGTCGCCGCCGTCATCGGGAAGGAGGGCGCTCACTCCGGAGCAGGCCCGCCACCACATCTACGGCTACACCATCTTCAACGACTGGTCGGCCCGCGACCTGCAGTCCCGCGAGATGCAGGTCGGCCTCGGCCCGTGCAAGGGCAAGGACACCGCCACCACCCTGGGCCCCTGGCTGGTGACGGCGGACGAGCTGGAGCCGTACCGGGACACCGACGGCTTCCTGAACCTCGGGCTCACCGTCAGCGTCAACGGTACGCAGATCGGCCGCGACCTGCTGTCCAACATGAGCTGGCCGTTCGAGGAGCTCGTCGCGTACGCCTCGCGCGGCACCTGGGTCCGGCCCGGCGACGTGCTCGGCTCCGGCACCTGCGGCAACGGCGGCTGCCTCGCCGAGCTGTGGGGCCTGCGCGGCAAGCAGGACCCGCCGCCGCTCCAGCCGGGCGACACGGTGGAGATCACCGTCGAGGGCATCGGCACGGTCCGCAACACCGTTGTCGCCGGCGCGGACCCGGTGCCACTGCCTAAGGCCCGTCCCCGTCCCCGGCACCGTCCGGCATGAACCGCGTGCGAGGCAAGGTCGTCGGGGTCACCGGTGCCGCCGGCGGCCAGGGCGCGGCGGCCGGGTGGACGGACTGGAACTCGGCCCGCGTGGCATCCGCGTCAACACCATTCACCTCGCTTCATCGACACCCCGATGACCGCCTCCGCCCCGGACGCCTTTCAACCAGACCCTTCTGGGCCGCGCGCGGCACCGTGGACGACGTCGCCCCGCTCGTCGTCTTCCTCATCCCCGACGAAGCCTCGTACGTCACCGGCGCCGAGATCCCGGCCGACGGCGGCTACACCGCCCACCGCGGCGCCTCCACTGGACTCCAAGGTCGACCACTCCCCACGTCGAGAGGACACCCATGAGAGATACGCCTTCAGAGCCCAAGAGGCCGCGGAAGCTGCTCCCTCTGGTCGCCGCCGGTGCTTGCGGCGCGTTGGTGCTCGCTGCCCCCGCGCCGGCCATGTCCACGGCTTCGGACGGGAACAACCCTGACTTCGGGCCCAATGTGAAGATCTTTGACGGCACGGCGTCTGTCGATGAGATCAACGCCTACCTTCGGGGTATCGCGACGAACGGTGAATTTCAGCGAGGCCAGACACGCGGTCTTCTTCAAGCCCGGCACGTACGGGAGCGCCGCAGGAGAGAACGACCCATCGACCGCCACCGGAATCATCAATTCCCAGGTCGGCTACTACACCTCGATCCACGGTCTCGGCGCCTCGCCGGACGACGTACTGATCAACGGCGCACTGCATGTGAACCCGTCACCGGGACAGGTGCCCAATGCGCTGGTGAACTTCTGGCGGACGGTCGGCAACCTGAGCATCAACCCGATCCAGCGGCCCGTGCCGGGTGACTCCAACGCCTCTGAGCAGGTGGCCAAGCCGCACACCATGCGCTGGAACGTCTCTCAGGGATCCCCGCTGCGCCGGGTGCACATCAAGGGCGATCTCGACCTGAACGGGATGACCGGCTCCTACGCGTTCGGTTCGGAACTGGTCAACAGCAAGATCGATGGCACGGTGGACAGCGGCGACTCAGCGACGGAACTGTCTGTGGCACAGTGGTACAGCCGTGACAGCGAGATCGGTGGCTGGCGGGGAGACTCGGCGAATCTGGTGTTCTCCGGTGTCCATGGCGCGCCGGCCACCACTTTCGCCCCGGGCGGCACGACGTCGCTGGACAGGACGCCGGTGTCCCGAGAGGCGCCTTTCCTCTATCTCAGCGGTGACCGCTACGAGGTGTTCGTGCCGAACGTCGCTCGTGACACCGCGGGCGTCCGCTGGTCCACCTCCACCCGCGATGGCAGGAAGATTCCAATCGGCGACTTCTTCATCGCCAAGCCCCAGGATTCCGTGACGGCCATCAACGCCGCGCTGGCCGGCGGCAAGAATCTCATGCTGACCCCCGGCGTCTACAATCTGGATGAGCCCATCCGCGTCACCCGTGCGAACACGGTGGTGATGGGCATGGGCTATGCCTCCCTGGCTCCGATCAAGGGGACGGCCGCCATCGAGGTGGCCGACGTCGCCGGTGTATCGATCTCCGGCCTCACCGTCGACGCCGGGCCCGTGCGCTCAGATGTCCTCGTCAAGATCGGGACATTTCGTGGCCTTCCAGGTGAACCGCGAAACCCGACGAGCCTCAGCGACGTGTTCATACGCGTCGGCGGACCCCGAGCAGGCTCGGCGGCGACCAGCATCGAGATCAACAGCAGTCACGTGATCGTCGACAGCATCTGGCTCTGGCGCGGCGATCACGGCACCGGCACCCTGTGGCACGAAAACAAGGCCGACCACGGCCTGGTGGTGAACGGCGACGACGTCACCGTTCTCGGGCTGTACGCCGAGCACTATCAGAAGTATCAGGTCATCTGGAACGGCGAGCGCGGACGGACCATCTTCTACCAGAGCGAATACCCCTACGACGTACCGAGCCAGCAAGAATGGACGAACGGCACGAAGAACGGCTACGCCTCCTACGTGGTTTCCCCCCACGTCAAGACCCATCAAGCGACCGGCTTGGCTATTTACGCCTTCTTCCGGCAGACCCCTGCCCGCGTCACCAGTGCCATCGAAGCCCCCCGACTGCCCGGAGTTCGCTTCGCCTCGCTCGTAAGCGCCATCATCCTGGGGCAAGGTGGAGTCGACCACGTCATCAACACCACCGGAGAGGCCGTCGACGCCGCCCGGCCCAACTCGCCGGTCGTCGGTCTGACCGCGCTGACAAGGTTGAAGTCTTATCCGCCCGGCCGTTAGCTCATGCCTGCCGAGATGCGCTCCTTCCGCCACGGCGCGGCCTCGCTCCTGCTGGCCGCCGGGGTGGACCTGAAGGTCGTACAGGAGACGTCGGCCACGTCTCCTCCACCTACACCCGCGACACCTACACCAGCGTCTACCCCGAGGTGGCCCGCGCCGCCGCCGAACCCACTTCCGCCCTGGTCAGCACCGCAGCCGCAGGCGCCCAGACCGCCCCGCTGATCACCCTCCCACCCACACCTGAGACGCCACCACCTGAACAACCGAACTTCGGCAGGCCCGCCGACCCCCTTCGGGGGTCTGCCTCATGCCGAGCGGTTCGCAACGAGAAGCAGCGGATCCTTAATCTGCTGGTCAGAAATGCCTGGCGAGCAAGACGAGCCGGCTGGACGAGAGTTGACCGCACAGCAGGCCACCGTCGACCGGCGACGCCGCGCACACCTTCTGGCTTGATCTTCTGATGGGTCACCGGGGTCTGACCTGACGATGGCGGCCTAAGTGATCTATCGTCGTACACGATCCGTACACAAGAGCAACCATCGAGCAACCAACCATGATCAAAAACGATTTGCGGCCGACGAAAACCGAGAAACCCCAGGTCGGATGCGGTATTGGTGAGTAGGGCGGGTGGGACTTGAACCCACGACCCACGGATTATGAGTCCGATGCTCTGACCGGCTGAGCTACCGCCCCTGGATTCAGTTGTGTGGCCGTGGCGTGGTCCTGAGTGGATCATGCTGAGCCCTGGTGCATGGCTAAGGCTAGAGCATCAGGACCGGTTGTGGGTGCCATGGGCCGGTGGGAGAGGGGTCTTCGCGGACATCATTCCATGTTCCGGGGGCGGTGGCGATCATCGGGACGGGCTGATGTGCAGGTGGGTGCAAGACGTAGGGCGGGCGGTATGCGGGTCAGGGGGTGGTGCCGTAGGACGGGTTGCGGGTGAGCCAGTCGCTGTACGTCGGGCTGCGGCCGATGGCGTCCCGGTGGGCCTCCTTGGCCTGGGTGAGGACCCAGGCGGCGTCCGCCGCCGTCGGGTGGTGGCCGAGGAGTTGCCGCCAGCGCAGCGGGGCGCCGGCCAGCGGCACCATGACCAGGCCCTGCGCGGGCTGGTGGGTGGCCTGGCAGAGGGCCACGGCGCGGCCCACCTGGGCCAGGTGGGTGCAGGTCGGCACGTCCGTCTCGTAGATCGTTCCCGGGGTGAAGCCGGCCCGTGCGCAGGCCATCGCGAAGCAGTCGGCGAAGCAGCCGTCCCCCGGCGTCCCCGCCCAGTGCTCGTCGGCGAGGTCGGCCAGCTCCACCTCCTTCTCCTTGGCGGCGGGGTGGTTCTCGGAGACGAGGCAGAAGACGGGGTCGAGGCTGATGGTGTCCCAGACGAGCGCGCCGGTGGGGGTGCCGGAGTCGCCGCAGGCGCCGGTCAGCACGTAGTCGAGGCGGCCGAGCTCGACCATGCTGATCAGCTCGTGGCTCGACCAGGACGTGTACGTCGAGACGGGCCGCTCCGCCGCGAGCCGGTCCACCAGCCCGCCGAGGATCGGGCCGTTGGTGGCGCCGATGCGGTAGCCGGGGGTGGGGGTGTGGGCGAAGCGTACGGCCTCGTCCTGCAGTTCCTTGGCCGCCGGGAGGAGCACCCGCGCGCGGGCGAGTACGAGTTCGCCGAGCCTTGTGGGCCGGGCGCCGTGGCGGTCGCGCTCGAACAGGGCGCCGCCGAGCACCCGTTCGATGCGCTTGAGCTGGGCGGTCAGGGCCGGTTGTGCCAGCCCGAGCGTCAACGCGGCCTTGCTCACGCTTCCCGCGTCCGCGACCGCGCGGACGATCCTGAGGTGCCGGAGCTCGAGGTCCATAACGGGAAGGTAAAGCGGCGGCATCTTACAGACAATGCCTAAATGTCAGGAATTGTGACAGATATTGTCGGAGGACTCCGGGGTAGAGGGGACCCCATGACGACGATGGGAATAGATCCGGCCCAGCTCAGCGACGACGACCTGATCCGCGAGCTGCGCCAGCTCCACACCACCCGGAGCGACACGTTCTTCCACGGCTCCGACGACGCCCTGTCCCACCACACCTCCCGTACGAACGAGCTGGAGTCCGAGTACCTGCGCAGGTACCCGGACCGGGAGGTGGATCCCGAGCGGCTGCGCGAGGGGGCGAGGCAGCGATCATGACCGAGGGCCACGACGTCCAGGAGCTGTCCGACGTCGACATCCACGTGTACGAGGCCGTCGCCTCCCTCGCGGTCGAGACGGGCGGCGCCGGGCTCGACACGCTGGTGCACACCTCCGGCCTGGAGGAGGACGAGCTGCGGGCGAGCCTGGCGACGCTCATCGAGGAGGGGTACGTCGTCCCCCGGGGCGACGGGTACGGGCTGGGACCCCACACCTTCGAGGTCGAGTACTGACATCAACGGAAAGCGAGAGGCCCGGGCCCGTTCAGATGCGGCGGGCCCGGGCCCAGGCCACGAACAGCCCGCCGAAGACGGCCATGGCCAGCCCGGTCCAGAGGTTCACCGCCTCGCCCACCACGCCGGCGACGATCAGGATCACGCCGTAGACCAGGAACAGCCCGCCGATCACCATGCGGATGTCGCTCACAGAATCACCCCGTACATCACGGCGGCCAGCACGACCGCGCCCACGCCCAGCACGACCGGCGACCGGTACCACTTGCGGTCACCGGCCAGCGCGTCGTCCTCCAGGTCCACCGCGCTGAGCCCCCATACGAGCCCGCGCAGCTCCTCCTCCGGTTTCTGCGTGGTGACCAGCGTGACCACCACGGACACCAGCACGTCCACGGCGAAGGCGATGCCCGCGCCCCAGAAGCTGGCGTTCAGCTCGGTGCCGAAGTCGATCACCCCGGCCTTGTAGAGCACGTACGACGCGAACGCGGCCAGCGTCCCGGACAGCAACCCCCAGAAACCGGCCCACGGCGTCATCCGCCGCCAGAACAGGCCGACCACGAACGTGGCGAACAGCGGCGCGTTGAAGAACGAGAACAGCGCCTGCAGGTAGTTCATGATGTTGGAGTAACCGGCCGCGATGAACGCCGTCCCGACGCCGAGCGCGACGCCGGCCACCGTCGCGATCCTGCCCACCTTGAGGTAGTGCCGGTCGTCGCGGCCGGGACGGACGTGCGCCGCCCAGATGTCGTTGGCGAAGACGGTGTTGAAGCCGCTGATGTTGGCCGCCATGCCCGCCATGAACGAGGCCAGCAGCCCGGTCACCGCGATCCCGAGCACGCCGTTCGGCAGCAGGTCCCGCATGAGCAGCGGGATCGAGTAGTTGTACGCCTGCCCCTTGCCGAGGTCGCTGAAGAGCACCAGCGCGATCATGCCGGGCAGCACCGTCACCAGCGGGATGAAGATCTTCGGGAACGCGGCCACGATCGGCGTCAGCCGGGCCGCGTTCGTGTTCCTGGCCGACAGGGCCCGCTGGATCTCGGCGAAGTTCGTCGTCCAGTAGCCGAACGACAGCACGAAGCCGAGCCCGAACACGATGCCGATCCAGTGCGCCTGCATCGGGTTCTGGCCCGCGGTGTCGGCCCAGGTGTGCAGGCCGGGCTCGCCTAGCGGGCCCTGGCGGATCTTGTCGGCCAGGCCGCTGAACCCGCCCACCTTGATCAGGCCGAGCACGGTCAGGGGGATCAGCCCGGCGAGGATGACGAAGAACTGCAGCACCTCGTTGTAGATGGCCGAGGAGAGACCGCCCAGGGTGATGTACGACAGCACGATCACCGCCGACACCACCACCGACACCGGCAGCGGCCAGCCCAGCAGCAGCTCCATCACCAGCGCCAGCGCGTACAGGTTCACCCCGGCGATGAGGATCTGCGCCACCGCGAACGTGATCGCGTTCAGCAGCTGCGTCGCGCCGTTGAACCGCCTGCGCAGGAACTCGGGGACGCTCCGCACCTTGGAGCGGTAGTAGAAGGGCATCATCACGATGCCGAGGAACACCATCGCCGGGACCGCGCCGATCCAGTAGTAGTGCACGGTCATCGCGCCGTACTGGGCGCCGTTGGCCGCCATGCCCAGGATCTCGATCGCGCCCAGGTTGGCCGAGACGAAGGCGAGGCCGGTGATCCACGCCGGCAGGCCGCGCCCGGCCAGGAAGAAGTCCAGGCTGGAGCTGATCCGTTTGCGGGCCGCGATGCCGATGGCGAGCACGGTCACGAAGTAGAGGGCGATGAGCACATAGTCGAGGAGGTTCACATCGAGCCGCACGGCGAGACCCGCTACCCCGGAAAGCACGGCACTCACGCCCGTCCGCGCGGTGGACCACATGACCAGGGCCGACCTACTGTCGAAGGGTGGAGGACGTCGCCGAACTGAGCCCCGCGCGGGCGCGGGAGCGCTTCCGCGCCGGCGAGCGGGCGCCCACCGCCGGCTGGTGCCGGGGCTGGACGCAGGCCAACCTCATCGCCGTGCCGGCGGCGCTCCGTTACGACCTGCTGCTGTTCGCCCACCACAACCCGCGCGCCTGCCCGGTGCTCGACGTGGGGGAGCCGGGCGCGTGGTCGACCGCGCTGTTCGGCGGCGACCTGCGTACCGACCTGCCGGGCTACCGGCTCTACCGCGACGGGCGGCCGGTCGCCGACCTCGGCGCGGTGACGGCCGAGTGGCGCGAGGACCTGGTGCCGTTCCTCATCGGGTGCAGTTTCACGTTCGAGCGGGCGCTGCTCGCGGCGGGGGTGCCCGTACGGCATCTGGAGCTGGGGACGAACGTGCCGATGTACGTCACGAACGTCCCCTGCCGGTCGGCCGGCCGCCTGTCGGGGCCGCTGGTGGTGTCGATGCGGCCGGTGCCCGGGGAGCTGGTCGGGACCGCCGTCGAGGTGAGCGGCCGCTACCCGCGCGTGCACGGCGCGCCCGTGCACGTGGGCGACCCCGCCGGGCTCGGCATCGGCGACCTCGCCCGGCCGGACTTCGGCGACCCGGCCGTGGTACGCGAGGGTGAGGTGCCGCTGTTCTGGGCGTGCGGGGTGACGCCGCAGGCGGCGGTCATGGCGAGCGGCGTCGAGTACGCGATCGGCCACCTGCCGGGCCACATGGCGATCCTGGACGCGCGGGACGACGACTACCGCGTGGGCTGAGGGATGCCCGCCGCGGTGAGCTGGTCGGCGACCGGCCGCGCGCCGGGCCGGTTGTCGATCTCCAGGTGTGGCACCACCGGCGGCTCGTCCACGCGGATGTCGCGCAGGTAGCGGGCGAAGTCCGCCAGCTTGCCCGCGTCCCTGGCGTGGCCGCGGGCCGTGAGGCGGGCGCGCAGCGTCGGGCCGTCGGAGCGCACCCACAGCAGCCGCACCGGCGCGCCGCCCAGCTCCGCCACCCACTCCGCCCACCGCTCCGCGTCGTGCACCTGCGTGGTGAACGGGCCGTCGAGCAGCACCGGGCAGCCGTGGCCGCGGATCTGGCGGGCCAGCCGGGTCAGGCCGGCGTACTCGAAGCGCTTGACGTGCTCGTCGTACCAGGGGCCCTCGCGCTCGCCGCCGGGACGGCCGTGCGCGCGCAGGACCTCGGCCACGAAGTCGCCGTAGACGGTGTCCTTGTCGAGCAGGGCGGGCACGGGGGACAGGCGGGCGAGCAGCTCGGCGGCCACCGTGGACTTGCCCGCGCCCGGCGGCCCGCTGATCACCCACACCGCGCTCATGGGGATCAACCTACGGGATACGCGGATTCGCGTACGCCGGAGCCTCGTCACGGCGGACGACCCGGCCCCGGCGCGGCGGACAGACTCGGTGACCATG
The DNA here is from genome assembly GCF_057536035.1 of Nonomuraea sp. B208. NCBI lineage: Bacteria > Bacillati > Actinomycetota > Actinomycetes > Streptosporangiales > Streptosporangiaceae > Nonomuraea > Nonomuraea sp. B208. Next base: position 145,090 of record NZ_BAAJOU010000023.1, read on the forward strand.
CTGACCGTCTTCGCCAGGGCGTTCCGGATTCCGGAGCTGCGCAGGAAGCTGCTGTTCACGCTCGCGATCGTCGCGCTGTTCCGGCTGGGGCAGGTGCTGCCCGCGCCCGGGGTGGACGTGGCGGTGGTGCGCGCGTGCGTCGGGTCGGCCTCCGGGGGGCTGTTCGACCTGGCGCAGATGCTCAGCGGGGGCGCGATGCTGCAGCTGTCGGTGTTCGCGCTCGGCGTCATGCCGTACGTCACCGCCAGCATCGTCATGCAACTGCTCGCCGTGGTGGTGCCGCGATTGGAAGCGCTCAGGAAGGAGGGGCAGAACGGGCAGGCGAGGATCACCCAGTACACCCGCTACCTGACCGTCGCCCTCGCCGTGCTGAACGCCGGCACGGTCGTCGCGCTCGCCCGCGGCGGCGGGCTCCTGCCCGGCTGCCCGCGGCCGCTGCTGCGGGACGACGGGCTGCTGCCGTCGGCCGTCATCGTCGTGACCATGGTGGCCGGGGCGTGCGTGGTCATGTGGCTGGGCGAGCTGATCACCGGCCGGGGAGTCGGGAACGGCATGTCGCTGCTGATGTTCACGCAGGTCGTGGCCGTCTTCCCCGGGTACATGTCGAAGATCTTCGTGCTGACGCCGGCCGGGGCCGTGGTGATGGTGGTGGCCGGGCTGCTCCTGGTGGCGGCCGTGATCTTCGTCGAGCAGGCGCAGCGCCGGGTCCCCATCCGGTACGCGCGGCCGGTGGGGCGGCGGGCGTACGGCGGGGGCGGCTCCTACATCCCGCTCAAGGTCAACCAGGCGGGGATCGTCCCGGTCATCTTCACCTCGTCGCTGCTCTACCTGCCCGCGCTGGCGGCGCCGCTGCTCGGCGACGGGGCGCAGGGGTGGGTGGAGCGCAACCTCGCCGCAGGGGCGCACCCGCTCTACATGAGCGTGTACGCGCTGCTCGTCGCCGCCTTCGCCTACTTCTACGTGTCGATCACCTTCAACCCGGACGAGGTGGCCGACGGCATCCGGCGGCACGGCGGGTTCGTGCCGGGGCTGCGGCCGGGGAAGCCCACGGCGCGGCACCTGGCGTACGTGCTGTCCCGGCTGACCGCGCCCGGGGCCGTCTACCTGGCGGTGCTCGCGCTGCTGCCGCTGGTGGCGTTCGCGATCCTGCGGGACCCCGGCACGCAGCAGAACTTCCCGTTCGGCGGGACCAGCGTGCTGATCATGGTCGGGGTCGGGCTGGAGACCGTCAAGCAGATCGAGGCCCAGCTCCAGCAGCGCGACTACGAGGGGTTCCTGCGCAAGCCGGTCAAGCCGGTCAAGCCGGCGGCAGCGTGAGCCCGGCGCGCATCGCGAACACGACGAGCTGCGCCCGGTCACGGGCGCGCAGCTTCACCATGGCCCGGCTGACGTGGGTGCGGACCGTGTCGGGGCTGATCACCAGCTCCTTCGCGATCTCCTCGTTCGACCGGCCGGTCGCCACCCAGGCCGCCAGCTCGCGCTCGCGCGGGGTGAGCGTGGCGATGCCCTCGACCGGCTCCGTGCCGTGCCGGCCGAACAGGCCGATGACCTTCCTGGTGATCGCCGGGGACAGCAGCGCCTCCCCGGCGGCGACCACCCGCACGGCGTTGACCAGCTCGTCGGGGGCGCTGTCCTTGAGCACGAAGCCGCTGGCGCCGGCCTGGAGTGCGGCGAAGACGTACTCGTCGACGGCGAACGTCGTGACGACCACGATCCTGGTGCCGCGCAGCTCCGGGTCCTCCGCCATCGCCCGGAGCGCGGCCAGGCCGTCCATGCCGGGCATGCGGACGTCGAGCAGCAGCACGTCGGGGCGCGTCCTGCGGACCAGGGCCAGGGCCGCCGCGCCGTCCACGGCCTCGCCGACGCACCCCATGCCCGGCTCCCGCTCCAGGAGCGCCCGCAGGCCCATCCGGACGACGGCCTGATCGTCGGCGATCGCGACCCGGATGTCCGCGACGCCCGGTCCGTGCTCGGTCATGCCTGTCCCCGATCCGGCGGGTGGGGGAAGCGGGCGGTCACCTGGAAGCCGCCGCCCTCGCGCGGGCCCGCGGCGAAGTGGCCGCCCGCCTCGGTGACGCGGGCGCGCATGCCCCGCAGGCCGCGCCCCTCGGCGGCCTGCCCGGCGCCGGGGCCGCGGTCGGCGATCTCCAGGACGTACGCGGTGGGGGCGTCGGTCATCCGGACCAGGGCGCGGGTCGGGCCCGCGTGGCGCAGCACGTTGGTGAGGGACTCGCGGACCACCCGGTAGACGGTGTCGCGGAGCTGCGGGGGGACGGGGAGGCCTGCGGGCTCGACGTCCACCGGCAGGCCCGCGGCGCGTACGCCGTCGATCAGGGCCGCCAGGTCGCCCGCGGGCGGGTCGATGCCGTCGAGCGCGGCGCGGAGCTGGGCCAGCGCGGCCGTGCTCGTCTCCTTGATCGCCCGCAGGGACGCCCGCGTCTGCTCGGGGTCGTCGTCGAGGGTCACGAGCGCGAGCCCGGCCTGCATGGCGATCGCCGCCAGGCCGTGCCCGGCGGCATCATGCACCTCCCCGGCGATCCGCGCCCGCTCGGCCGCGATCGCCTGCTCGGCCAGGGCGGCCGGGTGTGGCAGGACCGCGGCCTCAGCCGTGGCCTCAGCAGAGGCCTCAGCCGGAGCACTCGCCGGACGCACGGTCGGGAGCTGCGGGGCGGAGACGGCGGGAAGCCCCCACGCGGCCCGCGCGACGCCGATGGACAGGGGAGCGGTGCCGGTGGCGAGGACTTCCGGCCTGGCCGGCTGGGCGTCGGTGGCGAGGGCCTCTAGCCGGGGCGGCTCGGCGTCGGCGGCGGCAGCGGCGGCCGCCGCTCTGGCCTGGGCGAGGCCGGAGAAGGACCAGGGAACCGCCAGCCAGCCCGCCCACGCCAGCATCACGACGACCGGGATGTCACCCGCCCGCCGCAACCGCGTCAGCGCGGACAACGGCCCCCGCAGCCGCCCGCCGCCGCGCTGGTGCACGTTCCCGTGCGTGTGCTCAGTCTCCATCCCCCACCCGGCCCGAGGCTCGCGTAGCCCAGATCCTAATGGCCCGCGACGCGACCGAAGCCGCCCTGGATAGCTTCTACGACGTGACGGACGCAAAGGTGAAGTACAACGACTACGACGGGTTCGCCCGTTCGTACGCGCGCGACAACGAGATCAGCCCCTACAACGACCTCTACGAACGCCCGGCGATCCTGTCCCTGGCCGGCGAGGTCGCCGGGCTGCGCGTGCTGGACGCCGGCTGCGGGGCGGGGGCGCACGCCGCCGAGCTGATCGCCCGTGGCGCCGCCGTCACGGGCGTCGACCTCAGCGCCGGCCTGCTCGCCCTCGCGCGCGAGCGGCTGGGCCCCGGTGTGCCCCTGCTCCAGGCCGACCTGAGCCGCCCGCTCCCCTTCCCTGGCGGCGCGTTCGACCTGGTGCTGTCATCGCTGGTCATGCACTACCTGGAGGAGTGGGAGCCGACCTTGCGCGAGTTCGCCAGGGTGCTCGCGCCCGGCGGCCGGGTGGTGCTGTCCACCCACCACCCCTTCATGGACATGCGGATCAGCGGCAGCGACGACTACCTCGGCACGTACGCGTACACGGACGCCTGGGAGCGCGGCGGCCGGACGATGGCCATGCGGTTCTGGCACCGTCCGCTGCGGGCCATGCTGGCGGCGTTCCGGGACGCGGGGCTCGCGGTCGAGGACATCGTCGAGCCCGACCCCCTGCCCGAGGCGGCCGAGATCGCCCCCGACGCCTACCGCGGCCTTTCCCACCGGGCCCAGTTCCTGCTGTTCGCGCTGAGGGCGTGAGCGCGGTCAGGCGGAGCCGGAGGTCAGCCAGCGGAGGGGGTTGTCGCGGGTGATGAGGCGGATCGTGTCCTCGGCGGTGCCCGCCTCGCGCAGGCGCGGCAGCAGGGCGTGGAACAGGTGGGCGTACCCGTGGCCGTCGTACTTGCTGAGCTGGGCGACCCGGCTGAGGCCCGTGCTGAGCAGCAGGCGCTCGGCGTGGCCGTCCTCGATGAGGGCGAGCGCGATCCTGGCCGCCTGGTCGGCGCCGAGGCCGAGGGCGGCGAGGCTCACGTACGCGCCCGCTTCGGCGATCTTGCGGACGGCGCCCAGGTCGGTGCCCGCGTAGCCGACGGCCACCCGCGCCGCCGGCAGGCCGCGGCCGAGCAGGATCTCCAGCAGGGCCGGGGCGTTGCGCCCGTGCGTGGCGACGGGCAGCCGGGACTGGAGGGCGGCGTGGGCGGCGGCGATCAGGCACCGCTCCTCGCGCGGCGTCGGCTCGGGGCCCCAGGAGCCGATCTCGCCGATGACGCCGGGGAAGACGCCGGTGCCGTCGAGGCCGCTGGAGATCTCGTGCATGAGCCGCCGGGTGAGCTCCTCGACGCCTTCCTCGCGTACGCCCGCGAACGGCTCGGCGAACAGCCCGGTCGAGGCGATGACCGGCACCCGGGCGCCCGCCGCGACGCGGGCCAGGGACGCGGCGTCGCGGCCCATGCCCATGCAGGTCAGGTCCACCACGAGCCCGAGCTCGTCGGACTGGCGCAGCTCGCGCAGCTCGGCGGTGACTGCCTGCTCCTCGTCGAGCCAGCGGTGCGGGTCGGAGTCGACGCCCACGCCCCAGCGCAGGTCGTTGCGCAGGTGCTCGTGGGGGAGTACGGCGCCGGTGACGGCCGCGGCTCGTACGGGGCCGGTGACGGTTCGGAGCAGGACTTCGGGCATAGGAGACATTAACCGATATTTGCCGGAAGAAGCTGTTCAGCGGCGGGATCAAGCCGGAAATTTTACGGTTTGTCGTGTTTAGTGCGCTGCTAGTCGCTTGCAAGTGAATCACGGCGCCGGACCCGTATCCTGAATGGCAGACCGACTGCCCGGGGGAATCTGTGCCGACCCAGAACACCGACACCGGCGAAGCCGACGTGATCAAGGACGCGGCCGCCGCCCGTTCCGACATGCCCGAACGCCGCGGCGGCCTGCACGGCTGGCTGGACGGCATCCGCGCCACCCGCACCGGCGCGATGACGCTGAAGATCGTGGTCGGCGTCATCGGGACGATCATGGTCGTGGGCGGGCTCATCATGGTGCCCTTCCCCGGCCCCGGCTGGCTCGTGGTCTTCGCGGGCCTCGCCGTGCTGGCCACGGAGTTCCACTGGGCGCACAAGGTGCTGGAGTTCGGCAAGCGCACGCTGCACGCCTGGACGCAGTGGTACAAGCGTCAGGGCTGGACCGTCCGCATCGTCGTGCTGCTCGTCACCGTGGCCTCGGCCGCCGTGATCGTCTACTTCGGGCTGCGCACGATCGGCGTCGACGTGATCGAGCTGGCCCAGCGCTTCGTCTGAGCTCCGGATCAGAGGTAGAGGCCGGTGCCGTGGTCGGTCTCCTGGGTGGCCACCGCGTGCAGGTCGCGCTCGCGCATCACGAGATAGACCTGGGCGTGCACCTCGACCTCGAACTGGTCCTCCGGGTTGAACAGCACCTTGTCGCCGACCTTGACCGCGCGGACGTTCGTCCCGACGCCGCACACCTCGCCCCAGGCCAGCCGGTTGGCCAGCTTGACCGTGGCCGGGATGACGATGCCTGAGCCGCTGCGCCGTTCCTCCGCCTCCGCCTCCAGCTTGATCATGACCCGGTCGTGCAGCATCTGAATCTCGAACTTGGGCTGTTCCACGGCTCAAGTCTATGAGCAGCCGCCCCCGCGAACGCCTTCCGGGAGAAGGTCAGGGCAGGGCGAGCTCGGCGAAGACCGGGCGGTGGTCGGTGCGGCCGAGCGAGAGCACCGCGAAGTCGCGCACCGCCATCCGCCCGTCGGCCAGCACGTGGTCGATCGCCACCCCGGGCAGCCGCTGCCGCGACCCCTCCTGCGGCCAGGTGGCGGTGAGGCCCCGGCCCATGACGTCGGCCGCGTCCCGGTAGCCGGACGCCAGCAGCTCGCGCATCGGCAGATGGTCGAGCGTGGCGTTGAAGTCCCCGGCCAGCACCCGCAGCGCGCCGCCCCCGCGCGGCAGCGCGTCCAGTCCATCCTCCCAGCAGGGCTGGCGGCCGTACCGTTTGGGCGCGCACGGATGCACCGAGACGATCTCCACCCGGGCGCCGCCGGGATGCCGCAGCCACGCCCTGGCCTGCCCGAACCCGCCCAGCGAGATCGCCCGCCCGGCGGTGAGGGGGTGCCGGGCGTACACGGCGGACCCGCCGACGCCCTCGCGGGCCCGCGTCACCGCGTACGGCAGCGCCTCGCGCACCCCCGCCTCCTCCAGCCGCCGCATCGCGCCGGGCGTGAACTCCTGGAGGGTCAGCACGTCCGGCCGCAGCCGCCGGACCAGGCCCATCAGCTCCGCCGTGTCGGCCCGCCCCACCAGCAGGTTGGCGGCCAGCACGCGCAGCGCGGGCCCGCCGGCCGCCGGGTTCCCGTCGGACAGGGCGCGCGGCAGCACCGCCGCGCCCAGCACCACCAGCGCCCAGAACGCCGCCCCGACCGCGACCGGCCGGCGCAGCGCCAGCGCGAGCAGCCCGCCCAGCGCCGCCGCCCCGGCCGCGTACGGCGTGTACGCCACCACCGGCACCCACGGCCAGTCCGGCTCGAACCCGCTCACCCGCACCGCCGCCCACAGGACGAAGGGCGTCACCGCGATCCAGCTCATCCACGTCCGCACGACCTGTATCGCCATGAGGCCCGCGAGGGGTTCACTGCCCTAGGGTGTGCTCCATGCACGACGTGGAAGCCAGGGTCCTCGACGCCATCGACGAGGCCGAGACCGTCAGCCTGCTCGCCGAGACCGTACGCGTCCCCAGCGTCACCGGCACCGACGCCGAGTCCGAGCTGCAGCACCGCTTCGCCCGCCTGCTCGACGAGGCCGGCATGGACGTGGACGTGTGGAAGCTCGACCTGCCCGGCCTGACCGCCAGGCCCGGCTTCCCGGGCACCGAGGCCCCGCGCTCCGAGGGCTACGGCGTCGCCGCCGTGACCCCGGGCGAGGGCCCGCCGGCGCTGGCGCTCCAGGGCCACGTGGACGTCGTGCCCACCGGCGACCTGGCCAAGTGGGCGGGCAGCGACCCGTTCTCGGCCCGGATCGAGGGCGACGTGCTGTACGGCCGGGGCGCCTGCGACATGAAGGCCGGCCTGGTCGCCAACCTGGCCGTGGCGCGGGCCGTGCGCCGGGCGGGGGTGCGGCTGGCCAGGCCGCTCGCGGTGCACTGCGTGATCAGCGAGGAGGACGGCGGGCTCGGCGCGTTCGCCACCCTGGCGCGCGGCCACACCGCCGAGGCGGCGGTCATCACCGAGCCGACCAGCGGCGCGGTCATCACGGCGAACGCGGGCGCGCTGACCTTCCGGGTGGAGATCGCCGGCCGGGCCGCGCACGGGGCGACCCGCTACGAGGGGGTCAACGCGGTCGAGGCGTTCTGGCCGGTGTTCGAGGCGATCAGGCGGCTGGAGGCCGAGCGCAACCGGGACGCGCACGAGCTGTTCGGCGGCAACCCGATGCCCTACCCGATCGAGATCGGCGTCGTACGCGCAGGCGACTGGGCCAGCACCGTGCCCGACCTGCTGGTCGCCGAGGGCCGGCTGGGCGTGCGGCTGGACGAGGACCCGGCGGCGGCGCGGGCGGCGTTCGAGGAGGCGGTCGCCGGGGTCGCGCACCCGTGGCTGCGGGACAACCCGCCCGCGGTGACCTGGCCGGGCGGCCAGTTCGCCAGCGGGCGGCTGCCGGCCGGGCACGAGCTGCTCGGCCAGGTCGCGGGGGCGGTCGCCGACGTGACCGGCGCGCGCCCGGCGGAGTCGGCCGCCCCCTACGGCAGCGACCTGCGCCTGTACGCGGCCGGCGGCATCCCGACCCTGCACTACGGCCCCGGGGACGTACGGTACGCGCACGCCCCCAGGGAGCAGGTGGACCTGGGCGAGCTGCGCGCGGTCACGCGGGCACTGGCACTGCTCGTGGTGCGCCGCTGCGGAGCACTTTGAGCAGCGCGGGCGGTTTCATCAGCGCCGGCGGCGGGTCGTACAGATGCGCCACCCGCAGGAACCGCCTGGCCAGCTCGGGATCGTGCGCCGCGGCGGCGAGGAAGCGCCCCAGATAGGCGTTGACCATCCGCACCCGCGGCGACGGCTCGCCCGCGACCACGGGCAGCTTCAGGTCGCCGCCGACGGTGATCTCCCAGGGGGCGTCCACGATCCGCGCGATCCGGCGGAAGAACGCCCGCGGCGTCAGCTCCGCGTCCAGCAGGACCTTCGCCTCCAGGGCGGCCACCGTCATGCCCTGCCCGTAGAGCGGGTTGAACGCGCACACGGCGTCGCCGGTCACCAGCAGCCCCTCGGGGAAGCGGGTCAGCCGCTCGTAGCGCCGCCGGATGCCGGCCGGGGTGTGGTAGGCCCGCGGCTCCCCGACCGGCTCGGCGGTCGCGAGCAGGTGCCGCAGGTCGGGGGCGGGCAGCGTGTCCGCGAACGCGGTGAACTCCGGCAGGGCGGGGCCGGGGGCGTCGCCGTAGCCGCCCATCGTGACGATCCAGCGGTCGCCCTCCAGCGCCAGCGCCACCCCGAACCGCGGGCGTTCCGGCGTGGGGCCGATGATGACGAGCAGGTCGCCGTCCAGGTCGCCGGGGCGGCGGCGGAACTCGCGGGTGCTGTAGCGCAGGTCGAGGGCCATGCGCTCCTCGTGGGGCGGCCGGTAGCCCAGCTCGCCGAGCCAGTGCGGGGTGCGCGAGCCCCGGCCGGAGGCGTCCACGACGAGGTCGGCGGGCAGCGGCTCGCCGCCGGCCAGCCGTACGCCGGTGACCCGGCCCTCACGGGCGAGCAGGCCGGTGACCGCGCGGCCGTCCGCCACCCGGATCCCCTGCATGGCCGCGACCCGGCGTCTCACCTGGCCTTCGAGCAGCGGCCGGCTCATCAGCAGGCCGTTCAGCACGCCGCCGGCGCCGCGGGCCAGCCGGTGCCCGTCGTGGATGTTGCGGCCCTGGTTCATGGCGTCGCACGGCAGCGCGCCCCGCGCGATCAGCTCGGCCGAGATGCCGGGCAGCAGCTCGTTCATGGTCGCGCAGCCCCTGGAGAGCAGGCCGTGGGCGTGGCGGCTCTGCGCGGTGCCCTTGCGATGGGCGTCCGCTGCGGGCAGCGTGTCCCGGTCGAGCACCGTGACCTTGGCGAACAGGCGGTGCAGTGCGGCGGCGGAGAGCAGTCCCGCCATGCTGGCGCCGATGACGACGGCGTGGTCCATGAGTCTTCCCCCTGGGATGGTGTGGACGTCGGCAGAAGGGTCGCCCGTGCGGCGGCACCGTTCCACGTCTTTTGGTGCGTTCCGCGACGTTCCATCCAGAAGGGAAGCCCGGCTCCGGTCAGCCGGCGGGGGCGGACACGCGGCGGCGCGCCTCCGGCACGATGAGCGGGGTGCCCGACTGCGGATCGACGATGATCTCGCAGCGCAGGTCGAAGACCTCGTGGACCAGCTCGGGGGTGACGATCTCGCCGGGGTCGCCCTGCGCCACGACCCGGCCGGCGCGCATGACGATGAGGTGGGTCGCGTACCGGCACGCCTGGTTCAGGTCGTGCAGCACCGCCACCATCGTGCGGCCCTCCTCGTGCAGGTCGGCGCAGAGGTCGAGCACCTCGATCTGGTGGGAGATGTCCAGGAACGTGGTCGGCTCGTCCAGCAGCAGGATCGGCGTCTCCTGCGCCAGCGCCATGGCCAGCCACACCCGCTGCCGCTGCCCGCCGGACAGCTCGTCCACGATGCGGTCGGCCAGCTCGGCGACGTCCGTGGCGCGCATCGCCTCGGTCACGGCCACCTCGTCGGCCTTCGACCACTGCCGCATGAGCTTCTGGTGCGGGTAGCGGCCCCGGGCCACCAGGTCGGCCACGGTGATGCCGTCCGGCACGATCGAGGTCTGCGGCAGCAGCCCCAGCCGGCGCGCGACCTCCTTCGACGGCAGCGAGGTGATCACTCCGCCGTCCAGGTGGACGGCGCCCGCCTTGGGCTTGAGCATCCGGGCCAGCGCGCGCAGCAGGGTGGACTTGCCGCACGCGTTCGGGCCGATGATCACGGTGAAGGACTCGTCGGGGATCGCCACGCTGAGGTCCGTGGCCACGACCCGCTGGTCGTAGGCGAGGGTGAGGCCGGTGCCGGACAGGCGTACATCGGGCATCAGTGGCGGTCCTTTCGCAGAAGCAGGGCGAGGTACGTGCCGCCGATGGCGGCGGTCAGCACCCCGACGGGTAGCTGGGTGGGCGCGAGCAGCCGCTGGGCGGCGAGGTCGGCGCCGGTCAGCAGCACGGCGCCCATCAGCGCCGAGGCGCCCAAGGTGACGCCGGGGGAGCGGGTGATCCGCCGGGCGAGCTGCGGCGCGGCCAGCGCGACGAAGATGACCGGGCCGGCCGCGGCGGTCGCCACGCCGGACAGCAGCACGCCGGCCGCGATCGCGACCGCGCGCACCGGCTCGACCCTGATGCCCATGGCCTTGGCCGCGTCGTCGCCCATCTCCAGCATGCGCATCGGGCGGGACAGGGCCACGCACACCGGCACCAGCACGGCCAGCGCCAGCCCCACCGGCCTCGCGTGCTCCCAGCCGCGCCCGCCGAGGCTGCCGGTCAGCCAGGCCCCGGCGGTGGCGGCGTCGTTGATGTTGGCCCGGGTCAGCAGGTAGGAGTTGACCGCGAGCAGCAGCGCGTTGGCCCCGATGCCGACGAGGACCAGCCGGTAGCCCTGCACGCCGCCGCGGAAGGCCAGCCCGTACACGAGGGCGGCGGTCAGCACGCACCCGGCCAGCGCGCCGCCCGCGATCGTCATGGCCGAGCCGCCCGCGATCACCGCGAGGATGCCGCCGGTCGAGGCCCCGGCGGTGAAGCCGATGAAGTCGGGGCTGCCGAGCGGGTTCCTGGTGAGCGACTGGAAGATCGCGCCGCTCAGCCCGAACGCCGCCCCGACCAGCAGCCCGGTCACCACGCGCGGGGCGCGCAGCTTGCTCACGATGAGCTCGGCGACGGGCGTGCCCTCGCCGAACAGCGCCTTGACGATGTCGGCCGCGGGCACGGCCAGCTCGCCCGTGGACAGCGCGGCCACGGTGACCCCGAAACCGACCAGGATCAGGCAGACGCCCACGACCAGGGCGCGGGGCGCGAGCCGTACCGAAAAGGGGCCGACGCGGACGTTCACAGCGCGGCCACCCGCCTGCGCCGGGCCAGCAGGATGAAGATCGGCGCGCCGATCACCGCCCACACGATTCCCACCTGCACCTCTCCCGGCCGGGCGATGAGCCGGCCTGCCACGTCCGCCCCGAGCAGCAGCACCGGAGCGGCCAGCGCCGAGTACGGCAGCACCCACCGCTGGTCCGGCCCCACCAGGGCGCGCACCGCGTGCGGCACGATGAGCCCCACGAACCACAGCGGCCCGGCCGCCGCGGTCGCCGCCCCGCACAGCAGCGTGACGGCCACGCCGGTCAGCGCGCGGGTGCGGCCGATGGAGACGCCGAGCGCGCGGCCCGCGTCGTCGCCCAGCGCGAGCGCGTTGAGCGGCCGGGCCAGCGCCAGGCCGAGCACCAGCCCCGCGATCATGAACGGCGCCAGCCGGACCAGCACGTCGGAGGTCTGCCCGGCCAGCGACCCGGTCAGCCAGAACCGCATCCGGTCGAAGGTCTGCTGGTCCATGCGCAGGATCGCCGACGACAGCGCGGTGGCGACCATGCCGAGCGCGACGCCGGCCAGCGTGAGCCGGACCGGCCCGGACCCGGACCGCCCGCTGGACGCCAGGCCGTAGACCATGACCGCGGCCAGCGCGGCCCCGCCGAAGGCGAACCACACGTAGACCGCCGGGTCGGTGAGCCCGAACACCCCGAGGGCCAGCGTGACGCCGAGCGCCGCGCCCTCGTTGACGCCCAGCAGGCCGGGGTCGGCGAGCGGGTTGCGGGTCAGGCTCTGCATGAGCGCGCCCGCCAGGCCGAGCGTGGCGCCCACGCCGAGGCCGAGCAGGGTGCGCGGCACGCGCAGCTCACGGATGACCGTGTGGTCGTTGGAGCCGTCAGGGGCGAGGAAGGCGTCGATCACCGTGGAGAACGGCACCGCCCGCGCCCCGAGCGCGATGCTCGCCAGCACCATGAGGGCCAGCGCGGCCACGACGACCACGAGCCCGGCGACCAGCACCGGGGGCCGCGCCCACGCGGGCCTCGCGACGGACGCGTCCGTCTCGGCCTCCGGGTCCGGGTCCGGGCCCGGCGCCGCGCGCCTCGCCGTCGTGTTCTCAGCCGGGCGCACCCGACCCCCTTCCGTCACGGTCAAACTTAGGCAAGGCTAATCTAATGGCTCGGTAACCAGGCAAGCCTAACCTTAGAGGAGACGTACATGTCGGGACCGGTACTGGCGCGCAGGGGCTTCCTGTCGGCCACGGCAGGACTCGCGGCGGCCCTGACACTGGCGGCGTGCGGCGGCGACGGCGGCACGACGGCGGCCCCCTCGGGCTCGGCCGCGCCCTCGGGCTCCGCGGCCGTGCAGGGCTGGAGCTTCACCGACGACCGGGACAAGAAGCTCGACCTGCCCAAGGTCCCCGCCAGGGTCGTCGCCCAGGTCGGCTCCGCCGCCGCCCTGTGGGACTTCGGCGTGCGCCCCGTCGGCGTCTTCGGCCCGCACAAGCTCAAGGACGGCAGCAGGGACCCGCAGGTCGGCAACGTCGACATCACCAAGGTCCAGGGCCTCGGCAATGTCTGGGACGAGTTCAACGTCGAGCAGTACATCGCCCTGCAGCCCGACCTCCTGGTCAGCAACATGTACGTCAAGGGCACCCTCTGGTACGTGCCCGAGAAGTCCAAGGACACCATCGAGCAGGTCGCCCCCACGGTCGGCATCATGCTCACCGGCAAGAGCGCCACCGAGGTCATCTCCCGCTACGAGGAGCTGGCCAAGTCGCTCGGCGCCGACATGGCCGGCGTGCCCGAGGCGAAGGCCCGCATGGAGGCCGCGACCCAGGAGCTCGCCCAGTTCAAGGACCTCAAGGTCCTCATGGTCTCGGGCGGCGCGGACGCGTTCTGGATCGTCAACCCGCCGGAGTACCCGGACATCAAGCACCTCACGGCGGCCGGACTCGACGTCGTCACCCCGACGAAGGTGGACGAGGGCGGCTTCTTCCAGACCCTGAGCTGGGAGAACGCCGACGAGTACGAGGCCGACGTCATCCTCTACGACACCCGTACGCAGGCGCTGAAGCCGGAGGAGATGATGAAGAAGCCCACCTTCGCCAAGCTCCCCGCCGTCAAGGCCGGCCAGCTCTACCCGTGGAGCGCCGAGACCCCCTTCAGCTACCAGGGCTACGCGACCTTCCTGGAGGAGCTGGTCGCGAACCTGAAGAAGGCCAAGCCGCTCGGCTAGAACGCGCCGCGCACCTCGACGATCTCGGCGAGGGGGAACTCCAGGTAGTCGCCCGCCTCCTCGCACCAGGCGTCGAGGGCGCCGCCCTTCAGCTCGCCGTGGCTGATCGTGGCGGTCAGGCCGTCGGTGAGGGTGATCCCGGCCCGCACCCCCCGGTCGACCACGAACCCGAGCAGCGACTGCTGGGCCGTCGGCAGCCGGGTGGCCATGCGGCCGATCACCGCCCACGTCCGGCCGCCCCTTTCGGCCCCGGCCCGCCCGGCCGCCATCAGCCTGCGGGCGTGCTCGCGCGGGTCGGGCGGCGGCTCGGCCAGCAGGTGGGGCGGGGTCTCCAGGCCGGGGTCCGACAGCTCGGCCACCTGGCCGCCGGGCAGCAGGATGAGCTTGCCCGCGCCGGGCTCGGCGCCGCCGGCCAGCTCGGCGGGACGGGTGCGGCGGATGGTGATCTCGCCGGTGTCGGAGACGGGCACCGGCGCGTAGCCGGCCTCGCGCAGCGCCGCCAGCGTGCGCTCGGCCCCGGCCGCGCTGACCAGCACGGTGGGGGCGAGCAGGCGCAGGCCCAGCCGGGTCAGCCGGCGGTGGGCGGTGATCTCGGCGAGCAGGGCGGGGTCGCCGGCCTGGATGACGCAGCCGACGGTGGTGACGGTGACCTCGCCGTGCCGGCGGGCGGTGTCGCGGACGAGGTATTCGAGCGGCTGCGGGATGGCGCCGACCGCGGCCAGCTCGTCGAGCAGCTCGTCGGGGTCGTGGCCGCGGTCGAGGGCGCGGCGTACGCTCTCGGCGGTGAAGCGCCACACCGAGGCCGCGCCGCGTGACTCGCGCTCGGCGACCCGGTCGAGCAGCGCGGCCAGCTCCGCCGAGGGCGGCCCGGTCACCACGGCGGTCAGGTCGGGGCCGAACAGGGCGCTGCGGCGCACGCTCGCGAGGGCCCGGGTGGAGACCTCGACGAGCACCGGGTCGTGCTCGACCATGGGGACGGAGTCGTCGCCCTCGTCGCCGGGGTGGGCGGTCAGCTCGGCGAGGGCGCGGCCGAGGTCGGTGAGCGCGCCGTTGACCAGCAGGCCGAGCAGGCTCGCCTCGTCGAGCGCGGCGGGGCCGCAGTCGAGCAGGAGCCGGCGTTCGATGAGCGGGGCGTGCCAGTGGACGGCGGCGAGCAGGCCGTCGCGGTCGGCGTACGCGGTGCCGGCGGGCAGGCAGGCCAGCACCGGCAGCACCGCGCGGCGGACCCGGGCGACCGCGGCTCCCGCGGGGTCGTCGCCGAGCACCGTGCCGTAGCGGCCGTCGGACTTGCGCAGCGACGAGCGCTCCATGCGCCACCAGGCCGACAGCAGCACGCGCAGGCGGGCCGCGCCCTCGTCGAGCCGCCAGCGGTCGAAACGCTCGGTGGGGACCAGGCCGCCGGCCTGCTCGTCCCAGGCCAGCAGCCGGGCGACCGTGCAGATCTCCAGCAGCAGGCGGGTCTCGTCCTCGTCGCAGCCGGTCTCCTTGGCCATCCTGCGCACCTCGCGCACGCCCACGCCGCCGGTCTTGAGCAGCGGCAGCGGGCTCTTGGAGGTGTTGTCGAGCAGGGCCGCGGCGCGTTCGACGACGTGCGGGGCGGCCAGCGTCATGAGGTGGTCGACCTCCTCGGGGTCGACCGGGATGGTGGGGACCTCGGGCGGCTCGGGCGCGAAGGGCGGGTGGTAGTCGGCGCCCCGCAGGCACAGCGCGACCTCGCGGGGGATCTCGGCGACGTGCCAGCTCGGCCGGAACAGCAGGCCGTGGTCGGCGCACCACTTCTCGGGCGTGCCGGGCGCGACGAAGCGGCCGCCGTCGACGGGCAGCGCGGGGCCGTCCCAGGCGAAGCGGTCGAGCAGGGCGGCGGTGCCGTCGGGGGCGTCGCGCAGCAGGCCGTGGACGCGGGCGGCGTCGCCGAGCGCCTCGGCCACGCGGGTGATCGTGCGGCGTTTGTGGCTCTGGGCGGGCAGGCCGAGGTTGCGGGCGAGGGCGCGCAGCGCGTCGTTGCTGATGGTCCAGGAGTTGAGGTAGTGGTCGAGCGGCTCGCCGAGACCGAGCGGGGCGGCCCACCAGCGGGTGACGCCCTCGGCCAGGCGGATCACGCCGTCCTCGCCCGGCCAGGCGAGCGCGTGGTCGTAGAGGTGGCCGAGCCAGGGGTCCACCTCGGCGGGCGGGGCGTCGACGAAGGCGGCCAGGCGGTCGGCGGTGGGCAGGGGGAGGGCCAGCGCCGCCTCGGCGAGCTGGAGACAGGGCAGGGGGAGCCGCTGGAGGGTCTGCATCACGGCGAACCCGTCGCCGAGACGCTGGGCGAGGGTGTCGAGCCGGCGCGGCCACGGCGGCGCGATGGCGTCGGGCCTGTTCGCGAGGATGCGGGCAAGCCTGTCTTCGTCTAGTGTTCGCAGCCAGCCGAGCAGGTGATCTTCCATCTGTCAGCACTCTCATGGGGTCGCGCGCGGGACTCACCGTGAGCCATGAGCATCCACGGTAATGCAGATCACCCCCGGTCAGGAGAGGACTGCCCAGACGATCTTTCCGTGAGGGGCGAGGGCCGACCAGCCCCAGCGGAGACTGAGCGATTCGACGATGTGGAGTCCGAGGCCGCCGGTGTCAAGGGGGCCAGGGTATCGCAGCACCGGCACCGAGGAGCCTGGATCGGTGAAAGCGCTGGTCACCAGGGACCCCTGGCGGACCAGTGACATGTGGACGGGGCAGGGGCGGCGCTGCTCGTCGAGGCGCAGCCCGTGGCGCAGCGCGTTGGTCGCCAGCTCCGAGACCACCAGCTCCATGTTCTCGGCGAGCTCGGACAGCCCCCAGCCGGCCAGGACGCCGGTGGTGTAGCTGCGGGCGGAGTGGACCGACGCGGGGGTGGGAGGGAGCACGAACGTGGCGCTCGCGGACGGGCCTGCGCCCAGCAGATCGCGAGCCGCCTCCGGCCACCAGCCGACCGGGGGCCACCAATCGAACGTGGTCCACTGGCTCGGTGCCGTGGTGGATTGCACGTGATCATTCTGCGTCAAACTCTCGTGCAGGTGCAAGAGCGAATGCACGTGCAGACACACCGTGCACACGCTACGGTTGCCCTCAAATGGTCAATGAGGGGGAAAGGGGATCTTGTCCGCGGCCCATGATCTTTCGGCCGTGAAGTGACAGACTGTGGCGCAAGGAAACGACCAAGGAGCAGCACGTGTCCATTGATCCGCCCGGATCCGGTTCGACCGTTCGGCGCATCATGCTGGGGGCGAGTCTCAGGCGCCTGCGTGAGGCCAGCGGACTCGACCGTGCACAGGCCGGATTCCACATCCGCGCCTCCGAGTCCAAGATCAGCCGGATGGAGCTCGGACGCGTCGGATTCAAGACACGTGACGTGGAGGACCTGCTCACCCTGTACGGCGTCGTCGACGATGCCGAACGCCGCGCCCTGCTGGAGATGGTTCGCGAGGCCAACACCCCCGGGTGGTGGCACAAGTACTCCGCCGAGCTGCCCTCGTGGTTCACGACGTACGTGGGCCTGGAGGAGGCCGCGAGCGTGATCCGTACCTATGAGGTGCAGTTCGTGCCCGGCCTGCTGCAGACGGCCGCGTACGCGCGATCGGTCTACGAGCTGGGCAACCCCGATGCGAGTCCGGACGGCATCGAACGCCGCGTGCACGTGCGCATGCAGCGCCAGGAGCGCTTCACCCAGAAGGACGGCCCCAAGTTGTGGGCGGTCATCGACGAGGCGGCGCTCATGCGGACCATCGGCGGGCGGGAGGTCATGCGCGAGCAGCTCCAGCACCTGCTGGAGGTCGCCGCTCTGCCCAACATCACCATTCAGGTGATGCCCTTCAGGTACGGCAAGCACGCCGCCGAAGGGGGTGCGTTCAGCATCTTGCGGTTTCCCGAGTCCGACTTGTCGGACGTTGTCTACGTCGAGCAGCTCTGGGGTGCCCTGTACCTGGACAAACGTGAGGACATCGATCCGTACCTCACGGCCATGGAGCAGTTGTGCGTGGAGAGCACCACGCCAGGAGGCACCGTCGAGCTCATCGGCGGTCTTCTCAGAAAGATGTAGATGAACCAGACCTACAACGGCATGCCCGCGACCGACCTGACCCAGGTCGCGTGGCGCAAGAGCCGCTACAGCAACTCGCAGGGCAACTGCGTCGAGCTCGCGGAGCTTCCCGACGGCGGGATCGCGGTCCGCAACTCGCGCTTCCCCGACGGCCCTGCGCTCATCTATACCCGTGACGAGATCCGGGCCCTGGTGCTCGGGGTGAAGGACGGAGAGTTCGACGGCCTGCTCGTTTGACACCTGCTCGTTTAACACGCTGTTCACATCCGGCGCGCCCGCTTAACGGCGGCGCGCCGACGGCGTAACCGCCCGGCCTCGTCGTTCGGACAGGATTCACGTCATGCTCGACCAGATGACGTTGTATCCGATCGCCGACGACGTGCTGTTCGCGCCGGGCGGCAAGGTCGTGATCCGCACTTATGGCGTCGCGCCCGCCACGACGGGCGCCTCGGTCTCGTACCGCACGTGGGTGACCGGCATCCGCGACCAGCCCCGTTACTGGCACTGGGGTCACTTCGAGGACGCCACCTCCGGGCATCGCCGGGTGCTGGAGTGGCTGACCGGGCGGGGGCCGCAGCCTTCCCAAGCGCCCGCCTGATCGCTAGGCTCAGGCCAAGCAACCGCTTGGTAGAGGAGGCGGCGTGGTGCGGCGCGCGATCCACCTGCTCGAAGAGGTCGACTTCCGGCCCATGAACTCCAGGCGGCCGCTGGACTACCTCACCTGGCTGACCGCGTACAAACGCGAGGACGAGACCCGCGAGGCTCCCTCGCTCACCGCCGGGAAATCCATCAGGTCGCGCGACATCGACCTCGTCGGCGCCTTCTACGCCGTCGGCATCACCGGCCACCCGCAGTTCAAGGCGGTCACCCTCTGGGACTGCCACGGCGGCTGGGACGGCGGCTGGCGGCAGATGATGGAGATCTACCGCGGGGTGGACGAGCGGCTGTTCCTGTCCGACATCGACGACCTGCGCTTCTCCGCCTTCTCCCGCCCGCTCGGCGCCGTGCCCGGCTGCCCGCCGCTGGCCGAGGCGCCCGCCGCCGAGCTGTTCCTGTTCGAAAGCGCCCGCGTCCGGCCCGGCGCCGCACTCGACTACCTCGCCGCCGTACGCGCCGAGCGCGCCCCCCTGCTCGCCGAGCACGGGCACACCCTGGTCGGCCTGTACGAGGTGCTGTTCTGCGACACCGAGGCGGTCACCGTCTGGGCCGTCTCGCTGGACGACCACCTCGCCACCCAGCGGGCCCGCGACGCCGCCCTCGGCCTCGACGACGAGGCCGCGCCCGATCCCCGGCTGCTGGACTGGGCCAAACGGGCGCGCGACCATCTCGACGGCCCCTGGCGTGAGACGCTGCTGGCACCGTTCCCCGGCTGCCGCCTGGCGCCCGGGAGCCCGCCGAGCTGAGGCGTGCAGACCGTCGTGCTCACCGGGGCGGGCGGCGGCGGACGGGCTAGTGGACCGGCGCGTTCCAGGCCAGCAGCACCGGCTCGGCGTGCTCGTGGCCGAGCCGGGAGTAGGTGCCGGTGTCCAGCCTGAACAGCCGGCCCTCGGAGGGGTCCAACCCGAGCCAGCGGGCGGCCAGGACGCGCAGGAAATGCCCGTGGGCGACCAGGGCCACCCGTCCCTCCGCCGACCGGGCCCGTTCGATCACCCGGTCGGCGCGGGCCGCCACCTGGGCGGCGCTCTCGCCGGGATGCTCGGCGTCGCCGGGGATCACGCCGTCGCGCCACAGGTACCAGCCGGGGCGGTCCTCCCGGATGCGCGGCGTGGTGACGCCCTCGTAGCCGCCGTAGTCCCACTCCCACAGGTCGGGGTCCACCTCGTAGCCGGTCAGCCCGGCCAGGTCGGCGGTGCGGCGCGCCCGCTCGGCGGGGGAGACCAGCACCAGGCCGAAGTCCCCCTTCTCGACCAGGGGCGCGAGCGCCCTGGCCTGCTCCTCGCCGCGCTCCGTCAGGGGCAGGTCGGTGCGCCCGGTATGCCTGCCCGCCTTGCTCCACTCGGTCTCACCGTGCCGGAGCAGCAGCATCTCGTCCATGGTGACCATCATCCCGGACGCTTGACCTCAAGGTAGCTTGAGGTAGCAGGGTGGGGTCATGGACGCGATAAGACTGCATGCGTACGGACCTGCTGCCAACCTCCGGCTGGAGACCCTTCCCGACCCCGTGCCCGGCCCCGGCGAGGCGCGCGTCGCCGTGCGCGCGGCCGGGCTGCACTTCATCGAGACCCTGCTCCGTCAGGGGCAGGGCGTCGGGCCGCACCCCGCGCCCGAGCTGCCCGTCGTGCTCGGCTCGGAGGTGGCCGGGGTCGTGGAGGCGGTGGGCGAGGGCGTGCCCGCCGGGCTGGTGGGCCGCCGGGTGGTGACGGCCGAGGTGAGCACGGGCGGCTACGCCTCGCGCGCCGTGGCGCCCGCCGCCGCGTTGACCGAGCTGCCGGACCAGGTGGGCTTCGGTGCGGCCGTCGCCATGAACACGACGGGGGCGACCACGTACGGGCTGCTGGAGCTGGCCCCGATCGGGCCGGGGGACGTGGTGCTGGTGCTGGCGGCGGCCGGCGGCGTCGGGACGCTGCTCGTGCAGTACGCCCGCCGCGCCGGCGCGACCGTGGCCGGGGCGGCCGGCGGGCCCGCCAAGGCCGCGCGGGTCGCGGAGCTGGGGGCGGACCTCGCCGTCGACTACCTGGAGGCGGGCTGGGACAAGTCGGTACGCGAGCTGTCCGGCGAGGTCACCGTCGTCTTCGACGGGGTCGGCGGCGAGCTCGGGCGGGCCGCGCACGGGCTGCTCGGCCGGGGCGGGCGGCACGTGGTGTACGGGTCGGCGTCGGGGGAGTGGTTCCGGCCGGACCCCGCCGAAGTGGAGGCGCGGGGGATCGCCGTGCTCGACGGCATCGGCCATCTGCTGGGGCGCGACGGGGGCGTGACCGAGCTGCGGGCGCGGGCCCTGGAGGCGGCGGCCGAGGGGTTGCTGACGCCGGCGGTGCAGGAGTTCCCGCTGGCCGAGGCCGCCGCGGCGCACGCGGCCCTGGAGAACAGGGACACGATGGGCAAGGTCGTCCTCACCGTCTGACCGGCTCCTCGGCGGCGCGGACCGGGCCACGGGCACAGGGGTGAAGGCGGGCTTGTCGGCCGCTCCCCTCACCTTCCGGCCAGTTCCTCGGCGACGGGGGTGAAGGCGGCGAGGTCGCGTTCGTGGTGGATGACGAAGCAGGAGACGTCGTGCTCGTCGCGCCAACGACGCAGGGTGTCGGCGAGGTCGTGGCGGGTGCCGAGGAGGACCTGCGGGGTCCCGTCCAGCGCGGCCGACCTGGCCGCGCTCCACGGCTCCTCAGCCTTCCTCTCGCCCACCTGCAGGACGCTCGTGCCCAGCTCCAGCCGGTCGTAGCGGTCGCCGGCCGCCGCGCGTACGCGCCGCAGCCGGGCGAGGAACGCCTCCGCCCCGCCGTCGCCGGGGTCGGGGCCGGTGCCGTCGGGGCGTACCCGCATGGTGAGGTTGACGTGGTCGGCCTGCTCGGCGGCCAGGCGCAGCACGCGCGGCCCGCCGCCCCCGACGATCAGCGGCGGGTGGGGCCGCTGCACGGGCCGGGGCCGCTGGTCGAGCCCGTCGATCCGGTAGTGCCGGCCGGTGAAGTGGCACGGCCCGTCCGCCCAGAGGCCCTTGAGCACGGCGATGGCCTCGGCGAGCCGTTCGACGCGGACCCCGGGCGGGTCCAGGGGCAGGCCGGCGCCCGCGTAGTCGGCCGCCATCCAGCCGGTGCCGAGCCCGACCTCCAGCCGGCCGCCGGACAGCAGGTCGAGGGTGGCCGCCTCCTTGGCCAGCACGGCGGGGTGGCGGAAGTCGTTGGCGAGGACGAGCGTGCCGACGCGCAGCCGTTCCGTGGCGCAGGCGGCGGCGGTGAGCGCGGGGATCGGCGCGAGGCGGTCCCCGGCCAGGTGGTCGGGCACGAGCAGCAGGCCGAACCCGGAGTCCTCCAGCCGCCGGGCCTTGCCGGCCCACGCCTTGCCGGACTCCGCCTCGCGGAGCACCGCCCCGAACCTGAACGGCCGCACGGCCCCTCCTGCGAGTCCGATCCAGTGCCTGTGCCCGGCACTCTAGCAAGCGCTTGCTACAGGTGCGAGACTGAGCGTCATGGAGATCCCCGTGCGCGAGGCCACCGACGACGAGGCCGCGTTCTTCCACGAGCACGGCTGGGTGCGGCTCGGCCGGCTCATCGACCCCGGCGCCGCCGCCGAGCTGCGCGAACGCGCCCTCGCTCACCTGCGCGACCGGGACCGCGCCGGGCGGACGGCGGTCGACCGGGCGTTCGGGCAGTCCAGGGACGTCGCCGCCGCCGACGAGGCGTTCGGCGCGCTCGCGCTCGACCCCAGGATGGGACGGACCGCCGTCCGGCTGC
This sequence comes from Nonomuraea sp. B208, assembly GCF_057536035.1. NCBI lineage: Bacteria > Bacillati > Actinomycetota > Actinomycetes > Streptosporangiales > Streptosporangiaceae > Nonomuraea > Nonomuraea sp. B208. The sequence goes on from NZ_BAAJOU010000023.1 coordinate 166,846, forward strand.
TGGGCGGCGTCCGCGCGGTGCGCGTGCAGGTCACCAACCTGCTGGTCAAGGAGGCGGGCGAGCACGGCGCCACAGAGTTCCACCAGGACTTCCCCTGGATGCCGATGGACCGCTCGGCCATGCTCACCGTCTGGCTCGCGCTCGCCGACGTGCCCGCCGACATGGGAGCCCTGCGCTTCTACAGCGGCTCCCACCGCCACGGCCTGCTCGGACGCAGCTTCACCCGGCCGGGCGACGACCAGCTCAGCCAGCACCCGTGGCTCAAGGAGCTGGAGCTGTCGCCGCCGCTCGACCTCGCGGCCGGCGACGCCACCGCGCACCACGCCCTGACCGTGCACGGCGCGCCCGCCAACCGGCACGACCGGCCGCGGCTGTCGTTCACGGTCACCTACTTCGACGCCGACGCCCTCTACACCGGCCTGCCGTACGCGCAGACCGACGGGCTCGGCCTGGAGGTCAACCGGCCCTTCGAGCACGAGAGGTTCCCGTGCCCGAGACCCTGAGAGGACCGGTCGCCGACCTCGGGGCGACGCTCATGCACGAGCACGTCTTCGGGCTCAGCCCGGAGATCCTGTGGAACTGGCCGGACATCCCCGAGGGCTGGGACCCCGAGACGCGAGCGCGGGAGGCCGCGGCCAAGCTCGACGCGCTGAAGGCCGAGGGCATCGACACCGTCGTGGACCTCACCGTGCTCGGGCTCGGCCGGCACATCCCCTCGGTACGGCTGGTCGCCGAGCTGACCTCGGTCAACATCGTGGCCGCGACCGGCCTCTACACCTACGACGCGCTGCCGCCGTACTTCGCCAACCGGGGGCCGGGGTCGCTGTTCGGCGGGCCGGACCGGCTGGCCGAGTTCTTCGTCCGCGACCTCACCGAGGGCATCGGCAGGACCGGCGTCCGCGCCGCCATCCTCAAGTGCGCCTCGGACCACCTCGGGATGACCAAGGGCTGCGAGCGGGTGTTCCGGGCGGTCGCCGAGGCGCACCTGGAGACCGGCGCGCCCATCACCACGCACTCGCACAGCGCCTCCAGGGGCGGGCTGGAGCAGCAGCGGCTGCTCGTCTCGCTCGGGGTGGACCCGGAACGGGTGGTGATCGGGCACGCGGGGGACTCGGCCGACCTCGCGTACCTGGAGGAGCTGCTGGCGGGCGGCTCCTACCTGGGCATGGACCGCTTCGGCATCGACACGATCGCGCCGTTCGAGCAGCGGGTGGCCGTGGTGGCGGAGCTGTGCGCGCGCGGGCACGCGGACCGGCTGGTGCTGGGGCACGACTCGTACTGCTTCAACGACCGCTTCGACGCCGAGGTCGTCCGCCGCCGCCATCCGGACTACCACCTGCTGCACATCTCCCGCGACGTCCTGCCCGAGCTGCGCAAGCGGGGCGTCACGGACGACCAGATCCACCAGATGCTCGTCGGCAACCCGCGGAGGATCCTGCGATGACCACCCTGCCGGAGGCCCGGGACTTCGACGTCAGCGCGGACTGGCACGTCGCGGACCCGTACCCGTTCCTCGCCCGGCTGCGGCGCGAGTCGCCGGTGTTCTGGAGCGAGCACCTGCGGGCCTGGGTGCTGACCCGCTACGCCGACGTGCGCGCCGCCTACGGCGACCCCCGGCGCTTCTCCTCCCAGGGCTCGCTCACCATCTCCCGCAGCCTGACGGACGCGACCAGGGAGAAGCTGGGCGAGCACGGCTCGTTCCTGTCGAGCTTCGTCGCCAACGTGGACCCGCCCGTCCACACCCGGCTGCGCCGGTCGGTGTCGCGGGCGTTCACGCCGCGCGCGGTCGCCGCCATGGAGGACGCCTTCCGCCGGCTCAACGAGGACCTGCTCGACCGGGTGGCCCCGCGCGGCGCGGCCGACTTCGTGACCGAGCTCGGGCACGAGCCGTCCGTGAAGCTGACCGCCCGCTTCATCGGGGTGCCGGAGGCGGACGAGGCGTTCGTGCAGGCGCGGGTCAAGGACTGGTTCCAGCTGTTCCTGTCGCCGCAGCCGCCCGAGCGCCAGCTGGAGCTGGCGGGCGGCTTCCTCACCTATCTCGACTACGTGGATCGGCTGGTCGCCGCCCGCGCCAAGGACCCGCGCGACGACTTCACCTCGCTCATGACCGCGCTCATCGGCGACGAGCTGACCCACCGCGAGGTCGTCGAGCTGATCTCCACGATCCTGCTCGGCGGCAACGACACCGTGCCCAACCAGCTCGGCAACACCGTCCTGCGGCTGCTGCGCGAGGGCGCCTGGCCGGTGCCGCCGCCGCTGATCGGCAACGCCGCCGAGGAGTGCATGCGCATCGACGGCGCCTCGCTCGGCTCCTTCCGCCACACCACCGAGGACGTCGTCCTGCACGGCGTGACCATCCCGGCCGGCGCCCTCGTGCTGCTGTCCACCGACTCCGCCGGGCACGACGAGAGCGTCTTCCCCGAGCCGGAGCGCTTCGTCGTGGACCGGCCGAACGCCGCCGACCACCTGGTCTTCGGCTACGGCATCCACTTCTGCGTGGGCGCGGCGCTCGGCCGCCTGCAGCTGCGGACCGCGCTGGAGGTGCTCGGCCGCCGCCTGCCGGGGCTGCGGCTCGCGCCGGGGGAGCCGGTGACGTACCGCAGGTCGCTGGTCGGGCGCGGGCTCACGGCGCTGCGGGTGGAATGGTGACGGGCCGGCTCTCCGGCCGGCTTCTTGGGCGGGTCGCGCTGGTGAGCGGGGCCGGGTCGGGGATCGGGGCGGCCTGCGCGCTGCGGCTGGCCGCCGAGGGGGCGCGCGTGGGCGTGCTCGACGTACGCGGCCAGGCCGCCGAGGACACCGCCGCCGCCGTACGGCGGCGCGGCGGCGACGCGCTCGCGCTGGAGTGCGACGTCTCCGCCGAGAAGCAGGTCGCGGCGGCCGTCGGGGCGCTGGTGGCGGCGTACGGGCGGGTGGACGTGCTGCACTCCAACGCCGCCGCGCTCGGCCCCGACGTGTACGGGCGCGACCGCGGCCTGGAGGACCTCGACGTCGCCGTGTGGGACCGCACCATGGAGGTCAACCTGCGGGGCGCCATGCTGCTGGTCAAGCACGCGGTGCCGGCCATGCCGGACGGCGGCTCGATCGTCCTGACCTCGTCGGTGTCGGCGTTCGTGGGGGACGGGGCGCACGCCGCCTACGGCGCCTCGAAGGCCGCCTTGGTGGGCTTCGCCCGGCACGTCGCCACGATGTACGGCGCCCGCGGCGTCCGCTGCAACGCCGTCGCCCCCGCGCTCGTCCTCACCCCGGCCGCCGAACGCGCCCTGACCCCCGCGCAGCTCGCCGACAAGGCCGCGGAACGCCTGCTCCCCTGGCCCTGCTCCGTGGACGACGTCGCGAACCTGGTCGCCTTCCTGGCCTGCGACGAGAGCCGCTGCCTCACCGGCCAGACGCTGATCCTCGACTCCGGCACACTCGCCCACCGGCCCCAGCACGCCATTCAGCGGTGGCGCGCACAGCATCCGCATTAGCCTGCGGCTTTCACGGCGAATTTGAGTCAACCTGATCATTCACATAAGAAAAGTGCCCTTGAGCTGGGAGGATCGGACTTGTCTAAGGCCCCGTCCAACCCAGATCAGAAGGCACTTTCCGAGTGAACTCTACCGCCTCCCGCAGCAAGATCACCGTATCCGCCGACGGCCGCGGGCTGGTCTCCCACTCCGGCAGTCTGCTGCTGACGCAGATACTCCGCATCACCGGACTGGACAAGGACCTCTCGCAGCGGCTGGAGCGGTGGCGGCCCAGCCGAGCAGTGCACGACCCCGCAAAGATCATCACTGATCTGGCCCTCACCCTGGCGCTCGTCGGGGACTGCATGGCCGACATCGCCCTGCTGCGCTCCCAGCCCGAACTGTTCGGCCTCGTCGCCTCCGACCCGACCGTCTCACGCCTGATCGACCGGCTCGCCGCCGATGAGGCCCGCGCGCTGCAGGCCATCCGCGCCGCCCGCGCCACCGCCGTGAACGCGCTTGGCACCTGGCCGCCAGTCGCGCCCCCGGAACCGACGGCCAGCCCGTGATCGTCGACCTCGACGCCACCATCGTCATCTCCCACTCCGACAAGCAGCACGCGGCACCGACCTGGAAGAAAAGCTACGGCTTTCACCCGATGACCGCCTTCGCCGACCACGGCCCCAGCGGTGGCGGAGAACCGCTGGCTCTGCTGCTGCGGCCGGGCAACGCCGGCTCCAACACCGCCGCCGACCACATCGAGACCACCCGGCTCGCCCGGGCCCAACTCCCCAAGCACCTGCGGCGCAACGTCCTCATCCGCACCGACTCCGGCGGCGGCACCCATGAATTCCTGAACTGGCTCACCCGCCCGGGACGCTGGCTGAAGTACTCCATCGGCTTCACCATCACCGACGACATCGCGCAGGCGATTCTCAAACCGCCCGCCACCGCCTGGACCCCCGCCTACAACGCCGACCGCCAACCACGGCCCGGCGCCTGAGTCGCCGAACTCACCGGCCTGCTGGAGCTGACCGGCTGGCCCAAGGGCATGCGCGTCATCGTCCGCAAAGAACGCCCGCACCCCGGCGCCCATCTGCGCTTCACCGACCTCGACGGACACCGCTTCACCTGCTTCGTCACGGGCACTCCAGGCGGCCAGCTCGCCGATCTGGAACTACGCCACCGCCGCCGCGCCCGCGCCGAAGACCGCATCCGCGCCGCCAAGGACACCGGCCTGCGCAACCTGCCCCTGCACGACTTCACCCAGAACCAGATCTGGCTCGAGATCGTCGCCCTGGCCTGCGAACTGCTCGCCTGGATGCAGATGCTCGCCCTGCACGACACCGACGCCCGCCGCTACGAGCCCAAACGCCTGCGTCTGCGCCTGTTCGCCATCGCCGGCCGGCTGGTGCACGGCGGCCGCCGCCTGCATCTCCGCATCCCCGCGCGATGGCCCTGGGCCCGGCAGATCATCACCGCCCTGACCCGCCTGCACGCCCTGCCGGCACCGACCTGACCAGCACCAACCCGCCCCCACGATCAGGAAAGGAGACCCGCGGGACCGTGGAACCCCGCCCACCCGGCGCGACAGCCGGGCATCCAAGCTGACCACAGCGAGAAAGTCGACCCCAGCTGAACCTCCCAGCCGACCAACTCAAGCCCGAGAAAGATCGAGGTTAGGAGTGTGGGGGCTGTCCGGCTGTCATACGTACTCCGACCTGCGCAGATGCTGCGCGCTGGCCGCGGCCGCAGAAAGATCATCCCGCATATGTCCCCGAACACGGATCGTAGGCGACTGGGGCATGGCCAGGCGCCGTCTCCAGTTGTATGTCCGCCTGGTTGCCATAGAGAGCGATCCCTCTTGGAGGCGATAACTACTGAACTTGGGAATATGCTGGATGATGCGTTTGTGGCTGTAAGCAAGCGCATCAAAGATGTTATGGACAAAGAGTCTTCCGAGCTCTCTCGGATCACCCACGAAGATCCAGTGCTAGAAGGCCTCGAGCCGATTATCGAAGGTAGGAGAGGCGAGCCATTTCCTCCCGCGCTGTATCAGGAATTGGTTCAAGAGGCCTTGGACAGGATCGAAAAGCAAGTTCCCTCCCGGTTACAAGGACAAGGGTAAGAGTAATAGTGGAGGAGACGATAGGGCAACGGGCGACTTCATTCTTTGGGAGCAAGTCTTGCGGGAGGCTGATAGGCGCGAGACGGACGTTCTATTTGTGACTGGAGACGTGAAAGAGGATTGGTGGAGAAAGGAGCATGGTGAGGCATGCGGCCCACGCCTTGAGCTAGTACAGGAGATGAAAGATAGAAGGGGGCAGAGCCTTTTGATGCTCCGCCCCGAAAGCTTGCTAGTCCATGCCAAGAAACTGTTGGCTGTGGACGTTAGTGATGCTTCCGTCGAAGACGTCAATAGAGTGGGCGCCTATCTGTCCAGAGAAGCTCGAGAAGAGTGGAGCGAGGAAGATATGGAGGATCAAGAAGATTTTTTGACTGGCCCAGATGAACGTTATCTCCTGGATAAACTCCCAGAAGGCAGGAGTGGCAACTACCTCGACATGGTCAGCGATATGGCGCGCCTTGTTAAGGAGGCTCCTGATCTGGCCTCATACCTAGATGCCTTCCAGAAGCGCTTCCCGAGCATAACGCTAAGAACTGTTGCACGTAGGCGTATGAGAGTATTGGTTTCTCTTGGCCTGGCACATATACAAGGCGGTCGGGTTGGGCTTACACCTCTAGGTGAACGGTTCGTCGAGGAAAGAAGTCTGTCGATTCTTCAGCAGAGTGTCCTCCGCAGAGTGGCTGGTGCGACCGAAATTGCGGAGTTGATACAGAGCGCGCGACCTGCCGATGTTCGCTCGCGACTAAGCGAAGAGCCGCCAGCTGGTCTGAGCGTCACTCAGGCCTTGCTGGTTCTGAGATGGCTAGTGCAGCTGGAGATCGTACATGCAAGCTAGTTCCGACTTGACGTCTCGTTATTTCCACGATGTCGGACTGGGGTGCCGGCTACTTTTCTGTGCTTGCTTGAAAAGATCTAACTAGTCACTTAGTGACGCCGAGCCCTACTGTCTAGTAGAATGTTTAATGCCCTTCACAGAGTCACGTGTGAATCAATATGAGTTAAGGTAATGGAGAGTCAGGAAGGAAACTATTCCTCTTCCCATGCGACGATCAGGCGCCGGGCGGCAGCGATTTGTTCCTGGGTCGCCATCATCCTGGATCCTTCGGATCTTGAGGACGACTATCTTTACGGGATCAATGTGACGATAAAGGGCGGTAGTGGCGCCGTCGAGTCGAACTGCTCATACGGCATAAGCTCAATATCTATCCCGGCTGATGCGTATCACACATGATGGCAATCGCCTCGGTGACGTCCTCCACCACGTGATCGGCTCGATGCTCGTGCCCCGGCCATGTCCCTCGATCAACCCAAATTCCGCGGAGACCCGCCGCTTGAGCGCCTGCAATGTCGGCGACCAGGTTGTCACCCACCATCCAGCCGCCCTCGGCGAGGCTGGTTCCGCATCGCTGAGCGGCGATTTCGAAGAGACGGGCATCCGGTTTCCGTACGCCCTCAACCCCTGACACGGCATGGCCGTCAACCACGTCAGCCAGGCCCGTCCGCCGGAGCTTGCCGAGTTGGTTGTCCGCCATGCCATTGGTCACGATCCCTACGCGCCAACCCGTGGCCCGCAGACCCTCAAGTTCTGCCAGAACGCCGGGGTAGCACTGTACGAGGTAGGGCATCCGCCAGCGGTAGCCGGCCCAAAGCTCCTCGACCGGTTCCGGCAGCGCGAAGTGCTCGCGCACCTCGTTGAAGAAGACCTCTCGGTGAGGATGCACGCCTTGGTCCAGGGCGACGAGCCAGGCGACGTCTTCGGAGTCCAAATGATGCTGCTCGGCGAACTCCTCGACCCAGCGCAGAAACGCGTCGTTGAGGTCGATAAGTGTCCTGTCTAGGTCGAAGAGGGCGAGGCGCTGCACGATGACACCTTAGGCATGAACGTCTCGACGGCAACAGACCATTCGAGGTCGCCGCGCACCTGGCGCAACGCCGCCCGAATCACGACCCCACAGCAAGTGAATCCTCGGGCTGCATAGGGCTTTCGCCGGCTGCTCGGGCCTGGTTCTCGTTGGGTCATTGGTGACTGGAGCGACGGTGATCCAGGTAATAGCCCCCCTCGGTGGTGTCGAACGTGATGGTCACCTGCTCTACGCCCTTGGGCACGCTCACCGAGTCCAGGACCATCCCCATCCCCTGTCTGGTCATGCACTGCTGGAACCAGTTGCCCGTGGGCTTGCCATTCACGACGACGCTCGGTCTCGCCAAGTTGACCAGGTTGCCCTCCGGGCACAGCGCGGTCACCTCCAGCGGTTTGCGCTGGATGCTCCAAGCACGCCAGCTGTCATGGGTTGGCCGAGCACATCCAGCCAATAAGCGCTGTGGGGCTGAGCGCGGACGGGAATGAGGGCACGGCACCCCGGTAGATCCGCAAGGCCGAGGTGAACGTCCCCTAACCAGGGCATTTGCAGCGGAGGGGGTCTTTCCCGTTACAAAGATGATCTTTCTTTTATGTACAGCTTATGTAACGATCGCTCTGTTTGCGTAAATCTATTCGAAAGGCTGGAGTGAAAACACAACGATCAGCGTCTGGCTTATCTCCCCGGACGCGCCGCCTCGTCGCTCTGATCGCCGCGATGGTGTTGCCTATCTCGCTGATGGCCGCGCCCGCGACCGCCCATGGCTCCACACAATCTCCCACCCCCACCCCCACCCCTCAAGCCACCGACGCCACCAGCCCGACCGGCGCCGCTTTAGCACAGGCCAAGAAGGACAACAAACGCGTCGAGATTGAGGCGCTGCGCTCGGAAACAGCCACCTACTACGCCAATCCTGACGGTAAGACCCTGCGCGCCGAGTTGTCGACCACCCCGATCCGTGTCCAGAAGGACGGCGCTTGGCAGCCGGTCGACACTACCCTGGTCGAAAAGGACGGCATCATCCAACCGAAGGCGGTCAAGGGCGACATCACCTTGTCCGCCGGTGGCGGCACTACCCTTGTCAAGCTGACCGGCGAGCGCGGTCCCGCCTCCATCGCCGCCTCGGTCACGCTCCCCGAGCCCCAACTCAAGGGCAACACCGCCACCTACCGAGACGCTGCGGGCCCGGGCAGCGACCTGGTCATCACCGTCACCCCGAGCGGGTTCCGGCAGGAGATTGTGATCCGCCAGCGCCCGGCCAAGGACCTTACCTTCCGCATCCCCGTCCGCCTGCCCAAGGGCACCAAATTCCGCACCGGCAACAAGCCCGCCCTGCTGGACAGCGAGGGCAAGCAGATTGACAAAGTGTCGGCCGCACCTATGACGGATGCCGCTGCGGCAAACAACCCCGACACAGGGAAGATCGGCCAGGCCGCTATCCGGGTCGATGGGGATGCCGCGGTTCTCACTGCGGACGCCGGCTTCCTGGCCGACCCGGCCGTTACCTATCCCGTCACGGTGGAGACCGCCTCGGAAGAATGGGTGGGTACCGGCATCGACGGCGACACCCACGTCAGCCAGGTCCGCCCGGACGGAGAGCTCAACAGCACCCTCACCTGGATGCACGCCGGACGCTCCCACAGCGGCGCCCAGACCCACCGCGCCTATTTCCGCTTCAACATCCGCGGCACCCCGCTAGAGGGCGGCACTGTCAGCAACGCCGATTTCCGGCTCTTCAACTACAACTCACATGACTGCAGCGACACCGGCAACCCCGGTATTGAACTGCGCCAGATCACCGACGACTGGAGCATACAGTCGCTGACCTGGAGCAACCAGCCCTCTACCGAGATCAACGGTCATGTCGGCAACAAGGGCGCCTACGACGTGGACTGCCCGGAGGGCGAGGGCGAGCTGTACTACTCCATCGAGCAGATCGTCCAGGGCTGGATGAACGGTGTCCCCGACCGCGGCATCCGCCTCGGCTCCCCGATCGAGTCCGAGGCCCAGAACTGGCGCACCTACCGCTCTTACGAGTATGGCGGCTACGACACCTACCCCTTCACCCCCCGCGGCCCCGTCCTCTTCATTGAGTACACCCCACCTGAGCGGGAGAACAGTGCGGTGTACTGGGGTCTCCCCGATGGGACCATCACAGATGAAGTTCTGAGCGACTATGGGACCGAGGTCACTGACACTCAGCTACCACCACCCGCCATGAACCGGCGCCAGGCCACCGCCGAAGCGCAGGCCCAGGAGGGTTTCCTTGAGATAGACCCGGACAGTATGTCGGTCCCGGAGGGCCTGACCGACGAGCAGATCGCAACTGATCTGGACCCCGACCGGCTGCCGACGGAGACGCCCCCTGAACAATTGCCCCCGTACGTCACCGCCACAGTCCCCGACTCTGACGCGACAAATGTGCCTCTGAACAGCACCGTCCGCGTTACATTCAACAGGTCAGTGACCGAGGCGCAGATCGTAGTCAAGGATCCCCAGGGTGTCGCCGTCCCCGGCTCTGCATCGATGGATCCGGCAAACCTCGTTCTCACCTTTATGCCCACTGCACCCTGGACCGCCACGACCACATACACAGCGCAGGTGAGTGGCGCGAAGGACGAACTTGGCGACACGATGGCGGCCCATACATGGTCATTCATCACGGGCGTGGACACGCCGCCTCCGGTTCCGGGGCTGGTGGCGGCTTACGGCATGAACGAGGGTACGGGCACGAGCGTGACCGACTCCTCCGGACAGAACAACACCGGCACCGGCACCGGCACCACGTGGGCCAACGGCAAATACGGCCAGGCGCTTTCGTTCAACGGCACCTCCAGCCGGGTCAATGTCGCCGATGCCGCGTCGTTGCGGTTGACGGCCGGGATGACACTGTCAGCCTGGGTGAACCCGGCCTCGGTGTCGGCCTGGAGCCCCGTCGTGGGCAAGGAATTGAGCAGCGAGGCAGTCTCCTACACCCTGTACGCCTCCAACGGGTCGGCCCCGTCCGGGTGGGTGCAGACCGATCCGGTGACCTCCTCGACCATTAACGGCACCTCGCTGCTGCCGGTTGGCACCTGGAGCCATGTGGCGCTCAGCTACGATGGCGCCGCTCTGCGGTTGTTCGTCAACGGCCGGCAAGTCGCTCAGACCGCGCTGACTGGAAGCCTGTACGACGACGGCGGCCCGCTGCGGATCGGCGGCAACGCCGCCTGGAACGAGTACTTCCGCGGCCTGATCGACGAGGTGCGCATCTACAACCGCGCCCAGACCGCGGCTCAGATCCAGGCCGACATGAACGCCCCGATCGGTGGGCAGCCGACGCCGGACACCCAGGCGCCGAGCGTGCCCGGCTCGCTCGCCGCGACCGGCGGTTCCGGCAGCACGCAGCTCACCTGGACGGCCTCGACGGATAACGTGGGTGTGGACGGCTACCGGATCCACCGCTCCCCGACGCCGGGATTCACCCCCTCGGAGGCGAACCAGGTCGGCTCGTCGCCGACCGCCACGTTCACCGAGGCGGGGCTGGCCGCGGGAACCTACTACTACCGGGTCCGCGCCTTCGATGCGGCCGGCAACCTCAGCCCGTCCTCCAACGAGGTCTCGGCCACCGTCACGACCCCGCCGGCGAACCCGGGCCTGGTGGCCGCCTACGGCATGAACGAAGCGACCGGCACCACCGTGGGCGACTCCTCCGGGCAAAACAACACCGGAGCAGCCAGGGATACCAGCTGGGCGGCCGGTCGGCATGGCGGCGCTCTGTCGTTCAACGGTGTTACCAGCTGGGTCACCGTCCCGCACGCCGCGTCACTGCGGCTGGCCAGCACGCTGACACTGTCGGCCTGGGTACGGCCCTCGGCGCTGGGCAGCCTGTGGCGTACCGTGCTGATGAAGGAGCGCGCCGGGGGCGGTGCCTACGGTCTGTATGCCTCCACCGAGACCTCCGGCCCGGGAGGCTGGCTGCAGACCACCGAGGAGACCGCCGGCATTGGCAGCCGCACGGCGCTGCCGCTGAATCAGTGGAGCCATGTGGCCTTGACCTACGACGGCGCCACGGCCGTGGTGTATGTCAACGGTACCGAGCTCGGACAGGTGCCGGTGGTCGGCGAGGTCGTTGATGACGCCGGTGTGCTGCGAATCGGCGGCAATTCTTCCTGGGGTGAGTTCTACAGCGGCCTGATCGATGAGGTACGCGTTTACAACCGGGTCCAGAGCGCAGCCGAGATCCAGACCGACATGAACACCCCCATCGGCGCCGCTGCGGCCACCAGCAGCGTAGCCCAGCGTCAGGGGATTGGTGCCGCCGACATCGTGAAGCTGACGGTGGACGGCAGCCGTACTGTGGACGGCGTCACCGTCGCCTCCACCCTCACCCCGCAGCTGACCACCTGGCTGGCCACTGGGCACGACGGCGAGGCCAAGGTAGAGGTGGAGATCGCCCGCCAGTCCGGCAAGGGCAAGCTCGCCAAGCCCGGCAAGGGAAAGCTCGCCAAGACGGACCAGACAGCCGAAGACAAGCATCAGATCTGGACAGGCCAGGCCGCCACCAAGCCCGGAGATTCCCGGGTAACGCTCCAAGTCCCCAAGGACAGACTGCGGGACGGAGAGAAGGCCAGGTGGCGGGCCCGTCTTACTGGGTCGGGCGCGAGTGGAATCTGGTCCAGATGGCACGTCCTGACCGTGGATGTGACTGAGACATCGACCAGCGCCCAGCGAACCGACGCAGAACGGACCTCTGCCTATGCGAACGCGGCGAATAACTTCAACTACGACCGAATCACGTCGCCCAGCGACTGCCTGAGTCATCCCACGGCGCTGTACCAAGCGCCGAATCCTAGACTAAACAAACCGGCCAAGAATCCGACCGGCTTCACCAAGAACCACTTTTCCTACTGCATCAGCGATCAGCCGTCGATCGTGGGAGTGGATTCCAGGGGAAGGCCTACGGGTAATCGGGTGGATTTCGATATTGTTCTGATCGGGCGAACGTTCCAGGGGAGCCGTACCATAGAATACGACCTCTACGTCCAAAAGATGCTGGTCGCCGGCTCCAGATGGCAGAACTCGGTATTCATCATCGATATGGTGGGGACCGGCGACCCGAATCCTCGGGTGTGCCAGCCAGTAGCGGGCGGCGGCTTCCAGCTCGCCTATTCCGGAAATCAATGGTGGTGGCCGGGGAAGAAGGTGTCCTTCAAGTTCGAATCGTCCGACTCGGGATGGATGCCAGGACCGGACAACCGAGAAGCCATCGGCCACTGTGTAAGCAAGATACGGCTCGACGTGGCGGGCGACCCGCAGAAATCGAACAACCTGGGTCCGAAGCAAGTCGTTCGATGCGACTCGTTCGACGCCAACGTCTGGTACCCGAAGGGGTGCATTTTCGACCATCTCGTCCCCTCCATCATGCTCAAGCAGACCGTCTTTCCCAACGCTTACCAGCACATCTCGCTGGCCTACCTCCAGCCCAGCCTGACGACGCCCACGGCCTCGGCGGCAGTCATCGGAAAAACCTGGCCACAGCATGTTCCGCTAACGACACCAAAGAAATTCCCAGGATTCTCAAAGAGCTCTCCTGTGCATCGGAATTACTGGGACGAGAATCGAATAGATCGGAACCGGGATCGCTCGGAGCGCATCTGCGGATATGACCATACCTCCTCATGGAACGGCAGGCATCCTGTGCCATGGGATACCAGCGTCGAAGAGTGCGACGAGTTTCCGTTCGCCAGCACGTTCGAGGGCGCATGGGTCTCATGGCAGAAAGATAAGCCTGATGATCAATGCTGTACGTACAATCCGGGCGTGAACATCTCCGTCAAACTAATTCCGCGGCAGGAGAACCGGGATTGGGGGACGGCGGCTAGTCTCGCCGGGCTGGGCCGGTTCTATTTCAACGACCGTATCCTAGACGAGGATCCGTTCTTCCTCCGCCTGTATGACGTGTCCGGCAAACTGATCAACCCGTAACGCGCGCATCCCATGCCCGCCTCGGAACAGAGCAGTACTCCGAGGCGGGCGCAAACTTTCAGTCCGTCGAAGGCCAGAACTGCAGACGGAACGATTCCAGGCCTTCGAGCGGTTTTTCTGCTGTCTCACGCACCCCCGGACCTGGCCGAAGGCATGCATGTACAGTCCAGGTCCCGCCGCTGCGACCCAGGTTCATGACATTCACAGAAGGGCGACCAAGGATCTGTGCGAGACGGACTCGACCAGAGCTTGCATAGAGATGGGAAGTTGCATTCTTGGTCCATTCAGCTTCATCGGCGGGTGGTTGGCCGTCCCATAACTCTAGGACGACAGCGGCCACATGCCGATGGTGCGCGCTCGTGACGATGGCCAGATTCGCTGTGGTGACAAACCACGAGGCAGGGCCGGATGCTTCCACCAGATCGGAGAAGCTCACAGCTCCCTCCGGCTGCCCTGGGGCTCCGTCTAGGTCGACAAGCATGAATTGATAACTGTCCACCTTAATTGTGTCTTCGATGCGTACCTGAAGACGAGGCATCTCCCGCCTCTCCACGGAAAGCACAAGTAATGTTCCTGTCTCGCCCGAGACTATGGTCGCAGGCGAAACAGGACTGATCTTACATCGCTGGGGAAGGAAGAGGCGTGCGGCCAGGGATTTCGAGGGGTGGGCGGCTCGGCGAGCGGACTCAGCGACATCAAAGAAACGCGCGGCGGTTTGGTGCGTACCTGGACATCGTTCGGGATTGCACCATGTCCGAAGCGAGAGCTGAACTGCCCGCATGCCCTGACCTGGCCGCACCGCACATGATCGGCTACGCTCGGCGAGCGATCGTGTCGTCGTGCTGGAGCCCGCGGGCTGGCATGGCAAGAGAGAGGCCGAGTAGAACTTGGTCAAGCAAGGTTGGAGCCCTCAATCTGTTCGCCATGAACACGGCGGCTCAGCCTCAAACACACGTTCGATTGAACCCGTCCATGTTTTGATGCATAGCTACCTAATATGTTTGTGCTGTCGTGGCGAGGTTGTGGCTGCGGCGGTAGGAGATGGCTCCGAACTCAGCGGGTGGCCATTGTCCACGGGCGGCGTGCAGACGGCGATGGTTGCACCAGCCGAGGTAGTGAGTGGTCGGCGAGGTCGACGACACGCTGAGCTCCCATAGTCATGAGCCGTGCGCGGCGGCCCGCCATGCCAGGGAGAGCCGGACGTAGGGGGCCGAGGCCGCCATCGCAGCAGATCTACCCCGACAGCGTGTACGACACCCTGAACAGCTCCCGGACCAACTCGGCGATCCTTCAAGGTCCAGACGGTGGTCCTCGGCTCAACCGCGACCTCGGGATATGCATGCAAGATCATCCCCTGTATGTCCCCAGAACGCTGTCCTACGGCTGCATTCGGGTGCTCTCCGCGGCATACCGAGGGTCTGGAAAGCAAAAGACCTGCGGCTGAGAAACTGCAGGTCAGAGGCTGAATTGCCTGGTCGAGATGAGTGCCCCCGGCAGTGTGCGCCCTGCAGGATTCGAACCTAATGACTCCGCGCTGCCGGGAACGGTGCTCGCACACCTGGTGCGGGATCAACGCCCCGAGCCCCACCAGATCCGTCAGCCGACCCGACCCAGCCCCCTTGACCCACTCCGCCACCTCGGCGGACGCTACCAGCACAAACCCCTACCTAAACGGAATTGATCCGTCCCTCACGACGAACCAGACGATCTTGCCGTCCGGCGTCGGATCGACACCCCATCGCTCGGCGTAGGCCGCGATGATCGCCAGTCCGCGTCCGTGCTCCTCGGCCGGGCCCGCAGGTAGCGGAGTCGGCCAGACGGGGCTGTGGTCGGCCACCTCTCCCCGGACGCTTCGGCCCTGCCGGTGCAGGGAGAGGGTCACCGCGGACTTCGCGTGCACGATCGCGTTGGTCACGACCTCCGACACGACCACGGTCAGGTCGTCAGCCAGAGCGGACAGGCCCCACACCGCGAGGGCCTCGCGCACGAGCCGGCGCGCTGCGGCCACCGCTTCTGGTACGGCGGGCAGGTCCCAGCTTGCCTCCTTGCCGTCTCGTGCGGGGGACGGAGCGAGCATTGGCAGGATCTCTCCCGGAGAGCCGTCGAGATGTCCCGCAACCGCATGGCGCGCGCCTCGATCGGGAAGGTCATGCGTGTTCACCGGGCCCACCCCTCCAGCAGGGCTGTCCAGAGCTTGATCGCCGCTGCCCTTTGCAGCCAGGGGCTCTCGCTGACGTGGGTGCTCGCGGGCGAGCGTACGGTGCGGCGGATGAAGGCCAGGCCGGCCGCCTCGCACAGCTCGTATGACGTGGGGACGCAGTCGCAGGTGTGACTTCTGACCCTGATGGACACGACCCTGTCTGTGGAGGCTGACCAGCTGATCTTGGCGAGACCGTTCTTGGCTGGTTTGAGGTGTGCGCTGTGGAAATCCCGCGTGCTCATGTCGGCCGCTCTACATATGCGTGCAGCGCCCAGTCGTGGGCCTCGCGGACAGTTATTTTCGTCGCGTGGATTCCTGCGAAATCAGTCATATGCAGGCTTTCCGGAATATCGTTTCGGTGGCGTCATGACGAAGGGGCCTTCTCACATGTTCACCTCTGCGGCGATGATGGCGGCGGCATTGTCGGCATGGGCCACCACCCATCTGTCGCGCCGCCACAGCCGTGCCCACCATGGCCGCCAGGTGAACACCCAGCCGCAGTATCGGCGGATGGCGGTGATGTGAAGTCTGGCGCCGGTCTTGGTGCACATCTGCAGGACCGGCGAGCCGGTCGCGGGTATGACCAGCGAAATGTCGTAGCCCAGGCCGCGCAGGTCCCAGCCCAGCCGGGCCAGGTGGCCGAATCTCTCGTGCTCTTCGCGCTCTGTCATGCTCCCGCCTTTCCGGCTGCCTTTCAGTGGGTACGGTCGGACGGCGAATAGTGGTGTCGGGCTATTTGCGTCCGGCCGGGTGAATGTTGTGGGCAGGCTTCTGCGTCTGCGCTGGATGAGAAGGTGTGCGTTCAGCGTGCCTTCTCGGTGTCAGGGCGGGCGACTGATTCTTCAGGCCAAGACAGCAGGCCTAATGACAGCAGCCGGTCAGGTGTGGTTTAAAGGAGTCATCAACTCTGCGAGGATTTCCGTTTTCTCCAGTAAGAGAGGAAATGTCATGGAGGTCGTGCAGGCAATCAACCCGGACTCTCCGCGCGTACGTTTCGGGGCGGAGATGCGGCGGCTGCGGGAGGCCGCGGAGCTCTCCCAGGCTGCGGTGGCGGCCCGGCTCGGGTGTACGCAGACGCAGGTCAGCAGACTGGAGAAGGCGAACCGCACCCCGTCACGGTCCGACGCCGAACGGCTGGACCTGCTCTTTGGCGCTTCTGAGGGCGTTTCCTTCGCCCAGCTCTACGAGCGCATCGTCGCCCAACCGGGTGGTCCGTCCTGGTTCCGAAGTTGGGCGGAGGAGATTGAGCCCAGCCTCCTCGTGCTGCGTTCGTGGGATCCCCTGCTCGTTCCTGGCCTTCTACAGACCGAGGCGTACGCCCGCCATATCTTTCTCATGGAACCTCGGGCCACTTCTGAAGAGGTGGAGCAGCGCGTGGAAGCGAGGATGCGCAGGCAGCGCATCCTCGATCGGGCCCAGCCGCCTCTGGTTTCCGTTCTCTTCGACGCGGGTGTGCTGCGGCGGCGCGTCGGTGGGCCAGAGGTGATGAGTGAGCAGCTTGATCGCCTGCTGGAGATCGCGGCGCATCCCTCGGTGTTCATCCAGGTCGTCAATCCGGATTGCCTTCCAGGCATGGCCGGCCCGTTCATGATCGCCAAACTGCCGCATGGACAGCCCGATGTCATCAGCTCCGACGCCCCGGCTCAGGCCCAGATCACGGCAGATCCCGATATCGTGGCCGCGATCTGGGAGCGCTATGAGGCGATCCGGCTCTGGGCGTATCCTGAGCGCGAGTCCCTCAAGATAATCGAGGAAGTGAGGAGAGAATGGACTTGAGTTGCGCTGTGTGGCAGAAGTCGTCCTACTCTTCGGGGAACGGCGGCCAGTGCGTCGAGGTCGCGATGAACCTTCCTGAAATGATTGCCGTCCGCGACAGCAAGGATCCGGATGGTCCCAAGCTGCTCTTCACCTGCGACGAGTGGAAGGCATTCATTGGCGGCGTGAAGAAGGGCGAGTTCGACGCTCTCTTCTAACTCTCGCTCTCTGACTCTCCTCTAGCGAGGTGGCGGGACCATGGCCGGGCGGAGGATTCAGCGTTGAGGTGTAATTCTCGCCATCGACCAAGGGCATCTCGAGTTTGAGGCCGCAGACCGTCATGCGGTCGATCTCGGGGAGAATAAGGTCCTTGGTGCGGTAGGTGTCGTACTTTGCGATCTCGTTGTTCTTGAGGCCGCCGATTTCCGACTGGAAGGTCCCCAGGATGTAGTCCACATCCTCGCGTCTGGTCCCTTAGAGATGGAAGAAATAGGCGTCCAACTGGGGATGGGGCTCCAGCGCTTCAGGTGTAGGGACGGGGAGTTGCTTCCAAACGCATAGGCCCATGCTGGTGCTACCGATTTTTTGGCGACTCGCGAAATCGAAAATAAGAGAGCGGATATCTGCGGCACCCGCTTGAGAAGTGCGTACGTCAGGATGTGGGGCAGGGGGACGTCCGGTGCTCTGGGCGTGAAAGGGGTCTTCATGGAGCCGGTGGCGGTCGGGCTCGTGGGCGCGGGACCGTGGGCGAGGATGGCGCACGCGCCGATGCTGGCCAAGGGCCCGCACACGCGGCTCGCGGGCGTCTGGGCGCGGCGTCCCGAGGCGGCGGCCGAGCTGGGCGCCCCCGTGTACGAGCGGATCGAGGAGCTGTTCGACCACTGCGAGGCGGTGGCGTTCTGCGTCCCGCCCGGCGTGCAGGCCGAGCTGGCCGTCCGGGCCGCCCGCGCCGGCAAGGCGCTGCTGCTGGAGAAGCCGCTCGCCGATTCGCTCGACGGGGCGCGGCGGCTGGCCGACGCCGTGGCGGAGGCGGGCGTGGCCAGCCAGATGGTGCTGACCCTGCGCTATGCCGTACAGACCCGGACGTTCCTCGCCAGGTGCGGCGAGATTCAGCCGTTCGGCGGGCACGCCGCGAACATCTCCGGCGCGCTGCTCGGCGACCATCCCTTCGCCACGCCGTGGCGGCTGGAGCGCGGCGCGCTGCTCGACGTCGGGCCGCACGTCGTCGACCTGCTGGACGCCGCGCTCGGCCCCGTGGTGGGGGTGCGCGCCCACGGCGACCCGTTCGGGTGGATCGGGCTGCTGCTGGAGCACGAGGGCGGGGCCGTGTCGGAGGCGTCGCTGTCCATGGCGGCCGTCGGCGACCTGCCACCCGCGACGTTCGCCGTGTACGGCCGCAAGGGGAACGCGGTCCTGCTGCCGTTCGACGACGATCCCCTCGACGCGATTGCCGAGGAGTTCGCGCGGACGGTGCGCGAGGGCGGCGGCCACCCCCTCGACGCCGCCCACGGCCTCCGCCTGCAGCAGGTCGTCGCCGACGCCGACTCCCAGCTGCGCCGCTGACCCTTGACGTTACGGTTCTTTGGGGCATTGATAACGTTTGTCCGACGCGCAGTGCTGCAGCGAAGTCCGGTGCGAGTCCGGCGCTGTCCCGCAACTGTCATAGCCAGGTCGCCTGCCGCTGCGCCGACGCCATCAACCCTCGTGGAAAAGGGTGATCCGTCGCTCATCGCGGGTCTCTCGGTTCCGACAGTGTGAAAGGACATCTCGTGAGGCCCGTACGCACGGTCTTCGCGGGCGCGCTGCTGGGAACGCTGGTGCTGGCCGGATGCGGTCAGAACAGCGGGACCACCGCCACCCCCGCCCCCGCCGCCCCTTCCGCGTCCGCGTCCGCCGCCGGTGACGGGTTCCCCGTCACGATCGAGGCGGGCAACGGCAAGGTCACCATCGACAAGAAGCCCGAGCGCATCGTCTCGCTGTCGGCCAGCCACACCGAGACGCTGTTCGCCGTCGGCGCCGGCCCCCAGGTCATCGCCGTGGACGACCGCTCGAACTTCCCGCCCGAGGCCCCGAAGACGGACCTGTCCGGCTTCAAGCCGAACGTCGAGGCCATCGTGGCCAAGAAGCCCGACCTCGTCGTCCTGTCCGACGACCTCGACAACGTCGTGGCCGCGCTCGGCAAGGTCGGCGTGCCCGTGCTCCTGGAGCCGGCCGCGAAGACGCTCGACGAGGCGTACGAGGAGATCGCCGAGATCGGCGCGGCCACCGGCAACAAGGCCAAGGCCGACGAGGTCGTCACCGGCATGCGCGCGGCCATGGACAAGCTGGCCGCCGAGGCCCCCAAGGACAAGAAGCTCACCTACTACCACGAGCTCGACCAGACGCCGTACGCGGCCACGTCCCAGACGTTCATCGGCCAGGTGTACTCGATCTTCGGCCTCACCAACATCGCCGACCAGGCGCCCGACGCGGCGGGCGGCTATCCGAAGCTGTCGGCCGAGTTCGTCGCCCAGGCCGACCCCGACCTGATCTTCCTGGCCGACGTCAAGTGCTGCAAGCAGGACAAGGCGGCGCTGACCAAGCGGCCCGGCTGGGCGGGGCTGTCGGCCGTGAAGAACGACCGGGTCGTCGAGCTCGACGACGACATCGCCTCCCGCTGGGGGCCGCGCATCGTCGAGCTGGCCGAGAGCATCGGCGCCGCGGTGGCCAAGGCCGGCACGAGCTGACCGTGACGGGACAGGCCGGCCCGTCGCGGGCCAGACCCCTGTGGCTGGCGGGCGCCGCCGGCGTGCTGGCCGTCTCCATGATCGCCGGGCTGCTCGGCGGGGCGGCCGACATGTCGCCCTGGCAGGTGGTGCTCCAGGCGGTGGACTGGCTGCCGTTCGTACACGTCGACTCGGGGCTCACCCCGGTCGAGCAGGGGCTGCTGTACGAGCTGCGGCTGCCCCGCGTGCTGGTCGCCGCCGTGGTGGGCGGGCTGCTCGCCCTGGCGGGGGCCGGTTACCAGGGCGTGTTCCGCAATCCGCTCGCCGATCCGTACCTGCTGGGCGCGGCGGCCGGGGCGGGGCTCGCGGCCACGCTCGCCATCGTCGCGCTGCCGGCGCTGACGGGCGGCGTCCCGGTCGCGGCCTTCACCGGGGCCGTGTGCGGGGTGCTGCTGGCGTACACGCTGGGGAACACGGCCGGGCGTTCCGGCGGCACGGCCACGCTGGTGCTGGCGGGGGTGGCGGTGACGTCGTTCCTGACCGCGATCCAGACGTTCGTGCAGCAGTTCAAGGTGGAGGAGCTGCAGCGGATCTACTCCTGGATCCTCGGCGACGTCGGCGGCGGGTGGGAGCAGTTCTGGCTGGTGCTGCCGTACGCGGTGGTCGCCGCCGTGCTGCTCCTGCTGCACGGGCGGATGCTGGACGTGCTGTCCGTCGGCGACGAGGAGGCCGTCAGCTTGGGCGTGGCCGCCGCCCGGGTACGCCTGATCGTGCTGCTGGCCGCCTCGCTGGCCACGGCGGCGGCGGTGGCGGTGAGCGGGCTGATCGGGTTCGTCGGCATCGTCGTGCCGCACGTGGTGCGGCGGCTGGCGGGCGGCTCGTACCGGATCGTGCTGCCGCTGTCGCTGCTCGGCGGCGCGGCCTTCCTGGTGCTCGCCGACCTCGTGGCGCGCACCGTGCTCGCCCCGGCCGAGCTGCCGATCGGCGTGGTGACGATGTTCGTGGGGGCGCCGTTCTTCGTCGGGGTGCTCAGGATGACGCGGCGGGCGGAGACGTGATCGAGACCCGGGGGGTGACTGTCCGGCTCGGCGAGCGGGACGTCGTCCGCGACGTGGACATGCGGGTGCGCCAGGGCGAGTGGGTGGCCGTCATCGGGCCGAACGGGGCCGGCAAGTCCACCCTGCTCAAGGCCGTGATGGGGCTGGTCGCGCACGGGGGCGAGGTGCTGCTGGACGGGCGTCCCGCGGCCGGGCTGAAGCCGCGGGCGCGGGCCAGGCTGGTCGCGTACGCGCCGCAGACGCCGTCGCTGCCGCCCGACATGTCGGTCTTCGACTATGCGCTGCTGGGGCGGACGCCGTACATCCCCTACCTCGGGCGCGAGAGCGGCCACGACCGGGAGGTGACCGCGTCCGTGCTGGCCAGGCTCGACCTGTCGGAGCTGGCCGGGCGGCGGGTCGGCGAGCTGTCCGGCGGGGAGCGCCAGCGCGTGGTGCTGGCCAGGGCGCTCGCCCAGCAGGCCCCCGTGCTGCTGCTCGACGAGCCGACCACCGCGCTCGACCTCGGCCACCAGCAGCAGGTGCTGGAGTTGGTGGACCGGCTGCGCCGGGCCGACGGGCTCACCGTCGTCACCACCCTGCACGACCTGACCGTGGCCGGCCTGTACGCCGACGCGCTGCTCCTGCTCGCCGCCGGCCGGGCGGCCGCCTCCGGACTGCCCGCCGAGGTGCTGACCGAGGAGCTCGTGGGACGGCACTTCGGCGCCCATGTGAAGATCGAGCCGGGGCCGGACGGCCGGCCGGTCGTGCACCTGGTGAGGAGTGGGTCGTGAGGCTGACGTACCGCACGGAGGAGGGGGCGCGGCTCGGGGCGCTGCTGTGGGAGTTCGGGCCCGGCTGGCGGATGATCTCCTCGGCGGTGCTCGGCGGCGGCATCGGCGAACGCGCGTGGGTGCTGAACGCCCAGGTCGTCGCCGGGTACGCGCGCATGGACCCGATCGAGCACCTGACGTCGTTAGGCCCGGGCGGCGCCGGCGTCGGCATGATGACCGCCGCCTCCGTGGACCGCTGCGTCCAGGCGTCCGACGGCGGCGTGGACGCCTGGGCGACCGTGGGACTGCGCGTCCCCACCTGGGCCGCCGCGCCCGAGGGCGCCCCCGATCCCGAGCTGGCCCCGGTCCGGGTCGGCACCGTCAACATCGTGACCGCGCTGCCGATCGCCATGACCGACGCCGCCCTGGTCAACCTGGTGATGACGGTGACGGAGGCCAAGACCCAGGCGCTGGTCGAGACCGGCTACGCGGGCACGGGCACGGCCTCCGACGCGGTCTGCGTTGCCGTGCCCGCCGACGGGCCCCCGGAGCTGTTCGGCGGGCCGCGCTCGGAGTGGGGCGCGCGGGCCGCCCGCGCCGTCCACGCCGCCGTCCGGCGCGGCGCCGAGGCGTGGCGGGCGCGTCACCTCAGCCCGTCGGAGGACGGGTCGAGGCCGTAGTCCTCGGCCGCGCCTCTCGCCGTCACCCGGCCCGCCGCGAGATCGGCGCGGACCGCCGCCGGGTCCCGCTCGGCGGGCGGGCCGAGGCCGCCGCCGCCCGTGGTCTCCACCACGAACGCCTCCCCGGTGGCGAAGTGCACGTTGTTCACCTTCGAGGCGAGCCGTTCCAGGCGGCCGTCGAGACGGCGCCGGTAGAAGCCGCCGAGACGGCCGGGCAGGCCGCCGTCGCGGCCAGGGGGAGGCAGGCGCAGGCGGTCGCCCCTGGTGGTGACGTGGCAGTCGGCCAGGAAGCGGTAGACCGTGCGCGAGCCCAGCCCGCCCCGCCACCGGCCGGGACCGCCCGAGTCGGGGATCGTCTCGATCGACTCCACGACGAGCGGGCAGCGGCTCTCCACGGGCTCGGCCTGCGGCACCGAGTTGCGGCCCACGCCGAAGTGCACGCCGGTCGCGTCCGGGCCGTCCAGCCCGCGCCGCGCGCCGACCCCGCCGAAGTCGTAGGCGAGATGGATCCAGTACGGCGCCCCCACCGCCGCGATCGAGAACGGCTGCAGGATCCCGCTGGCCGCGATCGCGCGCTCGGGCACCGCGTCCGACATCGCCTGGAACACGGCCTCCATGGCGGCGTAGATCGGGACGTACCGGCCGCCGCACGGGTAGGGCGAGCGGGCGTTCAGCAGCGACCCCTCCGGAAGGCGGACCTCGATCGCGCGCACGCAGCCGTCGTTCATGGGGATCGCCGGATCCAGGAAGCAGCGGATCGCGAAGACGGCGGCGGCCAGCGACTGCGAGGCCGAGGCGTTGATCGCGGCCGGCACCTGCGGGCCGGTGCCGGCGAAGTCGAGCACGGCGCGGCCCTCCCCGAGGGTGACCGTGACCCGCACGTCGTGCGTCCTGCCGAGGTCGATCCCGTCGTCGTCGATCGGGTACGCCGCCGCGTAGCTCCCCTCGGGCAGCGCCGCGAGCGAGGCGCGGGTGCGGGCCTCGGTGTGGTCGAGGTAGTCGTCGATGCCCGCCGCCAGCCCCTTCTCGCCGTGCTCGGCCAGCAGGGATTCCAGGCGGGCGGCGGCCACCGCCGTCCCGGCGACGAGCGCGCGGACGTCGCCCATGACCTTGTCCGGGGTGCGGCTGTTGGCCCGCAGCACGGCCTCGATCGCCGGGTCCAGTCCCGCCTCGGTGGCCAGGCGGACCGGCGGGAGCTGCAGGCCCTCCAGGAAGATGTCCGTGGCCAGCGGGGCCATGCCGCCCGCCGACAGGCCGCCCAGGTCGGAGACGTGGATCATGGTGGCGGTGAAGTACGCCGGCGCGCCCCCGACGAACACCGGCCGGTAGACCAGCAGGTCGTTGGTGTGGACGCCGCCCCGGTAGGCGTCGTTGAGCGCGTACACGTCGCCGGGGCGCATCGTCTCGGGCGGGAGGTCGGCGAGCAGCTCGGGCAGCGCGGTGCGCAGCGCCATGCTGTTCATGAGCGTGGTGGCCATGGACTGCGCGACCAGCCGGCCGCGGGCGTCCAGGACGGCCGCCGAGGCGTCGGACCCCTCCACGATGAACGTCGAGTACGCCGAGCGCACCACGACGATGCTGGCCTCCTCGGCGGCCACGACCAGCGCGTTGCGCAGCACCTCGGCGGTCAGGGCGTCGCTCACGCGCGGCCTCCCCGGGTGAGGTGGACCGCGCCGGCGGGGGCGGGGGCGGCGGTCCAGGAGGGCGGGACCACGATCGTGGACTCGGCGTCCTCGACGATCGCCGGCCCGGGCAGCCGCTCCGGCAGGCTCGCCCGGGTGTGCACGGGCACCTCGACGTAGCCCCCGCACTCGGCGAAGTACGCCCGACGGCTCCCGACCGCCCCGGGAGCGGCTGGGGGGCGCTCGGGAATCCCGGCGGGGGAGAGGGGCGGGTGCTCCTGGGCACCGTCGGGGGGGACTGGCGGGGGCTCGGGGGTCCCAGCGGGGGTGGATGGCGGGGGCCCGGCCGGGGCGGACGGCGGGTGTGCGAGGGCCCCGGCCAGGGCGGATGGCCGATGTGCGTGGGGCGCCGCCGGGGCGGTGAGGCGGACGCGGTAGCCGACCAGTTCGATCTCGCCGCGCTGCTCGATCCCGTACACCTGCCGGTACCGCGCGGCGAAACGGGCGGCGAGCTCGTCGCGGGACGGCGACCAGGCCACCGTGAGATCGTGGGACTGCCCGAGGAAGCGTATGTCCACCGACCGCTCCACCCGCACCTCCGGATCCGCCGGCGACACCCCCAGGTCGGCCGCCGCCTCCGCCACGAGCCCGGCGAAGATCGGCTCGGGGTCGCCCGCGTCCAGCCGGGAACGGACCCGCTCGGTGGCGAGGTCGCCGGCCAGCAGCCCCGCCGCCGAGGCCACCCCGCAGTGGGCGGGCACCACGACCGTCGCGATCCCGAACCGCTCCGCGACCCGCGCCGCGTGCATGGGCCCGGCCCCGCCGAAGGCCACCAGGGCGAAGCCGCGCGGGTCGATGCCCCGCTGCACGGTCACGACGTGCACGGCGGAGGCCATCGCGGCGCTGACGATCTCGTGCACCGCCCGCGCCGCCTCCTCCCGCGCCACGCCGAGCGGCCCGGCGAGCCGGTCGACCGCCTCCTCCGCGAGGGCCGGCGTCAGCGGGATCGAGGCGGAGGCGAGGTAGCCGAGCACCAGGTTGGCGTCCGTGACCGTGGGCTCCGCGCCGCCCAGCCCGTAGCAGGCGGGGCCCGGGGACGACCCGGCCGAGCGCGGCCCGACGCGCAGCGTGCCCGCCGGGTCCAGCCAGGCCACGCTGCCGCCGCCCGCGCCCACCTCCGCCAGGTCGATGGCCGGGGTCCTGATCGGCACGCCGGTGCCCGCCCGCCGCCCGCCGAAGCTGCCCTTGCCGCCGACGTGGAACTCGTGGGTGATCTCCGGCCGCCCGCCGCGCACCACGCACGCCTTGGCGGTGGTCCCGCCCATGTCGAACGAGATCGCGTCGGCGAACCCGGCCCCGGCCGCCGCCAGCACCCCGGCCGCCGGCCCCGACTCGATCGTGGCCACCGCCCGCCGCGCGGCCAGCTCGGCGGAGACGACGCCGCCCCCGGACTCCATGACGTGGACGGGCGCGCGGATCCCGAGCGCGGCCAGCCGCTCGCGCAGCCGGGACAGGTAGGAGGCCATGAGCGGGCCGACGTAGGCGGACATGATGGTGGTGGTGGCGCGCTCGTACTCGCGGATCTCCGGCCACACCTCCGAGCTGGTCACCACGGACGGCACCGACGCGCGCAGGATCTCCGCGACCCGCCGCTCGTGGGCGGGGTTCGCGTAGGCGTGCAGCAGGCACACGGCGGCCGAGCCGATGCCGCGTCCGGCGATCTCGGCGGCGACCCGGCGTACGGAGGCGTCGTCGAGGGGCGTCAGGACCTCGCCGCGCGCCGAGACGCGCTCGGTCACCTCGAAGCAGTCCTCGGGCGCGACCGGGGGAGGGGGCGGGGTGAAACGGAGGTCGTAGCGGTCCTCCTCGACGCGGGCGTAACGGCCGAGCGGCACGACGCTACGAAAGCCCTGAGTCGTGACATAGGCGACACGTACGCCGGTCCGCTCCAGCACCGCGTTGGTGGCCAGCGTCGTGGCGTGCACCACCCGCGTGACCTGCGCGGGATCCCGGCCGCCGAGGGCGCGCGTAACGCCCGCCACGATTCCCGCGATGGGGTCGTAGTGGGTACTCAAGCACTTGGCCACGGAAATCGCGCCGGACGTATCTCGAAGGACCACATCGGTGAAGGTGCCGCCGACATCGACGCCGATCGAGTAGGCCACCCGGGTACGCTACGCCCCCTAGCAAGCGCTTGTCTACGTAGTGGTCTATTGACTTACGACGGGTGATTGGGACGCTGGTCCTAGTCCTTGTGTTGGGAGCGGAGAGATGGCGCGCCTCACAGCTCTTCTCGGTGCCGTCGCGGCGGTCGTGTCGGCCACGGTGTTCCTGACCGCCGCGCCGGCCGCGGCCCACGACCACCCCAGCGGCATCACGGACCTGGTCACCCCCGCCGTGGTGCGCCTGGAAGCGGTCTCCCACGTGGAGATCACCCTGCTCGACCACATCGGCGAGCTCAAACACGTGGAGCGGTCCTACGACATCCCCTTCGCCTCCGGCACCGGCACGGTCGTCAACCCCGACGGCACCGTCGTCGGCCTGCGCCGCCTGGCGGTCAACCCCGACGACGTCGCCGTCTACGCCGCCAACAGGATCTTCGCCGAGCACCACAAGGTGAAGATCCCCGCCGACTACAAGAAGCACAAGCTCTCCGACGACCGGCTCAACCACCACCTGCAGGAGTGCTACCCGCCCAAGACCGACACCGCCACCTGCATCATCGACGTCACGACCGAGATCACCGCCTACCCCAACGTCACCCCGGCCAGCACCGACGGCTACAAGGTCAAGTGCATCAAGGCCGGCCCCGACCCCGACGACCCCGCGGTGCTGGTGCCGCTGACCCCCGCGACCGGCGTCGGCATGCCGACCGCGCCGCTGGCCGACAAGGTGCCCGACCAGGTGGGCTCGCCCACGAACGTCGCGGGCTTCCTCGGCCGCCCCGGCCCGGACGTGCAGCACAGCGTCGCCATCGCGCACCTCGGGCAGGGCGGCGGCAAGGGCCAGACGGGCCGGCCGTTCGCCGACCCGGAGAAGAAGGTGGACGAGCCGGTCGAGCTGGGCGCCATGGCCGACAAGGGCATGGTGGGCGCGCCGGTCATCGGCGACAAGGACGGCCACGTCATCGGCCTGCTCATCGGCGGCGGCAAGGAAGGCAAGATGCTCGGGGTCCGCGAGGTCCTGAACGTCCTCGCCCAGGCCAAGGTGACACCCCGCCGCGGCGCCATCGACACCGCGTTCGAGGCGGCGCTGGCCCGCTACCACACCAAGTACTACACCGAGGCCGCGCCGGGCTTCCAGCGCGTGCTGGAGCTCTACCCCGGCGACGTGGTGGCCGCCAACCTGCTCAAGACCACGCTGGCCAAGCGCGGCGGCCCCGAGGACCAGGGCACCAAGCAGCTCGCCGCGCCCCCGGTCTCCTCCTCCCGGCCGCTGTGGCCGTTCCTGGTGGCGGCGGGCGTGCTCTTCATCGCCGCGGGCGGCGGGGCGTATCTGCTGTGGCGCCGCCGCGCTCCTGACAGACGTACGGAAGAACTGCCGCCACCGCTTGCGACCGGCCCCGCGTACGACGAAGGCGCCAGCCAGACCGTCGTCGTCCGACGCTCCCAGCCGTTCCAGGCGGTCCCGCAGCAGCAGCAGGTGCTGACGGCGCAGGAGGGCCCGATGAAGTACTGCGTGTCCTGCGGCATGAGGCTGGGCGCCGGCCACCGCTTCTGCGGCTACTGCGGTCACCCCATCGAGACGTGATGCACTTGAACGACAGATCGCTCATCGGCCAGGAGGTGGCCGGGTACTACATCGAGGACATCGTCGGCAAGGGCGGCATGGCCGTCGTCTACCTGGCGCTCGACCCCCGGCTGAGCCGCCGCGTCGCGCTGAAGATCCTCAACCCGGTGCTCAGCGTCGACGACCGGTTCAGGCAGCGGTTCATCCTGGAGTCCAGGACCGTCGCCAGCATCGAGCACCCCAACATCATCCCGATCTACGAGGCCAACGCCGACGCCGACGGCGTGCTCTACATCGCCATGCGCTACGTGGACGGCCTCGACCTGCGCCGCTTCATCCACGACCGGGGGCCGCTCCCGCTCGGCCCGGCCAACCGCATCTTCGCGCAGGTGGCCGCCGCGCTCGACGCCGCCCACGCCCACGACCTCATCCACCGCGACGTCAAACCGGCCAACATCCTGCTGGCCGGCGACCACGTCTACCTCACCGACTTCGGCATCACCAAGCACCGCTCGTCCATCTCCGGGCTGACCCAGACCGACCAGTTCATCGGCACGCCCCGGTACATGTCGCCCGAGCAGATCAACAAGGAGCACATCGACGGGCGCTGCGACCAGTACGCGCTGGCCTGCGTGGTCTACGAGGCGCTGTCGGGGCGGCTGCCGTTCCAGCGGGAGAACGACATCGCGCTGCTCTGGGCGCACCTCGCCGAGCAGCCGGTGCCGCTGTCGCACATCAGGCCCGAGCTGCCGCCGCAGGTGGACGCCGTGATGGCGCGGGCGCTGGCCAAGTCGCCCGAGCAGCGCTACGCCACCTGCACCGAGTTCGTCACCGCGCTCCGTGACGCGATCAGCGGCCCCCAGGCCGACCCCGACGCGCTGCTGGGCGGCGGCCTGGTGCCGCGCCCCGGGACGAGCCCGCACTCCGGGCCGTACTCCGTGCCGGGCTCCTCCGGGCCGCGCTCGAATCCAGGCTCGAATCCGGGCTCGAATCCTGGCTCGTTCCCTGGCTCGTTCCCTGGCTCGGGGCCTGGCTCGGGCCCGCACTCCGTGCCGGGGTCTTCCGGGCCGCACTCCTACCCGTACGGAGGGCCGCCGTCCGGCCCGCACCCCAGCCCGGGAACCTACGCCCCCGCGCCGACCGCCAGGCCCGCCGGCCGCGGCAAGCGTCCCGGCCGGGTGCCGATCGTGGCGGTCACACTGGTCGCCGCCGTCACCGCGCTGGCGCTGGTGGCGTTCATCGTCTTCAGTCACCGCGGCGACACCTGGACGCGCTACCAGCCCAGCCCCGCCGCGCCGGTCGCCTTCGACTACCCCGGCGACTGGACGGCGCGCACCCACCGGGACCTGTTCGCCGTGGCCTCGCCGCACGCGACGGAGTTCGAGTCGCTGTTCGTGGCCGGTCCCGGCGCCGACTGGTCGGCGATCTCGCAGGTCATCGCCGACGACCCGGAGGGCGCCTCCGGCGTGTACGTGCAGATCTCCGACACCCTGGACCCGGCGGGCGACTCCGACTCGATGAAGGCCAAGATGGACTCCCTGCTGCCCGGCACGGTCGACGTCGGCAAGCCGGTGCAGGACCAGGCGGGCAACAAACCGGCCACCCGCTTCGACGGCTCCATCATCGACCAGTCGAGCGGCGCGCGGCTCGGCTTCGTCAGCTACGTGATCGCCCGGCAGCCCAAGAACATGCTCGTGATGTACTTCTGCGCCAAGTCGAACTGCGACGACGCGACCCAGGCCCGCTTCAGGCAGAGCATCCAGGTCTCATGAGCCGGCGCCCGTGACTTGGAACTGACTTGTGCCCTGCTTGACCTGGGTGTTCAAGGGATATCCCCGGAGTCTACCCTCCGGCTGTGGGCATACGCATAGTCATCGCGGACGATCAGGCGATGGTGAGAGCCGGGCTGCGCATGGTCGTCGACAGCGACCCCGGCATGGAAGTCGTCGGCGAGGCGGCCGACGGGCGGGAGGCGATCTCCGTGGCGCGGCGCACGCGCCCGGACATCGTCCTCATGGACATCTCGATGCCCCGGCTGGACGGGCTGTCGGCGGCCAGGGAGCTGCTCGACACGCCGTCGCCGCCGAAGGTCATCACGCTGACGACGTTCGACACCGACGAGAACCTCTACGCGGCGCTGCGCGCCGGCACCAGCGGGTTCCTGCTGAAGGTCTCGCCGCCGGAGCAGCTCCTCGAGGCCATCCGGGTGGTGCACGCGGGCGACGCGCTGCTCGACCCGGCGGTGACCAGCCGGGTGATCGCCACGTTCGCCGGGCGGGCCGAGCCGAAGCCGTCGCCGATGCTGGGCGAGCTGACGCCGCGCGAGCTGGAGGTGCTGCGGCTGCTGGCGCGCGGCCTGACCAACGCCGAGATCGCGGGCGAGCTGTTCGTGGGGGAGGCGACGGTCAAGACGCACGTGGCGCGGGTGCTCATGAAACTGTCCCTGCGCGACCGGGCGCAGGCGGTGGTGTTCGCGTACGAGTCGGGGGTCGTCCGGCCGGGTGCGGCCTGAGGTTGTAGGCAACCATCGGGTCATATGTGTATATTTTTCGGCATAAGGCGGTCGATACAGGAGATTTTCATGCGAGCGTTCCCCCGAGTACTGTTCGACGAGGCCCACAGCGAGTCGTGGACCGTGCGGCGCGAGGTGGCCGAGGCCATCAACCCCGCCCACCCCGATGACAACAGCTACGCGCGGGCGGCGGAGCTGCTGCGCCATCTCGGGCACACGGTGACCGCCCGCACCACGGGAACGCTCCAACCCGACGTCCTCGCCGAGCAGGACGTGCTGGTCATCGCCCACCCCTCGGGCGAGCGCTGGGAGCGCACCACCGGCCAGGGCAGCCCCGTCCTGTCCGCCGAGGAGCTCGACGCCGTCGAGGCGTACGTGGCCGCCGGCGGCGGGCTCGTCGTGCTGGCCGAGGAGGAGCAGGACAAGTACGGCAACAATCTGCGGGACCTGCTCGCCCGCTTCGGCCTCGGCGTCGGCCACACCACGGTCCGCGACCCCGGCCACGCCCACCAGGGCGTCGCCACCTGGGTACGCGCCGAGCGCGCCACCACGGGCGGCCTGCTGGCCGGCGTGCGGGACGCCTGCTTCTACCGCAGCGGCGTGCTGACCGTGGAGCCGGGCCGCGACGCCACGGTGCTGTTCACCACCTCCGCCACGGCCGACCCGGCGGGCGCGCCGCTCGCGGTGGCCGTGCGGCACGGGCAGGGCCGGGTCGTCGCGTTCGCCGACTCCGACCTGTTCGGCGACGACTCGATCGACGACTACGACCACCGCGCCCTCTGGGGCAACGTCGTCACCTGGGCCGCCCGCGTCCCCGAGGACAACGAGGCGGCCGGCGCCCGCGACGCGGTGAAGGCGGAGCTGTTCGCCCGGCTCAAGGAGATCGTGGAGGAGCTGCGGCCGCTGCAGGTCAAGGACGGCTCGGTGCCGGAGGAGGCCAAGGAGCGGGCCGCCGCGCTGGTCGAGCGGGTCGGCGCCACCGTCGGCGAGCTCGCGCCGCACTTCCCGCACGACGCCGCGTACCTGGAGGCGGTCCGCGCGGACCTCGCCAAGTGGGCCGCGTCCGGGCTCGGCGTCCCCGATTTCCTCGACTCGCTCGACCTGTTCCACCCCGACACCCAGCGCGTGGACGGCCTGGAGCACCTGGTCGTCTTCCCGATGTACACCCAGAACGGCAACCCCAACCGCAACCTGGAGGCCGTCTGGATCCGGACGATCTGGCCGGACTGGCTGGCCCGGCTGGAGGCGGGCGGCTACGACAACCCGATGTTCGTGCCGATCGCCTTCCAGGACTTCACCTCCGGCTACGACACCCACTCGGCCGTGCTCTTCCCCGAGACCGTCGCGGTGCGGCAGACGCCGGCCCGCTTCACCTGGGGCGGCATCTTCGCCGACCGCGAGGCCGCGCGCTTCCGCCGGGTCTCGGCGGCGGCGGCCGAGACGCTCAAGCTGGACCTGCCGCCGGACGCCGCCCGGCTGCTGGACTCGCAGCCGCTCGCCGAGGACACCTTCGTGCTGTGGGACCTCGTCCACGACCGTACGCACAGCCACGGCGACCTGCCGTTCGACCCGTTCATGATCAAGCAGCGGATGCCGTACTGGCTGTACTCGCTGGAGGAGCTGCGCTGCGACCTGACCGCGTTCGGCGAGGCGGTGAAGCTGGAGCGGGAGGGCGTGCCGCACGCCCGCTACGTCCAGCACGCGATCCTGTTCGACCGGCTGTTCCGCTTCCCCATCAGCGGTGACCGGGTGCGCAACTACGACGGGCTCGGCGGCCAGCTCCTGTTCGCCTACCTGCACCGCAACGACGTCATCCGGTGGACCGACAACCGGCTGTCGATCGACTGGGCGCGCGTCGCCGACGGCGTGGCCGACCTGCGCGGCGAGGTGGAGAAGCTCTATCGCGACAGCATCGACCGGTCCAAGCTCGCCCACTGGCTGGCCGCCCACGAGCTGGTCAGCGCCTACGTGGCCCCGCACCCGGCGTCCGTCTGGGCCAAGGGCGTCGCGGCGCTGCCGGAGGAGCAGAAGGCCAAGGTGGACGCGGTCCTGCCGGACGAGTTCCCCCTGAGCATGTTCTACGAGGCACTGCGTCGTAAGCTGACGGACGTCGTCGAATCGACTAAGGGGCTGCGCGCATGATCATCTTGGTGACGGGGGCCGGCGGCCCCACCGGCGAGGCCGTGACGGCGCACTTCCGCAAGGACGGCCACACCGTCATCGGCGTCGACAAGGACGACGTCGACCTGCTCGACCGCGCCGCCGTCCAGCGGCTCGCCGAGCGCGTCGAGCGCGAGCACGGCCGCGTGGACGGCGTGGTCCACCTGGTCGGCGGCTGGCGCGGGTCCGCGTCCTTCGCCGAGACCTCGCTCGACGACTGGGACCTGCTGCACGACCTGCTGATCCGCACCCTCCAGCACGTCTCGCTGGCCTTCGAGCCGCTGCTGCGCCGCAGCGACAACGGCCGCTTCGTGATCGTCTCGGCCAAGGCGGCGGAGAAGCCGTCCGCCGGCGGCGCGGCCTACTCCGCGGCCAAGGCGGCGGCGGAGGCGTGGACGCTCTCCCTGGCCGACGCGCTGTCCGGCACCTCGTCGGCGGCCGTCGTCCTCGTCGTCAAGGCCCTCGTCAACGACGCGATGCGGGCCGCCAAGCCGCAGGCCCGCTTCGCCGGCTTCACCGACGTCAACGACCTCGCCGCGGCGATCGGCGGACTCTACGACCGCCCCGCCGCCGAGCTCAACGGCACCCGATTGGACCTCACCTCTTGATCCCCCGGCACGACCCCCATCTCAAGGCGTTCGCCAGCGACAACTACGCCGGCGTCCACCCGGAGATCCTGCAGGCCATCGCCACGGCCAACGGCGGACACCAGATCGCCTACGGCGAGGACGCCTACACCGAGGCGCTGCAGGACGTCTTCCGCCGCCACTTCGGCGAGCAGGCGCAGGCGTGGCCCGTCTTCAACGGCACGGCCGCGAACGTCGTCTCCCTGCGGGCGATGACCCGCCCGTGGGAGGCGGTCATCTGCGCCGAGACCGCCCACATCAACACCGACGAGGGCGGCGCCCCCGAGGTCACGGCCGGGATCAAGCTCCTGCCCGTGCCCACCCCGGACGGCAGGCTCACCCCCGAGCTGGTCGACCGGCAGGCGTGGGGCTTCGGCGACGTGCACCGCGCGCAGCCGCGCGTGGTGTCGGTGTCCAACACCACCGAGCTCGGCACCCTCTACACCCCTGACGAGCTCGCCGCGCTCTGCGCGCACGCCCACGAGCGGGGGCTGCTCGTCCACCTCGACGGCTCCCGCCTCACCAACGCCGCCGCCGCGCTCGACGTGCCCCTGCGGGCGCTCACCACCGACGTCGGCGTAGACGTGCTCTCCTTCGGCGGGACCAAGATCGGGCTGCTGTATGGCGAGGCCGTCGTCGTGCTCAACCCGGAGGCGGCGAGCGGCGTCGACTACATCCGCAAGACGTTCATGCAGCTGTCGTCGAAGATGCGCTTCGTCTCGGCGCAGTTCGAGGCGCTGCTCGCCGGCGACCTGTGGCTGCGCAACGCCCGCCAGGCCAATGCCATGGGGCGGCGGCTGGCCGACGCCGTCCGCGACATCCCCGGCGTCGTCCTGCCCCGGCCGGTCGAGGCCAACGCGGTCTTCGCCGTCCTGCCGCCCGACGTCACCGAGCGCCTGCAGAAGCGCTTCCGCTTCTACACCTGGAACGAGGCCACCGGCGAGGTCCGCTGGATGTGCGCCTTCGACACCACCGAGGCCGACGTGGACGCCTTCGCCGCGGCGGTCGCCGAGGAGATGGCGGCCTCGACCGGCTGAGTCGTCCCCGGGGTGGTCAGGGGCGCAGGGCCAGCCGGGCGGCCTGCCAGCCGCCCATGCCGTGCGCCCCGCCGCCCGGCGGCGTGGCCGCCGAGCACAGGAACACCCCCGGCAGCGGGGTGCGCCACGGCGCCGGGGACCACACCGGGCGGCGCAGGAACTGCGCGAGGCTGGACAGCCCGCCGGAGATGTCGCCGCCCACCAGGTTGGCGTCGAACGCCTCCAGCTCGGCCGGGCCCATGGCGTGCCGGGCCAGCACCCGCTCGCGGAAGCCGGGGGCGTACCTCTCGATCTGGGCCTCGATCGCGCCGGTCAGATCGGCGCGCGAGCCGTTCGGGACGTGGCAGTAGGCCCACAGGGTGTGCCCGCCCCGCGTCGGATCGGCCGCGTACGGCTGCACCACCAGCACGTACGGCCGCGGCGACACCCGCCCGGCGGCCGCCTCCGCCTCGCTGAGCGCGATCTCCTCCAGCGTCCCCCCGAGGTGGACCGTGCCCGCCCCGGCGACCGCCGGATCCCGCCACGGCACGGGCCCGTCCAGCGCCCAGTCGAGCTTGAACACCCCGGGGCCGTAGCGGTAGCGCTCCAGCCGCCGCCGGTAGCCGGCCGGCAGGTCGGCCATGGCGAGCAGTTGCCTGGGCGTCACGTCGAGCACCACGACGGGCGCCCGCACCTCGGCCAGCCGCCGCACCCGGTGCCCGGCGACGGCCTCGCCGCCCAGCGCGCGCAGCTCGGCCACCAGCGCGTCGGCCAGCACCTGCGACCCGCCCCGCACCAGCGGCCAGCCCACCGAGTGGGCCAGGGACGCCAGCAGCAGGCCGTAGCCGGCGCTGACGGGGGAGCGCAGGTCGAGGACGGAGTGCGCGGCCATGCCGGCGAGCACCGCCCGCGCCTCGGTCGTGCGGAAGGCCCGACGCGCGAACGTGGTGGCGGGCAGCAGCGCCGCCGCCCCGAACGCCGCCGCCTGCGCGAACGCCGCCGGCGGCACGCCGCCCCACGGCCCGAGCGGCTTGAGCAGCAGCTCCACCAGCGGCGGCCCGGCCCGCGCGGTCGCGCCGACGGTCGCCAGCCAGGCACGCCGGTCACGGCCGAGCCCGGCGGCCGTGCGTACGGGATCGCGGTGCACCAGCACCGCCGGGCGGCCGTCCAGCGGATGGGCGGCGGGCACCGGCGGATGGACGAACTCCACGCCCTTCAGCTCCAGCCCGCGGAAGGCGGGGGAGGCGAGGGCCATCGCCATGACGGTCGCGCCGAAGTCGTGCACCCGGCCTGGCAGGGTCAGCTCGCCGGAGCGGAGCGCGCCGCCGAACCGGTCGGCCGCCTCCAGCAGCAGCACCCGGCGTCCGGCGCGGGCCAGCGTGACGGCGGCGACGAGCCCGTTGGGCCCGGAGCCGACCACCACGGCGTCAGCGTCCACCCCGGGAGCGCCCGCCTACTTCGGCTGGAGGATGGAGGGGAGCGGCTGCGCGCCGCGCCGGTGCAGCAGGTCGGTCATCAGCTTGATCTCGCTGCTCTGCCCCTGGACGATCTTGCGCGCCATGTTCACCACCTCGGGCCGGGTCGACAGGTCGAGCAGGCCCTCGGCCATCTCCACCCCGCCCTCATGATGGCGGATCATGAGCTGCAGGAACAGCACCTCGGCCTGCGTGCCGTCGGCCGCCTTGAGCCTGGCCAGCTCCTCCGGTGAGGCCATGCCGGGCATCAGGCCGGTGCTCGCGACGCCGGCGGGCCCGGCTGTGGGCGCTGCGGCGCCGTGCCCGTGGCCGCTCATCCACGCCATCGGCCTGTCGCCGCCCGCCTGGTCCAGCCCCCACTGCTGCAGCCAGCCGAGGAACATGCCGCGCTGGTTGGCCTGCGTGTTGATGATGTCGAAGGCCAGGCTGGAGATCTCCTTGGCGGGCCGCTTGTCCCTGACGACGAAGGACATGTCGACGGCCTGCGCGTGGTGCACGGCCATGTCGCGGGCGAACCCGGCCTCCGGCGAGGAGTCGCCGGGCGTGCCCGAGCGACCGAAGAGCAGATAGGCCGCCGCGGCGAGCACCAGCACGCCGCAGACGATGAGCACGGGGTTTCTGAGGGGCTTGTCCATGACGCGTCCAGCGTACCCACCTGGGGACGAACCTGAGATCCCTGCCTTACGTCCGCCTTATTCTCCGCATACGCCGGAAGGGCATAAGGTGACCCCTGTTGGTACGCCGATGGAGGAACGATGACGAAGGAGAAGGCGCAGGCGCGGCGCGAGCATCTGCAGAAGATGCGGGCCGACCAGAAGCGCAAACAACGCCGCGCCGCGCTGCTCATGTGGGGCACGGGCGGGCTGATCATCGTCGTCCTGGTCGGTTTGGTGGGCTTCTACCTGGTGAAGCAGGCCCGTGAGACCTCGCTGGACGCCGTGACGAGCGCCAAGTACGAAGCCGGCGAGCACGTCTGGACCCCGGTCACCTACAAGGAGACCCCGCCGGTCGGCGGCCAGCACAACAACTACTGGCAGCAGTGCGCGATCTACGACAAGCCGATCCACCCCGAGCACGCCGTCCACTCGCTGGAGCACGGCGCGACCTGGATCACCTACCGGCCCGACCTGCCGAAGGCCCAGATCGACAAGCTGAAGGAAGTCGCCACGTCCACGGGCCAGCAGAACTACATGCTGATGAGCCCGTTCCCCAACCTGCCCTCGCCGATCGTTGTGTCCTCCTGGGGCCACCAGCTCAAGCTGACCGACCCGGCCGACCCCAAGCTGCCCGCCTTCATCAAGCGCTACCAGAACGGCGCCGACACGCCGGAGCCCGGCGCGACCTGCGGGGGCGACGGCGCCATCACCACCACGGCCGACGAGGCCCCGCTGCCGCCCGAGCCCACGGGCCAGCAGAACACCCCGATGGAGACGCTGCGGCCGTCGGCCAGCCCGTCGCAGCAGCAGCAGTAACCCGCGAGCGGGAACGACCGGCGCGGGGCGTGCTCAGCCGAGCACGTCCCGCGCCGGCGTCCATTCCAGCCCGTGCGCCTCGGCCACGGGCTCGCTGGTCAGCTGCCCCTCGTGCGTGCTCAGCCCGCGGGCCAGCGCCGGGTCCTCGCGCATGGCCCGCCGCCAGCCGAGGTCCGCGATGGAAAGCGCGTACGGCAACGTGACGTTGGTCAGCGCGAACGTCGAGGTGTGCGGCACCGCCCCCGGCATGTTGGCCACGCAGTAGAACAGCGACCGGTGCACCCGGTAGGTCGGCTCCTCGTGCGTCGTCGGCCGGGAGTCCTCGAAGCAGCCGCCCTGGTCGATCGAGATGTCCACCAGCACCGAGCCCGGCTTCATCCGCGCGACCAGGTCGTTGGTCACCAGCTTGGGCGCCTTCGCGCCGGGCACCAGCACCGCGCCGATCACCAGGTCGGCCTCCGTCACCGCCCGCTCGATCTCCAGCGTGTTCGACGCGACCGTCTGGCAGTGGCCCTGGTAGATGAGGTCGGCCTGGCGCAGCTTGTCGATGTTGCTGTCCAGCAGCAGCACCTCGGCCTGCATGCCGAGGGCGATGGCGGCGGCGTTCATGCCGGACACGCCCGCCCCGATGACGACGACGTGCGCCGCGTGCACGCCGGACACGCCGCCCATCAGCACGCCCCGGCCGCCCGCCGAGCGCATCAGGTGGTAGGCGCCGACCTGCGGCGCCAGCCGGCCCGCGACCTCCGACATGGGGGCCAGCAGCGGCAGCGCGCCGTTCGCCGTCTGGACGGTCTCGTACGCGACCGCCGTGCACCCCGAGTCCAGGAGCGCCCGCGTGCACGGCCGGGAGGCGGCCAGGTGGAGGTAGGTGAACAGCACCAGGCCCTTGCGCAGCCGGTGGTACTCCTCGGCGACCGGCTCCTTCACCTTCAGCACCAGGTCGGCCGCGCCCCACACCTCGTCGGCCTCCGGGACTATGACCGCGCCCGCCGCGGCGAAGTCGGCGTCGGGGATCGCCGACCCCTCGCCGGCGCCGCGCTCGACGTGGACCTGGTGGCCGTGGCGGACGAACTCGTGCACGCCCGCCGGCGTCAGCGCCACCCGGTATTCGCTGTTCTTGACCTCTACGGGAACACCGATCTTCATCGATCGCCTTCCGTCCGCGCCGATTTTGCGGTCAATCCGCGATCCGTCATGATTACCTTGCCCCGGCCGGTCCTCGATAGGCTCTCCGCGGCCCGAACGTCAGGATGGGAACGTCATCGATGGACAAGCCGGAAGCGCAGCCCCCCGCGGATCCGGAGGAGCCGCAGGCCAGCAGACTCACCACCATCGTGCTGATCGTCTCGCTCGTGCTGGTGGTGCTCGTGGCCGGCGTGCTCGGCACCGTCGCGGTCCTGATGACCAAGAACCCCGACCAGCCGCTGCTCGGCGGCGCCCCGCCGGTCAGGCTGGCGGTGCCGCTGCACTTCGCCCCGGTCAAGGAGTTCAAGCCCGCGCCGTGCCCGGGCGAGCAGGCCGTGCTCGACGAGGAGCAGCGCACCTGCTACCTCCTGGAGGACGGCGTCACCGTGCTGTCGGTGCAGCGCATCGAGCCGATCAGGGAGAAGGACGGCCAATACTCCGTCCGCATCGCCGTCGCCGCCGGGTTCAAGGACAAGCTGGTCGAGCTCGTCGACGAGCTGGAGCCCGACCAGCGGCAGCTCGCCGTCGTGCTCGCGCCCGCCGAGCCGGAGCAGCCCAAGACGGTGGTGGCCGCGCCCGTCGTGACCGAGCCGATGAGCGGCGACAGCCTGCGCATCGCCGGGTTCACCAAGGAGGAGGCCGACGCCCTGACCGCGCGGCTGCTCGGCCCGTCCGCGGGCGCCTCGCCCGCCACCTCCCCGCCGGGCACCGACCCCGGCACCGACCCCGGCACCGCCACGAACCCCGGGACCGACCCCGGCGCGACCCCGCCGACCACTCCGCCCGCGACCCCGCCCGCGTCGTCGGGGACGCAGCCGGGCGCCGCGACCTCTCCCGGCGTCACGAGCCCCGCCTCCGGCACCGGCGGCGAGGACCCGCGCTACGCCTCCTGCAAGGAGGCCGTGGCGCACGGCTACGGCCCCTACTCCAAGGGCGTCCACACGGAATACACCTGGTACACCGACACCGACCGCAACGGCGTCGCCTGCAACAGCGGCGACCTCGGCTGATCAGGCGAACAGCCGCTCCAGCCAGTCGATCGCGAAATAGGCGAGGAACACCAGCGACACCACCCACAGCAGCCACGGGATCTCGGCGAACCTGCCCCTGGCCGCCTTGATCAGGGTGTAGGAGATGACGCCCGCGCCGACCCCGTTGGTGATCGAGTACGTGAACGGCATCAGCGCGATGGTGAGGAACGCCGGGATGGCGACGTCCACGTCCTGCCAGGGCACGTTCCTGCTCTGCATCATCATCAGCGCCCCGACCAGCACCAGCGCGGGAGCGGCGGCCGCGGCGGGCACCACGCCGGCGAGCGGCGTGAACAGCAGCGTCAGCCCGAGCAGCGCCCCGGTCGCCACGCTGGC
This sequence comes from Nonomuraea sp. B208, assembly GCF_057536035.1. Classification (NCBI taxonomy): domain Bacteria; kingdom Bacillati; phylum Actinomycetota; class Actinomycetes; order Streptosporangiales; family Streptosporangiaceae; genus Nonomuraea; species Nonomuraea sp. B208. The sequence continues at coordinate 206,560 of NZ_BAAJOU010000023.1, forward strand.
CAGGCCGGTGCGCGCGCCCTCGCCGACGCCCGCCGCCGACTCCACGAACACGGTGTTCGCCGAGGCGCTGACCGAGCCGCCCACCATGCCGGCGACCCCGTCCACGGTGAGGATGCGGCCGAGACGCGGCACCTGGCCGGCCCGGTCCACCAGGCCGGCCTCGTCGCTGACGCCGATGATGGTGCCCATCGCGTCGAAGAAGCCCGACAGGACGAGCGTGAACAGCACGACGGCCGCGGTCAGCGCCCCCGCCCTGGCGAAGCCGCCGAACAGGTCGAACTGCCCCACCAGCCCGAAGTCCGGCGCGGCGACCAGCGACTCGGGCACCCGCGGCGTCACCACGCCCCACGACCGGGGATCGACGGTGGCCACGGAGTTCACCAGGACCGACAGGGCCGCGGTCACCACGATGCTGATGAGGATGGCGGCCGGGGTGCGGCGGGCGTACAGGGCGATCATCAGCAGCAGGCCGAAGCAGAACATCACGACCGGCCAGCCCGTCAGATGACCGGTGGCGCCGAGCTGCACGGGCGTGCCCGAGCCCGCGGCCACGAACCCGGCGTCCACCAGGCCGATGAGCGCGACGAACAGCCCGATGCCGACGCTGATGGCGTGCTTGAGCGCGAGCGGGATGGCGTTCATGATCAGGGTGCGCAGGCCGGTCACGGCCAGCAGGATGATCACGAAGCCGCCGAGCACCACCAGGCCCATCGCCTCGCGCCAGGTCATGTGGGGGGCGGCCTGGTAGGCGACGACCGCGTTGAGCCCCAGCCCGGCGGCCAGGCCGAAGGGCGCGTTGCCGACGAACGCCATGAGCAGCGTCGAGATCGCCGCCGCCAGCGCGGTGCTGGTGGTCAGCTGCACGATGGAGAGCTGGGCGCCCGTGACGTCCTTCGCCCCGGCCAGGATGATCGGGTTGAGCAGGATGATGTACGCCATGGCCATGAAGGTGGTGATCCCGCCACGCACCTCGCGGCCGACCGTGGTCTCGCGCCGGGTCAGCTCGAAGAGCCGGTCGAGCACGCCTTCCCCCCTTTGTGATCAGGGGGAGTGCCCGTTGCCTACCCGGCGCCGGACTAGATCACGCCTTCTCGTGCCTGCCGTGGCCGACCAGCCCGACGAACTCCTCCAGGCCGATCGTTCCGTCGCCGTCGCGGTCGGCGGAGCTGATGAACGCCTCGATCTCGCTCTCGGTCGCGCCCTGCCCGCCGAGCGCCTCGTTGGCGCTGCGGATCTCTTCGGCGGTCAGCAGACCGTCGCCGTCGGTGTCGAACCGGCGGAACTCGGCCTCGGCGGCCTCGCGCGCGCTCGTCATCACGTACCTCCCCGTCAGACCCGACCCTTCGCGTCAGGCCCCCTTTTCGTCAGACAAGGCGATATCTTCCGGCCTGATCGGAACGCGCGTCAACCGGAGCCCGGTCGCCGCCCGCACGGCCGCCGCGACGGCCGGGGTCGAGGACAGGGTCGGGGGCTCGCCCGCGCCACGCAGCCCGTACGGAGCCGCCGGGTCCGGATTTTCCAGGATTTTCAGTTGCATCGGCGGCATGTCGAGGATCGTGGGGATCAGGTAGTCGGTGAACGACGGATTGGCCACCACGCCGTCGCGTACCCGGATCTCCTCCATCAGCGCCAGCCCGAGCCCCTGCGCCGAGCCGCCGTGGATCTGGCCCTCCAGCGCCTGCGGGTTGAGCACCCGGCCGACGTCCTGCACCGCCGCCAGCTCCACGACCTTGACCAGGCCCAGCTCCACGTCCACGTCCACCACGGCCCGGTGCACGCACAGCGCGAGCTGCGTGTGCGAGTCGCCCTGCCCGGTCACCGGGTCCATCGGGTACGTCGGCCGGTGCCGGTACTCGCGGGTCTCCTCGATCGGCCCGTACCGCTCCAGCGCCTCCCGCGCGGGCAGCCCGCCGAACCGCGCGCGCACGGCCTCGCAGGCCGCCCGCACCGCGCCGCCGGTCACGTACGACTGCCGCGACGCCGACGACGACCCCGCCGAGCCCACCGAGGTGTCCGCCGTCGCCACCGTGACGTCGGCGATGCCCAGCTCCGTCCGGGCGATCTGGGCCTGCACCGTCACCAGCCCCTGGCCCACCTCGGCGGCCGCGGTGTGCACGGTCACGTGCGGCTCGCCATTCACCAGTTCGGCGCGCACCCGGGCCGTCGAGTAGTCGTCGAAGCCCTCGGAGAAGCAGATGTTCTTGATCCCGACGCCGTAGCCGACGCCGCGCCGCACCGACTCGCCGTGCGTCGTCTGGGACACCCCGCCCGGCAGCGCCCGCAGCTCCCCTTCCTGCCGCCCGCCGGGCAGCGGCATGGCCTCCAGGTCGCGCAGCATGTCCGCCAGCGGCGCGGGGGAGTCGATGAGCTGACCGGTGATGAGCCGCGAGCCCTGCGTCACCGCGTTGCGCACCCGGATCTCCACCGGCGACAACCCGCACGCCTCGGCCAGCCGGTCCATCTGCGACTCGTAGGCGTAGCACGCCTGCACCGCGCCGAAGCCGCGCATCGCGCCGCACGGCGGGTTGTTGGTGTAGACGCCGGTCGCGACCACGTCCACGTTCGGCACCTCGTACGGGCCCACGCCCAGCGAGGCCGCGTTGCCCACCACGGCGGGGGAGGAGGAGCAGTACGCGCCGCCGTCCAGCAGGATGTCCGCCTTGACGTAGACGAGCCGGCCGTCCCTGGTGGCGCCGTGCTCGTAGCGCATCCGGGCCGGATGGCGGTGCACGTGCCCGAAGAACGACTCCTCGCGGCCGTAGCTCATCTTGACCGGGCGGCCGAGGCGCAGCGCCAGCATGCAGGCGTGCACCTGCATCGACAGGTCCTCGCGGGCGCCGAACGCGCCGCCCACGCCCGACAGCGTCAGCCGTACCTTCTCCGGCGGCAGGCCCAGGCAGGGGGCGAGCTGGTCGCGGTCCACGTGCAGCCACTGCGTGGCGACGAACAGGTCCACGCCGCCGTCCTCGGCCGGGATCGCCAGGCCCGCCTCCGGGCCGAGGAACGCCTGGTCCTGCATGCCGACCTCGTACTCGCCGGTGACCACGACCTCCGCCTCGAAGGTGTCGCCGACCCGGACCGGCTGGCGGCGGACGATCTCGGTGGCCCGGCGCGGGTCGGTCACCGGCTCGCGCACCTCGTACTCGACCACGATCGCCGCGGCCGCCCGGCGGGCCGTCTCGGGATGGTCGGCGGCCACCAACGCCACCGGCTCCCCCTGGTAGCGCACCTGGTCGACGGCCAGCACCGGCTGGTCCTTGTGGTCCAGGCCGTAGAACTTCTCGCCGGGGACGTCCTCGTGGGTGAGCACCGCGTGCACACCGGCGATCTTCAGCGCGGGGCCGGCGTCGATCGAGCGGATCCACGCCGACGGGTGCGGGCTGCGCAGCGTCGCGCCCCACGCCATGCCGTCGATCCACAGGTCGGAGGCGTAGGCGAACTCGCCCGTCACCTTCAGCGTGGCGTCCGGCCGCCTGGCGCTCTCGCCCACCCCGCTCAGCGTCGTGTACGTGTCCGCCGTGTCCGTCATCTTCCGAGTAGAGCACCGTCGCCGTGCCGGGTCCTATGCACACTGCTGAAATCCCGGTCAAAGCCTGTAACAACCGGCTTGTATATTCCTCCAAGTGCGGATCCGTGACCTGCTGGACATTTCCGGCCTGCGGCTGAGGCTGCTGACCGGCGACCCCGACCGCGAGTTCGCCACGGTGCACATCACCGACCTGCCCGAGCCGGGGCGCTACCTGTCGGGCGGCGAGCTGGTGCTGACCGGGCTCATGTGGCGGCAGGCGCCCGAGGACTCCGCGCGGTTCGTGACCACCCTCGCCGAGGCCGGGGTCGCCGCCGTCGGCGCGGGCGCCGCCCTGCTCGGCCACGTGCCCGACGACCTCGTGGCCGCCTGCGCGGCCGCCGGGCTGCCGCTGCTGGAGGTGCCGACCGAGGTCTCCTTCCGCACCCTCACCGAGCTCGCCGCGCCCCGCCCGTCCGGCGACGTACGGGCCGCGCTCGGCCGCCACCGCAGGCTCGTCGCGGCCGTCGCCGAGGGCGCGGACCTGCGTGAGCTGTTCGAGGTGGCCGCCGCCGAGCTGGGCGTCACCGGCGCCGTCGTGACCGCGTCAGGCCACGTCGTCGTGGGCACGGTGGCCGAGCCCGAGGAGGTCGCGCGGGCGTACCTGACCGCGCCGCGGCTGCCCGCCCGCGCCCACGGCCGCACGATCTTCGCCGTGGGCCGCGGTCACCGCGCCGCCGGCTGGGCGCTGGCCCTCGACGGCGACCTGCTCGACCGCGCCGACCTCGGCTACGAGCTGGCCGCCTGCGTCGGGCTCGAACGCATGCGCGTGGAGGAGGGCCGCCGGGTGGAGCGGCGGCTCGCCGAGCAGCTCGTCGTGGCCGCGCTCGCCGGGGCCGACGCGGCCGAGCTCAACGCCCGGCTGCGGACCTGCGGGGTCGGCGCGGCCGAGCCGTACGCGGTGGTGGACGTCACGGCGCCCCGCCCCGGAGCCACCCGCGGGCCCGACCCCGCCACCCTCGGCGGGCAGGTCGTGGAGGAGTTGCTGGGACGCGAGGTCGTCGCGGCGGCCGGGGCCGACGGCGCGGTGGCCGTGGTGCCGCTGCGCGGAGGCACCGCCGATGAGCTGGCCGCCCGGCTGCGCGCCGCGGCCGGCGTGCTGTCGGCGCTGCCTGACACGCGGGTGTGTGCGGGGCTCAGCGGGGCGCTCACGGGGGCGGCGGCGCTGAAGGGCGGCGTCGAGGAGGCCGGGCACGCCCGCCGGCTGGCCGAGGCGCGCGGCGGCGGCGTGGTGACCAGTGACGAGATCTACACCCATGCGTTGCTGCTGGCCACCGTGCCGGCCGAGGTGCGCCGCTCCTTCGCCGACCGGCTGCTGTCGCCGCTGCTCGACTATGACCGCCGCCACCAGTCGGAGCTGGTGCGTACGCTCGGCGTCTTCCTGGACTGCGCCGGCTCGTGGAACGCCTGCGCCGAACGGCTCCACGTGCACGTCAACACGGTCCGCTACCGGGTGCGCAGGATCGAGGAGCTGACCGGCAGGAACCTGGCCACGATGGCCGACCGGGTCGATTTCTACCTCGCCCTGCGCGACACCGCCCCACCCCGGTAGCGGGGGAGGAGCGGGACGGCAGAGGGAACGCGACGGGACGACGCCGGCTCCTGCGGAGGAGCAGGCCCGCGAGCGCGGTGCGGTTTTCGTGCTCGGAAGACTCGCGCGCCCCCTCGTGCCGGTTCAGCTCAACAGCAGTAGATCTCGTATGCAGAACTGATGGAAGACGTGTCGGCACTTGCGGCCGTAACATTGCTTCCAATGGTCACCACGACAGCGATCGCAGTGACCAGGGCGGACAGGGCAATGCGCATACGCATGGGGGTTCTCCCTCGCCTATGTAGTTGCTTGGACATATCTTCTCAGGGAGCGACGACTGTGACCACATCTGACCTAGTCGGACTCCGCATCAAGACGGTTAGGCGACAACGCGGCCTGTCGCAGGCACAGTTGGCGCATCCCGAGCTGTCGGACAGTTACGTCTCGTTGATCGAGAGTGGAAAGCGTACCCCGACGCCCGCCGTCCTGGAGCTGCTGGCCCAGAAACTCGACTGCTCGCTGTCCTATCTGATCAACGGCGTCACCGCCGAGCAGATGGAGGACATCGAGCTCGCCCTCGGCTACGCGCGGCTCGCGCTCGAGAACGGCGAAGTCACCGAGGCCCGCAACCGTTTCGCGGAGCTGCTGGCCAACAACAACCTGACAGGGCTCACCTCGCTGCGTCAAGAGGCGGAGTTCGGGCTGGCGCTCGCCACGGAGGCCTGCGGCGACCTCGCCGAGGCCGCCTCGATCCTGCTCAGGCTGCAGGAGAGCGAGCTCCCCGCCGACCGGCGCGTCGAGGTCACGATGGTGCTCTGCCGGGTCTACCGGGAGAGCGAGCAGCTCACCAAGGCCGTCGAGGTGGGCGAGCGGATGCTGCTCGGCAGCGCCCGTCAGCCCTGGGCCGACGGGCTGGTCGAGCTGGGCGCCACGCTGCTGGCCGCCTACATCGAGCGCGGCGACCTGCTGCGCGCCCGCCAGTTCGCGGCCGAGCTGCTCAACGCCGCCGACGCGCTCGGCACGCCGCGCGCGATCGTCGCCGCCAACTGGAACGCCTCCAGCGCCGCCTACCTCACCGGCCACCTGGAGGAGGCCCTGTCCCTCGCCGAGCGGGCCCTGGCGGTGCAGCTGGAGCACGGCAGCCCGCGCAACGTCGCCCGCATGCGGGGGTCGTTCCTGCGCAAGCGGCTCACGGCCAGGCCCGCCGAGGCCGCGGACGTGCGTGAGGCGCTGCGCGCGACGCTGGAGGAGTTCGAGCAGACCTCGACGAGCACCTTCGACCGCTGCCACCTCACCCTCGACCTGGCCATGGCCGACTACCTGTGCGGCGACTACGCCGCGGCCGCCGAGCACGCCAGGCTGGGCAGGGACCTGCTGCCGGAGTTCGGGCACGTGCTCGGCGCCGAGGCGGGCCTGCTGCTCGGCCGGGCCTACGGCGCGGTCGGCCGCTCGGAGGAGGCGGCCGAGCACGTGGCGTCCGTGCGCGACTGGCTGACGCCGCTGCCCGACTCCCGCCGCTCCGCCTCCACCTGGTTCGCCACCGCGGCCACCATGGAGGAGCTGGGCGACGAGGAGGGCGCGGTGGAGGCCTACCAGCGGGCGCTCGCCTGCGTGGGGCTGTAGCGGGGTCCGGACCGGGCGGTGGCGTCGGTAGCCTGGGGGGTGCCATGAAGACTTCCCCGATCGCGGCCCTCACCGCGATACTCGCCGCCCTGCTCGCGTCCGGACTGCTCGTGGCCGGCACGGCCGCCCCGGCGCTGGCGCACGACTCGCTGAAGAGCAGCTCCCCCGCCAAGGGAGCCGAGGTCGAGTCCCTCGACGAGGTCCGGCTGGAGTTCAGCGCCCGGGTCCGTCTGCCGTTCGTCGTGCTCAACGGGCCCGGCGGCGCCCAATACCAGGCCGGCGAGCCGGAGCAGGACGGCGCGGTGGTCCGGCAGGCGGTCAAGCCGTCGCTGCCGGGCGGCAAATACACCATCGCCTACCGCGTCGTGTCCTCCGACGGGCATCCGATCGAGGGCGAGATCCCGTTCACGCTGAAGGCCCCGGCCGCCGAGGAGACCCCCTCGGCGAGCGCCGAGCCCTCGACGCCGGCCTCCTCCGAGGCGGCGGCCCCGCCGGCGTCCGCGCCGGCCTCCTCAGCGGCGGCTCAGGAGCCGGCCGCCGCGCCCGCGGCGGCAGAGGACGGCGGCGGGTCGTTCCCCGTCTGGCTGATCATCGTGATCGGCGCCCTGGTCGGCATCGGCATCGGCTTCCTGCTCAGCGCGCGGAAGAGCAAGCCATGAGCAGGGCGGCGCGGCTCGGCCTCGCGGGCGTGGCGGCCGCGGTCGCCGCCCTCGTCCTCGGCATGATCGCCGGTGGCACGGCCTTCCCCAGGATCATCCCCGGCCTGCCCGACGCCGGCGCGGTGGTCCGGTGGGGCCTGCCCGTCTCCAAGATGCTCATGGACGTCGCCGGCCTGCTCACGGTGGGCCTGCTGCTCATGGCCACCGCGCTGCTGCCCAGCGACAAGGGCATGCTCGGCGCCTCCGCGCTCGAATACGTCAAGGCCGCCTCCTGGGCGGCGCTGACCTGGGCCGGCGCGGCGTTCCTCGCCATCGTCTTCGGCGCCGCCGAGTCCATCGGCCGCACCCTGCCGCAGGTGTTCGACGGCGTCCTGCTCAGCAGCTACGCCACCCAGACCACGCAGGGCGTCGCGCTCACCCTCGTCGTGCTGTTCGCCGTGGCCATCGCGCTGTTCTCGCGCGGGGCGATCACCGCGGGCGCCTCGGCGGGGCTGCTGGCGCTCGCCCTCGTCACGATGCTGCCGCCGCCGCTGACCGGCCACACCTCCTCCTCGCCCAACCACGACCTGGCCACCTCGTCGGTGGCGCTGCACCTGCTGGCGCTCGCCCTGTGGGTGGGCGGCCTGGTCGTGCTGGCCGGCCACGCCCTGCGCCGTGAGCCGCAGCTCGACGTGGCCGCCGCGCGCTTCTCCCGGATGGCGCTCTGGTGCTACGCCGGGGTGGGGCTGTCCGGCGTGTTCGCGCTGGTCGCCAGGCTGGGCGCGCTCTCCGACCTGTGGACCGACGAGTACGGCCTGCTCGCCCTCGCCAAGCTCGTCGCGTTCGTGCTGCTCGGCTACGTCGGCTACTGGCACCGCCAGCGCACCCTCACCCGCCTCCAGGCCGGCGAGCCCGGGGCCTTCGCCCGGCTGGCCGGCGGCGAGACGCTGCTCATGCTCGCCACCGTCGGCCTGGCCGTCGCGCTGTCGCGCACCCCGCCGCCCGACTACAGCATCCCCGCCGACCGCGCCTACGAACTGCTCGGCTTCCCGCTCCCGCCGGAGCTCACGCTCGGCAGGATCTTCAGCCTGTGGTGGCTCGACCTGTTCTTCGCCCTGGTCGCCGCCGTGCTCGCCGGGCTCTACGCGGCCGGCGTCGTACGCCTGCGCCGCCGCGGCGACGCCTGGCCCTGGGGCCGCACCGTGTCCTGGTTCGCCGGGGTGGCGCTGCTGGTGTTCGTCACGCAGAGCGGGCTGGCCCGCTACGCCAAGGTCATGTTCGACATGCACATGATCGAGCACATGACGCTGTCCATGGTCGTGCCCATCTTCCTCGTCCTCGGCGGGCCGATCACGCTCGCGCTGCGCGCGCTCAAGCCCGCCGTCAGGAAGGGCGACCGGGGGCCGCGCGAGTGGATCACCACGATCCTGCACAGCCGCTACACCAAGGTCGTCACGCATCCGGTCGTCGCCACGGTCATCTTCGTCGCCTCGACGTACGCGCTGTACTTCACGCCGCTGTTCGAGTCGGCGATGACCGAGCACCTCGGCCACATCTGGATGACCGTGCACTTCCTCGTCAGCGGCTGCCTGTTCTTCTGGGTGATCATCGGCGTCGATCCAGGCCCCAACCGGCTCCCGCACGTCGGCCGGCTGCTCATGCTCTTCGTCACGATGCCGTTCCACGCCTTCTTCGGCATCGCGCTGATGATGACCGGCTCCGTCATCGCCTCCGGCTGGTACGACCAGCTCGGCCGCACCTGGGGCGACAACCTGCTGCAGACCCAGCAGGACGGCGGCGCCATCGCCTGGGGCTTCGGCGAGATCCCGACGCTCATCGTGCTGCTGGCCATCGCCTTCCAGTGGTACCGCGACGACGACCGGCAGGCCCGCAGGAGCGACCGCCGCGCGGACCGGGGCTCGAGCGACCCCGAACTCGACTCCTACAACGCCTACCTCGCCCGGCTCAACAAGGCCGACCAGGGCGAGTAGCCGATCGGCCACGGCCCTCTATCTTCCGTTTCACGTCTCTGGACCGCCAGGTAGCCTTGCTCCTGGGGGAGAGGGGCATAACCCTGTCAGCAAGCGGCGCGCAGCCTTGAGGGGGGACGCGCGGCCGGGCGGATCGCCGGAGTGGGGACCGGCGTGGGGTGCCGAGGAAGGCGAAACCAGTGGAAGAGACGCGCATGCGTGGGGGGCAAAGCCTGGCCGAGGCGCTCGAGAGTTACCTCGCCGAGTGGGGGGAGCGGTCGGGGATCGCCGTGGAGATCTGGGCCCTTCCGGCCGGCGAGGTGCCCGCGGGGGTGTGCGCCGGGGTCATGACCGCCATGCGCGAGGCCCTGGACAACGTCGAGCGGCACAGCGGCGCGAGGACCGTCTCGATCGCCGTCACGGCGGGGAGCGGCGGCCTTCGGGTCACGGTGAGCGACGACGGGCGCGGCTTTCACGGCGCCGCCACGGGGCATGCCAAGGGGCGCGCCGCCGGGCAGGGCATCGCCCGCATGCGGGCGGCGTTCGCCGAGGTCGGCGGCAGCCTGTCGGTCAACAGCGTGCCGGGCGAGGGCACCACGGTCACCGGAGTGGTGCCGAGGCGCCCTTAGCGGCATCAGGGGAGGGTGAGGATCTCGCTGCCCGTCTCGGTGACCACGATCGTGTGCTCGAACTGGGCCGTGCGCTTGCGGTCGGCGGTGACCGCCGTCCACTTGTCGGGCCAGATCTCGTATTCGATGGTGCCGAGCGTGAGCATCGGCTCGATCGTGAACGTCATGCCGGGCACCAGCTCCACCCGCAGCGACGGGTCGTCGTAGTGCGGCACCATGAGGCCGGAGTGGAAGGACGCGCCGATGCCGTGGCCGGTGAAGTCGCGCACCACTCCATAGCCGAACCGTTTGGCGTAGGCCTCGATGACGCGGCCCACGACGTTGAGCTGGCGGCCGGGGGCGACGGCCCTGATGGCCCGCATCATGGCCTCGCGGGTGCGTTCGACCAGCAGCCGTGACTCCTCGTCCACCTCGCCGACCAGGAACGTCGCGTCGGTGTCGCCGTGGACGCCGCCGATGTAGGCGGTGATGTCGACGTTGACGATGTCGCCGTCGCGCAGCACCGTGTCGTCGGGGATGCCGTGGCAGATGACCTCGTTGATCGAGGTGCACAGAGACTTCGGGTAGCCCTTGTAGCCGAGCGTGCTGGGGTAGGCGCCGTGGTCGAGAAGGAACTCGTGCCCGACGACGTCGAGCTCGTCGGTGGTGACGCCCGGCCTGACGTGCTTGCCGACCTCTTCGAGAGCCTGCGCGGCGATCCGGCCCGCCACCCGCATCCGCTCGATCATCTCGGGGGTCTTCACGTCGGACTCGCCGGTCTTGGGGCGCTTCTTACCGACGTACTCCGGCCGCTCGATGTGGGCGGGGACCTTTCGCATGGGCGAAACTCGCCCGGGCTGGAGCAGTGTCGTCATGAACTATGAGTCTACGGGGCAGAATTGACCCCGTGAGCGAAGGCCAGTGGTGGTTCTGTCTGAAGCACATGCGGGTCGAGCCCGACCAGGGCTGCCCCAACAAGGACCGGATGGGTCCCTACGCCTCGCAGGAGGAGGCGGCCGGGGCGCTGCAACGCGCCGCCGACCGCAACAAGGCGTGGGACGAGGCGGAGCAGGACGACGACTGATCCGCGGGCGGTCACAGCACCGCGTAGGCCCGTACGGGGAAGGTCCCCATGCCCGCGATCATGGGTGGCGCGGCGTGCAGGCGGAAACCCTCCTCGGGCAGGGCCGCCAGGTTCGTCAGGTGCTCCACCAGCGGGATCCCCGCCCCCAGCAGGATCGTGTGGGCGGGGCGTTCGCCGTGCGGCGGGGTGTCGTCGATGTTGAGCGAGTCGATCCCGACCAGCGCCGCGCCCTGCTCGGCCAGCCAGGCGGCCGACTGCGGCGCCAGGTAGGGGTGGCCGTCGACGTAGGCCTCGGTGCCGAAGTGGCGGTCCCAGCCGGTGTGCACGAGCACGGCCTTGCCGCGCACGTCGAGGCTCCGGTCGACGGTCACCGCGCGGCCCGGCCCCTCGGCCCGCACCACCAGGCCGGGCAGGTCGGCGAGCCGGTCGATCGGCATCGCGGCGAGGTCCTGGCCGTCGGGGTAGCGGTGGAAGGGCGTGTCGACGTACGTGCCGGTGTTGGCGGCCAGGGCGATCGTGGCCATGTGGAACTCGGTGCCCGGGGCGTACACCGCCCGGGAGTCCTCCCTGCTCAGGTGGACGCCGATGCGCGGGGCCGGGATGCCGGGGTAGGTCACCAGGCCGTCGTGGACGCGGTGGCTGAGCTCGACGATCATCTCGCGGCACCGACCTTGGCGAGCTTGACGAGGGCGACCACGCCGATGGCGGCCCAGACGAGGTTGAGCCCGGCCGACGGCCAGGCGGCGCTCCAGGCGCTGTTGACCATGAGCCCGACCGCGCCGAAGAGGTTCATGACCTGATAGGTCAGCCCGTCGCCCTGGATGCGCCCGGACGAGACGAGGGCGTAGGCCGAGAGCAGGACGGCCGCGCCCGCCCAGCCGACGACCGCGAGAAGGAGATCCATGCCAGGATTCTCCTGGCCCCTCGCGGTAAAGCACAAATAAAGAAACATGAAGTTCCCCGTAAGCTGATCTGTATGGACATCGACCCCCGGCGGCTGCGGATCCTGCACGAGGTCGCCCGCCGCGGCGGCGTCATGCGGGCCGCCGAGGCACTCCACCTGACCCCCTCCGCCGTCTCCCAGCAGCTCGCCCAGCTCGAACGCGAGGTCGGGCTGGCCCTCATCGACCGCTCCCAGCGCAGCGTGTCGCTCACCCCCGCCGGGCGGGTGCTGGCCGGCTACGCCGAGCGGGTGGAGGAGGAGCTGCTGGAGGCCCGGCGCGAGCTCACCCGCTTCACCGACCGGCTGGCCGGGCCGGTGGGCATCGCGGCGTTCCCCACCTTCATCAAGCACATACTGGTGCCCGCCCTGCGCGCGCTGGCCGAGAGCCATCCGAAGATCGTCCCCGTCATCCACGAGATCTACGGCCAGCCCGCGCTGCAGGAGCTGCGGCTCGGCGCGGTGGACGTGGTCATCACCGAGCAGGACATGGGGCTGCCCGCGCTGACCCAGCCGTTGCTCAGCACACGCCTGCTGTACGTGGACGAGTACCGCATCGTGCTGCCGCCCGACCTGCCGGACCCGCCGCGCACGGTCGCCGACCTGGCCCGGCTGCCGTGGGTGGCCGCTGAGCAGGACCAGGCGTGCGGGCAGGCGCTGGTGCGGCTGGCGGGGCTGCACGGGTTCGAGCCGCGGAAGGTGCACGTCATCACCGAGTTCGGGCCGACGCTGGCGCTGGTGGCGGCGGGGCACGGGGTGGCGATCGTGCCCGCGCTGGCGCTGCTGGACGTGCCCGAGGGGGAGGTGCGGGTGAGCGAGCTGCGGGACGTGGGGGCGCGGCGGATGGATGCGGTCACGCGGGTGAGCCGGACCAGGTCGGGCGAGCCGGACCCGGTGCAGGCGGTGGTGATCGCCGCGATCGAGGAGGCCACGGCGGCGCTCCAGGCCCCCTTGAGCGACCGCCTCCGCACCCGGCCCGCCCAGCCCGACCCCGTCTGACCGGCCGTCGACGGCCCGCCAGGACCGCCGCCGGCCTGCCTTCAGTCGGGGAGCTGAGGGCCGCTGACCCTGTCGAGGAGGCGGGCGAGGCGGCCGCGGAGGCCGAGGCGCTGCTCCACCTCGCCGGCCGCCGCGCTCACCAGGTGCTGGGCGCCGTCGAAGGTGACCAGCCCCTCGCGCGGCACCTCCAGCGTGTCGTGCGCGAGCCCGGCCAGCTCCCGGTCGCCGCCCTCGATGGCGAGGACGGTGGCGCCGGTGCGGCGGGCGTCGTCCACCCGCTCCAGCAGCGGCACCGGCGCCCGCTGCTCGGCCAGCACGAACAACGTCTCCCCGCGCGCCGTCCGCTCCAGCCGGTCGAGCCCGACACGCAGGTGGGCGGGGGCGTCGGCGGGCGGCGCCCAGCGCACCAGCGTGGGCGTGAGCTGCGGCAGCCCGGAGAACCGCGCCTCGTCGGCGAGGTGGGCGGTCAGGTGCCAGGGCTCGTCCTCCGGTGTGCCGATCAGCAGCAGCCCGCCGGGGGAGCGGGTGGCGCGCAACGCCTGGCCGAGGTCACGGGCACGGTCGAGCCAGCTCGTACGGGCCAGGAGTTCGCGCAGAAGTGCCACCGATCCCGAGTCCATGAGCCCATGGTGCCGGACGCTCCCGTACGGGGGAGCTGTTTCGGAAGTGATGCTTTGACACCCTGTGCGCTCCGGCGGTCAGCGAGCCCTCGCGCTCGCCACGCGCGAGGCGGCTGGCATGATGCGAGGCATGACTGACGTGAACGTGAGCGGGCTCTCCATCGGCATCCTCGGCGGCACCGGCGACCAGGGGAAGGGCCTGGCGCGGCGGTTCGCGCTGGCCGGGCATCCGGTGCTCATCGGCTCCCGCAGCGCCGGGCGCGCCCAGGAGGCGGCCGAGACCATCGGCGAGGGCGCGCGCGGCGCGGCCAACGCCGACGTCGCCAAGGAGGCCGACCTGGTGATCGTGGCCGTCCCGTACGAGGGCCACAAGGCGCTGCTGGAGTCGCTGCGCGCCGAGCTGGCCGGCAAGATCGTGGTGGACTGCGTGAACCCGCTCGGCTTCGACAAGCAGGGCGCCTACGCGCTGCCCGTCGAGGAGGGCAGCGCCGCGCAGCAGGCCGCGGCCGTGCTGCCGGACAGCCGGGTGGTGGCGGCCTTCCACCACGTCTCGGCGGTCGTGCTGCTGGACCCGGCGGTCGACAAGGTGGACCTGGACGTGCTGGTGCTGGGCGACGACCGCGAGGCGACCGAGACGGTGCAGGCGCTGGCCGCGGTGATCCCGGGCGTGCGCGGGGTGTACGGCGGGCGGCTGCGCAACGCCCGCCAGGTCGAGGCGTTCACCGCCAACCTCATCTCGATCAACCGCCGCTACAAGGCGCACGCCGGCCTGCGGATCACCGACATCTGAGCCGCTGATTCTCAGAGCCAGCCGGCGTCCTCGGCGACGCGGATCGCGTCGATCTTGTTGCGGGCGCCGGTCTTGGTGATCGCGGCCGTCAGGTAGTTGCGCACGGTGCCGGACGACAGGTGCAGGCGGGCGGCGATGTCCTCGGCGGACGCGCCCCGCGCCGCCTCCCTGAGCACGGTGGCCTCGCGCGGGGTGAGCGGGCTCTCGCCGTACTCCATCGCGGCCGAGACCAGCTCGGCGTCCAGCACCCGCAGGCCCGCGGCGGTCCGGCGGACGGCGTCGGCCAGCCGATCGCCGGGGGCGTCCTTGACGAGGAACGCCTCGATCCCGGCGGCCAGCGCGCGCCGCATCTGGCCGGGCCGGCCGAGCGCGGTGAGGATGAGGATCCGGCAGGACGGCAGGCGTTCGCGCAGCTCGGCGGCGGCGGTGATGCCGTCGAGCACGGGCAGGTCGATGTCCACGACGGCGACGTCCGGGCGGACCCGCAGCGCGGTGGGCACGATCTCGTCGCCGCGCGTCACCTCGGCCGCGACCTCGATGTCAGGCTCCAGGCTCAGCAGGGCGGTGAGGGCGGACCTGATCATGTGCATGTCCTCGGCCAGCAGGATCCTGATCACGCGGGCACCTCCATGGCCAGCAGGAAGCCGCCGTCGCCGGTCGGGGCGGCGGCGCAGGAGCCGCCCGCCTGGGCGGCGCGCTCGGCCAGGCCGGTGAGGCCGCCGCCGGCCGGTCCGGGTTCGGCCGGTCCAGGTTCGGGCGGGACGCCGTCGTTGGCGATCTCCAGCCGAGCCCTGCCGTCGCCGGTCGAGGTGGTGATCGTGCAGACGGTGGCCCGGCTGTGCCGCAGGACGTTGGTGACCGCCTCGCGCACGCCCCAGGCCAGCGCCTCCTCGGAGGGGCGCGGCAGCGTCACGGCGGCCAGGTGCGCCTGGCAGCTCACGCCGGACGACTCCAGCAGCGCCGCCGCCCGGTCCACCTCGCCGGCGAGCGACATGGCCCGGTAGCCGCGGGCGACCCGGCGTACGTCCTGGGCGGCCTCCCTGGCGACCCGTACGAGGTCGCCCATCTCGGTGCGGGCCGAGCCGGGGTCGCGGTCCAGCAGGCGGGTGGCGAGGTCGCCCTTGAGCGCGATCGCGGTGAGGCTGCGCCCGAGGCCGTCGTGCAGGTCGCGGGAGATGCGCAGCCGCTCCTTGAGCACGGCGGCGTCGGCCAGCTCCTCCCGCGCCCGCGCCAGCTCCTCCGCGGTCCGGGCGAGGCGGACCAGCGCGTACGTCATCGCCCCCGTCGTCGGCACGCTCACCACGTAGAAGGCGGTGACGACGGCGAAGTCGAGGCCGCCCCACAGGATGAACCCCTCGTACGCCATCGCCGCCCCCACCAGCGCGCACCCCCACCCGAGCGGCAGGAACACCAGCAGCGTCCCCGCCAGCATCGGCGTGGCGACGGCCGAGGCGCCGCCCGGCAGCAGGAAGTCCGGCAGGTACGTGGCCACCGCCTGCAGCACGACCAGCAGCGGGAAGCGGGCGGAGCGCTCGCCGCGCAGCGCCGCCCGCATGTTGAGGTGGTGGGTGCCGACGACGGCGAGCATGATGAGGGCGGACACCACGCCGAAGCCCGCTCCCCACCGGAAGTACATCAGCGCGATGACGGTGTAGGCGACGGACACGGCCGTGATGAGCACGATCGCGAGCCGCCTGGCGGGAACGGAGGGCGCCGGGGTGGAGAGCACAGCCGATTATGTCCTTTTTGTGGTGGTGTCAGGACCGTCGGGGTTCCCAGCGGAACCACAGCCGCAGCGCCACGAGCCCTGCCGCCGCCCATCCCGCCAGCACCAGCACCGCCCGGAGCGGCTCGCCGGTGCGCACGGCGTCCACGACGACCGAGGTCGGCAGCAGGTCCAGCGCGGGCCGCAGCCACGACGGCAGCGGGATCGGCCCCATCGCGCCCGCCGACACGCCGGCGACGAGGAAGACCGGCATCGTGTACGCCGCCGCGAGCTCCGTCCGCGGCACCGCCGCCGTGTACGCCGCCCCGAGCAGCGCCATCACGGCCGAACCCGCCGCCACGACCAGCGCGACCACCAGGGCGTTCGGCGGCGGCGCGACCCCGGCGGCCAGGAACACGGCCACCGCGCACCCCACGATCACCAGGAACGTCTGGGTGGCGTTGGAGCTGATCTGCCCGGCCAGGATCTGCCCGTCGGTCAGCTCGGTCGCCCGCAGCCGCTTGAGCACGAGCTGGTCGCGGCGGCCGGTCAGCGCGACCGTGATGTTCATGAACGCGGTGATCGACAGCACGATCGCCAGCGTGGCGGGGAACAGCTCGGCCGCGGCGGCCGGGCCCTCGGGCCGTACGTGCCGCATGAGCAGCGGCATCCCGATCGACAGCCCCACGGGCGTCACCACGGACGCGAACAGCATGGCCTTGTCCCGCCAGAACAGGCGGGCGCCGAGCCGGTAGGTGGCGGCGAAGCTCATCGGGCGCCTCCCGCGAGCGCGGCGTCGCCGCCGAGGTCGAGGAAGAGGTCCTCCAGCGTGGCCTGGCGCACCTCCAGGCCCGCCAGCCGCAGCCCCCGCCCGGCGGCCCAGGTCAGCAGCGTCTGCGCGGCCAGGTCGGGATCGTCGGCGCGGCACACCGCCCGCCCGTCCTCGACCACGGCGGGCAGCGGCAGCTCGCCGGGGTCCACGTGCGCGGGCATCGCGAACGACACCCGCCCGGCCCGCCCGGCCAGCGTCTCGGCCATGCCGCCCGCGGCCACGACGCGGCCCTCGTCCATGATCGCCATGCTGCCCGCGAGGCGCTGCGCCTCCTCCAGGTAGTGGGTGGTCAGCAGGATCGTGACGCCCTCCGCGGCCAGGCCGCGGACGACGTCCCAGGTGGCCGCCCGCGCCTCCGGGTCCATGCCGGTGGTCGGCTCGTCGAGGAACAGCACCCGGGGCCGGCCCAGCAGGGCCAGCGCCAGGTCCAGCCGGCGCCGCTCGCCGCCGGAGAGCTGCCGCACGCGTACGTCCGCGCGCCCGGACAGCCCGGCCAGCTCCAGGACCTCGGCGCGCGGGCGGGGCGCGGCAACGAAGCCCCGCCAGGTGTCCACGGTCGCGGCCACGGTCAGGTCGGGGAAGAACCCGGCCTCCTGGAGCATGATCCCCGTGCTGCGGCGCAGGGCCGCGCGGTCGGTGTGCGGGTCGAGGCCGAGCACCCGCACCTCGCCCGCGTCGGCCCGCTGGAACCCGGCCAGCACCTCGACCGTCGTCGTCTTGCCCGCGCCGTTCCTGCCGAGCAGCGCGAAGATCTCCCCCTCCGCCACCTCGAACGAGATTCCGCGCACCGCCTCGAACCCCTGATGGCTCTTCCTGAGCCCGCTCACCTGGATCGTCGTCATGGCTCCGACTATCGCCCGGCGGGCATTCAGGACGGCAGTGAGGAATTCACGACTTGCGTGACAACTTCAGCAGCGCGTCCGTGACGGCCTCGGGCTCGACGAGCTGGTGCAGGTGCAGACCGGGCAGTTGGGTCACCGGCCAGCCGCGCCGGCCGGCCTCCTCGGCCACCCCGTCGTACGGCGGCCCGAACCACAGACAGGAGCACCTGACCGCGTCCCACCCGGCGGGCACCGGCACGGACTGCGTGTAGTAGTCGAGCGGCAGCCTCGGCTGCTCGGCCGTCACCCGCACCCGCACGGCGGGGTCGGGCAGCATGGCCACGACGTCCTCCTCGTCCCACCAGTCGGTCCAGCGCGGCAGCACGCCGTCGGGGCCGGCCAGGCCGCGCAGGAACGGCAGGAACTCCTCCTCCGCGATCCGTACGAGGCCGGCGGGCGGCGGGATGTGGGCGTCGGCGAACACGCAGGCCACCACGCGCTCGCCCAGCCCCTCCTTGATCGCCGGCAGGAAGAAGCCGGCGTTGCTGTGCACCACGAGCACGAGCGGCCCGCCGGGCCCGGCGTCCCTGACCACGGCGTCTCTTACGGCGGCCACGACGCGCGGCCAGTAGGGCGGGCCGCCCGCCGAGATGCCGGTCAGGTCGGGAACCACGACGGCGTGGCCGCGCCGCTCCAGCGACTCCGCCACCGGCGCCCAGGTCGAGGGGCCGACCGAGGGGCTGTGCACAAGTACGAAGGTCGTCTCCACGCCCCCACACTCTCAGACGATCAGGGTGTGCCGGGCCGCCGCGCGGCCCGTGCCGTCGAAGGCCGCCCAGGCCAGGGCCAGGTTGTTCACCGCTCGCGAAAGCTCGTCCGGGGGCAGCAGGAAGTGCAGCCGCATGCGGTCGGCGTGCCCCCCGAGCGGGTCGAACGAGCGGCCGGGCGGCACCGCCACCCCGTGCCTGAGCGCCACCTGGGCGAAGGCGTCCACCTCGCCGCGCGGGACGCGGACCCAGATCGTCTGGCCGCCCCCGGCCGGCTCGAACGTCCACGACGGCAGCCGCGCGCGCAGCTCGGCGCACAGGTGGTCGTGGCGGGCGGCCAGGGCGCGCACCCGCGGGGCGCGTACCTCGTCCAGGCGGCGCAGCAGCGCGGCGGCGGCGAGCTGGCTGACCACCTCGCCCCCGAGGTCGTGCACCGCCCGCAGCCGCGACAGCCGCGACACCAGCGGGGCGGCGGCCCGGATCCAGCCGACCCGCAGCCCGCCCCAGACCAGCTTGCTCATCGAGCCGACGGTGATCACCTGCTCGCCCCGCCCGAACGCGGCGAGCGGCGGCGGCGCCGGTCCCGAGAAGCACAGCTCCGCGCAGACCTCGTCGTCGACCAGCGGCACGTCGTGCTCGGCGGCCAGCGCGGCGAGCCGCCGCCGCTCGGGAACCGGCATGATCGCGCCGTCCGGGTTGCGGGCGGTCGGGACGAAGTAGGCGAGGGCGGGCCGCTCCCGCAGCGCCGCGCCCAGCCCCTCCTGCGTCACCGGCCGGACCACGGCCGCCGCGTGCCGGAACGCCTCCAGCGCCCCCGGGTACGTCGGCGACTCGGTCAGCACGGTGTCGCCGGGCGCCACGAGGAGGCCGGCGAGCAGCGTGAGCGCCTGCTGGGCCCCCGTCGTGACCATGATCTCCCCGGGCTCGGTGGGCAGCCCGCGCCCGGTGTAGTACGCGGCCAGCGCGGCCCGGAGCGCCGGGTGGCCCGCCGGCCGGTAGCCGAGGTCGCGCAGGCCGGACAGGGAGCGGGCGGCCTCCTCGTACGCCTCGCGCAGCGCCTCCGGCGGGTCGTCGGGCGCGGCGCAGGTGAGCAGCGCGACCCCGTCCGGCGGATGCAGCAGGTGCAGCAGCAGCGGGTTGGCGGGCACACCGTCCACGGTCCTGCTGGCCGGCAGGTCGAGCGCGGCCACCCGGGTGCCGCTGCCCCGGCGGCGCGTCACCCGGCCCTCCTGCTGGAGCAGGTCGTACGCGGCGACCACGGTGCCCCGGCCCACCGCCAGCCGCCGGGCCAGCACCCGGTCGGGCGGCAGCGGATCTCCCGGCGGCAGCACGCCGTCGTCGATCAGCGCCCGGAGGCGGGCGGCGAGCAGCAGATAGAGCGGGCCGCGCCCGGACGCCCAGCGGCCCAGCAGATCGACGAGGTCGTCCAGATTGGCCCCCTTCATGAGCCAATTCTGCCGGATTGGCTCTCAACCGAGGCCGCCGCGCGGGAGATGCTGGTCGCATGACCGATTACCGCCCAGAGACCAGAACCGTGCACATCCCCCAGGCGCCGGTGGACGGCAGCCGCCCGATGACCGTGCCGATCTACCAGACCTCCGGGTTCTCCTTCTCCGACCCGGCCGTCATGGCCGAGGCGATGGGGAACCCGTCCGGGCCGTTCGTCTACTCGCGCTACACCAACCCCACCGTCCGCTCGCTGGAACTGGCCGTCTCCGGTCTTGAGGGCGGCGCGGGCGCGATCGCCACCGGCTCCGGCATGGGCGCGATCAACACCGTCCTGCTCGGCCTGCTCAGGCCCGGCGACCACCTCATCGCCCAGCAGGCGCTGTACGGCGGCACCTCGGCGATGCTGGCCGAGCTCGCGGGCAGGTTCGGGATCGAGGTCACGTACGTGCCGGAGAACGACCCCGCCGCCCTGCGCGCCGCCCGGCGGCCGGAGACGAAGGTCGTCTACCTGGAGACGATCAGCAACCCGACGGCGCTGATCGCCGACCTGCCCGGCATGTGCGCGGCGGCCCGCGAGCTCGGGCTGCTGTCCGTGGTCGACAACACCTTCGCCACGCCGATGCTGTGCCGGCCGATCGAGCACGGGGCCGACGTCGTCGTGCACTCCACCACGAAGTACCTGTCCGGGCACACGGACGTGATCGGCGGCCTGGCCGTCTTCGCCCAGGCGGAGCTGTACGAGCGGGTCTGGCGCTTCGCGATCGAGCTGGGGGCGGCGGCCGACCCGTTCGCGGCCTGGCTGGTGGTGCGCGGGCTGCAGACGCTCGCCCTGCGGATGGAGCGGCACTGCGCCAACGCCGAGTACCTGGCCACGCGGCTCGCCGCGCATCCGGCCGTGTCGGCGGTGCACTGGCCGGGGCTGGCCTCGCATCCGTCGTACGAGCTGGGGCGCAAGCTGCTGCCCGGGTTCGGCGGGGTGTTCTCGTTCGAGCTGGCGGGCGGGCGCGCGGCGGGGGAGAGGTTCATGAAGGCGGTGCGGCTGGCGATGCTCGCCCCCTCGCTCGGCGGGGTCGAGACGCTGGTCATGCACCCCGCGACCACCTCGCACCGCTCGCTGACCGCCGAGGAGCTGGCGGCGAACGGCATCGGCGAGGGCACCGTGCGGATCGCGGTCGGCATCGAGCATCCCGAGGACCTCTGGGCCGACGTGTCGCAGGCGCTCGCGTAGCCTGCGAGGCGTACAGTCCGCGCTGACACCGGGGAGAATGTCATGATCGCCGATGGGACCGCCGTCACCCGTGAGGACGTCGCCGCCGCCGCCCGGCGGATCGCCGGGTTCGTGCTGCGCACGCCCGTGCTGGAGGTCTCGCCGGGGTTGTTCGTGAAGCTGGAGCTGCTGCAGCACTCCGGGTCGTTCAAGGTGCGCGGGGCGTTCAACCGGATCCTGTCGGCGGGCCCGCTGCCGGACAGCGGCGTGATCGCGGCCAGCGGCGGCAACCACGGGCTCGCGGTGGCGTACGCGGCGCGGACGCTCGGCGTGCGGGCCGAGATCTTCGTGCCCGAGGTGACCAGCCCCGTCAAGGTGGCGGGGCTGGCGGCGCTGGGCGCGCACGTCACCCAGACCGGGGCGATCTACGCCGAGGCGGCGGAGGCGGCGGCCAAGCGCGCCGCCGAGACGGGCGCGCTCTCCGTCCACGCCTACGACCAGCCCGAGGTGATCGCCGGGCAGGGCACGACCGGGCTGGAGATCATGGAGCAGACCGGCGGCGTGGACAGCGTGCTGGTGGCCGTCGGCGGGGGCGGCTTCGCGGCCGGCATCACCCTCGGCACCGGCGACGCCGGCGGTGCGGGGCCGCGGATCGTGGCCGTCGAGCCCGAGCTGATCCCCACGCTGAACGCGGCGCTGGCGGCGGGCGAGCCGGTGCCGGTCGGGGTGAGCGGGGTGGGCGCGGACGCCCTCGGCGCCAGCAGGATCGGCGGGCTGGCCTTCGGCGTCCTGTCCGGGCCGCGCGTGCGGAGCGTGCTGGTGCCGGACGAGGCGATCGTGGCGGCGCGGCGCACCCTGTGGGAGCGGCACCGGGTGGTGGCCGAGCACGCGGGGGCGGCGGCGTACGCGGCGCTGCTGTCGGGGGCGTACCGGCCGGAGGAGGGGGAGCGGGTGGCGGTCGTCGTGTGCGGCTCCAACACCGACCCGGCCGGCCTCTGACCTGCTTCGGGGCGCGCCGCCCCGCCGTGGGGCGGCGCGCCCGCGAGGTCAGCTGTAGGTGTGCTCCGGGGCGGGGAACGCGCCGGAGGTGACGTCGGCGGCGAAGGCGCGGGCCGCGCGGTCCAGGTCGCCGGCGAGGTCGGCGTAGCGCTTGACGAACTTCGCCGGCCGCGGCGTCAGCCCCATCAGGTCCTGCCACACCAGCACCTGCGCGTCCGTGTGCGCCCCCGCCCCGATCCCGATCGTCGGGATCGCGAGCGACGTCGTCACCCGGTGCGCCAGCTCGGCCGGCACGCACTCCAGCACGACGGAGAACGCCCCGGCCCGCTCCAGGTCCTTGGCGTCGGCCATGAGCTCGTCGCCCGACTGGCCCCGCCCCTGCACGCGGTAGCCGCCGAGGACGTTGACCGACTGCGGGGTCAGCCCGAGGTGCGCCATCACCGGCACCCCGGCCGAGACCAGCGCCTCGACCTGCGGCAGGATGCGCCGACCGCCCTCCAGCTTGACCGCGTGCGCGCCCGCCTCCTTCATGAAGCGGGCGGCCGACTCCAGGGCCTGCGCCGGCGACGCCTGGTAGGACCCGAACGGCAGGTCGGCGACGACCAGCGCCCGCGACGAGCCGCGTACGACGGCCGCGGTGAGCGGCAGCAGGTCGTCGACCGTGACCGGCAGCGTGGAGTCGTAGCCGTAGACGACCATGGCGGCCGAGTCGCCCACGAGCAGCACGGGGATGCCGGCCGCGTCGAACACCCGCGCCGTCATGGCGTCGTAGGCGGTGACCATGGGCCACCGCTCTCCGCGCTCCTTGGCGGCGGCGAGGTCGCGGACGGTGACGCGGCGGCCGGCGGCGCCGCCGTACAGCGTCGTGGGGGTGGGGGTGGTGGAAGAGGACATGGATCAACCCTCCTGAGCCGTCTCGAGGCGCCCCAGTGGCGTCCCCGGACCTCTTCCGATGATGGCACGCGAGGTCAAGGGGGCAAAAAGCCGCGAGGGCAGCGCCGCGCGGAAAACCCAGTGGCGAAAGTGTCGGTGCCTGTTGCCACAATCTATGCGGAGGTAACGAACACCATGGCTCTCGACCCTTACCGACGGCTGCTCAAAATCCCGGGCGTCCCCACCCTGCTGCTGGTGGGGCTGCTCGCCCGGGTGCCGGCCACGGCCACGGGCATGGCGCTGACCCTGCACGTGGCCGAGGTGCTGCACCTCGGCTACGCCAAGGCCGGGCTGGTCACGATGGCGAGCACGATCGGCATGGCCATCGGCTCGCCGCTGTCGGGAAGGCTCGTCGACCGGCACGGGCTGCGTCCCGTGCTCGCCGTCACCACCGCGGTGCAGGCGGCGTTCTGGTCCTGCGCGTGGGCGCTGCCGTTCCCCGCGCTCGCCGCCGCGGCGGCGCTGGCGGGGCTGCTGGCGCTGCCGGTGTTCAGCGTGACCCGGCAGTGCCTGGCCGCCATGGTGCCCGCGCCGCAGCGGCGCACCGGGTTCACGCTCGACTCGATGCTGGTCGAGCTGTCCTACATGACCGGTCCCGCGCTGGCCGTGGCGGGCCTGACCGCGTTGGGCAGCCCCGTGACGATGACGGTCATCGGGGTCGGCATGACGCTCGCGGGCCTCGGCCTGCTCACGCTCAACCCGCCCACCCGCTCGGCGGCCGAGAAGGAGCACGAGGCGCTGGGCGGCAAGGTGGCGCGGCGCGAGTGGCTGACGCCCGCGTTCGGCGGGCTGATGGCCACGGTGGCGGCGGCCACGTTCGTGCTCACCGCGACCGAGCTGTCCATGGTCGCGACCATGACCGACGCGGGCGACACCGAGTGGGTGGGCCTCGCCGTCGGCATCTGGTGCGTCTATTCGCTGGTCGGCGGCTTCGTGTACGGCGGGCTGTCGCGCGGCTTCTCGCCGTTCGCGCTGATCGCGGGCATGGGCCTGCTGACGGTGCCCGTCGGGCTGGCGGGCGGCGACTGGCGCTGGCTGATCCTGGCGCTGCTGCCGGCCGGGCTGCTGTGCGCGCCGGCGCTGTCGTCCACGGTCGACGTCGTCAGCGGCCGGGTGCCGGCGGCGGCCAGGGGCGAGGCGATGGGTCTCCACGGCACCGCGCTGCTCATCGGCGGCGCGGCCTCCGCGCCGATCGCGGGGGCGGTCATCGACGGCGTGGGATCGTCGTGGGCGTTCACGGTGGCGGGGCTGGCCAGCGTGGCCATCGTGCTGGCCGCGCTGCCGCTGTGGCGCCGCCGGCCCCCCGCGTCGCCGGACGCGGCGGACGCCGTCCCGGCGCCGCCGGAGGAGACGGCCGCTGCTCCGGCGGTCGCGGAGGCCACGGAGGTCCCGGGGGTTCCTGCGGCCCCGGCGACTCCGGCTCCGGCTGCGGTCGCTGCGGCGGCTCCGGAGGTGCCGGCTCCTTGAGTTGATCGCGCGGCGCCGGGCCACGGGGGCACCGGTGCCGCGCGTTCGTACGTGACGCGCCGGTGACGAGAGCGGGCCGGCCGTTCACACGGAATTTACGAAACGGGACCGTTGCGTATCGGAATGTCTTGCGATACGTTGGCGTAGCGAAACTCAATCGTATCGAAATTAAGGACGTTCCATGGACCCGAACTCGGGCCACCCACGCCGATGGGCCATCCTCGGCGTGCTGGTGTTCAGCCTCTTGGCGGTCGTGCTCGACAACACGATCCTCAATGTGGCGATGAAGACCATCGCCGATCCCGCCGCCGGCTTGGGCGCGACGCAGAGCGAGCTGGAATGGGCGATCAATTCCTACACCCTGGTGTTCGCCGGGTTGTTGTTCACCTTCGGCGTGATCGGTGACCGCACGGGCCGCAAGCGCATGCTGGTCGTCGGCATGGTGCTGTTCGGCCTGGCCTCGCTGGCCAGCGCCTACGCCCAGGACCCGATGCAGCTCATCCTGGCCAGGGCGGCGATGGGCATCGGCGGCGCGGCGATCATGCCGGCCACCCTGGCGATCATCTCCAACGTCTTCCCGCCCGCCGAGCGCGGCCGCGCCATCGGCGTGTGGGCGGGCGGCGTGGGCCTCGCCGTGGCGATCGGCCCCATCACCGGCGGCCTGCTGATCCAGCACTTCTGGTGGGGCTCGGTCTTCCTCGTCAACGTGCCGATCGTCGTCATCGGGATGATCCTCATCGCCACGATCGTCCCCGAGTCGAAGGACCCGAAGCCGTCCAAGCTCGACCCGGTCGGCGTGATCCTGTCCATCATCGGCCTGGTCTCCCTCGTCTACGGCATCATCCGCGGCGGCTACCTCGGCACCGTGGCCAGCGCCGAGGTGCTGGTGCCCACCCTCGCCGGGGTGGCGGTGCTGGGCGTGTTCGTCTGGTGGGAGCGGCGCATCGACCACCCGGTCTTCGACGTGCGCAGCTTCGCCGACCCCAAGTTCGGCTCGGCCATCGGCATGATGGGCATCGTGTTCTTCGCGATGATGGGCGGGATGTTCTTCCTGACCTTCTACCTGCAGATCGTGCTGGGTTACTCGGCGCTGCAGGCGGGGGCGCTGATGATCCCGTTCGCGGCCGCGCAGCTCATCTTCGCGCCGCTCAGCCAGCGGGTGAACGAGCGCGTCGGCGCCAAGCTGGCCGCCACGGTCAGCATGATCGTGATAGCGCTGGTGCTGACCAGCTACGCCTTCATGACCGAGAACACCCCGATCCTGCTCATCGAGGTCGTCTTCTTCGTCCAGGGCGCCGCGATGGCCAACATCATGCCGCCCGCCACGACCGCGATCATGGAAGCGCTGCCCCGGGAGAAGGCCGGCGTCGGCTCGGCCATGAGCAACACCGTCCGCCAGGTGGCCGGCGCGCTCGGCGTGGCCGTGCTCGGCTCGGTGTTGTCGTCGACCTATCGTGGGCAGATGGAGCCGGTGCTCGCCGGTCTGCCGACCGGCGTCCAGCACGCCGCCGGTGAGTCCATCATGGCCACCATGGGCGTGGCCGAGGCGCTCGGTGAGCGCGGCCAGGCGCTGGTCAAGCCGGCGTTCGCGGCGTTCATCGACGGCATGCACGTCACGGCGCTCGTCTCGGCCGCGATCGCGCTGCTCGGCGTCGTCGTGGTGGCGCGGTGGATGCCGGGCAAGCCGAAGCCGGTCCAGCAGGTGGAGCAGAAGGAACCAGCGGTAGTGTGAGGCCGCGATGACCACCCAGGGAACAGGGACCGCCCGTCCGGCCGGGCGCCCGCGCAGCGAGAAGGCCGAAAAAGCGATCATCGAGGCGACCCTCGACCTGATCGCCGAGGGCATGGGCGTCTCCGAGCTGTCCATCGAGGCGATCGCGTCGAGGGCGGGCGTCGGCAAGACCACGATCTACCGGCGCTGGTCCAACAAGGAGGACCTGGTCGTCGACGCCCTGGCCACCCTCAAGGCGCCGCTGCCGCCGCTCGCCGGCGTCTCCGTGCGCGAGGACCTCATCACCCTGCTCGACGCCATGCGCGCCGACTCCGGCAACCGGCGCGGCCGGTGCGTGATGAACATCGCGATGAGCGAGGCCGACCGGCACCCGCGGCTGACGGAGCGCTTCGTCGAGCGCGCCGTCGAGCCGCGGCGCCGCGCCCTCAGGGAGGTGCTCGAACGCGGCGTCGCCACGGGCGAGCTGCGTCCCGACCTCGACGTCACCCTGGCCATGGCCATCCTGTCCGGCACCATGATGTGGCAGTCGAAGTGGGGCCCCGGCGACCTGCCGGAGGACCTCGCCGAGCGGGTCGTCGACATGGTCCTCGCCGGCATGGCCCCACCGGCCGCGTGAGAGCGCCCCGGCCTGACTGTGCCCGCGCGGTGTGACAGCGGCGTCCCGGGGCTCTGGCCGGCCGTGCCCATCGCGTACGAGCGTCGCGGCGATCCCGCCTCACCGGGCCGGTGTGTCCCGGCGGGGCGGGTGGGTCACGACGAGGTGCGGCGGCGGAAGAGCAGGGCCGCGGCGGGCAGGCTGAGTGCCACCAGGCCCGCCAGCCAGGCCGCCGCCGCCACCCCCGACGACCCCATCGGCACCTCGTCCAGGAGCAGCGAGCGCAGGGTCGCGACGGCCGGCGTCAGCGGCTGGTTGGCGGCGAAGTCGCGCAGCACGCCCGGCATGGTCTCCGCGGGGACGACCCCGTCCGACACGTACGGCAGGAACAGCACCACGAAGCTGAACGCCCCCGCCGCCTGAGTCGAGCGCACCAGCAGGCCCCAGACGGCCGCCAGCGACGACATCGCCAGCACGTACCCCGCCAGCAGGGCCGCCACCAGCAGCCACTCCGTGAGCGTGGCGTGCGGCCGGAACCCGAGGAGCACCGCCGCCGCCAGGGCCAGGCCGCAGGCCACCACGTTGCGGAGCACCGAGGCGAGCACGTGCCCCGCGGGCACCAGCCAGCCGCCGATCGGCAGCGTGCGGAAACGGTCCATCATGCCGCCGGTCATGTCCTCGGCGATGGTGATGGCGGTCGTGGCGGCGCCGTACCCGCCGGACATGAGCAGCACCGCGGGGACCACGAAGTCGATGTACGCCAGGCCGCTGGAGCCGGTGCTGATCGCGCCGCCGAAGACGTACACGAAGACGACCATGATGATCACGGGCAGGGCGACGTTCACGATCAGGCCGTCGAGGACGCGCAACTCGCGGCGCAGGTCGCGGACGACCAGGCGGTAGAGATCGCCCGCCGCGGCCGCTCTGGGCGGGTGGACGGCGCTCATGCCGCGGCCTCCGTCAGCTCGAAGAAGACGTCGTCGAGGGTGGGGCTGCGCAGCTCCACCCGCTCGACCTCGACGGCGGCGCGGTGGAGGGCGTCCAGCGCGCGCCGCAGGTCGCCGGGACCGTGCACAGCCAGCGTGATCTCCGACCGCCCGGCTTGCTGCCCGGCCCGCTGATCGTCCTGCTGCCCGGCTCTCCGGCCGTCCTGCCGGCGGGCCTGCTGCTCGTGCCACTGTGCGATTTGCTGGTCGTGCGGCTGTGCGTTCTGCCGGCTGTCCTGCTGCTCGTGCCCCTGCGCGGCCTGCCGGCCATCCTGGGGCGCGGTCGTCTGCCGTGCTCCTGCCGGTCGGGCGGCGGGTGTGATGGCGGCGGGGGTGAGGGCGGCGAGGGCCGCGCGGGCCCGTGGTACGTCCTCGGGGCCGGCCAGGCTCAGCACCAGCCGCTCGGTCCCCACCTGGCGCTTCAGCTCGGCGGGGGAACCGTCGGCCACCAGCCGCCCGCCGTGGATCACCGCGACCCGGTCGGCGAGCTGGTCGGCCTCCTCCAGGTACTGCGTGGTCAGCAGGATCGTCGTCCCCGAGGCGAGCAACTCGCGGATCACCGCCCACAGCTCGGCGCGGCTGCGCGGGTCGAGCCCGGTCGTGGGCTCGTCGAGGAACAGGATCCGCGGCTCGGCCACCATCCCGGCCGCGAGGTCCAGCCGCCGTCGCATGCCGCCCGAGTACGTCTCCACCCGCCGATCCGCGGCCCCGGTCAGGTCGAAGCGCTCCAGCAGTTCGCCGGCCCGCCGCCGCGCCGTACGGCGTCCCAGGTGGTGCAGCCCGGCGAACAGCTCCAGGTTCTCCCGGCCGGTCAGCAGGTCGTCCACCGTGGCCTGCTGAGCCGTCAGGCCGATCACGCGGCGCACGGCCCGGCCCTCGCGCATCACGTCGTGGCCGCCGACGGTCGCGGTGCCGCCGTCGGGGGCGAGCAGCGTGGTCAGGATGCGGACGGTGGTCGTCTTGCCCGAGCCGTTGGGGCCGAGCAGGGCCAGCAGCGTGCCCGCCGGCACGGTCAGGTCGATCCCGTTGAGGACCTGGGTCTCCCCGAACGACTTCGTCAGCCCACGGGCGTGAATCGCTTCTGTTAATGGCCTACTGTGTATGGCGTTCATAGTTTCACGATAATGCAGAATCCTAGGAGCGAGTCAAGGAGGGGTGAACATGGGGGAGGAGCGGCGGTTGCCGCCGGTCGTCGCGCGCATGTGGGGGCGCGAGCCGGTGACCCGGCGTGGGCCGCGGCCCCGCCTGGACCTGGCGACGATCACCGCCGCCGCCGTCGAGCTCGCGGACGCGGAAGGGCTCGCGGGGGTGTCGATGGCGAGCGTCGCCTCGCGGGTGGGCGTGGCGGCGACGGCGCTGTATCGGTACGTCGGCAGCAAGGAGGAGCTGCTCACCGCCATGGCCGACGGCGCCGCTCCGCTGCCGCCGGAGCCGGAGGGGCGGCACTGGCGGGCGTACCTGGAGGTGTGGACCCGGGCCCAGCGCGACATCCTGCTCGACCACCCGTGGCTGCTGTCGGTGGCCCGCCTCGCCCCGCCGCTCGGCCCACGCCGGCTGCTGTGGCTGGACCGCGCCCTGGCCGCGCTCGGCGGCACCGGCCTCCACGACGGCGAGAAGGTGAACGTGGCCACCGCCCTCACCGGGTACGCGCTCACCGAGGCGGCGCTCGTCCACGGCATGGCCGGCGGAGACCCGCAGCTTGAGGAGGCCGGAGTCGCGGGCGCGGCCGACTACGGCGAGATGCTGGCCGAGGTGCTCGACCCGGACGCCTACCCGGCCCTGGCGGCCGCGGCGCGTTCGGGCGCGATGAGCGGCGGCGAGGGCTGGGTGGACGACGCCGACTTCGTCTTCGGGCTGAACCTGCTGCTGGACGGCGTCGAAACCCTCATCCGCCGCCGCGCCGGCACCGCCTCCTAGACCGCGCCGCCACTCTCTGAGCCCCCTCGGTCCAGAGCCGGAAGACGGAGACGGGCTCTCAACCGCGCTGGAGGGTCGTGGTGAGGAGGGTGTCGAGTGCTTGCTGGGACGTCTGCAGGCGTTCGATGGCGTCGGCGATGCGTCGGCGTTCCCGCCGCAGGTGGCTGAGCATGCCGGGGCAGGCCGCGGCCACCATTCGGCCGCGCTCGTCGTCGTGTACGCAGCTCAGCAGCCGGGCGATGACCGCCGTGGGCAGTCCGGCGGCGAGCAGGGCCCGGATGTGCCGGACCGCGGCGACGTGCCCCTCGTCGTACTCCCGGTAGCCGTTGGGCAGCCGCACCGGCCGCAGCAGGCCCTGCTCCTCGTAGTAGCGGAGCAGCCGTCTGCTCACCCCGGTCGCGCGGGCGAGCTCGCCGATCCTCATGATCTCCCTTGACGTTCACATGGATGTGACGCCTTAGCGTCCCGACTGTTCAGTCGTAACGCACGGACAGGAGCGGATCATGCCAGGAGCGGTGATCATCGGAGCGGGGCCGGGGATCGGGAGGTCGGTGGCGCGGCGGTTCGCGGCCGAGGGGATGGCCGTGGCGCTCGTCTCCCGTACTGGAAGGACTTTGGGCGTGGCCGGGGCGCGCGGCTACCGCGCCGACTGCGCGGACGAGGGCGCGTTGCGGAGCGCATTGGACGCGGCCCGCGCGGATCTCGGCGTTCCGGACGTCGTGGTCTACAACGCGGCGATCATCCGCCCGGACACGGTGGGTGAGGCCACGATGCGCGCCCACCTGGACGCCTGGGCGGTCAACGTGGTCGGCGCGCTCGTCGCCGCCGCGCACCTGGCGCCCGCGATGGCCGGGCGCGGCGGCGGGACGTTCCTCGTCACCGGCGGCATGCCGGAGCCCGAGCGGCAGTACGTGAGCCTGTCGCTCGGCAAGAGCGGCGTGCGGACGCTGGTGGCGCTGCTGGACCAGGAGTACGGCCCGTCGGGCGTGCACGTGGCCTCGGTCACCGTGGCGGGCCCGGTCGCTCCCGGCACCCCGTTCGACCCGGACGACATCGCCGAGCACTACTGGCGCCTGCACACCCAGCCCCGCGACCGGTGGCAGCACGAAGTGCTCCACGCGGGCCGGTCCGTGGCCTGACCCCCGGACCCGAAGCCTCAGGGGGTGAGGGTGAAGGTGGTGGTCGCGGCGGTGCGGCCGTTGAGTATGACGTCGAGCTCTCGCGGGCCGGGCGGCTCGTCGCGGGTGGTCACCGGGCGGAAGGAATGGGACTTGCGCACCACGAACGTGGCCCCCGGCGCGGCTGCCTCCCGCTGACCCAGGTGGAACACCCGCCGCGAGCCCGGACGGCGGACGGCGTATTTGAGCAGCAGCGGCCCGGCCGCCCCCGAGGTGACCGTGACGGTGAAGGCCAGCTTGCCGCCCACGGCCACCGTGTCGGCCTCCAGGGACAGCGACTCCACCTCGCCGCTGCCGGGCACGGCTCCCACCAGGGCGAGCGCCTCGGGATGGCCGGAGCGCAGGAGGCCGCGCACCGCGTGCCGCAGCACCTTCTCGACGTGGGAGCCGCTGTCGGACCGCCAGCGCGCCAGCAGGGCCAGCGCCGCCTCCGGGTGGTCCTTGGCGAGGTCGTTGACGTGGTTGGCGACCGAGCGGCGGACGTATTCGCTGGGGTCGTCGCGCAGGCGGTCGAGCAGGGGCAGCGTGGGGCCGGGGGTCATGAGCCAGCCCACGCGGGTGGCCCAGGGCAGGCGCGGCCGGGTGCCCTCCGACGCCAGCCGCCGCAGGTGCTCGTCGGGGGACTCCGCCCAGGCGTGCATGATCTTGAGTGCGTCGTCGCGGTGGCGTTCGAGGTAGGGGCGGACGGCGAACTCGCCGGTCGCGTGGGGCGTGAGCGTGGCCAGCGTCTCCATCGCGGGGTGCAGGTGGTCGAGGCCGTGGACCGCCGTGTGCTCGGTGGCGGGCCAGCCGCTCCACAGGTCGAGCCTCGCGTGCGCGGCGCTCTCCCGCACGACGGCGGCGGCCTGCGGGTAGGGCAGGGGCAGCGCCTCGTGCAGGGCGTCGGCCACGTGCCTGACGCGGTCCTTCAGCTCCAGCCCGGCGAGCCCGCCGAGGGCGCGCGCCACGAACCGGTCGCGGGGGAACGGCGGCCAGGCGGCGGCCAGCCCGTCGGCCAGCGTGGAGACGGACCGGAGGTTGATCATGTCCTTGAGAGGTTGCGCCACGTGGAGACTCTGCCAGCCGCCACCGACAGAAACCCGGCAGAGACCCGGCAGCAACCCGCCGGAGACCCGTCAGGTGACGGTGATGAGGCGGATGAGCTCCTCGCGGAAGCGGTCGTAGTCCTCGACGGCGCCCAGCAGGTCGCCGGAGTCGCGTTCCTTCTCGCGGGCCATGGCGAGGACCGCGTCCCCGGCCGGGGTGAGCTCCACGAGCATGCGGCGGCGGTCGCCGGGGTCGGCGCGCTTGACGACGTGGCCGGAGCGGCGCAGGTGCTCGATGGTGCGGCTCATGGTCTGGTCGGTGACGCGGCAGGCCGCCGCCAGCTCGCGCTGCGTCCGTGGCCCGGGGGTGAGGTGGTGCAGGGCGATCAGGCCGGCGTGGGAGAGCTGGTGGGCGGCGAGGAAGTCGTGGAAGCGCCGCTCGACCAGGCGCGCCGCCACCGACAGCAGCCGGCCCACGGGCCAGGAGCTGACGTCCGCGAGCATGTCGCCGGGGGCGTCCACGAGCGGGTCGCGCGCGTCGCCGCCGGTGTCCATGAGCGGGTCCCCGGGGGAGTCCGTGCGCGGGTCGCGCGCGTCCGCGAGCGTGTCACGAGCGTCGCCGGGGGCCTGCGCGAGCGGGTCGTGCGGGTCGCCAGGGGTGAGCTGTTCCTCCGCCACCCGTTCATTCTTCCAGACGGGCCGTCTCCCGGGGCCGGCCCAGCCGGGCCGCTCGCAGGCCGAGCCACAGCAGCACCGCCAGCACCCCCACGAGCAGGTACTCGATCGCCGGGATGCGCACCACGGCCGACACCCCGGAGAGGTCCCCGCGCAGGCCGTACACGACGAGGGCGCCGGCCGCGTACGCGATCCCGAGCGCCCACCGCGTCCCCCGCCCGAGCCCGAGCCCGTGCATCTGGGTGACGACGAACACGCCGAGGAAGCCGAACAGGAACATCGGCCACATCCCGTCCGGGCCGCTGTTCATGACGGCCACGAGCGTGCCGTGCGCCGCCACCGCCAGCTCCAGGGTGAGGGTCCACCAGCGGTTGGTGTGCGCCCGGGTGAGGAAGAGGCTGCCCTGCAGGAGCAGCAGGAACATGTACATGAACCCGATGAGGTGGCCGCTGGTGCTCTCCATCGGGTGGTACCAGAACGTGTAGACCGCCGCCCAGCTGAACAGGTAGCCGTGGTAGCGGCGGGCGAAGGCGACGATCTCCTGCCTGATGGGCGCCGGCCGGCCGAGGAACAGGCCGCGCCGCCGGTTCTCCATGAGCAGCACCGCCACGAGCAGCAGGATCACCGACCCCTGCGAGCTGAAGATCGACACGTCCTGCGCCAGGCCGTCGTAGAAGAGCTGGGTCTGGAGCAGGTGGAGGACGACGAAGCCGGTGTTCACGGCCAGCGCGACGACGTTGAGCCGGTGCAGGCCGGAGGTGTAGCTGCGGACGCGGGTCTGGGCGCGGTGGATGAGCCACCAGAACGCGACCTGGTGCGCGGCGTAGCACAGCCAGGCCGAGGCACGCGTCCAGACGGTGGGCTCGGGCAGCTTCCAGTAGTACCAGGAGGCGCCCTGGTCGGGGAGCAGGGCGAGGCCCTGCAGCCGCTGCCCGAGCAGCCAGACCAGCCCGGTGAGCGCGGCGCCGGCGGTCACGCCAATGACCAGTACGGGCCCGGCCCGCAAATCCTTCAGCATGCTGAACATTATGCGAATCGTTCAGCATGCTGAACAAGACTCAGGCGGTGGTCTCCCTCCACCGGTTGGTGATCGGCAGGCGGCGGTCCCTGCCGAAGTTCTTCGGCGTGATCTTCGGCCCCGGCGGGTACTGGCGGCGCTTGTACTCGGCGAGGTCCACCAGCCGGATCACCCGCGTCACCAGCTCGGGGTCGTGCCCGGCGGCGATGAGCTCCTGCGAGCCCATGTCCTTCTCGACGTAGTCGTCGAGCAGCCGGTCCAGCACCTCGTACGGCGGCAGCGAGTCGGTGTCGCGCTGGTCCGGCCGCAGCTCCGCGCTCGGCTCCTTGACGATCGAGTTCTCTGGGATCGGCCGCTCGGCCTCCAGCAGGAAGCCGGGGCGGGTGTGGGCGTTGCGCCAGCGGGCCAGCTCCCACACCATCGTCTTCGGCACGTCCTTGATCGGCGCGAAGCCGCCCGCCGAGTCGCCGTAGAGGGTGGAGTAGCCGGTCGCGAGCTCGCTCTTGTTGCCGGTGGTGAGCACCAGGTGGCCGTTCTGGTTGGACAGCCCCATGAGGATCATGCCGCGCACCCGGGCCTGGAGGTTCTCGGCGGCCAGGCCCGACAGCTCGATCTCCTTCTCGAACGCGGTCACGATGTCGGCGATCGGCGCGATCCGCGCATGGAGACCCTGCCGCCGCACCAGCTCCTCGGCGTCCGCCACGGAGTGGTCGGAGGAGTAGCGCGAGGGCATGAGCACCACGTGCACCCGGTCGGGGCCGATGGCGTCGGCGGCGATCGTGGCGGTCAGCGCCGAGTCGATGCCGCCGGACAGACCGAGGATGACCGAGCGGAAGCCGTTCTTGGCGACGTAGTCGCGCACCGCGAGCACCAGCGCCGAGTAGACCTCGGCGTGCGGGTCCAGCCGGTCGGCGACGGGCGCGGGCTCGGCCGGGCGGGGCGCGACGGGCTCGGCCGACAGCACCAGGCGGTCGACGGTGATCGTGGTGCCGTCGCCCGCGTCGTACGGGAACGAGCCCGTCTCCGCGTCCGAGACCGGCAGGTCGTCGAGGTCCACCACCAGCAGCTCCTCGCGGAACTGCCCGGCCCGCGCGACCAGCTCGCCCGAGCGGTCCACCACCAGCGAGTCGCCGTCGAAGACCAGCTCGTCCTGCCCGCCGACCTGGTTGGCGTAGGCCAGCGCGCAGCCGGCCTCGCGGGCCCGCCGCGCGCACAGCTCCAGGCGGACGTCGTCCTTCTCCTTCTCGTACGGCGAGGCGTTCGGCGCCACCAGCAGCCCCGCCCCCGCCTGCCCGACGACGGACACCGGGCCGCCGTCCTGCCAGAGGTCCTCGCAGACGGCGACGGCGACGTCCACGCCGTGCAGCCGGAAGATCGGCAGCCGGTCGCCGCGCACGAAGTAGCGGTATTCGTCGAACACCCCGTAGTTCGGCAGGTGGTGCTTGGCGGTCCGGGCGACCACCTCGCCACGGAAGAGGACCGCGGCGGCGTCCAGCGGGGCGCCCTTCGGCTGGCCGACGCGGGGGGCGAGGCCGGCGCGGTCGACGTAGCCGGCCACCACGGGCAGCTCGCCGAGGCCCTCCTCCCGCAGCCTGCGCGCCACCTGCTCCAGGGTGCGGATGCTGGCGTCCACGAAGGACGTCCGCAGCACCAGGTCCTCGACGGGATAGCCGGTGAGGAACATCTCGGTGAAGACGACGAGGTGAGCGCCGCGCTCGGCGGCCTCGCGGGTCTGCTCGACCAGCCGGTCCGCGTTGGCGCTCAGGTCGCCTACGGTCGGGTTCGTCTGTGCCAGGGCGATGCGCAGTTGTGCCACGCGCCCCAGCCTAGTACCCCCCGATTTTTATCGTCAAAGCGACGAAAAGTGCGCTTTTTCGCCAGGAGTCACCAAACCCGACTCGTACGCCGTCATGACGAGCTGCGCCCGGTCGAACAGCCCCAGGTGTTCGAGCAGCGACTTGACCAGCGTTCCGACCTCCTCCTCCGGCAGCGACAGCGTCTGCCCGATCTGCCGGTTCGTCAGCCCGCGCGCGACGAGTTTCAGCACGTCGAGCCGGGCGTCGGAGAGGCCGGCCAGCGCCGGGGGAGAGGACGGGTCGGTGCGCCCGGCGAACGCCGAGATCAGCCGGGTGGTCATCGCCGGGTCGATGAGCGCGTCCCCGGCCGCCGCCGCCCTGATCGCCGCCAGGAACTGCTCGGGGGGCGCCGTCTTCAGCAGGAAGCCGCTCACGCCCGCCCGCAGCGCCGCGTACAGGTTCTCGTCGCTGCCGAACGTGGTCATCATGACGACCTTGGGCGGATCCTCCCCGGCCAGGATGCGGCGGGCGGCGGCCAGGCCGTCCAGGTGCGGCATCTGGATGTCGAGCAGCACGACGTCCGGCCGGGTGGCGCGCACGCCCGCGATGGCCTCCTCGCCGTTGGCCGCCTCGCCGGCCAGGCGGACGCCGGGATCGCTGGCGATCATGGCCTTGACGCCGGCCCGTACCAGCGCCTGGTCGTCGGCGACGAGCACACGCAGCACGCCGCCGGACGCGGCAACCGGGGCTTCGGAGGAGGCGGCAGGGGGAGTGGCGGGCGGGGCGGC
The DNA here is from genome assembly GCF_057536035.1 of Nonomuraea sp. B208. Taxonomy (NCBI): domain Bacteria; kingdom Bacillati; phylum Actinomycetota; class Actinomycetes; order Streptosporangiales; family Streptosporangiaceae; genus Nonomuraea; species Nonomuraea sp. B208. The sequence goes on from NZ_BAAJOU010000023.1 coordinate 242,818, forward strand.
GGGAGGGGGGTCCTCCAGCCGCTGCGCCAGCATGTCCGCCTCCAGGCGCTTGAGCCCGGCCGTCAGGTCCAGGCCCAGCTCGTCGCGCCACACCGCGCGGGCCCGGCGCAGCGCGGCCAGCGCGTCGCCCTGGCGGCCCATCCGGTAGAGCGCCACGGCCAGCAGCCGCCAGGCCTCCTCGCGCAGCGGGTGCTCGGCCGCGTGCGCCTCCAGGTCGGCCACCAGGGACGTGGCCCGGCCGAGCGCCAGGCCGGCGTCGGCCCGCCGCTCCACGGCGATGAGGCGCAGCTCCTCCAGCCGGCTCGCCTCGGTCACGGCCCAGCTCAGGTCGGCGAACTCGGCCAGCGCCGGTCCCCGCCACAGCCCGAGCGCGGTCTCCATGTCCGCCCACACCTGGGCGGGCGGGCCGTCGGACTTCACCAGGCTCTCGAAGCGCCAGGCGTCCACCTGCCCGGTGCCGGCCCGCAGGGCGTACCCGGGCGGGGCCGAGACCAGCACCTCCGCCTCCTCGCGCGGCGCGCGGCCGGGCTCCAGGGCGCGGCGCAGGCGGGAGACGTAGCCCTGGATCGTGGACAGGGCCTGCGCGGGCGGGTTGCCCGGCCAGAGCTCGTCGATGAGGGTGTTCACGGGCACGGCGCGGCCACCGGCCACGAGCAGGCGCGCGAGCACCGCTCGCTGTCTCTGGCCGCCGAGGTCGAGAGGGGAACCGTGCGTCCAGGCTTGGAACGGTCCGAGAGCGGTGAAGGTCAGCATGTCAGGCGTAACTGTAGAGGGAGAACGTGTTCCGGCATATGGCGAATTGTCACAGTTCTGGTCGTGGTCGTCACGGGGATGCCTTTCCGTGTGGTGAAAATTATCGGCGGACTGCCAACAAAAGATCAAAATTTTCTCAACGAGAACCCGGAGCGGGGCTCAGGCGCGGCGGCGGATGGCCGGGCCGAGGGCCAGCATGCCGGCGGCCGAGGCCAGGCCGACCGCGCCGATCGTGAACCACAGCGCCCGCGGCCCCAGCTCCAGCAGCGGCCCGCCGAGCAGCGGGGCCAGCACCGCCGCCGCCGACCAGGCGAGCCCGAACAGCCCCGCGTACCGGCCGCGCAGTTCCTCCGGCGCCAGCGCGGCCACGATGGTGCCGGCGATGCCCGCCGTGACGATCTCGCCGGCCGTCCACACCGCGATGGTCGCCGTCAGCCCCAGGGTGCTCGTGACGAACGCGGTCAGCGCGAACCCGGCCCCCATCACGGCCAGGCCGAGGGCGAACGTACGGGCCGGATCCCGGCGGCCGAGCCAGCCGGACACCAGCGGCTGCACGACCACGATCAGCACGCCGTTGAGCGCCATGGCCGTGCCGTACTGGGCCGTGGACAGCCCAGCCGCCTTCGTCATGGCCACCGGCAGCATCGTCATCGTCTGCGCGTACACCAGCGCGTTGCCCAGTACGACCAGCGTGAACGCGACCATCACCCGGTCACGCAGCACCGCGCCGAACCCGCCGGTCGCCTGCCGCGCCCCCTCGGGCCGCGTCTCCGGGACGGCCCGCCACACCAGCACCGCGAAGACCACGCAGGAGACCGCGTCGATCCAGAACAGCCAGAGGAACCCGAGCCCGGCGAGCCAGCCGCCCGCCGTCATGCCGACCGAATAGCCGAGGTTGATCCCCCAGAACAGCAGCCCGTACGCCCGCGGCCGCTCCGCCGGCCCCACCAGGTCGGCGACCAGCGCGTTCGAGGCCGGCCTGTAGAGATCGATGACCACCCCGAGCACCAGCATCGAGGCGAGCACGGCCGGCAGCGAGACGCTGTAGCCCAGCGCGAGCATCGCGGCGCCGCTGGCCAGCATGCCGCCCGACAGCGTCGCCCGCCGCCCGATCCGGTCCGTCAGCATCCCCGCGAGCGGCTGCGACAGCAGCGAGCCCACTCCGAAGACGCCCATCACCAGCCCCGCGGCGGTCACCGACAGGCCGCGGGCCTGGGTGAGGTAGACGCCGGTGAAGGGCATGACCATGGTGCCCAGGCGGTTGACCAGGGTGCCGCCCCACAGGGCCCAGAACGGACGGGGCAGCCCGCCCACCTGGGCGCGCAGGAACGACGGGGGCTTCTCGACGGACGTGCTCGACATGCTCCAGAGACTGCGACCTCCGAGTTGGCCGGGCGAACGATTTAGCCCACACTTAAACGATGTCCATCACGTGGGTGATGCGGCCCGAGGACGTGGCCCGCATCCGGTTCGCGTTCTCCCCGCTGTGGGAGCTCGTCGCCAGTCTGCGCACCCTGCGGCGGCCGGCCCGCCAGTCCCTGCACCTGCCGTGGATCAAGGCCGTGCGCCCCCGGCTGGCCGGGCTGGACCTCACCGAGCTGCTGGCGCTCGTGCCGCCGACCGGCTACCTGGCCGACTTCCTCACCCCGCCGCCCGACACGCCGCTGCCCGACTTCGCCGCCGAGCTGGAGCGGGTCAGGCGCACCGCGCCCGAGCGGGTCCTCGACGAGCTGGCGCACCTGCGCGAGGCCGGCCGGGCCGACCCCGCGGTGCTGGACCGCCTCGCCGCCGACCCGGAGGCCACGGTGACGCGGGCGGCCGACGCGCTGGAGGCGTACTGGGAGACGTGCTTCGCCGAGTTCTGGCCCCGCGTGTACGCCCTGCTCGAACGCGACGTGCTGCGCCGCTCCCGTCAGCTCGCCCAGGGCGGGGCCAGTGAGCTGTTCGCCGGGCTCGACCCGGCCGTCACCTGGACGGGTGAGCGGCTGCTGGTGGACCGGCCCTGGTGCGCCACCGGCGGGCTGCACGGCGACGGGCTGGTGCTCGTGCCCAGCGCGTTCCACTGGCCGTCGGTGGCCGTCATGTCGGCCCCGTACCAGTCGATGCTCGTCTATCCCGTGCTGGGCGTGGGCACCCTGTGGGAGCAGGGGCCGCCGCCCGCGCCCGGCGCGCTGGCCGCGCTCATCGGGCGCAGCCGGGCGCGGATCCTGCTCGCGCTGGCCGAGCCCGCCACCACCTCGGCGCTGGCCGGCCGCATGTCCCTCACTCCTGGCGCGGTCAGCCAGCACCTCGGCGTGCTCAGCGGCGGCGGGCTCGCCGTCGGGATGCGGGTCGGCAAACAAGTCGTCTACCGCCGCACCCTCGCCGGCGACATGCTGGCCGGTCAGGCGTAGCGGGCCGACTCCAGCAGCCAGTCCAGGTGGGCGCGCGGCGCGGCCAGGTAGGCGCAGGCCACCAGGCTGACGTCCCTGGCCGCCTTCGGCGCGAGGTCCTGCAGCGGCAGCCGCCTGGCGGCCGTGTGCATGTCCTCGCAGCGCCGTACGATCCGGTCGAGCACCCAGGCGGTCGCCTCCCGCTCGCCCAGCCCGAGCTGGCGCATCGCGAGCACCACGAAGTTGTGCACGTCGCCGCGCTCCTTCGGCCGCGAGGCGACGTCGTTGCACCAGGCGGTGACGTCGCTGCAGGCGTCCACGAGCTGCCGCCACGGCTCCGAGTCGTGCAGCCAGTCCGGCACCTCCACCCGCAGGCACGGCTCGACCAGGTCGTACAGGTAGGGGCCGACCGTGCCCCTGCGCAGCGCCGGGTACTCCTCCAAGGTCGGCATGCGGCGAGCCGCCCGGTTGTCGGCCTCGGTGCGGCAGGCGTCGTGCTGACGCTGCAGCCCCACCGCGAACCTGGCCCGCCACCGGTCGCTCATCCGCGCGCTGGTCACCCGCCACAGGTCGGCGAAGGCCGCCTCCAGCGGATGCCGCGCCGAGCCCCTGAGCAGGCCCTGGAAGACCTCGACCGGGCACTCGCCCTCGTCCAGCTCGTCGTCGAGATGGAACAGCCAGGTCAGCCACTGCGCGAACAGCGCCGCCGCGGCCGCGTCGAACTCGGCGAACGCCCGCGCCGCCATCCGGTGGAAGCCGACGCCCGGATCGGCCCGCAGGCCCGTGCGCCGCGCCCAGTCGATGACCGCGGCCTCGATCGCGTACACGGAAGGGTGCATCCGGCACGGCTCGGCCATCGCGGGCACCCGCTCGGTCAGCGGCAGCAGCGCCAGCGCCGCCGAGCCGCCCCGGCGCGGCAGCGGCATCATCGAGGTCAGGACCGAGCGCAGCGCGGTGCGCACCGTGGCGAACACGTTGGTGCCCGTCTGCTCCGTGGCGCTCTCCGCCTGGTTCACGATGTTGTTCACGGTGTTGTCCGCGGTGTTGTTCGCGGTGTTGTTCACAGGGGCGTTCACAGCGGGCCGAACAGCCAGTTGCCCGCGGCGTTCGGGTCCGCGCTGCGGTAGAAGTCGGCGGCGGCCGCGACCAGGCCGGCCACGGTCAGCGTGCCCCGCCCCTCCCGGTCCAGCCGGTCGAAGGCCGCGTCCACGTCGTCGTAGGCGACGCCGAACGCGCTCAGCATCGTACGGAACTCCCCGATCGTGACGTCGCCGTCCCGGTCGCCGTCGCACAGCTCGGCCACCGCCTGCGTGGCCGGACGGAACACCGCGTCGTAGGAGTCGCCGGTCACGAACGCGGCCGTCATGGCCATGCGGAAGTCCGGGCGGGCGATGCCCGAGTCGCCGTCGCGCTCCAGCGTCCGGGCCAGCGTGGCCCAGATGCCGTCGAAGCTCCCGACGAGGCTCGCCCCGGTGACCGAGGTGGGGGACTCCCCGAAGCCCACCAGGATGCGCGCCCCCAGGCCCAGCAGGTCCTCACGCTCGACGACCCCGTTACGGTTCGCGTCGATGTGGTCGAAGGCCCGATCGAGCTTGTGATTGAGCAGGTCGATAGCCACCTTGCCTCCCCCGAGACTGACTGCGTTGATCACAGTAAGACGGGGCGGGGGCTTTGTCAGCGAGGCTCGCACCGGCATTGTCGGCGGGCCCGTCGGCGGGACCGTCCGGGGGCGTCCTCACCGCGTCCTCACCGCGACCTCCCGTAACCTGTGCGAAACACGGACACGGCATCCTGATAGGAGACCTGTACTGTCTGCATGAGGGGATGCCTTGGACCGCCAGCAGGAGTTCGTGCTCCGCACGCTCGAGGAACGCGACATCCGGTTCATCCGGCTCTGGTTCACCGATGTTCTCGGCTTCCTCAAGTCCGTCGCCATCGCCCCGGCCGAGCTGGAGGGCGCGTTCACGGAGGGCATGGGCTTCGACGGCTCGGCCATCGAGGGCTTCGCCCGCGTCTACGAGTCCGACATGCTCGCCAAGCCCGACCCGTCGACGTTCCAGATCCTGCCCTGGCGCAGCGAGACGCCGGGCGCCGCGCGCATCTTCTGCGACATCCTGATGCCCGACGGCTCGCCCTCGCACGCCGACCCGCGCTGGGTGCTCAAGCGCACCCTCGCCAAGTGCGCCGACATGGGCTTCACCTTCTACACCCACCCCGAGATCGAGTTCTTCCTGCTGAAGAACCGTCCCGAGGCCGGCATGCGGCCCGAGCCGATCGACTCCGGCGGCTACTTCGACCACACGCCGCACAGCTCAGGACACGACTTCCGGCGCCAGGCGATCATGATGCTGGAGTCGATGGGCATCTCGGTGGAGTTCAGCCACCACGAGGGCGCGCCCGGCCAGCAGGAGATCGACCTGCGCTACGCCGACGCGCTCACCACGGCCGACAACATCATGACCTTCCGCCTGGTCATGAAGGAGGTCGCGCTGGAGCAGGGCATCTGGGCCTCGTTCATGCCCAAGCCGTTCACCGAGCACCCCGGCTCCGGCATGCACACCCACATGTCGCTGTTCGAGGGCGACCGCAACGCCTTCTACGAGGCCGGCTCCGAATACCGCCTGTCCAAGGTCGGCCGGTCGTTCATCGCGGGCCTGCTGCGGCACGCCGCCGAGATCACCGCCATCACCAACCAGTGGGTCAACTCCTACAAGCGGCTGTGGGGCGGCGCCGAGGCCATCGCGGGCCAGGGCGGCGAGGCCCCCTCCTACGTGTGCTGGGGCCACAACAACCGCTCGGCCCTGGTCCGGGTGCCGATGTACAAGCCGCACAAGGGCGGCTCCACCCGCATCGAGTTCCGCTCGCTCGACTCCGCCTGCAACCCCTACCTGGCCTTCGCGCTCATCCTGGCGGCCGGGCTCAAGGGCATCGAGGAGGGCTACGAGCTGCCGGCCGCGGCCGAGGACAACGTGTGGACCCTCACCAGCGCCGAGCGGCGCGCCCTCGGCATCCAGCCGCTGCCGGGCTCGCTCAACGACGCGATCGAGGTCATGGAGCGCAGCGAGCTGGTGGCCGAGACGCTCGGCGAGCACGTCTTCGACTTCTTCCTGCGCAACAAGCGGGCCGAGTGGCGCGAATACCGCCGCCACGTCACCGAGTTCGAGCTCGGCCGCTACCTGCCGATCCTCTGAGCCCGCGGGTCCCGCGGCCGGGGCCGTCCGGTCCCGGCCGCGTGGGGACGGGACCGGACGGGCGCCCTACTTGTTGACGTGGCGGTTCAGGTAGAGCGCCGCCTTCTTCATGGCGGCCGCGCTCTTGCCCGCGCGGTGCCGCTCGGCGGTGGCCACGGCCTGCTTCAGCGTCGTCCTGCCGTGCACCTTGGCGGAGGAGTCGTACACGCCGTGCGCGTAGTTGAGCCAGGCGGCCAGCAGCTCACGGTCGAGCAGCGCCTTGGCGGCCTTGCTCTTGGTGTTCAGCACCTTGTACGCCTTGCCCAGCGTGCCCGCGCCGGTCAGCTCGGGGAAGACCTTGCTGCCGTTCTGGGCCAGGGTGAGGTAGCAGCGCAGCGTGGCGTCGCTCAGCGAGCCCTTGCCGCGCAGCATCTCCACGGCCCACGCCTTGGCGCTCAGCGGCTTGCCGCCCCTGCCGCGCGAGCAGGTGTCGGGCACGGGCTGCGGGTCGCCGTAGATGCCGGGGTCGACGTTGCTGTGGCCGTCCTCGGGCGAGGTCGTGGGCGTGGGGGTCGGCGTGTTGGTCGGCGTCGCCGACGGGGCCGGGGTCGGGGTGCCGGTGGGCGTCGGGGTGGGGGAGGGGGACGCCTTCGACGGCAGGGCCGCGGTCAGGTCGATCCGCTTGGTGGTCACGCCGCCGTACGTGATGGCCTTGCCGGTGTCCTGCAGCTTGGCGATCCGGCCCTCGCCGGGCAGCTGCGGGTACGCCTGCCGCACCAGCGCCAGCGCGCCGGCCACGTGCGGGGCGGCCATCGAGGTGCCGCTGAGCACCCGGTAGCCGCCGCCCGGCGCGGCGCTGTTGATCTGCACGCCGGGCGCGAACAGGTCGAGCAGCGCCCCCCGGTTGCTGAAGCCCGCCACGGCGTCCTTGTCGTCGGTGGCGCCGACGGCGACCGCGGCCGAGACGCAGGCCGGGCTGGACACGCCGTCGGTGAAGCCCTCGTTGCCCGCGGCGACCACGACGCTCACGCCGAACTGCTTGAGCCAGACGATCTCGTCCTTCAGCGCGCCGGCCGACGGGTCGGTGTCGCAGTGCCGGGTCTGCTTGGCGCCGCCGCCGAGGCTCATGTTGACCGCGACGACGTTCTTGCCGGCGTGCACGCTGTCGACGTACTGGAGCGCGGCCTTCTGCGCGGAGACGAAGGTGGCGAAGCACGGCGCGGCCCTGCCCAGCTGCTCCTGGCAGACCGGGCCGTCGAGCCGGGTGAACACCTGGATGGGCAGGATGCCCGCCTCGGGGGCGACGCCGTTCGACGGGGCGCCCGCCGCCTTCTTGCCGGCCGCGATGCCCGCCACGTGGGTGCCGTGGTAGCACTGGTTGGCGCCGTTCACGACGCAGGCGGCGGTCTCGGCGTCCGCCGCGCCCGCGCCGGTCTGGACCGACTGGCCGTTGGGGCAGAGCGGCTTGGCCCCGTAGTACGGGTCCGTGGACGTGGCGGAGAAGCACGCCTCGCCGACGATGCGGCCGGCGAAGAACGGGTGGTCGCGGTCGATGCCGGTGTCGAGGACGGCGATGGTCGAGCCCTTGCCGGTCCAGCCGGCCGCGTTGGCCTTGTCGGCGCCGATGAGCTTGGTGCTGACGTCGAGCGTGGCGACGCTCAGGCGGTCCTCGTAGACGGCGGCGACGCGGTCGTCGGTCCTGACCTCCTCCAGCGTCGCCTTGTCCAGGTTGGCGACCAGGAAGTCGTCGGAGAGCTTCTTGTCGACGACCTGGGTGCCCTTGGACGCCTTCTCGGTGTCGGCGGCCACGGCGTCGACGCTCTGGCCCTTCTTCAGCTCGATGACGGCGCGTACCTTGTGCCCGCCGCGCACCTCCGCCGTGACGTTCGTGGCGATCTCGGGATCGCCCGCCGCGGCGTGGGCGGGGGCGGCGACCAGCGCGCCCGTGGTGGTGAAAGCGAGCACGGACGCGCCCGCCAGCAGAGACCGTAGTCTCACTGGACCTCCGGGGGGTAGAGGGGGTCCATCCGCCGGCGCTCATGCGGAGTGCGAGCAGCGCTCAGCGACTCCGCGGCTCCCCGTGGCCGACGTCGGAACGTTCCCCGTTGACGTTGAGGGGCCAGCGTAAGGAGTTACCGGAGGAATCGGTGGGAATGAGGTTATTCCGTTATGGGGAAACCTTCCCTTACCGGATCATGGTCGGGCCCGAACACGATGGCCTCCAGCAGGGCGGCCGCGTCCCTGTCGATGACGTGGGCGAGGGCCGCGGGCGCCGGGTCGCCGCTCCTGACGCGCGCCATCAGCCCCTCCCACCTGCGCCGATGCCGGGCGAACGTACGCGCGGCGACCACCCTGCCCCGCTCGTGCTGGCCCGCCAGCGCCGTCTCCGGCGGCGTGTCCAGCAGCAGCAGGTGCAGCCGCGCCCCGTGCCACCTGGCCAGCCGGTCGAAGCCCCGCAGCACCGACGGCGCGCAGCCCCGGTTGTGCGCCACGACCGCGCGCCCGGAGGACAGGGCCCGGCTGATGCGGGCCAGGTGCGTGGCGAAGACGACGGCCCGGCGCACCGGCTGCGGCGCCCATCCGAGCCGGCCCGCCCAGTGCTGCTTGGACTGGTAGGAGTCGATCACCACGACCGCTCCCCGGGCGACGGGGGCGCTCTCCGCGCCGTGCAGCCCGTACAGGCGGCGCAGCAGGGTCGTCTTGCCCGCGCCCGGCAGCCCGGTCAGGATGACCAGGGAGCCGGGCGGATAACGCACCGCGCCGGCGCAGGCCGGATCGTCCAGCACGCTCCACCGTCTCCTTCTCCCCGTGCGCCCCCGGCGTCTCCTCGCGGGGGCGGGTGTCTCCCAGACTGGCCGAGGAAGCGGCCCGGCGCGAATCCGTACGGAACCCGAAGGCCGCTCGTATCGGCCGAATGGTGTGCGGGACGCCGGAAACCCGAGCTAAAGTGCTGTCCAACGCCTTGATCGGTCTCACTCCGGAAGAGCTCGCGGAGTGAGGCCGATTTTCGTTGCTTCTGACCCCCGAGTCACCTCCGCGGCATGTGCGGTGCCTAGCGTCCGACCCAGGGTGGGAAGTATCGGACCCCTTCGAGGCGTTACGCGGTGTATGGATCGGGACGTTACGACCCCCCTGCCCTCGGGTAAAGCGGGAGTCCAGTAAAATCGGCCCGTTCTTTTTGATATTTCAGGACTTCGCGCCCTTGTGGCGACATAGGAGGGTGTGGCATGACGACGGCTGCCCTGCAGACCGTGTTGACCGTTCCGCAGCGCTTCCGCGGCCCGGAAGGAGTCGCCAACGGCGGCTGGATCGCGGGAACGATGGCGGAGGCGCTCAACGGTGGCCGATCAGCCGTCGAGGTCACGCTCCATGCCCCCACCCCGCTGGAGACCGAGCTGCGGCTGGAGCACGTCGCCAACAGCGTCTCCCTCTCCCGCGGCGACGACCTGCTCGTCGAGGCCATTCCGGTGGCCGAGGACCTGAAGGGGCCGGGCTTCGTGCCGTTCAACGACGCCGCCCGCGCCGAGGCCGGCTTCGCCGGGCTCAAGGCGCACCCCTTCGCCGAGTGCTTCGCCTGCGGCCTGCGTGAGCCGGGCGACGGCCTGCGCATCTTCCCCGGCCCGGTGCCCGGCTCCGACCTGGTGGCGGCCGGCTGGCGGGTGCCGTTCACGGTCGCGGGCGAGGACGGCGTGCCGGCCTCGATCATCGGCGCGGTGCTCGACTGCATCACCGGCTGGGCCCACTTCGGCCCCGGCGAGAGCGCGCTGCTCGGCCGCCTCGCCGTCCAGATCCACGGCCAGGTGCACCCCGGCGGGCGCTACTCCGTGGTCGCCCGCCCGACCGGCCGCGACGGCCGCAAGATGTACGGCGAGAGCGGCATCTACGAAGTGGACGGCACGCTGGTGGCCGCGGGCCGGGCCACCTGGATCGCTCCACGCTGACCCCCACGCCGACCCTCACGCTGACCCCGGCGCGAGAACGTCCCGCCCATCCCGCTCCCCGCGGGGTGGGCGGTGCCTTTTCCGGTGTCGTCTCCGCCGGTCACGGGGCCGTGAGCCGGTCCACGACGGTCGCGACGCAGCGGTCGTCGAACACGATCGTGTAGTGGTTGCAGTCGGGGACGACCTCGTCGCGCAGTCCGGGCAGCCGGGCGGTCCAGGGGGCGGCCAGGTCGTCGGGGAGCATCGGCACGTCCTGGTTCAGCAGTCCGCGCGGCGCCCGCAGCAGGGTCATCGGCGCCTTGACCGCCTCCAGCGCGGCCGAGAGCGCGGCCTGCTCGGTGTGCAGCCAGCGGCCGTCCTCGCGCACCGCCTCGGGCACCGCGCGCGAGCGCAGCGCCCCCTCGGGGCCGGTCAGGTCGTAGCGCACGTACTCCTCGACGTCGTCGCTCCAGTGGCCGGCGAAGGCCGGATGGTTCCTGAAGAACTCGACGTACGCCTCCGCCGACGGGTACGTCTGCCGCAGCCGGTCGAGCGCGGGCCCCAGGGCCGCCGCCAGCGCCGCGTCCGGGTCCACGCCCTCGGGCAGCGGCGGGAACGGCAGGCCGCCGTCCACCAGCACCACGCGGGCGAACTCGCGCCGCGCGGCGGCGAGGACGGCCACGTACGCGCCCATGGAGTGGCCGGTCAGTACCGTGCCGCCGTCCGCGCCCACGTGCTCGGCGACGCGCAGGACGTCCTCGGCGTGGCGGGGCAGCCCGTACGAGCCGGGCAGGCCCGCGCTGTGGCCGTGGCCGCGCAGGTCCACGGCGACGAGCGTCCAGTCGTCCGGCAGGCGGCGGGCGACCGCCCCCCAGGACATGAGGGAGGCGGTGATGCCGTGAACGGCGATGATCAGGCGGGGGCCGGAGCCGGCGCGGGCGATGCGCAGGCCGTCCACGTCGTCGAATGCGAAGGTCATGCCCGGATCTTAGGTACCGCCGCTGAGGCTGGCCAATGGGGAAGTTTCTCCCATAATTACCGTTATGCGAATCACGGTCATCGAGCACGAGCGGGAAGCCGGGCTCGGCTACCTCGCCGGGTGGCTCGGCATCGCCTGCGACGTCGTCCGGCCGTACCTGGGGGACGGTGTGCCGGCGCGGGCCGCGGACGGGCTCGTCGTGCTCGGCGGCGCGGCGGCGGCCTGGGAGGACGAGCGCAGCCCCTGGCTGCCCGCCACCCGCGACCTGCTGCGCCGCGCCGTGGACGAGGGCACGCCCACGCTCGGCGTCTGCCTCGGCGCCCAGCTCCTCACCCTGGCCTGCGGCGGCGCGGTGGAGCGGGGCGGGAACGGCCTGGAGGTGGGGCTGTGCGAGGTCTCCGCCCTGCCCGCCGCGCGCGAGGACCGGCTGTTCGCCGGCGTCGGCACGGTGCCCGCCGTCCAGTACCACCAGGACGCGATGACCCGGCTGCCCGAGGGCGCGGTGCCGCTGATGACCGGCTCGCAGTACCCGAACCAGGGCTACCGCCTGGGGGAGGCGGCCTGGGCGGTGCAGTTCCATCCCGAGGCCACCCCGGAGATCTTCGCCTCCTGGACGTACGAGTCCGGCCTGGACGCCGCCGAGGACCTGAACCGGGAGGTCAAGGCGGCGGAGCCGGACCTCGTCGCGGCCTGGCGGCCCGTGGCGCACGCCTTCGCGGCCGTGGTCAGAGAGGGCGCCGTCAGAGAGGGCACCGTCAGGGAAGGCGCCGCCGGAGCGGCCGGCGCCTGAGCGGCCCGCCCTCCGCCGGGCGGCGGGCGCGCGTGAGCAGGTGCGCCAGGCCGTGCACGGCCCCCAGCGCCAGGGGAAGCGCCGCGAGCCCCGCCGCGCCCGCCCGTCCGCCCGCTTCCATGGGCACCCCGGCGGCCTTGAGCCGCCGCCACGCCCACCACGCGTACGGGATCACCACCACGGGCGCGGTCGCCACCCCCGGCGTGTAGCCACGGGCGAGCGCCGACTGCGCCAGGTGCACCACCCCGTGCACCCCGAACCCGGCCAGCACCGTCTGGAAGGCCGGGCTGCGCCCGCCCGTCGCCGCCCCGCGGGCCGCCGCAGCCGCCACGATCCCGCCCATGAGGCCGATGGCCACGTTGACGTGCGCCTGCGACATCTCCAGCCGCTCCCACGGAACGTCGGGAAACCGCTCCTCCAGCCAGGGCCGGGCCTCGCGCAGCCAGCCCGCCATCGTGACCAGCTCCTCGGCGTCGTGGACGGCCCACGCCGCCAGCAGCCCCCATGTCACGCCCGCCGTCACCGCCGGGCTCGCGTCGCCCTCCGTCATACCGGCCTCCTCTCGAAACGCAACGCAACGTTGCGTTGTCATACTAGGGCGATCGGCGCGGCTCCTGCAAAATGGAGAGGTGCCCAGGATCGAATCCACCGCCGCGCGACTCGCCAAGCTCGGTTTCGCCGACGGCGCCCGGGCCGCCCAGCTCGTCCGCCAGGCCGACCCCCGACTCGACGACCTGCTGGAGTCGCTGGTCGACGTCGCCGACCCCGACCTCGCCCTCGGCTCCCTGACCCGGCTCGCCGAACGCGACCCCGCCGTCCTCGACGCGCTCCGCGCCGACGACGGGCTCAGGACCAGGCTGCTCGCCGTGCTCGGCGTCAGCGACGCCCTGGGGGAACACCTCGTACGCCACCCCGGCGACATCGCCCGCCTGGCCCGGCCGGACCAGGACGACCCCAGGGACGAGCTGCTGCGCGCGGTCGGAGCCGACCCCGCCGCGCCCGAGCCGGCGGCGACCGGCGAGGACGTCCTGACGGCGCTCCGCGTGGCCTACCGGGGCCGGCTCATGCACCTGGCCGCCCGCGACCTCACCGGGCAGGCCACGCCGCAGGAGGTCATGGCCGAGCTGTCCGACCTGGCCGGGGCCGCGCTGGAGGCCGCGCTCGCCGTCGCCCGCACCGAGGTGGACGCCTCGGAGGTGAGCCTCGCGGTCATCGGCATGGGCAAGTGCGGCGCCCGCGAGCTCAACTACATCAGCGACGTGGACGTGATCTTCGTCGCCGAGCCGCGCGAGGGCGCCGACGAGACCAAGGCCCTGCGCGCCGCCACCCGCCTGGCCCAGGCCATGATGCGGGCCTGCACCGCGACCACCCCCGAGGGCGCGCTGTGGGAGGTGGACGCGGGCCTGCGCCCCGAGGGCCGCTCGGGGCCGCTGGTGCGCACGCTCGCCAGCCACCTCGCCTACTACCAGCGGTGGGCCAAGACGTGGGAGTTCCAGGCGCTGCTCAAGGCCCGTCCGGTGGCGGGCGACCTCACGCTGGGGGAGTCCTACGTGCAGGCCGTCAACGACCTGGTGTGGGCGGCCGCCACCCGCGAGCACTTCGTCGAGGACGTGCAGGCCATGCGCCGCCGGGTCGAGGCGCACGTCCGCGCCGAGGGCGAGCGCCAGCTCAAGCTGGGCCCCGGCGGGCTGCGCGACATCGAGTTCGCGGTGCAGCTCCTGCAGCTCGTGCACGGGCGGCTCGACCCGCTGCTGCGCCGCCGGGCCACGCTGCCCGCGCTGGCCGCCCTGGCCCGCGGCGGCTACGTCGGCCGCGACGACGCCCGCGGCCTGGCCGAGGCGTACGCGTTCCTGCGCCGGGTCGAGCACCTGCTGCAGCTCCACCGGCTGCGCCGCACCCACATCGTCCCCACCGCGGAGGCCGACCTGCGCAGGCTCGGCCGCGCGCTCGGCATGCACGCCGACCCGGTGGGGGAGTTCACCGCCCGGTGGCGGCGGCACGCAAGGGAGGCGCGGCGGCTGCACGAGAAGCTGTTCTACCGGCCGCTGCTGCAGGCCGTCTCGCGGCTGCAGGAGTCGGAGGCGCGGCTGTCCACGGCCGCCGCCGCCGACCGGCTGGAGGCGCTCGGCTACCTCGACCCCAACGGCGCGCTGCGCCACATCGCCGCGCTCACCTCGGGCGTGTCGCGCCGGGCCGCGATCCAGCGCACGCTGCTGCCGGTCATGCTGGGCTGGTTCGCCGACACGCCCGATCCCGACGCGGCCCTGCTCGGTTTCCGCCAGGTCAGCGACAAGCTCGGCGCCACCCCGTGGTACCTCCGGCTGCTGCGCGACGAGACCGCCGTGGCCGCGCGGATGGCCAAGGTGCTCGGCACCAGCCGCTACGCCACCGGCCTGCTCATGCACGCCCCCGAGGCGGTCGCCCTGCTCGGCTCGGACGAGGAGCTCGCCGTACGCTCCCCTGAGTCGCTGGCCGGCGAGGCCGCGGCGGCGAGCTCCCGCTACGTCGACGACGGCGACCCGGAGACCGCGGTGGCGGCCGTGCGGGCGCTGCGCCGCAGGGAGCTGTTCCGCACCGCCGTGGCCGACCTGTCCGGCCTCATCGACATCGAGGCCGTGGGCTGCGCGTTGTCGGCGCTCAACGACGTCACCCTCCAGGCCGCGCTCGACGCCGCGCTCCGTAAGGCCGGCGACGTCACCTCGTTCGCGATCATCGCCATGGGCCGGCTCGGCGGCCTGGAGTGCTCCTACGCCAGCGACGCCGACGTCATGTTCGTCCACCGGCCGCGTCCGGGGGTGGACGAGCGCGAGGCCACCGACGCCGCCTTCGCCGTCGCCAACGAGCTGCGCAGGCTGCTGTCGCTGCCCGCGCCCGACCCGCCCCTGCTCATCGACCCCGACCTGCGTCCCGAGGGCCGCCAGGGGCCGCTGGTGCGCACGCTCGCCTCCTACCGGGCCTACTACGGGCGCTGGTCGTCGCCGTGGGAGTCGCAGGCGCTGCTGCGGGCCAGGTTCTCGGCCGGGGACGCGGAGCTGGGGGCGGCGTTCACCGCCATGGCGGACGAGCTGCGCTACCCGCAGGGCGGGCTGCCCGACGACGCCATACGCGAGATCCGGCGGCTCAAGGCCCGCATGGAGGCCGAGCGGCTGCCGCGCGGCGCCGACCCGGCCCTGCACACCAAGCTCGGGCCGGGCGGGCTCTCCGACGTGGAGTGGGTGGCCCAGCTCCTGCAGCTCCGGCACGCGGGAACGCTCCCGTCGCTGCGCACCACCCGCACGCTCGACGCGCTGCGCGCCGCCGTCGCCGAGGAGCTGCTGGCCCCCGCCGACGAGGCCGTGCTGGCCGAGTCGTGGCGTTTCGTCTCCCGCGTACGCGACGCGCTCATGCTGGTCAAGGGCCGGCCCGGCGACAGCGTGCCGCGCGACGCGGGCGAGCGCCGGCTCATCGCCCAGACCCTCGGCTATCCGCCCGACGGCTCGGAGGACTTCCTCGACGACTACCGCCGGGTCACCCGCCGCGCCCGCAAGGTGGTGGAATGGGTCTTCTACGGGGGTTGATGGCCGCCGTACCCCGGGTGTATCAAGGCGCGATGTTATCCGTCTACGTGGATCTCGCCCTCGGCCTGGCCGTGACGTTCCTGCTGCTGTCCCTGCTGGTGAGCGGCATCAACGAGGGGGTCGTGCGGCTGCTGTCCATCCGCAGCAAGTTCCTGTGGGCCTACCTCAGGGACACGCTGGACGGCGCCGACCTGAACGGATCCTGGCTGCCCGCCCGCGTACGCGACGTCTTCACCCGGCTGCCGTTCCTGCGTGACCCGCGTCCCCGCTACAGCGACCTGCCCGCCCCGCCCGAGGCCGGCGCGGTGCCCGAGCCGCGGGCCAAGGCCGACGACGCCATGATCAAGCTGCTCTACGAGCGGGTACGCGAGATCGACCACGCCAAGCGCGGGCGCACCAGCATCGCCGACATCCCGCCGGGCCGCTTCTCGGTCGCGGTCATGGAGCTGGCGACGAGCGAGGACGGCGACGTGGAGCGCTTCCTCGCCAAGCTCAAGGCCGCCGACAGCCCGCTGTACGGCCACCTGAAGGGCATCTGGGAGACCGCCCAGCGCGACCTCGACCGCTTCCGCCAGGGCGTCGAGACCTGGTTCGACGGCGAGATGCAACGGCTGTCGCTGCTCTACAAGCGCTACGTCAAGTGGGTGCTCGCCGCGCTGAGCCTGCTGGTGACGCTGGTGTTCACGATGGACGGACTGGAGTACGCCAAGACGCTGCTGCGCGACAACGCCTTCCGCGCCTCGGTGACCGCCGTGTCCGAGGCCGGGCCCGACGCGTACAGCGAGCTGAAGGCCCAGTGCGCGGGCGCGGACCCCGTGCACTGCGTCACCGAGACGATGAGCCAGCCCGCCCTGGTGCGGATGCTCGGCCAGGCCCTGGTGAGCGTGTCGATCCCGGAGCGGGGCGAGCCGAGCGTCGACTGGAACGGCTCCACGTGGTGGGACCGCCTGATGACGCCCAGCCACTGGCCGGGCTTCCTGCTGACGTACGTGGCGCTGCTGTTCGGGGCGCCGTTCTGGTGGGACGTCCTGCGCCGCCTGACGGGGATCCGGTCCCGGCGCTGACGCCGTAGTGTTGGTCGGATGGAGACAGAACGGCTGATCATGCGCAGATGGCGCGAGGAGGACCGCGAGCCCTTCGCGGCCATGAACGCCGACCCCGAGGTCATGGAGCACTTCCCCGCTCTGCTCACGCGCGAGCAGAGCGACACCATGGTGGACCGCATCGAGCGGCAGTTCGACGAGCGCGGCTACGGCCTGTGGGCGCTGGAGGTCATCGGCACCGGTGAGTTCATCGGTTTCACCGGGCTGATCTGGCAGACGTTCGACGCGCCCTTCCTGCCCGCCGCCGAGATCGGCTGGCGGCTGGCCCGCCCGGCCTGGGGTCACGGGTACGCCACCGAGGCCGCCAGGCGGGTGGTCACGTACGCGTTCGAGGAGGCCGGCCTGACGGACATCATCTCCATGACGGCCACCACCAACCTGCGTTCGCAGGCCGTCATGCAGCGCCTCGGCATGACCAGGGACCCGGCCGAGGACTTCGACTTCCCGTCCGTGCCGGAGGGCAGCCCCCTGCGCCGGACCGTCCTCTACCGGCTCAGGGCCGGCAACCCCTGAAGATGATCTCCAGCGTGCGGTCCTGCAGCTCCGGCGTCCAGCCGGACAGCAGGGCCGCCTGCGAGGCGGCCGCCAGCAGGGCGGTCACCTCCTCCAGCCGTACGTCCTCGCGGACCGCGCCGGCCTCCTGAGCGCGGCGCAGCAGCGTCCCCAGGGGCTCGTCCAGCGCCCGGAGCGCGCCGCCGAGCCGCAGGCCCGCCCCGCCGCCCGTGAGCAGCTCCGCCACCGTCCTGCGGGCCGCCGCCGCCTCCACGACCCGCGTGAAGAACGCGAACAGCGCCGTCTTCGGATCGCCGCCCCCCGCCAGCTCGCCCGCCTCGGACACCAGTCGGGCGAGCAGCGCCTTGAAGATCGCGGCGAGCAGGTCGTCCTTGGTCGGGAAGTGCCGGAACACCGTGCCGATCGCCACGCCGGCGCGGGCCGCCACCTCCTCCGTGGACGCCGACGCGCCGCGCTCGGCGAAGACCTCCTCGGCGGCGGCCAGGATGCGCTCGCGGTTGCGCCGGGCGTCGGCACGCAACTGGGCCACCGGCGTCCTCCCTCTCCTCGTTGACAAGCTGAGTGGGCACTCATTATGTTCGCTGAACGTGAGTGCGAACTCAGCTTAATCCCGAGGAGGGCGCCATGAGCGCACGCGAGGTGTTCGACCGGCTGCGGGGCTACCTGAGCGGCGAGCACGACGACGAGGAGGTCTGGGCCGAGGACGTCGTCGTGGAGACCCCGTTCGCCGCCCCCGGACGGCCCCGCAGGATCGAGGGGCGGGCCGCGTTCCTCGGCCTGGCCCGGCCGGGACGGGCCGCGCTGCCGCTCCGGCTGGAGATGAGCGAGGTCACCGTGCACGAGACCGCCGATCCCGACGTCGTCATCGTCGAGTACGAGCTCGGCGCCGCCCTCCCGGGCACCGGCGAGCGGCGCTCGGCCCCCTTCATCGGTGTGCTCAGGGCGCGGGACGGCCAGGTCGCGCACTGGCGGGAATATCAGGACACGCTCCGGGTCGCCGCCGCCACCGGCCGCCTCCCGGACCTCCTGGCCGCCCTCGCACAGGACGCCCCGGAGGCTCAGGACGCCATGGCGTAGAGCACGTCGCGCAGGGCGGGCTCCCGCCCGCGCCGCCACACCAGCCGCAGCGCCAGCGTGAACGGCGGACCGGCGTCGGCGGCGGGCGGGCCCAGGGGGACCAGCGTGCCGGCGGCCAGGTCGGCGTCCACGGCGAAGTCCGGCAGCAGCGCGCTGCCGAGCCCCTGCCTGGCCCACTCGCGGGCGGTCGCGATGCTGGTCAGCTCCCTGCGCGGCCCGGCGTCCCGCAGCCGGTCGGCGGCCAGCCTGATCGAGCAGCCGCGCGGGCTGACCAGCAGCGGCTCGGTGTCACCGCCCGGCGCCGCGACCAGCGACAGCCGCACCTCGCCCACGTCCAGGAAGTCGAGCCCGTCCGGCGGGTCGAAGCCGAGACCGCCCACCCGGGGCCCGGTGTCCAGCAGCAGCGCCGCGTCCAGCCGCCCGTCGGCCACCCCGGCCAGCAGGTCGCGCCGGGTCAGGGCGCGTACGTCCACGTCCAGGTCGGGGCGGCGCTCGGCCAGCCGGCGGATCACCGCGGGCAGCCGGGCCGCGGCCACCATCTCCAGCGCGCCCACCCGTATCCGGCGCCGTTCGGCGGTCACCGCCAGGCGCACCTCCTCGGCGTGATCCAGCAGGCCCCGCGTCCGTTCCAGCAGCACCGCGCCCGGCTCGGTCAGCCGCATCCCCCTGGGCGTCCGCTCGAAGAGCGTCACGCCGAGGCTCCGCTCCAACCGGCGCACCTGCTCCGACACCGAGGCCGGGGCCAGGCCGAGCGCGTGGGCGGCCTCGGTGACCGTCCCGGCCCCCGCCACCGCCACGAACCCCCGCAACTGCCGCAAATCCATGCCGGCCAGCATACGGTTTCCCCGAACGCTCCCTCAGGCCGTCCCTGTTGAGCGGGGTGGGCGGGTTTCCGCAGGCTGGGCGGCATGCGTCTGTTCGGTTTCTCCCTTGCCTACTTCCTGGTGATACTCGACACCACCGTGCTCACCGTCGCCCTGCCCGACCTCCGGGACTCGCTCGGTGGCCCGCCGGCCGGCCAGCAGTGGGCCGTGAACGCCTACACCGTCGCCTTCGCCGCCGCCCTCCTCGCCGGCGGCGCCGTCGCCGACCGCTACGGCGCGGCCCGCGTGTTCAAGCTGGGCGTGGCCGCGTTCGGCGGGCTCTCGCTGCTGTGCGCCGCCGCGCCGCACCTCGGCGTGCTGATCGGGACGCGGGCGCTGCTCGGCGTGGCCGCCGCGCTCTGCACCGGCGGCTCGCTCGGGCTGCTGGCCGAGCTGTACCCCTCGCCCGCCGCCCGGGCCCGCGCGACCGGCGTGTGGGCCGCGCTCACCGGCACCGCGCTCGCCGCCGGGCCGCTGCTCGGCGGACTGCTCGTGGACCTGTACGGCTGGCGCGCCGTCTTCCTCGTCAACGTGCCGCCCGCCGTCGTCAGCCTGCTGGTCATGCGCCCGGTGACCTCCCCTCGCGGCGTACGCGGGATCGACTGGCGGGTGCAGGTCCTCGCGGGCGCGTTCCTCGGACTGCTGGCCGAGGCCCTGATCGACGCCTCGCCCGTCGCGGCCGGGTCGGCGGTGGCCGCGCTGGCGGCCCTGGTGGTGACGGAACGCCGCAGCCACGCCCCGGCCCTGCCCGGCGGCCTGCTCGCCGCCACCTGGCCCGAGCTGCTGGCGGGCGTGGCCGCGAACTTCGCCTTCTCCGGCGCCCTGTTCGTCCTCACCCTGCAGTTCCAGGACGTCCGCCACCTCACCCCGATGGCCGCCGGGCTGGCCTTCCTGCCACTCACGCTCCCCATGACCGTGAACCCGCTGCTCACCGGCCGCCTCGTCGCCCGCCACGGGCCGCGCCCGCCCATCCTCGGCGGCCTCGCCCTCGTCGCGGCCGGGCTGGGCGGGCTGGCGCTCACCGAGGCGGTCGCGCCGTGGCTGGTGGTGATGGGGTTCGGGCTGTCGTTCGTGCTGCCCGCGCTCATGGCCGGGATGGTCGGCCGGGCCCCGGCGGGCACGGCCGGCACGGCGGGCGGCGTGCTCAACGCCTTCCGTCAGGCCGGGGCCACGCTCGGCGTGGCCGTCATGGGCGTGATCGGCCGGCCGCTGCTGGCCGCCGCCGTCCTCACCGCGCTCACCTGCGCCTGCTACGGCCTGGCTACCGCCCGGACCCGCCGGGTCCGGGTATCGTGATCGGTTGTGCGTTTCCAGCATTCCGCCGCCCTGTGGCGCGACTTCCCCGAGCTGGTGCCCGGCGTCCTCGCCGCGCGCGGCCTCAACGCCGGCGTCTCCGTGGACGACCGGCTGGTCCCGTACGCCGAGACGGCCGCAAAGCGCCTGGCCACCGCCACCGAGAGCGAGCTCCCGGAGATCCAGGCATGGCGGCGGGCGTTCACCCGGATGGGGCTCAAGCCCACCCAGTACAGATGCGCCTCGGAGTCGCTGCTGCGCCGCTTCCGCAAGGAGGGCGCCCTGCCCCGGCTCCATCCCCTCATCGACCTGTGCAACGCGGTGTCCATCGCCTACGCGATCCCGGTCGCCGTCTTCGACCTCTCGCGCGTCGCGGGCGACCTGGAGGTGCGGTACGCGACCGGCGAGGAGACCTACCTCACCTTCTCCGGCGACGACGAGCACCCCGCGCCCGGCGAGGTCGTCTTCGCCGACGCCGAGGGCCGCGCCCACGCGCGCCGCTGGACGAACCGGCAGAGCGGGCTGTCCGCCGTACGCCCGGACACCGCCGACGTCCTCATCGTCGCCGAGGCCCTGCACGAGACGGCCCGCGCCGACGTCGAGTCCCTGATGGACGCGCTCGCGGCCGAACTGACCACCCTCTGGCCCGTCGCCGCCCCGCACCCGGCGATCCTCACCCCGTCCGCCCCCCGCTTCGACACCGCCGTCTGACGGGGATCAGCAGTACTCATCGGTCACCCGCCGCCGGAACTCCTCCTCCGTCAGCGCCTCCCCGTCCCAATCGCTCACCCGGCCGCCGCCGACGACCTCGCTGACAAGGAACCCGCGCCCGGTCGGCGAGCCACTCGACAGCTTCACGCTGACGCTGATGTGCGGCGGCACCGCCTCCCGCAGCGGCGTCTCCTGACGGCCGAAGCCGCTCGCGTCCCCGAGAATGATCGTCCCGTACTGCTCCGCCGTCCGTACGGGCAGGGATGCCTGCCACACCAGGCGCCAGGTCTCGTGCTCCTGCACCTTGACGGCGGAGACCGCCTCGCCGTCGCACAGAGGCACCACGATCTTGAGCTGCCCGCCGTCCGTACGCTCCAGGCCGACCGGCCGAGGCATAGGGTCGCCGAGGACGGGCACCACGCACCCCGCCACCGTCACCGCCACCAACCCGAGGCAGAGGACGTACCCCCGCCGGACGCGCTCGCCCATTGATGCTCCGTCCGTCCAGATGGTCGTGATCCCTTGGACGACGAACGAGCGCCTTTGGTTGGACCGGCCCGGCGGTTCCTCATGTCCTGATGCGGCCGCGCGAGGAAGGAAAACCTCTCCGTGGCGGGTGTCGACAGGCCGGCCGGACGGCTATTGGCTATAGCCGTGGCTAGCGCTCATAGCACCTCGCCCCCCAACGCCCGCCGGCTCGCGCGACGCCAGGCGACGATCGACGAGGCGCTGGACATCGCGGTCTCGATCATGGAGTCGGCCGGCGTCGCAGGGGTGTCGATGTCGGAGATCGCGCGGCGTCTGGGCATGCGCCAGCCCTCCCTCTACAAGTACTTCTCCTCGCTGCACGCCGTGTACGACGCCCTGTTCGCCCGGGGGATCGCGCGCAGCGAGGCGGCCGTCCGGGCCGCCGTCGAGCCGCTGCCCCCCGGAGTGCACCGGATCAGGGCGTCGGCCCGGGCGCTCGTGCGCTGGGCGGTGGAGAACCCCGCACTGGCCCAGCTGCTGTTCTGGCGGCCCGTGCCCGGATTCACCCCCACCCCGGAGACGTTCGCCGCGAGCGCCCGGCAGATGGAGGCGGCGCTCGCCGAGTTCGCCGAGGCCGTACGCCTGGGCCACCTGACCGCGGAGGCGGCTACGCCCGAGGCGCTGCGGCTCTACACCGTCGTGCTGAGCGGCCTGATCTCCCAGCAGCTGGCCAACGAGCCCGCGGCCGACTACGAGACCGGTATGTTCACCGGCCTCACCGAGACCGCGCTCGACCTGTTCTTCGCCCGATACACGACGATCGGAGGCACTGGTGCAGACACTCGACCATGACCAGGTGAGCCTGTATGTCGACGCTCCGCCCGAGGCGGTGTACGACCTGGTCAGCGATGTGACGAGAACACCCGAGTTCAGCCCGGAGATCCTGCGCTGCACGTGGCTGGACGGGGCGACGGATCCGGCCGTGGGCGCCCGGTTCGAAGCGGTCAACAAGGTCCGCAGGGGCCCGGCGTGGAAGAACCGCCCGGTCGTCGTCGAGGCGCGGCCGGGACGGGAGTTCGCCTTCTCCCGCACCGAGAAGTTCGCCGGCACGCTCGTCTGGCGCTACCGGCTCGAACCTGACGGCCCAGGCACCAGGCTGGAGGAGTCCTACGACGTCACCGAACCACTCACCCGCATCGGGTGGTTCATCATCGGCACGCTGTTCGGCTGCCACGACCGCCGCGCCGAGTTGCGGGAGGGCATGCGGCAGACCCTGGAGCGGATCCGCGAGACGGCCGAGGCAGGGGTGAGGCGGCGGGACCCTTCGCCCACGCCGCCCGACCTCGACTGACAGAGGACACCGCGCGGTGAACACGCACGTCACCGCGCGGTCGCCGGTCACACGTCGTAGTAGAGCTCGAACTCGTGCGGGTGCGGCCGGAGGCGGATCGGGTCGACCTCGTTCTCCCGCTTGTACGACAGCCACGTCTCGATCAGGTCAGGCGTGAAGACGCCGCCTTCGAGCAGGTAGTCGTGGTCCTCCTCCAGCGCGTTGAGCACGTCGCTGAGCGAGCCGGGCACCTGCGGGATGTTGCGGGCCTCCTCGGGCGGGAGCTCGTAGAGGTCCTTGTCGACGGGCTCCGGCGGCTCGATCTTGTTGCGGATGCCGTCGATGCCCGCCATGAGCATCGCCGCGAAGGCGAAGTACGGGTTGCACGACGGGTCGGGCACCCGGAACTCGATGCGCTTGGCCTTCGGGTTGGAGCCCGTGATCGGGATGCGGACGCAGGCCGACCGGTTGCGCTGCGAGTAGACCAGGTTGACCGGCGCCTCGTAGCCCGGCACCAGGCGGTGGTAGGAGTTGACCGTCGGGTTGGTGAAGGCCAGCAGCGACGGCGCGTGCTTGAGCAGGCCGCCGATGTAGTAGCGGGCCGTGTCGGACAGGCCCGCGTAGCCGACCTCGTCGTAGAACAGCGGCGAGCCGTCCTTCCACAGCGACTGGTGGCAGTGCATGCCGGAGCCGTTGTCACCGAAGATCGGCTTGGGCATGAACGTGACCGTGTGGCCGAACTCCATCGCCGTGCTCTTGATGATGTACTTGTACAGCATCAGGTTGTCGGCGGTCTTGAGCAGCGTCCCGAACTTGAAGTCGATCTCCGCCTGGCCGGCCGTGCCCACCTCGTGGTGCTGCATCTCGACGTCGATGCCGCACTCGATGAGGTTGCGGACCATCTCCGAACGCAGGTCGGTGAAGTGGTCCATCGGCGGCACCGGGAAGTAGCCGCCCTTGTAGCGCGGCTTGTAGCCGAGGTTGCCGCCCTCGGTGGCCTTGCCGGTGTTCCAGGCGCCCTCGATGGAGTCGATGTAGTAGTAGCCGGCGTTCTGGCGGGTCTCGAACCGGACGTCGTCGAAGATGTAGAACTCGGCCTCAGGGCCGAAGTAGACCGTGTCGGCGATGCCGGTGCCCTTGAGGTATTCCTCCGCCTTGCGGGCGACGTTGCGCGGGTCGCGGCTGTAGGCCTCGCCGGTCAGCGGGTCGTGCACGAAGAAGTTGATGTTGAGCGTCTTGTGCTGCCTGAACGGGTCCACGACGGCGCTGGACGGGTCGGGCAGCAGAAGCATGTCCGACTCGTGGATCTGCTGGAAACCACGGATCGACGAACCGTCGAACATGAGCCCGTCTGTGAAGACGCTCGCGCCGAAGTTCTCTACCGGGAAGGTGAAGTGGTGCGTCGTCCCCGGCAGGTCGGTGAACCTGACATCGACGAACTGCACCCCTTCGTCACTGATGAACTTCAGGACGTCGTCGGCGGAGTTGAACACTCTCGAACCTCCCTGGGGACTGGCCATCATTGCGACGCTAGGGCTAAGGCGTTTCCACATGGTGTCCCGATTGTTTCGCACATGTTACGCAGCGTCAGGTCTCCTGCGAGGCCCGGCAGCCCTCGCCGACCGGCTCTTCGTCGAGGACGTACGGGTCGGACGGCACGCCGGTCGGCGCGACCGTGCCCGTCGGGAAGTCGTCGTAGACGGGGTGGATGTAACCGTCGTCGGTGTCGCAGCTCGCGGGCGTGGAGCTGGCGCCCCAGCCGGTCACCCAGGCGACCAGCCGGCCGCCTTCGCGGTAGAGCAGCACCTGTCCGGTGGGGTGGGTGACGACCCGGATGACGTTCAGTGGCAGGCCGGGCCGGTGCACGGCGTACACGACCAGGTGGTTGAGCTTCACCTCCACCCCGCGCCGGCCGTCGTCGTCGAACGTGCCGAGCGTGATCTCGCCCTTCACCTTGACGACGTCGGTGGCCAGCTCGGCGGTGCCCGGCGCGAAGCTGTTCACCGCCTCCCTGCCGATGGCGTCCGCGTCGGGGTCCAGGCTGAAGGTCTCGCGCTGGTCGCGGTCGAGGGCGGCGACGAAGGCGTCCGGATCACCGCCCTCCAGCGTCCTCCTGTCGAGGTACGCCGCCGTCAGCAGGTCGCGTACGCGCTCCAGCCCCTTGGCCACGTCCTTGCGCGACAGCCCGCCCATCGCCCTGGCCTCGGGCAGGACGAAGCCCGCGATCCCGTCGGCGTAACCCGCCGCGGGCGAGCCGGCGAACGGGGCGGCGGAGACGGCGTCCACCACCGGCGCGACGGTCTCCTCCAGCAGCGCTCCCGACGGGGCCAGCAGGTCGGGGCGGAAGGTCACGACCAGCCCCGCCGCCGCGACCACCGCCGACAAGACCACCAGCACCCGCCACCACCGCCCGGCCCCCCGCCGCCGCGGGCGCGCGGCGGTCCCGGAACCCCCGTAGCCCCCGAAGTCGCCGGAGCTCCCATAGCCCCCGGACCCGCCGGAGCCGGATAAGCGGCTACGGCGGCCCCGTTCCTGGCGCGGTGGGCGGTGGTTCCTGGCCTCCTTGGCGGCCCTGGTCGCCTCGGCGCGCATGCGGCGCCGCTCGGCGTCGTCGATCTGCCCGACCAGCTCCTCGAACCGCCGGTCAAGGTCATCCCCGTGTGGCATGGCGTACATGGTGGCGGGCGGATGACGCGGTTGGGTCACGACGCCGACCGGCCACCCGGGCGGATACCGTTGGAGGCATGAGCAGCAAGCAGCCCCGGTGGACGCAGACGTGGCTCGGCGGGGTCAGGGCCGCCGGCATCGACCTCGGATATCCGGGGGAGCGCCTGGGGCTGCCCGAGGAGGGCAGCGGATCGGTCACCGGCTGGGGCCGCCGCATCGGGGCGCTGGTCATCGACTGGATGATCTGCACGTGGGTGGTCGTGCAACTGCTGCTGCGGATGAACCCGGCGGAGTCGCCGTGGGCGCCGGTGGCGGTGTTCGCCGTCCAGTATCTGCTGCTCGTCGGGTTCATGGGGCAGACGTTCGGGCACCGGCTCATGGGCATCAGGGTCGCCGCCATGGACGGCGGCGACCCCCGCCTGCTGCCCGTGCTGGTGCGCACCGTGCTGCTGTGCCTGGCCGTGCCCGCGCTGATCTGGGACCGCGACCACCGCGGCCTGCACGACCGCGTGTCCAACACGATGGTCGTGCGCATGTGACCACGGAAAGCATGTGGCCCCGCAAGGCATGTGACGCCCGAAGAGCGGGTCAGGGGCGGGTGCAGCTGAAGATGGCCGTGCCCGGCAGGTGCCGGCCGCGCAGCGGGCTCCAGCCGCCCCACACCCGTTCGTGGCCCTCGGGCCACTCCGGCTCCAGCAGCCCGGTGATCGTCAGCCCCGAGGCCACCAGCAGGCCGACCCAGTCGCCCAGCGTGCGGTGGTGCTCGACGTAGGTGGGCGTGCCGTGCTCGTCCCGCTCGACGTAGGGGGAGCGGTCGAAGTAGGAGCGGTCGGACGTCAGCCCGCGCGGCCCCGGGTCGTCGGGGAACGCCCACCGCACCGGATGGCTCACCGAGAACACGAACCGCCCGCCCGGCCGCAGCACCCTGCGCACCTCGCGGAAGACGGCCCCCGCGTCGGCCACGAACGGCAGCGCCCCGAACGCCGAGCACGCCACGTCGAAGGACGCCCCGGCGAACGGCATCGCCTCGGCGTCGGCCTGCACCGCCGGGACCCGCACCCCCGTGTCGAGGTCGATCCGCCGGGAGTGCTGGAGCTGCCGGTGCGAGACGTCGAACGCGGCCACCTCGGCCCCCTGGGCGGCCAGCCAGCGCGCGCACTGGGCGGCGCCGCAGCCGATCTCCAGGACGCGCCGGCCGCGCACCTCGCCCAGCAGCCGAGCCTCGGCCTCGTCGAGCCCCTCGGGGCACCACACGAAACCCGAGTCGCGCAGGAACTCGCCGTGCTCGACCTGGTAGTCGTCGGCGTTGCCGTCCCACCACCAGCGGTTGGCCCGCGAAGAGGTGGACAGCACTAGCGCATCTTGGGGCCGCGCGGCATGCGGGCGCCCTTGGGCATCGGCCCCTTCGGCAGGGGCATGTTGCGCGGCAGCGAGCGCAGGCGGTCCTTCACCTCGTTGACGGCCGGCTTCTTCAGGTTGCGCGGCAGCTTCATCAGGTGGCGCTGCAGCTTGCCGAGCGGCACCTGCCCCTCGCCGTCACCGCACTGCACGTCGTAGATCTCGATGCCCAGCACCACCCGCGCGACCCGCTTCTTCTCGGCCGCGAGCATCTTCGCCACCCGGTTGCCGGGACCCTCCGACACCAGCACCACGCCGGGGTAGCCGACCACGAGGTGCACGAGGTCCTGGTCGCGGTTGACCGCGATGGCGGGGGTGACCTGCCAGTTGCCCCGCATGCCCTGCAGCACGGCCGCGGCGGCGCCGGTCTGGCCGTGCAGGATCGAGTATTGGGCCTTCTGCGCGAGCTGCCCGAACACCACCAGCCCGACCGTGATCGCGGCCAGCACGCCGATGAACAGCGAATACCACAGATAGTCCGTGACCAGGCCGATCACGACGATCACGGCAAGCGTGCCCACCGCGGAGAGGAAGACGATCGGCATCCCCTTGGGGTTGGCCTGCTTGATGATCTGCGCGATCATGCGGAGCTGCTTGATGCGCCCCGGCTTCTCTTGGTCCTCGGACTTTGCCATGCTCTGAAGGATACAAACCAACTGGTGGACAATGGAAAACGCGCCCGCCGATTTCGCGCTGAGCTACATCTCCTGCGCGCTCCGCACCGTGATCGACAGGCGCGGATCGGCGACGCCGCGGCCCGCCGTGACGACGTGCTCGCCCTCGACCGTACGCCAGCCGCCGTCCCACACCTGGAAGGCCCGCTCGTCGAGGAACACGGTGGACAGCACGGTCTGGCCCGGCTCGGCCTCCACCACGTCGAAGCCGGCCAGCCGGACGTCCCCGGGTTCCCCGGACAGGTGGGCGTAGAGCTGCACGACCTCGCGTCCCGGCCGGTCCCCGGTGTTGGTGACCGCCACGGTCACCGTCATCGCCTCGGGCGGGCCCTCGGCGGCGATCTGGTCGTACGACCAGGTGGTGTACCCGAGGCCGTGACCGAACCAGAACGCCGGCTCGCTCCCCGCCTCCCGCCACGCCCGGTAGCCGATGCGCGGGCCCTCGTCGTAGGCCACGATCCCGTCCACCGGCGTCACGGCGGACACCGGCGCGTCGGCGAGGCTGCGCGGCCAGGTCGTCGGCAGCCGCCCGCCCGGCTCGGCGTCCCCGAACAGCACCTCGGCGAGCGCCGTGCCCGCCTCTTGGCCGGGGAACCAGGTGAGCAGCACCGCCGCCGCCTCCTCCGCCCACGGCATCTCGACCGGCGAGCCCGCGTTGACCACGACCACCGTGCGCGGGTTGGCGGCGATCACCGCGCGGATCAGCTCGTCCTGGCGGCCGGGCAGCGCGAGACCCGTACGGTCGAAGCCCTCGCTCTCCACCTCCGGCGTGGTCCCCGCCACCACCACGGCCACGTCGCAGGCGGCGGCCACCCGCACGGCCTCGGCCAGCAGCTCGTCCGCACCGGGACCGGGGGCGGCGTGGCCCAGCGTGAACGCCACGAACACGAGGCCGCCGATCGTCCCGGCGGGGGAGGTCAGGGTCACCTCGTACGAGCGGCCCGCCGTCATGGGCACCCCCACCCGCCGCTCGGGCGGCGACAGGAACGCCGTCGCCGGATCGCCGGCGGCCTCGACGGTCTCGTCGAGCACGCTCTCACCGTCCACGGTCATCGTGAACGCGCCCACGCCCGCGACCGAGAGCCGGTGCTCGCCGGAGACGTCCGGCGTGTACGTCGTCACCAGCCGCACCGCGCGCAGCCGTTCGCCGTCCACGTCGGGTGGGAGCTGCCCGATCCAGCGGGCCTCGGCGGTGGGCAGCGGATGCTCGGCCAGCACGCCCCCGTCGCCGTCCAGGAACAGGGCCCGCGCGGGGGAGGGGATGGGCGCCAGGCGGATGCGCGGGTCGGCGCCGACGGCGTGGCGCACCTCGGCGCGGGCGCGCAGGCCCGCCAGCGGGGAGACCACCCGGTCGGGGTAGACCTGGGCGCTGCCGCCGCCCATGACCCGAGCCTCGCCCGCGGCTGCGCCGATGACGGCGAGCGTCGGCGCACCGCGCAGCGGCAGCAGGCCGTCGTTGGTCAGCAACGTGAACCCGCGGGCCGCCACCTCCCGGGCCAGCGCCACCCCGTCGAGCTCAGCGGGGTCCGTCCCCGTCGGGGGCTCAGCAGGACGGAGGGCGCCGACACGGTGGGCGAGGCGGAGGATCCGCCGCACCCGGTCGTCGATCGCCGCCTCCGGCACGCGCCCCGCGCGCACCGCCTCCTCCAGCTTCTCGCCCCACGGCCCGTACGGCCCCGGCATGGCCACGTCGGTCCCGCCCAGCGCGGCGGCCTTGGTGGACCGCACCGCCGTCCAGTCGGAGACCACGAACCCGTCGAAACCCCACTCGCCCTTCAGCACCCCGAGCACCAGGTCGGCGTGCTCGGTCATGGTGGTGCCGTTGACCCCGTTGTACGCGGTCATGAGCCCCCACGCCCCGGCCCGCACCACCCGCTCGAACGGCCGCAGGTACACCTCGCGCAGCGCCTTCTCCCCGACCCGCACGTCGGCCGTGAAGCGGTCGGTCTCGAAGTCGTTGGCCACGAAGTGCTTGGGCGTGGTCGCCACCCCGCCCTCCTGCACGCCCTCGACGTACGCCGCCCCGATCTCGCCCGTCAGGTACGGGTCCTCGGAGTAGCACTCGAAGTGCCGGCCCCCGAGCGGCGAACGGTGCAGGTTGAGCGTGGGCGCGAGCAGCACGTGCACGCCCTTGCGCCGGGCCTCCTGGGCGAGCAGCCGCCCGGCCCGCCGCACCAGGTCGAGATCCCAGGTGGCGGCGAGCGCGGTGGGACTGGGCAGCGCGATCGACGGGTCGCCCGGGCTCCACCGCTCGCCGCGGACGCCGATGGGGCCGTCGCTCATGACGAGCCGGTCCAGGCCGATCTCGGGGAGCGGGGGGAGCGACCACATGTCGGCTCCGGTGAGCAGGCGTACCTTGGCGGCGAGGTCGAGCCGGGCGATGAGCGCGTCGAAGTCCACGCCGCCAGTGTCCACCAGAAAACCGACCACTTACTAGGTTTGCTACCTCGCTGTTACAAAAACGCTCATCTGCGGACGAAGAACTCCAGCAGCTCCGGCGCCAGCGCCTCCACCGTCACCGCGTGCGTCTGCTCCTCCAGCACCCGGTGCGCGGCCCCCGGCAGCGCCGCGGCCACGGCCGCGCCCGCCCGGCGCATCCAGGGCGGGCTGTCCTCGCCGTTGAGCACGAGCGCCGGCCGGTCGATTGCGGCCAGCCGCGCGGCCGGCAGCGCGTTGCCCGGCCCCATGACGGCCGCCTCGTACGCCAGCGTGTGCGCCGCGGCCTCGGCCGCCGCCCAGAACGGCTCCGCCCGCATCCCGGCCACGGCCTCGGCGGGCACCTCGGCCGCCTCCACCATGAACCGCTCCACGACCGTGTCGCGCCGCCCGGCCGCGACCAGCGCGGCGAGCTGCTCGGCGAAGTCGTCAGGCAGCGGCGGCGCGGAGTCGTCCACGTGGTAGGGCGGCTCCCACAGCGCGAGCTCGGTCACGCCCGGCAGCCGCGTGGCCGCCTCCAGCGCGAGCGCCGCCCCCGACGACCCGCCGAACACCTTGGCGCTCCCACCGGCCACCGAGATCACCGCGGCCAGGTCCTCGACCTCCCGCTCGACCGCGTACGGGGCGGTGTCCCCGCTGCCGCCCCGTCCTCTGCGGTCGTAGCTGAACACCGTGAACCACGGCGCCAGGGCCTCGGCCAGGCCCGCCATGGTCGGGTGCGCGCGCTCCATCATGGCCCCGGCCACCAGCACCACCGCCGGGCCCGAGCCGTAGCGGTCGTAGGCGATGCGGGTGCCGTCCGCGGAGACGGCCGTGCCGCTCAGGACGCCGGCTGCACCAAGCACAGCGCCTCCCAGTGGTGGCCGTCGAGGTCGGCGAAACCGCGCTGGTAACGCACGCCGTCCTCCTGCTTGACGCCCGCCGGGGTCGCGCCCGCGGCCAGCGCCCCGTCCACCAGCGCGTCCACCTGCTCGGGGTTCTCCATGCCGAGCACGAGGATCGCCTCGGTGGCCTTGTCCGCGTCGGAGATCTCCTTGGCGACGTACGAGGAGAACACCGGCTCGGCCAGCAGCATCACCTGCGTCTCCTGGTTGATGATCACTGACGCCATGCCCTCGGCCATGCCGAAGATGGTGAAGCCGAGACCGGTGAAGAACTCCTTCGACCGGTCCAGGTCCTTGACGGGCAGGTTCACGAAGAGCTGCATTTCCGGATCCCTATCTGCGATGTCTGTCTGACACGTCAGATTCTGCCGGGATCATGAGCGCCGGTCTTGTCGTCGCGTGCCCGTCCGGTTGACGTTCAGCGCACTTCCGAGGCGCGGCGGTACTCCGCGGGCGACATCCCGTACGCGCGCCGGAACAGCCGGCTGAAGTGCGCCGCGTCCGGGAGCCCGTAGCGGGCGGCGATCGCGCTCACCGGCTCCGTGCCGCCCCTGGTCAGCTCCGCGCGGCAGCGCTCCAGCCGCCGCTGCCTGATCCAGGCGGCGACCGTCGTCTGCTCCGGCTCGAACAGCCGGTGCAGGTAGCGGAGCGAGATGTGGCAGGCGGCGGCGATCGTGGCCGGGTCGAGCTCGGCCTCGCCGAGGTGCTCCTCGATGAAGGCGTGCACGCGCAGCAGGAGCGTACGCTGCCGGGAGTCCTCGGGCAGGGTGCGGGTCAGCTCCAGCCGCTCGGCGACCGCGGCGCCGACCAGGTCCATCACCACGGCCGACAGCCGCGCGGCGCTGGCCGGCGTGTAGGTGGCGTGGTCGGCGGCCACCCGCCGCAGCAGCGGCACGGCCAGCGCGCCCGCACCCGACTCCGTGCCGATCGGGGCCGCGGCCAGCTTGGCGACGGCGTCCACCGGCAGGGCGAGCAGGTCGCGCGGGAGACTGAACACCGCGAGGCGCACCGCGCTGTCGTAGGCCAGCTCGTAGGGCCTGGTGAAGTCGTAGATGGCGAACTCGCCGCGGCTCAGCTGGGTGGCCCGGTCGGCCTGTGCCAGCCGCGGGCTGCCGGACAGCGCCAGCACCACCCGGTAGATCTCCGGGTTGCCCTGGCCGATCTGGCCCGCCGTGCGGTGCACGCTGTGCGGCGTCGAGGTGCGCACCATGCCCACCCCCACCGGGCCGAGCCGGCCGACCTCGATCTCGCCCCGCAGCGGGGCGTCGGGATCGATGCGCAGGTCGAGCGGGCCGAGCGTGTCGCACACGACGCTGCGCCACACCTCGTGGCGGCGCGCGGCCGGTAACTCGCTGGTGCGGACCAGCACCCCCATGATTGATCACCCCGTCGTTGGTGGTGCCGTCATGGTAAACGAGGAAGGGCCCGGAGCCGTGCTCCGAGCCCTCGCCCCCTGCCGTCTCAGGCGCTCTGGCGTGCCGCGATGGCCTGCTGGTAGAGCCTGCCCGCCCGGTAGGACGAGCGGACCAGCGGCCCGGACAGCACCCCGGCGAAACCGATCGCCTCGGCCTCGGCCTGCAGCTCGACGAACTCCTCCGGCTTGACCCAGCGCTCCACCGGGTGGTGACGCGGCGTCGGACGGAGGTATTGGGTGATCGTCAGCAGGTCGGTGCCGGCCGCGTGCAGGTCGCGCATGGCCTCGACGACCTCCTCGCGGGTCTCGCCCATGCCCAGGATGAGGTTGGACTTGGTGACCAGGCCGGCCTCGCGGGCCATCGTGATCACCTTGAGCGAGCGCTCGTAGCGGAAGGCGGGACGGATGCGTTTGAAGATGCGCGGCACCGTCTCGACGTTGTGCGCGAACACCTCGGGCTTGCTGGAGAAGACCTCCTCCAGCTGGCCGCGGTCGCCGTTGAAGTCGGGGACCAGCAGCTCGACGCCACAGCCGGGCAGCAGCGCGTGGATCTGACGGGCGGTCTCGGCGTAGAGCCAGGCGCCGCCGTCGGGCAGGTCGTCGCGGGCGACGCCGGTCACGGTCGCGTACTTGAGGCCCATCTGCTGGACGGACTCGGCGACCCTGCGCGGCTCGTCGCGGTCGTACTCCTTCGGCTTGCCCGTGTCGATCTGGCAGAAGTCGCACCGGCGCGTGCACTGGTCGCCGCCGATGAGGAACGTCGCCTCGCGGTCTTCCCAGCACTCGTAGATATTGGGACAGCCCGCCTCTTCACAGACCGTGTGCAGGCCCTCGCGGCGCACGAGCGATTTCAGCTCGGTGTATTCGGGGCCCGTCTTCAGCTTGGTCTTGATCCACGGGGGCTTGCGCTCGATAGGGGTCTCGGCGTTGCGCACCTCCAGGCGGAGGAGCTTTCGGCCTTCAGGAGCAACGGTCACGTCCCCAGCTTACGTCCGCGTCCCGACTCGCCCGGCCGTGGGTCAGGAGATGAGGCCGAAGCCGCGGATCGCCCGCGCGTAATGGGCGCGCAGCTCCGCGTCGACCCGGCCGGAGGCGGCGCCGTCGAGCAGCTCGCCGTCCGGCGCGGAGGTGAGCACGCCGTCCTCGGTGAGCAGGAAGCGGGCCAGCGCGCCCTCCCTGATCGCGGCCACGCTCTCGCCGCGCAGCGCCGCCGCCTGGATCGGCGCCAGGTAGCCGTGGCCGGCGGCCAGCTCGTCCAGCTCGGCCAGCTCCTCCGGCGAGGCCGCGCGCAGGGCCAGCTCCCGCTGCCGCCGCCGGGCAGCCGCCTCGCTCGCGGGGGCCAGCCGGGCCAGCGCGTACCTGGCGAGCAGCACCGGGCCGCCGAGCACCCGGCCGATCAGACGGCCGAAGAAGCCCGCCACCTCGTACGCGGTGCCGGGCTGGTCGGCGATCCCCAGCGACGAGGCGGTGATCTTCGTCTGTGCCTCCTCCCGCACCCGCAGCGGCGCGGCCTCCATCAGCGCGTCACGCCAGGCGTCCAGCGTCTCCATCGCCCCGCCGACCACCAGCTCCTCGCGGGTCGGCACGCGCGCGTACGCGAGCGCCAGCAGCGTCACCCGCTGCCGGGCGGGCAGCGCCAGCCACAGCGGCAGCCCCACCACCAGCACCGGGCGGCGGAGCGGGCCCACGCGGCCGTACCAGGTGTCGGTCGCGAGGTCGCGCACCGCCACCGCGCGCGGCCGGGGCACCCGGATCCGGTCGGCGACCCGGTCGGCCAGCGCGTACAGCTCGGGCGCCGCCGCGCGCTCCAGCACCTCGGCGTCGTCCGCCATGCCCCGCAGGCGGGGCCGCAGCACCCAGGCGACGGCCAGGCTCAGCCCGCCGAGCAGCCAGGCGAGCGGCGAGGTGACGTGCGCGGCGATCGTCCACCCGCCGAGCGCGGCGAAGCTCAGCGTCATCAGGTGGACCAGCAGCGCGAGGACCAGAGCGATGAGGCGCTTCACATGGGTGATGGTAAATCTGGAAAAGTCATCGTTCGGCAGGTCATCGGCTGCGATTCGGTCACCGTCGGAGCAGGTCCTCCTCGTGCAGCTCGAAGCCCTCCTTGCCGAGCGCCTCGGCCAGCCGTTTCTCCGCGATGGGCATGACCTCCTCGGCCACGATGCGGCGGCCGGTCTCGGCCGACAGCGAGGAGACGCCCACGTCGGGCAGCCCGCACGGCGCGATGCGGTTGAACCAGCGGGGGTCGTTGGCGCAGTTGAGCGCGAAGCCGTGCATGCTGACGCCGCGGGAGACCCGGATGCCGACCGCGCCGAGCTGCCGGTCGGGCAGCCCGAGCGCCGCATCGCCGATCGCCCACACCCCGGCCCGCCCGCTCACCCGGCGCGCCGAGACGCCGAAGTCGGCGCACACCTGGATCATCGTCTCCTCCAGGCGGCAGACATAGGCCACCACGTCGGTGACGGCGACGATCGGATAGGCCACGAGCTGCCCGGGGCCGTGCCAGGTGAGCCGGCCGCCCCGGTCGACGTCGACGACCGGGGTGCCGTCGGAGGGACGCTCGGCGGGCGCGGTGCGCTTGCCCGCCGTGTAGACGGGCGCGTGCTCCAGGAACAGGACGGTGTCGGGCAGCTCGCCCGCCACCCGTTTGCCGTGCGCCCAGCGCTGGAGCGACCAGGCCTGCTCGTAGGGGACGTCGACGCCGAGTCGGACGATGGCCAGTGCGTGGGGATCGTCCCCGGGGATGGGGCGCATGAGCCTATTGTGCCGTTCCCTCACCCTTGAAGGGTAATTCAGGGGGTCAGCATGCGCGGTTCGATCCGCAACTCCTTGACCCCGCCGGCCCCGTCGTGCTCCAGCTTGTAGGCGTAGCCGCCGGGCGCCACGCTCACCGCCTGGATGAACTCGGTGCCCACGTAGTGCAGGGCGACGCCCTCGTCGGCGGCGTAGCCGCCGGGCAGCTCGCCGCTCGCCACCGACTGCTGCAGCAGCGGGCGGCGCTGCGGGTCGGAGTCGTAGTGGACGCCGCAGGAGTAGGGGAGCAGGCCCAGGCCGTCGGCCCACACGCGCAGCTCGGGGCCGAAGGAGTCGGTGTTGCCGCCCACGTGCCAGCACAGCGCGCCCGCGCTCTGCCCCGACAGCACCACCCCGGCCCGCCACGCCTCGGTCAGCGCCTCGTCCAGGCCGTGCAGCCGCCACAGCGCCATCAGGTTGGCCACGCTGCCGCCGCTCACGTAGATCATGTCCTGTTCCAGCAACCAGGCTCTGGGATCGGGCACGTTGGGCATCGGGAACACCGTCAGATGGCTCACCTCGACGTCCCACCCGGCGAACGCGCCGTACATCTTCAAGATCCAGTCGGCGTCGTCGCCCACGGCGGTCGCCAGCAGGCCCAGCTTGGGCCGGTCCTGGCCGGTCAGGTCCAGCCCGTAGCGCAGCAGCCCGCTCGGCTCCACGAAGGAGTAGCGCGGGCTCGGGCGGAACGAGCCGCCCCCGATCGCGAGGATGTGCGACTGGCCTGACCGTGTCATCTGGGACTCCCCACCTGCAGAGAAACGAACGGCCACTAGAGTACGGCGCTCAGCGCCGCGTCGAGTCGGGTATGGGCGAAGCGGTAGCCGCTGCCCGTGAGCCTGCCCGGCATGATCCGGTGGCTCGGCAGCAGCCCCGCGCGGGCGAACTCGCCGAGGCCGAGCGAGAGCGCGAACGCCGGCACCGGGATCGGCATGGCGCTCCTGCCGACCGCCTTCGCCAGCGTGCGGGTGAACTCGGTGTTGGTGACGGGGGAGGGCGAGGTGAGGTTGACCGGCCCGCGCACCTCCCGCTCCCGGATCAGGTGCAGCACCGCCCCCACCCAGTCGGCCACGGTGATCCACGACCAGTATTGCCTGCCGGTGCCCAGCGGCGCCCCGAGGCCCATCCTGAACAGCGGCAGGACCCGGCCGAGCGCCCCGCCCCGCCTGCTCAGCACGAGCCCGCTGCGCAGCAGCACGGTGCGGACGCCGGCCTCCTCGGCCCGCACCGCCTCGCCCTCCCAGCGCTCGCACAGGTCGGCCAGGAAGCCGGTGCCCTTGCCCTGGCTCTCGTCGATCTCCCGGTCGCCGGTGTCGCCGTAGAAGTCGACCCCAGAGGCCGACAGCAGCACCTCGGGCGGGCTGGACAGCTCGCGCAGCGCGCCGACCAGCGTGCGGGTGCCCTCGACCCGGCTGGTGACCAGCTCGCGTTTGTACGCCTCGCTCCAGCGACGGTCACCGATGGACGCGCCCGCGAGGTGCACCGCCGCCTCGGCGCCCTCCAGCGCCGTCAGGTCGGAGAGCCGCTCGCCCGGCCGCCAGGACACCTCTCCAGGGCCCCGCGCCGGCCTGCGCACCAGGCGCACGACCTCACGCCCCTCGGCGCGCAGCGCCTCGGTCAGCGCCGTCCCCAGCAGCCCCGACGCCCCCGTCACGATGATCGCCATGACTTCACACTACGCCCGCCCGTGCCGCTTCCCGCGGCTGGGACACGAACGGCCGGGCGCCCCCGAGGGGAACGCCCGGCCGTCCGGGGGGAGCCTTACGCGAGGCCGAGCTGCGCCTCGAAGCGGCCCTCCTCCAGGCGACGCTTGATCGTCGTGAGGAAGCGGGCGGCGTCGGCGCCGTCGACCAGGCGGTGGTCGTAGGTCAGCGCGAGGTAGACCATCGAGCGCACCGCGATGACCTCGCCCTGCGGCGTGTCGAGCACGACGGGGCGCTTGACGACCGCGCCCGTGCCGAGCATGCCGACCTGCGGCTGGTTGAGGATCGGGGTGTCGAACAGCGCGCCGCGGCTGCCGGTGTTGGTCAGCGTGAACGTGCCGCCGGTGAGCTCGTCGGGCGTCACCTGGTTGTTGCGGGTGCGCTCGGCGACATCGGTGATCTTCCGGGCCAGACCGGCCAGGTTGAGGTCGCCGGCGTTCTTGACGACCGCGGCGAGCAGGCCGCGCTCGGTGTCGACCGCCATGCCGAGGTTCTCGACGTCGAAGTAGGTGACCTCGTTGGTCTCGTTGTTGATCGTGGCGTTGAGCTTGGGGTGCTGCTTGAGCGCCTCGACCGTCGCCATCGCGAAGAACGGGGTGAAGGTCAGCTTCACGCCCTCGCGGCGGAAGAAGTCGTCCTTCGCCCGCGCCCGCAGCTGCGCGATCTTGGTGACGTCGACCTCGACGACCGAGGTGAGCTGCGCGGCGGTCTGCAGCGACTCGACCATGCGCTTGGCGATGGTCTGCCGCAGCCGCGACATCTTCTCGGTACGGCCGCGCAGCGTGGTGTCGACCTCGACCGCCTCGGGCGCCGCGGCGGCCGGGGCCTGCGCGGCCGGAGCCTGGGCGGCCGGAGCGGCCTGGGCGGCGGCGGGAGCCGGGGCGGCCGGGGCCGCCGCCTTCTCGCGCTGCGCCTTGGCGGCCTCCAGCACGTCCTGCTTGCGGATCCGGCCGCCCACGCCGGTGCCGCTGATCGCCTCGAGGTCGACGCCGTGCTCGTTGGCGAGCTTGCGCACCAGCGGCGTGACGTAGGGGCTCTCGCCGGACGACGGGATCGGCGTGGGCTCGGCGGCCTGCTGCGCCGGAGCCTGAGCCGGAGCCTGAGCCGGGGCCTGGGCCTGCGGCGCGGGCTGCTGGGCCGGCTGCTGGGCCGGCTGGGGGGCCGGGGCGGGCGGCGGCGTCGGCTGCGCGGGCGCCGGCTGCGGGATGGAGGAGGCCTGCGGAGCCGGGGCGGGCTCGGGCTCGGGCTCCGGCTCGGGCTGGGCCTGCGGCGCCGGGGCCTCGGCGGCCGGGGCGGCCGCGCCCTCCTGGGCGTTCTCGTCGATGACGGCCAGCTCCGCGCCGACCTCGACCGTCTCGTCCTCGGCAACGACGATCTTCGTGAGGACACCCGCGGACGGCGACGGGATCTCGGTGTCGACCTTGTCGGTGGACACTTCGAGGAGCGGCTCGTCGGCCTCGACGCGCTCGCCCTCCTTCTTCAGCCAACGGGTTACGGTGCCCTCGGTCACGCTCTCGCCGAGCTGGGGCATCTGTACGGAGACCGGCATCGTTATTCTTCTCTCGCGTTCTGATCTCGAGGGCTGGACTAGTTGTGTACGTGCAACGGCTTGCCGGCCAGGGCCAGCATCGCCTCACCCATCGCCTCGGACTGGGTCGGGTGTGCGTGGATGAGCTGGGCGACCTCTGAGGGCAGCGCCTCCCAGTTGTAGATCAGCTGGCCCTCCGTGACGAGCTCGCCGATGCGCCGGCCCACCATGTGGACACCGACGACCGGGCCGTCCTTCTGGGCGATGACCTTCACCGCGCCGGAGGTGCCGAGGATCTGGCTCTTGGGGTTGCCCGCGAGGTCGTAGACCTGCTCGACGATCTCGATGCCGCGCTCGGCCGCCTGGGCCGAGGTGATGCCGACCGAGGCCACCTCGGGGTCGGAGTAGGTGATGCGCGGCACGCCGTCGTAGTTGATGGGCGGCGGGTTGAGGCCGGCGATGTGCTCGGCCACCATGATCCCCTCGGCGAAGCCGGCGTGGGCGAGCTGCGGCGTCGGGATCAGGTCGCCGATGGCGTAGACGCCGCGGACCGAGGTGCGGCAGTGCTCGTCGACCACGACCGCGCCGCGCTCGACGGTGACGCCCTGCTCCTCGAAGCCCATCCCGGCCGAGACCGGGCCGCGCCCGACGGCGACGAGCAGCAGCTCGGCGTCGAGCGTCTTGCCGTTGGCCAGGGTGACCACGACGCCCGTCTCGGTGGTCTTGACGCCGTCGAAGAAGACGCCCAGTTCGTACTTGATGCCGCGGCGGCGGAAGGCCCGCTCCAGCAGCTTGGAGCTCGACTCCTCCTCCAGGGGCAGCAGGTGCGGCAGCGCCTCGACGATCGTCACCTCGGCGCCGAAGGAACGGTAGACGCTGGCCAGCTCGACGCCGATCACGCCGCCGCCGAGCACGATCACCGAGCTCGGCACGCGGTCCATGCGCAGCGTGTGCTCGCTGGTGATGACGCGCTCGCCGTCGATCTCCAGACCGGGCAGCGAGCGCGGGGCCGAGCCGGTGGCGAGGACGAGGTTGCGGCCCTCGTAGACCTCCTCGCCCACCTGGACCCGGTCGGGGCCGACCAGCCGGCCCTCGCCCTCGACGACCGTCACGCCCGCGCCCTTGAGCAGGCCCTGCACGCCCTTCCAGGCCCGCGTGACGATCTTGTCCTTGAAGGCGTGCACGCCCTGGACGTCGATGCCCTCGAAGCGGGCCTTGACGCCGTAGGAGGCGCTCTCGCGGGTCTCGTCGGCGACCTCGGCCGAGTGCAGCAGCGCCTTGGTGGGGATGCACCCCCGGTGGAGGCAGGTGCCGCCGATCTTGTCCTTCTCGATCAGGACGACCGACTTGCCCAGCTCGGCGGCCCTCAGCGCGCAGGCGTAACCGCCGCTGCCGCCACCTAGGACGACGATGTCGTAGGCCACAGGAAGGCTCCTTGGTCGGGGTGTTCGTGATGGCTCATCTTTTCATCTGTTTCAGATGCTCGCGTGCCGCTCGGCGAGTCCGATCAGGGTGCGGGTGATCGCGCCGGTGCCGCCCTTGGGGACGTATCCGTACGGCTCGCCCTTGTTGAACGCGGGTCCTGCCATGTCGATGTGGGCCCAGCGGACGCCGTCCGGCACGAACTCCTTGAGGAAGATGCCGGCGGTCAGCATGCCGCCGAAGCGCTCGGGGTGGAGGTTGGCGATGTCGGCGATCGGGGAGTCGAGGCCCTTGCGCAGCTCCTCGGGCAGCGGCATGCCCCAGGCGTTTTCGCCGGCGGCGCCGGCGGCCTCGACGACCAGCTCCCTGATGGCGTCGTCGTTGGCCATGACGCCGGCCGTGCGCCAGCCGAGCGCGACGATCTGCGCGCCGGTGAGGGTGGCGACGTCCACGATGAGGTCGGGGTTGTCCTCGGCGGCGCGGGCGATGCCGTCCATCAGCACCAGGCGGCCCTCGGCGTCGGTGTCGAGCACCTCGACGGTCTTGCCGCTGTAGCTGTGGAGGACGTCGGAGGGGCGCTGCGCGGTGCCGCTCGGCAGGTTCTCGGCCAGGCAGAGGTAGCCGACGGCGTTGACCGGCAGGCCGAGGCGGGCGATGCCGACCAGCGCGCCGAACACCGCGCCCGCGCCGCCCATGTCGGACTTCATCCAGTCCATGGCCGCGGACGGCTTGAGCGACAGGCCGCCCGAGTCGAAGGTGATGCCCTTGCCGACGTACGCGAGGGTCTTGGTGGCCTCGGGGTGGGTGTAGGACAGGCGGACCAGCCGCGGCGGGTTGACCGAGCCCTGGCCGACGCCGATGAGGCCGCCGTAGCCGCCGTCGCGCAGCTGCTTGTCGTCGAGCACCTCGACGCTCAGCCCCGCCTCGCCGCCCACCTGCTCGGCGATCTCGGCGAACTTGGCCGGCCACAGGTCGGAGGGCGGCGTGTTGACCAGGTCGCGGACGAGCGTGACGGACGCGGCCAGCACCTGCGCGCGCCCAGTGGCGGACTCGGCGGCGGACTCGGGCTGGTCGGAGAGCACGGTCAGCTCCGCAACGGGCTCCTTCTGGTCGCCGGTGGTGCGGTAGCGGCCGAAGGAGTAGGCGCCGAGCAGGCCGCCGAGGGTGACGGCCTCGGCCTCCTCGGGCGTGCCCGCGGGCAGCGCGAGCGCGGCGCGGGCGGTGCCGGCCAGCGAGCGTACGGCGGCGCCCGCGGCCCTGCGCAGGGCCTCGGCGTCGTAGGAGTCGCCGAGGCCGACCGCGACCAGCAGCGGGGCGGTGACGGCGCCGAAGGTGGGCAGCTTGGCCAGCTCACCGCTCTTGCCGGAGAAGGCGACCGCGCCGAGCGAGGCGGCCAGCTTGCCGCCGAAGGCCGCGTCGAGGGATTCGGCGCCCGGGACGGGGGCCGGTCCGTCCTGGCCCGCCGT
Source organism: Nonomuraea sp. B208 (assembly GCF_057536035.1). Classification (NCBI taxonomy): domain Bacteria; kingdom Bacillati; phylum Actinomycetota; class Actinomycetes; order Streptosporangiales; family Streptosporangiaceae; genus Nonomuraea; species Nonomuraea sp. B208. Next base: position 284,102 of record NZ_BAAJOU010000023.1, read on the forward strand.
GAAGCCGACGATCAACGCGTCGGTGTCGAAAGAGACGGGATCTGCTGAGTTCAGCCGCACAGTGGTCACGTAAACCGATGCTATCCACGTCTTCTGGCTACTCACAAACAGGGGTTCATCCTACAAATCAGTGGCGGACGCCGGTTTCTGAGACATGGTGCTAGTCTCATTAGCATCATGTTGCTGACGCTCGACCTCAATGACGCCCGGCCCCTGCACGAGCAGGTCGCCGGCGCCATCCGCCGCGCCATCGGGGACGGCTCCTACGTCCCCGGTGATCGGCTGCCGCCCGCCAGGGACCTCGCCCAGGCGCTCGGCATCAACCCCAACACCGTGCTGCGCGCGCTGCGCGACCTGCGCGACGAGGGCCTGCTGGAGTTCCGGCGCGGCCGGGGCGTCAGCGTCGCGGGACCGGCCAGCGAGCAGGTCGCGGGCCGCGCCCTGCTCGTCCAGCGCGCCAGAGAGCTGCTGGAGGAGGCCCGGAGATACGGCTACGGCCGTGACGACCTCATCACGATCCTGGAGGAGCTCCCATGAACCCCCGAGTGACGGCGCGAGCGACGGCGGCGGCCTGGGGCCTGCTCGTGACCGCCGCGCAAATAGGGCTGCCCCTCGCACTGCGTGACCGGCTGCCCGACCCCATGGCCTCGCACTGGGGCGCCGGCGACCGGCCCGACGGCTCGCAGTCCTTCACCGCCTACGTGCTCACGGTGACCCTGCTCTGGGTGGTGCCCTGGATCGTGGCGCTGGTCACGGCGTTCGGCGGGCGGACGCTGACCCGCAGGCAGGGCCGCGTCGCCTGGTGGGGCGCGCTGTCCGGGCTGAGCGTGCTCGCCCTCGGCGTCAACCTCTCCGGCGTCCTCGCCAACCTCGACGTCACCGACTGGACGCAGGCCGAGCTCGGGGTCGTGCACCCGCTGCTGGTCGTCGCCGCCGCGCTCGCCGCCGCGGCGCTCGCGGGCTACCTGGGCAGGGGAGGGCCGGACGAGTCCCCGGACGAGCGCCGGGAGCCGCCGAGCCTGCGCCTGCGGCCTGGCCAGCGGGCCGTCTGGGTCGGTCACGTGTTCAACCCCTGGCTGGCCCTGATCACCGTGGCCGACACCGCCGTGCTCCTCGTGCTCGGCGCCCTCCAGCTGCTCGGCGTGGTCGACGGGAGCCTGATGGGGTCGGTCCTGCCCGGCCTGCTCATCGTCCTGGTGATCGGGCTGCTGACCACGCAGGCGTCAGTCCGGGTCAGCGGCGGCCAGGTCGTCATCGGCATCGGGCTGCTGCGGGTGCCGGCCCGCCGCATCCCGCTGTCGAAGATCGCCTCGGCCTGGTCGGAGGAGCGTCACCCCAGCCAGGTCGGCGGATGGGGGTTCCGCGGCCTGCCCGGCGGGGCCACCATCATGCTGCGCGGCGGCGAGTGCCTGGTCATCGGCTACCGGTCCGGCGGACAGCTGGCCGTCAGCGTCGACGACGCCGCGCGCGGCGCCTCCCTCATCAACGCCCTCATCGCGGAGCGGGTCGAATCATGAAAAAGCCTCTCATCGTCTTCCTTGTCCTCGCCTTCGGGCTCGCCTGGGCGGCGGCGCTGCCCGTCTGGCTCGGCGGCGGGCTCGGCTCGCCGCTGACCACCGTGGCGGCCACGCTGATGATGTTCACGCCCACCGTGGGCGTGCTCGGGGCGTGGGCGCTCACCCGCGCGCCGTTCCGCCAGTGGGCCAGGCAGACCGGGCTCACGCTCGGCGAGCGCAAGGGCCGCACCGGCCGGTACGTCCTCGGCGCCTGGATCGGGGTGCCCGTGCTGATCTTCGTGGCGCTGGGGCTCAGCGTCGCGGTCGGGCTCATGGCCCTGGACCTGGACGAGCTGGGCCTGCTGCGCGAGGTGTACGAGTCGCGCGGCGTGCCCGTCCCCGGCGACCTCGGGCAGATGTTCGCGCTGCAGTTCGTGCTCGGCGTGGTCGCCGGCCCCCTGCTGAACGCCATCCCCGCGCTCGGCGAGGAGTGGGGCTGGCGCGGCTGGCTGCTGCCCCGGCTCGTCGACGCGAACGGCGTCCTGCCCGGGCTGCTGCTGTCGGGCGTGATCTGGGGGCTCTGGCACGCGCCGCTCACCCTGCTCGGCTACAACTACCCGCGGCTCGGGTCGTGGGCGGCGCTGTTCTTCGTCGGGTTCTGCGTGCTGGCCGGGGTGCTGTTCGGCTGGCTGCGGCTGCGCACCGGGAGCGTGTGGCCCGCCGTGGTGGCCCACGGCTCGCTGAACGCCGTCGCCGCCAACGCCCTCCTGCTCGGCGACCCCGCCTCGCCGCCGAACGAGGTGCTGGCCGGGATCACCGGGCTCGTGGGGTGGGCGCTGCTCGCGGTGGTCGGCGCGGTGCTGCTCCGGTTCGCCCCGCCCCGCCGGTCCGTCCCGCCCGCGCCGCCCGCGCCTCAGGAGCCCGCGCCCACGGCCGAGCCCGCCGTCTGAGCCCGCTCGTCTGAGCCCGCTCGTCTCAGCCGGCTCTCTGGGCCCGCCGTCTGAGTCCGGCCGGCTGAGTCCGGCCGTCTCAGCTCGTCGTCTCAGCCCATGACGGCGTACGCCACCAGCGTCGCCGCCGTGGCGGTCTCCACCAGCGCGCCCAGGACGTCGCCGGTGATCCCGCCGAGGCGGCAGCGGGCCCGCCGGAGCAGCGCCAGGGCGGCCAGCAGGCCGGCGAGCAGGGCGATCGGCAGGGCGAGGAGCGCCGGCAGGCCCAGGCCGTATCCCGTGGTCCTGGCGGCCGTGATGATCCCGTCGGACGCCATCGCTCCGAGGTCCCACCCTGGGTCGGTCCCCGTGACGCTTTCGAGGTAGTCCGTCAGCCCTTTGAAGGACGACAGGCCGACCTCGGGGGCCCGCTCGTCCGCGCCGGTCAGCCACTCGGCGACGGCCGACGCCCACGTACGGGGCGCCCCGCCCCAGGTCCCGGCGTCGACGCTCAGCCCGAGGCCCGCGAAGGCGAGCAGCGCGGCCAGGGTGACGAGCCAGGGGGCGGCCGGGCGTACCGATCCGGCGACCGCCGCCCCCAGCCCCTCGGGCCGGGCGGCGGGCACCCTCGGCCGGCAGGCCCAGGTCAGCGCCAGCCGCCCCGCCACGCAGGCGGTCACCAGCGCCGCGTACCCCGCGCCCGTGCCCGCCAGCGCCGCCACCTCCGCGAGCAGCACGAGCAGCAGCGTCATCACACCGAACGGCCCGATGTCCGACTTTTTCATGATGCCGAGCGCCTGATCGGCGGGCTTGCCGCTGCCCAGGCCGTCGGCCAGGTCGGCCAGCCCGTCCAGGTGCAGGCCACGGGTCAGCAGCGCGAGCAGGCCGACCGCCAGGGCCGCGCCGAGCAGCGGGTGAACGGGCAGGAGCAGCGGCAGCCCGGCGACCGCGCCGAGCGCCAGCCCGATGAGCGGCGCCAGCGTCATCGCCTGCCCCGCGACCTGGCGGTCCACCCGTTCGACACGGACGGGGAAGACGCTGAGCGTGCCGACCGCGAACCGCAGTCCGTCCGTGAGGTGCCGCATGGCGGACGATCCTAGGGCCACTAGGGTGGCGGGATGCACGTGGTTGAACTCGAAGACGTAGCGGTCCGGGTCACCGGCAAGACGCTGCTGGACGGCGTGGACTGGCAGGTGGACTACGGCGACCACTGGGTGATCCTCGGCCCCAACGGCGCGGGCAAGACGACGCTGCTCTCGCTGGCCGCCGCCGTACGCCACCCCAGCGCGGGCACGGTCAAGGTGCTCGGCCACCGGCTCGGCCGGGTCGACCTGCGCGAGCTGCGCCGCCACCTCGGCCTGGTCGCGGCCAGCCAGCGGCTCGTCGACGAGGGGCTGATGGAGGAGGAGGGGGCGACCGCCCTCACCGTGGTGCTCACCGGCCACACGGGGACGAGCGCTCCTTTGTGGGACAAGTACGGCGACTCCGAGCGTGACCGGGCCCACCGGCTGCTCGCCGACCTGGGCTGCAAGGACCTCGCCGACCGGCCGTTCCGGGTGTGCTCCCAGGGGGAGCGGGCGCGGATCCGGGTGGCAAGGGCGCTCATGGCCGATCCGGCGGTGCTGCTGCTCGACGAGCCGTTCGCGGGGCTCGACCTGCCGGCCCGCGAGGACCTCATCACCGCCGTCGAGGACCTCGCCGCCACCCGGCCCGTGCTCACCACCATCACCGTCACCCACCACCTGGAGGAGGTGCCGGCGACGACCACGCACGCCATGCTCATGCGCGACGCCAGGGTGCTGGCCGCCGGGCCGGTGTCCGGCGTGCTCACGCCGGCCAACCTCTCCGAGTGCTTCGGCCGGCCCCTGCGCGTGGACCGGCTCGACGGCCGCTGGTACGCCCGAGCCCTCCGCCCCTGACGGGCCCTCTCACAGCTCCATGACGCGGCCGGCGACGACGAGGGCGACGTACTCCGACTCGGCGGCGAGCCGTTGGTTCAGCCGCCCGAGCGCGTCACGGAAGGCGCGCCCGCTGGCCGTGGCCGGCACCACGCCCATCCCCACCTCGTCCGACACGGCCACCACCGTCTGCGGCGCCTGCCGCCAGGCGGCCACCAGCTCGTCGCACCGCCGCAGCACCGGCGCCCGGTCGCCCTCCCACGCCCCGTGCTCGTCGAACACCGCCGCCAGCCACGTGCCGAGACCGTCGACGAGCAGCGGCGTGGTGGCTCCCGAGAGGGCCGCGACCAGGTCGGTGGTCTCGACGGTGTCCCAGTGCGCGGGCCGGCGCTCCCGATGGGCCCGTACGCGGGCCGCCCACTCGCCGTCCCCCGCGCCGCCGGGGCCGGTGGCGACGTAGGTCACGTACGGCTCGGCCGCCATCCGCAGCTCGGCCTCGGCCGACTTGCCCGAACGCGACCCGCCCAGCAGCAACGCCCGCCGCCGCACGCAGTGGCCGGCTCCCGTCGCGGGCGTCCGCAGCACGGTCCCGTCCGGCACGGACAGGGCGCCCCACAGGCGCAGCCGCCTGTCCAGCTCCGCCTCCGAGCGGACCCGGTGGTCGAGACCGACGGCCACCGCCGCGACCCCCGGATGCGTACGCCGCAGCCGCCCGAGGCGCTCCGGCCGGTCGAGCAGGTCGATGAGGACCAGGTCGAGCCGGTCGGGCAGGTCGGCGGGCGGCTCCCGCCCCGGGGGCACGCACAGCAGCGTCCCGCCGTCCGGGCCGGTCAGCCCGAGCCCGCCGCCCCAGGCGCGGTAGCCGGGCGGCACGTCGGCGAAGGGGAAGGGGACACGCCCGTCCACCAGCACCTCGAACGGACGGCGACGACCGGCGGGCAACCCGTCGGGGGAGAGGCAGGAGACGCAGCGGCAGCCGGGCTCGGGCCGGCCCGCCGTGCCGGAGAGAAGCACTTCCACCGCGCCGAGCGTACAGAGAGCCCGCACGGCGCCGCCCGCTGCGGGCGGTCGTTCACGGGTAGGGTTCGATTGCCGTCGGAAGGCGCGCCGGCGAACCCGCGGAGAAGGAGCGTGTGGCATGACATGGCGGTGGCGTTACGAGAACGCGAGTGGTGCTGAGGTGACGGACCGCCCTTTGCCGCGAGAGGTCTTCCCCAGCCAGGCGGACGCGGAGTCCTGGCTCGGCGAGAACTGGCGTGAGCTGCTCGAATCGGGCGTCGAACAGGTGGCCCTGCTCGAGGAGGACCGCGTCGAGTACGCGGGGTTGTCGTTGCGCCAGGAGTGACGTTCCGGACTGAAGAAAAACCCCTTGGGCCAGGTCGCGGCCCAAGGGGTTCTTGCTGTGTCTAGCGTCTGACGGGGGTCACGCCCGGGGACGGGGGCTCGTGGTCTTGGCGGGGTCGCGTTCGACGATCGGGCCGAGCGCGTCGTCGATGCGCCGCAGCACGTCCTGGTCCAGCTTGACGCCCGCCGCCTTGACGTTGTCGCGCACCTGCTCGGGACGGCTCGCGCCGACGATCGCGCTGGAGACGTTGGGGTTCTGCAGCACCCAGGCGATCGCCAGCTGCGCCATGCTGAGACCGAGGTCGGCGGCGATCGGCTTGAGCTCCTGCACCCGGGTCAGCACGTCGTCGTTCATGAACCGGGCGATCATCGCGCTGCCGCCCGCGGCGTCGGTGGCCCTGGAGCCCTCCGGCGGCTGCTGGCCGGGCAGGTACTTCCCGGTCAGCACGCCCTGGGCAATCGGCGACCAGACGATCTGGCCCACGCCCTCCTTCTCGCTCAGCGGCACGATCTCGCTCTCGATGACCCGCCAGAGCATCGAGTACTGCGGCTGGTTGGAGACGATGCGGTCGAAGCCCATCTCGTCGGCGATCTTCAGCGCCTGGGCGATCTGGTCGGCGGTCCACTCGCTGACGCCGACGTAGAGCACCTTGCCCTGGCGGACGAGGTCGTCGAACGTCTTCAGCGTCTCCTCGAGCGGCGTCTCGTGGTCGAAGCGGTGCGCCTGGTAGAGGTCGACGTAGTCCGTCTGGAGGCGGCGCAGGGAGGCGTTGATGGACTCGGTGATGTGCTTGCGGGACAGGCCGCGGTCGTTCTGGCCGGGGCCGGTCGGCCAGTAGACCTTGGTGAAGATCTCCAGCGACTCCCTGCGCACGCCCTTCAACGCCCGGCCGAGCACTTCCTCCGCCTTGGTGCCGGCGTAGACGTCCGCGGTGTCGAACGTGGTGATGCCCTCGTCGAGAGCCGCCTGCACGCACTGCTTGGCGGCGTCCTCCTCGACCTGGGAGCCGTGCGTGAGCCAGTTGCCGTAGCTGATCTCGCTGACCTTGAGACCGCTGCGACCGAGGTGTCGGAATTCCATAGGTCCGACCTTAATCCCGGCACATGGGGTGATCGGTTTCGGGATAGGGTGCGCGACGTGCTGAAGCTCGTACGGCTGGCGCTGACGGCGGCCGTCCTGACCGCGATCGCGATCCGGCTGCGCCGCCGGGCCCGCCTGCCCGAGCGGCGTACGGAGCCTGCGCGTACGCCCCTGGACGGGTCCGTGAGCAGCGCGCGGATGGGATGGGTCTGGGCGGGGATCGCGGCGCTCGTGGCGCTGGTCCTGACCCTCGCCCTGATCCCCCGGGAGACCCTGGGCGTCGCCTCGGCCTCGCCCGCCCCTCTCGCGGGCGCGACCGCCGCGCAGGGGACGCCCGGCGTCGCCGTGCCCACGGAGACCTCTGGACCGCTCCGGCCCGCCACAACTCCGCAGGCGACGCAGCCCGCGGCGACGCAGCCCGCGGCGACGCAGCCCGCGGCGACGCAGCCCGCGGTCCCGCCTCCCGCGGTCACGCCGGCGCCGCAGGAGGGCGGGAGCGCCTGCGCGCCCGTCTCCCGTCCGGTGGCGGTGCGGCCGATCGACCCCGCCGTGCGGCGGGCCGTGAACCGGCAGTGGCGGCGCGTCGAGCGCTGGCTCAGGGCGAACGCCCCCCGGACCTACCGCACGCTGGCCGGCCCCGGCCGGGCCCGTACGATCGCCGTCGCCGAGGCCCAGATGGGCGTGGACTTCCCCGACGACCTGCGCGCCTCACTCCTGCGTCACAACGGGTCGCGGGGCAGGTGGGCGTTCGGGCTCGGGTTCTGGGCGGACGGGTCCGCCAACCTCGGCACCCGGCAGATCAGGGACTCGTGGCGGCTCCTGTGCGGCCGGCACTCGCCGGACGGCTGGGAGGGCACGTGGATACCCTTCCTCGCCACAACCGGCCCCGCCGGGTCCGCGCCGTCGTACGCCGTCGCCGACGCCACAGGCGGCGGGCTGCTCTGGGAGGGCGCGGACGGCGGCATGGCCCCGCGCATGCCGTCCTACTACGCGCTGGTGCGAGCCGTCGCCGACGCTTTGGAACAGGGCACGCCGCTGGACGGCCGGCGGCCGGTCGTGGTCCGCGGCGTCCTGCGCTGGCAGGCGGAGAACCCGCCGAGCGGCTGACGCCTGATCGAGATGGCCTCCCGCCGAGGGCCGCGCCCCCCACGAGGAGCCCCCGGGCTCCTCGTGCGCGGTCCCCGTACGGGGATCTCTAACGCTTCGGGGGGACCGGCTTGCCGCCGGGCGCCACCGTGGGCGGCGGGAAGCGCAGCTTGCGGATCTGCAGCGCCCGCATGGCCGCGTAGAAGCCCACGCCCTTGACGCTCTCGTCCGGCAGCTTGCTCGCCACCTCCCGCTTCACCTTCCACGCGACGTAGACGCCGGTGACCACCACGCCGATCATCATGATCGGCCAGCCGACGGCGATCACGATGTTGAGCACCGCCGCGCGGATCTCGACGGGCCACGGCACCCAGGTGGCCAGCAGGATCAGTAGCGAGAACGGCAGGAAATACTGGCTCGGCAGCCGCCGCGAGTCGACCCAGTCACGCGCGAACTTGCGCGCCGGGCCCTTGTCCCTGGCCGGGAGATAGCGCTCGTCACCAGCGAGCATGCCCTTGCGGGCGCGCTCGCGCTCGGCGGCCTGCTTGGCCCGCATCTGCCGGTAGGCCTCTTTGCGATCCTTCGGCGCGTGCACGGGCTGGCGCCGGCGGCTCTCCTGATCGCGGCGCTTGGGTGTGGGACGACCTTTACCCTGGGGCTTAGGATCGTCAACGGGGACGGGGGTGTCGTCCACTGAGGTCTGGGAACGGCGTCGCAACACGACGTCAACCCTACCTGGACTGCAACTTAGTGACGCCCCCGTGCGTTATGCGTAGGGTAATCCCAAGGCGGCTGCGCTGCATTGGGTGAACACCAGCACGACCTAGAAGGGGACGGCCGACGCGCATGAGCGTGATGAAGAGACTTTCGATGATCTTCAAGTCCAAGGCCAACAAGGCCTTGGACAAGATGGAGGATCCGCGCGAGACCCTTGACTACTCCTACCAGCGGCAACTGGAGCTGCTGCAGAAGGTGCGCAGGGGTGTGGCCGACGTGGCCACGTCGCGCAAGCGGGTGGAGCTGCAGCTCAACGGTCTTGAGCAGTCCGCCAGGAAGCTTGAGGAGCAGGGGCGCAAGGCGCTGTCGGTCGGGCGCGAGGACCTCGCGCGCGAGGCGCTGCAGCGGCGTTCCGGCATCCAGAGCCAGATGGCCGACCTCAAGGTCCAGCACGACAACCTGCAGGCCGAGGAGGAGAAGCTGACCACGGCTTCCCAGCGCCTGCAGGCCAAGGTGGACGCCTTCCGCACGAAGAAGGAGACCATCAAGGCCACCTACACCGCCGCCGAGGCGCAGACGCGCATCAACGAGGCGTTCTCCGGCATCTCCGAGGAGATGGGCGACGTCGGCCTGGCGATCCAGCGCGCCGAGGACAAGACGGCGCAGATGCAGGCCCGCGCGGGCGCGATCGACGAGCTGCTGGCCAGCGGCGCGCTCGACGACGTCACGGGCAGCCGCGGCGACGACATCCAGGCCGAGCTCGACCGCATGGGCGGCGGCATGGACGTCGAGCTGGAGCTGGCCAGGATGAAGGCCGAGCTCGGCCAGGGCCCGGCCCCGCAGTCCGCGATCGAGCAGGGCCAGCCGCAGCAGCAGGCCCAGCCGCACCAGCAGGGCCAGCCACATCAGCAGGGTCAGACCCAGCACCTGCGTCAGCCCGGGGAGAACGCATGATCGTCAGAATCATGGGCGAGGGTCAGACCGAGATCTCGCCCGACGACATCGCCGTGCTCAACGAGCTCGACAGCGAGCTCGAAGCCGCCATCGAGACCGGCGACGAGAAGGCGTTCCGCGTCAAGCTGCACGCGCTGCTCGACAAGGTGCGCGCTGTGGGCAAGTCCCTGCCGGACGACAGCCTTGAGCCGTCAGAGCTGATCCTTCCCCCCGCGGACGCTTCGATCGAAGAGGTCCGGGAGATGCTGGGCGACCAGGGCCTCATTCCGGGCTGAGCACCGTGCGCACGCGTTTCGCGCCCGACAGCGGCCTCACCCGCCGGATGGTCGTGACGATGTTCCTGCTCGGGTTGCTCTACGTGGTGTTCGTCGGCGTCCTGATCGCCCTCGGCGTCCGGGCGCTGACCGTGCTGGTGGTGGCCGGCCTCCTGCTGCTGGCGCAGTACTTCCTGTCCGACCGCATCGCCCTGTTCGCGATGCACGGGCGGGAGGTCTCGCCGGAGGAGGCCCCCGAACTGCACGGCATGATCGACCGGCTGTGCGCGCTGGCCGACATGCCCAAGCCGCGGGTGGCGATCGCGGATTCCGATGTCCCCAACGCCTTCGCCACCGGCCGCAACCAGAAGAACGCGGTCGTCTGCGTGACGACCGGCATCCTGCGGCGCCTGGAGCCGCGGGAGCTCGAAGGGGTGCTCGCGCACGAGTTGTCGCACGTCGCGCACCGCGACGTGGCGGTGATGACGATCGCGTCGTTCCTCGGCCTGGTGGCCGGCCTCATGACCCGCTTCGCGCTCTACAGCGGGCTCGGCGGCCGGCGCAACAACGGCCAGGGCGGCGTCCCGGTCGGCGCGATCATCCTGCTCGTCTCGGTCCTCGTGTACGCCGTCAGCTTCCTGCTCACCCGCGCCCTGTCGCGCTACCGTGAGCTGGCCGCCGACCGCGCGGGCGCGCTGCTCACGCAGCGCCCGTCCGAGCTGGCCAGCGCGCTGACGAAGATCAGTGGCGAGATGGCCAGGATCCCGACCCGCGACCTGCGCGAGGCGTCGGCGTTCAACGCCTTCTACTTCGCCCCGGCGCTGTCCGGGGGTCAGTCGATCGCGGCCCTGTTCTCCACCCACCCATCGCTGGAGCGCCGGCTGCAGCAGCTCGCCGGCATCTCCGCGCAGCTCGGAAGGGGTTGAGCCACATGGGCTGGCTCGATGCGCTGCTCGGCCGGTCGAAGCCGGCCAAGCCCGACCTCGACGCGCTGTTCGCGCTGCCGTCGGCGGCCGTGACGCTCCAGGCCGCGACGGGCCTCGCGCCCACCGGCCTCGGCTCGGTGGCCTTCCGCGCGGCCGAGGGCGGCGCCTTCGCCACGCTCGAACGTGACGTCAAGGCGCTGCTCGGCGACCGCGTGGTGCAGAGCGACGACGGTTACGGCTACACGTGGCTGCTGGTCAGCCGGCCGCCGGAGGCGGTCGCCGACCTGGTCACCGAGTTGCACGCGGTCAACTCCTCGCTGGAGGGCGCCGGGTTCGGCGCGTCGCTGCTGTGCTCGCTGGTGTCCTTCGCCGATCCCGAGGGGCGCCGGGTCGCCGTGGTCTACCTCTACAAGCGCGGAACGTTCTACCCGTTCGCGCCGCTGCCCGGTCAGAAGCGCGACAACGCGCTCGAACTCCAGGTCAGAGGGGTGCTGGACGGCGAGCTGCCGCTTGAGTCCGATCTCGGTAGATGGTTCCCGGTATGGGGTGCTCCAGGGGTGTAATGACCCATAGTGGTCTAATCGTCACGTGGAGCGACGATTGTACGTGCTCGCGGCCACGGCGTTCATCGTGGCGGCCGTGCTGGGCAGCGCCTGGATCACCGGCCAGTTCACGACACCGGCGGTGGACCGTGCCAACGGCTACGTCAGCGAGCTCGCCGCCCGTGACCAGCCGTGGACGCGCCTGTTCCGGGTGAGCGACGCGCTCGCGGGGCTGTCCTGCCTGCTCGGCGTGGCGCTGGCGCCGCGCGTGGAGGGGGAGGGGCCGGGGTGGGCGGCGCTGGCCGCGTACGGGCTGCTCCTGGCGGTGGGGGCGGCGCTGCCGCTGGACTGCGCGGTGCTCAGCGATCCCGGCTGCGGCGAGACCTGGCCGCCGCCGAGCCGGCTCGCGCACCTGGCGGCCGGCGCGCTGTGCACGGCCTCGGCGCTGTCCGCCATGGCGTTGCTCGCGGCGCGGTGGCGGGCCCGTACGGCCTGGGTGATGACCGCACTGGCGGTCGCCGCCACGGCGCTGATCGGGGTCGCGCTGGCCGCGGGGCGCGGCGCGGGCCTCGCCGACCGCGCCCTGCTCACGCTCGTCGCCGTCTGGCTCGTGTACGTGGCGCTGCGCCTGCTCGTCGCCGAGTGGCCGGTCACCGCGCACGGCCCCCCGCACGTGGTCGAGGAGGGCGACGGCCCCGTCGTGCTCGTCACCGGAGGCCAGGCCGGCGCCTGGTTCCACTGGGACGCGGTGGCGCGCGGGCTGTCCGGCGCCCGCCGGGTCATCCGCTTCGACCGGCCGGGGCTCGGGCTGAGCCCGCGCTCGCCGGCCCCGCCCAGCCTGTACGCCGAGGCCGCCCGCCTGGCCGCGCTCGCCCCCGCGCACCCCGAACGGGTCACCGTCGTCGCTCAGGGGGTGGCGTGCTGGCACGCGGAGGCGTTCGCGCGGCTGCATCCGCTGTGCGTGGCGGCGCTCGTGCTGGTCGAGCCGGCCTGCCCGGACCGGCGGCAGCCGCCCGCGGCCGCGCACGCGCTCGGCCGGTGCCTGCCCGCGCTCGGCGGCACGTGGGGCGCGGCGGCGCTGGCCCGCCTGACCGGCCCGGCCGCGCACCGGCGGCTGACCGGGATGCCGGACCCGCACGACGTCTACCGCATGGGCAAGGTGCCGGTCGCGGTGGCGGGGGAGTGGCTGGCCCGCCGCGGCATGGCCGCCGACCTGCGCCGTCTGCGCGCGGACAAGCCGCTGCCCGAGGTGCCGGTGACCGTGCTCGCCGCGGGCCGCGACGACGGCTGCGCCCGGCGGCTGGCCGCCGAGCTGGGCGGCCGGCTGGTCCGCGCGCCGCACGCCCGCCGCCGCCTCCAGCTCCGCGATCCCCGGATGATCGTGGACGCGGTCCTGGCCACGGGGTGAGCGGCGCGCGACAATGGCGGCGGGCACCGAGCCGGAGTCCTGGGAGGACGCCATCGTGGACATCACCGTCGTCGGGGAGGGCGCGGTCCTGGCCGCGCCGGACGTCCTGCGCCTGTACGCGGGCGTGGAGGCCCGCAGGCAGTCGGCCGCGGAGGCGTTCACCGCGGCCCGCGCCGCCGCCGCCCGCCTGGCCGGGGCGCTGCGCGAGGAGGGCGTCGCGGACGAGGACGTACGCACCGTCGAGCTGTCGCTCGGCCCCGAGTACGAGTCCTACCCCAAGGTGTCGGCCTACCGCGCGGCGCAGGGCGTCGAGGTCGTGGTGCGCGACCTGGCGCGGGCCGACCGGCTGATCGACACGGTCGCCGGGGTGGGAGAGGAGGCCCGGCTGAACGGGATGGCGTTCGAGGTGTCCGACCCGGCCGCCGCCCTCGCCGAGGCGAGGACGCGGGCCTTCCGCGACGCCGCCGCCAAGGCCGCCAGGTACGCCGAGCTGGCCGGCCGCCCGCTCGGCCGGGTGGTGTCGGTCGCCGAGGACGTCAGGGGCGGCGGCCCGCAGCCGCTGACGTTCGCGGCCGCGGGCGTCGCCGAGGACCGGTCCTCGCTCGCCCCCGGCCGCCAGAGCCTCGCGGTGACGGTCAGGGTCGGCTACGAGTTCGCCCAGTGACGGTCTACGGCAGGGCGAGCATCCGGTCGAGGGCGACCCGCGCCCAGTGGGCGGTGTCGGGGTCGACCGTGATCTGGTTGACGACCTCGCCCAGCACCAGCGACTCCAGCGCCCACACCAGGTGGGGCAGGTCGATCCTGTTCATGGTCGAGCAGTAGCAGACCGTGCGGTCCAGGAACGACACGTTCTTGTCGGGGAACATCGCCGCCAGCCGCTTGACCAGGTTGAGCTCGGTGCCGACGGCCCAGCTCGACCCGGCGGGGGCGGCCTCCAGCGTCTTGATGATGTACTCGGTCGAGCCGACCTGGTCGGCCTTGAGCACGACCTCGTGCCGGCACTCGGGGTGCACCAGGACGTTGACGCCGGGGATGCGGGCCCGTACGTCGTCCACCGACTCGGCCGTGAAGCGGCCGTGCACCGAGCAGTGGCCGCGCCACAGGATCATCTTCGCCCGGTCGAGCTGCTCGCGGGTCAGGCCGCCGTCCGGCCGGTGCGGGTTCCACACCACGCAGTCGTCGAGCGTCATGCCCATCTCCAGCACCGCCGTGTTGCGCCCGAGGTGCTGGTCGGGCAGGAACAGCACCTTCTCGCCCCGCTCGAAGGCCCAGTCGAGGGCCCGGCGGGCGTTGGAGGAGGTGCAGACGACGCCGCCGTTGCGGCCGCAGAACGCCTTGATGTCGGCGCTGGAGTTCATGTACGTGACCGGCACCACCCGCTCGGCCAGCCCGGCGTCCTCCAGCGCCTCCCAGCACTCCTCGACCTGGTCGAAGGTGGCCATGTCGGCCATCGAGCAGCCGGCCGCCAGGTCGGGCAGGACGACCTTCTGGGCGTCGCCGGTCAGGATGTCGGCGGACTCGGCCATGAAGTGCACGCCGCAGAAGACGATGTACTCCGCCTCCGGTCGCGCCGCCGCCTGCTGGGCGAGCTTGAAGGAGTCACCCGTCACGTCGGCGAACTGGATGACCTCGTCGCGCTGGTAGTGGTGGCCGAGCACGAACAGCCGGTCGCCCAGCGTCTCCTTGGCCTTGCGGGCGCGCTCCACCAGCCCCGGGTCCGAGGCGGGCGGCAGCTCGCCGGGGCAGTCGACGCCCTGCTCGCTGTGCGGATCGGCGCCCCGGCCCAGCACGAAGAGCGGAAGCCCAGTCTCGGTGGCCATGGCCACACTCCCCTCATGAGGCACTTATCGTCAGAAAGACGATACTCACTATGACACACGGAGGAAGCCGGTTGTTCCCTGAGGTGGGGGACCCGGGAATGTGTGGCATGGCCCGGGTGTTGGTAGCGTCATTAGGTAGGACGTCGAGAACAAGACAGCCCCAGTTAGGGAGTCAGCGAGATGACGGTTGAGAGCAGCGAGACCACGACGCAGGGCCTGATCCTGACCGACGCGGCCGCCGCGAAGGTCAAGAGCCTGCTTGAGCAGCAGGGCGAGGAAGGGCTGCAGCTTCGGGTCGCGGTGCAGCCGGGCGGTTGCTCCGGCCTGCGCTACCAGCTCTTCTTCGACGATCGTTCGATGGACGGCGACGTGGTGTCGGAGTTCGGCGGCGTCAACGTGGTCACCGACCGGATGAGCGCTCCTTATCTCATGGGCGCCTCCATCGACTTCGTCGACACGATCGAGAAGCAGGGGTTCACCATCGACAACCCCAACGCCACCGGCTCCTGCGCCTGTGGCGACTCGTTCAACTAGCCGGCGCCGCCAGGGTCCCGCTCGCCTTTGTGCGCGCGGGACCTTCGCGTATTCTCGGGGGGCTTATTGGCCTGCTGACAACGAGGAAGAAGAATCCCGTGCGCATCGCCGTCACCGGCTCCATCGCGACAGACCATCTGATGACGTTCCCCGGCAGTTTCGGCGAGCAGCTCATCGCCGAACAGCTCGACCGGGTGTCACTGTCGTTCCTGGTCGACGATCTGCAGATCCGGCGCGGCGGCTGCGCCGCCAACATCGCCTTCGGCATGGGCTGCCTCGGCCTGCGGCCCGTCCTGGTGGGAGCCGTCGGCAACGACTTCGCCGACTACCGGTCCTGGCTGGAGCGCCACGGGGTCGACTGCGACTCGGTGCACGTCTCGGAGACCCGGCACACGGCGCGCTTCCTGTGCACCACTGACGAGCACCACAACCAGATCGCCTCCTTCTACACCGGGGCGATGGCCGAGGCGCGGCTCATCGAGCTCAAGCCGGTCGCCGACCGCCTCGGCGGGCTCGACCTCGTGCTCATCAGCCCCAACGACCCCGACGCGATGCTGCGGCACACCGACGAGTGCCGCCAGCGCGGCATCCCGTTCGCGGCCGACATCTCCCAGCAGCTCGCCCGCATGGAGGACGGCCAGATTCGCCAGCTCGTCGACGGCGCCGCCTACCTGTTCTCCAACGACTACGAGAAGGGCCTGATCGAGCAGAAGACCGGCTGGTCCGACGAGGAGATCCTGTCCAGGGTCGGTGTGCGGATCACCACGCTCGGCCCCAAGGGCGCCGTCATCGACCGTGCCGGCAAGCCCTCGATCCAGGTCGCGCCCTCGCCCGAGCGCGGCAAGGCCGACCCCACCGGCGTCGGCGACGCCTTCCGCGCCGGCTTCCTGTCCGCGCTGGCCTGGGGCCTGTCGCTGGAGCGCTGCGGCCAGGTCGGCAACCTCACCGCCACGCACGTGCTGGAGCGGGTGGGCGGCCAGGAGTACGAGCTCGGCCAGGCGACCTTCCTGGAGCGCTTCGCCGCCGCCTACGGCGCGGACGCGGCGGCCGAGGTCGGCGCGCACGTCCGCTGCCACCACCCGTAGCCGCCGGGAACGAGAAACGCCCCCGCCGGAGGCGGGGGCGTTCCGTGCGGCTCCTCAGTCGCCGTACACGCGGTGCACGAACTCGGCGAGCTGGTCGTCAGGCAGGTGCTGGGCCAGGTCGGCCTCGCTGATCATGCCGACGATCCGGTCGCCGTCCATCACCGGCAGGCGCTTGATGCGGTGCTCCTCCATGCGCGCCAGCGCCTCCTCGACGCTGGTGTCCGCGCTCACCCACACCAGGCCCGTCGCCAGCTCGCCGGCCGTCACCTGCGACGGGTCGTGGCCCGCCGCCACGCACTTCACCACGATGTCGCGGTCGGTGATGATGCCCGTCACCCGCTCGTCAGGACCGCACACCGGCAGCGCGCCCACCCCGTGGGTGCGCATCAGCTGCGCCGCCCGGTCGAGCGTCTCGTGCGCGCCGATGCACTCGGCTCCCGTGCTCATCACGTCGCGGGCGGTCTCGCGTCCGCTGGTCATGGCTCACCCCCGGTCGATCTGCTTTCCGTACGGGGAGCCCCTACCCACCCAAAACGGATAAATCAGTAATTTCGCCTCACGTGTATCGCCCAGCCGCCCCCCGGCAGCTCGTACGAGCCGACATGGCGGTGCGACTTCAGCCGGCACCAGGCCGGCACGTCGTTGTAGGCCGCCGGATCGTCGGCCAGCACCGCCACCACCGCGTTCAGCGGCACGGCGTTGATCTGCTCGGCCAGCATGATGATCGGGATCGGGCACTTCTTGCCGAGCGCGTCGATCGTCAAAGCCGGCTGCGTAACCTCGGTCATGCGACTCCTGCGTCCTGGCGGATGCGGCGCACCAGCTCGGGCAGCACGCCGAGGAACCTGTCGACCTCGGCCGCCGAAGCGCCCCTGGGCAGTGACACCCGGACATTGCCATGCGTGAGCACGCCCATCGCTTCGAGGACGTGCGATGGACGAAGCGTACTAGCGGTGCACGAGCTCCCGGACGACACGGCGAAGCCCGCCCGGTCGAGCTCGGTGAGCAGGGCCTCGCCGTCGACGTAGAGGCAGGAGAAGGTGACGATGTGCGGCGCCCGGTCCACCGGGTCGCCGATCACCTCCACGTCCGGGACGATCCCCGGCACCGTCTCCCTGATCCTGTCCACCAGCGCCGACAGCCGCGCCTGCTCCTCGGCCGCCTCCGCGGCCGTCGCGCGCAGCGCCGCCGCGGCGGCCACGATCGCCGGGACGTTCTCGAAGCCCGGCACCCGCCGCCGCTCCCGCTCGTCCTCGGGCAGGAACGAGCGGAACCTGGTGCCCTTGCGCACCGCCAGCACGCCCACCCCGGCCGGGCCGCCCCACTTGTGCGCGCTGGCGGTCAGCACCGACCAGCCCGCGGGGACCGGCATGCGCCCGGCCGTCTGGGCGGCGTCCACCAGCAGGGGCACGCCGTGCTCGCGGCAGGCCGCGGCGGCCTCGGCGACCGGCTGCGCGGTGCCCACCTCGTGGTTGGCCGTCTGCAGGCAGGCCAGGGTGGTGTCAGGGCGCGCGACCGCCGCCGCGAAGCGGGCCGGATCGACCCGGCCGGTCAGATCGACGCCCACGGTCTCGACCGTGCCGCCCTCGCGTTCGTGCAGCTGGGCCGCGTGCAGCACGCTGGAGTGCTCGACCGCGGAGGTCACCAGGTGGCGTCCGGCCCTGCGCCTTCCGTGTAGGGTGCCGAGGACGCCGAGATGCACGGCCTGCGTGCCGGACGCGGTGAACGACACCTCGTCCGCGCGTGCGCCGAGCACCTCGGCGACCTCCGTGCGGGCCTGCTCAAGCAGCAGGTGCGCGCGGCGGGCCTGGCCGTACAGTCTCGCGGGATCGGCCCAGCCGGCATCGATCGCCGCCAGCAGCGCCTCGCGCGCCTGCGGGTGGAGCGGCTCGCTCGAGGCCGCGTCGAAATACGCCACGAGACCAATCGTCCCACTTGCGGCGCCACTGAGGGGTCGCGCGGTGGGGCGGGCCACCTGCACGCTAATGTGTTCTGCATTCAGTTGTGCATGGGAAATACGAGCACCCGAGGGAAAGACCCTTGGGCTTCATCTGTGGGGTAGGCGATCCGTGAGTCCGACTCGCCGTACGCGGCGTTCGTTGGCCCGGCGCAGGGTGCCACGCGCCGCCGCTCTGGCGTTGCTGCTGGCCACTGCTACGGCGTGTGCTAATGACGTGCCCGAGGCCAACTGGTCTCGTGGCTTGCTTCCCGACCACGTCACCGAGCAGGGCGGCATAGTCCAGTCCCTGTGGAACGGGGCCTGGATCGCCGCGCTCGCCACGGGCGCCGTCGTCATCGTCCTGATTCTGTGGGCTTCCTTCTTCCACCGGAAGCGCCGGGCCAAGGCCGACCTGCCGCCGCAGGTGCGCTACAACCTGCCGATCGAGATGCTTTACACCTTGATCCCGCTGGTCATGGTGTCGGTGTTCTTCTTCTTCACCGCCCGCGACAGCGAGGCCCTGGCGAAGGTGAGCGGCAACGCGCCCGTCAAGGTCAAGGTGGAGGCGTTCCAGTGGAGCTGGCGCTTCACGACGACGTACAACGGCAAGACCTCGAAGCCGGTCGCCGGCACGCCGGTGCACGACTACCACCAGGGCCCGCAGCTCGTCCTCCCGGTCAACCAGGAGATCGAGTTCGACCTGCAGACGGACGACGTCATCCACTCCTTCTGGGTGCCGGAGTTCCTGTTCAAGCGTGACATCATCCCCGGCATCCCCGAGGGCAACCCGGGCCGGAAGTTCCAGATCAAGACCCTGGACAAGCCGGGCGTCTACGCCGGGCGCTGCGCCGAGCTGTGCGGTGTCGACCACAGCCGCATGCTGTTCTCCGTCAAGCTCGTCTCGCAGCGAGAGTTCGACCAGTACATCGCGACAAACCAGGCTGGGAGCGCCCAGTGACCGCCATCCAAGAACCACCCGTCCGCACCGCGGTGATCCGGCCCGTGACCAAGGGCCAGATCATTGCGAAGTGGATGTCGTCCACTGATCACAAGATCATTGGGCACATGTACCTCATCACGTCGTTCGCGTTCTTCCTGATCGGCGGCGTGATGGCGCTGATCATGCGGGCGGAGCTGGCGCAGCCGGGGCTGCAGTTCACCAGCAACGAGCAGTTCAACCAGCTGTTCACCATGCACGGCACGATCATGCTGCTCATGTTCGCGACGCCGCTGTTCGCCGGCTTCGCCAACGAGCTCATGCCGCTGCAGATCGGCGCCCCCGACGTGGCCTTCCCGCGGCTCAACATGGTGAGCTACTGGCTCTACCTGTTCGGCAGCCTCATCGCGGTCTCCGGCTTCTTCACCCCGGGCGGCGCGGCCTCCTTCGGCTGGTTCGCCTACACGCCGCTGTCCAACGCGATCAACTCGCCCGGCATCGGCGGCGACCTGTGGATCATGGGCCTCGCGCTGTCCGGCCTCGGCACGATCCTCGGCGCGGTCAACTTCATCACCACGATCATCTGCATGCGCGCCCCCGGCATGACGATGTTCCGGATGCCGATCTTCACCTGGAACATCCTGCTGACCAGCATGCTCGTGCTGATGGCCTTCCCGGTGCTGGCCGCCGCGCTGCTCGCGCTGGAGTCCGACCGCAAGCTCGGCACGCACATCTTCACCTCGGAGAACGGCGGGGCGCTGCTGTGGCAGCACCTGTTCTGGTTCTTCGGGCATCCCGAGGTCTACATCATCGCGCTGCCGTTCTTCGGCATCGTCACCGAGATCCTGCCGGTCTTCAGCCGTAAGCCGATCTTCGGTTACATCAGCCTCGTGGGCGCGACCATCGCGATCGCGGGTCTGTCCATCACGGTCTGGGCGCACCACATGTTCCCGACCGGTCAGGTCCTGTTGCCGTTCTTCTCGTTCATGACGTTCCTCATCGCGGTGCCGACGGGCGTGAAGTTCTTCAACTGGATCGGCACGATGTGGCGGGGGCACCTGAGCTTCGAGTCGCCGATGCTGTTCTCGGTCGGCTTCCTCATCACGTTCCTCCTGGGCGGCCTGACGGGCGTCATCCTGGCCTCGCCGCCGCTCGACTTCCACATCAGCGACACCTACTTCGTCGTCGCCCACTTCCACTACGTGGTCTTCGGCACCGTCGTGTTCGCCATGTTCGCGGGCTTCTACTTCTGGTGGCCCAAGTTCACCGGCAAGATGCTCAACGACAAGCTGGGCAAGCTGCACTTCTGGCTGCTGTTCATCGGCTTCCACGCCACGTTCCTGGTGCAGCACTGGCTCGGCGTGGCGGGCTTCCCCCGCCGTTACGCCGACTACAGCGCGGCCGACAAGTTCACCGACCTCAACATGATCTCGTCGGTGGGCGCGTTCGTCCTCGGCCTGTCCACGCTGCCGTTCTTCTACAACGTCTGGAAGACCTGGCGCAGCGCGCCCAAGGTCACCGTGGACGACCCGTGGGGCTACGGCGGCTCGCTGGAGTGGGCCACGTCCTGCCCGCCGCCGCGGCACAACTTCACCTCGCTGCCGCCCATCCGGTCCGAGCGTCCCGCGTTCGACCTGCGTTTCCCGCACACGTCCGCACACTCGTCGCACAAGAGCGCCACGGCTGACAAGCCGGCCGGGGAGGTCGAGGCCTGATGAAGGTCCAGGGTTGGCTGTTCCTGCTGTGCGGGCTGTTCTTCGCCGGCGTCGACGTCGCCTACTGGTTCTGGACCAAGGCGTCGACGGGCGTGGGTGAGCCGGTCGGCACCACCGCGATGGCCATCTCGGTCGGCTTCGCGTTCATGGTCGGCTACTACCTGATGTTCACCGCGCGGCGCATCGGCCCGCAGCCGGAGGACAACAAGCAGGCCGACATCAGCGACGGCGCGGGCGAGATCGGCTTCTTCAGCCCGAGCAGCTGGTGGCCGCTGTTCCTGTGCCTGGCGGCGGCCTTCGCCTTCGCCGGGTTCGTGATCGGCTTCTGGATGTTCCTGATCGGGCTCTTCCTGGTCATCATGGCCATGATCGGGTTCGTCTTCCAGTACTACCGGGGCAACTTCTCGCACTGAGCGGTGCCCGGCCACGGAGCGGGCGTCTTCCCACTTGGGGGATGGCGTCCGCTTTTTGGCGTTCTTTACCAGTGTCCGGATGCGCCTATTCGGTCACTCAGGGTAATAAAGGAGGTAGAAGCGGACCGATCTTCGGCGAGGGAGTGACTCTTGGAGCGCGGACCTTATGGAAAGGCCGGCCTGCTGGCCGTTGCCCTGCTGGCGGCCTGCTCGGCGTGTTCGGCGGGCGACGGCGGGAAGGACACGACCGCCATGGCCGGCGGGGTTCGTCCGGCGTCGGTGACGTTCTCGCCCCGCGACAAGAGCGCGAACGTGCCCACCGACCAGACCGTGGTCGTCGCGGCCTCCGGCGGGAAGCTGACCGGCGTCCGCGTGGACGGCGGCAAGGCGGGCAAGCTGCCGGGCGTCCTCAGTTCCGACGGCACCCGCTGGCGCAGCACCGCCACCGCCCGCCCCGGCGCCTCCTACACGGTCACCGCGGTCTCGGTGGACGCGTCGGGCAAGCGGAGCGAGACCACCAGCACGTTCACGACCGTGAAGGGCAAGGGCACGTTCGACATCGCGAACATCACCCCGAACAAGGACGACACGGGCCTGACGGTCGGCGTCGGCATGCCCATCATGATCACCTTCGACAAGCCGGTCACCGACCGCGTCGCGATCGAGCGCAACCTCGTCGTACGCAGCAGCAAGCCGGTCGAGGGCGCCTGGCACTGGTTCGACTCCTCGCACGTGGACTTCCGTCCCCAGGAGTACTGGCCGGCCCACACGAAGGTGCGGCTTGAGGCCAAGCTGGCCGGCGTCCAGGGCGCCCCCGGCCTGTACGGCAAGCGCGACGTGAAGCTCGACTTCAAGATCGGCCGTTCGCAGATCACCAAGGGCAGCACCGACGAGCACGTGCTGTACGTGCGCCGCGACGGCAAGCGCATCCGCACCATGCCGATGAGCGCCGGCCAGGGCGGCCAGTGGAAGTACTACACCACCTCGGGCATCCACCTCGCGATGTCCCGCGAGCCGGTCACCGTCATGACCTCGCCGGGCATCGGCCCCGGCCAGTCCGGCTACTACCAGCTCACCGTCTACAACACCGTGCGCATCTCCAACAGCGGCGAGTACGTCCACAGCGCCCCGTGGTCGGTCGGCTCCCAGGGCAACTCCAACGTCAGCCACGGCTGCGTGAACGTCAGCCCGGAGAACGCCGCCTGGTTCATCAAGAACACCCTGATCGGCGATCCCATCATCATCACCGGCAGCCCGCGCAAGCTGGAGCCGACGAACGGCTGGGGCCACTGGCAGGAGAAGTGGCACGAGTGGCTGAAGTGGAGCACGCTCAAGGCCGGCCCCACCATAACGTTCTGAGCACGAAAAACCGCACGAAACGCTGCACGAAAAAGGCGCGCTTCCCTTCCGGGAGCGCGCCTTCGCCGTGGAAGGGCTCAGCAGGAGCCGCTGACCTCCACCCAGCGCTCCAGGACGGCCTTGGCGGCCCCTGAGTCGACCGCCTGGGCCGCGCGATCGTAACCGGCCCTCATGGACGCGTCCAGGTCGTCCCCGGGCCCCTCGTGGGCCACCAGGGCCGCGGCGGCGTTGAGCAGCACCGCGTCGCGCACCGGGCCGCTCTCGCCGCTCAGCACGTCGTGCACGGCCTTGGCGTTGAAGGCCACGTCGCCGCCGCGCAGCGCGCCCACGTCGGCGCGGGGGATGCCGAGGACCCGCGGGTCGAACGTGGTCTGCGTGGCCGCGCCGTCCCTGACCACCCAGACGGTGGAGGTGCCGGCGATGGTCAGCTCGTCGAGGCCGTCGTCGCCGCGGAAGACCAGGGCGCTGACGCCGCGCTCGGCGAAGACGCCGGCCATCACGGGCACCATGCGGGGGTCGTAGACGCCGATGGCCTGGGCGGTGGGCCGGGCCGGGTTGGTGAGCGGGCCGAGGAAGTTGAAGATCGTCGGGATGCCGATCTCCCTGCGGGTGGGACCGGCGAAGCGCAGCGCGGGGTGGTAGACCGGCGCGAAGCAGAACGCGATGCCCGCCTCGCCGGCCACGCGTGCGGTCTGCTCGGGCGTGAGGTCCAGGCGGATGCCCAGGTGCTCCAGGACGTCGGCGGCCCCGCACGAGGAGGAGGCGGCCCGGTTGCCGTGCTTGACCACGCGGGCGCCGGCCGCCGCGGTCACGATGGCGGCCATCGTCGAGACGTTGACGGTGTGGGCGCGGTCGCCGCCGGTGCCGACGATGTCGACCACGGGACCCTCGACCCGCAGCGGCGTGGCGAACTCCAGCATGGTGCGGGCCAGGCCCACGACCTCCGACACCGACTCGCCCTTGGCGCGCAGCGCGGTCACGAACCCCGCGATCTGGGAGGGCGTCGCGGTGCCGGACATGATCTCCCGCATCGCCCAGGCCGTCTCGTCCGAGGTGAGGTGCTCTCCCGCGAGGAGAGCCGACAGCAGGGCGGGCCAGGTCGTCCGGGAGTCCATGGGCACCTACTTAGCGTTGAGTCGGGTGGAATTGCGACGGCGCATGAGGTCGGCCACCGCGTCGGCCAGCACCATGGGCTCCAGGGGCTGGGGGACGACGGCGTCGGCCTTGGACCACTCGGCCAGCCAGCGGTCGTCGCGGCGGGCGATGAGCAGGCAGATGGGCGGGCAGTCGTAGACCTCGTCCTTCGCCTGGCGGGAGACGCCCATGCCGCCGGCGGGCTGGGTCTCGCCGTCGAGGACGGCCACGTCGATCTCCCCGGACCCCAGCCACTGGTGGACCTTCGGCTCGGTGGCGCACTCCACGATCTCGACCAGGGGCACGTCCGCCGCGGGCCGCCTGCCGATGGCCTGGATCACCTCAGCCCTCGTGGCGGCGTCGTCGCTGTAGACGAGGACCTTCATCGTGTCGTCGGTGCTGCCTGATGACGTCACTGTCGCGCTCACTATCGGTCGTAGCGGTATGGTCACCCTGGATCGTACCGGTGCTCCGGCGTGCAGACCCAGGCCGCCGCCCCGGAGGGGCGTTTTGCGGCAATTATCCCAGGTTGGTGGCCGGTTTGTACCTCCTAACGGGGGGTCGTGCGCCGGACCGACTCACAGAGCCGCAATAATGCTGCCCGTGGCGACAGCATCCGCAATAACTTCGACGACGACAGCACAGCCGTTCCGCAGACCCAACCTGGTCAGCGTCGGGACGATCGTCTGGCTGTCCTCTGAGCTCATGTTCTTCGCGGCGCTGTTCGCGATGTACTTCACCATCCGGTCGGTGAGCATCGGCAAGGGCCTCGACTGGGGTCCCGCGCTCCTGCCTGCAGGCGCGCACGCCGCCGAAGCCGCTCACCTGAACATCCCGTTCGCGACGGTCAACACGATCATCCTGGTGCTGTCGAGTGTGACGTGCCAGCTCGGCGTGTGGGCCGCGGAGAAGGGGCAGGTCGGCAAGCTCCGCTTCTGGTACATCGTCAGCTTCATCATGGGCGCGGTCTTCGTGGCCGGGCAGCTGTACGAGTACATGGAGCTGGCGTCAGAGGGCGCGACCCTGTCCGCTAACGCCTACACCTCGGTGTTCTACCTGACGACGGGCTTCCACGGCCTGCACGTGACCGGTGGCCTGATCGCGTTCCTGTTCATGCTGGGACGCACGTACGCCGCGAAGCGCTTCACGCATGAGCAGGCCACCAGCGCGATCGTCGTGTCCTACTACTGGCACTTCGTCGACGTCGTCTGGATCGGTCTTTTCGCGACCATCTACATCATTCGGTAAGGAACGGGATCTCTGTGACTAGGATCACCGCTTGGCGGCGGCATCCCCTCGCGAGATACGCCGTCCTGATTTTGGCGTTGTCGCTGGTCGGGATGGTATACGCCGCCTTTGTCCAGGCGGGTAAGCCTGCCGACGCGGCGATGGCGGCAGGCAAGGTCGATGACGTGGCCGAGGGCAAGAGCCTGTTCGTCGCGCACTGCGCGTCTTGCCACGGACTCAACGCGGAGGGCACCAACACCGCCCCCACGCTCGTCGGTGTCGGCGCCGCGGCGGTCGACTTCCAGATGAGCACCGGCCGCATGCCCGCGGCCAACCCCGGCCCCCAGGCCCCGCGCAAGCCGCTGGCCCGCTGGGTGGACGAGAACGCCATCCGGCAGATCTCGGCGTACGTGCAGTCGCTCGGCGGTGGCCCCCAGGTGCCCGGCGCCGAGCAGGTCGACGCCAAGCTCGGCGACGCCGGCCGCGGTGGCGAGCTGTTCCGCGCCAACTGCATCCAGTGCCACAACTGGGCGGGCGCGGGCGGCGCTCTGACGCAGGGCAAGTACGCCCCCAACCTCAACTCGGCGTCCCCGACGCAGATCTACGAGGCGATGATCACTGGCCCCCAGGCGATGCCGGTCTTCAACGACACGACGATCACGCCGGAAGAGAAGCGTGACATGATCGCCTACATCGTCCAGGTCCGTGAGCAGAAGGACCCGGGAGGCTTCGGCCTCGGGCGCATCGGCCCCGTGACGGAAGGCATCGCCGCGTGGGTGGTGGGCATCGTCGCCCTCGTACTCGCCGCCATCTGGATCACCGCGAAGAAGCGACAGAAGTCATGACTGACAACGAGCACGAGATCGAGCAGCCGGACGAGCGCGTCCCCAAGCGCGTCATCGGCACTCCCGCACCGGGCACCTCGATGCTCGGCGACGCGGCGGCGGCCGAGGCTGCCGGCAAGGACGTCCCCGGCGTGACGCTGCAGGACGAGGCGAAGGCCCGCAAGGCCGAGAAGATCGTGGCGCTCTGCTTCACGATCACCTTCCTCGCGGCGATCGCGTTCATCATCTCCTACGTGGTGTTCCAGGTGGGCACGCCCGAGTCGACGGGGGTCTCCAACCTCGCGCTGGGCGCCTCGCTCACCGTCGCCATCATGGGCCTGGCCGTCGGCATCGTCGTCTGGGTCCGGATGATCATGCCGAAGTACGCGCTCATCCAGGAGCGCCACGAGATGGCCTCCGACGAGGCCGACCGCGAGGTCGTCGCCGACACCTTCGTGCAGGGCGCCAACGAGAGCGGCTTCGTCAAGCGCAAGCTGCTGCGCCGCACCCTGCTGCTGGCCGCGGCCCCGCTGGGCCTGGTGCCGCTGGTGCTGCTGCGCGACCTGGACAACAGCAACATGCCGGGCGCGAAGTTCAACAAGCTGCTGCGTCACACGGTCTGGGGCGAGAAGACCAAGGAGGGCAAGCCGCTCAGGCTCGTCGTCGAGGGCACCGGCCAGCCCATCAGGGCCGCCGACTTCAACTCGCCCGGCGGCATCCTGTCGGTCGTCCCCGAGGGCTACGAGCACGACCTCAACGCCCTGGCCAAGGCCACGCTGATCCTGATCAAGTTCCGTCCCGAGGAGATCAAGGACGGGGTCAACAAGAACTGGATCCACGACGGCATCGTCGCCTACTCCAAGATCTGCACGCACGTGGGCTGCCCGGCCGCGCTCTACGAGCAGAACACCCACCACATCCTCTGCCCGTGCCACCAGTCGACGTTCGACGCCGCCGACGGCGCCAAGGTCATCTTCGGCCCGGCCGCGCGGCCGCTGCCGCAGCTGCCGATCACCGTTGACGACCAGGGCTACCTGATCGCCAAGGGCGACTTCAACGTGCCGGTCGGCCCGAGCTACTGGGAACGCGGCGACGCCGAGGCCGAGGCCAGAATGAAGGGAGGCCAGGCGTGAGCGGCGAACTGAACAAGGTGCCCAAGGGCATCGCGGGCCCGTCGACCTGGCTGGACGACCGGTTGGGCGGCGCCAACGCGCTCAAGCGCAACCTGCGCAAGATCTTCCCCGACCACTGGTCGTTCCTGCTGGGCGAGATCGCGCTCTACTCCTTCATCATCCTGCTGCTGACCGGCACGTTCCTGACGCTGTGGTTCAACCCCAGCATGACGGAGGTCGCCTACGACGGCCCCTACGCGCCGCTCAAGGGCGTCATGATGTCGGAGGCCTACGCCTCGGCGCTGGAGATCAGCTTCGAGGTCCGTGGTGGACTGCTCATGCGGCAGATGCACCACTGGGCGGCCCTGCTCTTCGTGGCCGGCATGACGGTCCACATGCTGCGGGTGTTCTTCACGGGCGCCTACCGCAAGCCGCGCGAGATCAACTGGCTGATCGGCGTGCTGCTGCTGAGCCTGGCACTGGTCGAGGGTCTGACCGGCTACTCGCTGCCCGACGACCTGCTGTCCGGCGCCGGTCTGCGCATCACGGAGGGCGTGGCGATCTCGCTGCCGCTGGTCGGCACGTACATCACGTTCTTCCTGTTCGGCGGCGAATATCCGGGCGAGGACATCATTCCGCGCTTCTACTCGCTGCACATCCTGCTCATCCCGGGCATCCTGCTGGCGCTGATCTCGGCCCACATGGTGCTCATGTGGGTGCAGAAGCACACGCAGATGCCGGGCAAGAGCCGCACCAACACCAACGTGGTCGGCGCGCCGTTCTACCCGGCCTTCATGGCCAAGGCGGGCGCGTACTTCCTGTTCACGTTCGGGGTGATCGCGGGTCTGGCGACGTTCGTCCAGATCAACCCGATCTGGCTGTTCGGGCCCTACACCCCGGCCGACATCTCGGCGGGATCGCAGCCCGACTGGTACATGGGCTTCCTGGAGGGCTCCCTGCGGCTCATGCCGCCGTGGGAGTGGAACCTCTTCGGGACGGCCCACGCGGGCACGCTGCCGCTGAGCGTCATCATCCCGGCGCTGGTGCCGCTCGGCCTCGTCATGACGGGCCTGGCGCTCTACCCGTTCCTCGAACAGTGGGTGACCGGCGACCGGCGTGAGCACCACGTCGCCGACCGCCCGCGCAACAACCCGCACCGCACCGCGATCGGCATTGCGGCGATGACGTTCTACGGCGTGCTGTGGCTGCTCGGCGCGAACGACGAGATCGCGGCGAACTTCCACATCAGCCTCAACTGGACGACCTACATCGGCAGGGCGCTGGTCTTCGTCGGTCCGGCGCTCGCCTACCTGATCACCTACCGCATGTGCCTCGGCCTGCAGCGCTCCGACGCCGCGATCATCTCGCACGGCGTGGAGTCGGGTGTCATCAAGCGGCTGCCGCACGGTGAGTTCATCGAGGTCCACACGCCGCCGGCGGACGACATCGAGGCCCACATGCGCGGCAAGCAGCCGGTGCTGATGCTCCCGGTGAAGGAGGACCGCGCGGGCATCCCGCCGAAGGGCATGCGCGGCCCGCTCGGCAAGCTGCGGGCGCGGATGTCCCGCGCGTACGGCGGGGAGAAGATCCCGCTGGACGACGGGCACGGCCACGGTCACGGCGACGAGCACGCCGCCATCGGCTCCGGCGGAGACGACGACCGCAGCCTCACCCACTGACCGCTCCGCGAACAGCATCGCCACACCGCGCGGGCCCGGACGACCACTGGTCGTCCGGGCCCGCCGGTTTTTCCCCGAGGTGAGCCGCTGCCGCATGCGGGCATGCGAGAAGCCGCCCGGGGACGGTGGTCCGGGCGGCGGGTCAGGGGAGAGGGGTCAGTCGGCCTCGGGGAAGCCGATGGAGAACGCCGCGTCGAGGTCGTGCTTGGAGTAGGCGCGGAAGGCGATGTGCGTCTCGGTGTGCAGCACGCCCTCGACCTTGTTGATGCGCCCGGGGACGACCTCGGCGATCTGCTCGTAGACCGGGACCCGGACCATGGCGAGCAGGTCGTAGTCGCCGGTGATGGAGTAGACCTCGCTGACCCCGTCGATCTCGGCGATCGTCTCGGCGACCTCCGTGATCCGGTCTACCTCGGCATTGATGTGGACGATAGCCGTGACCATGCACCAACTCTATCGGTTCACCGCAAAGGCCGCCCCTCCCGCCCGCGCCCCTGATCGAGGTGCCGGTAGGCGAGGTCGATGCGGGCCTTGTGCCGGGCGGCCCCCTGGGCGGGCAGGCTCCACTCGCCGTCGACCTCCACCAGCCGCACCCCCGGCGACTCCAGCCAGCGCAGGATGCACTCGGTCTCCTCGGCGCTCGCCGCGTGCACCGGACCGGGCCCCGGCAGGACGGATTCCGCCGAGGCCGTGAGCGAGGCCACGAACGGCGTGGGGTGCGCGCCCTTGGCCAGCACCCCCGCCCCGGCCAGCCGCCCGTAGCGGACGACGTGGACGTCCCAGCCGCCGCCGAAGGCCGGGCTCGCGGCCACGAGCTGCGGGATGCGGGTGAGCGCGCTGAGCCGCTGCATGCGGGCCGCCGTGCGGACGAACGAGGCCAGCCGGTCGCGGTCGACCGACGCCTCCTCGTAGCGCTGCTCGACCGACAGCCGCTCCATGCGCGTCGCGACGGCGGCGAAGACCGGCGTCGCGTCGAGGGTCATGGCCCGCCGGGCCGCCTCGGCGTGCGCGGCGTAGTCCTCCGGGCTCTCCCTGCCCTCGCACGGCGCGCCGCAGCGGCCCATCTCGTGCAGCACGCAGGCCGCGCGGCGGGTGCGCGGCCCGAGCGCCTGCGTGCACTGGCGCAGCGGCACCGCCTCGTGCAGCGCGATGCGCGCGTCGTCGGCCTGCCGCGCGCTGCTGAACGGCCCGAGGTAGGTGGCCGCGTCGTCCTTGAGCTCGCGCACGATCGACAGCCGGGGGAACGGCTCGGCCGTGAGCTTGAGCCACACCATCTTCTCGGGGAAGCGGGAGCGCCGGTTGTAGCGCGGCTTGGCGCCGCCGATCAGGCGCAGCTCCCTGACCTCGGCCTCCAGCGCGGTCGCGCAGACGATGTGCCGGACCCGGTCGGCGATCCCGATCATCTCCCGGATGCGCGGCCGGGTCTCGCTCGCCGTGAAGTAGGAGCGCACGCGGTTGCGCAGGTTGGTGCTCTTGCCGATGTAGAGCACCTCGCCCCGCTCGTCCTCGAACAGGTAGACGCCCGGCGCGTGCGGCACGGAGTCGGCCAGGTGGCGCTTGCGCTGCTGCTCGGGCGTCGGCGCGCGGACGAACGACTTGAGCTCCTCCAGCGTGTGCACCTGGAACGATCCCGCCCGCTCGATGAGCCCGTGCAGCACGTCGACCGTGGCCCGCGCGTCCTGCAGCGCCCGGTGGCACGGCTCGACCGGGCTGCGGAAGAAACGGGCCAGCGTCGCCAGCTTGGCGTTGGGCGTCTCGTCGCGGGTGAGCACCCGGCGGGCGAGGTCGACGGTGTCGACCACCGGATTGGCGGGCGGAGGATAGCCGTGGGCGGCGCAGGCGGCCTTGACGAAGCGCGTGTCGAAGCTCGCGTTGTGCGCCACCAGCACCGAGCCCCGGATGAACTCCAGGAAACTCGGCAGCACCGCCTCGATGCGCGGCGCGGCCACCACCATGGCGTCGGTGATGCCGGTCAGCACCGAGATGAACGGCGGGATCGGCCCCCCGGGATCGACCAGCGTGGAGAACTCGCCCAGCACCTCGCCCGCCCGCACCTTGACCGCGCCGATCTCGGTGATCGCGTCCTCCGCGGGCGAGCCGCCGGTCGTCTCCAGGTCGAACACGACGAACGTGACGTCGCTGAGCGGGGTGCCGAGCTCGTCGAGGGTGCCTTGAACCACTTCCACGAACCAAGACCATAGAGAGAGCGACCGACAGGATGGAATAACCATCCCTCTTGGTCGTTCGTTACCCTTCCCTTTATGTCGGCGGGAAGACTCGCCGGCCGCTACTCCCTGCTGCGTCCGCTGGGCGCGGGCGGCATGGGGAAGGTGTGGCTGGCCAGGGACGAGATGCTCGAGCGCGAGGTCGCGGTCAAGGAGCTCACGCTGCCCGAGGGCATGGCGCCCAAGGAGCGGGCCGACTCGGTCAAGCGCGCAGTGCGCGAGGCGCAGGCCACCGCGCGGCTGCGTCACCCCGGCATCGTCGCCCTGCACGACGTGGTGGTCGAGAACGACCGGCCGTGGCTGGTCATGGAGCTGCTGCGGGGCCGCACCCTCGGCGACACCGTCCGCCAGTTCGGGCCCATGCCCGCCGGTCACGCCGCCCGCGTCGGCGCCGAGGTGCTGGAGGCGCTGACGGCCGCGCACGCCCAGGGCATGCAGCACCGCGACGTCAAGCCGGGCAACGTGTTCCTGACCGAGAGCGGCCGGGTCGTGCTCACCGACTTCGGCATCGCCCGCCAGGAGGGCCAGGCCACGCTCACCGAGCAGGGCCTGATGATCGGCTCGCCCGGCTTCATCGCCCCCGAGCGGCTGGAGGGTCTGCCCGGCGGCCCGGCCAGCGACCTGTGGTCACTCGGCGCCACCCTCTACGTCGCGGTCACCGGCGTGCCCGCCTACGAGGGGTCGGCCGCCCAGCGGGTGCAGGCCACGCTGCTGTCGCCGCCGCCGGTCGCGCCCGGCCCGCTCGGCCCGCTGATCGCCGCCATGATGGCGCACCACCCGGCCGCCCGCCCCGACCCGCGGGTGGTCGTGTCCGCGCTGCGCGAGGTCGCCGCCGGCCGTCCGCTTCCCGAGCTGCCGGCCGCCGCCGACGTCACCGTGCCCGGCCGGGTCGCCAGGCGCGGCCGTACCGTGGTGTGGGTCGCGGCGGGGACGGCGCTCGCGGCCGTGCTGGCCGGCGGCGGCTTCCTCGCCGTACGCGGCCTGGGCGGCGGCGACGACGTGCCCGCGGCGTTCACCGCCCCCATGGACGTGTGCACGCTGCTCGCCTCGGAGGAGGTGGGCCGGCTGCTGCTCACCGCCGCCCCGCCCAAGCCGCAGCCCGGCTCCGACGAGGTCGGCCCCAAGTGCGGCTGGCCGATCTCCGGCACGGGCGTGGGGCTGCAGGTGCAGAAGGACTCCGACACCGTCGACCCGTGGTCGATGACCCAGGCCACGGCCCGCACGCTGTTCCAGAACCAGAAGCGTTACTGGGGCAAGTACACCAGCGTCGACTGGACCTGGCCGGAGATCGGCGTCAAGACCTCCAGGAAGGCCACGCTGACGCCGGTGCGGCAGATCGGCGGGGTCGGCGAGGAGGCGTTCGGCTTCGAGCTGAAGGGGCCCACCGGCCGGGTGCACTCCGCGCACGTCTACTACCGGCTGGCCAACCTCGTCGTCAGCGTCGAGTACTCCACCCTGTCCGACCGGCCCACGGACGAGGACGTCCGGCAGGCGGCGCTGAAGGCCGCGCGGGCGAGCGAGCAGGCGTTGCGCCATGCCGCATGACCTCTACCTGCTGGCCGGCCGCTACCGGCTGATCGAGCGGCTCGGCCAGGGCGGCGCGGGCACCGTGTGGCGGGCCATCGACGAGATGCTCGACCGGCAGGTCGCCGTCAAGCAGGTACGCGTACCCGACGGCCTCACCCCGCACGCGCGGGCGCAGTTCACCGGCCGGGCCATCCACGAGGCCCGCTCCGCGGGCCGGCTGCGCGACCCGGCGATCGTGCTCGTGCACGACGTCGTGCTGGAGGGCCACCAGCCGTGGATCATCATGGACCTGGTCACCGGCCGCTCGCTCGACCAGCTCGTCAGGGAGCGGGGCCCGCTGCCGCCCGGGGCCGTGGCCAGGATCGGGTTGCGGGTGCTGTCGGCGCTGGAGGTCGCGCACGCCCACGGCCTGCTGCACCAGGACGTCAAGCCGGGCAACATCCTGCTCGACGCGGACGGCTCGGCCATGCTCACCGACTTCGGCATCGCGGCCCCCATGGGCGGCCCGGGAGACGTGACGGGCAGCGCGGGCTCGCCCGGCTACATGGCCCCTGAACGCCTCAACGAGCAGCCCTCCGGCCCCGCGTCCGACCTGTGGTCGCTCGGCGCGAGCCTCTACACGGCGGTGGAGGGGCGGGCGCCGTTCGAGCGCGACCTGCCCGCCGCGGTGGCGGCGGCGGTGCTGCTGCACGACCCGCCGTTCCCGGCCAGGGCGGGGCGGCGGCTCGGCGGCCTGCTGATGGCCATGCTCGCCAAGGATCCCGCCGCCCGGCCCACCGCGCCGCAGATCAGGCAGGCGCTCACCGCCCTGGCCGACGCCGCCGCCGAGCCGCGGGGCCGCCCGCGGTGGCTGCTGCCCGCCGCGCTCGCGGCCGCCGTCGTTCTGCTGGGCGCCGGCGGATGGTACGCCGTCTCTGTTGTGCGCCCGCAGCCCGACACCGGCCGGTACGCCGCCGCGCCCGACCCGTGCACGCTGCTGACCGACGCCCAGGCCGCGGAGCTCATGAAGGTCACGCCGGTGCGCAACGCGACCCGGCCGGGGGAGTGCCAGTGGATCGTGCGCGAGGAGCCTGGGCGCACGCTCACCGTACGGGCCTGGGCGGAGAAGCCGGACGGCGACCTCGGCGGGCCGCAGGTGGCGCAGCGGCGCTTCGCCAGCGAGAAGGCCACCAGGGCCGCGGGCAAGGGCCAGGAGGGGCGCGACGTGCGCGGCGGGGTGTCCGAGGTGCCGGGGATCGCGGAGTCGGCCATCCTCCAGAACAGCTTCACGTTCTACATCAACACCAACAAAAGCGGCCGATCCGACAGCGTGCTGCTCTTCCGGACGAGTAACCTGCTCGGCGAAGTGGTGTGGCACCGTGACGACGTCCCGGCATCGAGAGCGGCGGACAAGGAGACGGCCGTCGCCGCGGCGCGACTGGTGGCCGCGGCCCTGGACAGATGACCCGCGCCGTGACAAACGTCGCAAGCATCGTGCGAGGGGTGTGACTAGCATGTTCTCCCGCAAGTCAGGGCGACCCCAGGAGTCCCAGTGAACCCCGGAAACGCGTACGAGCCGCCGGCGACCCCGTACCCGTCCGGGGGGCGGGACGACGACCCCGGCGACAACCCGCCACCCGGCTCCCCGAGCACCCCGGTCGGGCCTCGGGACGGGTACGGTCCTCCGCTGGGGTACGGGGCGCAGGGCGGGCCCTATGGTTCGCAGAACGGGCCCCAGGTGCAGCAGGGTGGACCCTACGGTTCACAGGACGGGTCGTATGGTCCGCAGGGCTGGCAGCCGATGAGCCCAGGGGCCGGCGTCCCGGGCGGGCCCCCATCCCCGCCCGGCGGGAGCGCCCACCCGGGCCCGCCCCCGCCCGCCATGCCACCGCAAGCCCCTTACGGCTCACCTCAAGGCCCTTACGCCCCTTCCCAGGGGCCGTCCTATGCCTCACCGCCTCAGGACTCATCTCCGCAGACCCCGTCTTACGGCCCTCAGGGTCCGCCCTACGCCTCGCCTACGGACCCGTCTCTTGAGGGCTCGCCTTACGGGCCTCCGCAGGCCCCGTTTCAGGGGCCCGGTCAGGGCGCGCCTCCCCAGGGTCCGTCCTACGGCTCCCCTCAGGGCCCGCCGCCGCAAGGCCCGCCGTCCTACGGACCGCCCCCTCCTGGGATGCCCCCGCAGAACTCGCAGCCGCCGAACTCTCCGTTGCCGGGCCCGCAGTCCCCGAATGCGCAGCCCTGGGACGGGCAACCGAGGAACCAGGAGGCGCCCGGCCCTCAGCCGCCGGCCCCGCACTCGCCGGGCGGGCAGCCGTGGGGTGCTCAGCCGCCTGGACCGTACTCGTCGGGTGAGCAGGCGATGGGGCCCCAGCCGCCTGGACCGTACTCGTCCGGTGAGCAGGCGGCGGGCCCCCAGCCGCCGGCCTCGCACGCGCCGGGCGGGCAATCGTGGGATGCCCAGCCACCGGGACCCCACTCGCCGGGTGGGCAGTCGTGGGGTTCGCCGCAGATGCCGTCCACGGCGCCCACGGTGCCGCAGCCCCCGTCGGTGCCGGGTCCGGGGCGGCGTGGGTGGTTGATGCCGGTGTTGGCCGCCGGCGTGGTGGTGCTCGTGGCGGCCGGGGGCGTGGGCGTGTTCGTGCTCACCTCCGGCGAGGCGCCCGTGGGCTCGGGGGACGCCGATGGCAGGCCGGCGGCGTCCTCGTCGGCCTCCGCCGCCTCCGGCGCGAAGGGCCCCGACGTGTGCGGCATGCTCCCCAAGGAGGAGGCCGACCGCCTGGTGCCCGGTGCGACCGTCGCCAAGTCCTCCCGCGACGGCGAGTTCACCGTCGACTTCGGCTGCAACTGGGTCAACCGCCGCATCTCGTTCGGCGAGTACTGGCGCAGCAGGGAGATCGACGTCAAGATCGCCCAATACCGCGGCGAGGGCGCCAAGACCGGCCGCAGCCAGGCCCAGAACGCCTACGAGGCGGAGTACCGCGGCGGCAAGTACGCCGCCACCGCCAAGCCGTCCCTGGACCCCGGCGGGAAGGAGTACATCTCCCCGATCAAGGACATCCCCGGCGTCGGCGAAGGCGCGTTCGCCCAGTACACGTGGCGGCGCGACAAGCTCCTGTGGTATTCGTTCGGCACCGCGAACGCCCGCGTCGGCGACTTCACCATCAAGGTGAAGTTCCAGGCCGACCAGCAGAAGAAGGACGCCCAGATCCTGTCGAGCGAGACCCGGCAGTCGATCACCGAGGCGAACGCGCTGCGCGAGGTCAGCGGCCTGGTCGCGTACTTCGCCAAGGGCGTGGCGGCCTGGCAGGCGAAGAACCCGAACGTGCTGGCCGAGGCCGACGAGCCCGCCGTCACCTCCTCGCCCAGCCCGAAGCCGTCGGCCTCGCCGACCGTGCTGGCCGCGTTCCCCGCGTTCTGCACGGCCGTCGGCGCGAAGGCCACCGAGCTGGTGCCGAGCCCCACGACGCGGGCGCGCGGGCTGGAGGAGGGCGGCGACAGCCAGACCGAGTGCCGCTGGCTCAACCTGGACCTGCCGGGCGACGACGCGGACACGAAGAAGATCCGCAGCGTGCTGATCACCGTGCACCGTTTCAGCGACCGTACCGGCCAGGCCGACGAGAGCGGCGCCAAGTCCTACTACGCCACCCAGCGCGGCGGCGACAAGAACATGGCGGGCGCGTCCATGGGCGGCATCACCTGGGGCGAACTGGTCGATCGCAAGGACCTGGGCGACCAGGCGTACCAGCAGTTCGTGCAGACCAGGCACAGCGACGTGGCGGCCTCCAGCGGCTCGGTGCTCATGCGCAAGGGCGCGGTGGTCGTACGCGTCGACTACTCCGGCCACCAGCGGCCGAAGGACGCGGCCACGAACTCGCCGAAGGTCCGGCTCATGTCCGAGAAGGAGGCCATGGGCGGGGTGCTGCAGATGGCCAGGACGTTCATGACGGAGATGACCAGACGCCCGGTCGGGAGCTGACGCGGCGGTCAGGCGGGGGCGTCGCGCAGGCGTTCGACCCGTACGCCGCGCAGCAGCAGCTCCGCCACCACCGCCGCGGCCACCAGGCTGAGCAGCAGCGCGGCGCCCACGACGAGCGCGACGGGCGCCGCCGCCACGTGGTGCGGCAGCGGCGGCGTCACCGGCGCCACGGCGAACTGCGGGATCCGGCCGAGCGCCGCCCAGGCCGCGAGCAGCCCGGCCGCCAGCCCGGCGAACGTGCCCGCGGCCACCGTGATCACCTGTTCCAGCAGCAGCGCGATCCGCAGCGCCGCCACCCTGGCGCCCGCCGCCTCCAGCGCGGCCAGCTCGTAGCCGCGTCTCCTGGCCGCCGTGTGCAGGGCGAGCACGGTCCGCCCGAGCGCGAGCGCGGCGGCGGCGAGCGCGGAGACCAGCAGCAGCAACAGCGCCAGCCCCGGCCCCTGCCCGGCGAAGGACGCGGTCAGCTCCGTCACGGTCCGCCGCGACACCACCGACAGCCCCTGGCGTTCCAGCTCGCGTTCCAGCGCGGCGGTGTCGGACAGCCGGGTCCACACCTGGTGGACGCCCTTCTCGTGCACGCCGTACGCGATCCGGTCGGCCTGCTCCAGATCCATGACGACGCCCGCGTCGGTCAGGCCGGGCCCGGCGGCCGAGGTGACGGCGGCGCGCACCGGCGTGGCGTAGCCGCTGTCCAGGCCCGGCACCGCCTTCCTGCCGACCGGTCCGACGGAGACGGCGGCAGGCTCCGGCGCGTACGTGTCGGGGCGCAGCGTCTGGTTGCCGGTGTCGGTGACGACGAACGAGCCGTCGCGCGCGTCAGGGTCCTCGTCCACCCGCCACGCGGGCAGCTCCAGCGACCGCCATTGGCCCTGGTCGCGTACGGCCATTCCGGCGACGGTCACCCGTACGAACGCGGACTGGGCGTACTCGGGCGGCGGCACCGGCTCCCCGCGGAAGGCGCGCAGCTCGCACGCCGCGCGGGCGCAGGCGGGCGGCAGGTTCCAGGCGCGCGTCCCCGACGTGCCGGACAGCTCGCCGAGCGGGAGCTGCGCGGGCCGCAGCGTGCCCGGCACGCGGAACACCGCCGACAGCCGGATCCGCCAGCCCTCCGGCGGCGGGTCGTGGCGGAGCCGGACGCGGAACCGGTCGCCGCGCACCCACACGCGCGGCGTACGCGGCCCCTCCAGCGCTGCGGCGGCCTGCTCCAGCGACGTGCCCCCGGCCAGCTCGGGACGCCAGGCCGCGCCGATCGCGGCCAGCCGCGCCGGGTCGGTGGCGACCAGCTGCGGCGGCCCCGGCACCGTGATCACGGGCGCGGCGGTCCGGCCGCCGGGGTCGGCGGCGGCCACGGCGGCGATCAGCTCGCGCGGCTCGACCGGCCGCACGGTGATCGCCGTGGCTGCCCCGTTGTGGAACCTGGCCGTCTCCGCGTAGTCGCCCGACGTGGCGCTCCACGCCGACACCGCGAACGTGGCCAGCCCGAACGCGGCCCCCAGCACCACCACGCTGCCCGCCGTGACCGGCCCCCGCGCCACCTGCCGCAGCGCCAGGAACGGCCCGAGCCCGCCCCGCCTGCGGGTCACCGCGAACAGCCGCCGGGTGAGCACCGGCAGCGCCCGCCCGGCCAGCAGCGCCACGCCGAGCGCGATCAGCCCCGGCACCGCCATCGCGCTCGAACCGCGTCCCGAGACGTCGGTGAGCACGCCGGCGGCCAGCAGCTCGACCAGCCCCAGCGCGGTGATCGCCAGGACCACGGCGTCCAGCACCCAGCCGCGCGCCGAGCGGCGCGGGGTGCGCCGCCACTCCTCGGTGACCGGCCGGGTGGCCACCCGCCAGGCGACCGGCCCGGCGGCCAGCAGCCCGCCCAGCATGGCCGCCACCCCGGCCAGCGCGGCCGTGAGCGGGAAGGCCACGGGGATGCCGGGCGGCAGCAGCGCGCGGATCATCGCGCCCGCGGCGACGTGCCCGGCGAACAGCCCGAGCGGCACTGCGGCGGCCAGCAGCAGCAGCGGCTCGGCCAGCGCGAACAGCCACACCCGCGTCCGGCGCAGGCCGCGCAGCCGCGCCAGCGCGATCTCCGGCCCGCGGGCGCGTACGAGGTCGCCGACGGTCTGGAAGAGCAGCATCCAGCCGAGCGCGACGAGCTGGGCGATCACCAGGAGCGTCGGGACGCCGAGCGCGTCGGCGTTGGCGGTCATGACCTTGAGCGTGTCGGCCAGCCGGGAGTAGACGATGACCCGGCTGTCGCGGCCCGCCGCCTCGGCCGCGGCCTGCATGGCGCTCAGCCGGTCGAGGTCGGCGCCGTCGAGGCGGGCGGGGTCGATGCCGATGACCGCGTAGTCGGTCCAGCCGCCCGGCGCGTCGGCCGAGCCGATGGTGACGCCGGAGTTGACGATGTACGTGTCGAGCCGCGTCTCCGGCACCGTGAACAGCGCGTCGGCCTTGTCCGAGCTCGGCTCGCCGGTGGGGGAGAACAGCGTCCGGCCGAACCAGAACGGGTCGGCCGCCGAGCCGGGCCGGTAGAGCCCGACCACGGTCAGCGGCGCGGACTCGCGCCCCGTGGTGCCGGAGCCGGTCTGCATGACCGTCGTCAGCTCGACGGTCTCGCCCACCTCGAACCCGGTCGCCTGGCTCGCCATCACCTCGCCGCCGGCGCGCGGGCAGCGGCCCTCGGCGAGCGTCAGGTGCGCGCACTGCCCGTCCTGCCACACCAGCGAGAACGCCCGCTCGTCGTCACGCCGGCCGCTGGTGAGCTCCAGGCCGTAGATCGGCTTGGTGGTGAAGTCCGCGCCCGCCGTGAACGCCGCCACCTTGGCCTCGATGTCGCCCTCGGTGGTGGTGTAGCGCCAGCCGCGGCCCTCGACCGGGGCCGCCGCGAGCGCCTCCCGGGCGATGGTGGTGCGGGCGGCGGCGGCGTAGATCGGCCCGACGGCCGCCGAGGCGATCGGGACGATCGCGATGAGCAGCACGACCAGCGAGAGCGTGCGGCGTTCCCAGAGACCGCGCAGGATCACGGTTCGGCCCTCCGCAGCGCGATGCCGTCCTCCAGCTCCTCGATCCTGGCCATGGAGCCGGGCGGCAGCAGATGGTGGTATTCGGGCGGCACCTGCACGGCGCCCTCCCTGCCGACGACCACGAAGTCCTCGCCGCGCCGGCCCTCCGCCCCGACCCGGCCGTCCCTGATCGTCACCGTACGGTCCAGCGCCTCGCCCACGGCCGGGTCATGGGTGACCACGACGGCGGTCGTGCCGTCACCGGCGGCGTCCCGGACGAGCTCGATCACCCGCCGCCCGGACTCCTCGTCGAGCTGGCTGGTGGGCTCGTCGGCGAGCAGCAGC
Source organism: Nonomuraea sp. B208 (assembly GCF_057536035.1). NCBI lineage: Bacteria > Bacillati > Actinomycetota > Actinomycetes > Streptosporangiales > Streptosporangiaceae > Nonomuraea > Nonomuraea sp. B208. The sequence goes on from NZ_BAAJOU010000023.1 coordinate 323,563, forward strand.
CTGGGGGCGTTGGCCAGCGCCACGGCCAGCGCGAGGCGCTGCTGCTCACCGCCCGACATCCGGCCCGCCGGGCGGTCGGCCGCGTCCGCCAGGCCGACCCGGGCCAGCAGCTCGCGCGCCCGCCGCCGGTCCCGGCGTACAGCGCGCTGGGCGAAGGCGATGTTCTGGGCGGCGGACAGGTGGCCGATGAGGTTGCGCGCCGGGTTCTGCAGCACCATGCCGATGTGCGTGGCCCGCAGCCGGTCCAGCCTGCGCTGGTCGAGCCGGCCGAGGTCCGCGCCGTCCAGCCACAGGCGGCCCGCGCTCGGCCGCAGCAGCCCGGCAAGCAGCCACAGCAGGGTCGACTTGCCCGCGCCCGACGGCCCGAGCAGCGCGACCGTCTCGCCCGCGCCGATGGTCAGGTCGACGTCGCGGAGCGCGACGACCTCGACGTCCTGCGCCCGGTAGATCTGTACGACGCCGTCGCACCTGACGAGGCTCACCGGCCCCTCCTCGCCCGCCTGGAGGAGGCGGCCAGCGCCCGCAGCTCGATCACCCGGTCGCAGCGCTCGGCCACCTCCGGGTCGTGGGTCGCCAGCACCACCGTGGTGCCCTGCGCCGCGATCGCGAGCAGCTCGTCCAGGACGAGGGCGCGATGCGTGGCGTCCTGCTCGGCCGTGGGCTCGTCGGCCAGCAGCACCCGGGGCCGCAGCGCCAGCGCCCGCGCCACCGCCACCCGCTGCTGCTGGCCTCCGGACAGCTCCTCGACCAGGTGGTCGGCGAACCGCGCCACCCGCAGCCGGTCCAGCGCCTCCGCCGCCAGCCGCATCGCCTCGCGCGGGGGCCGGCCCGCCGCCCGCAGCGCGACCTCGACGTTCTCGGCCGCCGTGAGCAGGCTCAGCAGCCCGTACGACTGGAAGACCAGCGCCAGCCCGGCCCGCAGCTCCGGCTGCTCGTCCAGGGGGACGCCGCCGGCCAGCACCCGGCCCGCGGCGGGCGGCAGCAGCCCGGCCAGCGTGGTGAGCAGCGTCGTCTTCCCGGAGCCTGACGGACCTATGAGCGCCACGCGCTCGCCCGGCTCGAACTCCAGGGTGAGATCCTCGATGATCGTACGCCCGCCGGCCCGGCAGCTCAGTGTGCGGCAGGCGAGCGCGGGTCCTGGCGACACCCGCGGATCATCTCTTGACCAGTGATCTCCGTCAACGGTTAATACGGCTGCAACTCGGTTGCAAGTGGGCCAAATACCGTTATGTCTGCAAGCACTTGAGCCGCGGGACCTGATTTGTCCAACACAGGGGCATGGACAAAACAACGAGGTCACGCGGCTCTCCCTTTTCTCCCGCGGTACGGGCTCGCGCGGCGGCATGCTGGACCGGCTCACCTGGGCTCGGTGTCGGCCCACTCGGCGCTCGGTCCGTCAACCGGTCTGGCGGCCCGCTTGTTCACCCATCCCGCCGGCTGCTCGGTGGCCCGTCTGCCGGCCTTACCAGGAACGGCTCCAGCAGGTCCGGGGCCGCCCGCGCGGCAAGCTCCAGCCCGTCGCCGCGGCCCACGTCCAGGACCTCGTAGTGGCCGTCACCCGCGGCGGTGGTGGCCGAGACCGTCACCAGGCCGGCCCGCCGCTGGAAGAACGATTCGGTGATCGTCCAGCCCGAGATGCCCGCCCGCTCCAGCGCGACCGTACGCCGGACCAGCGCTCCGTGGCGGGTCACCAGATGCCGCCCGGCGAGGGCGTGCCCGAGACTCCGCGCCCCCGTCACGGCGCCCCACCAAGCCACTGGCGCCGCCATCGCCGGCACCGCCCACACCCAGGCCCGCATCCAGGGCTGCGGCCACGGCACCGACCAGGACACCACGCCTGCGACGGCGGCGAGCACCACCACGACCACGACCGCGCGCACGACCCGCCGCCGCTGTGCCGCGGGCGGATGCCGTACCAGTCCGGCCCCCGCATCCGTGCCGGCGTTCGCCCTCGCGATGGCGTCGGCCAGGCGCCAGGCCAGAGGGCGAGGAAGTGGTGGGGTGAGCGCGCCGACGTCCTCGCTCTCGCTGTCGGCGGCCTTGCCGAGTCCGGTGGCGATCGCCTTGACGCGCGCCCCGCCGCCCAGCCGGAGCAGCAGCGGTTCGCTGACCTCCACCCCGCGCAGCCGCCGCTCCTCCAGCGTCAGCGAGCGGGTGGTGAGCAGGCCGCGTCGCAGCCGGAGCCGTCCCGGCTCCCGGTCGAGCCGGTAGCGCCCCCACGACTCGGCGAACAGCAGCACCGCCCCGAGCGCTCCCACGGCGACGTTGGCGGTGAGCAGCAGGACGACTGCGGGCAGCGGATGAGCGGTCACCCAGTCCCACACCGGCCCGGCCGCCTGTTCTGCCAGGTCCTCCAGTCCCAGCCGCTCCGCCGCCTTGTAGGCCACGCCCAGCACCACCGCCGCCCCGGCGAAGGTCCACACCGTCAGCGGCGCGTACCGGACCCACGACCACCGCAGCTCGGCCAGCGGCGCGTCGCGATCCACCTCCTCGCCGGACTGCTCGTCCGCCGCCGCGCCGCGCAGCAGCGTACGGCGCAGCGTCTCGGCGTCGTTCCTGGTCAGCGGGTCCAGCGTCAGCTCGTCGCCGTCGGCCACGCGCTCGCCGGTGCCGACCTTGACCACGGTCAGCCCGAGCAGCCGCAGCACCGGGTCGGCCCGCAGGTCCACGCTCCGCACCCGGTCGCGCGGGATCGCGCGGGCGCGCCGCACCGCGATGCCGGATCGCAGCTCCAGCCGCTCGCCGGTCAGCCGCCAGCGCGTGGACCTGAGCCGGGCCACGTCGTACGCCGCCACGCCTCCCACGATGAGCACCGCCGCCGCCGCGCACGCCGTGACCAGCCCCCAGGTCGGCCACCCGGCGCCGGTGAACAGGCGCACCAGCCCGATCACGGCGGGCGCCACAAGCGCCAGCGACTTCACCGCCGACGCCACGACCGACCGCCCGGCCAGCGCCCGCCAGCCGCCTTCCTCCGCCGACCGCCCGTCAGAGAACTGCCACCCGGCCTCGGCGGCCGGGCCTCCAGTCGCCGTGGGCGCCTGGGCGTCGTTCGCAGCGTGGCCGGCTTTGGTTTCGTACACGGAGTGCTCTGGGGGCAGTTGTCCCCTGGGCTGGTCCGGGGCGGTCATGTCGCGTCTCCGGGAGTGGCCTGGGTGCGGGCGGTCAGGCGTTCGGCCAGGTCGGCGGCGAGCTGGTGGTCGAGAGCCGCGATGGTGATCGCGCCCGCCGACGAGGCCGTGGTCACCGTCACGTCAGCCAGCCCGAACAACCGCTGCACCGGCCCCCGCGCGGTGTCGATCCGCTGGATGCGTGACATGGGCGCCACCTGCCAGGTGTGCGTCAGCCATCCCTTGCGCGTGTAGACGGCGTCGTCGGTGACCTCCCACCGCTCGACCCGGTAGTACGCCCGTGGCGCGGCGACCGCCAGCGCCAGGCAGCCCGCCCCGAACGCCGCCACGACGAGCCCCAGCCACACCGGCCGGTCGGTGAACGTCCAGTAGGCCCAGCCCGCCGCCGCGGCCACCGGCACCATGAGGATCAGCCACTGCACCGTCCACCACGCGACCGCTCGCGGATCGGCCCGGTTGCGCGGCGGGCGTATCGACGTCCCTGTCACCTGCCCTCCTCCTCCTGCGTACGTGACACCGTGTCCGCGACGGCGAGCAGCACGAAGCCGAGCACGCCGATCACGATGGCCGCGAACACCTCGTGCCCCCGCAGGAACCCCAGATGGTTGGCCACGAGCAGCCGCTCGGTCCACGGCCACAGGCCGAGCAGCGAGTTGCCCAGGCCGGCCACGCCCTGGAGGAGCAGCAGCCAGCCGAGCACCGTCAGCACCGTTCTCACGGGACCAAGGCTCGCCCGCCGGCCGCCCGGCCCGCATCGTCCGCAGGTCTCGCACGGTATCGACTTTGGTCGCTATCGGCGCGACCTCGGCAGGGCCTAACCTCGATGAACGTGAGCGACGTGCGCGTGGAGGACGGGCCGGTGCCCGAGTACCGATGGGTGCTGCCCTCGGTGCTGCTCGGCGACGGCAACGAGGGCCGACCGGTGCGCCGCTCCACCCGCGACTGGATCGTGGACATCGCGATCTTCCTGGTCGCCTGTGGCATCACGCTGCTCGCCCTGTCCGAGGTGCAGGACGAGCCGGAGCCGCTCCTGCTCACCGAGCAGATCGTGGGCGCGCTCTCGTGCGTGTCGGTGTGGCTGCGCCGCCGCTGGCCGGTGGCGCTCGCGCTGGTCATGCTGGTGCTCTCGACCTTCCTGGAGCTGGCCGGCGGCGCGGGGCTGGTGGCGCTGTTCACCGTGGCGGTGCACCGGCCGTTCAAGGTCTCCGGGCCGATCATGCTGCTCCACCTCCTGACGATCCCGCCGTACATGTGGATCAGGCCGCAGGACGACATGGAGCCGCTGGAGTGGGGCGTCCTGCTGTCGGCCCTGCTGCTGACCGTCTGCGCCTGGGGCATCGTCGTACGGGCCAGGCGCCAGCTCATCTGGTCGCTGCGCCAGCGCGCCGCGAGCGCCGCCGAGGAGGCCAAACGGCTCGAACGCGAGCGCATCGCCAGGGAGATGCACGACGTGCTCGCCCACCGCATCTCGATGCTCAGCCTGCACGCCGGCGCGCTGGAGTTCCGGCCGGACGCGCCCGCCGCAGACATCGCCCGTGCGGCCGGGGCGATCCGGACCAACGCCCACCTCGCCCTGCAGGACCTGCGCCAGGTGATCGGCGTGCTGCGCCATCCCCGGTCCGAGGGCGGCGACGACCAGGTGCCCGACCGGCCGCAGCCCACGCTCGCCGACCTGCCGTCGCTGGTCGAGGAGTGCCGCCAGGCCGGCATGGACGTACGGCTGGAGCAGCGGGCGGGCGACGCGCCGGACGGGCTGGGCCGCAACGTCTACCGCATCGTGCAGGAGGCGCTCACCAACGCGCGCAAGCACGCCGCCGGGCAGCCGGTCACCGTGACCGTTGCCGGTGCCCCGGGCTCGGAGCTGTCGGCGGAGGTCCGCAACCCGCTCGGCGCCCGCCATCTCCCTCGCATCCCGGGCGCACGGGCAGGGCTCATCGGGCTGGCCGAACGGGCGGAGCTGGCCGGCGGCCGGTTGGAGCACGGCCCGACGCCGGAGGGGGAGTTCGTGGTGCGCGTCCGGCTGCCATGGCCAGAAGAGGCGGCGGGGGAGACGGTGGAGCAGGTGGCGGGGGCGGCCGGGCAAGTGGCGGGGGAGAGGCATTGATCAAGGTGCTCGTGGTCGACGACGACGCGATGGTGCGTGCCGGCCTGTCGATGATCCTGGGCGGTGCCGGTGACATCGCCATCGTGGGCGAGGCCGCGGACGGGGCGGAGGTGCCGCCGCTGGTCGCCGAGCACCGGCCGGACGTGGTGCTCATGGACATCCGCATGCCGGCCGTGGACGGCCTCACCGCCACCGAGGCGCTGCGGGCGACGGCTGCGCCGCCCGAGGTGGTGGTGCTGACCACGTTCCACGCCGACGCGCAGGTGCTGCGGGCGCTGCGGGCGGGGGCGGCCGGGTTCCTGCTCAAGGACATCGCCCCCGCCGACCTGGTGCAGGCGATCAGGAAGGTCGCGGCGGGCGAGCCGATCCTGTCGCCCGCCGTGACGCGGCAGCTCATCACGCACGTCTCCGACGGCGGCGCGGGGGAGCGCACCGCGCGGGCCCGTCGGCTGCTCGCCCGGCTCAGCGAGCGCGAACGGGAGGTGGCGATGGCCGTGGGGCAGGGCCGTTCCAACGCCGAGATCGCGAGCGAGCTGTACATGAGCGTGCCCACGGTCAAGGCGCACGTCTCGCGCATCCTCACCAAGCTGGCACTCAACAACCGGGTCCAGGTGGCGCTGCTGGTCTACGACGCGGCGGCCTGACCCGGCCGGCGGGCCGGGTCAGGTGGTGAGGAGTTGTTCGATCGTCGCCCGGTGCAGGACGAGGTCGTCGGGGTCGTCCGGATCGGGCTGCTCGCCGAAGTGGACCCTGCGCTGCCAGATCCTGGCCATGATGATGCCGTGGCGCAGGGCCGCGTACATCTCGTAGAAACCCATGTCGCGCGGCTCGTGGCCGGTCAGTTCGCGGTAGGTGCGGCAGACGTCCTCGGTGCGCATGAAGGCCGGCATGCCGGGCAGGCCCATGGCGACGGTGAGGTCCTGGAAGAAGCGGTGCAGGAAGATCATCCAGGAGAGGTCCAGCTCGCGCGGCCCCACCGCGGCCATCTCCCAGTCGAGCACCGCGACCGGCACGAAGTCCCTGAACATCAGGTTGCCGATGCGGGCGTCGCCCCAGAGCAGCACGTCCGGGCCGGGCTGTTCCGGCCAGTGCGCCTCCAGCCAGGCGAAGGCCCGTTCCAGCAGCGGGATGGGACGTCTGCCGTGCGCCCACCGGTAGTAGGCGTACTGGGCGTCCACGTGCGCGCGCAGGCCCGATGGTCCGAAAAGGGCCAGCTCGTCCGGGGTGAACGGGGTCCGGTGCAGCGCGGCCACGACGCCCACGCTGGCCTCCTGCAGCCGGCGCTGGTCCTCGGGGGCGGCCTCGCACAGCCAGCCGCCGAACGTGTACGGCAGCACGTCCGGCGGCACCAGCCCCTCGGCCCGCTCCATGACGAAGAACGGGGAGCCGAGCGGCGCGGGGTCCGGCTCGAACCAGAGCGTCCTGGGCGCTGGAATCCCAGCTTTTTCCCTGGCCAAACGCATGATCTCGAACTGCGACCGCAGATCGTAGTCGGGAAAGACCGGAACCGCTTCCCCCGCAGGTGCCAGCCGTGCCACGCAGCGGGTACGCCGCCCCTCCCAGGTCGCGGTGAAGAACAGGGTCTCGCTCGACATGCCGTTGTCGGTGGGGCGCTCCAGCTCCGACACGGAGGCGTCCTTGCCGACCTTGCCGCGCAGCCACGCGGTCACCTGCTCACGGAGTTCGTGGAGGTCACGGGTGGAAGTACGCATCTGCTCCGTCACGGTCGGCCTCCCGGGTGCACACCTGCCGTTCACCTGTCGTACACCCCCGACCAAGCGCTCGTCCATACACAGGCGGCCGTTACGGTCAGGTACGCGGCAGCCGTACCCTTGTCTGAAAGGGCATGTCACGAAGGGACAAGTGGGATGAGTTCAGCGGGTGAAGGCTTGTCTCGCCCGCTCCCCGAGCAGGTACGGCTCAACGTCGTGGACCTGGCGGCCACCGTTCTCGGGACACTGCCCGCTGTCTCCATCCCGCCGCCGCTGCGCGGGATCGCCAAGTTCGAGGCGCGCAAGAGGGCCAAACTGGGCAGCGCGCCCATCGCCGCGCAGCTGGAGAACGACAAGAAGTTCCGCGAGCTGGTCGCCGAGTCGGTGGCCGCGGGCTGGCCCGAGCTGGTCGCCTCGCTGGCCGACGGCCAGATCCCGCCCGCGGCCGACCCCGTGCTGGTGGCCGCGGCCGCCTACCTCACCCGGCCCCCCGGCTGGGAGGAGATGATCGAGCTCGCCCGGAGCGATCTCCAGCAGTCCGCCGCGGCGGCCGAGGGCTCCGAGCGCGAGGAGGTGGTCTCCCGGCTGCGCGAGCAGCTCGCCGCGCAGAAGAGCGCCGCCAAGGAGGAGTCCGACCGGCTGCGCGAGCAGCTCAAGGCCGCCCGCGCCGAGAACTCCGACCTGCGGCGCAAGCTCCACGACGCCCGCGAGCGGGCCAAGGCCGCGCTCGCCAGGACCGAGGAGATGGAGCGCGTGGCCGAGGAGGCCCGCACCGCCGCCGTGGCCGCGGGCAGCGCGGGCGAGTCCGAGCTGCGGCGGCTGCGCGAGCGGCTGGCCGACGTCGAGAAGCAGCTCGAAGCCTCGCGCCGGGCCGCCCGCGAGGGCCGCAGCCTGGAGGACGCCCGCATCCGGGTGCTGCTCGACGCCCTGCAGGACGCCTCGGCCGGGCTGCGCAGGGAGCTCGGCCTGCCGGCCACCATCAGCCGGCCCGCCGACTCGGTCGCGGCCCACCCCGGCGAGCGGCCGGGCGTGCGCGGCGTGCCCGCGCGAGCGCTGGCCGACGACGACCCGCAGCTGCTCGACCAGCTCCTCGCGATCCCGCAGATCCACCTCATCATCGACGGCTACAACGTCACCAAGACCGGCTACGGCACGCTCACCCTGGCCGACCAGCGCAACCGGCTCATGACCAACCTCGGCGGGCTGGCCGCGCAGACCAGGGTCGAGGTGACCGTCGTCTTCGACGGGGCCGAGCTCAACGCCCCCGTGCAGGTCGTCGCGCCGCGCGGGGTGCGGGTGCTCTTCAGCGACCCCGGGGAGATCGCCGACGACCTCATCCGGCAGCTCGTCCGGGTCGAGCCGCCGGGGCGGGCCATCGCCGTCGTGTCCTCCGACCGCGAGGTGGCCGAATCGGTGCGGCGGATGGGAGCCAGACCGGTTCCGTCTGCTCTGCTGTTGCGCCGGCTTGGTCGCGCCTAGATTACGAATTTAAGGTTTTACCCATTGAGGTGAGACCTCACCCGCCACTTCTGTACTATTCGCCCCAGATGTTTACCCTGGGAGGCGACGCAGTGAGGTTTGGCCGGGTACCGGTGGCCGCGGGGATCGCGTTCGGACTGGTGCTTACTCCCACCGGGGCCGCGATCGCCGATCCCAAACCCACGCTCGCTCAGGCCAAGGCCAAGCTGGAGAAGCTCAACGACAAGGCGGACAAGGTCGTCGACCGCTACAACACGGCCACGGAGCGGTACAAGAAGGCGAAGTCCAGCTACACGGACCTCGACAACAGCTACAAGCGCAAGCTGGCCACCGTCGCCGACCTGCGCGCCCAGGTGATCAGCATGGCCGTCGACAGCTACCAGCTCGGCGGCGACGTCACGTCCCTGCCGGGCTTCCTCGGCGCCGACAACCCCGACGACTTCCTCGCCCGCCTCGCGCTGACCGGCCAGATCTCCAAGGAACGGGCCGAGAAGCTGAGCGCCTTCGACCGGGAGAACCGCGGGCTCAAGACCGAGCGGGACAAGGCGGAGAAGGCCCTGGAGGCGGCCGACAAGGAGCGCGACGGGGTCCAGAAGGAACGCGCGGAGATCCTCAAGCTGATCGCCCAGCAGAAGAAGCTGCTGGAGAAGCTGAACGCCTACAACCCAGGCAACCCCAACAGCACCGGCATGAAGTACACCGGCTCCGCGTCGGGCAACGCGGCCTCGGTGCTGCGCTTCGCCTACGCGCAGATCGGCAAGCCGTACGTGTTCGGCGGGACGGGCCCGGGCGGCTACGACTGCTCCGGCCTGACGCAGGCGGCCTGGCGGGCCGCGGGGGTCTCGCTGCCGCGTACGACGTGGCAGCAGTGGGCCTGGGGGGCGAACCGCCGGGTGAGCCTGGACGCGCTGCAGCCCGGGGACCTCATCTTCAGCGAAGGACTGGGGCACGTCAGTATCTACGCGGGCAACGGGCAGATCGTTCACGCGCCGCAGACAGGCGACGTCGTGAAGGTCGTCAAGCTGTCGGCCTACGGGCGGCGGCTCGTGGGCGCCATCCGTCCCTGAGGCCGTCCGTACGTCCTCCCGCGCCGGCGACGCGGTGCCCTGTTATCGCAGTGAAAACTGTGACGAAAGTGACAAATCGCCCCTTACTGGACCCTGTCCTGAGAAGTGTGAGTATGGTCACATTCCGGTAACGGAGCCCGGTCGCCGAGCAGGAGTTTCGATCCTGACTCGACCCCTTGTCTGATCTTGACAAGCCGTCGTCCGCTTTGCCGATTCGTGACGTGTCGGCGTAGCTTCTGGCGTCGCGGTGACACGCCATGTCGCCCGCAGAATCCGCCGGTCGCCTCCCGTACATCCCCATGAGAAAAACCTCGACGGGGCGGCGACCTGCCGAATCCGTGCAGCCAGGAGGCACGGAGCCGGGGAACCACCGATCCCCCTCCCTAGGGGATCAGGGGTGAATCGGCGCTGTTCGCACGCGCCGTAGGGCTACTTCCAGGCCCGAATCCGTCAGCTAACCCGGTAGGCGTTCGTGGAAGTCTCAAGGAGAAATCCTGTCTACCTCCCCGCATAACCCCCGTCTGTCCCGTCTTGCCCTGAGTGGCGCGGCGCTCACCATGACCGTGACGGCCGGAGGTGTGGTCCTCCACGCCCCGGCGGCTCAGGCGGCGACCACGAGCGACGCGGCCACGACCTCCACGACCTCGGTGCAGACCAGCACGAAGTCGTCGAAGTCCGCCAAGGCCGTCAAGACCGCCAGGTCGGCCAAGGCGCGCAAGGTCGCTCGGCAGCAGGCGAAGGCTCACCGGGCCGTCGCCGTGGCCAAGAACCAGATCGGGGACCCGTACCGCTACGGCGGCACCGGCCCCGGCTCGTTCGACTGCTCCGGACTCGTCCAGTACGCCTGGAAGAAGGCCGGAATCAGGCTCCCGCGCGTGGCGAGCAGCCAGTTCGCCCGCACCCGGACGAAGGTCTCCTGGAAAAAGCTCAAGCCAGGCGACCTGATGTTCTTCAACGGGCTCGGCCACGTAGGCATGTACGTCGGCAAGGGCAAGATGATCCACTCGCCCAGGACCGGCGAACGGGTACGTATCGACAAGCTGAGCGGATGGCGTAAATCGTCGTTCGTCGGCGCGGTCCGTCCCGGTATGTGACCACAGCCCCGCCCCGATCCCCGTACGGGATCGGGCGGGGCTGTCGCCTTTTCCCACCCCGGGCACCCGTCCGGCCCGGCTACCGGAACCGTCGGCTTCACCTCCGGCCTTCGGCCCGGAGGTGAAGCCGACCAGCTCGCTCTCTTGCAGCCGGGGCCAGGCGCTTGCCGGTGGCCACCGGATGCCGGATCTTCGTCACGAAGAACAGATGCGGGTGCAGCACGAAGACGGAATGCCCGCCGGACCTGATATCGCTGCACTCGCCCATGACCCAACCGTAGGATTACCCAGTGCAGCTGCGGTACTCCTTTCGGATCGACCCGACCCCCGGCCAGCGCCTTGCGCTCGCGCGGGCGTTCGGGTGCGCCCGGGTGGTGTTCAACGACGCGGTCGCGCTGCGCAATCACGTCCACCAGCAGGGCTTGCCGTTCGTCACCGACGCGGAACTGTCCCGCCTGGTGATCACCCAGGCGAAACGGACACCGCAGCGCTCCTGGTTTGGCGAGGTGTCTGCGGTGGTGCTTCAGCAGGCGCTGTCCGACGCCTGTGCGGCGTTCCGGAACTTCTTCGCCTCCAGGTCCGGAACGCGCAAGGGGCCCGCGCTGGGGCCGCCGCGTTTCCGGTCGCGCAAGGACAACCGGCAGGCGATCCGCTTCACCCGCAACGCGCGTTTCGCTATCACCCCGGCCGGCAAGCTGCGGCTGCCGAAGATCGGTGATGTGGCGGTGTGCTGGTCACGCAGCCTGCCGTCCGAGCCCTCTTCTGTCACCGTGGTCAGGGATGCCGCCGGGAGGCATTTCGCTTCTTTCGTGGTCGAGGCCGCCCAGACTCCTTTGCCCGCGATCGAAGCCGAGACCGGGATCGACCTGGGCCTGACGCATTTCGCGGTGCTGTCGGGCGGACGGAAGATCGACAGCCCGCGGTTCCTGCGCCGAGCGGAGAAGAACCTCAAGCGGGCGCAAATTGCCCTGTCACGCAAGGAGAAAGGCAGCAAGAACCGGGCCAAGGCCCGGGTGAAGATCGCCCGCCGGCATGCCGAGGTCGCCGACGCGCGCCGCGAGTTCCACCACCAGTTGTCCACGAAGCTGATCCGCGAAAACCAAGCGATCTATGTGGAGGATCTGGCGGTCAAGGGACTGGCACGCACCAGGCTGGCCAAGAGCGTGCACGATGCGGGCTGGGCATCGTTCATCGGTATGGTGGAGTACAAGGCGAAGCTGTACGGCCGGACGTTCGTGAAGGTCGGCAGGTTCTTCCCCTCCTCCAAGCTCTGTTCGGCCTGCAGAGCGTTGGCCGGGCAGATGCCGCTGGCCGTACGGAAGTGGACCTGCCCTTGCGGGGTTACCCACGACCGGGATGTCAATGCCGAGATCAACATCCGTGCCGAAGGACGTCGGATCGTCGCCGCTGGACGGAAACCCGTGCCTGAGATGGGCGGGAAGCGGAGACGGAAAACGCCTGCGGAGACCGGTGAGACCCTCTCGCCCGCCCATCCGGGGCGAGCGAGGGGGCACGGTCGATGAAACAGGAAGCCACAGAAGTGCCGCGTGACACCAGGCGGCACAGGCTGAATCCTCGGCGATCACGCCGGGGAGCGCGTCAACATCGAGCATCGTGTCCGACCAGGTGAGCCGACGCCGACGAGCCGCCCCGGCGGCTCTCCTCCTGGCGCCGCTCCTCGTCGCTCTCGCCCTCGTCCCGATCGCGGACGCTCCCGCGCCGCTCGCGGGCGCGCGTGCCCTGTGGCCAGGGGAGTCCGTCACCGTCCGTGGGACACGGTCCGTGATCATCGCCCCGGCCACGTCCGCCTCGTCCGTGTCGCTGGCCGAGCTGGCGCGGCTGGCCGACACGGCCGCGCTCCGCGTCGGAACGGTCCTCGGCGAGCCCGTACGCCCGCTCGTCGTCGTCCCCGCCTCCGCCGCCGAGGCGGCCCGCCTGGCCGGGACCGGCCCGATCGAGGGCCTCGCCGCGCTCGCCGACGGCGACCGGGTGCTCGTCGTCCCCGAGGTCTTCGCCCGCCTCAACCCCACCGGCAGGGACGTCGTCCTGGCGCACGAGCTCACCCACGTCGCCGCCGGCACCGACCGCCTCCCCATCTGGCTGTACGAGGGTTTCGCCGACTACGTCGGCTACCGCGACTCGGGACTGCCCGTACGGACGGCCGCCGCCGAACTGGCGGACGAGGTGCGCGCGGGACGCCTGCCCGCCGCACTGCCCGGCCCCGCCGCCTTCGCCGCCGACGGGAACGACCCGGCGCGGCTCGCGCGGGCGTACCAGGAGGCCTGGCTGGCGTGTCGCTTCCTCGCCGACCGCTTCGGCGAGGGGACTCTGGTACGCCTCTACCGTGAGGCCCGGGTGGACGGCGCCGACCGGGCACTCGCCGGGCTCGGGCTCTCCACGGCCACGCTGACGGCCCGCTGGCGCGCGTACGTGCGCGAACAGCTCGCGTGAGAGCGTGAGAGCGTAGGAGGGGGAGGCAGATGAGCGAACGCCGGCCGCCGGACGGCGCCAAGCCCGCGGGCGACGGCGGCGATCGGGCCATGAGCGGCGCGCCAGCCTATGAAGGCGGCGATCGGGCCGTGAGCGGCGCGCCCGCCTATGAAGGCGGCGATCGGGCCGTGAGCGGCGCGCCCGCCTACGACGGCCAGGAGGAGGGCGGCGAGGTCCGCCTGCGCCGCCAGGCCGCGCTCGCGCTGGCCGTCCTCGCCGCCCTCGTCCTGGGCGTGGCCGCCCTCACCACCCCCTGGCAGGCGCTGCTGACCGCAGGGGAGCCGCCCGGCCCGGCCCGCGACTTCACCGCCGCCCAGCTCGCCCGCTCCCAGGCGTTCGACGCCGCGACGAGCCTGCCGAGCTACCTCTCCCTGGCCCTGACGGTCCTCGTCGCGGGCCTCCTGGTCGCCACCCCGCTCGGCGCGCGGGCGACCGGGTGGCTGCGCGGCCCGTGGTGGCTGCGGACGATCCTGGGCGTGGCGGTGATCGCCGCGGCCACGCTGGCGCTCCGCTGGCCCCTCGGCATGTGGTTCGAGACCGTCCTGCGCGAGTACGGCCTGTCCACCCAGACCTGGCCGTCCTGGAGCGGCGACCGGCTGAAGAACGCGGCCGTCGAGGCGTTCCTGCTCGCCCTGACCATCACGGCGCTGGTGGCGCTGGCGCGCCGGTTCCGCCGCTGGTGGATCCCGGCGGCCGCGGGCGCGTTCGCCCTCACGGTGGCGGCCTCGTTCGTCTATCCCGTGGTGTTCGAGCCGATGTTCAACGACTTCACCCCGATGCGCGAGGGCCCGCTGCGCACGAGCCTGCTGGCGATGGCCGAGCGGGACGGCGTGCCGGTGGAGGACGTGCTGGTCGCCGACGCCTCACGCCGTACGACGGCGCTCAACGCCTACGTCTCCGGCTTCGGCGCCACCCGCCGCGTCGTCGTCTACGACACGCTGCTGCGCGCCCCGGAGGCGGAGGTGGAGCTGGTGGTCGCGCACGAGCTGGGCCACGCGAAGCACGACGACGTCCTCCACGGCACGCTCCTCGCCGGCCTGGGCGCGGCGCTGGGCGCCGTCCTGCTGTTCCTGATCTTCGACCTGGTACGCCGCCGCGCCGCCGTCCCCTCGATCGCCGACCCGCGCGCGGCCGGGGCGCTGATGGGCCTGATGAGCCTCGGCACCCTCCTCCTCGGCCCCGTCCAGAACGTGGTCAGCCGGCAGGTGGAGGCGCGGGCCGACCTGCACGCGCTGGAGCTGACGAGAGACCCGGAGACGTTCGTGGCCATGCAGAAACGCCTCGCCCTTTCCAACATTTCCGACTTGTCGCCCGATGCGGTGGAATATGTCCTCTATGCCTCCCATCCCTCCGGCCCCGAACGCATCGCCATGGCCCGCGCCTGGGCGCGACTGAACGGCGTCAACGCGCCGTGACCCACTCCGCACCAGATCCGGACACCAGGGTGGTCGTCGTCACGAACGACTTCCCGCCGCGGCCGGGCGGGATCCAGTCGTTCGTGCACGGGCTCGCGCTCCGCACGCCGGGCGTCGCGGTCTACGCCCCCGCCTGGCCGGGCTGCGAGGAGTTCGACCGGCGGCAGCCGTACCCGGTCGTACGGCACCCGACGCGGCTCATGCTGCCGACCCCCGACGTGGCGCGCCGGGCCGCCCGGCTGGTGGCCGAGCACGGAGCGCGTACCGTCGTCTTCGGCGCGGCGGCGCCCCTCGGCCTGCTCGCGCCGCACCTGCGCCGGGCCGGCGCGCGGCGCGTGGTGATGCTCACCCACGGCCACGAGGCGTCGTGGGCGAGCGCGCCGGGCTTCCGCGCCGTGTTGCGCAGGATCGGCGCGCACGCGGACGTGGTGACCTACCTCGGCGACTACACCCGCCGCCGGCTGGAGGCCGCGATCGCGCCCGGCAAGCTCGTCCGGCTGGCCCCCGGCGTGGACGCCGGGCAGTTCCGCCCCGGCCTGCCCGGGGCCGCCGTGCCGGGGCTCGCGGGCCGTCCCGTGGTGGTCTGCGTGTCGCGGCTGGTGCCGCGCAAGGGCCAGGACCGGCTCATCGCGGCCTGGCCTCGGGTGCTGCGGGCGGTGCCGGACGCCCTCCTGCTGCTGGTGGGCGGCGGGCCGTACCGGGGGAAGCTGGAGCGGCTGGCGGGCGGGCACCCCTCCATCCGCTTCACCGGCACCGTCCCGGCCGCGGACCTGCCGGGCTACTACGCGGCGGCCGACGTGTTCGCGATGCCGTGCCGTACCCGCTGGAACGGCGTGGACGTGGAAGGGCTCGGCATCGTGTTCCTGGAGGCGTCCGCGACGGGGCTGCCCGTGGTGGCCGGGGCGTCCGGGGGCGCGCCGGACGCCGTACGCCCCGGCGAGACCGGCCTCGTCGTGGACGGCGAGAACCCCGCCGAGATCGCCCAGGCCGTCGTCGAACTGCTCACCGATCCCGACAAGGCGTGCAAGATGGGCGCCAACGGCCGCGAGTGGATCACGCGGGAGTGGACGTGGGAGCAGGTGGCGGCCCGCTTCCACGCCCTCCTCTGACGGATCACCCCTTGGTCGCGCCGAGCGTCAGCCCGGCCACGAACTGCTTGTGCAGGAGCTGGAAGACGATCAGCGTCGGCAGCGCCACCAGCACCGAGCCGGCCGCCAGCAGGTTGTAGTCGGTGAAGAACTGGCCGCGCAGGTTGTTCAGCGCCGAGGTGACGGGCAGCTTGTCGCCCGACGACATCAGCACCAGCGCCCACAGGAAGTCGTTGTACATCCAGGTGAACTGCAGCGTGGCCAGCGCCGCCAGCACCGGCCGGCACAGCGGCATGGTCAGCCGCCAGTACCGTTTCCACACGCTCGCACCGTCCACCAGCGCCGCCTCGGTGATCTCCTCCGGGATCGTGCGCATGAAGTTCGCCATGACGAACACGCAGAAGCCGAACTGGAACGCCACGTGGACGAGGATCAGCCCGAGGTAGGAGTCGTACAGCGACTGCGAGTCCGACAGCCACGCGGGCAGCGGGACCATCGTGTAGAGCGTGTAGAGCGGCGTGATGAGCGCCTGCGGCGGCAGCAGGTTGCCCGCCGTGAACACGATCAGCAGCGTCCGGCGGCCGGGGATGCGCACCCGCGCGATCGCGAACGCCGTGAACGACGCCAGCAGCAGCGTGAACACCAGGGCCGGGATCACGATGATCAAGGTGTTGAGGTAGTAGCGGGGCAGCTCGGCCTGGCTCCACGCCTCACCGTAGTAGTCGAGCGTCAGCCGCTCCGGCAGCGAGAAGTAGCCCAGGCGGGCCGTCTCGTCGTACGGGCGCAGCGACGCGTACACCGCCAGCGCCAGCGGCAGCAGCCAGCCCAGCGCCACCAGCCCGAGGAAGACGTGCAGGAGGACCCGCAGCGGCCGCACCCGCGCGGCCGTCACCGCTCCTCCCCCCGGAACAGCTGCGACAGGTACGTCACGATGAACCCCAGCGAGATGACCAGCAGGATCACCGCGATCGCCGAGCCGAACCCGATCCGGCTGGCCTCGCCCACGATGTTCTCGGTGACCAGCACCGACAGCAGCTCCAATCCGTTCCTGCCCTTGTTGATGGCGTAGACGATGTCGAAGGCCCGCAGCGCCTCGATCACCGTGATCACCAGCACGATCACGTTGACCGGCCGGAGCGTCGGGAACACCACGCGGAAGAACGCCTGGCGCTCGCTCGCCCCGTCGATGGCCGCCGCCTCCTTCAGCGCCGGATCGACCGCCTTCAGCCCCGCCAAGTAGATGATCATGACGTAGCCGACGTGCCGCCAGCCCGCCGCGACCATGACGACCCAGATGTTGACCGCCCTGTCGCCGAGCCAGTCCACGTGCAGCCCGCTGACCGCGTTCAGCACGCCGTAGTCGGAGGAGAAGACGAGCTGGGCGATGAAGCCCACGACGGCCAGCGACAGCACGACCGGCATGTAGAGCGCGCTCTGGTAGACGCGCGACATCCGCAGCCGCCGGTCCAGCAGCACCGCGCAGAACAGCCCGAACGGCGTGGCGACCAGCCCGAGGAAGGCCAGCCACAACACGTTGTTGCGGACGGCCGACCAGAACGGCGGGTACGTCCCGGCCAGATCCTCGTAGTTCCGGCCGCCGATCCACTCGATCGGGCCGATGCCGTTCCAGTCGGTGGCCGACAGGCCGACGCTGGCCAGCGTGGGCCCCCAGACGAGGCCCACATTGACGACGATGGCCACCCCCAGCCCGGCGACCAGGACGGTCACGTCGCGGGCGGAGTAGCGACGGGTCTTCGCGCTCATCAGCGGAAGATGGTGGCCTTCTGCTTCTCGATGCTCGCCAGCAGCGGATCGATCTCGTCCGGTTTGCCGACGAACGACTGCAGCGAGGGGATCATGACCGTGGAGGCGAAGTCGGGCCGCGTGTCGCGGTCGAGGAACTGGGCGATGTGCTTGGCCTGCGACACGAGCTCCGCGCCGCGCTTCTGCAGCGCGCTGTAGCCGGAGGTGTCGGCCTTGGAGTTGGAGGCGAGCGTGCCCGGGTCGAGGCCCGTGGCGATGTTCTGGGACGAGGCCTGGGCGAGCTGCTTGATCAGCGCCTTGGCGCCGTCCACGTTCTTGGCCTTGGCCGAGACCATGTAGCCGTCGATGGGGGCGTCGATGGAGTCGGTGCCGTAGGCCGGGTTGATCTCGGGGAAGGTGAAGAAGTCGAGGTCGTCGCGGTCGGCCTCGGGGAACTGCTGGGCGACGAACATCCCGAGCAGGTACATCCCGGTCTTCTTCTGCGCCAGCGACTGCGCGGCCTCCTGCCAGGTGCGGCCCAGCGCGGCCGGCTGGTGGTACTCCATCAGCCCCCGCCAGGTGTCGAACACCTGCCGGACCTTCGGGTCGGTCCACGACTGCTTGCCCTGCATGAGCTGGATGTGGAAGTCGTAGCCGTTCGTCCGCATGTTGAGGATGTCGAACGTGCCCATGGCCGGCCAGCCGTCCTTGTCGGCGAACGCGATCGGGATCAGCCCGTCGGCCTTCATCTTCCCGGCCAGCGCGGTGAGCTCGTCCAGCGTCTTGGGCGGCTGGTAGCCCTTCTCCTCCCAGACGCTCTTGCGGTAGAAGACGGCCCACGGGTAGTAGGTGGACGGCACGAAGTACTGCTTGCCGTCCACGCCGGTCGACTGGTCCTTGAACGCCTGCGTGAAGTCGCCGCCGATGTCGCGCCACACGTCGGAGATGTCGAGGGCGAGGCCCTGCTCGGCGAAGAACTGCATGCGGTAACCGGCGAACCAGGTGAACACGTCGTCCGGCGTGCCGCGCAGGTAGCGGTTGATGTTCTCCTGGAACGTGTTGTGGTCGACGGTGTTGACCTTGACCGCGCCCTGCGTGAACGCCTTGATCTGGGCCTCCAGCGACTTCTTCGGCACCTCGTCGGAGGCGTTGGAGCCCAGGGTGACGGTGCCGAGGCCGCCGGAGGACGAGCCGCCGGGAGCGGGGGAGGGACTGCCGGATCCGCATCCGGCGAGAATGGCCGGGACGCCGAACGCGGCGGCGCCGAGGAACAGAGAACGACGGGTTAACGGCGGCCGATGGTCCATGTGAGGTCCTCCTACCCGAACCTTCAGATTCCCCCGACTTCGCGCACTTTCATACATCGAAAAGCCAACATTTCCCACTTGTCAAAGCACGATTTCATGACAAAGCCCCCACACCGCAGCTCGAGTCCGGCCGTACGCGCACAAAAGGGCGGGCCCGCTCACCGCGAACCCGCCCTTCGAGACGCCCCTGTGGATCAGGCGGCTTCCAGCCTCCGCTGAATACCGACCAGCACGCCCAGCATCTCCTGCTGCGTCTCCTGCATGCCGCCGAGCCGGCTCTCTACCGCGCCGAGACGGCTGTCCACCACGTCAAGACGGCTGTTCACCGCGTCGAACTTGCCCTCGAACTTGGCGTCCATGACCTTGATGCGCGAATCGAGGATCTGGAGCTGGGCGTCGACCGACGAGAACCTGAGCTCGACCTTGGCGTCGAGGCTCTTGAGCCGCCTGCCGACCCCGTTGATGCGCTCGGTGAGGTCCTGCGCCAGCTCGCGCTGGTCCGCCCGAATCTGAATGAGCTCGTTCTCCAGAGCCGTGGTGAACGCGGGGCCTGCTTCCTTGATGTCCATGCTGTTCTCCCTTACCGTGAGGTAAGGGACCGGGGATGGTAGAGATTCCCGGTCCCGTTTTCTTTGCCGCAAGAATACCCCGGAAGGGACGGCGAGAAAGCCGGAATCGAAAGAAGATTCCCCTGGTCAGACGGCATATAGCCGATTAAATCGGAATTTGAGCGTCGGCGTCAGGTGCCCGCTCTCCGGCTCATCTCGATCCAGGAACGACTCCGCACAGGTAAGTGGATTCCTCCAGCAACCGCGGCGTCATCGTGATCCCGGTGAAGCGCTCGGCCAGGAGGAACGCCGGTCCTTCGTGGGGGCCGGCGACCGCGTGGCCGGGGGAGTGGATCCGCTCCAGGATCTCTACGAGTTCGTCCGGCTTCTCCTCTGAGTAGCTTTCATGGGGCCTGAACAGGAACTCGATCCTCCCGTCCTTGACCCAGTGGGAATAGCCTTCCTCGTGCGCGAACTCGAACCGGATCTTCCCGTCGTCGATCCAGTAGAAGTAGTCCATGTCATCGACGTCGAGGTAGAAGTGGGAGACGAGACGGGTGCCCGCCGACAACGGCATGATGATCTCTTCGGTGACGCCGAGCCCGCTGCAGGCCTCGACGAGGAGCACCCACTCTCCAACGGCGACGGCTCCGAAGGTCTGCCACCGGATCAGCTCATCAAGCGTCACGCGGGAGCAGTCCTCAACCCGGACGCCGAGTCGGGTCACCACTTTCTCAGGCGTCAGGCCACGGACGTAGGTGAAGCAGTAGGCGTCCGCCAGGCCGGGAAAGCGCTCGGGGGAGAACCAGGAGTAGTAGTCAGGAGTCGCGATCATCTCGTCATGCTCGCAGCACCCACCGACACGACAAGCGCCCTTTCAGCAGAGCGGACTGCCGGGCCAGTGCTGCGGCGAGTCCGATCGCATCCGCCTGGACGACCCTCGGCAGCCCTCCGGCCCGGCCATCTCCAGGGTGACCGACCGCCGGGCTCATCATGCCCGCCGGCCCGGCGAGCTCGACCAGCGTCAGATCACGCAATGCCGGGGCCGGATCAGTGCCCGCCGTACAGCTCCTCGATCTGCCCGGCGAAATCACGCATGACGAGGTTGCGCTTGACCTTGAGCGTCGGCGTCAGGTGCCCGCTCTCCTCGGTGATGTCCTGCTCCAGGATCGCGAACTTCTTGATCTGCTCGGCCTTCGACACCGACTGGTTCGCCCGGTCCACCGCGGCCTGCACCTCGGCCAGCACCTCGGGATCGGTACGCAGCTCGGCGACCGTCCGCCCGGCGGGCACCGCCTCCGGGTCCAGGGTCACGAGGGCGGCCACGAAGGGACGGCCGTCGCCGACGACCATCGCCTGGGAGATCAGCGGATGGGCCCGCAGCAGGTCCTCCAGCGGCCCCGGCGCGACGTTCTTGCCGGCCGCCGTCACCAGGATCTCCTTCTTGCGCCCGGTGATCCGCAGGTAGCCGTCGTCGTCCAGCTCGCCCACGTCGCCCGTGCGGTAGAAGCCGTCGGCGTCGAGGGCTTCGGCGGTCGCCGCCTCGTTCTTCCAGTAGCCGGCGAAGACGTTGCGCCCCTTGGCCAGCACCTCGCCGTCGTCGCCGATGCGCAGCGTGACGCCGGGCAGCGGCTTGCCCACGGTGCCGATCTTGTTGGCGCCCGGGATGTTGACCGAGCACGGCGCGGAGGTCTCGGTGAGGCCGTAGCCCTCGAAGACCTCGATGCCGACGCCCTTGAAGAAGTGGCCGAGCCGCTCGCCCAGCGCCGACCCGCCCGACACGGCGGCGGTCAGCCGCCCGCCGGTGGCGGCCCGCAGCTTGGAGTAGACGAGCCGGTCGAAGACGGCCTTGCGCAGCCGCAGCCCGAGCGGCGCGCCCCCGGCGCTCTCGGCCCGGCTCCAGGCCACCGCCACCTCGACGGCGCTGGCGAAGATCTTGCCCTTGCCGCCCGCGATGGCCTTCTGCTCGGCCCCGTTGTAGACCTTCTCGAACACGCGCGGCACGCCCAGCAGGAACGTCGGCCGGAAGTCCTGCAGGTCGGGGGCGACGTTCTTCATGTTGGGGGTGTGCGCCATGATCGCGCCCGCCTCGACGAGCACCACCTGGATCATCCGCGCGAAGATGTGCGCCAGCGGCAGGAACAGCAGCGCGGCCGGCTCCTTGCGGGAGAACAGCGGCTCCAGCGGCCCCCGCAGCACGTTGAGCGCGGTGAACAGCAGGTTGTCGTGCGTGATCCGGCAGCCCTTGGGCCGGCCCGTGGTGCCGGAGGTGTAGACGATCGTGGCGAGGTCGGCGGCGCAGACGCGACCGCGCCGCTCGTCCACCTCGGAGGCGGGCACGTCGGCGCCGAGCGGCGGCGCGTCGACGCGCCAGACGTTCTTCAGCTCGGGCGCGGCCTCGCGCACCGTCTCCTCGTGCCCGTCCAGCTCCACGAACGCGGCCTTGGCCTCGCTGTCGGAGAGGATCCAGCGCACCTGGTCGCCCGAGGAGGTCTCGTAGATCGGCACCGTGACCGCGCCGATCGACCAGATCGCGTAGTCGACGAGCGTCCACTCGTAGCGGGTGCGGGACATCAGCGCCACCCGGTCGCCGTGCTCCACGCCGGCCGCGATCAGCCCGCGGGCCACCGCCACGACCTGGTCGCGGAACTCCGACGCGGTGACCGCGGGCCACCCCGCGTCGGTCTTGCGGCGCATGACGACGACGCCGGGCTCCTGCTCGGCCCGCCGGAAGACCGTGTCGGCCAGGCTGGCCGAGGCAGGCACGTCGACCAGGATCGGGACGCTGTACTCGCGCACGGATCAACTCCTCTTCGAAGGACGCCTGGACGTTATCGCGTTAAGTTACGCGCCGGTAGCCTCGCAGGTCACGTCGTCATGGAGGCGTTATGAAGGGCATTCATCACGCTAGCAGCCACCGCTCGTAAGATTCCCCTCATGCGGGTCCATGTGGTGAGCGACGTCCACGGCAGGGCCGATGCCCTCGCCGTCGCCGGGCAGGGCGCCGACGCGCTGATCTGCCTCGGCGACCTGATCCTGTTCATCGACTACGACGACCACGCGCAGGGCATCTTCGCCGACCTGTTCGGCCGCGAGAAGGCCGCCGAGTTCATCGGGCTGCGCACGGCCAAGCGGTTCGACGAGGCCAGGGCCATGTCGGCGGCCCTGTGGGCGACGCTCGACGGCGACCCGCGCGAGCACATCGAGCGCAACGTCCGCGCCCAGTACGCCAGTCTGTTCGCCGCCATGCCCACCCCCGCCTACCTCACCTACGGCAACGTGGACCTGCCCCGCCTGTGGGCCGACTACCTGCGCC
Source organism: Nonomuraea sp. B208 (assembly GCF_057536035.1). Classification (NCBI taxonomy): domain Bacteria; kingdom Bacillati; phylum Actinomycetota; class Actinomycetes; order Streptosporangiales; family Streptosporangiaceae; genus Nonomuraea; species Nonomuraea sp. B208. Next base: position 346,054 of record NZ_BAAJOU010000023.1, read on the forward strand.
CCGGCCACCAGGTGCTCGACGGCCAGAGCGTGGAGATCGGCGGGCTGCGCTTCGGGTTCGTGGGCGGCGGGCTGAAGACGCCCTACCGCACCCCCAACGAGATCAGCGACGAGGAGTACGCCGCCAAGGTCGAGGCGGTCGGCGAGGTGGACGTCCTGTGCTGCCACATCCCGCCCGCCCTGCCCGAGCTGCTCTACGACGTCGTGGCCCGGCGCTTCGAACGTGGCAGCGAGGCCACGCTGGAGGCCATCAGGCGCACCCAGCCCCGTTACGCGCTCTTCGGTCACGTCCACAACCCGCTGCACGCCCGCGCCCGGGTGGGCCGCACCGAATGCGTCAACGTGGGCCATTTCCGGGGGAAGGGCGTTCCCTTCATCCTCGAATGGTGACCTGACCGGTACGGTGTCCTCATGGCTGATCGCACCACTTCGAGCATCACCATCGACGCCGCTCTCGCCGACGTCATGGCGGTCATCGCCGACTTCCCCCGTTACCCGGAGTGGGCCGGGTCGATCAAGAACGCCGAGGTCCTCGGCACGGGTGACGACGGCCGGGCGAGCAAGGTCCGTTTCGTCCTCGACGCCGGCATGATCAGCGACACCTACACCCTCGGCTACACCTGGGACGGCGACGACGGCGTCTCCTGGGAGATCGTCGATCCCGGCAGGATGGTCTCGCAGCTGCGCGGAAGTTACCGCCTCGCCGCCTCGGGCAGTGGCACCGGCGTGACGTACGAGCTGGCCGTCGATCTCAGCGTGCCGATGATCGGCATGATCAAGCGCAAGGCGGAGAAGGTGATCGTGGACACCGCGCTCAAGGGCCTCAAGAAGCGCGTCGAAGGCCGCTGAGGTGAACCCCAGGGTCCTGCTGTTCACCGGAAAGGGCGGCGTGGGCAAGACCACCGCCGCCGCGGCCACCGCGACCCTCGCCGCGAGCAGGGGCTTGAAGACGCTCGTCGTCTCCACCGACACCGCGCACTCGCTGGCCGACGCGCTCGCCGTCGAGCCCGGCGAGGTGGCGCCCGGCCTGCACCTGCACCAGGTCGACACGCAGCGGACGCTGGAGCGGCACTGGGGCGAGCTGCAGGACTACGCGAGGGGCGTGCTGTCGGAGCTGGGCCTGGACGAGGTCACCTCCGAGGAGATCACGGTGCTGCCCGGCGCGGAGGAGGTCATCGCCCTGCTGGAGCTGCGCGAGCACGCCCGCTCCGGCCGCTGGGACGTCATCGTCGTCGACTGCGCGCCCACCGCCGAGACGCTGCGCCTGCTGGCCCTGCCCGAGGCGCTCGACTGGCACGTCAACCGGCTCCTGCCGGTCGGCCGCCGGCTGGTGCGGCTGGTCGCGCCGTTCGTGCGCGGCGTGGCCAGGGTCAGCGCGCCCGGCGAGGAGGTCATGAGCGCCGGCGAGCGCTTCCACCGCGGCCTCATGGAGGTACGCGAGCTGCTCACCGGCGACCAGGCGTCCGTCCGGCTCGTGCTCACGCCCGAGTCGGTGGTGCTGGCCGAGGCCCGGCGCACCCTCACCTCGCTCAACCTGTACGGCTACCGCGTCGACGGCGTCATCGCCAACCGCGTCTTCCCGCCGGGCGGCGCCGACGAGTGGCGCGCCCAGTGGGTGGCGGCGCAGACGCGGCTGCTGACCGAGGCGGAGCAGTCGTTCGCCCCGCTGCCCGTCCACGTCGTCCCCTACCTGCCCGCCGAGCCCGTCGGCAGGGAGGCGCTGACCGAGGTCGGCGCGCGGCTCTACGGCGACAGCGACCCGTTCGCGCCGCCCGCCAGCCCTCCGCCGCTGCGCATGAGCGCCGACGAGCTGGCCCTCGACCTGCCCGGCGCCGACCGCGCCGACGTCGACCTGGCCCGCAAGGGCGACGAGCTCATCGTCACGGCGGGCCCCTACCGCAGGATCCTCGCCCTGCCCGTCGCGCTCGCCCGCAGGAAGATCAGCGGGGCGGCGCTCCGCGACGGGGTGCTGCGGGTAGCGTTCAGCCCGGGGAGCGAATCCGGCTCCTGAGGAGTTGAGGAGGATGAGCGACCCCGCAGGCAGGGCCGCCGGTTCAGGGAGGGCCAGATGACCGAGAGCAACGACAGGGATCCGATCGGCACCGTCGCCGACGAGGCGCGCAAGCTGTTCGACTCGATCCAGGGGCGCGCCACGCGCCAGGTCGGCAAGCAGGTGTTCAACTCGTTCACCGGCGGCGGCCGGAGGGAGCGCGACGTGTGGGAGGAGGCCGTGTCCGACCCCCACGACGAGTACGTCTGCCGCGCCTGCCCGCTCTGCCGGGCGATCGCCGACCAGCGGGAGTCCGGCTCCGCCGCCTCCGCCGCCGACGTGACCGGTCACCTCGTGGCCGCGGGCGGTGAGCTGTTCGCCGCCGTCCGGGGCGCGCTCGACGCGCTGAGCCGCCCCGCCCCGCAGAGCGGCACCAGGACGGGCCCCCGGAGGGAGCCGCGGCAGGACGACCGGGCCGGCCGCGACGACGTGGAACACATAGATCTGGGATAGGGAGAACGACGGGCATGCTCACGATCGGTGTCGACATCGGCGGGACCAAGGTCGCCGCGGGTGTGGTCGACGACCAAGGGAAGATCGTCGAACACACGCTGCGGCCCACCGCCGCCGACCGCCCCGACCTGGTGGCCGACACGGTGGCCGACGTCGTTCGCGAGCTGTCCGCGGGCCGGCGGATCGAGGCGGTGGGCGTGGGCGCGGCCGGTTTCGTGGACGAGACCCGCTCGGTCGTGCGCTTCGCCCCCAACCTCGCCTGGCGCGAGGAGCCGCTGCAGAAGAAGATCAGCGACATGGTCGGCCTGCCGGTCGTCATCGAGAACGACGCCAACGCCATGGCCTGGGGCGAGACCAGGTTCGGCGCGGGGCGCGGCCAGTCCCACGTGGTCTGCGTGACGCTCGGCACCGGCATAGGCGGCGGCCTGGTGTTCGACGGCGCGCTCTTCCGCGGCCGGTGGGGCATGGGCGCCGAGCTGGGCCACATGCAGGTCCAGCCGGGCGGCCGGCCGTGCGGCTGCGGCAACATCGGCTGCTGGGAGCAGTACGCCAGCGGCCAGGCCCTGGTCAAGGAGGCCAGGGAGCTGGCCGGCGCCGAGCCGGAGCGGGCCTCCGTCCTGCTCGGGCTGGCCGGCGGCAGGATCGACGGCGAGGAGATCACCGAGGCCGCCCGCCGGGGCGACGAGGTGGCGCTGCGGGCGTTCGCGTCCTTCGCCGACTGGCTCGGCCAGGGCATGGCCGACCTCGCCGCGGTGCTCGACCCCGGCTGCTTCATCGTCGGCGGCGGCGTGTCCAGGGCCGCCGACCTGTTCATCGACCGGGCCCGCGAGTCCTTCGCCGCCCGGCTAACCGGGCGCGGACACCGGCCGCTCGCCGACATCAGGCTGGCCGAGCTGGGCGCCGCGGCCGGCGTCGTCGGCGCCGCCGACCTGGCCAGGCAGCGCTAGCGGCCCGTCCGTGACGGTCCGGATCGGCACGTACAACCTGCACGGGCTGCGCGACAGCCTGCCCGCGCTCACGCGCGTGATCGCCGGCCTGAGGGCCGACGTGCTGTGCGTGCAGGAGGCGCCCAGGTTCGGCCGGTGGCGGGCCAGGCGGCGCGCGCTCGCCGCCGCGGCGGGCATGCGGCTGGCCACCCCCGGCCGGCTCGGCGGCGTCGCCGTGCTGACCGGGCCTCGGGTACGCGTGCTGGAGGCACGCAGCCACGCGCTGCGCGTCTTCCTCGGGCTGGAGCTGCGCGGGCTCGCGATCGCCGTGGTGGAGGCCGGCGGGGCGCGGCTCGCGGTCGGCTCGCTCCACCTCGACCTGCACGACCCGGCGCGGGTGCACCACGCGGCCGAGGCGGTGGCGCTGATGGAGCGGGCGGCGGCGCCGTACGGGGCGGCGATCGTGCTCGGCGGCGACGTCAACGAGCGGCCGCACCAGCCGGCCTGGCGTTACCTGGCCGGGCGGCTGTCCGACTGCCACGAGGCGGCGGCGTCCCCTCTCGCGTCAGGAGGGTTGACGTTCCCGGCCGCGCGGCCCTCGGCGCGCATCGACGGGGTGTTCGCCGCGCCCGAGGCGCGGGTCGTGTCCTGCGGGGGAGCGGACGCCGCCGCGGCCGACCTCGCGGCCGCCAGCGATCACCTGCCGGTGGTGGCCGAGCTGTGCCTCCCCGGCGGCTGAGGACAGCACCAGGGGGCGCCCCGAAGGGTACATGAGGGGACAAACGGGGGTATCCGGGCGCCCGAGTCAGGCACCGGGCGGGCGGGGACCGACGGCCAGCCCGTAGCATTTGTTCATGACCCGTCGCTCTCGGCGGCGTGCGCTCTTTCTGATCTTGGCGACGTCCGTGGCCTTGCCGCAGGTCACGCCCGCCGCGCATGCCGATCCTCGCAGCCCCGCCGCGATCGAGGCGTGGCAGCAGTCGACCAGCGTGCGCCTGCAGGCCGACGGCTCGCTGTCCGACGTGCTCGCCGTCTCGTCCGGCGACGTATGGGCGGTCGGCCAGCAGCAGATCTGGGACGTGTGGAAGAACCGCGGCACCATCCGCCACTGGGACGGCTCCCAGTGGAGCGAGGTGGCCATCCGCGACGCCACGGCGGCCGGCAACCTGCGCAGCCTCGCCGCGGCCGGCCCGTCCGACGTGTGGGCGGTGGGCGACAGCCACGACGGGCTGCCCTACCTCGCGCACGGCGACGTGACCGGTTTCGACCGGGTCCGCCCGCAGGGGCTGCGCTCGGGCGACTGGCTCGGCGGCGTCGACGCCAAGGGCGCCAAGGTCGTGGCGGTCGGCAGCCGCGAGAAGCGCGCACTCGTGCTCACCGGCCAGAACGGCGCCTGGACGGTGCAGCAGCTCAAGGACAAGGGCGCGCTCTACGCGGTGGCGGGCGGCTTCGCCGTCGGCGACACCGGCACCGAGCCGCTCATCGCCCACAACTCGGGCGGCACGTGGAAGCCGATGCCGCTGCCCTCGATCCCCGGCGGCTACCTCCGCGACATCCAGACCGACAACGCCAAGCGGGCGGTCGCGGTCGGCGGCGTCTACAGCGGCCCCGGCGACATCTCGCCGCTCGTGCTCGTCTGGAACGGCAAGCGCTGGAAGCGGCAGAGCCTGCCCGTCACCGGCGCCCGGCTCTACGGCGTGACCGGCGACGGCAAGGGCCGCTACTGGATGACCGGCTACGACCCCGACCGGGCGGCCGAGCCGTTCGTGGCGCGCTGCGAGAAGGGCTCGTGCTCGATCATCCGGGGCGGCGCCGACAAGGGCCGCAGCAGCGTGCGTCTCCAGGCCGTCACCTACCTCGCGGGCAAGGGCGCGGTGTGGGCGGTCGGGCACGCGGTCGACACCTCCGACCGCTACACCGACGTCGTGGAGTCGTTCGCCCCCAAGACCACGGCCGCCTCCACCGCCGCCCGGACGAGATCCTGAGCCGGCGGCGCGAGGGTCCGCGCTGTCAGAGCACCGCGCCGTCGTCCCAGCCGGAGTCGTTGGACGGCGGCCCGTCGCCCATGCGCACCACCAGCGCCACGAACCCGCCGATGAACGCCGCCACCGCCGTGAACAGCGCCCACCCCTCCATGTGCCAGTTCGCCATGGCGGCGATCAGGAGGTAGGCGGGGCCGCCGAACAGCGCCACCCACGCCACCTTCGTCGCCAGGTCGACCTTGGGCAGCGGCGGGGGCGGCGGCGGCACGTAGTGCCCCTCCTCCTCGCCGTCCTCGCCCTCGTCGTTCTTGTCCTCGGGCTCGTCGAGGTCCTCTTCGAGCTCCTCCGAGGGTTTCACCACCCGCCGGGTGGGCTCCGCGGGGACGTTCTCGCTGTCCGGCCATGGCTGGTCGGCCGAGTCGCGCTCGGCGGTGTCGTTGAAGGACGCGACGATCTGCCGCCAGACCTCGTCCTCGTCACTCTGGGGCGTCACCTAGATGGGCCTCTCCACAGTGATCGCGACTTCCCCCTGGGTGCGATCAGTCCCTCTGCAAGGGTACCGAGGCATGTGTCCGGATGAAGTCGAGGCTGCCGGCAAAGATCGTGTCGGCGTCGTTGTCGAGCGTCGCAACATGATAGCTATCGGTAAGCTCCTCGATCGTGGCGTGCGGGACCCTCCTGCGGATGATCGCCACACTCGTAGGCTTCACCACGTGGTCGTCCACGCTGCGGTAGACCAGCAGCGGCTGCGTCACCTTCGCCAGGTCGGCCTGCACCAGTGCCCACAGGCCGGGCAGCGAGGCCGCCGCCTTGACCGGGGTGCGGGCGTAGGCCAGCTCGCGCGCGCCGGCCTTCTTGACGTCGTTCGCGACGCCGGGCACCGACGGCACGAACCACTTCAGCAGCGGCGCCAGCCGCAGCAGCGGGACGTCGCTGGCGATGGACGGGTTGACCACGACCGCACCCCTGACGGCCGGGCCGTGCACCTCGGCGAGCCGCAGCGCCAGGCAGCCGCCGAGCGACAGCCCCGCCACGAACACCTCGGCGCAGCGCCCCTGGAGGTCCTCGAACGCCTTCTCCACCTCGGCGTACCAGTCTTCCCAATGGGTGCGGTTCATCTCCTGCCAGCGCGTGCCGTGGCCGGGCAGGCGGGGCAGCGAGACGCTGAGCCCGTGCGCCGCGAGGAACTCCGCCCATGGCCGCAGCGACTGCGGCGTGCCGGTGAACCCGTGGCAGAGCAGCACGCCGACTTGGCCTCCGTCGTGGTGGTAGGGCTCCGCGCCTGGCATGAGCGGCATAACAGCTCCTCCATGCAGTTTCATTCCAGCTGTTCATCCTGGAACGGCCCGATCGTCGCACGTTCAAGGGTGTTTGTGCGAGAGCTGGTGTAGTTGCAAGGCGCTCGGGATGGGAAGATGACTCTGCCCACGGACAAATTTGCTGGAAAAGAGGTGCCGGAGTGTTCTACTGGGTGGTCAAGGCCATCTTGGGGCCGTTCCTCCACCTCGTGTTCAGGCCGTGGGCCGAGGGCGTCGAAAACGTGCCCAGAGAGGGCGGGGTGATCCTGGCCGGCAACCACCTGTCGTTCGCCGACCACTTCTTCGGACCGCTCCAACTCAAGCGCAAGGTCATCTCGCTCGGCAAGTCCGACTACTTCACCGGGCGCGGCATCAAGGGCTTCTTCACCAGACTGTTCTTCAGCGGCGTCGGCACCGTGCCGATCGACCGCTCCGGCGGCAAGGCCAGCGAGGCGGCGCTCCGCACCGGCCTGCGCATCCTGCGTGAGGGGCACATCCTCGGCATCTACCCCGAGGGCACCCGTTCGCCCGACGGCCGGCTCTACAAGGGCAAGACCGGCGTCGCCCGGCTGGCGCTGGAGTCGCGGGCCCCGGTCATCCCGTGGGCGATGGTCAACACGTACGAGATGATGCCGCCGGGACGGCCGCTGCCCAAGCTCGGCATCCGGCCCGGCGTCAGGTTCGGCAAGCCGCTCGACTTCTCCCGCTACTACGGCATGGAGGACGACCGGCTCGTGCTGCGCGCGGTCACCGACGAGATCATGTACGCCCTGATGGAGCTGTCCGGCCAGGAATACGTCGACAAGTACGCCGTCAGCGCCCGCATCGAGATGGAGCGGGCCGCCCGCGCGACCGGCGCGGCCCAGCAGTGAACTGACGGTAGCGGCTCGGTGGCGTAGAGTGATGTGCGCTGTCCTGAGCCGAGGAGACCGCATGCTCGACCAAGCCCGTCCCGTCGTCCTGCTGCTGGCCAGGATCGCCCTCGGGGTGATCTTCCTGGTGCACGGCTACCAGAAGTTCGCGACCATGGGGATCGCGGGCACGGCCGAGTTCTTCGCCGCCGCCGGCATACCGCTGCCCGGGCTGGCCGCGCCCGCCGTGGCCGCGCTGGAGGTGGCGGGCGGCGTCGCGCTCGTGCTCGGCGCGGCGCTGCCGATCGCGGGCGCGCTGCTCGCCCTCGACATGATCGGCGCGATCGTCTTCGTCCACGGCCCGCACGGGCTGACCGGCGACGGCGGCTACGAGTTCGTCCTGGCGCTGGCCGCCGGGAGCCTCGCGGTCGGGTTCACCGGCGGCGGCGCCTTCGCCCTCGACAACGCGCTGACCCGCCGCCGCCGCACCCAGCCCGTCATCACCTGAGCCGTTCTGAGCCGTTCTGAGCCGTTCCACGGCCGCGCCCGCCGGTCAGGTGAGGTGGGCGCGGATCTGCTCGATGTGCTGCGGCGTCGTACGGCAGCAGCCGCCGATGAGCGACGCGCCCGCCCGCTGCCACTCGGCGGCCGCCTGCCCGAACTCCACCGGATCGGCGAGCCCCAGCCAGCGCCGGTGACCGGCGTCCCAGCTCTCGCCCGAGTTGGGATAGACCACGACCGGCAGGCCGCCCTGGAGAGCCGCGATCAGCGCGGGCATGTGGCGGGGGGCCGTGCAGTTGACGCCGACGGCGACCACCCGCGCGTTGCCCGCGAACAGCGCCGCGGCCTCACGGATCGGGGTGCCGTCGTTCAGCCGCTCGCCGTCGCGGCAGGAGAAGCTGACCCAGGCCCGGACGCGGGGCGTGTCCTCCAGCAGCCGGGCCAGGGCCCGCGCCTCCGGGTAGGAGGGGATGGTCTCGCAGGCCAGCAGGTCGGCGCCGGCGGAGGCGAGGACGTCCCACCGGCGGCGGTGCCAGGAGTACAGAGCGTCCTCGTCGAGGTCGTAGTCGCCGGTGTACTCGGCGCCGTTGGCCAGGAAGGCGCCGTACGGGCCGACGGACGCCGCCACCAGGCCGCGCCCGGCCGCGTCGCGGGCCTGCCTGGCCAGCTCCACCGACAGCCTGATCAGCGCCTCCGCGCGGGCGGCGTCGATGCCGTGGCGGGCGAAGCCCTCGAACGTCGCCTGATAGCTGGCCGTCGTGGCCACGTCGGCGCCCGCCGCGAAGTAGTCGGCGTGCGCCTGGCGGATCAGCTCGGGGCGTTCGAGCAGCAGGCGGGCCGACCAGAGCTCGTCGCTGAGGTCGGCGCCGAGGCGTTCGAGGTGGGTGGACAGGCCGCCGTCCAGGACAAGTGTGGTCACCCGTACAGGGTATTTGCGCCGGAGGCACCTCCGGCGCAAACCCAGCATCGCGTGCTCACGGCGGCGTTCCGCTCAGGAGCGTTTCCAGAAGGGGCCCCGGCGCGGGGCCTCCGGCGGGACGGGCGGGGAGCCGAGCAGGGCGGTCAGCGACGCGACGGCGTGGTCGTGGAGCGCGCGGGCGTCGGCGCCCGGCCGCTCGGCCGCCTCCAGGTCGCGCGCCAGCGCCTCCAGCCGCTCCTCCCCGCCCAGGTACGCCGCCAGCGCCGCCAGCCGCGTCCCGAGGTCGGCCAGGTACGCCAGGTCGGGCGCCGGCAGGGCCCTGAGCCGGTCCAGCTCGATGGCGAGCTGCGGGCGCACCGCCTCCAGCCCCTGTGTACGGCGCGGCGCGGGCCGCGACTTGCCCCGCCCGCGCAGGCCGCCCGCGGGCGGACCGGCCGGGAAGGGCGCCCTCGGCGGCGGCATCGGCGGCCGCCCGGGGAAGCCGGGCCCGCCGGGACCTCCGCCAGGAACACCGGGCCCGCCGCCGCCCGGGGCGGCCGGGCCGGGGGTGAGGAAGTCGGGGACGTCCAGGTCGTCGAAGCCCTCGGCCGCCCCCAGCGTCGGCTCCGGCGCCCGCATCCGGGGAGCGGAGGGCGGCATGGCCATCAGGGCCGCCGCGGCGAAGGTGCCGCCCGCCGGCGGGACCGGCGAGTCCCACCCGCTCGGCGGCTCGACCGGCTGGATGACGTGGTGCTCGGGCTCGCCGTCGGCGACCTGGCGGGTGTCCACGGCCACGTACGCCGTGAAGCGGCACAACACGCCGTTGTCCAGCGAGACCCGCACGATCCGGGACTCGAGGTCGTGCTCGCCCATGGCGTACCGGTCCTCGAGCTCGCGCAGGTGCGCGCGGGCCCAGACGGCGCGCAGGGCGGGGGCGTCCACCGGCACGCCCTCGACCCGCTCCTCCCACGGCCCGCCCGCGGCCACGCCGCGCACGGTCACCGCCGAGCCCTCGCGGCACCGCCCGTACACGCGCAGCGGCACGCCAGGGAAGATCGAGCCGAGGTGCGTGACGGTGTCAGGCTCGGCGTCCAGGCCGTCGAGCGACAGGTCCGTGACCAGGGGGGCGCCGATGCGGCGGTGGATGTGCTCCATGGCGGCGTCGAGGCGGTCCTCCGACTCGACCAGCTCGCACCGGCCCGCGCCGAGCCCGGCCAGGCGGCCGAGGAAGCCGGCGTTCACGGCCCGGTCGATGCCGACCGCGTGCACCCGCATGGCCGAGAGCGCGCCGCCCGCCTGCTCCAGGATCTGGTCCTCGTTGCCCACCTGGCCGTCGGTGACCAGCACCACGACCCGCTCCCGCCCGGCCTCGCCGCCGCCCAGCAGCGCGACGGCCTGGCGCAGCGGCTCCAGCAGCTCGGTGCCGCCGCGGGCGTCCACGCGGGCCAGGTGCTCGACGGCGCGGTAGCGGTTGCGGTCGGACGCCTCTGCCAGCCCCTCGAAGGCCCGCTCCACCACCGAGTCGAACGTCAGCACCGCGAAGCGGTCCTGCGGCGTCAGCGTGTCCACGATCCGGGCGGCGGCCCGGCGCGCGGCCACCATCTTCCAGCCGCCCATGCTGCCCGACCGGTCGAGCAGCAGCACCAGGTCGCGCGGCGTGCGGGTGGCCTGCAGCGGCGGCGGCACGACCGTGAGCGCGAACGTGCCGGCCTCCCCGTCGCCGCCCCTGTGGAGCTGGAGCGACGTGGACGCCTCGAACGACAGGCGCAGGACGAAGTCGCGGTCCAGCCGCTCGCCGGGCTTCAGCCGTACCGTGTTGCCCTCCTCCTCCACGACGTGGAGGCTGGAGGCCAGCTCGCGCAGCTCCAGCCCGGCGGCGTCCACGGTCGCGGCGAGCGACAGGCGCACCGGGTGGGGGAAGCCGGGCAGCAGCACCGGCGGCGTGATCCTGGAGGCGTCCGGCACGGCGCCGGTGTCGGGCGCGACGCCGCCGCCCGCGGGCGGGCCGTCGATCGGGTCGCCGGGGATGTAGCGCGGCGCGACGACGAGCGGGAAGCGGAAGGTGGCCGCGCCGTCCTCGTACGGCAGCGGCTGGCTCAGCGTCAGCCGCACCGAGACGCGCTCGCCGGGCAGGATGTTGCCCACCCGGATGGTGAAGACGTCGGGGCGGTCCTCCTCGGCGATGGCCGCCCGCCTGCCCTCGCGCAGCGCGCGGTCGTAGTCGGCCCTGGCCTGCGCCCGTTCCTTGAGCACGCCCTCGATGACGCGGTCGTCGGCCTCCATGCGGAAGCCGGTCACGGCGGCCCGGTCGGGCAGCGGGAAGACGTAGGTGGCCTCCAGCGTGACGTCGTACGGGTTGCGGAAGCCCTGCGTGACCTCGACCCCGGCGATCAGGCCCGAGATGTCCGCCGCGACGTCCACGCTCTCCAGCGGCAGGTTGCCGCGCTCGGTCAGCAAGGCGCCGAACCCGGCCTCCGGCACCGGCAGGCACCGGGCGGGCTCCAGCGAAGTGATCTTCATGTCAGCTTCCTCTCCGTCAGCACCGCGAGCAGCGGGCCCGCCGCCGCCAGGACCGCCTGGACGTCCTCTTCCGACGGGACCCGGCCGCCGTCCCACACGAGCCGGACTCCGCCTCCCAAGCTGACCCCCGTCACGACCATCGGATCCCCGGCCGTCGCGGGCGTGCTCCCGGAGCCGGCCGCCGGCCGCTCCGCCCAGAACCGCCCGCGCCCGCCCGGCGTCCCGTCGGCGGACGCGACGGGCGGAGGAACAGAGGGGGCGACCGGGGGAGAGGCCGAGGGAAGGACCGGAGGCTGGGCCGGGGAAGGGCTCGCGGGATGGGCCGGGGGATGGGGCGCGGGATGGGCCGGGGGGTGGGGCGCGGGATGGGCCGGGGGGTGGGGCGCGGGATGGGCCGGGAGGGACGCCGTCTCCTCCAGGGTGTGGTCCGTCGCCCCCGCGAGCGCCGCCTGGATGTCGGCGATCGAGCGTCCCGCCGCCTGCAGGCGCTTGACGGCGACGAGCTGCAGCAGGTGCCGCCGCCCGTACCGGGCGACGCGGCCGCGCCGGGTGAGCGGCGGGTCGAGCAGCCCGATGGTGGTGTACCACCGGATCAGCCGTTCTCCGGGCACGTCGCGGACCCGCCCGCTGAGCGGCGCGGCGCCGTCGCGCAGGGCGCGCGCCGCGTGCTCGGCCAGCTCGCCGATGGTCCAGGTCTCGCTCATACCTCAACAATGACACTGTCACTATTGCAGTGTCAATGTTAGGCCGCCGCCGAGCTGGGCAGGGGGACAGACGTTGCCGATTGATGGCAAATAGCAACAAAACCGACGGACGGGGAGGAATCTCGACAATGGCCACGATCAAAGGTCCGCTCTCGGACGACGCCAGGAACACCGTCGCCGAGTGCCTGCAAGGCGCGCTGATCGACCTGATCGACCTGTCGCTGGTCGGCAAGCAGGCGCACTGGAACCTCGTGGGCAGCCACTTCCGCTCGGTCCACCTCCAGCTCGACCAGGTCGTCGCACTCGCGAGGACGCACATGGACACGCTCGCCGAGCGTGCCGTCGCCCTCGGGATCAACCCCGACGGCCGGGCCGCCACCGTCGCGAAGGCGACCAAGCTGGCCCAGCTGGAGAGCGGCTGGCTGGAGGACGGCAAGGTCGTCGCGACCATCACGGACTGCCTGGGCGGGATCAGCAAGCGCATGTACGAGCGCATCCAGCAGACCGAAGAGGCCGACCCGGTGACCCAGGACCTGCTCATCGCCGCGGTCCAGGAGATCGACAAGCAGCACTGGATGTTCCAGGCGATGACCTGAGCGGAGCACGGCATGCCCGGAGCCCGGGGACCGAGGAAGCGGCCCCGGGCTCCGCGCGCGACCGGCCCCCGGCGAGGTTTGCGCAGAGTTTGAACTCGCGAATCCCTGCCATTCATGTCCGTGCGGTCCACTAGCGTGGCACCTAGAGGGAGGCCCCACGATGTCCCACAAGACTCTCCTCCGCACGGGCCCGCTCATGCAGGGCGGCACCAGCCCGTACGGACCGCTCGGCCTGCCGGACGCCGAAGGTCTCGCGCTGCCCTCGGGGTTCACCGGCCGGGTGGTGGCCCGCAGCGGCGACAAGGTCGCCGGGCTGACCTGGCACGCCGCGCCCGACGGCGGCGCCTGTTTCCCCGACGGCGACGGCTGGATCTACGTGTCCAACTCCGAGCTGCCGCTGCTCGGCGGCGCGTCGGCGCTGCGCTTCCGTGCCGACGGCACGGTGGGCGACGCCTACCGCATCCTGTCCGGCACCGATCTCAACTGCGCCGGCGGCGCCACGCCGTGGCACACCTGGCTGTCGTGCGAGCTCGGCCACCGCGGCCGGGTCTTCGAGTGCGACCCCTACGGCGCGCGGGCCGCGCGGCCCCGCCTCGCCATGGGCCGCTTCCGGCACGAGGCCGCCGCCTGCGACCCCGAGCGGCGCGTGGTCTACCTCACCGAGGACGAGCCGGACGGCTGCTTCTACCGCTTCAGCCCCTCCGACTGGGGCGACCTCACCGAGGGCACGCTGGAGGTGCTGTGCGGCTCCGGGCAGTGGCGGGTGGTGCCGTCGCCGGCCGGGCTGCTGCAGGAGACCCGCCACCAGGTGGCCGACGCGCGCCGCTTCGACGGCGGCGACGCCTGCCACTACGCGGGCGGGGTCTGCTACTTCACCACCAAGGGCGACGCCGGCCTGTGGGCCTACGACGGGCAGACCGCCGCGCTCGACCGGCTGTGCGAGGGGGTGCGCACCATCACGGCCGCGCCCTCCGGCGACCTCTACGCGGCCCGGCGCACCACCCAGATCGACGTGATCGCCCCCGACCGGGAGGTCACGCCGTTCCTGCGGCTGGAGGGGCAGGCCGGGGTGGAGCTGACCGGCCTCGCGTTCTCGCCGCGCGGCGACCGGCTCTACTTCTCGGCCAGGCGCGGCCGGGCGGAGGGCCGCACGTTCGAGGTCGCCGGCCCCTTCCGAGCCTGAGAGCCCGGCGGGAGGCTCACAGGTCGAGCGTCCACCACTGCTCGTTGACCTCGACGCCGTTCTCCGTGCCCTTCTCCTCCGCCGTCAGCCGGAAGCCGGCCGCCTCGTAGATGCGCCGCGCGCTCACCAGGCAGTCGCGCGTCCACAGCGTGATCCGCCGGCGGCCGTCGGCCCTGGCGTGCCGCAGGCACTCCTCGACCAGCCGCCGCCCGATGCCCATGCCGCGCGCGGACGGCTCGACCAGCAGGATCCGCAGCTTCGCCTGGCCGTCGTCCTCGCGCACGTAGAAGACGCAGCCCACGCGCTCGCCGCCGGCCTCGGCGATCCAGCCGGCGTCCTTGGTGAAGTCGAGGCCCGCGACGATGCCGGCGACGGTCTGCTCGAAGGCGGTGCCCCAGCCGTACTCGCGGCTGTAGAGGTCGGCGTGCCGCTGGACGACCCAGCCGAGATCGCCGGTGCGCGGCGGCCTGATCACGTACGGCTCCGGCCGGGGCTCCCCGTCCGACAGCAGCGACCTGATCGTGGCCATGCCGCCGACCAGCCGCCCCTGGTCGGCCTCCGGCAGCCCGGACAGCAGCCGCTCGATCTGCTCGGCCGAGCGCCGGTCGAGGTCGGCGTACGTGGCCGAGCCCTTGTCGGTGAGGCGGACGACCTGCTTGCGCGCGTCGGAGGCCGAGCGCTCGCGCCGGATCAGCCCCTCGGCGTCGAAGCGGGTGAGGATCCTGCTGAGGTAGCCGGCGTCGAGGTCGAGCAGCGCGCGCAGCTCCCCGGTCTCCATCGGCTCGGCGTGGGCCAGCTCGAACAGCACCCTCCCCTCGGTCAGCGAGTACGGCGAGTCCAGCATGCCCGCCCGCAGCACGCCGATCAGCTGCGTGTAGAAGCGGTTGAAGGCCCGGACCTCAGAAACCCTTGCTTCTGTCAACGAACTCATTGCCACAGTCAACCATGATTGGATGGGAGCTGTGAAGCTCCTGCGCATCGGCGGCTACGGCCCCGGCATCCTCACCTTCGGCGGCGACAGCGACGGGCGCTTCGGCGGCGAGGGTGAGCTCACCCGGGTCGCGGCGCCGTCGTTCCTCGCCGTCCATCCCACGCTGCCGGTGCTCTACGCCGTCGGCGAGCTCGAACGCGGCTGGCTCACCGCCTTCGCCGTCCGCGAGGACGGGCTCGCGCCCCTCGACGAACGACCCAGCGAGGGCTCCAGCCCGTGCCACGTGGCCGTGGACCCGTCCGGCACGCTGCTCGCCGCCACCAACTACGGCGACGGCACGGCCGTGCTCTACCGGCTCGACGCGCGGGGCGCGTTCGAGGGCGAGCCGATCGTGCTGCGCCACGAGGGCTCCGGCCCCGACCCGGAGCGCCAGGAGGGCCCGCACGCCCACGAGGCCGTCTTCCACGACGGCGTCCTGCACGTCTCCGACCTCGGCACCGACGAGATCCGGCGCTACCTGCCCGACGGCACGCCGCTGGAGCCTCTCACCCTGCAGCCCGGCACCGGCCCGCGCCACTTCGCCTTCGCCGGGGGCCGCCTCTACGTCGCGGGCGAGCTCGACGGCACCGTCACCATGATCGAGGAGGACGGCCGGCGCACCGTCGCGCCCGCCTCCCGCGTCGCCGGCGTCGCCAACGCCCCCTCCCACCTCCAGCTCGACGGCGACCACGTCTACGTCGCCAACCGCGGCCCCGACACCGTCACCGTGCTGAGCGCCGCGGACCTCGCGCCGGTGGCCGAGGTGCCCTGCGGCGGCGCGTGGCCGCGCCACTTCGCCATCGACGGCGACCGGCTCTACGTCGCCAACCAGCACTCGGGCACGGTGACCGTCCTCGCGCTGACCGACGGCGTGCCCGGGCTCACGGGGGAGTCGTACGCGGCGGAGAGCCCCGCCTGCGTGCTGGTGGGCTGATTCTCCGCCGACAGGGTTCGGCGTTTGGTCTAGACCACTGGCGGGGGATGTGGGCAGAATGCGAGCTGAATACTGAGGTCAGGTTCGTGAACCCCAACGGGAGGAACCCGCCATGCGTATCGGAGTGCTCACAGGAGGGGGCGACTGCCCCGGGCTCAACGCCGTGATCAGGGCTGTCGTACGTAAGGGGGTGAGCGTCTACGGCCACGAGTTCGTGGGCTTCCGCGACGGCTGGCGCGGCCCCCTGGAGGGCGACACCATGCCGCTCGACATCCAGGCCGTCCGCGGCATCCTCCCGCGTGGCGGCACCATCCTGGGCTCCTCCCGGACCAACCCCATCAAGATCGAGGGCGGCGTCGACCGCATCAAGGAGAACCTGGCCGCCGGCGGCGTGGACGCGCTGATCGCCATCGGCGGCGAGGACACCCTGGGCGTCGCCAGGCAGCTCTACGAACGCCAGGTCAACGTCGTGGGCGTGCCCAAGACCATCGACAACGACCTGTCCGGCACCGACTACACCTTCGGCTTCGACACGGCCGTCAACATCGCCACCGAGGCCATCGACCGCCTCCACACCACGGCCGAGTCCCACCACCGGGCGCTCATCTGCGAGGTCATGGGCCGCCACGCGGGCTGGATCGCGCTGCACGCGGGCATGGCGGGCGGGGCCAACGTCATCCTCATCCCCGAGAAGCCGTTCGACATCGACCGCGTCTGCGAATACGTCGAGTCCCGCTTCCGCACCCGCTACTCGCCGATCATCGTCGTCGCCGAGGGCGCCCATCCGCTGGAGGGGCAGATGGCGCTGCAGGCGAGCGAGCTGGACGCGTTCGGGCACGTACGCCTCGGCGGCATCGGCGAGACGCTGGCCAAGGAGATCGAGAAGCGCACCGGCAAGGAGGCCCGCACCACGGTCCTCGGCCACATCCAGCGCGGCGGCACGCCGACGGCCTACGACCGGGTGCTCGCCACCAGGTTCGGGCTGCAGGCGATCGACGCGGCCCACGAGGGCGACTACGGCAAGATGGTCGCGCTGCGCGGCACCGACATCGTGAGGGTGGGCCTCGACGAGGCGACGTCCGAGCTGAAGACGGTGCCGGTGGAACGTTACGCCGAGGCCGAGGTCTTCTTCGGCTAGCTGCAAGCCGCCTGCAAGCGCCGGCCGTACCTTTGGGCCCAGCGGGGTTTCCGCTACAACCCGCTCAAGGGTACGGCTTGCGCCGCGGAGAGTCGGCGGCCCACCACGTGTCGCAGGCCGTACCCCCACTCATAGATCACCTGCGGGGCGTGCCGAACAGGTCGATCTCCGGCACGCCCTCCTCCCCGAGCCCGCGCAGCCGCTCGCGGAGCTCCGCCTCGCCGCGCAGCTCCTTCTCCGACGGCGACAGGATGAGCGCGAGCAGCAGCCCCACGGTCACCAGGCTGAGGCCGACGATCAGTGGCAGCAGGAAGTCGATGCCGCGCGCGCCCGGCGGCGTCGCCATCTCCGTGTGGTCGTGCACCGACAGGGCGAACATGCCCGTGTAGTGCATGCCGGAGACCGCCACGCCCATCACCAGCGCCGCCGCGCCGACCTTCAGCGCGCCGCTGACCCGCAGCGTGAACCACAGGGCCGCCGTGGCCGCCCCGATCGCGACGAGCACCGACAGCGCCACGACGACGGGGTCGTAGGAGAGGTGGGCGGACAGGTTCATGGCGGACATGCCGAGGTAGTGCATGCCGGCGACGCCGAGCCCGGTCAGCAGGCCGCCGCCGAGCAGGTAGGGCAGCCGCTCACCGCGGTGGGAGGCGAGGAACAGCCCGAGCCCCACGACGACGACGGCGAGCACCGCGGAGGCGGCCGTGCGCGGCACGTCGTAGCGGATGACCGTGCCGCTCACGGAGAAGCCCATCATGGCGATGAAGTGCATGGTCCAGATGCCCGTGCCGCCGATGGCGAGCGCGGCGCCGAGCAGCCAGTAGTTCGCCTCGCGCCCGCCCATGAGCCGCGCCCGCGAGGTGAGCATGAGGCCGAGCATGCTGCCGGCGGTGGAGATGAGGTACGCCATGACAGGCGTCAGCGGCCCGAAGGAGAAATGGTCAATCGGCGACATGACTCACCAGTCCCTTACGCAGAGATAAGGGAGTATCCACAGCGAGTCGTCAGGGCGCAACCACCTGTTGCCAAACTGTGCCTATGAGACGTGAGGGACTCTCGGCTCCTGCGGCATCGGCGGGCGCGGGCGGGCCAGGCGCTCCTGCCGGGCCGTACGCCGGCGCAGCTCCAGCTTGGCCACGAGCTCGGCGTCCTCGTGCAGCTCCTCCTGGGACGGCGACAGCAGCACCATGAGCAGCATGGTGAGCGTGATCAGGCTGATCACGGTCATGAGCGGGACGAGGAAGTCGAGGGCGTCGGCCCCCGTCGCCGGGGTGGGCCGCCCGTCGGCGGGCGCGTGCAGGGTGACGCGCATGGCGGCCATGCCGGTGTAGTGCATCCCGGCCACCGCGAGGCCCATGACGAGGGCGGCGGCGGTGATCCAGACCGGCTTCTTGACCCGCAGCGTGAACCAGAGCGCCGCCGTCGCCGCGACCACGGCGATCGCCACCGAGAGCACCACGGTGGGGCGGTCGTAGGAGACGTGGGCGGACATGTTCATGGCGTACATGCCGAGGTAGTGCATGGAGGCCACGCCGAGGCCCGTGAGCAGGCCGCCGCCGAGCAGCGCGGGGAGCCGGCCCCGGCCGTACGAGACGAGGAACAGGCCGGTGCCGACGACCACGATCGCCACGAGCGCCGACGCCACGGTGAGCGGGACGTCGTAGGTGATCCTGGTGCCGTCCACGGCGAAGCCCATCATCGCGACGAAGTGCATCACCCAGATGCCGGTGCCGCCGATGGAGACGGCCGCGCCGAGCAGCCAGCGGGTCCGCGCGCCGCCGCGCGAGGCGTGCGCCTGGGCGGTGAGCCGCAGTCCCAGCATCGACCCGAGGCAGGACATCACGTACGCGAGCGCCGGCGTGAGCGGACCGTGGGTGAAGTGGTTCACAGCAGAGGTCATGGAGCCGAGATCCTCGGAGGTTAGGGGTCGCCGAATTCTTCCATCCCGGATATCCCTTACGTATGGATACTTGAACTATCTGTCAAATGTCCTGTCGGAAACGGCGCAGGCCGCGCGCGGACTAAACTCGATGGGTCACGGCGTTGCGATGAAGGCCGTCCCATCCCTGCTCCCCGGAGGTTCCACCATGACGATGTCCGCCCTGGGCGAGCCGTGCGTACTGCTCAAGCTGGGCGAGATCGTCCTGAAGGGCAAGAACCGCGAGCTGTTCGAGCGCCGCCTGATCGCCAACATCCGGCACGCGCTGGAGGGCAGCACCGACCTCAAGACCGACGTGCGCAAGCGGCACGGCGTGATCGCGATCTTCCTGCCCGAGGGCACGACCGTCGAGCAGGCCGAGGTCGTCGCGCAGCGCGTCGCCGAGGTTCCCGGACTGGTCTGGATCCACCGCGCCTGGCGGGTCGCCAAGGACCCCGAGGCCGTCCTCAAGGCCGGCCTGGAGCTGGTCGGCGAGAGCGAGGAGGCCAAGCGCGGCGCCCGCTTCGCGGTCCGCTCGCGCCGCCGCGACAAGCGCTTCCCCCTGCGCTCCAACGAGCTCGACCGCCTGGTCGGCGGCGCCATCAACGACGAGTACGGCCTCCCCGTCGACCTGCGCAACCCCGAGCTGACCCTGCACATCGAGGTCGACAGGGACGAGGTGTTCGTCTTCACCGGCGGCATCCCCGGCCAGGGCGGCCTGCCCGTCGGCAGCAGCGGCCGGGCGCTGGCCCTCATGTCGGGCGGCATCGACTCCCCGGTGGCCGCCTACCGCATGATGCGGCGCGGCCTCCACGTCGACTTCCTGCACTTCTCCGGCATCCCGTTCACCACCTCCGAGTCGATCTACAAGGCGTACGCGCTGGTGCGCAAGCTCGACCGCTTCCAGGGCCGCTCGCGGCTCTGGGTGGTGCCCTTCGGCAAGGCGCAGCAGTCGATCCGCACCTCCGGCCAGGACCGCCTGGCGGTCATCGCGCAGCGGCGGCTCATGCTCAAGACCGCCGAGGAGGTCGCCCACCGCATCAAGGCGGCCGCGCTGGTCACCGGCGACGCGCTCGGGCAGGTCTCCTCGCAGACCCTGACCAACATCACCGCCCAGGACAACGCGGTCGAGCTGCCGATCCTGCGCCCGCTCGTCGGCTGGGACAAGACCGAGATCATGGCTGAGGCCCGGCGCATCGGCACGCTGGAGATCTCCGAGCTGCCCGACGAGGACTGCTGCTCCCTGCTCGCCCCCAAGCGGGCCGAGACCCGCGCCAAGATCGAGGACCTCAAGCAGATCGAGCGGCGGCTGGACGCCGAGGAGCTCTGCGTCCAGCTCGCCGACTCGATCCAGGAATACACCCTCTGAGACGAGGGGGCTGAGGCCGAGGGCGGCGCTCGGAGCGCCGGCGCCGCCCCGGTTCTCAGAGCGCCAGCGCGGCCGCCGCCGACTTGCCGAGCAGCGGCGGCAGGTCCGTCATCACCTGGGCCAGCTCACCCAGGTCGTCCTCCACCAGCGCCTGCGGGCCGTCGCAGAGCGCCTGCTCGGGCTGCGGGTGCACGTCGATGATCACGCCGTCGGCGCCCACCGCCAGGGCCGCCCGGGTCAGCGGCAGCACCAGGTCGCGCCGGCCGCCCGAGTGCGACGGGTCCACGATCACCGGCAGGTGCGACAGCCGCTGCGCCACCGGCACCGCCGCGATGTCGAGCGTGTTGCGGGTCGCCTGCTCGAAGGTGCGGATGCCGCGCTCGCACAGCACGATGTCGAGGTTGCCGCGCTGGGCGACGTACTCGGCGGCCATCAGCCACTCCTCGATGGTGGCGCTCATGCCGCGCTTCAGCATCACCGGCCGGCCGGCCGCGCCGACCGCCTGCAGCAGCGCGAAGTTCTGCATGTTGCGGGTGCCGACCTGCAGCATGTCCGCGTACGCGGCCACCAGCTCCACGTCCCGGGCGTCCACCACCTCGGTCACGATCGGCAGCCCGGTCTCCTCGCGCACGTCCGCCAGGATGCGCAGGCCCGCCTCGCCCAGCCCCTGGAAGGCGTACGGCGAGGTGCGCGGCTTGAACGCCCCGCCGCGCAGCAGCCGCGCCCCGGCCGCCTGCGCCATCCGGGCCGCGTCCAGCGTCTGCTGGTGGGTCTCCACCGCGCACGGCCCCGCGATGAGCGTCACGGTGCCGGGGCCGATCGGCACGCCGCCCACATGGACCGTCGAGCGTTCGGGATGGTTCTCCCGGCTCACCAGTTTGTACGGCGCGGAGATCCGCATCACGTCGCGCACCCCGGGCATGCCGCGCAGGCTCGCCCCGTCGAGCTGGGCCACGTCGCCGACCAGGCCGACGATCGTGCGCCGTACGCCCTTGCTGACGAACGCCTCCACGCCGGCCGCCTGCACGAGGCCGACGATCGCCTCGACGTCGCCGGACGTGGCCTCGGGCCCCATGACGATCACCATCTGAACACTCTCCTTGTCGTCCCCGGAAAACACGAAAGGCCCCGGGTCCTGTCGGACCCGGGGCCTTTCGTTCGCCTGTCTGCTAGCGCAGCGTCAGATGGCGAACGGACTCGGGTCCGTCGCCATACCAAAACAGGAACGCGTTGCGCATAGGCCCGCATCCTATCGCACGAGACCCGGCCGCGAGCCGCGCGCGGACCGGTGGCAGGATGTGCGTCAGACGCGAGTCAGGTGAGGGGAGAGATCGTGGAGGAGTCGCGCCTGCCACCAGGCCAGTACGTCCCGCGAGGCCGACCCGTCATCCACTACGGCAGAGTGCCGCAGTTCAAGCCGGAGACCTGGGACTTCAAGGTGTTCGGCGCCACCGCCTCGGGCGAGGAGCACCGTTTCACCTGGGGCGAGTTCGAGTCCCTGCCCCGCGTGACGCGCGTGGCCGACTTCCACTGCGTGACCAAGTTCTCGCTCATGGCCAACGAGTGGCGCGGCGTCACCCCGGCGACCCTCATGGCGGCCGCCCCGCCCGACCCGGGCGTCAGCCACGTCATGATCTGGGCCGAGTACGGCTACAGCGCCAACCTGCGCATGTCCGACTTCGCGGCCCCCGACACGTTGTTCGCGATGGAGCTGGACGAGAAGCCGCTCAGCGCCGAGCGCGGCCACCCGGTCCGCATCGTGGTGCCGCACCTGTACGCCTGGAAGAGCGTCAAGTGGGTGCGCGCCATCGAATACCTCCTGGAGGACCGGCGCGGCTTCTGGGAGGAGCGCGGCTACCACAACGTCGCCGACCCCTGGCGCGAGCAGCGCTACTCCTACCAGGAAGAACCCGGCGAAGGGCCTCCCTGACACCCGTGCTCGAGCGGACACGGCGGGTGCGCCCGGCGTCACCTGGGTGTAGCCGAATCAGCACGCTCCGTTGGCGTGTCGCTTGTGACCTTCGCGTTCATGCGGCAGCGTGGCCGCCATGCTGAGAGTGCTGGCCGTGGACGACGAGGTCCCCGCCCTGGAGGAGCTGGCCTACCTGCTGCGCCAGGACGACCGGATCGAGCACGTCTCGACCGCGGCCGACGGCGTCACGGCGCTGCAGGACATGGTCCAGATGATCGGCGGCGGCGAGCGGCTCGACGCCGTGTTCCTCGACATCGGCATGCCGGGGCTCAACGGGCTCGACCTGGCCCGGCTGGTCGGCGGCTTCCCGAGCCCGCCACGGCTGGTCTTCGTCACCGCTCACGAGGAGTGCGCGGTGCAGGCGTTCGAGCTGGAGGCGGTCGACTACCTGCTCAAGCCGGTCCGGGCCGAGCGGCTGTCGGAGGCCGTGCGCCGGCTGGAGGCCGCCGCGGCGCCCGCGCCCGTGCCGGTCCAGGACGACGTCATCCCGGTCGAGCTGGGCGGGCGCACCCGGTTCGTGCCGCAGCAGGCCGTGCGCTACGCCGAGGCCAAGGGCGACTACGTGCGGCTGCACACCGTGGACGGCAGCTACCTCGTCCGCATGTCGCTGGCCGCGCTGGAGCGGCGCTGGTCGCAGGCCGGGTTCCTGCGCATCCACCGCAGCACGCTGGTGTCGGCGCGGCACGTCAGCGAGCTGCGCTTCGAGGGCGGGCGGGTGGTCCTCACCGTCGGCGGCGAGCAGCTCCCGGTGAGCCGCCGGCACAGCCGCCAGGTGCGCGAGCAGCTCGTCCGCCAGCACCGGGGCGTGATCTCGTAAGGGCGTGAAACGGGGTGCGGGCACTCCCGCCCCGGCGCCGCTCATGGGGCAGGGGCCGTCCGCGCCGGTGGTAATGATTTCCCTGGTCACATGCCCTCGGGCGGCAGGGCGGACGGGCCGGACGGGAAGGCGGACGCGGGCGCCGGGCCACCGGGCACGCCCCTGATCGGCCGCTCGTCGTTCCGGGGTGACCGCTCGTCGTCAACCCACTCTCCGTACAGCGCTGACTACGGACCGTTCGACGCGCTGGTCAGCAACGGGGTTTCGCTCCCAAGATCGCATCCGTAGTGTCATGGCATCGGAAGCCACTCCGGCGCATCGGGGGGACGAGCCGGGGGGCTCACCGCAGGTCTGATGCGCCGGACTCACCGGCGGCCCTCGCTGGCCGCCGCGGCGGCCGGGCCCTTGACCGGGGGGTGGGGCCCGCCACGCCGGACCGTGAAGGGGCGCCCGCCGAGGCCGGTTCGCCGGCCCCGCGATCCGGCCACGGGGGCGGTCGGATCGCGCGCGCGGGCGCCCCAGCGTCACAAGATCCCGCCGTGGGCGGGGCTCAGTGGGCGTCGCGCAGTTTCTTCAGCAGGGCGATGTCCTCGGCGTGCTTGGGCGCCTTGCCGGGCGTCTCGATGCAGATGGGCACGCCCGCCACCGCCGGATGCCGCATGATCTCCGCGAACGGCTCCGCGCCGATGTGCCCCGCCCCGATGTTCTCGTGCCGGTCCTTCTTCGCCCCGCACACGTCCTTGGAGTCGTTGGCGTGGATCAGCTTGAGCCGGCCCGGCGCGATGCGGTGCAGCGCGTCGAACGTCTCGGCCACCCCGCCCGGCGCGGCCAGGTCGTGGCCGGCGGCGAAGGCGTGGCAGGTGTCGAGGCAGACGCAGGCGCGCGGATGCCACTCCAGCGCCGCCAGGTAGGGCTCCAGGTCCTGGACGGTCGCGCACAGCATGGCGCCCTGCCCGGCCATCGGTTCGAGCAGCAGGTCGGGCCCGCCGTCGGGGATCTCGTCGAGCAGCGGCAGCAGGTGCTCGCGGAGCTGGCGCATGGCGTCGTCGCGCGGCTGCGTCACCGCCGAGCCCGTGTGCACCACGACGCCCTTCGCGCCGGTCTCGACGCCGCGCCGCAGCGCGTGCCGGACCACGCCGACCGAGCCGGCGAGCGTGTCGGCGTTGGGCGAGCCGAAGTTGACGAGGTAGGGCACGTGGATGAAGGCCGTGACCCCCGACTCGGCCAGCTTGGCGTCCTGGTCGGGCTTGCCGTCGTTGAGCGCCCAGCCGCGCGGGTTGGTGACGAACACCTGGATCATCTCGGCGCCGATCTCGGCCATGTACTTCAGGCCGCCGGTCGCCAGGCCGCCGGTCACGGACACGTGTCCGCCGATCAGGGATGTTGGGCTCATGATGCCCTCAGTTTAGGCGCACCCCGCGCCGCCCGGAGCCGCCGCCACCTGCGCGAACCCCCGTGCCGGCAGTGAGCGTGTTGGAGCATGACACGAAAAGCGGGCCGCCCCAGGGGCGGGAGTTGGGAGTTCTCGCGGATGGACCGGGCACGAAGGGCCTGTGTGTACTTCTCACATGCCCGCAACGCTCAGCGCGCTCGCCGCGTTCAACGCCGCCCCGGCGGGACAGGCCGAGGAGGAGCTGCGCGCCTGCTGCGCCTCCACCGCCTTCGCCGCGCGGGTGGCGGCGGGCCGGCCGTACGGTGACCTCGCCGCCCTGCTGGCCGCGGCAGAGGCGGCGGCCGGCGCGCTGGCCTGGCCGGACGTGCTGGAGGCGCTGGCCGCCCACCCGAGGATCGGGGAGCGGCCGGCCGGCGCGGGCCGGGAGGCGGCCTGGTCGCGGCAGGAGCAGTCCGGCGTCGGCGACGACCTGCGCGCCGCGCTCGCCGAGGGCAACCGGGCCTACGAGGCCCGCTTCGGGCACGTCTACCTGGTGTGCGCCACCGGCCTCGGCGGGGCCGAGCTGCTGGCGCGGCTGCGCGAGCGGCTGGGCAACGACGAGGAGCGCGAGCGCGCGGCCGTACGCGGCGAGCTGGCGAAGATCACCCGGTTGCGGCTGGTCAAGCTGATGGGAGGAGGGGAGTGAGCTTCTCGACGCACGTGCTCGACGCGGTCGCCGGGCGGCCGGCCGCCGGGGTGCGGGTGCGCCTGGAGGACGCCGGCGGGCGCGTCCTGGCCGAGGGCCGCACCGACGGCGACGGCCGGATCAAGGGGTGGGACACCGCGGGCGCGGGCGTGCACCGCGTCGTCTTCGACACCGGCGGCTACCTCGCCGAGACCTTCTATCCCGAGGTGGTCATCGCCTTCACCGTCACCGACCCCGCGCAGCACCACCACGTGCCGCTGCTGCTCAGCCCCTACGCCTACTCCACCTACCGAGGAAGCTGATGACCGTCAAGCTCGGCCCCAACCGCTACGGCAAGGCGGGCGTCAGGCTCGTCCGGGTGGTCCGCGAGGGCCCCGTCCACCACCTCAAGGACCTCAACGTCTCCACCGCGCTCTCCGGCGACATGGAGGCCGTGCACCTGACCGGCGACAACGCCGCCGTGCTGCCCACCGACAGCCAGAAGAACACCGTGCACGCCTTCGCCAGGAAGCACGGCGTCGGCGAGATCGAGGAGTTCGCGCTGCTGCTGGCCCGGCACTTCGTCGGCGCGGGGCGGGCCGTCCATCACGCGCGGGTGGAGATCGAGGAGTACGCCTGGCGCCGCGGCGGCCCGCACTCGTTCGTCCGCGACGGCGGCGAGGTGCGCACCTGCGTCGTCCACCACGACCGCGACGGCCGCACCACGGTGGTGTCGGGACTCAAGGACCTGGTGCTGCTCAACACCACCGGCTCGGAGTTCCACGGGTTCGCCGTGGACGAGTACACCACCCTGCAGCCCACCACCGACCGCATCCTGGCCACGGCCGTCACGGCCCGCTGGCGGCACAGCGGGGAGAGCGCCGACCACGCGGCCTCGTACGAGCGGGCCCGCGGCTGCCTGCTGGAGGCGTTCGCCGGCACCCACAGCCTGTCGCTCCAGCAGACCCTGTACGCCATGGGCGAGCGCGTCCTGACCTCCTGTCCCGAGCTGTGCGAGGTGCGGCTCGCCCTGCCCAACAGGCACCACTTCCTGGTGGACCTGTCGCCGTTCGGCCTGGACAACGACAACGAGGTCTACCACGCCGCCGATCGGCCGTACGGGCTCATCGAGGGCGGCGTGCTCCGCGAGGACGCGCCCGACGCCGGATTCGCCTGGGAGTAGCCACGATGGACTTCTTGCGGCCCACGACGTGGGCGGAGGCGCTGGCCGCCAAGGCGGACCAGCCGGAGGCGGTGCCCCTCCAGGGCGGCACCGATGTCATGGTGGAGATCAACTTCGCGGTGCGCAGGCCGCCCGCGCTGCTCGACCTCACGCGGGTGGCCGAGCTGCGGGAGTGGTCCGTGGCCGGCGGGGAGTGCCGGATCGGGGCCGGGGTGCCGTACCGGGTGATCGTCGAGGAGCTGGGCGGCGTCGTGCCGGGGCTGGCGCAGGCGGCGCGTACGGTCGGCTCGCCGCAGATCCGCAACCGCGGCACGGTGGGCGGCAACCTCGGCGCGGCCTCGCCCGCGGGCGACAGCCATCCGCCCCTGCTGGCCGCCGGGGCGGTGATCGAGGTGGAGTCGCGGGACGGGGGCGTGCGGACGATCCCCGCCGCGCAGTTCTACCTCGGCGTCAAGCGCAGCGCCCTGCGGCCGGACGAGCTGATCAGGGCCGTACGCGTGCCGAGCGCGCCGGGTCCCCAGTACTTCTCCAAGGTCGGCACGCGCAACGCCATGGTGATCGCGGTGTGCTCGTTCGCGATCGCGCTCGACCCCGCGCGGCGGCGGGTGGGCACCGGCATCGGCTCGGCCGCCCCCACCCCGCGCCGGGCCGAGGAGGCCGAGGAGCTGATGGCGCGCGAGCTCGACTGGGACGCGCCCGTGCTCGACCCGGCGCTGGTCGAGCGGTTCGGGCGGCTGTGCGCGGGGGCGGCCGCGCCGATCGACGACGTACGCGGCACCGCCGCCTACCGCCTGCGCGCCCTCGACGTCATGGCCCGCCGCACGCTGACCTGGGCCTGGAACGACCACCGAGGAAGGAGGGCGGCCTGATGCGCGTCACGTTCACCGTCAACGGCCGCGAGGAGAGCGCCGACGGCGTGTGGGAGGGCGAGAGCCTGCTGTACGTGCTGCGTGAGCGGCTCGGCCTCCCCGGCTCCAAGAACGCCTGCGAGCAGGGCGAGTGCGGCTCGTGCACCGTCTACCTGGATGGCGAGCCGGTCTGCTCCTGCCTGGTCGCCGCCGGGCAGGCCGAGGGACGGCGGGTGCGCACCGTGGAGGGCCTGGCCGAGGGGGACAGGCTCGACCCGGTGCAGGAGGCGTTCGTCGAGTGCGGGGCCGTGCAGTGCGGCTTCTGCACGCCCGGGCTGCTCGTGCAGGCGCACGACCTGCTGGAACGCCTGCCTGACCCGTCCGACGCGGAGATCCGCGAGGCGCTGGCGGGCAACCTGTGCCGGTGCACCGGCTACGAGAAGATCCTCGACGCGGTGCGCCTGGCCGCCACCAGGAAAGGGGCCGCCGGATGAGCCTGATCATCGAGAACGTGCACCTCGCGCCGGTCGCCGGCTCCGAGATCCCCGCGGGCTGGCTGAGGATCGAGGGCGACAGGATCGCCGGGCTGGGCCCCGGCCCCGCCCCCGACGCGCCCGGCGCGGAACGCCTCGACGGCACCGGCTGCCTGGCCACCCCCGGGCTGGTCAACACCCACCACCACCTCTACCAGTGGGCCTCCCAGGGGCTCGCGCAGGACGCCACCCTGTTCGAGTGGCTGGTGGCGCTCTACCGCGTGTGGGCCGCCATGGACGCCGAGATCGTCAGGGGCGCCTCGGCGGCCGGGCTCGGCTGGCTGGCGCTGTCCGGCTGCACCACCTCCAGCGACCACCACTACCTGTTCCCGAAGGGGCGGGGCGACCTGTTCGCGGCCGGGATCGAGGCGGCGCGCGAGGTCGGGCTCCGCTTCCATCCCGCCCGCGGCTCGATGGACAGGGGAGAGTCGCGGGGCGGGCTGCCGCCGGACGAGGTGGTCGAGGACCTGGACGAGATCCTCGCCGCCACCGCCGAGGCCGTCGACGCCTACCACGACCCGTCGCCCTCCTCGATGCTGCGGGTGGCGGTGGCGCCGTGCTCGCCGTTCTCGGCGAGCGGCGAGCTGATGACGCAGTCGGCCGCCCTGGCGCGGGACATGGGCGTACGCCTGCACACCCATCTCGCCGAGACCGTGGACGAGGACGAGCACTGCCTGGAGCAGTTCGGCCTGCGGCCCGTGGACTACATGGACAAGCTGGGCTGGCTCGGCCCTGACGTGTGGCTCGCGCACACGGTGCACCTCAGCGACGCCGACATCGCCAAGCTCGCCATCACCGGCACCGGCGCCGCCCACTGCCCGTCCTCCAACGGCCGGCTCGGGGCCGGCATCGCGCGCGTCTCGGAGATGCTGCGGCGCGGCGTGAACGTCGGCCTCGGCGTGGACGGCGCCGCCTCCTCCGAGCTGACGCCGCTGGCCGGCGAGATGCGCCAGGCCCTGCTGTTCCAGCGGGCCCGCTACGGCCCCCGGGCGCTGACCGCCCGCCAGGCACTGGAGCTGGCCACCCTGGGCGGGGCGCGCAACCTCGGCCGCGAGGGCGAGCTGGGCACGCTGGAGCCCGGCAAGCTCGCCGACGTCGCCCTGTGGCGGGTGGACGGGCCGTACGCGGCGGCCGTCGCCGACCCGGTCTGCGCGCTGGTCTTCGGGCCCGCGCTGCCGCTCGTCCGGCTGCTGGTCGGCGGGCGTACGGTGGTCGCGGACGGCGAGCTCAGGACCGCCTCCCAGGACGCGCTCGGACGGGCAGGCGCAGAGGCGGGGCGCAGGCTGCTCGAACGGGCCGGAGGCACGGCATGACCGTTAAGGTGTGGATGTCCTGATCGAACATCCCCCCGGAAGGCGGCCCCGTGACGGCGGAACTCCCCGAACAGCGGCTGGCGCGGCTCAAGAGCACCTTCGCCGCGATCGACACCGACGGCGACGGCTACATCAGCGAGAGCGAGCTGAAGCAGCACTTTCCCGACCTGCCGGCCGAGGCGCTGGGCGCGCTGAGCCAGAGCGCCGACTCCGACCAGGACGGCCGCTACTCCCTGGAGGAGTTCATCCGTACCGTCTCCTGACGCAGGCCCGCCACGCCCGTGATGCCAGGATGATGAGGCACGCCCTCCTGCCCGCTCGCACCGGGCAGGAAGGCGTGTGCGGCCATTGTTCATCATCATGTGGGAGTTGGTAGTGGTTCAGCATGTTCTGGTGGCTCCGGACAAGTTCAAGGGGTCGCTGACGGCGGCGGAAGTGGCGGCGCGGGTGACGGCGGGGCTCGGCGTGCCCACGGTGGAGCTGCCGGTGGCCGACGGCGGCGACGGCACCGTTGACGCCGCCGTGGCCTGCGGGTTCGAACGCGTCACGATCGAGGTCACCGGGCCGACGGGTGAGCGCGTCACGGCCTCCTACGCCTGGAACCCCGGCGACGCCACGGCCGTGGTCGAGCTGGCCGAGGCGTCCGGGCTGCGCCGGCTCCCGGCCGGGCCCGAGCCTTTGACCGCCACCAGCCACGGCACCGGCGAGCTGGTCGCGCACGCGGTGCGGCACGGCGCCAGGCGCGTGGTCCTCGGGCTCGGCGGCAGCGCGTGCACCGACGGCGGCGCGGGAATGGCGCAGGCGCTCGGCGCCCGCCTGCTGGACGCAGAGGGCCGCGAGCTGCCCAGGGGCGGGGCGGCGCTGCGCACGCTGGACCGCATCGACCTGTCCGGCTTCCCCGACCTGTCGAAGGTCTCGTTCGTGGTCGCGAGCGACGTGGACAACCCGCTGCTCGGCCCGCACGGCGCCGCCGCCGTGTACGGCCCCCAGAAGGGCGCCACGCCGGACGACGTCAAGGTCCTGGAGTCGGGGCTGACCCGGCTGGCCGCCGTGGCGACCCGTACGCACGGGCTGATGGGCGCGGTCGAGCACGACGACATCGTCCGGGCCATGGGCGTGGCCGGCGCGCCGGGGGCGGGCGCGGCCGGCGGCGTCGGCTTCGCGGCGCTGGCGTTCCTGCACGCCGAGATCCGCCCCGGCATCGACTACCTGCTCGGGCTGCTCGGCTTCGGCGAACACGCCGCCGGCGCCCGGCTGGTGATCACCGGTGAGGGCTCGCTCGACGAGCAGTCGCTGCGCGGCAAGGCCCCCATCGGGGTCGCGCAGGCCGCGGCCAGGGCCGGCGTGCCCGTCGTCGCCGTCTGCGGGCGGCGTACGCTCTCCGACGCCGAGCTCAAGGCGGCCGGCATCGAGGCCGCCTACGCCCTCACCGACCTGGAGCCCGACCCTGATCGCTGCATGGCGGAGGCCGGCCCCCTGCTGGAACGCCTGGCCGCCGGGATCGCCGCCGACCGCCGCCTCGCGGAGGGGACGCCATGACGCCGTTCGACCTCGTGGTGCGCTCCCGCAGGACCGTCACGCCGGACGGGGAGCGGCCCGCCGCGGTGGCCGTACGGGGGGAGCGGATCGAGGCCCTGCACGCCTACGACGCCCCGCTCGACGCCGCAGAGGACGTCGACCTGCGCGACCTCGCGCTGCTGCCCGGCCTGGTGGACACGCACGTCCACGTGAACGAGCCGGGCCGCACCCACTGGGAGGGGTTCGCCTCGGCGACCAGGGCGGCGGCCGCGGGCGGCGTCACGACGATCGTCGACATGCCGCTCAACGCGCTGCCGCCCACCGTCGACGTGGCCGCGCTGGAGGCCAAGCTGGCCGCCGCGCGCGGGCGGTGCCACGTGGACGTCGGGTTCTGGGGCGGGGCGGTGCCGGGCAA
The DNA here is from genome assembly GCF_057536035.1 of Nonomuraea sp. B208. Classification (NCBI taxonomy): domain Bacteria; kingdom Bacillati; phylum Actinomycetota; class Actinomycetes; order Streptosporangiales; family Streptosporangiaceae; genus Nonomuraea; species Nonomuraea sp. B208. The sequence continues at coordinate 377,000 of NZ_BAAJOU010000023.1, forward strand.
CGTCAAGGAGCTGGGCCCGCTGCACGAGCGCGGCGTGCTCGGCTTCAAGTGCTTCATGTCGCCGTCGGGGGTGCCGGAGTTCCCGCCGCTGGCGGGCGGCGACCTGCGGCGGGCGCTGGAGGAGGTGGCCGGGTTCGGCGGGCTCATGGTGGTGCACGCCGAGGACCCGGCGCTGCTGGCGGAGCCGGGCGGGCCGACGTACCCCGAGTTCCTGGCCTCGCGGCCGGAGGCGGCCGAGCGCGCCGCCGTCCGCCGGCTCGTGGAGCTGGCCAGGGAGACCGGCGCGCGGGTGCACGTCCTGCACGTCTCCGCCGCCGCCTGCCTGGACGTGCTGGCGGCGGCCCGCGCCGACGGCCTGCCGGTCACCGCGGAGACCTGCCCGCACTACCTGACGCTGGAGGCCGAACGGGTGCCCGAGGGCGCGACGGCGTTCAAGTGCTGCCCGCCGATCCGCTCGGCGGCCAACCGCGACCTGCTGTGGCGAGGGCTGGTCGAGGGCACGCTGAGCTGCGTGGTGTCGGACCACTCGCCGTCCACGGCCGACCTCAAGGTGCCCGACTTCGCCGCGGCCTGGGGCGGGATCGCCTCGCTGCAGCTCGGCCTGTCCGCCGTGTGGACCGAGGCGGCCCGCCGGGGGCACCGGCTCGCCGACGTGGCGCGCTGGATGGCCGCCGCCCCGGCCGCGCTGGCCGGGATCGCCGGCAAGGGCGCGATCGCGCCGGGCAACGACGCCGATCTCGTCGCCTTCGACCCGGCCGCCACGCACGCCGTGGACGCCGCCCGCCTGCACCACAAGAACCCCGTCACCCCCTACCACGGGCAGGTGCTCAAGGGCGTGGTGCTGACCACCTGGCTCCGCGGCCGGCCCGTGGACGGCGAGCCGCACGGGAAACTCCTCCTGAGAGAGAGCACGGGATGACCCGCTTCACCGCCCTGCCCGACCTCGCCCTGCGCACCCTCGGCGGGGCGGTCGTGGCCGCCAGCGACGAGTCCTTCGCCGAGAAGGAGAGCCTGATCCGGCCGGGACGGCCCGGCTTCCGCCCCGAGAACTTCGGGCCCAAGGGCCAGGTGTACGACGGCTGGGAGACCCGCCGCCGGCGCGAGCCCGGCCACGACTGGGCGCTGGTCCGGCTCGGCGTGCCGGGGGTGATCCGCGGCGTGGTGATCGACACCGCCTGGTTCAAGGGCAACTACCCGCCGTACGCGACCGTCGAGGCCGCCCGCGTCGAGGGCCACCCGTCACCCGCCGAGCTGCTGGCCGCCCCGTGGACGGAGATCGTGCCGCGGGCCGCGCTGAAGGGCGACGCCGAGCACCACTTCGAGGTCGCGGGCGGCTTCCACGCCACCCACGTACGGCTCAGCATCTTCCCTGACGGCGGCGTCGCCCGGCTGCGCGCGCACGGCGAACCCCGACCCGACCTGTCGGTGTACGACGGCCTCGGCCTCGACCTGGCCGCCCTCGCCAACGGCGGCGTCGTCACCGCCTGCTCCGACGACTTCTACTCGGCCCCCCACAACGTCATCGCCCCCGGCCTGGCCCGCCACCAGGCGGAGGGCTGGGAGACCGCGCGGCGGCGGGACGGCGGCAACGACTGGCTGATCATCCGGCTGGCCGGGCGCGGCGTGCCCGTGCTGGCCGAGATCGACACCACGAACCTGCTCTTCAACGCCCCCGCCGCGGTCACCCTCACCGGTTTCGACGGCGAGCCCGGCGCGGCCGCGCCCGTGGAGCTGCTGCCGCGCACCCGCCTGCAGCCGGACACCCCGCACCGCTTCCGCCTGGCGGCGGCCGCGCCGGTCACCCATGTGCGGGTGGACATCCACCCGGACGGCGGCCTGGCGCGGGTCCGCCTCCACGGACACCTGACGCCCTGACCCGGCGTCCGGGGGTCAGTCCGGGGGTCACTGCCAGAGGTGGACGGTGGCTCCGGCCGGGCGCTCGCTGTTGGGGAGCGGGCGCTGGAACTGCACCACGCCGCGGTTTCCGAGCCGGTGGACCTGCACCTTGAAGCCCTGTGCCTCCAGGTCACGGCGGGCGTCGTTGACGTTCTTGCCGATCACCTGGGGGACGATGGCGAGCTGCTGGTCGTCGCGGGCCTGGGTGTCGCCCTGGCCGAACCACTGCCAGAAGTCGGTCTGGCAGCGCGCCACCGTGACCATGACCTGCGCGCCCCCGTCGACCTCGGACTTGGCCTTCGGCACCTGGGCGATGACGGTGCACGGCTCGGCGTCGTCGTCCACCTCCTGGACCTGCACCTGGAAGCCCTGCTGGCCGAGGTAGGCGGCGGCCTCGTCCTTCGGCATGCCGCCGACGTCGGGCATCAGCAGGCCGGCGCTGACGAAGATGTCGACCCGCGCGCCCTCCTTGACCTTCTCGCCCACCTGCGGCGAGGAGCGGATCACCTTGTCGCGCTCGACCTCCGTGTTGGGCAGGCGCTTCACCGAGCCCGGGGTGAGCCCTTCCTTGGCGAGCGCGGCGCGGGCGTCGTTGCCGGTCATGCCGGTGACGTTGGGCACGACCACGCGCTTGGGGCCGAGCGAGGGCGTCAGCGTGATCGTGCTGCCCTGCTCGACCTCGGTGCCGGCGACCGGCTCGGTGGCCAGCACCAGGCCCTCGGCGGTCTTCTCGGAGTACTGGCCGGGAGCCTTCTTGACCTTGAAGCCGCCGTTGACCGCGCTCTGCTCGGCCAGCAGCATGTTCCTGCCGACCAGGCTGGGCACCTTGACGTAGTCGGGCTGGGCGAAGAACCACCCGGTCAGCGCGATGGCGGCGACCATGACGACGGCCAGCGCCACCAGGAACCAGTTGGGCCGGAACCCGCGCCGCCGCGCCGGCTCGGGCACCTCGACGCGCGGCTGGATGAGCGTGTGCGCGGGGGCGTCCTGCGGCATCGACGGGGCCGCGTGCACGGCGGTGCGGTCGTTGGGCTGGGACGGCGGCTGCGGGCGGAACTGCGCCCCGGACCCGGCCATCGGGCCGGACAACGCTCCAGGAACCGCGCCCGACACCGCGCCCGACACCGCACCCGACACCGCGCCCGACACCGCCCTCGCGCCCGTCATCGCGCCCGAGCCGGGGAACGGCACCGGCCCGGAGCCCGGCCCCGGCCCGTACGGCTGCCCCTGCGGCGTCGGCGGGAGCGTGGTGCGCGGCAGCATGCGGTGCGCGTCGACCGCCGCCACCAGCAGGGCCGTGGCGTCCTTCGGCCGGTCGTGCGGCTCGCGCGCGGTCGCCTGCGCCACCAGCGTGTCGATCAGCGGCGGCACGTCGGGCACCAGCGCGGAAGGCGGCGGCACCGTGTCGTGGACGTGCCGGTAGGCGATCGACATCGGCGTCTCGCCGTCGTAGGGCTGCTGCCCGGTCACCAGCTCGAACAGCATGATGCCGGCCGCGTAGACGTCGCTGCGCACGTCGGCCGCGCCGGTGAGCACCTGCTCGGGCGCCATGTAGCCGATGGTGCCGATCATCACGCCGGTGCGCGTCTGGTTGGTCGCCTCGATGGCCTTGGCCAGGCCGAAGTCCACGACCTTGACCCGCCCGTCGTCGGTCATCAGGACGTTCTCGGGCTTGACGTCGCGGTGCACCATGCCGGCCTGGTGGGCCGCGCCCAGGGCGGCCAGCACCGGGATCAGGATCTCCAGCGCCTCGCGGGCGGGCAGCCGGCCGCGCTCGCGCAGGACGTCGCGGAGCGTGCGGCCCGGCACGTACTCCATCGACAGGTAGACGACGTCGTTGTCGGTGCCCTGGTCGAAGACGTGCACGACGTTGGGATGGGAGAGACTGGCCACCGACTTCGCCTCGCCGATGAACCTCCTGACGAACGCCGGGTCCTCGGCGAGCGAGCGGTGCATGACCTTCAGCGCGACGGTCCGGTCCAGCCGGACGTCGAGCGCCAGGTAGACGGTCGCCATACCGCCCCGGGCGATCCGGCTCTCGATGCGATAGCGTCCATCGAGGAGCCGCCCGACCAGAGGGTCCGCAGTCGTCGTATCCACCCCGCTGAGTTTACGGGCGTTTTGGCACCGGCAGGGCCCGGCCGCCCGAAACCGATGCCGAGCCGTGCCCCCTGCGACGCGCCGGAGCCCCGCGAGCCCCGGCGCGTCCCTCCTGTCTCCCGCGTCAGGGCATCATGGGGGAGGACGCCTCGGCGTAGCGGCGGCGCGGGATACGCCCCGCCTGCCGCGCCAGCCGCCCGGCCGTCACCGCCGCCTTCATGGCCGCCGCCATGAGGTCGGGGCGCTGGGCCCGGGTGACCGCCGTCGCCAGCAGCACCGCGTCACAGCCGAGCTCCATCGCCAGCGCGGCGTCGCTGGCCGTGCCGATCCCCGCGTCGAGGATCACCGGTACCGACGCGGCCTCCACGATCAGCTCGATGTTGTGCGGGTTGCGGATGCCGAGGCCCGACCCGATCGGCGCGCCCAGGGGCATCACCGCCGCGCAGCCCGCCTGCTCAAGCCGCCGCGCCAGCGCCGGGTCGTCGCCGATGTACGGGAGCACCACGAACCCGTCGGCCACCAGCCGCTCGGCCGCGTCGAAGGTCTCGATGGGGTCGGGCAGCAGCGTCCGCTCGTCGGCGATGACCTCCAGCTTGACCCAGTTCGTGCCGAGCGCCTCCCTGGCCAGCCGGGCCGTCAGCACGGCGTCGCCCGCCGTGAAGCAGCCGGCCGTGTTGGGCAGCACCTTGATGTCGCGCTCGCGCAGCACGTCGAGCACCGAGCCGCGGGCGTGCGGGTCGAGCCGCCGCATGGCGACCGTGGTCAGCTCGGTGCCGGAGGCCGCCAGCGCCTGGTCCAGCACCTCCAGCGAGGGGGCGCCGCCGGTGCCCATGATGAGCCGGGAGGAGAACTTCTCCCCGGCGATGATCAGATCATCCACCCTGCACCGCCGTCAGCACCTCCACGCGGTCGCGCTCGCGCAGCGCCGTGGTCTCCCATGCGCCGCGCGTGACCACCTCGTCGTTGACCGCCACGGCGACCCCGGTGGTCGCCGCGGTCAGGGCCCGTACGGCCTGCGCCACGGTCGTCCCGTCGGCGACCTCGTGCGTGGCCCCGTTGATCTGCACCATCATGCGATCTCTCCAAATCTCGCCGGCGAGCACAACGCCGCCAGCCCGCCCTCCTCGCCGCCCGCCTCCCCGGCCACCAGGGCCGCCGTCAGAGGCGCGAGCAGCACGCCGCCCCGGTGGTGTCCGGTGGCGAGCGCCAGCCCGTCCCCGGCCGGCCCGACGATCGGCACGTTGTCCGGCGTGCCGGGGCGCAGGCCCGCCACCACGTCGGCCAGCTCCAGCTCGGTCACGCCGGGCACCAGCTCCCTGGCGTCGCGCAGCAGCTCGTACAGGCCGCCGGCGGTCACCCGGGTGTCGAAGCCCAGCTCCTCCTGGGTCGCGCCGACCACCAGTTCGCCGTCGCCCCGGGGGACGAGGTAGACGGGGGAGCCGTGCACGGAGCCGCGTACGCACCGGGTCAGCAGCGGCTGCGGCGAGCGCAGGCGCAGGATCTGCCCCTTGACCGGCCGCACCGGCACCCCGGCCAGCGCCGCGCTCCAGGCCCCGGCCGCCAGCACCACCGTCGTGGCGGGCAACTCGGCACCCCCCTCCAGCCGCACACCCGTGACCCGGCCCGCCCTCTCGTCCTCGCGCAGCAGCGCGGTGACCCGGGCGCGGACGAGCGGCACCTCCCGCCGTTCCAGCGCGGCCAGCAGCGCCGCCGTCACCCGGCGCGGGTCCACCCAGGCGTCGCCGGCGGCCAGCAGGCCGCCGCGCACCGACGGCGCCAGCATCGGCTCCAGGCGGCGGCATTCACGCCCGGTCAGCCGCTCCACCGGGAGCCCCAGCTTGTCCATGAACGCGGCCAGCTCGTCCAGCGCCGCGAGGTCGTCGGCCCCGAACGCCACGTCGAGCGTGCCCTCCGCGCGCAGGTCCACCCCGCGCGCCCCCTCGGGCAGCCCCGCGTCGGCGGCCAGCTCGGCCGCGAAGGCCGGCCAGCGGCGCAGCGACGCCAGGCCCAGCCGCAACAGCGGCTCCTCGGTGTAGGTCACCTCGCTGACCGGCGCCAGCATGCCCGCCGCCGCGTGCGAGGCCCCGCCCGCGGGGTCGGGATCGACCACGGTGACCGGCCGCCCCGCCCGCGCCAGCCGCCACGCGACCGACAGCCCGACGACCCCGCCGCCGACGATGACCTCCACCATGCGCTCCCTTCGCCGGCATGATCCGGATCAGGTGTCTTGCGGTCGAAGGCCCTGTGCAGCCTTCCTCTCAGCCCGGTCACGGCCGGACTCCCGCGCGTCTTACGCCCCCAGCCTACGACCTCGCCGGCGGCGCCAGACACGCCCCCCTTCGCCGCCGGGCCCCGTACCCGTCTATGGTCTTGGTCGTGGACCATGTCGTGGTGGTGGGAGCGGGCCTGGCCGGCGTACGCACGGTCGAGGCGCTGCGCGGGCGCGGATTCGGCGGCAGGATCACCCTCGTCGGGCGGGAACGCCATCGCCCCTACGACCGTCCGCCCCTGACCAAGAGCGTGCTGCTCGGGGAGTCCGACACCACGTTCGTCGACACCGACCTCGCCGCGCTGCGCGTCGCCTTCCGTCCCGGCGTGTCCGCCACCGCGCTGCGGCCGGGCGCCGTCGAGACCACCGAGGGCGAGCTGCGCTACGACGGCCTGGTCATCGCCACCGGCGCCGACCCGGTCCGGCTGCCCGGCGACGGCCCGCAGCACGTCCTGCGCACCCTCGACGACGCGCACGAGCTGCGCGCCGCGCTCGTGCCCGGCGCCCGCGTCGTGGTCGCCGGCGCGGGCTGGGTGGGGGCCGAGGTGGCCACGGCCGCCCGCCGGGCCGGCTGCGCGGTCACCGTGGTCGAGGCCGGTCCCGCGCCGCTCGCCACCGCCGTCGGCCCGGAGATCGGCGCCCGCACCGAACGCTGGTACGACGGCATCGACCTGCGGCTCGGCGCCATGGTCCACTCCGTCGAGGAGGGCGGCGTCGAGCTGGTCGGCGGCGAGTTCCTCGACGCGCACGTGGTCGTCGCCGGCATCGGCGTGCGCCCGGCCGTCCAGTGGCTGGCCGACGCCGACCTCGACCTGCACAACGGCGTCGTCGTGGACGAGCACCTGCGCGCCTCGCTGCCCGGCACGGTCGCGGTGGGCGACTGCGCCGCCTGGTGGTCGCGCCGCTTCCAGGACCGGCTGCGGGTCGAGCACTGGGACACCGCGCTCAACGCCCCCGAGGTCGCCGCCGCGAGCCTGCTCGGCGAGGACGCCGTCTACGACCCGGTGCCGTACTTCTGGTCGGAGCAGTTCGGGCACATGGTCCAGTACGCCGGCCATCACCCCGCGGGCGAGCGCCTGCTCTACCGCGGCGGCCCCGAGGGCAAGTGGTCGGCCGTCTGGCTGAGGGACGACGACACCCTCGCCGCGGTGTTCGCCGTCGACCGGCCGCGCGACCTCGTCCAGGGCCGCCGCATCATCGGCGCGGGCTCCCGGCTGGACGCGGAACGCCTGGTAGATCCAGACGTCCCCCTACGGGATTGTGTTGTTTGAGCAAGCACGGCATGTGGTAGTTGTGGTTCCGTGACGCTTTCTGTTGCACAGATCGACCGGGAGACCGACCAGCTCGTCAGCGAGTGGCTCACGCTCCCCGAAGTGGCCCAGCGCCTGGAACTCCCGATCGGGCGGGCCAAGCAACTCCTCAAGGATCACAAGCTCCTCGGCGTACGCCGGGAGGGCAGCGGGTCCCCGCAGGTGCCCGCGGTGTTCCTCGACGGGAAGGACGTGATGAAGGGCCTGCCCGGCACCCTGACCGTGCTGCAGGACGCCGGCTACGACGACGCCGAGTCCCTGCGCTGGCTCTTCACCCCCGACGACTCGCTGCCAGGCTCGCCCATCGAGGCGATCAAGGCCGGCCGTCACACAGAGGTCAAGCGGCGTGCCCAGGCCCTCGCTTTCTGACGCCCGCCTCTATCTCTGCACCGACGGCCGCCGCGACCGCAGCGACCTCGCGCAGTTCCTCGACACGGTGCTGGCTAACGGCGTGGACATCGTCCAGCTGCGGGAGAAGGGCCTGGAGGCCCGCGAAGAGCTCGCCCTCCTCGAGGTCTTCCGCGACGCCTGCGACCGGCACGGCAAGCTGCTGGCGGTCAACGACCGGGCCGACATCGCCCACGCCGCCCGTCCCGACGTGCTCCACCTGGGGCAGGACGACCTTCCCACGACGGTCGCGCGAGAGATACTCGGCGACGACATCGTCATCGGACGGTCCACCCACTCCGCCGCCGAGGCCTCCGCCGCGGCCGTGGAGGAGGGCGTCGACTACTTCTGCTGCGGGCCGATCTGGCCCACGCCGACCAAGCCCGGCCGCCCGGCCCCCGGCCCGTCGCTGCTGCGGCACGCGGCGTCGCTGGGCGAGGCGCGGCCGTGGTTCGGCATCGGCGGCATCGACCTCGGCAACCTCGACGAGGTCCTGTCGTACGGCGTGCGCCGGGTCGTCGTCGTGCGCGCCATCACCGAGGCCGACGATCCCGGCGCGGCGGCGGCGGAGTTCGCCAAGCGCCTGGCCGCGGCGGCCTGACCCACCCACCCGACCCTCGCGCCGCCCCGCCCTCCGGCGGGGCGGCGCTCGCATGTCCTGCGCGGCTGATCAGGTGGTGCGGGAGGTGGCGGCGATCGCCGGCTCCTTGGGCTGTCCGGCGCGGCCGCTCAGGTGGTGCGGGACGTGGCAGCGATGGCGAGCTCCTTCAGCTGTCCTGCGCGGCCGCTCAGGTGGTGCGGGACGTGGCGGCGATCGCCAGCTCCTTCAGCGCTGTGCGCGCCTCCTCGGTGACCGGGGCCCGGTCGAGCGCGGCCAGCGCCTCGCCGAGGTAGTCGCCGATGAGGCCCTCGCACGCGCTCAGCGCGCCGGTGCCCTCGATGACGCCGCGCAGCGTGGCGACGCCGTCCTCGTCGAGGCCGGGGTCGCCGAGCAGGCGCCGCACGGTCGCGGCCTCGACGGGGGAGGCGGCGGAGAGCGTGCGCGCCACGAGCATGGTGCGCTTGCCCTCGCGCAGGTCGTCGCCCGCGGGCTTGCCGGTCTGCGCCGGGTCGCCGAAGACGCCGAGGATGTCGTCGCGGAGCTGGAAGGCGATGCCGACCCGCCGCCCGTAGCCGGTGCACAGCTCGTCCATCCAGGGCGCGAGCTCGCGGGCGGCCAGCGCGAGGCCGAGCCGCAGCGGCTGCTCGACGGAGTACTTGCCGCTCTTGTAGAGCGCCACCCGCAGCGCCGAGTCGAAGGTGTTCTCGCCGTGGGCCTGCTCCAGCAGGTCGAGGTACTGGCCGCACATCAGCTCGGTGCGCATGTGGTCGTGCACGGGCTGGGCCGCCTCCAGCGACTCGCGGGGCAGCCCGCTCGTGCGCCACATCTCGCCCGACCAGATCAGCAGCAGGTTGCCCAGCAGGATCGCGGCGCCCTCGCCGAACTGCGCGGCCGAGCCGTGCCAGCTCTCCTTCTCGTGCAGCGCCTCGAAGCGGCGGTGCGCCGCCGGCATGCCCCTGCGCAGGTCGCTCTTGTCCATCACGTCGTCGTGCACGAGCGCGCTGGCCTGCAGCAGCTCAAGGGAGGCGGCGGCGGTGAAGATGCCGGGGCCGTCCGCGCCGCCCGCGCCGCGCCACCCCCAGTAGCAGAACGCGGGCCGCAGCCGCTTGCCGCCGGCCAGCAGGTCCTCGGCGGCCGTGCGGAGCGGCTGGAAGTCGGGGTCACCGGAGGCGGGCAGCTGGCGTTCGACGAAGGCGCCCAGGGCACGCTCAACCCGCGTGCGCAGGACGTCCATGCTCGCGGCGTCACTGGTCATGACTCCGAGACTAGTGGCCGGTTCGAGCGGTTCCGATCGGGGCGCGCGCGAGCGGCGCCGATCCGCGGCCACGGCGGGCCGCGCCGCTGCCTGTAACCTGTGGGGCATGGCGCTTGGTCGACCCTCCGTCCTGCCGGGACGTGTCCCCACCGTCCGCGACATGCTCGCCTCCGGCAAACGCACGTTCTCGTTCGAGTTCTTCCCGCCGAAGACCGACGAGGGCGAGCGGCAGCTGTGGAAGGCGATCAGGGAGCTGGAGTCCCTGCGGCCGACGTTCGTGTCGGTGACCTACGGCGCCGGCGGCTCCACCCGTGACCGCACCGTCGACATCGTCGAGCGCATCGCGCACGACACCACACTGACCCCCGTGGCCCACTTCACCGCGGTCAACCACTCCGTTCGCGAGCTGCGCCACCTGGTGGGGCGCTTCGCCGACGCCGGGGTGCGCAACATCCTGGCCGTGCGCGGCGACCCGCCCGGCGACCCCACGGGCGAGTGGGTGCGGCATCCCGAGGGCGTGCTCTACGCCGAGGAGCTCGTACGCCTGGTCCGCCAGGCGGGCGACTTCTGCGTGGGCGTGGCGGCGTTCCCGTACAAACATCCGCGCTCGGAGTCCATCGAGTCCGACACCGACTACTTCGTACGCAAGTGCCGGGCCGGGGCCGACTACGCCATCACCCAGATGTTCTTCCAGGCCGACGACTACCTGCGGCTGCGCGACAGGGTGGCGGCCCAGGGCTGCGACACGCCGATCATCCCGTGCATCATGCCGGTCACCCAGATGAGCACGATCGCGCGTTCCGAGCAGTTGTCGGGCGCGCCGTTCCCGGCGGACGTGGCGGCGCGCTTCGAGGCGGTCAAGGACGATCCCGCGGCGGTGCGGCGGCTCGGCATCGACCACGGCGCCGAGCTGTGCCAGCGGCTGCTGGACGAGGGCGCGCCGGGCATCCACTTCATCACCTTCAACCGCTCCAGCGCCTCCCGCGAGGTGTTCCAGCGCCTGGAGCCGGCCTCGCTGCCCGCCTGAGAGGCCCGCCTGAGAGGCCCGCGTAAAGGCTCGTCCATGAGCGGGTGCGGGCCGTCATCCGCCCGCAGGGGGACCGGGCGGATGACGGCAGGGTAACCGGATCGGTCGGTAAAGGGTCGGTCACTTTCCGTGATGACTCATGCCCGAGGTCATCACGCGGTAAACCACGATTCAGGGGAGAGGGAGCGGGCGGCCCGCGATGGCGTACTCCTCGTAGCCGCCGGGGAAGACGAACCCGGACAGCAGGTCGACGAAGCCGAGGCTCGCGTAGAGGTGGCGGGCGGCGGTCGGCTGGTCGTGGGTGGACAGCACGGCCGAGCGTTCGGGGCGGCCCGCGCAGATCGTCCTGATCATCGCGCGGCCGATGCCCTTGCCCTGGTAGTCGGGGTGCACGTGGATCTCGGCCAGCTCGAAGGCGTGGCCCAGCCAGGCGTGGGCGGCCTCGGGCCCGGTCCGCTCGGTGAGCGCCCGCAGCACGACGTCGTGCCACCACTGCCCCGGCGCGCCGCGGAAACCGTAGGCGAAGCCGACGACGTACGGCTTCTCGCGGTGACCCGGCGAAAGGGACGAATCGCGCAATTCTGCGAAATAAGCCTGGAAATAGGGATATGACGCGTGGTTGCGCATGATGGTCTTGCGGCCGGCGATCTGGTCCGCGGGCGGGCGCATCGCGGCCGTGTAAATGCCGATCACCGTGTCCAGCCGCTCGGTGAACTCGGCCGGTCCCGCCCCGCGAAACTCGATCACCGTCGCACCCTACTCGACGTCCACCGCGACGCCTCCGGTGATCCCCACCAGCTCCTCGAACGTGGTCGGGAACACCGTCAGCGGATGCCCGCCCGCCGCCCACACCACCTCGTGCTTGCCCAGCCAGTTGTCCACCAGCGTGCGCACCGGCGCGGGATGCCCGACCGGGGCCACGCCGCCGATGGGCTGGCCGGTCGCCGCCCGGACGAACTCGGGGGTGGCCCGCCGCACCCGCGCCGCGCCCGCCGTACGGGCGATGAGGGCGGTGTCGACGCGGTGCGCGCCGCTCGTCAGCACCAGCAGCGGCTCGCCGTCGGCGTCGAAGATCAGGCTGTTGGCGATGGCGCCGACCTCGCAGCCGAGCTGCGCCGCCGCGGTGGCCGCCGTGGGCGCCTTCTCCGGCAGCACGATGACCTCGCCGTCCGCGCCCAGCTCGCGCAGGGCGGCCTGCACGACGACGGCGTTTGGTGGCAACTTCTCAGACATGGGGACACTCTAAACAGGTTGACGGCTTCATTACCCGTTCATGGTGACTGGTGTAGGGTCCTGTGATCCGTTGTCCACGGCATGAGAGGTGGTACGGGTGGGAGTTTCGCGACTGCCCGGAATGGCGGCTCTGCTGACGGCCGGAGCCTTAACGCTCTCGGGATGCGGCACGGCGGCGCTCAGCCCGCCCGCGCGGAGCCTCTCCACCCCCGCGACGGCGGTCGCGCCCGCGGGGGCACAGGCCGGTCCCGCGACCACCGCTCCCGCAGCCCCGCGCAAGACGCTGAAGCTGGGCGCCAAGGGCAAGGCCGTCACCTGGGTGCAGCGGCGGCTCACGGAGCTGGGCTACCGTCCCGGCAAGGCCGACGGCAGCTACGGCGGCACCACGCTGGCCGCCGTGTGGGCGTTCCAGAAGGTCAACGGGATCAAGCCGACCAGCACGATCGCCAAGCGCACCTGGGACGCGCTGGAGAGCCCCAGGGCCCCCAAGGTCCTGGTGCCGCGCGGCCGGGCGACCCGCGCCGAGGTCAACCTGAGCAAGCAGATCATGGTGCTGTACGTCGGCGGCAGGCCCGAGCTGATCACGCACATCTCCTCCGGCAGCGGCGTGCCGTACTGCGAGACCGCCGTGTGGCAGGGCAAGGAGCAGCGCTTCTGCGGCTCGGCCACCACCCCCACCGGCGACTACCGCACCACCTGGCGCGCGAGCGGCTGGCACCGGTCCTACCTCGGCGAGTTGTACAACCCGATCTTCTTCAACGGCGGCATCGCCTTCCACGGCGCGCTCTCGGTGCCGCTCGCCCCGGCCTCGCACGGCTGCGTCCGCCTGCCGATGAACGTGGCCGAGGCGCTGCCCGGCATGCTGGGCAAGGGCGTGCCGGTGCACGTACGAGGCCGCTTCAGAGGGCTGTGAGCGGGCCTCAGGACGCGGGACGGGGCTCCTCCTCCCGGAGCGGTGTCCGCGGGGCCTCGGCGGGCCTGCGGCGGGCCGTCAGCGCCAGCCCTGCGGCCTGCGCGAGCCCCGCAGCGGGCAGCAGGAAGGCCGTGGCCGGCTGCCAGGCGGGCAGACCGGCCACGAAGTCCGCCGCCTGGTAGAGACCGCCCAGGATCCGCGGCGGGTTGACGAACGCCACCACGCAGCCCAGCGCGTACGGCACGATCAAGAAGCCCGACAGCACGAGCAGGAACGTCCGCCCCCGCCCGCCGCGCCCCAGCAGCGGCCCGATGACCAGGTAGGCCAGCGCGGCCACCCCCACGACCAGGGCGGTCAGCGCCACCACGCGCCAGGCGTCCACGCCGAGCGAGGTCAGGCCGTCGGCGTCGATCCGGCCGCCCTCCCATCGGGGGCCGCGCGCCTGCGCTTCAGCGGCCTGATGGACAGCCGTCCGCCCGGCCAGCGCGTACGCCGCCACCAGCACCGGCCCCGACACCAGCAGCGCCACCCCGATCCGCCGCCCCCGGCCGCCCGTCATGCGCCCCCCTTGCTCGACCGGTCTCAGCTTGCCATCCCCGGCGGCTCGACCGGGATCCGGCCGGCGGCCCGGGCCTCGATGGAGCGCAGCCCTTCCAGCGCCAGCTCGGCCGCGCGCATGCCGGTCGTCTGGAGGTCCTTCAGCGACCGTTCGTGCCCGACGTGCGCCATCACGGCCAGCTTGACCGCCCCGAACAGCGCGCCCACGGCGGCGGCCGCCTCGACCTCGTCCAGCTCGTCCGGGCACGCCTGACGGAGGGCCGCGGCCAGCTTGAGCTGGGTGTCGTACATGAGCAGCAGCGCCCGCGCCCGCAGGGCGGGCTCGTCCATGATGAGCCGCATCCGCAGCTCGGCCTCCTCGAACGTCGGCGCCTCGTCCTCCAGCGTCCACCCGAACCCGGCCTCGACGAGCCGCAGCAGCAGCGCCGCGGCCGTCTCGCCGGGGCGGCGGCCGGCCAGCAGCTCCAGCGCGCGCTCCATGCGCTCCTCGCCGTCGTGGAAGACCAGGTCGTCCTTGCCGCTGAAGTAGCTGAAGAACGTGCGGGTGGAGACCTCCGCCGCGGCGGCGATCTCCGCGAGCGTCGTGTCGGCGTAGCCCTTGCGCGCGAACAACCGGAGCGCCGCGTCGATCAGCGCCCGGCGCGTGCGCTGCTTCTTGCGCTCCCGAAGTCCCGCCATGTCCGAACTTTACTGCATGCGAAGTTCTCTTTCATTCATTGCAATTTTGCAATGGCTGAGGTTTTCTGGGAGTACGTTTCGGAGAGGAGCCGAGGCATGTCCGATCTGACCCTTCCCATGGCCCGGCGGCGCCCGCTGGACCCACCCGACGAGCTCGGCGAGCTACGGCGGCAGGCACCCCTGCACCGCCTGACCTTCGCCGACGGCCATCTGGGCTGGCTCGTCACGGGCTACGCCGCCGCCCGCGCGGTGCTGGCCGACCCGCGCTTCTCCAACCGGCCGGAGGGGATGCACCCGCCGCTCCCCGGCAGGATGGAGCTGGCCAAGCGGCAGGACTTCCAGGTGCCGCCGGGCATGTTCCTGCGTACCGACCCGCCCGAGCACACGCGCTTCCGCCGGCTGCTGACCGGGCAGTTCACCGTACGCAGGATGAAGGCGCTGGAGCCGCGCATCGCGGAGATCACCGAGGAGCACCTGGACGCCATGGAGGCCGCGGGGCCGCCCGCCGACCTGGTGGAGTCGTTCGCGCTGCCCATCCCCTCGCTGGTGATCTGCGAGCTGCTCGGCGTCCCGTACGAGGACCGCGCCCGCTTCCAGGAGGACGCCAGGGTGCTGTTCAACCTGGAGACCAAGGTCGAGGACGCGCTGGCCGCCGTGGGCAGCACCATGGGCTACCTGCACGACCTCATCGGGCGCAAGCGCGACAAGCCGGACGACGACCTGCTGAGCGGGCTCATCGAGGGCGGCGAGCTGACCGACGAGGAGCTCACCGGGGTCGGGTTCCTGCTGCTCGTCGCGGGCCACGAGACCACCGCCAACATGCTCGGGCTCGGGACGTACGCGCTGCTCACCAACCCCGCGCAGCTCGCCGCGCTCCGCGACGACCCCTCGATCGCCGAGACCGCCGTCGAGGAGCTGCTGCGCTTCCTCACGATCGTCCACCTGGGACCGCTGAGGAGCGCCGTCGAGGACGTCGAGATCGAGGGCGTCCTCATCAGGGCGGGGGAGACGGTCGCGCTCAGCCTCGCCGCCGCCAACCGCGACCCGGAGCGCTTCCCCGGCGGCGACACCCTCGACGTCACCCGGCCCGCGACGGGCCATCTCAGCTTCGGCCACGGCATCCACCAGTGCCTCGGACAGCAGCTCGCGCGTACGGAGATGCGCATCGCCTACCCTGCGCTGCTGCGCCGCCTGCCTGGCCTACGCTTGGCCGTAACGCCGGAGGAGGTGCCGATGCGCTCGGACATGAGCATCTATGGAGTGCACCGCCTCCCTGTCACCTGGTAGAGGTCATCACCATGGAAATCAAGGCAGACACGACCGTGTGCATCGGTGCCGGCATGTGCGCGCTGACGGCTCCGGAGTTGTTCGACCAGAGCGAGGACGAGGGCACGGTGCTGGTCCTGCGGCGCGAGGTGCCGGCTGACAAGGAGGACGCCGTACGGCGGGCCGTCAACCTGTGCCCCTCGGGCGCCATCTCCGCCACCTGACTGCCGCCCTCCTCCCGCCGGGAGGGGCTGCGAGCAGTGGCCGCCGCCGTCGCGACACGCCGTCGCGTCGGCGGCTTTCCTGCTTTCCAGCTGCTTTCCTTCAAGGTCATCGAACCTGTGTTCGTGGAACCGGTTGACATCGGAGGGTGATCGAAATTATGTTCGACCTAGTGACGGTGAGGCTCGCGGCTCAGCGTCACGAGGACCTGGTCGCGGGCTGATCGCTTCCCCAAGCGCGACCCGCGGCCAGGCTCCACGGGCGAAGGTCACGTCCTCGTCGTCGGCGGAGACGAACGGGCGTGTCCTGGCCGGACGGGGAGAGGGGAAGCTCCTCGTCCGGCCGGCCCGGCGGAAATGTCGGTGGCGTCTGAGAGTGTTGACATCACCGGTGGAGATGCCGGCAGCCGCCCACGATTTCGAGGAGGCGCGCAAGATGGCACCAAGGCCGAGAGACACGCCCGGGCCCCGGCTGTCGCCCGCGGTCCGGGCACACCTGGCCGACGCACGTTCCAGCCTGGCGGAGGCGAGCGCCGCTCGCACCCCGGCGACCCGATACGTGGCCGCGCACCTGGCGGCCCTGAGAGCGGCCGCGGCGATGCTCGCCGCCCGCCCCCGTCCCGGCGAGACTCGCAGGCGCAAGCTGCGCAGCGCGTGGGACCTGCTGCCCGAGGCGGAGCCGCACCTGACCGAGTGGGCCGCCTACTTCTCGGTGACCGCCGCCAAGCGGGCCGCCGCGGAGGCGGGCATGACCAGCCGGATCAGCGCGGCCGACGCCGACGAGATCCTGGCCGAGGCCGACACGTTCGTGTCCACCGTCGAAGATCTGCTGGGGGTTCCCGTCCAGCCCCAACTACCACTGAACGTCCCCCTCGCCGGCTGACTACCTGACTCCGCCGCCGACGTTGACGGCGACGAGGGGACACCTGGGACGACCTGACCGCCGGCCCGTCGGGGCGATCTGACCATCGGCCCGTCAACACGGCCTGCCCGCCGACCCGACTGCTGGCCTGTCCGCCGGCCTGATCGCCGGTTCGTCAGGGCGATGTGACATCGGCCCAGTAGGACGGCCTGCCCGCCGACAAGACTGATGGCCTGTCCGCCAGCCCGCCGACTTGGCCGCCGACCCGTCGGGGCGATCTGACCGTCGGCCCGTCAACACGGCCTGCCCGCCGACCCGACTGCTGGCCTGCCCGCCGGCCTGATCGCCGGTTCGTCAGGGCGATGTGACATCGGCCCAGTAGGACGGCCTGCCCGCCGACAAGACTGATGGCCTGTCCGCCAGCCCGCCGGCTTGGCCGCCGACCCGTCGGGGCGATCTGACCGTCGGCCCGTCAGTGCGCTTGGCCGCCGACCCGACCGTTGGCCTGTCCGCTGGCCCAACCGCCGGCCTGTCTGCCGGCTCGTAAGAACGATTTGACCGTCGGTCTATCCGCGTGGCCCGATCACCGGCTCGGCCGTCGGCCTATCGGCGCGGCCTGGTCACCGGTCCGGCTGCTGGCCCGTGAGCGCGGCCTGACCACCGGCGCGACGTTGGCCCCGATCGCCGGTCGTCACTAGCGACCTGTGTGCGCGACCTGTCCGCGTGGTTCGACCGCCGGCCTGTCAGTGGCTCGGCGGCCGCTTTCTGTGTGCCCAGGACGCCCGCCCCGCCTCCGCTTTCGCGTACGGCGCTCGCGAGCTGACCGGTGTCCGAGGCCGGGATGTGGGCTGAAATGGTGAGCGCTTCCGGCCGAGGCCGGTCGGAATCGGGCCCTGGCGGGAAGCGCTCGGCTACGTCACTCCTGTCAGTCGGCGCAGATCGCGAAGACGCTGATGCCGACGTCGTTGTAGCCGATCTGGCGGCCGATGCCGATCCAACCGCGCCCGTCGTCGGTGGGGAACGAGCCGACCAGGATCGCTCCGTTGCCGCGGGCCTCGGCGCCGCCGCCGAGAACCCTCTTGCTGCCGGGGCAGTACAGCGTGCGGCGCTGGAAGTTGGGGACGTTGGCGTTGGGCAGCGTGACGAGCTGGTAGCCCGCGGGCAGCGCCGACGCGCGGGTCGCGGTGGCGGAGGCGGTCGAGGTGCTGGCCACGGCCACGGTGGTCACGCACGCGCCCGCCGCGAGGAGGGCGAGGGGGAGGGTCAGGAGCTTCTTGGACTGCATTCGTTCTCCTTCTTGCGAACCCCGGTGGACGCGATCCGGGCAGCACGAGACACGCCGGCGTATCCGGTGCTTTGCGGAGTGCGGTCACGAGGGCTAGAGGGCCTGACACGAAGAGTATCCACGCGATTACACTCCGCGTCCAGAAGTCTTTACCCAGGGGCCGGAGAAGGGGCGGAAAAAGCGAAGGAGCCCGCCGGGCGTGGCGGGCTCCTTGAAAAAAGGGTCAAACGGCCGGGCGGTCGGCCCGTCCGGGTCCGGGGGCCGGCCCCGATGGGGCGGGACGACCGCGCGGGGTCAGAAGGACTCGACGGCCCTGCGGGCCTCCGCGTCGAGGACGCCCCAGCTGATGAGCTCCTCGGTCAGCTCGCTCGGCGACTTGTCATAAATCACGGCGAGGGAGCGCAGGTCCTCCTGGCGGATGGACAGCACCTTGCCGTTGTAGTCGCCACGCTGGCTCTGGATGGTGGCGGCATAGCGCGCCAGCGCCCCGGCCTTCTCCTTCGGCAGCGTCGCCAGCCGCTCCAGGTCGATCACAAGCTTGGGTGTCGGCCCCAGCGGGCTGGGCGCGGCCCCACCCGGCAGCAGCTCCGAGACGGGCACCCCGTAGAAGTCGGCAAGCTCGGCAAGCTTCTGCACCGTGACCGCGCGGTCGCCACGCTCGTACGAGCCCACGACCACGGCTTTCCACCTGCCACGCGACTTCTCCTCGACTCCATGCAGGGACAGGCCCTGCTGGGTGCGGATGGCGCGAAGTCGTGCACCCAGCGACTTTGCGTACTCAGACGGCATCGTGTGGCCCCCGGCTCTCGTATGTATCGCTCTCAGTAGATTGTGCTCCCTTGCGGCATATGCCCCAGCCACCGGGGGGTCTGGTGCCAGGCTCGGCACCATCGGTAGCCATGGCTCTGGGTTTACCCCAGAAGGCCGCGAGGTGTGGTTACGCACAGTGACGGTAAAGGGGTGGACGCCGAAGGTCAAGCTGATTGGAAAAAAGATGCCGAATCCGGTCCGGTATGGATCGCCGCAAACGCCCCTCATGTCCCAGAGGTAACACTACTTTGTCACAGAATGCCCATGCGTGCGCCCATGTCAGGGCTGCCGCGTGAGAATCATGACAGGGCGGGTCGAGGCCCGTACGATCTTCAGCGAGGTGTCCCCGAGGAACACCCGCCGAAGTGGCCCGGTGTCACTCGAAGCGCATATGATCATCTCGCCGGGCAGCCACGAGGCCGCGCCGAGCGCCTGCGCGACCGTCCGCCCCTCCAGCACCTCGACCTCCACGCGCAGCCGCCGGGCCTGGCCGCGGGCCGCCGCGCGCAAATCGGCCGCGGCCTGCTCACGCAGCCGCGCCAGCATGTCCTCCTCGGCCCTGACCCGGCGGGCGGGACCGACGACCAGCGTCACCAGCCGCAGCGGCAGGCCGAGCGCCACCGCCGTGCGGGCGGCGTCCTTGACCGCCGCGTCGCAGCCGGGGCCGCGCCGGTAGGCGAGGGTGAGCCGGTCGAAGGCGGGCGGCGGCTCGTCGCCGTACCCGCGCGGGGCGAGCAGGACGGGCACGGACGAGGCGTGCAGGAGCTGGTCGGCGGTGCTGCCGACGGAGATGCGCCCCCTGGCGCCGCCCGGGGCCGGGCCGATCACCACGACGTCGGCCGAGCGCCTGCGCGCCAGCTCGACCAGCCCGCGCCCGCTGTGCCGGCCGGCGTGGACGACGTACCCGGCCTCGTCGCCCGCCAGCTCGCGGGCCTCGGCGAGCGCGGCGTCGGCCTGCTCGGCCAGGTACGCCCGCCAGGCGCTGTCCTCCGCCCGCGCCGGGCCCGGGGGCGACCAGACGGGCGGGCGGACGTACGCCACCGTCAGGCGGGCGCCGGCCCGCCGCCGCAGCAGCAGCGCCAGCGCCAGCCCGTCCCGGCCGCGCGGCCCCGGCACGTACCCCGCGAGCAGTTCGCCCAGTCTCATGGCCCCACCTCGGTGTTCAGCCGCGACCGGCGGAAGCCGTACAGGAAGTAGCAGGCCAGCCCGGCCGCCATCCACAGCCCGAACGCCGCCCAGGTCACCCCGGCCAGCCCCGCCATCACCAGCACGCACATGACGGCCCCCAGCACCGGCGTGAGGGGGAAGAACGGGACGCGAAAGCCGCGCGGCAGGTCGGGCCGGCGCCGCCGAAGCACCACCACGCCCACGTTGACCAGCGCGAAGGCGAACAGCGTGCCGATGCTGGTGGCCTCGGCGAGCTGCCCCAGAGGCACCAGTCCGGCCAGCACCGACACGAACCCGGCCACGATGAGGGTGTTGGCGACCGGCACCTGCCGCCGCGGATCCACCCGTTGGAACACGCGCGGGACGAGCCCGTCGCGCGACATCGCGAACAGGATGCGGGTCTGCCCGTAGAGAACGGTCAGCACGACGCTGGCGATGGCCACGACCGCGCCGAACGAGATGATCAGCCCCGGCCAGGTCGCCCCGACGGAGAGGTCCGCGATGGCCGACAGGCTCGCCTCCGAGCTGTTGCGGCCGAACTCCGTCCACGGCCTGGCGCCCACGGAGGCCACCGCCACCAGCACGTACACGGCGGTCACGACGGCCAGCGACAGGATGATGGCCAGCGGCAGGTCGCGCCGCGGATTGCGCGCCTCCTCACCGGCCGTGGAGGCCGCGTCGAAGCCGATGTAGGAGAAGAACACCTGCGAGGCCGCCGCGGTCACCCCCGCCACCCCCAGCGGCGCGAACGGCGTCATGTTGCCCGCCTGGAAGGCCGTGAACGCCACCGCGCAGAAGAACAGCAGCACCGCCACCTTGATCAGCACGAAGACGACGTTGGCCCGCGCGCTCTCCGACGCCCCGTGCAGCAGCAGCCAGGTCGCCAGCGCCACGATGAGGATCGCGGGCAGGTTGACCACGCCGCCGTCCTGGCCGGGGGAGCGGGTGATCGCCGCCGGCAGCTCGAAACCGGCCAGCGAGCGCAGGAACGCGTTGAGGTAGTCGCCCCACCCGACGGCCACGGCCGCCACGGACACGGCGTACTCCAGCATCAGGCACCAGCCGCACACCCAGGCCACCAGCTCGCCCATCGTCGCGTACGCGTACGAGTACGACGACCCGGACACCGGGATCGTCCCGGCCAGCTCCGCGTACGACAGGGCCGACAGCAGCGCCGTGAACGCCGCCAGCACGAACGACAGCACCACGGCCGGGCCCGCCTTGGGCACCGCCTGCCCGAGGATGACGAAGATGCCCGTGCCGAGCGTCGCGCCCACGCTGAACAGCGTGAGCTGCCACAGCGACATCGTCCGCCGCAGCTCGCCGCCCTCGCCGTGGCCGCCCTCGGCCACGATCCGCTCCGTGGGCTTGGTGCGGAAGAGCCGCCCGACCGGCGTCATCCGCCCCACCCCCTGCCCCCGCGAAAGCACTGCCGGCCTGCGGCGTCGTCCGCGCCGGCGTGACCGGATCGTGCCCGACGGCCGGGCGAGTATGCGCGAGGACCCAGCCGGCCCCTTAGATGCCGTCGCGTTCGAGCGGGCAGCTCATGCAGCGCGGCCCGCCGCGGCCCCGTCCCAGCTCGCTGCCCCTGATGGTGATCACCTCGATGCCGTGGTCGCGCAGGTAGGCGTTCGTCGTGGTGTTGCGCTCGTAGGCGACGACCACGCCGGGCTCCAGCGCCAGGCCGTTGCAGCCGTCGTCCCACTGCTCGCGGGCCGCCGCCCGCACGTCCTGCGCCGCGCTCAGCACCGTGATCTCCGGCAGGTCCAGCGCGTGCGCGATGGCCTTGTGCATGTCCTCGGGCGGGTGGTCGGTGAACCTGAGCTCCTTGGCGGTGCGGCCGGGCTCGATCGTGTACGCCGGCAGCATCCCGAGGCCCGCGTACTGGGTGAACACCCCCTCGTCGAGCATCGTCATCACGGTGTCGAGATGCATGAACGCCCGCGCCTTCGGCAGGTCCACGGCCACGATCCGGTTCGCCGCGCCGGCGCGGAACAGCCGCCGCGCCAGCATCTCCACCGCCTGCGGCCTGGTGCGCTCGCTCATCCCGACCAGGACCGCGCCGCGGCCGAGCACCAGCACGTCGCCGCCCTCCATGGTGGCGGGCGCGGCCGCGTGCCCCGGCGTCCAGCAGTGGAAGCCGCCCTGCTCGGGCCGGTCGAAGCCGGCGGCGAACATCGGGTGGAACATGTAGACGGCCTCCATGTTGACCGTCTCGCGCATGCGGGCCTTCCTGCGCATCGCGTTGATGGCCACGCCGTCGTACACCCAGCAGGACGGGTCGCGGGTGAACAGGTGGTTCGGCAGCGGCGGCAGGATGAAGTCGTGCTCGCCCATGGCGTGGAAGGTCACCGACTGCGGCGCGCACCCCAGCTCGGCCAGCTCGCCCTTGGTGATGCCGCCGGTCAGGTAGAGCTGGAGCGTGGCGGAGTCCATGCCGTCCAGGGTGTTGCGGATGTCGTCGATGGCCACCGGCCCGAGCCAGCGCTCGTCCACGACGGCGTCGAGGATGTGCTTGCGGGCCTCCGGGATCTCGACCGTCTCCCGCAGCAGGTCGTCGAGCATGTGGATGACCACGCCCCGCGAGCGCAGCACCTGCTGGAACTCCTCGTGCTCCTCGATGGCGCGCTGCACCCACAGCACGTCGTCGAACAGGAACGCGTCCTTGTTGGCGGGGGTGAGCCGTTTGAGTGCGAGGTCGGGTCTGTGCAGGAGGACCTGCCGGAGCCGCCCGACCTCAGAATCGACGTGAAAGGTCATCCTTGCGGTATCCCCGTGCGGTGGCGGATCTCACGCCGCGCCACGCCCGGCGCACCACGGGGCGCTCACGTCGTACCTGGTCGCCCCTGGTACTGTGTGTCACGGCCAACACCCTTTAATGACCCGTCCCGTGAGGCGGGAAAGGCGGTGAGTTTCGTCATGTCCGACCCCCGGCCCGAGCCGCGGGCCGATGCGCGGGCGGTCCTTGAGGCCCCCGATGTCCACCGGGCGCTGACCCGCATCGCGCACGAGATCCTCGAACGCACCAAGGGCGGCGACGGCGTCGTCCTTCTCGGCATCCCCACCCGCGGCGCCACCCTGGCCCGCCGCCTCGGCGACCGCATCGAGCAGTTCGAGGGCGTCAAGATCCCCGTCGGCTCCGTCGACGTCACCATGTACCGCGACGACCTGCGGCTCCGGCCCGCCCGTCCGCTCGGCCGCACCGAGCTGCCGCCCGACGGCGTCGACGGCAAGATCGTCGTCCTGGTCGACGACGTCCTCTACTCCGGCCGCACCGTCCGGGCCGCGCTCGACGCGCTCAACGACCTCGGCCGCCCCACCGCCGTCCAGCTCGCCACGCTGGTCGACCGCGGCCACCGCGAGCTGCCCATCCGCGCCGACTACGTCGGCAAGAACCTCCCGACGGCCAAGAGCGAGAAGGTCAGGGTCTACCTGCAGGAGACCGACGGGCGCGACGCGGTGCTGCTGATGAAGGGCCTGCCGGCGAAGGAGGAAACCAGGTGAACCGCCACCTCATCTCCGCGGGCGACCTGTCCAAGGACGACGCCCTGCTCATCCTCGACACCGCCGAGGAGCTGGCGAGGGTCTCGGAACGTTCCATCAAGAAGCTGCCGACGCTGCGCGGCCGCACCGTGGTCAACCTGTTCTTCGAGGACTCCACCCGGACCCGCATCTCGTTCGAGGCGGCGGCCAAGCGGCTGTCCGCCGACGTCATCAACTTCTCGGCCAAGGGGTCGAGCGTGTCCAAGGGCGAGTCGCTCAAGGACACGGCGCTCACCCTGGAGGCCATGGGCGCCGACGCGGTAGTCATCCGCCACGGCTCCTCCGGCGCGCCGCACCGCCTGGCCAACTGGGTGCACGGCAGCGTCGTCAACGCCGGCGACGGCACCCACGAGCACCCCACGCAGGCGCTGCTCGACGCCTTCTCGATGCGCCGCCGCCTCGGCGGCCTCGAGGGCCGCAGGATCACCGTCGTGGGCGACATCCTGCACAGCCGGGTCGCCCGCTCCAACGTGCTGCTGCTGCACACGCTCGGCGCCGAGGTCACCCTGGTCGCGCCGCCCACGCTGCTGCCGGTCTCGGTCGGCGACTGGCCGTGCGAGGTCTCCTACGACCTCGACGCCGTGCTGCCCAAGTCCGACGTGGTCATGATGCTGCGGGTGCAGAAGGAGCGGATGAACGCCGCGTACTTCCCGAGCGAGCGCGAATACTCCCGCCGCTACGGGCTCGACCGCGACCGCTTCGCCAAGATGCCGGACGAGGCCATCGTCATGCACCCCGGCCCGATGAACCGGGGCATGGAGATCGCCGCCGAGGTGGCCGACTCGGCCCGGTCCACCATCGTGGAGCAGGTCGCCAACGGCGTGACCATCCGGATGGCCGTCCTTTACCTGCTCCTCGGGGGAGAGACCGCATGATCGTCGTCAAGAACGTCAGGATCCTCGGCGGCGAGCCCGCCGACATCAGGATCGACCAGGGCGTCATCGCCGAGATCGGCCAGGGGCTGAGCGGCGGCGAGGAGATCGACGGCGGGGGCGCCGTCGCGCTGCCCGGCCTGGTCGACCTGCACACCCACCTGCGCGAGCCCGGCCGCGAGGACGCCGAGACCGTGCAGACCGGCACCCGCTCGGCCGCCCGCGGCGGCTACACCGCCGTGCACGCCATGGCCAACACCTCGCCCGTCGCCGACACCGCCGGCGTGGTCGAGCAGGTGTGGCGGCTCGGCCGCGAGTTCGGCCACTGCGACGTGCACCCGGTCGGGGCCGTCACCGTCGGCCTGGAGGGCCGCCAGCTCGCCGAGCTCGGCGCGATGGCCGACTCGGCGGCCCGGGTGCGGGTCTTCTCCGACGACGGCCGCTGCGTGGACGACGCGGTCCTCATGCGCCGCGCCCTGGAGTACGTCAAGGCGTTCGACGGCGTCGTCGCCCAGCACGCCCAGGAGCCGCGCCTGACCCAGGGCGCCCAGATGAACGAGGGCGTCGTCTCCGGCCGGCTCGGCCTGACCGGCTGGCCCGCGGTCGCCGAGGAGGCGATCATCGCCCGCGACTGCCTGCTGGCCGCGCACGTCGGCTCCCGCCTGCACGTCTGCCACGTCTCCACGGCCGGCTCGGTCGAGATCATCCGCTGGGCCAAGTCCAAGGGCTGGGACGTCACCGCCGAGGTGACCCCCCACCACCTGCTGCTCACCGACGACCTCGTCGAGGACTCCCCGGTGGGCGCCTACAACCCCATCTACAAGGTCAACCCGCCGCTGCGCACCCGCGCCGACGTCGAGGCGCTGCGCGCCGCGCTGGCCGACGGCACGATCGACATCGTCGCCACCGACCACGCGCCCCACCCGGTCGAGGACAAGGAGACCGAGTGGTCGGCGGCGGCCATGGGCATGGTCGGCCTGGAGACGGCGCTCAGCGTCGTCCAGGAGGCCATGGTGGAGACCGGGCTGCTCGACTGGGCGGGCGTCGCCCAGCGCATGAGCGCCGTGCCGGCGCGCATCGGGCGGCTCTCCGGGCAGGGGCAGCCGCTGGAGGAAGGCGCTCCGGCCAACATCACGCTGTACGACCCGTCCGCGCGGACCGAGGTGGATCCCTCCGCCTTCGCGTCCAAGAGCAGGAACACCCCCTACGAGGGCATGACGCTGCCCGGCAGGGTGGTGGCCACGTTCCTGCGGGGCAGGCCGACCGTACTCGAAGGGAAGCTGGTTTGAACACGCCCGCCGTGCTCGTACTGGAAGACGGCCGCGTCTTCCACGGAACCGCCTACGGAGCCGAAGGCGAGACGTTCGGCGAGATGGTCTTCAACACCGGCATGACCGGCTACCAGGAGACCCTCACCGACCCCTCCTACCACCGCCAGATCGTCGCCATGACGGCGCCGCACATCGGCAACACCGGCGTCAACGACGAGGACCCCGAGTCCCGCCGCGTCTGGGTCGCCGGCTACGTCGTGCGCGAGCCGTCGCGGGTCGTCTCCAGCTGGCGGGCCAACCGCTCACTGGACGACTACCTCAAGGAGCAGGGCGTCGTCGGCATCGCCATCCCCGGCACCCGCGCCCTGACCCGCCACCTGCGCGAGCGCGGCGCCATGCGGGCGGGCATCTTCACCGCCCCCGCCGCGCCGGTCGAGGAGCTGGCCGAGCGGGTCAGGCAGGCGCCGCGCATGGAGGGCGCCGCCCTCGCCGGCGAGGTCGCCACGACCGAGCCGTACATCGTGCCCGCGATCGGCGCCAAACGGTTCACCGTCGCCGCCGTCGACCTCGGCATCAAGGGCATGACCCCGCAGCGCATGGCCGAGCGCGGCTGCGAGGTGCACGTGCTGCCCGCCGACGCCACCTTCGAGCAGGTCATGGCCGTCGAGCCGGACGGGGTGTTCCTGTCCAACGGCCCCGGAGACCCCGCCACCGTGGACGTCACCACGCTGCGCCGGGTGCTGGAGGCGAAGGTGCCGTTCTTCGGCATCTGCTTCGGCAACCAGATCTTCGGCCGGGCGCTCGGGCTGTCCACCTACAAGCTGCGCTACGGCCACCGGGGCGTCAACCAGCCGGTCCAGGACGTACGCACCGGCAAGGTGGAGATCTCCGCGCACAACCACGGGTTCGCGGTGGACGCGCCGCTCGACGGGCCCTTCGACACTCCCTACGGTCAGGCCGAGGTCAGCCACGTCAACCTCAACGACCGCTGCGTGGAGGGGCTGCGCCTGCTCGACGGCAGCGCCTTCAGCGTCCAATACCATCCGGAGGCCGCGGCGGGGCCGCACGACGCCGCCTACCTTTTCGACGAGTTCTGCGAGGTCATGAGCCGTGCCCAAGCGTGAGGACATCAGGTCGGTCCTGGTGATCGGCTCGGGGCCGATCGTGATCGGCCAGGCGTGCGAGTTCGACTACTCGGGCACCCAGGCGTGCCGGGTGCTGCGGGCCGAGGGCTTCCGCGTCATCCTGGTCAACAGCAACCCGGCCACGATCATGACCGACCCCGAGTTCGCCGACGCCACCTACGTCGAGCCGATCACCCCGGAGTTCGTCGAGAAGATCATCGCCAAGGAGCGGCCGGACGCGCTGCTGCCCACTCTCGGCGGCCAGACCGCGCTCAACACGGCGGTCGCGCTGCACGAGTCGGGCGTGCTGGAGACGTACGGCGTCGAGCTGATCGGCGCCGACTTCGACGCCATCCAGGCGGGCGAGAACCGCGAGCGGTTCAAGGAGATCGTCGCCAAGGTCGCCCGTGAGCACGGGCTCAACGCCGAGTCCGCCCGCTCGGTCATCTGCCACACCATGGACGAGGTGCTGGCCGGCGCGGCCGAGCTCGGCTACCCGCTGGTGGTGCGGCCCTCGTTCACGATGGGCGGCGCCGGCTCCGGCTTCGCCTACACCGAGGACGACCTGCGCCGCATCGCCGGCGCGGGCCTCGACGCCTCGCCGACCACCGAGGTGCTCCTGGAGGAGTCCATCCTCGGCTGGAAGGAGTACGAGCTGGAGGTCATGCGCGACAAGGCCGACAACGTCGTCATCGTGTGCTCCATCGAGAACATCGACCCGATGGGCGTCCACACCGGCGACAGCGTCACCGTCGCGCCCGCGCTGACCCTGACCGACCGCGAATACCAGAACATGCGCGACGTCGCGATCGCGGTCATCCGCGAGGTCGGCGTCGACACCGGCGGCTGCAACATCCAGTTCGCGGTGGACCCGCGCACCGGCCGCATGATCGTCATCGAGATGAACCCGCGCGTGTCGCGCTCGTCCGCGCTCGCCTCCAAGGCCACCGGCTTCCCGATCGCCAAGATCGCGGCCAAGCTGGCCATCGGCTACACCCTCGACGAGATCCCCAACGACATCACGAAGGAGACCCCGGCCTCCTTCGAGCCGACCCTGGACTACATCGTGGTCAAGGTGCCGCGCTTCGCCTTCGAGAAGTTCCGCGGCGCCGACCCCACGCTCACCACGCACATGAAGTCCGTGGGCGAGGCGATGGCCATCGGCCGCTCCTTCCCCGAGGCGCTGCAGAAGGCGCTGCGTTCCCTGGAGAAGAAGGACTCCGCCTTCACCTGGGCGGGCGAGCCCGGCGACAAGGACGAGCTGCTGGCCGCCTGCCGCACCCCGCACGACGGCCGCCTGCGCACCATGCAGCAGGCGATCAGGGCCGGCGCCACGCCCGAGGAGCTGTTCGAAGCCACGAGCGTCGACCCGTGGTTCATCGACCAGCTCTTCCTGCTCGACGAGGAGGCCGCGGCCGTCGCCGCGGCGCCCGAGCTGACCGCCGAGGTGCTGGGCCGCGCCAAGCGCCACGGCTTCAGCGACGCTCAGCTCGGCGAGATCCGCGGCATCGACGAGGCGCGGGTGCGCGACCTGCGCCACGCCCTCGCGCTGCGGCCGGTCTACAACACCGTCGACACCTGCGCCGCCGAGTTCGCCGCCAAGACGCCCTACCTCTACTCGACGTACGACGAGGAGAGCGAGGTCCCCTACGGCGAGCGGCGCAAGGTCATCATCCTCGGCTCCGGGCCCAACCGCATCGGCCAGGGCATCGAGTTCGACTACGCCTGCGTGCACGCCTCGTTCGAGCTGTCGCGGGCCGGGTTCGAGACCGTAATGGTCAACTGCAACCCCGAGACCGTCTCCACCGACTACGACACCTCCGACCGGCTCTACTTCGAGCCGCTCACCCTGGAGGACGTCCTGGAGGTGGTCCACGCCGAGCAGCAGACCGGGCCCGTCGTGGGCGTGATCGTGCAGCTCGGCGGGCAGACGCCGCTCGGGCTCGCGCAGGCGCTCAAGGACGCCGGCGTGCCCGTCGTCGGCACCTCGCCGGAGTCCATCCACCTCGCCGAGGAGCGCGGCGCGTTCGGGCGGGTGCTGGCCGAGGCCGGGCTGCCGGCGCCGAAGCACGGCACCGCGCTCACGGTGGCCGAGGCCAAGGAGATCGCCGACGAGATCGGCTACCCGGTGCTGGTGCGGCCCTCGTACGTGCTGGGCGGGGCCGGCATGGCCATCGTCTACGACGAGCAGACGCTGAGCACCTACATGGCGGCCCAGGAGGGCGGTCACCCGGTGCTCGTCGACAAGTTCCTCGACGAGGCCATCGAGATCGACGTGGACGCGCTCTACGACGGCGAGGAGCTCTACCTCGGCGGCGTCATGGAGCACATCGAGGAAGCCGGCATCCACTCCGGCGACTCGGCGTGCGCCCTGCCGCCCATCACGCTCGGCGGCCACGACATCAAGCGCATCCGCGCGGCCACCGAGGCCATCGCGCGGGGCGTGGGCGTGCGTGGGCTGCTCAACGTCCAGTACGCGATGTCGGCCGGCGTCCTCTACGTCCTGGAGGCCAACCCGCGGGCCTCGCGCACCGTGCCGTTCGTGTCCAAGGCCACGGCCGTGCCGCTGGCCAAGGCGGCGGCCAGGGTGATGCTGGGCGCGTCGATCGCCTCGCTGCGCGCCGAGGGCATGCTGCCGGCCGAGGGCGACGGCGGCACGCTGCCGCTCGACGCCGCGATCGCGGTCAAGGAGGCGGTGCTGCCGTTCAACCGCTTCCGCGGCGTCGACATCGTGCTCGGGCCCGAGATGCGCTCCACGGGCGAGGTCATGGGCATCGACGCGTTCTTCGGCATCGCCTTCGCCAAGTCGCAGGCGGCCGCGTACGGCGAGCTTCCGACCAAGGGACGCGCGTTCGTGTCCGTGGCCAACCGCGACAAGCGTGCGATGATCTTCCCTGTGAAGGCTCTGGCGGATCTCGGCTTCGAGATCCTCGCCACCGAGGGCACCGCCGAGGTGCTGCGCCGCAACGGCGTCCATGCCAAGATCGTGCGCAAGCACAGTGAGGGGCCTGGCCCGGGAGGTGAGCCGACGAGCGTGCGCGCCATCCTCGACGGCGAGGTCGACCTCATCGTCAACACGCCCTTCGGCAGCCCGGGCCAGTCGGGGCCGCGTCTCGACGGCTACGAGATCCGCACCGCCGCGGTGCTGCGGGGCATCCCGTGCATCACGACCGTCGCGGGGCTCGCGGCCGCGGCGGCGGGCATCCAGGCGATCGTCCGCGGCGACGTGGGCGTACGGTCGCTCCAGGAGCACGGGCAGGCGCTGCGGGGCTGAGCCCCGCAGGGGAGGTGAGGACGACTGGCCGGCACACCGGTGCAGGTGACGGGCACGGTGCTGACGACGCGCCGGGTCGACGCCTACCATGCGCTGACGGTGGTCGCGCCCGGCATCGCCGAGCGCTTCCGCCCCGGTCACTTCGTCTCCGTGGCCGTGGGCGGGACGCACACCTCGATGGTGACGCGCCGCGCGTTCTCCGTCCACGACGTCAAGTCCGACTACGGCGGCACGGTCGAGCTGGTCTTCACCGTACGCGGCCGGGGCACGGCCTGGCTGGCCGAGCGGCGCGCCCGCGACACGCTCGATCTGGTCGGGCCGCTCGGCCGTCCCTTCCCGCTGCCCCGTGACCCGGCGCACTGCGTGCTGGTGGGCGCCGAGTACGGCTCGGCCGTGCTGTTCCCGCTGGCCGACGCGCTGCTGGCGCGCGGCTGCCGGGTCGACTTCGTGCTGGGCGGCGCGGGGGCCGAGCGGGTCTTCGGCGCCATGCGGGCCCGCCGCATCGCCGAGACGACGACGCTGACCACCGAGGACGGCTCGCTGGGGCTGCGCGGCAAGGTCACCGACGCGCTGCCCTCGGTGATCGCCGACACCCGGGCCGACGCGGTCTACGCCTGCGGGCCGATGGAGACGCTGCGGGCG
The DNA here is from genome assembly GCF_057536035.1 of Nonomuraea sp. B208. Lineage (NCBI taxonomy): Bacteria > Bacillati > Actinomycetota > Actinomycetes > Streptosporangiales > Streptosporangiaceae > Nonomuraea > Nonomuraea sp. B208. The sequence continues at coordinate 407,564 of NZ_BAAJOU010000023.1, forward strand.
GTGACCGCAGTGGGCATGGAGTTCGACATCCCGGTGCAGGTGGCCGTCGAGGAGCGGATGGCCTGCGGCATCGGGGTGTGCATGACGTGCGTGATCCCGGTCATCGGGGAGGACGGGGCGACCAGGATGGTCCGGGCGTGCGCGGAGGGGCCGGTGTTCCGGGGGGAGCGGGTGCGGTTCGAGGACGTGGGAACGATCCCGTTCGACGCGCTCGGCGCCCCCGGAGGCGGTGCACGACATGTCAGTTGATATGCGTACGTTCCTGGCGCACGTGGAGCTCGCCAACCCGATCACCACGGCCGCCGGGTGCGCCTCCTCCGGGCGGGAGCTCGCCCAGTTCTTCGACCTGCACCGGCTCGGCGCCCTCACCACCCGCTCCATCACCATGGCGCCGCGCGCCGGCCGCCCGACGCCCCGCATGGCCGAGACGCCCTCGGGCATGCTCAACGCGGTCGGGCTGCAGGGGCCGGGCATCGAGGCGTTCCTGGAGCGCGAGCTGCCCTGGCTGGCCCAGCGCGGCATCAAGACCATCGTCTCCATCGGCGGCGGCACCGTCGCCGAATACTCCGAGCTGGCCCGCAGGCTCGCCGACGCGCCCGGCGTCACCGCGCTGGAGGTCAACCTCTCCTGCCCCAACATCGAGGACCGCGGCCGGATCTTCGCCCGCGAGGGCAGCGCCGCCGCCGAGGTCATCGCCTCCGTACGCTCGATCATGCGCTACGACGTGCCGGTCGTGGCCAAGCTCGCCCCCGACGTGGCCGACATCGTGTCCGTGGCGCGGGCCTGCGTGGACGCCGGCGCCGACGCGCTTTCCATGATCAACAATCCGCTCGGCATGGCCATCGACACCGAGGCCCTGCGCCCGTCATTGGCCGCCGTCACCGGCGGGCTGTCGGGGCCGGCCATCCTGCCGCTCGCCGTACGCTGCGTGTGGCAGGTGCACGCCGCGCTGCCCGGGGTGCCGCTCATCGGCATCGGGGGCGTCATGAGCGGCAGGGACGCCTTCCAGCTCGTCCTGGCGGGCGCCTGCGTGGTCGGCGTGGGCACCGCGCTGTTCCACGACCCCTACGCCTGCCTGCGCATCGAGCGCGAGCTTGAGGACCTCCTGCGGGCCCGCGGGTTCCAGCGGCTCGCCGACGCCGTCGGGCTGGCCCACCGCCCGCCGGGGAGCGCACCCAGGCACCTGCTCGTCGACACCGGGGAGAGCGCGCCGTGACACGCCCCGGCCCACTACGCATCTCAACCACGACGCACCTGAACCACGACGCACCTCAACCACGACGCACCCGAACCACGACCGAACGACCGAGGAGAGCACGACTTGACCCCCGCACCGATCGCCGTCGCACTCGACGCCCCTGACCTGGAGACCGCCGCGCGCTGGGCGTCGCTGGTGACTCCGCACGTCAGCACGGTCAAGGTGGGCCTGGAGCTCTACCTGCGCTACGGCCCCGACGTGATCGCCTCCGTGCGCGGCGCCAGCGGCGTGCGGGTCTTCCTCGACCTGAAGCTGCACGACATCCCCAACACCGTCTCCGGCGCCGCCCGCGCGGTCGCCCGCCTGCGGCCGGCCATCCTGACCGTGCACGCGGGCGGCGGCCCGGCGATGATCCGCGCCGCGGTCGAGGCAGCGCCGCACACGGCGATCGCCGCGGTCACCGTGCTGACCTCGCTGGACGAGGCCGACATGGAGCGCATCGGGCTCCGCGGCCCGGCCGGCGACGCGGTGCGCCGCCTCGCCGCACTGTCGGTGGAGGCGGGGGCCACCGCGCTGGTGTGCTCGCCGCACGAGGTGTCGGCCGTGCGGCGCGAGGTGGGGGACGGCATCACCCTCATCACGCCCGGCGTACGGCTGGCCGGCGCGGACGTGCAGGACCAGGCACGGGTGGCGACGCCGGAACAGGCTCTCGCCGACGGTGCGGACCTGCTCGTCATCGGCCGGCCCATCACCGGCTCCCCGGACCCGGGCGCGGCCGCCGCCGCGATCGCCGCCTCGCTGCGGCGCGCGTCCTGACGGGACACACCGGGGCACGGGCCGGTGCGGCCTGTCCGGCAAGATCATAGCGGGGTGCCATCCCAAGATCAAAGCAGGTTTCGGGCCTGGTGGGGACGGGGTTTCGGACATCGGCCCGGCGCGGGGACACGATCACCGCTGCGTTTCGCGACAGCGGCGGGATCGGACGTCCGTACGCGGATGTGAGGGCGATTTGATCAGCACTGTGTGATTTTACTGTCACCCACAGTGATGAAGTGGATTTTGTGAGGAGAGAAACTGCTCTTGGCGTTGCTTAGGGGGCGATGACCAGCTAGTTTCCCTTCCCGTCCGAGTACATCGACAGAAATTCGAGGTGACCCGGCGTGGCTCTTCCTCCCCTGACCCCTGAGCAGCGCGCCGCAGCCCTGGAGAAGGCTGCCAAGGCCCGTAAAGAGCGTGCCGAGGTCAAGAACCGGCTCAAGCATGGCGCGGTTTCTCTGGCTGAGGTGCTCAAGGATGGGCAGACCGACGACGTCATCGGCAAGATGAAGGTGTCGGCTCTGTTGGAATCACTCCCCGGCGTGGGCAAGGTCCGCGCCAAGCAGCTCATGGAGCGGCTTGCCATCGCCGAGTCCCGTCGCGTACGGGGCCTCGGCGCGAACCAGAGGGCCTCCCTCGAGCGCGAGTTCGGTGGCAACGAGAGCTAATCTCGGTTCCACACGGAAACGCGGGTTCAACAGGGGGTAGGAAAGTGACCGACAGGTCCTGGTCCGGCGGTGCACGTGCCCACGAGGCGGTCGGGCCGGGGGCGGAGGTCGGATTCCTGCCCATGAACGAACGACGCCTGACGGTCCTGTCGGGGCCGTCGGGCGTCGGCAAGTCCACGGTCGTCGCCGAGCTCCGGCGGGCACACCCCGAGGTGTGGCTGTCGGTCTCGGTGACCACCAGGAGTCCCAGGCCCGGCGAGGTCAACGGGGTCCACTACTTCTTCGCCGACGGCGAGGAGTTCGACCGGCTGGTGGAGTCGGGCGAGCTGCTGGAGTGGGCGGAGTTCGCGGGCAACCGCTACGGCACGCCGCGCGAGCCGGTGCTGAAGAAGCTCGCCGAGGGCGTCCCCACCCTGCTGGAGATCGACCTGGAGGGCGCCAGGCAGGTGCGCCGCACCATGCCGGAGGCCCTGCTGGTGTTCCTGGCCCCGCCCACCTGGGAGGAGCTGGAGAAGCGGCTGCGCGGGCGCGGCACCGAGCCGGAGGACGTCATCGCGCGCCGGCTGGCGGCCGGGCGCGTCGAGATGGCCGCCGAGCCGGAGTTCGACCTGACCTTGGTCAACACGAGCGTCCAGGACGTGTGCGACCGGCTGATAGCCTTGATGACTGACCCTCAGGGGGTCACGACTACCACCAAACGAGAGGTCTGAATCGTGGCAGGCACCGTTGCGGCCGCGGAGGGCATCACCAACCCGCCGATCGACGCGCTGCTCGACATCGTCGACAGCAAATACTCCCTGGTGATCATGGGCGCCAAGCGCGCTCGCCAGATCAACGCCTACTACTCGCAGCTCGGCGAGGGCCTGCTGGAATACGTCGGGCCGCTGGTCGAGACGCACGCCCAGGAGAAGCCGCTGTCCATCGCGCTGCGCGAGGTCTCCGAGGGGCTGCTGACCGCCGAGCCCATCGAGGGCGCGGCCTGACCCTTTCGATGAAGGTCGTCCTGGGCGTCAGCGGCGGCATCGCCGCTTACAAGGCGTGCGAGCTGGTGCGGCTGTTCACCGAGTCCGGTCACGAGGTGCGGGTCGTCCCGACCCGCGAGGCCCTGAATTTCGTGGGCGCGCCCACCTGGGCCGCCCTGTCGGGCAACCCCGTGTCGGCCGAGGTGTGGGACGACGTCCATCAGGTGCCCCACGTGCGGATCGGCAAGAGCGCCGATCTCGTCGTGGTGGCGCCGGCGACCGCCGACCTGCTCGCCAAGGCGGCGCACGGGCTGGCCGGCGACCTGCTCACCAACACGTTGCTCACCGCGACGTGCCCGGTCGTCTTCGCGCCCGCGATGCACACCGAGATGTGGCAGCACCCCGCCACCCGTGCCAACGTCGCCACGCTGCGCGAGCGCGGCGCGATCGTCCTCGATCCGGCCGTCGGGCGGCTCACCGGAGCCGACACCGGCCCCGGGCGGCTGCCCGACCCCGCCGAGATCTTCCAGGTCTGCCTGCGCGTGCTGCGCGGCAGGCCGCGCGACCTGGCCGGGCGCCGGGTCGTGGTGTCCGCGGGCGGCACCCGCGAGGCCATCGACCCCGTCAGGTTCCTCGGCAACCGCTCGACCGGGCTGCAGGGCTACGCCCTGGCCCGCACGGCGGCGGCGCGCGGCGCGGAGGTCACGCTGGTGGCCGCCAACGTCGCGCTGCCCGACCCGGCCGGGGCCACGGTCGTCCGGGTGGAGTCGGCGGCCCAGCTGCGCGAGGCGGTGCTGGCCGCGTCGGAGGGGGCCGACGTCGTCGTCATGGCCGCCGCGGTGGCCGACTTCCGGCCCGCGGACCGGCACGACATCAAGATCAAGAAGACGGACGGCGAGCCTGAGCCCATCCGCCTCACCAAGAACCCCGACATCCTCGCCGAGCTGGGCGAGCTGCGCCGCGCGGCCCGCGAGGCCGGGGGAAACCCCGTGGCGGCCGGGCCCGCGGTCATCGTCGGGTTCGCCGCCGAGACGCACGACGTGCTCGCCAACGGGCAGGCCAAGCTCGCCCGCAAGGGCTGCGACCTGCTGGTGGTCAACCAGGTGGGGGAGGGCCGGGCCTTCGGCACCCCCGACAACGCGGCCACCGTGCTGGTCGCCGGCGGAGAGCCGGTGGAGGTGCCGCTCGGGCCCAAGGAGGACGTGGCCGACGCCGTCTGGGACCTGGTGGCAGAGCGACTCCCGTGACCTGTGTCACAAAAGCGGCGAAAACGTACAAAGCGTGTTAGATCGATTACCCGATCACCTGTTGCGACATTCCACCCTGCCTGCGGATACTTGGGGCGGAGGGGGACGGAATGCCGCTGGGTTCTGCTGTCAGGGATCGGTGCCGGACGTTGCTCGGGGGGCAGGGGGACATCCATTACGTGTTCCCCGCGTCCGCGGTGGGGCCCGCGAGCACGGGACACTTCCTCGTCGTCGTCACGGAGGCGTCCATCGCGGTGCTCGCCACCCGTACGCTGAGGACCGACCGCCCGATCGGCGTGTACGCCGAGTTCCCGCGCATGACCCGCCTCGGCCCCGTCCTGCCGGGACCGGTTCTGGAGCTGGGCTCGATGGTGTTCGCCTTCGACGAGGAGTACGCCGCGGTCGTGGCGGCCGCCGACGCGGAGGTGTTCGCCCCCGAGACGCTGCCCCACGATCCGCTGCCGGACCTGTGACCCGCGCGACGCGAGCGTACGGATGGGGCATGGTTTCGCGACCCGGCACCCGGTAGGGCTAGACTTCGGCGAGGCCCCGGCGCGCGTCCCGATGTCCCGGGCCGTCGATACGTCAGCAGCCGCTGCATTGAGGAGCCACTGAGTTGTCACGTCGCCTGTTCACCTCCGAGTCGGTCACCGAGGGCCACCCGGACAAGATCGCCGACCAGATCAGTGACGCGATTCTCGACGCCATGCTCAAGGACGACCCCAAGAGCCGGGTCGCCGTCGAGACACTGATCACCACTGGCCAGGTCCACGTCGCAGGCGAGGTCACGACCGAGACCTACGTCGACATCCCCGGCGTCATCCGCGAGAAGATCCTCGAGATCGGCTACGACGCCTCCCACAAGGGTTTCGACGGCGCCTCGTGCGGCGTGTCGGTGTCCATCGGCGCCCAGTCGCCGGACATCGCGCAGGGCGTCGACGACGCCTACGAGCACCGCGTCGACGGTGACGGCGACGAGCTCGACCGCCAGGGCGCGGGCGACCAGGGCCTCATGTTCGGCTACGCCTGCCGCGAGACCCCCGAGCTGATGCCGCTGCCGATCACGCTGGCCCACCGGCTCTCCCAGCGGCTGTCGCAGGTCCGCAAGAACGGCACCGTCCCTTACCTGCGCCCCGACGGCAAGACCCAGGTCACCATCGAGTACGACGGCGACACGCCGGTCCGCCTCGACACCGTGGTCGTCTCCACGCAGCACGCGGCCGAGATCGACCTCAAGGAGATGCTGACGCCCGACATCAAGGAGCACGTGGTCGACCCGGTGCTCGCCGACCTCGAGATCGAGGTCGAGGGCTACCGGCTGCTGGTCAACCCGACCGGGCGCTTCGAGATCGGCGGCCCCATGGGCGACGCCGGCCTGACCGGCCGCAAGATCATCATCGACACCTACGGCGGCATGGCCCGCCACGGCGGCGGCGCGTTCTCCGGCAAGGACCCGTCCAAGGTCGACCGCTCGGCCGCCTACGCCATGCGCTGGGTCGCCAAGAACGTCGTCGCGGCCGGGCTCGCCGACCGCTGCGAGGTGCAGGTGGCCTACGCGATCGGCAAGGCGCAGCCGGTCGGCCTGTTCGTCGAGTGCTTCGGCACCGAGAAGCTGCCGGTGGAGCAGATCCAGGGCGCCGTGCTCCAGGTGTTCGACCTGCGCCCGGCGGCGATCATCCGCGACCTCGACCTGCTGCGGCCCATCTACTCCGAGACCGCCGCCTACGGGCACTTCGGGCGCGAGGGCTTCTCCTGGGAGTCCACCGACCGCGCCGAGGCGCTCCGCACGGCCGCCGGTCTCTGACCGATCTCCGGTGACGCCGGGAGGGCCGCCCTGAGGGGCGGCGCCTCCTGAGACGTCGCCTGCGCGAGCCCGGATGGCACCACTCGGTGCGATCCGGGCATTCGCCTGCCCCTCGCCGGACGCTCCTCATCGGAGGAGGTACGGGCGGGCGCGGCGGGTCTGGTAGACGTTATGCGTGACCGACTCCGACGACGCCCTCCTGCCGCTCGACGCCGTGCGGCCCGCGGCCTCGTCGAAGGACACCAAGGGCGCCGTGGTCCCCGCGCCCGAGCGGCCCGTGGCCCGGGTCGCCGTGGACAGCCCGCTGCCCCACCTCGATCGCCCCTTCGACTACCTGGTGCCCGCCGCCCTGCACGAGACGGCCGAGCCCGGGGTGCGGGTGCGGGTGCGGTTCGCCGGCAAGCTGGTCGACGGGTTCCTGCTGGAGCGGGTGGACGAGAGCGACCATGAGGGGCGGCTCATGCCGCTCGAACGCGTGGTGTCCCCCGAGCGGGTGCTGACCCCCGAGATCGCCGGGCTGGCCAGGGCGGTCGCCGACCGCTACGCGGGCACCTTCACCGACGTGCTCCGCCTCGCCATCCCGCCCCGCCACGCCAAGGCCGAGTCCGAGACCCCGAAGCCGGACCGTTCCACGCGGCCGGACGCTCCCGATGGGACGGACGTCCAGGGCGAGGGCGCGGGGAGTGTCCAGGACGGCGAAGGCGCCGGGGCGCCGGGAGGGGCCGGGACTCCGGGAGGCGCCGAGGCTGCGGGAGGTGCCGGGGCTCCGGGGGATTCGGGAGGTGCGGGGGCTCTGGGAGGTGCCGGGACTTCGGGGTACTTGGGAGACGGCGGGGAGGCGGGAGGTGTCCGGGGCGGGGAGAGTGCCTGGGACGCTTATCCGATGGGGCCGTCCTTCCTGGATGCGCTTCGCCACGGCAGAGCCCCCAGGGCCGTCTGGTCCGCGCTGCCCGGCGCTCTCGGCTGGGCCCGCCCGATGGCCGAGGCTGTACGGGCGACGCTGGACGGCGGCAGGGGAGCGGTCGTCGTGGTCCCCGACGGCAAGGACGTGGCGCTGGCCGACGCCGAGCTCGCCCGCGTGCTCGGGCCGGGCAGGCACGTGGCGCTCACCGCCGACCTCGGCCCCGCCGAACGGTACCGCCGCTGGCTGAAGGTGCTGCGCGGCCAGGTGCGTGCCGTGGTCGGCACCCGCGCCGCCATGTTCGCCCCGGTCGCGGAGCTGGGGCTGGTGGCGATCTGGGACGACGGCGACGACCTGCACGCCGAGCGGCTGGCCCCCTACCCGCACGCGCGGGAGGTGCTGGGCCTGCGCGCGCACCGCACCGGGGCGGCCATGCTGATCGGCGGCTACGCCCGTACCGCCGAGGCCACCCAGCTCATCGCCGGGCGCTGGGCCCGTCCCATCGTGGCGGCCAGGACCACGATCAGGAGCCTCGCACCGCGCGTACGGCCCGCGGGCGAGGACGCCGAGCTGGCCAAGGACCAGGCAGCCCGGCAGGCCCGCCTGCCCAGCCTCGCCTGGCGGGCCCTGCGGCACGGGCTGGACGGCGGCGGCCCGGTGCTGGTCCAGGTGCCGAGGCGCGGCTATCTGCCCGCCCTGGCCTGCCGGCACTGCCGTACGCCCGCCCGGTGCGTGCTCCCGCCCACCCGCACCCTCCTCGCCCCGCCCGGGGCGGACGCGCCCTCGGCCGTCCCCCTCTCCGGTCCGTCGTCGGGCTTCTCGGGAGGCGGGGGAGAGGCGGGCGGTTCGTCGCGTGGGCGCGCGGGCGGAGGACAGGACCTGGGCCGACTCCCAGGCGGCCCGTCCCGCGTGTCGTCGGGGCTCGCCGCTGGTGGGCAGGAGGTGCGTCACCTTCCGGGTAGTACGTCCCGCGTGTCGGCCGGTCTGGCCGGTGACGGCCAGGAGGCGCGTCACTTCCCGGATGGTTCGTCCCGCGTGTCGCCGGGCCCGACCGGCGGTGGACAGGAAGTGCTTCACCTGCCGGGCGGCCCCTCCCGTTCGCAGGCGGATCCGGCGCGCGTCGGGGAGGTCTCCGGCGATCCGGGTCGTCAGGGTCCTCCGGGGTCTGATGATCAGCCCCGCCATGGCGTGGGTGAGGGCGTCAGTGCCGCGCTGCCGCTGGAACCGGCGGGGACGCCGGCCGCGTCGTGTCACGGGCCCCTGGCCCTGCGTGGCGGACATGCCGCGCCCTACTGCCGCTGGTGCGGCCGGGTGGACGCCGCGTGGCGCTGCCCGTCGTGCGGCAGCCCGCACCTGCGGGCCGTGGTCATCGGCGCCCGCCGTACGGCCGAGGAGCTGGGCCGGGCCTTCCCGTCGGTGCCCGTGCGCACGTCCGGGCGGGACGGGGTGCTGGCGACCGTGCCCGCCTCCCGCGCGCTGGTCGTCGCCACGCCGGGGGCCGAGCCGGTGGCCGAGGGAGGGTACGCCGCCGCGGTCCTGCTCGACGGCTGGGCGCTGCTCGGCCGGGCCGACCTGCGGGCCGGCGAGGAGGCCGTACGCCGCTGGATGAACGCCGCCGCCCTGCTGCGCCCCGGCGCGGAGCTGGTGGTGCTGGCCGACGCCGCGCTGCCCGCCGTACAGGCTCTGGTGCGCTGGGACCCGATCACGCACGCCGAGCGCGAGCTGGCCGACCGGGCCGAGCTGGGCTTCCCGCCGGCCGTCCGGATGGCCACGCTCACCGGCCCGGCGGCCGCCGTCCGGCAGATGATCGACGAGGCCCACCTGCCCGCCGAGGCGCAGGTGCTCGGCCCCGTGCCGGTCGACGACGAGGGCCAGGAGCGGGCCATGATCCGGGTACGCAGAACCGGTGGTGCGGCGCTGGCGGCAGCGCTCAAGGGGGCCAGCGGGGTACGCGCGGCGCGTAAGACGCCGGATGTCGTGAGGGTGAGTGTCGACCCACTCGACCTGATTTAGACCGTTTCCCCGATTCGCTCATCCGGAGACCAGCCGTTAGCGTGCCCCTGTGTCGATCGAATGGGTGAACCAAGCCATCGACGACCTGCGCGCCTGGGGGCGCGCGCGGGAAGTCGAGGTGGACGCGGACGAGGTCCGCCTGCTCTGCGACTACGCCAGCGACTACCTCAACGTCAACGAACCAGGTGATTTCACTCCCGAGACCTTCGACGAGCTGCTCCTGTCCATCTATCCGCGCAAGGTCATCGCGCCTCCGGAGAGCGCTCCGGAGACCATCGCCGCAGCCCGCACCCTGGTCGCCTACCTCACCGAGACGGGCGCCGTTCCCGAGGAACGGGCGGCCCGCATGCGCGAGCGCATCGCGGACATCGAGCCCCGCCTGTCCGACGCGCTCGCCGACACCGCCAACTTCGGCATGGCCAAGAGCCTGTTCAGCTCCATCGGCCCCGAGTCGCTGGAGCAGTCGATCGCCATCCCCTCCGGCGAGGTGCCCGACCTCGGCGAGGCGCCCTGCGACTGCCCCGGCTGCACCCCGCTGCCCGCGGCCCGCCTCGCCCCGCCCGAGGAGCTGACCGCCGCCCTGGGCGACGTCCCGATGCTGCGCGAGCGGCCACTGCCGGGGGCCGGCGAGCCGCTGCGCGAGTGGGCCGACGTCGTCACCGGCGTTCTCGAACGCGACCCGCGCGGCTCGGTCACCGGCTCCGCCGAGCTGGACGAGGGCCTCTACGACCTGTTCGACATGCTCTACCGCCTCCAGGTGCGGGTGCCGGTCGGCGTGATCGGCGACTACCTCGACGACCTGTCCTGCGACGGTGAGGTCGACCTGGACGCCGTGCTCGACCGGCTGTCCTGGTGCGGCCTGCTCCGGGTGGAGGACGGCGAGGCTGAGCTCACCCCGCTGGCCGTCTGGGGCCTGCGTGAGCACTACCTCGCGCTCGGCCTCGACGCCCCGCTCGCCCCCGACCTGGCCGAGGCCGACGCGTTCGGACTCATTCAGGGGCTGCTCGAAGGAGTGCCCGCCGAGCTCGCCGAGGGCGACATCGACCGCTGGCTGAGCGGCCGCACCCCCGGCGAGGCGGCCGGCGAGCTGCTGGCCGCCGCCTCCGGCGCGCCCGCCGTGGCCCGCGGCATCGCCGTCACCATCGTCGACCGGCTCGGCGCCGAGGCCGAGCCCCAGGTACGCGACCATCTCGACGACGCAGAGCTGCGCCCCCACGTCATCCACTGGCTGGCCGCCCGCCGCCTGCCCGCGCCGCAGCTCACCCAGGACGAGCTGCTGTGGGTCAGCGTGGACATGCTCGCCCTCGCCATGCCGGCCGCCGAGGAGGACCCGGAGATCTTCGCCGAGAACATGGCGGCGTCCGGTCCGCCGGCGCATATGATCGAGGAGATGTGGCGGGTCGACCACCCTGACGTCGTCGAGGTCCTGGAGCTGCTGGGACGCTCGATCCCCGACGGCACGGTCGCCAAGGCCGCCCGCAAGGCGGCCTTCAAGGCCCGCTCCCGGACGATCCGTTGAGTACGCTCATGTGACTGCCGTGCAGTAAGTTTCGTGAGTGGCCAACAACGTCTTCGACCTCGCCGAGCTGCGCAAGCTGATCGATGAGCAGGCTGCCGTGCCCCCACGGCAGGCCGAGGCGGCTCCCGCCGAGGAGCACGAAGCGCTGACCTTCCCGCCGGTCCTGCTGGCGTCCGACGCCGAGCTGGCCCGGGCCGTCCCCGCGGTGCCGCTCGTGGCCGACGCCATCAGGCTCACCGCGTGGACGGGCGAGCGCGCCGTCGGCCCCGACGGGCACCTCGGCGAGTCCGACGCGGCGGCCGCCGCCGCCCGGTTCGGCCTGAGCGCCGCCCGGCTGCGCCTGGTCTGGATCGTCGCCGTCAACACCGGCCTGCTGCGCATCACGGCCGGACGGGCCGCGCGGGGGCCGCTGTCGATGCAGCTCACGGTCGAGGCCACGCTGGAGTTCTGGGACGGCGTGGTCATGGACGTCCTCGACCGCGCCGACGAGGGCCTGACCGGCTCGGCCGTGGTGGACGGCCACCTGGCCGAGATGCTCGCCACCATCTACTCCGTACGCTCCGGCGTCGCCACCGCCAACCTCGCCCGCGGCATCCTCCAGTCCCACGAGGTCGCCTGCGCCCCCGGTGCCGCCGAGATGCGCAGGCTGGCCGCCGCGCTGCCGGCCGAGCTGCTGGAGGCGCTGTCGCTGCTCACGTACTGCGGGCTGGTCGAGCAGACCCCCGCGGGGCGCACCGCGCTCACCCCGCTCGGGGTGTGGGCCGTCCGCCGCGACCTGCTGCGTGAGGGGCACGACGCGCCGACCGCGGAGGAGGTGGAGGTCTTCGCCGACCTGTCGGCGGCCGAGCTGGTCGAGGCGCTGGTCAAGGGCACGGCCACGCAGAGCGCCGTCGCCGGGTGGCTGGAGCGGCGCTCGCCCGAGTCGGCCGCGCGCGACCTCGTCGCGATCGCCGCCTCCGGCACCGCCGGGCAGCGCGGCGCGGTGGGCGCGATCCTGGAGGAGCTGGGTCCCGAGGCCGAGGCCCCCGTGCGCGAGGCGCTCGACGAGCCCCTCCTGCGCCGCTACGCCGCCTCCTGGCTGCACATCCGTGACCTGCCGGCCCCGGCGCTCGGCCCCGAGGACCACACCTGGCTCGCGGTCGACTCCCTGGCGGCCCTGCTGCACCTGTCCGGGCCCGCCGCGGCGCGGCTCGACCCGCCGGAAGACCTCGTCAAGCTCGTCGCCGAGATGCCCGCCGTCGGCCACCCCGACACCATCGCCGTGCTCGACCTGCTGGCCGGCCGCCACGACGACGAGTCGGTGGCCAAGGCCGCCCGCAAAGCCGCGATGAAGGCCCGCTCGCTCCAGCACACTAAACTGGGCTGATCCCTCGCGACGAAACGGAGTGACCCCTTTGGCGATCCAGTCGATCCGGCTGTTCGGAGACCCGGTGCTGCGCACCCCGGCGGCCCCGGTCGTCGATTTCGACAAGGAGCTCCGCAAGCTGGTCAAAGACCTCACCGACACGATGATGGACGCGCCGGGCGCGGGCCTCGCGGCCCCGCAGATCGGCGTCGGCCTGCGGGTGTTCACCTACTACGTCGACGACCAGCTCGGCCACCTGATCAACCCCGACCTCGACCTGTCGTCCGAGCTGGACGAGGAGGGCGAGGAGGGCTGCCTGTCCTTCCCCGGGCTGTCGTTCCCGACGCCGCGGGCCGTGCGCGCCGTGGCCAAGGGCTTCAACATGCACGGCGAGCCGGTCACGCTGGAGGGCACCGACCTCATGGCACGATGCTTCCAGCACGAGACCGACCACCTCGACGGCATCCTGTTCATCGACCGCATGGATCCCAAGCAGCGCAAGCTCGCCATGAAGGCGGTCCGCGAGGCCGAGTGGAGCGGGCTCGCCGCGCCCGTCGTCAAGTTCTCGCCGCACGCGACCGGCGGAAAGGCACTCTGACAAGCATGCGTCTGGTCTTCGCGGGCACGCCCGAGACGGCTCTGCCGTCGCTGCGCACCCTGATCGACTCGCCCCGGCACGAGGTGGTGGCCGTCGTCACCCGGCCCGACGCCCAGTCCGGGCGCGGGCGCAAGGTCCACCCCTCGCCGGTGGCCGAGCTCGCCGAGGAGGCGGGCATCGAGGTGCTGCGCCCGCAGAAGGCCGGCGATCCCGCGTTCCTCGACCGGCTGCGGGAGATCGGGCCCGACTGCTGCCCCGTGGTGGCCTACGGCGCGCTGCTGCCCCAGTCCGCGCTCGACGTCCCCCGGCACGGCTGGATCAACCTGCACTTCTCGATCCTGCCCGCGTGGCGCGGCGCCGCGCCCGTCCAGCACGCGGTCCTGCACGGTGACGAGATCACCGGCGCGACCACGTTCCAGATCGTCAAGGAGCTCGACGCCGGGCCCGTCTACGGGGTCGTCACCGAGGAGGTCCGCCGCGACGACACCAGCGGGGCGCTGCTGGAGCGGCTTTCGGTGTCCGGGGCGGGGCTGCTGGCCGCCACGCTCGACGGGGTCGAGGACGGCACGCTGGAGGCCCGGCCGCAGCCGGCCGACGGCGTCACCATCGCACCCAAGCTCAACGTCGCCGACGCGCGGGTCGCCTGGGACAAGCCGGCCATGCACGTCGATCGCCTGATCCGGGCCTGCACGCCCGGCCCCGGCGCGTGGACCGAGTTCCGCGGCACGCGGATCAAGCTCGGGCCGGTGCGGCCGGTCCCCGGGGAGCGGCTGGCTCCGGGCGAGGTCGCCGCGGGCAAGTCCCGCGTGCTCGTCGGCACCGCCACGGACGCGGTCGAGCTGGGCGAGGTGCAGCCCCAGGGCAAGCGGGTCATGGGGGCCGTGGAGTGGGCTCGGGGAGTCCGCCCGGAGGGCAAAGAGATCTTCGCGTGAGCGGTCAGCACAACGACGGGGGCCGCGACCGGCCCCGCGGCGGCGCGAAGAACCGCGCCGGCGGCCAGTCCCGCGACGGCCAGACCCGGGGTGGGCAGGCGCGTGGCGGGCAGGCCCAGGGCGGGCAGACTCGCGACGGCCAGGTTCGCGGTGGGCAGGGGCGGGCGCAGGGCGGGCGTGGGGGGCGGCGGGTGCCTCGGGATGAGGCCAGGATCGCCGCGTTCGACGTCATCAGGGCCGTGGACGAGCGTGACTCCTACGCCAACCTGCTCCTGCCGCGCATTCTGCGCGAGCGCGGCATCAGGGGCCGTGACGCCGCCCTCGCCACCGAGCTGGCCTACGGGACGCTGCGCGGGCTCGGCACGTACGACGCGATCATCGAGATGTGCAGCGACCGCGCGCCCGATCCCGACGTGCGCGACGCCCTGCGGCTCGGCGCCCACCAGCTCCTGCGCATGCGGGTCCCGCCGCACGCCGCCGTCGGCACCACCGTCGACCTCGTACGCCTGCGCGTCGGCCCCGGCCCCGCCAAGTTCGCCAACGCCGTGCTGCGCAAGATCGCGTCCAGGACGATCGAGGAGTGGGTGCCCATCGTCGCGCCCGACGCCGGCACCGACCCGGTCGGCCACCTCGCCGTCGCCCACGCGCACCCGCGCTGGATCGTCTCGGCCTTCCGCGACGCGCTCGGCGGCGACGCCGAGCTGACCGACCTGCTCGCCGCAGACAACGTCCGTCCCCTGGTGACCCTGGTCGCCCGGCCGGGGCGCAGCTCGGTCAAGGAGCTGGAGGAGGCCGGGGCCACGCCGGGCCGCTACTCGCCGTACGCGGCCTATCTGGGTGAGGGCGATCCCGGGCAGATCGAGGCCGTGGCGGGCACCCGTGCGGCCGTCCAGGACGAGGCGAGCCAGCTCGTGGCGCTCGCCCTCACCCGCGTCCCGCTCGACGACGGCGACGCGCCGGCGGGCGGTCCGGGCGGCGGCGGGGAGCGGTGGCTCGACATGTGCGCCGGGCCCGGAGGCAAGGCCGGGTTGCTCGACGCCATCGCCACCCACGGCGACACGGCCGCCGACGGCCCGGCCGGGTTCCCCGGCGGGGCGCGGTTGCTGGCGGCCGACGTCCAGTTCCATCGCGCGCGGCTGGTGTGGCAGACCACCCGGCACGCGGACGTGATCACCGCCGACGGCACCGAGCCCGCCTGGCGTCCCGGGGTGTTCGACCGGGTCATGCTGGACGCGCCCTGCACCGGGCTCGGCGCGCTGCGGCGGCGGCCGGAGGCCCGGTGGCGCCGCGACCCGTCGGCCATCGCCGAGCTGGGCCGGCTGCAGCGCCGGCTGCTCGGCGCCGCCCTCGACGCGGTCCGGCCCGGCGGGGTCGTCGCGTACGTCACCTGCTCGCCGCACCTGGCCGAGACCAGGGTCGTGGTGGGCGACGTGCTCGCCCGCCGCGACGACGCTGAGCAGCTCGACGCGCGCGCCTACCTGCCCGAGGTCGACGGCCTCGGCGACGGCCCGCACGCGCAGTTCTGGCCGCACCGCCACGGCACCGACGCGATGTTCCTGGCGCTCGTCCGCAAGCGCCGTACGTGACGCGGCGGGGGCACGTCTCCCGCCGTTCACTAGACTGGGCGAAATCATGGCCGTACAGATCTCGCCCAGCATCCTCGCCGCCGACTTCGCCAGGCTCGCCGACGAGGCCGCCGCCGTGCCCAACGCCGACTGGCTGCACGTCGACGTCATGGACTACCACTTCGTGCCCAACCTGACCCTCGGGCTGCCCGTCGTCGAGGCGCTGCGCAAGGCGACCGCGACGCCGCTCGACTGCCACCTCATGATCGCCGACCCCGACCGCTGGGCGCCTCAATACGCCGAGGCGGGCGCGGGCAGCGTCACCATCCACGCCGAGGCCGCCAAGGCGCCTGTCCGCACGCTGCGCGAGATCCGCGCGCAGGGGGCGCGGGCGGGGCTCGCGCTCAACCCGGCCACGGCGGTCGAGCCGTACGAAGACCTGCTGCCCGAGCTCGACATGCTGCTGCTGATGACCGTGGAGCCGGGTTTCGGCGGGCAGAAGTTCCTCGACATGGTGCTGCCGAAGGTCCGCCGGGCGCGTGAGCTGGTGCGGCGGCACGGCGGCCGGATCTGGGTGCAGGTCGACGGCGGCGTGGACGCCGAGACGATCGGGCGGTGCGCGGAGGCGGGGGCGGACGTGTTCGTGGCGGGCAGCGCCGTCTACGGCGCCTCCGACCCGGGCGCGGCCATCGACGAGCTGCGCGCGGCCGCCACCCGCGCCCAGGGCTGACCATCCCGCGCCCAGGGCTGACCATTCCGCATCCACGGCTGAGCACCCGCGCCTAGGGCTGAGCATCCAGCGCCCACGGCTCAGCACCCGCGCCCAGGGCTGAGCCGCCGGCGTGCCGGTTTCCGTGCTCGGCCGGGATTGACACCTGACGGGGCCACAATCGACACATAGATGTCACCCAACCTGGGTAATTATCCACTTATGAGTGACCATGGCATCTTCGGCCCCGGCTCGGTCACCTGGCGGGTGATGGGCGAGCCCATCCTGCTCGTCGGCGGCTTCCGCGCCCTGCTGATGCAGGGCCTGCACCCGCGGGCGATGCGCGGCGTGCTGCAGAACTCCGCGCTCATGGACCCGGCCGAGTCCTGGGCGCGCTTCCAGCGCACCACGGAGTTCGTCCGGGTCCGCACGTACGGCACCACGGAGGAGGTCGAGCGGGCGGGCCGCCGGGTACGCAAGATCCACGCCAGCCTCACCGCCCACGACCCCGACACCGGAGAGACCTACCGCCTCGACGACCCCGACGCCCTGCGCTGGGTGCACGTCGGCGAGGTCGACTCCTACCTGTCGGTAGCCCGGCGGGCCGGCGTACGGCTGAGCGACGCCGAAGCCGACACGTTCGTGGCCGAGTGGCGGCGGGCCGCCGAGGTGGTCGGGCTCAAGGCCGAGGACGTGCCGGGCTCGGTCGCCGAGCTGGAGGACTACATCCGGGCCGAACGGCCGGGGCTGCGTTTCGTCCCGGAGGCGGCCCATCCGCTGCGCCTGTCGCTCAACGCGCCGCTGCCGCTCCTGCTGACCCCGCTCAAGCCCGCCCTGCCGGCGCTCACGCTGCTGGCCTTCGCCACGCTGCCGCGCTGGGCCCGGCGGCTGTACGGCCTGCCCGCCACCCCCGTCGGCGACCTGTGGGCGACCGCGACCCTGCGTACCCTGCACACCGGGCTCGGGCTGGTGCCCCCGCAGGTCAGGTACGCGCCGGTGGCCCGCCGCGCGCGCCGGATGACGGCCGCCTGAATCCCCGCGCAGGGGGCGGTCGCGCTCGGCGTTTCGGACATGGCACACTGATGGGAGAACAGAGCTAGCGTGCTCCGGGGTCGGTGAAACTCCGAACCGGCGGTTACAGTCCGCGACCCGGCCGATGCCATCGGCCGGTTGACCCGGTGAAATTCCGGGACCGACGGTTAAAGTCCGGATGGGAGGCAGCGCGCGAGGTGTCCGGCATACCGCCGGACGCCTGCTGTGGTGCATGTCGTGCACCATCGAGTCCCCCGGGGCCCGCCGTGGCTTGAAGCTACTGGCGAGTAGGAGACCCCGGGTGGAGCTACCCGAGCAGGACGCCGCCCCCATGGCGCGCGCCGTCGCGCTGGCCGCGCGCGGTCACGGCACCACCAGCCCCAACCCGGTCGTCGGATGCGTCGTGCTGGACGCGGACGGCGCGGTCGCCGGAGAGGGCTTCCACGCGTACGCGGGCGGGCCGCACGCCGAGATCGGCGCGCTCGCCCAGGCGGGGGAGCGGGCCCGGGGCGGCACGGCGTACGTGACGCTGGAGCCCTGCGACCACACCGGGCGGACGGGGCCGTGCAGCCGGGCGCTGCTCGACGCCGGGATCGCGCGGGTCGTGGTCGCGGTGGCCGACCCCAACCCCAAGGCGGCGGGCGGCGCGGCGCGGTTGCGGGCCGCCGGGGTCGAGGTGACCACGGGCATGCTGGCGGCCGAGGCCGAACGGGTCAACGAGGAGTGGCTCACCTACGCGCGGCTCGGCCGCTCCCACGTGACCTGGAAGTTCGCCGCCACGCTCGACGGCCGCTCGGCCGCCGAGGACGGCACCAGCCAGTGGATCACCTCGCCCGAGGCGCGGGCCGACGTGCACCGGATGCGGGCCGCCGCCGACGCGATCATCGCGGGCGTCGGCACCGTGCTCGCCGACGACCCCCGGCTCACCGCCCGCCCCGAGGGCCCGTCCGCCCGGCGCAGGCCGCCGCTGCGGGTCGTGGTCGACACCGAGGCCCGTACGCCCCCCGAAGCCCGCGTGCTGGATGACCAGGCCCCCACCCTCCTCGCCGTGGCCGACGACGCCGACACCGGCCGGCTCAAGGCCGACATCCTGCGCCTGCCCCGCCACGGGAGCGGCCTCGACCTGCGCGCCCTGCTGACCGAGCTGGCCGCCCGCGAGGTCGTCGGCGTCTTCCTCGAAGGCGGGCCCGCGCTCGCGGGATCGTTCCTGCGCGGAGGGCTGACCGACCGGGTGGTCGCGTACGTGGCCCCGGCGCTGCTCGGCTCCGGCCGCGCCGCGCTCGGCACGGCCGGGGTGGGCACGATCGACGCCATCCATCGCCTGACCTTTGACGAGATTTCCCCCATAGGGCCAGATGTTCGGCTGATCGCCCGGCCCGTCGCGCAACCCAGCAGGGAGCAGTGATCGATGTTCACCGGAATCATTGAGGAAAAGGGCGAGGTCGTCGCCATCGAACACGCCGGCGGCGGCGCCCGGCTGTCCGTACGCGGCCCGCTGGTCACCTCCGACGCCCGCGACGGCGACTCCATCGCCGTCAACGGCGTGTGCCTGACGGTGGTCGAGGCCGCGGACGGCGTCTTCACCGTGGACGTGATGCGGGAGTCCCTCGACCGCACCTCCCTCGGCGCGCTGTCCGCCGGGTCCGCGGTCAACCTGGAGCGGGCCGTACGCGCCGACCAGCGCCTCGGCGGCCACATCGTGCAGGGCCACGTGGACGGCACCGCCGTGCTGCTGTCCCGCGCCCCCGGCGAGAACTGGGACGACCTGCGTTTCTCCCTCCCGGAGCCGCTGAGCCGGTACGTCGCCGAGAAGGGCTCCATCGCGATCGACGGAATCAGCCTGACGGTCACCACGGTTGACGACGACGGCTTCGGCGTGAGCCTCATCCCGACCACGCTGCGGCTCACCACCATGGGCGAACGCCAGGTGGGCGACCTGGTGAACATCGAGGTCGACGTGATCGCGAAGTATGTGGAAAGGCTGGTGGTCAGGCAGTGAACTGGGCGGACGCCGGATTCACGGTATTCGGCACACACGTGCTCTGGACGGACCTGATCGGCAACATCGCCGCGCTGTCCACGGTGCTGCTGGCCATGCGCAAGTCGATGTGGACCTGGCCGGTGCAGTTCGCCGGCTCGGTGCTGCTGTTCATCGCCTCGATCAACGCGCACATTACCGGCAACGCGCTGAAGCAGGCCATGTTCGGCATCCTGGCGCTGTACGGCTGGTGGGCGTGGCGGCGCGGCACCCAGGGCGGCAAGCAGCTCCCGATCAGGCCGGCCGCCCTGTGGGAGCGGCTGGTGCTGGTCGGCGCGCTGCTGGCGGGGACCGCGCTGGTCGGGCTGCTGTTCTGGGTGACGAAGCTGTCGTGGGGCGCGCAGGTGCCGCTGCCCGAGGGCGGGTTCCTGGTGGCCGCCGACGCCTACATCTTCGTCGGCAGCGCGATCGCCACCTGGGCGCAGGGGCGGGCGCTGGTCGACTTCTGGATCGTGTGGGTGGCCGTCGACCTCGTCGGGGTGCCGCTCGCCTTCAGCTCGGGGCTGGTCGTCTCCGGATGGGTGTACGGGGTGTTCTTCGTGCTGGTCGTCGTCGGGTTCGTCAAATGGCTGCGCGAGTACCGCGCGGGCACGGGCGCCGCGCCGCAGGTGGCGGTGGCCCAGTGAGGGAGGAGAAGAAGATCGAGCTCGACCCGATCGAACGCGCCATCGAGGACATCCGCAACGGCAAGCCGGTCGTGGTCGTGGACGACGAGAACCGCGAGAACGAGGGCGACCTCATCTTCGCCGCGGCCAAGGCGACGCCCGAGCTGTGCACGTTCACGATCCGGCACACCAGCGGCATGATCTGCGTGGCCATGGAGGGCAGGGAGCTCGACCGGCTCGGGCTGCCGCTCATGGTGTTCCACAACAAGGAGCGCATGCGCACGGCGTACACGATCACCGTGGACGCCCGTGACGGCGTCACCACCGGCATCTCCGCGGCCGACCGGGCGCGTACCATCCGCACGCTCGCCGACTCCGCGACCGAGCCCAACGAGCTGGTCCGCCCCGGGCACGTCTTCCCGCTGCGCTACCACGAGGGCGGCGTGCTGGCCCGGCGCGGCCACACCGAGGCCGCCGTGGACTTGGCCAGGCTCGCCGGCCTGTCCGGGGCCGGGGCGCTGGCCGAGGTCGTCAACGACGACGGCAGCATGGCCCGCCTGCCCGAGCTGCGGCGCTTCGCCGACCGGCACGGCCTCGCGCTGGTCTCCATCGAGCAGCTCGTGGACCACCGGCGGCGGGTCGAGAGCATGGTCACCCGGGTCGCCGAGACGCGCCTGCCGAACGTGTACGGCATGTGGCGCGGCTACGGCTACGCCAGCGCCCTCGACGGCGGCGAGCACATGGCGCTGGTCTACGGCGAGCTGGGCGACGGCGAGAACGTCCTGGTCCGCGCCCACTCCGAGTGCCTGACCGGCGACGTGTTCGGCTCGCTGCGCTGCGACTGCGGCGTGCAGCTCGACAGCGCGATGTCGGCCATCGCCCAGGAGGGCCGCGGCGTCGTCGTCTACCTGCGCGGGCACGAGGGCAGGGGGATCGGGCTGCTGGCCAAGCTCAAGGCGTACAGCCTGCAGGACAACGGCTCCGACACCGTGGACGCCAACCTGGAGCTCGGGCTGCCGGTGGACGCGCGGGAGTTCTCCAACGCCGGGCAGATCCTCGCCGACCTCGGCGTGAAGTCGGTGCGGCTGCTCACCAACAACCCGTCCAAGCTCAAGGGCATGGACGGCTACGGCATCAAGGTCCTCGGCCGCGAGCCCATGCCCGTGGCCATGAACCCTTACAACGAGCGGTACCTGAAGGCCAAGCGCGATCGCCTCGGCCACGACATCTCGGAGGCATCATGAGCGGGGAAGGACGCCCCCAGGCCGCGGCGCCGGACGCGGCGGGGCTGACGGTGGGGGTGGTGGCCGCCAGCTGGCACGCCAAGATCACCGACCAGCTCGTGGCGCGGGCCGTGGCGGCGTGCGACGACAGCGGCGCGCGGGCCACCGTGGTGCGGGTGCCGGGATCACTGGAGATCCCGGTGGTCGCCCAGGCGCTGGCCCGCCGCTGCGACGCCGTGGTGGCGCTCGGCGCGGTCATCCGCGGCGAGACCGCCCACTTCGACTACGTCTGCGACTCGGTGACCGCCGGTCTGACCCGGGTCTCGCTGGACGAGCGCACGCCGGTCGGCAACGGCGTGCTCACCTGCGAGACCCTGGACCAGGCGCTCGACCGGTCGGGGCTGCCGGGCAGCAAGGAGGACAAGGGGTACGAGTCGGCGGTCGCCGCACTGGAGACCGCGCTCCTCCTGCGCGATCTTTCCTGAGCCGCGCGCCCGCAGGGGGAGCGGCCCGGTCCCGACATGGGGCCGAACCGGCGACTCCTCCTGCGGGACCTGCCCTGAGCTGCGGTAGGTTCTCCTCGTGTCCGAGCCCGCCGTCCCGCCGCCGTCCCTGCCCGTCACCTGGCGCCCGCGCGTCCCGCGCATGGTCGCCTACGGCTTCGCCGCGCTGGTCGTGGCGGGCGCGGTGATCATGGCGATCTTCATCTCCGAGCCGTTCAAGCTGCCCGACCGCATCGCGATCGTCGCGTTCGGCGTGGCGGTGGCGTACGTGCTGCACCTGCTGGGCCGGGTGCGGGTGGACGCCGACGAGCAGGGCGTGACCCTCGTCAACGCCGTACGCACCCACCGCTACTCCTGGCCGGAGGTCCTGGAGGTGTCGATGACGCCGGGCGAGCCGTGGCCGCGCGTCGACTTCTCCGACGGCAGCACGATCGGCGCGATGGGCATCCAGGGCTCGGAGAAGGAGCGCGCCGCGCAGGCCGTCGCCGAGCTGACGGCGCTCATCCACGAGCGCGGGGAGGCGCCGGAGCGGCCCTGACCTCAAGTCGGGCCGGCGTCTTATCGCCGGGCGGGGTGGCGACGTAGCCTGAAGGCGTGCTGCGCCGGACAATCAGGACGATGGACATCCAGTCGCCGGAAAAGCTCATCGAGCTGCTCGATCGGCACGCCTACCTGGCCGACGAGGGGCTCGCGACGGCCGCCTTCCTCGCGCTGCGCATGGGACGGCCGCTGTTCCTGGAGGGGGAGGCGGGCGTCGGCAAGACCGAGCTGGCCAAGACCCTCGCCACGCTGCTGCGGGCACCGCTCATCCGGCTCCAGTGCTACGAGGGCCTGGACGCCGCCCAGGCGCTCTACGACTGGGACTTCGCCCGCCAGCTCCTGCATCTCAAGGCCGCCGAGGCGGCCGGGGTCACCGACGTCGCCCGGCTGGAGGGCGAGATCTACGACCGGCGCTTCCTCATCGCCCGCCCGCTGCTGAAGGCCGTCGAGACGCAGCCCAGCGTGCTGCTGGTGGACGAGATCGACCGGGCCGACGACGAGTTCGAGGCGTTCCTGCTGGAGGTCCTGTCGGACTTCACGATCTCGATCCCCGAGCTGGGCACGATCAGGGCGGAGACGCCGCCGGTGGTCGTGGTGACCTCCAAC
The DNA here is from genome assembly GCF_057536035.1 of Nonomuraea sp. B208. NCBI lineage: Bacteria > Bacillati > Actinomycetota > Actinomycetes > Streptosporangiales > Streptosporangiaceae > Nonomuraea > Nonomuraea sp. B208. The sequence continues at coordinate 430,388 of NZ_BAAJOU010000023.1, forward strand.
CGCACCCGTGAGGTCCACGACGCGCTCAAGCGGCGCTGTCTCTACCACTGGCTGGAGCACCCGTCCTACGACCGCGAGGTGGCCATCCTGCTGCGCCGCCTGCCGCAGTGCACCGAGACCCTGGCGCTGCAGGTGGCGCGGGCGGCCGAGCGGCTGCGCCGGGCCGACCTGGTCAAGCCGCCCGGCGTGGCCGAGACGCTGGACTGGACGGAGGCGCTGCTGACGCTGGGCGCGAAGGAGCTGGACCCGGGGCTTGCCGCCGCCACGCTGGGGGCGGCGCTGAAGTACCGGGAGGACGTGGTGAGCGTCCTCGGCAACGGGCTGCTGTCCCATGACTGACCCGGTCGCGCCCGGGGACGGGCTGGTCGCCGTCATGACGGGCTTCGCCAGGACGCTGCGGGCGGCCGGGGTGGCCGCCGACCACGACCGCACCCAGAGCCTGCTGGCCGCGCTCGCCCACCTCGACGTGACCGACCGCGCCGCCGTCTACTGGGCCGGGCGGCTCACGCTGTGCGCGACGCCGGACGACCTGCCCCGCTACGACCGCTGCTTCGCCGCCTACTTCGCCGGGCGGCGCGCGACGCTCGCCCGTACGGCCGTCACGAGCGTCACCCGGCACCTGGCGGCGCGCGAGGACCCGGGCGGGGAAGAGGAGGGCGGCGGCGAGGCGACGGCGGCCCCCGCGACCGCGAGCCGCGCCGAGATCCTGCGCCACCGGGACGTGGCGAGGCTCACCGAGGCCGAGCGGGCCGAGGTGCACCGCCTGCTGGCCCTGCTGCGCGACCGGCGGGCCCGGCGGCGCTCGCGCCGCTTCGAACGCGCCCGCCGCGGCGCGCTCGACCGGCGCAGGACGATCAGGGAGGCGCTGCGCAAGGGCGAGGTGGCCGGGCTCCGCCACCGCGCGCACGCCACCCGGCCCCGCGCGGTGGTGCTGTTCGTGGACGTCAGCGGCTCCATGGCCCCCTACGCCGAGACCCTGCTGCGTTTCGCCCACGCCCTGGTCAGGAGCGAGCCGCGGGCCACCAGGGTCTACTCCGTCGGCACCCGCCTCACCCCGCTCACCGCCGAGCTGCGCCACCGCGACCCCGGCACCGCGCTGAACGAGGCGTCGAAAGCCATCCCCGACTGGAGCGGCGGCACCCGGCTGGGGGAGGAGCTGCGCGAGTACCTGACCCGGTTCAGCGCGCGGGGCGCGATCGTGGTGATCGCCTCCGACGGCTGGGAACGCGGCGACCCCGGCCTGCTCGCCGCCCAGATGGCCAGGCTCTCGCGGCAGGCGTACCGCGTCATCTGGGTCAACCCGCACAAGGGGTATGAGGACTACCAGCCGCTCACGGGCGGGATGCGGGCCGCACTGCCGTACATCGACGACCTGGTGGCCGGGCACAGCCTGGCCGCCTTCGAGCAACTCAGCGAAAGGCTCGCCCATGCGTGACGTGCTGCCGGAGATCATGCGCTGGTACCGGTCGGGGCTCAAGTTCGGGCTGGCCACCGTGGTCAGCACGTTCAGCAGCGCGCCGCGACCGCCGGGCGCGGCGATGGCGGTGCGCGGCGACGAGGTCGTGGGCAGCGTGTCCGGCGGCTGCGTCGAGGGCGCGGTGTTCGAGCTGGCCGGCGAGATCGACACGCCGGTGCTCCAGCGCTACGGGGTCACCGACGACGACGCCTTCGCCGTCGGGCTCACCTGCGGCGGCATCATCGACATCCTCGTCGAGCCCATCTCGATCGAGACCTTCCCCCAGCTCGGCGAGGTGGCCGCGTCGATCGAGGCGCACGAGCCGGTCGCCGTCGCCACCGTCGTCTCCGGCCCGGGACGGATCGGGGCACGTCGGATCATCTGGCCGGACCGCGCCTCGGGCACCCTCGGGGTGCGCCGGCTCGACGAGGCCGTGGACGACGACGCCCGCGGCATGCTCGCCCAGGGCGCGACCGGCATCCGCCGCTACGGCGGCGAGGGGGAGCGGCGGCTGGACGACCTCGCGGTGTTCGTGCACGCGTTCGCGCCGCCGCCGCGCATGCTGGTGTTCGGGGCGATCGACTTCGCGGCGGCGGTGGCGCGGGTCGGCAAGTTCCTCGGCTACCACGTCACGGTCTGCGACGCCCGGCCGGTCTTCGCCACGCCGAAGCGCTTCCCCGACGCCGACGAGGTCGTGGTCAAGTGGCCGCACGACTACCTCGCCACGGTGGAGGTGGACGAGCGCACGGTCATCTGCGTGCTCACCCACGACCCGAAGTTCGACGTGCCGCTGCTGGAGGTGGCGCTGCGCACCGGCGCCGGGTACGTCGGGGCGATGGGCTCGCGCCGTACGCACGAGGACCGCCTGGCCCGGCTGCGCGAGGCCGGGCTCACCGAGGAGGAACTGGCCCGGCTGCGCTCGCCCATCGGCCTGGACCTCGGCGCGCGCACCCCCGAGGAGACCGCCGTGTCGATCGCCGCCGAGCTGATCCAGCTCCGCTGGGGCGGCACCGGCCGCCCGCTGTCCACCACGCGCGGCCGCATCCACCACGAGTCGCCGTGATCGCGGGACTGCTGCTCGCGGCCGGGCGCGGCGAACGGCTCGGCACGCCGAAGGCGCTCGTCGAGTACGACGGCGAACGCCTGCTCGACCGGGGCGTACGGCTGCTGGCGGAGGGCGGCTGCCGCCCGGTCGTGGTGGTGCTGGGCGCGGCCGACGCGCAGGTGCGCGGGGCGGTCGCGGTGCGCAACCCCGGCTGGGCCTCCGGCATGGGCTCGTCGCTGCGGGCCGGTCTGGCCGCGCTGCCCGAGGAGGCGGAGGCCGTGGTGATCGCGCTGGTCGACCAGCCGCTGATCCGGCCGGGCGCGGTGCGCGCGCTGATCGAGGCGCGCGCCGGGCTGGCCGTCGCGACGTACGGGGGCCGGCGCAGGAACCCGGTGCTCGTCGCCCGCGAGCACTTCGCCGAGGTGGCCGAGCGCGCGGTGGGGGACGTCGGGGCCCGCGCGTTCATCAAGGCCCATCCCGAGCTGGTCACCGAGGTGCCGTGCGACGACCACGGCGACCCCGCCGACATCGACACGCCGGGGGACCTCGCCGCCCTGCGCAGCCAGGGCTAGAAGCGGAACGAGGCGATCGCCGCGCGGTGGTCGCTGCCGGTCGCCGGTGCCACGCCCGCCTCGGTGGCCTCCATCCCCTTGAACAGGATGTGGTCGGGCCGGGTGACCGGGAACTCGGCCGGCCAGGTGAAGCCGAACCCGTCGCCCGCGACGCTCTGCGCGTCGGTGAGCGGCGGGGTGAGACCGCGCAGGTTGCGGTCGGTGGTGGCGGTGTTGAGGTCGCCGAGCAGCAGGATGCGCTTGCTCGGATCGGCGTCGACCAGCGCGCGGGCGCGGGCCAGCGAGGCGTCGCGCGAGGCGGTGTGGCCGGGCCGGGCCGAGGCGAGGTGCATGACGTAGACGGTGACCTTGCCCTTGGGGGTCTCGGCGACGGCGCGCAGGGCGCGCGGCCAGCCCAGGCCGACGTCCAGCGGCTCGGTGCGGCTGAGCGGGTAGCGGCTCCACAGGCCGACCGTGCTGACCGGGTAGTGGTACTTGAACATCTTGTTGAGCTGCTTGGCGGCCGGGCCGCCGGGCGTCAGCTCCTGGGCGGCCAGCAGGTCGAGGTCCTTGGCGATGGCGCGGACGGCCTCGCCGGAGGCGTCGTTGCGCACGCCGACGTTGACCGTGCCCACGGACAGGTCGCTGGCCCCGCCGGGCGGCGTGCGCAGGAGCGTCGAGCCGAACATCGCCGCCCACACCACCCCCGGCACCAGCGCGGCCGCGGCGGCCACGGTGGAACGCGCCAGCGCGGCGGCGAGCAGCAGCACCGGCACGGCCAGCCCGATCCAGGGCAGCAGGCTCTCCAGGACGGGGGTGAACCCGCCGAGCGAGGGGATCAGCCGATGACCCGCCAGAGCCGCGGCCACGACCGCAGACAGCACCACGACAACGCGACTCAGCACCCGTCCCAGGCTAGTCGCTCCCCGCCGGAGAGCCGACGCGATAGCCTGTTCGCGTCGAAACGGAACATCATTCGGTTCTAGGGGAGCCCGGCATGCGCATCGGTATGGCAATCAACTACTCGGGCGGCTTCAAGGAGACCGTCGCCGAGCTGGCGGACTACGAGAAGGCCGGACTGGACATCGTGTTCGTGGCCGAGGCCTACAGCTTCGACGCGGTCAGCCAGATGGGCTACATCGCGGCCAAGACCGAGCGGCTGCAGATCGCCTCCGGCATCCTGCCGATCTACTCGCGCACGCCGACGCTCCTGGCCATGACCGCCGCCGGGCTCGACTTCGTCTCCGACGGGCGTTTCACGCTCGGCATCGGCGCGTCGGGGCCGCAGGTGATCGAGGGGTTCCACGGGGTGCCGTACACCGCGCCGCTGGCGCGTACGCGGGAGGTCATCGAGATCTGCCGCCAGGTGTGGCGGCGCGAGCGCGTGGAGCACCAGGGCCGCCACTACCAGGTGCCGCTCCCGCCCGGCCAGGGCACCGGCCTGGGCAAGGCCCTGAAGATCATCAACCACCCGGTGCGTCCCCGCATCCCCATCGTGGTCGCCGCCATCGGGCCGAAGAACGTCGAGCTGGCCGCCGAGCTGGCCGAGGGCTGGGAGCCGATCTTCTACGTGCCGGAGAAGGCCGGCGAGGTCTGGGGCGAGGCCCTGGCCGCCGGCAAGGCCAAGCGCGACCCCGAGCTGGGCGAGCTGGACGTGATCGCGCAGGCGTCCCTCGCGATCGGCGACGACGTGTCCGGGCTGCTGGAGTTCGGGCGGCCGATGGCGGCCCTCTACATCGGCGGCATGGGCGCCAAGGGCAAGAACTTCTACAACGACCTGGCCAGGCGCTACGGCTACGAGAAGGAGGCCGAGGAGATCCAGGACCTCTACCTCGCGGGCAAGAAGGACGAGGCCGCCGCCAAGGTGCCCACCGAGCTGCTGGAGAAGCAGTCGCTGATCGGCAGCGAGGGCTTCGTGCGCGACCGGGTGCAGGCGCTGAAGGAGTCGGGGGTCACCACGCTCAACGTGGCGCCGCTCGGGCGTACGCACGAGGAGCGGGTGCGGCTCATCGAGCAGATCAAGGACATCGCCGGCTGACCGGTTAAGTGGGGTGAATCACCCTTTCCGTGAGGAATGCTCCGGATCTCACCGGCGTTGACAGGCCCCGTGAGGTTCTCCCTGGTGCTCGTGCTGCTCGTCGAGCGGCTGCACGTCGACCTGTGCCGGTTGCACACGTCGCTGTGTCGCTGACCGTACGACGCCGCGACCACCCATAACCTCACAAGTCCGGAGCTTTCCTCCCGTGAAGAGATTCTCTTTCTCGCTCCAGCTCCTCACCGGCCTCGCCGCCGGCGTCGCGCTGGGCTTCGCCGCCAGGATCTGGGACGTGACCTGGCTGGCCGAGACCCTGAACAGGGTCGGCCAGATCTTCGTCCAGCTGCTCAAGCTCGCCGTGCCGCCGCTGGTCTTCACCGCCGTGCTGGTCAGCGTCGCCAACCTGCGCAACGTCAACGGCGCGGCCAGGCTCGCCGCCAAGACCCTGATGTGGTTTCTGATCACCGCCGCGGTGGCGGTGGCCCTCGCCATCGGGCTCGGCCTGCTCATCGACCCCGGCCGCGGTGTCAGCCTCGACACCGGCGCCGCCAAGGCCCCCGAGCACGCCGGCACCTGGCTCGACTTCGTCACCGGCATCCTCCCCACCAACGTCGTCACCGCCTTCACCGAGGTCAACGTCCTCCAGATCGTCTTCCTGGGCGCCGTGCTCGGCGCGGCCGCCCTGGCGGCGGGGGAGAAGGCCGAACCGGCCCTCGCGCTCGCCCGCTCGGTGCTGGAGCTGGTCCAGAAGGCGCTGTGGTGGGTCATCAGGCTCGCGCCCATCGGCACGGCGGGCCTCATCGGCAAGGCCGTGTCCACGTACGGGTGGGACCTGCTCGCGCCGCTCGCCAAGTTCAGCGCCGGGGTCTACGCCGGCTGCCTCCTGGTGCTGCTGGCCGTCTACCCGACGCTGCTGGCGGTCTGGGGCAAGGTCAGCCCCGTGCGCTTCTTCCGCAACGCCTGGCCCGCGATCGAGCTGGCGTTCGTCTCGCGCTCGTCGGTCGGCACGCTGCCGCTGACGCAGCGGGTCACGATCGAGCGCAACGGCGTGGACCCCGACTACGCCTCCTTCGCGGTGCCGTTCGGCGCGACCACCAAGATGGACGGCTGCGCCTCGGTCTACCCGGCGCTCGCCGCGATCTTCGTGGCGCAGGTCTTCGGTGTGCCGCTCGGCCTCGGCGACTACCTGCTGATCGCGTTCGTCTCGATCGTCGGCTCGGCCGCCACCGCCGGGCTCACCGGCGCGACCGTCATGCTGACGCTCACGCTCAGCACCCTGGGACTGCCGCTGGAGGGCGTCGGCCTGCTGCTGGCCATCGACCCGATCCTCGACATGATGCGCACCGCCACGAACGTCGCCGGCCAGATGGTGGTGCCGGTGCTGGTGGCCCGCTCGGAGGGCCGTCTCGACACGGCGGTCTTCAACGCCCCGCCGCAGCCGCTCGACGACGCCCCGTCCGGGACACGGCGGACGCCGGAGCCGGTCGCCGCCTGACCCGCTCCCTCTCGCTCGCGCTCTCGCGGAGGCGCGCGGCGCCGTGGGGGCCTATGGTGGGTCGGAAATCATGATTTTCGAGTGTTTGGCGGAGATATGTCCGACGCGACGACGCCGGCGTTGATAGCCGACCGGTACCGGCTTGAGGAGCGCATCGGCGCCGGACCGGTGGGCGAGGTGTGGCGCGGGTACGACACCCGCGCCGACTGGGTCGTGGCCGTGAAGCTGCTGCGGGGCGCGGGAACCCCGGAGATGCTCAGGCAGCACGCCCAGGCCGTGGCCAAGGTCATCCATCCGAACGTGGCCATGGTCCTGGACGTCGGCGAGCACGACGGGGCGCCGTTCCTGGTGATGGAGCACCTCACGGGGATGAGCCTCGGCGAGGAGCGGGAGGCCGCGGGCGGCACCCTCGGCGTGGTGGAGACGTGCGACCTGGTGGCGCAGGCGGCCGCCGGGCTGGACGCCGCGCACCGCGCCGGGGTGGTGCACGGGGAGATCGACCCCGACAGCTTCCGGCGGGCCGGCAGCGGCGTGCTCAAGGTCGTCGGGTTCGGGCTCGGCGGCGCGGCCACGCCCGGCGGCGACCCCCGCTACCTGGCCCCCGAGCGGGCCGCGGGGGACGAGGCGCGACCCGCCGGCGACGTGTACGCCCTCGGCTGCGTCTGCTACGAGCTGCTGTCCGGACGCCACCCCTTCGAGGCCGCCGGCACGGAGGACGCCGCCGCCGGGCGCGGGGCCGGCGGGGGGCGGGTGCCGCCCGGGACGGAGGGCGCCCCCGCCACGGACGCCCCCGCTACGGGCGCCCCCGCTACGGGCGCCGCCGCTACGGGCGTCTCCGCTACGGGCGCCGCCGCCACGGGCGCCGCCGCCACGGGCGTCTCCGCTACGGGCGTCTCCGGCGCGGGGCCGGTGCCGCCCAGTGCGTTCAGGGCCGGGGTGCCCGCCGAGCTGGACCGCCTGGTGCTGGCCATGATCGCGGAGGATCCCGCGCGCCGTCCGGCCGGCGGCGAGACCATCCGCCGCGCGCTGGTGACCATCGCCCACCCCCGCGCCAACCCCGACGCCCCGGCGGCCCCCGCCGGCATGCCCGTGACCGGCGCCATGCTGCGCGGCGACGTTCCCGGCGCCGCACCGGCGGCCCGCGCCGGGGACACCGCCGTCTACCAGGCCGGCGACCTCGCGATGGAGGGCCCGCGGCAGCCGGCGCGCGGCGGGCGCAGGCTCGTCGTCCAGCTCGGCGCGGCCGTGGCCGCCATCGTCGCGGTGACCGTCGGCATGGTCCTCTGGGCGAACGCGGGCGGCGACGAGCCCGAGGGCCGCGACCCGGTCGCGGTGGCCACCCCCAGCGACGCGCCCACCACGGACGTCGTGCCGGGACAGACACCCACCACGACGTCCGACTGGCCCACCGGCGAGCCCTCCAGCCCGCCGGCCCAGCCGTCGCCGGGCAACGTGATCACCTTCGGGCCGGACAGCGAGCTGCCCAGCGCGCTGCGCGAGACGCCCCCCGTCCGCGGCACCCTCCGCCCCGGCCAGGAGCCGCCCGGCGGCTTCGACCGGTGGCTGAGCGCGTTCGACCAGGCCGTGACGCACCAGGTCGGCACCAACGGCATCAACCCGCGCGTCGCCTCCAAGGCCCAGGACAAGCTGCGCAAGGCGGCGGGCAAGTACGCCGCCGGCCACCGCGAGGCCGCACTCAAGCAGGTCGCCGACGTCTACCGCGACCTGGAGCGCGCCCAGCAGAAGGGCGACATGGAGCCGACCGGCCCGCTCGCCGAGTTCATCCGCGAATGGGCCGTACCGGGCCGCTGACCCGTCGCGCGCCGCGAGGGCCGGGGAGCGGCCGTAGATTGGCGGGATGACCTTCGACCACGCGGCGCGCCTGGCGCGGCTCGCCGCGCTGCTCCCCGCCCGCGAGGTGCCGGCGCTCCTCGTCACCTCCGCGGTCAACGTCCGCTATCTGACGGGCCTGGCCAGCTCGAACGCGGCCGTCCTGGTCCGGGCCGACGGCTCGGCGCTGCTCGCCACCGACAACCGTTACATCGGCAAGGCCCGCACCCTCGGCGTCCCGGTCGTCGAGGCGTCCGACGTGGCGGCCAGGCTGGCCGAGCCGGGCGCGGGCATCGAGGCGGCGAGCATGACCGTGGCCACCTACCGCCGCCTGGGCGAGGGGCTGGTGCCGCTCGGCCCGGTGGTGGAGGAGCTGCGCGCGGTCAAGGACGACGCCGAGCTGGAGCTGCTGCGCACCGCCTGCGCGATCACCGACCAGGCGTTCGCCGACGTCTCGGCCCGCATCGTCCCCGGCATGACCGAGCGCGAGCTCGCCCGGCTGCTGGAGAACCGCATGATCGAGCTGGGCGCCGACAAGCCCGCGTTCGACTCGATCGTGGCCGCGGGCGAGAACGGCGCGATCCCGCACCACGCCCCCACCGGCAGGGAGCTGCGCGCCGGCGACCTGGTGACGATGGACTTCGGCGCCCGCTACCAGGGCTATCACGCCGACATGACCCGTACGGTCAGCCTCGGGCCGCCCGCCGGCTGGCAGCGCGAGCTCTACGACCTGGTGGCCGAAGCCCAGCGTGCGGGCCGGCACGCGCTCGCGCCCGGCGCGGCGGCCGGTGACGTGGACCGCGCGGCCCGCTCGATCGTGGCGGAGGCGGGCCACGGCGAGCACTTCAGGCACGGCCTCGGGCACGGCGTCGGCCTGGAGATCCACGAGGAGCCGTTCCTGGGCCCCTCGCGTACCGGTAGACTAGAGGATCGAGTTCCGATCACCGTCGAGCCCGGGGTCTACCTCCCCGGCCGAGGCGGCGTCCGGATCGAGGACACCCTCGTGACCCGTGCGGGCGGGCCGGAGCTTTTCACCAAGACGACCAAGGAGCTGCTCGTCCTTTAGAGCGGCCGCACGCGGGAGAAGAACGAGTGGCGACGACCAACGACCTCAAGAACGGCATCGTGCTGAAGCTCGAGGGCGGTGAGCTCTGGAGCGTTGTCGAGTTCCAGCACGTCAAGCCGGGCAAGGGCGGCGCGTTCGTGCGCACCAAGCTGAAGAACGTCCTCTCCGGCAAGGTCGTCGACAAGACCTTCAACGCCGGCGTGAAGGTCGACGTGGCCAACGTCGACAAGCGCGAGATGCAGTACTCCTACCGCGACGGCGACGACTTCGTCTTCATGGACACCGAGACCTACGACATGGTCAACGTGTCCGCCGCCACGGTCGGCACCGCCGCCAACTACATGCTGGAGAACACCACGGCCACGGTCGCCTTCAACGAGGGCGCCGCCCTCTACGTCGACCTGCCCGCCGCGGCCGAGCTCACCATCGCCGAGACCGAGCCGGGCCTGCAGGGCGACCGCTCCACCGGCGGCACCAAGCCCGCCAAGCTGGAGACCGGCGCGGAGATCAAGGTCCCGCTGTTCATCACGACGGGCGAGAAGGTGAAGGTCGACACCCGCACCGGCGAGTACCTCGGCCGGGCCTGAGGTGTCGGCACGCGGCAAGGCGCGCAGGCGTGCGCTCGACATTCTCTTCGAGTCCGAACTCCGCGGCGAGGATCCGCTGAAGATCCTCGCCGAGCGCGTGGAGCGGCAGGAGCCCCCGGTCAACGAATACACCTCGGCCATCGTCGAGGGCGTGGCCAGGCACCGCCCGCGCATCGACGAGCTCATCACCACCTACGCCGAGGGCTGGACCCTCGACCGCATGCCCGCGGTCGACCGCAACCTGCTGCGCGGCGGCACCTACGAGCTGCTGTGGATGCCCGGCGTCCCCGAGGGCGTGGTGATCAGCGAGTGGGTGCACCTGGCGGGTGAGCTGTCCACCGACGAGTCCCCTCAGTTCGTCAACGGGCTGCTGGCCAGATTCAAGCAACTCAAGCCAAGCCTCACCCTTTAGAGACCCGTCGAAACCGGTCGTTTCGGGGTAGCCTCCAAGCACAGCGACCGCTCGGCCGTGGGGGCGCGGGCGGCGTGATCGCGTACGGAGAAGTGGCGCGTCACCAGCCGCGACGCGCCCCTTCTGCGTTTGCCCGCTCGTCCCCGCCCTCCTCGCGCCGCCTTCCCCGTACCGGGCAGCGGGCGATGCCCCGCACGGCGTAGGCTGGGGCGCGTCCGCGAAGGAGCCCGCCGCGAAGCAGCAGCTCGCGGGGCGAGAGGGAGGCGAGCCCAACGGTGCGTGCTGAAAGCGTCACGAGGACCCCGGCGGTGCGCACCGCCGTCGTCTGGGACGCGCTGCGGTCGGTCCTGGCCGAGCGGGCCGCGGCCACCGGCCGCGAGGCGCTCGACATCGTCGACGCGGGCGGGGGCACCGGCGGCTTCGCCGTTCCGCTCGCCGCGCTGGGCCACTCCGTCACCGTCGTCGACCCGAGCCCCGACTCGCTGGCCGCGCTGGAGCGCCGGGCCAAGGAGAAGGGCGTGGGCGTGCGTTCGCTGCAGGGCGACGCCGACGCCCTGGGCGAGCTGCTCCAGCGCGACAGCGCCGATCTGGTGCTCTGCCACAGCGTCCTGGAGTACGTCGAGGACCCCGTCAGCGCGCTGGCCGCCGTCGCGGGCGTGCTGCGCCCGGGCGGCGCGGTCAGCGTGCTGGCCGCCAACCCGGTCGCCACGGCGATCCACCGCGCGCTCGCCGGCCAGTTCGACGAGGCGCGGGCGGTGCTCGACGACCCGCAGGGCACCTGGGGCGATCGCGACCCCACGCCCCGCCGCTTCACTGCGGAGGCGCTGAACGGGCTGCTGGAGGCCGCCGGGTTCGCGGCCGGGCCGGTCCACGGCGTGCGCGTGTTCGCCGACCTGGTGCCGAGCCGGCTGGTGGACGGCGAGCCCGGCGCGGCCGAGTCGCTGGCGGCGCTGGAGCAGGCCGCCGCCGCGCATCCGGTGCTGCGCGACATCGCGGCCCAGCTGCACGTGCTGGGCCGCCGCGCCTGAACGCCCCTCGGGGCGTCCCCTGTATCGAATTCGTGTTCGGATAGAATCGACGGCGTGTCCCGCAAGCAGATCACCGGCATCGGCCCCGCTCCGCGCACCGGGGCCGATGACAGCGGCTGCCCGATCCTCCACGTCGACATGGACGCCTTCTTCGCCAGCGTCGAGCTGCTCGAACGCCCCGAGCTGCGCGGCCGCCCGGTCATCGTGGGCTCGCCCGCCGGGCGCGGCGTCGTGCTGAGCGCCACCTACGAGGCCCGCGCGCACGGCGTGCACTCCGCGATGCCGATGAGCCGGGCCCGCAGGCTCTGCCCGCAGGCCGTGATCATCCCGCCCAGCCACGGGAAATACTCCGAGGTCTCCAAGGGCGTCATGGAGATCTTCCACGCGATCACCCCGCTGGTCGAGCCGATCGCCTCCGACGAGGCGTTCCTCGACGTCGGCGGCGCCCGGCGGCGGCTCGGCCCGCCCGCCGCCATCGCCGCGATGATCAAGGAGCAGGTCCTGGAGCGCTACGGCATCACGTGCTCGGTGGGCGTGGCCGCCAGCAAATTCGTCGCCAAGCTGGCCTCCAAGCAGTGCAAGCCGGACGGCCTGCTGGTGGTCCCGGCCGACGAGGTGGTGGCCTTCCTCCACCCGCTGCCCGTGTCGGCCCTCTGGGGCGTCGGTGAGCGCACCGAGCAGTCCCTGGTCCGCCTCGGCATCCGCACCGTCGGAGACCTCGCCAGGGTGCCGCCCGGCACGCTCCAGCGCGAGCTGGGGCAGGCGGTGGGCGGCCATCTGGCGGCGCTGGCCTGGGGGCGCGACGAGCGCCCGGTGACCGCGCACGTGCCCGACAAGAGCATCGGCAACGAGGAGACCTTCGCCGCCGACGTCGACGACCCCGACGTCATCAGGCGTGAGCTGCTGCGGCTGTCGGAGCGGGTCGCCGCGAGGATGCGTAAGGGCGGCCACGTGGGAAGAACTGTAAGTGTGAAGCTTCGCCGAGCCGATTTCACGACGATCACGCGCTCGCGCACGTTGCGCGAGCCGACCGACGTGGCCCAGGTGATTTACGCCACTGCCTGCGAGCTCTACCAGGCCGCGGGCCTGGAGCTGGTGCGGCTGCGGCTCGTGGGGGTGCGGATGGAGAACCTGCGCCCGGCGGAGGAGGCCACCAGGCAGCTCAGCCTCGGCGAGCGGGAGACCGGGTGGCGGGAGGCCGAGCAGGCGATGGACAAGGCGATTCGAAGATTCGGTCCCGATGCGGTGGTCCCAGCATCGCTCGTACGTGGCAAGCTTGATGAAATAGAGACATGACGCCGATGTCCCTACTTCGTGGTGCGCCGGAGTCACAATTTTGGGGAGAGGGGGGCGAGATGGGCCACAATGGAGCCATGACGTCACCTCCGGTTTGGTCTGCGTTGGACGTTTGCTTTCGCCTACGTCTACAGCCTCGTATTCTGGGGATAACCGACCGCGAGGTTCGGACACCCCGTGTCGTCCGTTGCCGTCTTCCCCGTCCTGGGGCTGTCCTTGGGAGGCGCCGTGCCGCTCTCTGAGCACGAGCAGCGCTTGCTCGACCAGATCGAGCAGGCCCTCTACGCCGAGGACCCGAAGTGGGCCAACACCGTAAGGATCAGTGACCCGCGCCGTCACTACAAGCGTCGCCTCATCAAGGCCACCATCGGCTTTGCCCTCGGCGTCATCGTCATGATGGTCGGCGTCGTCGTGAGCGGCAATGCTCTGATCCCCCTCGGCGTCGGCGGTTTCGTGGTCATGCTCGCCGCGTGTCTGTGGGGCCTGTCGAGCTGGAAACGCATGAACGGGTTCGGCGACGTCCCGCCGGCCGCCCCCGGGCAGGCCGCGCCGGGCAGGCCCGCCCGCCGGACCAACCGGGGCACCTTCATGGAGCGCATGGAGGAGCGCTGGCGCCGCCGGCACGACGAACGCTGATGTAGGACCAGAGGACGTAGGACAGAAGAGCGTGCGGCCCCTCCCCGATCGGGGAGGGGCCGCACGCTCTGTCATGTTCCGCCCGCGCGGCCGGTCAGGAGCCCTTCTCCGCCGTACGGCGCAGCCTGATGGTCTCCAGCAGGTCGAACCCGTCCAGCAGCCGCTCGCCGAAGCCGCGCAGCCGCCGCAGCGTGGACGGCGGCAGCAGCACCGCCCGGATCCGCCGCCGCCGCGACACCGTGGCCGCGATGGCCTGGCGCACCGTGCGCAGCTCCTTGCGCAGCGGCCCGGTGCGGCCCGGGTCACGGGCGAACAGCACCCGCTCGACGGCCGAGGCGATGGCCGACAGGGCCGCTGCGGCGTCCGCGCCGAACTCGTACTGCTGCACCAGCCGCCGCGCCAGCGCCCGCGGGGTCTCGCTGGCGTGGCGGGCCAGGCCGTAGTCGTACAGGACGTCGTCCAGCTCGGCCCAGGCCGCCGTGACCGAGGGGGCGCGCCCGGCGGCGGCCCTGGCCGTCACCCCGTCCGACGGTTGTGCCGGCTGCCGGTCCAGCGTCCGTACCCGGCGGTGCCTGGTGACCACCCGCGCGGCGGCGGGGATCAGCAGGACGAGCAGCAGCCCGGCGAGCCCGAGGGCGACCTTGCCGATCACCGGCGAGGACTCCTCCGGCGCCGGCGCGCCGCCCGCCAGGAGCTGGCTCTCCCGGTCCACCGCGCGCGGGTTCTGCTGCGAGCCGGGGGCGATCTCGTCGCTGCCCGCCGAGCTCGTCGCGCCCGGCGTCGGCGTCGAGGAGTCGCCGGTGGACTCAGGCGCCGGCACCGAGTACGCCGGCGGCCGCGCGCTGCCCTGCCCCAGCGAGCCCGAGGGCGTCGGCTCGAACGGCAGCCAGCCCACGCCCTCGAAGTACAGCTCCGGCCACGAGTGGGAGTCGTTGGTCCCCACCTGCCACCGGCCCCCGACGACGCTCCCGCCGGTGTAGCCGATCGCCACCCGCGCCGGGATGCCCATCAGCCGGGCCAGCACCGCCATCGACGCGGCGAACTGCTCGCAGTAGCCCGTCCGGCTGTGCAGCAGGAAGTCGGCCAGCGCCGAGGTGCTGTGCCCCTGCGTCCGCAGGTTGTAGGTGAAACCGCCGTCCTCGGTGAACCACTTCTGCAGCTTCACCGCCGCCTCGTACGGCGAGGACACCTCACCGACGATGCGCCGCGGCAGCGCCCGGATCTCGGCCGGCAGGTCCTCGGGCAGCGCGAGGAAGCGCGGGTCCACCGCGTCCCGGTCGAACGGCAGCGACTCCAGCAGCTCACGGGTCGGCGCCGGCTCCGACGTCAGCACCCGGTACCCCAGCCCCGCCGCCTCGTCCCGGGTGGAGAAGACCATCAGCGTGTCCACGTCGGCCCGCCAGTCGCCGTCCACCTGGATCTCCCTCGGCGGGTACGGCAGCGGCAGGAACATCAGCTCCGCGACCTGGTCGCTGATCTCGATGTCGGTGGTCACGTTCGTGACGTCGGTCCTGCCGGTCAGTCCCGGCGGCTCGGGCAGCGGGCCGTTGTCGGTGCGGTTGGCGACGGCGCCCTTCGGCTTGGTCATGCCGAACTGCTGGCCGTCGAACGTGTCGAGCGCGTAGATCCGCAGGTAGCGAGGCTGGTTGTCGTTGCTGGCGTAGGTGAGGACGATGCGCCGCTCGGGCAGTTCGAGCTGGCCACGCAGACCGGCGATCGGGTTGGGGATGCTGATGGAGTTGCCGCGCCCGCCCGTCCCGCTGCCGCCCACGCCGAACTGGAAGAACGACACCGGCTCCATCGCCGGCAGCAGCGCGGGCACCAGCACGGCCAGCGCGATCGCGGCGAACCCGATCCGCTTACCCGACAGCCGCAGCCCGCTCGTGTCGGCCGCCGCCGTCTGCCGCTCCGTCTGCCGGGCCGGAGCCCCGGTCCGTCCGGGGGCTTTCTGCGACGGCGTCGCCGCCATGCGGGTCCTGCGCACCAGCACCGCCCGCCCCCAGTGGCCGATCCGCTCCCGCCCGTCCGCGACGAGCAGCCCGACGAAGCCGAACGCGGCGATGATGAACGCCGGCCAGCTGATCGGGTCGGGCAGGATCGTCGCCGGGACCGTCGCGAGCGCCAGCAGCGGCAGCCCTGCCAGGGCGGCCCGGCGCAGCCGCGCCGCGAACAGGTCCACGAGGATCGCGATGAGCGCGACCCCGCCGGTGGTCAGCAGCACGATGCCCTCGGTGTCGGGCACCGGGGCGGCGAAGCGCTGGATGTCGGCCCAGCCGACCCCGAGCAGCCGGCCGAGCTCCAGCACCGACGCCTTCGTCGGCACCACCAGCCCCCACGCCTCCTCGGCGGCGAACGACACCGTCAGGTAGATCCCCGTGACGGCCAGGGCCAGGACCGGCGCCGCCCACGCGGGCAGCGACAGGCGGCTGCTCACCAGGCCGGCCGCCATCACGGCCAGCACCGCGCCGAGCGACGACCAGAACCACGTACCGCCCTCGAACAGGGGGTAGAGCAGGATGGCCGCGGTGAACGTGGCCGTCCCCGAGGCGACGGTCAGTCTCATTTCCTCCCCCTCACGCCGGGCCTCCCGCGGGATTGAGCACGTACCGGCCGCGGTTGGCGGCGTGCTGCCACACCGACGCGATCGAGGCGCCGGCGGGCAGGTTGACGATGCGCCAGCCGTACCCGGCGAGCACGGCCTGCACGGCCTGGTGGTCGTCGGCCGAGCCCGGCGCGCCGCCGTCCCAGGTGCCGACGTCGAGCAGCACCGCCACGCCGGTGATGCTGCTGTGCCGCAGCCGGGCCAGCTCCCTCGCCTCCTCCGGCTCCAGCGCGCCGAGCACGGCCACGATCAGCCCGTCGCCGCCGCCCTGGCGCAGCGCCGAGACGCCCATCTCCAGCGAGCGGGCCGGGCTGTGCCTGATCACGGCGAGGGTGTCGAGCAGCGAGTAGCTGAGCCCGCTGTCGGTCAGGTGCTCGGGCCCCTGGTCGGTGACCAGCCGCAGGCCCAGGCCCTCGTGGGCGAGGTGCACGCCGATGGAGGCCGCGGCCGAGACCGCGACCTCGAACGACGAGCGCGGCCCCTCGCCGCGGTGGGCGTGCCTGCGGGTGTCGAGCAGGAGCGCGCCGCGGCTCTGCCACTGCTGCTCCTCCCGCCGCACCATCAGCTCGCCGCGCCTGGCGGTCGAGCGCCAGTGCACCCGGCGCAGGTCGTCGCCCTGGCGGTACTCGCGCGGCGCCACGTCGTCGTCGCCGGCCGCCGCCACGCTCCGCGTGCGGCTCTCGCCGCCGCCCGACCACTCGCCCGACAGCCGTACGTGCGGCAGCGCCGCCACGTGCGGGGTCACCACGAGCGTGTCGCTGATGGTGAACGAGCGGGTCAGCTCCACCAGCCCGAACGGGTCGGCGATCCGGATGGACAGGGGCCCGATCGTGTAGCGGCCCCGCAGGTCGGAGCGCACCCGGTAGTCGATCTCCCGTACGCCGCGCGGCTCCACCCGGTCCAGCACGAACCGGGGCCGCACGCCCAGCGCGTACGGGACGGTGTCCTCGATGAGCAGCAGCCCGGTGGGCAGCCGGGTGACGTTCTCCAGCCGCAGGGTCACCGTGGCCTCGCCGCCCACCTCGGCCCTCGGCGGGTCCAGCCGCCGGGCGCAGCTCAGCCGGTAGCGGGTCCGCGCCACCACCATGGCGGCCAGCAGCGGCAGCGCCGTGATCAGCACCCCGATCCTGAACAGGTCGCTCTCGCCGAGGAAGAACGCCATCAGCAGGGCCGCGATCCCCGACGCGAGGAACGAGCGGCCCCTGCTGGTCAGCGCCCGCAGCCCGGCCCTCATGACGTGCCGCCCGTGCCGTGCCGCCCGGGGTGCCGCCCGGAGGCGTGCGCGCGCCGCCGGTCCATCAACGGCCTCGCGTCTCCGGCACCGGCACGCGCCTGATCAGGTCGGCCACCACCTGCTCGGGCAGCCGGCGCTGGCCCTGGGCCTCGACGCTGGGCAGCAGCCGGTGCGCCAGCACCGGGATCGCGAGGTCCTGAAGGTCGTCGGGGATGACGTAGTCGCGGCCGGCCAGCGCGGCGTGCGCCCTCGCCGCGCGTACGAGCTGCAGCGTGGACCGGGGCGAGGCCCCCAGCCGCAGGTCGGGGGAGTGGCGGGTGGCGACGACCAGGTCGATGGCGTACTTCTTGACCGCCTGGGAGACGTACACGCCGCGCACGGCCTCGATGAGCGAGCGCACCTCCGACGTGGTCGCGACCGGCTCCAGCTTGTCCAGCGGCGAGGTGCCGCCGTGCACGTCGAGCATCTCCAGCTCGGCCGTGGGCTCGGGGTAGCCCATGGCGACCCGGGCGGTGAAGCGGTCGCGCTGCGCCTCGGGGAGGGGATAGGTGCCCTCCATCTCGATCGGGTTCTGGGTGGCGATCACCATGAAGGGCGCGTCGAGCTGGTACGTCACGCCGTCCACGGTCACCTGGTGCTCCTCCATGCATTCGAGGAGCGCCGACTGCGTCTTGGGGGAGGCGCGGTTGATCTCGTCGCCCACCACGATGTTGGCGAAGACCGGGCCCGGCTTGAACTCGAACTCCCGGGTCTGCTGGTTGTAGGCGCTCACCCCGGTGATGTCACTGGGCAACAGGTCGGGGGTGAACTGCACGCGGCGTACGGGGCAGTCGATGGAACGCGCCAGCGCCTTGGCCAGCATGGTCTTGCCGACGCCGGGGACGTCCTCGATGAGCAGGTGGCCCTCCGAGAGCAGGACCGTGAGGGTGAGCCGGACGGCGTCGCCCTTGCCCTCGATCACCGACTCGATCGCCTCGCGGATCCGGTGGGCCACGGTGACCAGCTCGTCGAGCTGGGGAGGGACGTCATGGGTTACTGCCACCAGGCCTCCATGAGAAGTGCTACGGCTGTCCCGGCGTTGCCTTTGCGGGAGCCATGCCGTTCCTTTTCCATTGTGTGTACGACCCTACGACGCTGTGAGTTGTCGAGCGACATTTGTGGATATTCCAGGGAACCTGGGCGATGTTCCCGTTTTGGTGCCACCAGGGTCCGCGTCCTGTGACACACTGGCCCGCTCGCCACTCCACTTTCCTCCACGCGGCCGTTCCCGGGCCCCTCCAGAGCCGCCCCTGGCCCGCGTTCCCGGGCTTCGCGCAAGTCTCGACACGCCCGTGGGAGTTGATCGCGCCCCCACCCCCCACCGCTCCGACCCCCCTCTCTGACCTGCGGTAACGCAAGGGAAACCGATGATGAAGACGGTTCGAATCAGTTGACGGTGGGGAGAAGTGGAGTATGGTGGTGCGCAGTGGAGGGCCCGGTGCACCAGCGCTGAGCGCTTCACTAGGCACGGGAGGTGGCGCCGATGTTCCTCGGCACCCATCACCCGCGCCTCGACGACAAGGGACGGCTGTTCCTGCCGGCTAAGTACCGTGAGGAGCTGGCGGAGGGTCTTGTGATCACCAAAGGCCAGGAGCGATGCCTCTACGTCTTTCCCGTGGAGGAGTTCCAGCGCATTACCGAGGCTCTCCGGACCGCCCCGGTCACCGCCAAGGCGGTGCGTGACTACAGCCGCGTCTTCTTCGCCAGCGCGTCCGACGAGACGCCGGACAAACAAGGACGCATCACGATCCCGCAGGGCCTGCGCCACTACGCCGGCCTGGAGCGTGACTGCGTCGTCATCGGAGCCAACACCCGGCTGGAGATCTGGGACTCCCAGGCCTGGGACACCTATCTCAGCGAACAGGAGCAGGCGTTCGCCGATCTGTCGGAGGAGGTGCTGCCAGGGATCTTGTGATGTAGCCACGGTCGATCCGTCGGAGCTGTCGTTCGGCGAGGTCTCCACCCGCAACCACTGCCGGTCAACTGATGCACCTTCCCCGGTGTCAGTGGACGGGCGTCCACGAAGAGGGTGCGGATGGGGACCTGGCCGGGCGGCGCCGGGTGGGGACCCAGGAAGAACCGGATCGATCGACACGCGTCATCCGCGAGCAAGGACGCGAAAGGGGGGTTGGAGATGCAGGACGACGTCGGCACGGGTGGTCACGTTCCGGTGATGCTCGGCCGCGTACTGGAACTGCTGGGCCCCGCGCTCACCGGCCCCGATCCCGTCGTGGTCGACGCCAATCTCGGCCTCGGCGGCCATTCTGCGGCCCTGCTCGCGGCCCACCCGTCGCTTCACCTGATCGGGATCGACCGCGACCCGTTCGCGATCGAGCACTCCACACGCAGGCTGAGCCCGTACGCGGACCGCATCACGCTGGTCCACGCCTCGTCTGGCGACCTGCGGGAGGTGCTCGCGCGGGCCGGGCGTCCCGTCGTCAACGGGGTGCTGTTCGACCTCGGGGTGTCCTCGCCGCAGCTCGACGAGGCCGAGCGGGGGTTCGCCTACTCCTACGACGCGCCGCTCGACATGCGCATGGACACCGAGCAGGAGCTGACGGCGGAGACGGTGGTCAACACCTACTCTGCCGCCGAGCTGACCCGCATCCTGCGCGTCTACGGCGAGGAGCGATTCGCTCCGCGTGTCGCGGGCCTGATCATCAAAGAACGCGCCAAAGAGGCAATAACCTCGACCAAGCGGCTCGCGGACATCGTGCGCGACGCGATCCCCGCCGCTACCCGGCGCACCGGGGGAAACCCCGCCAAGAGGACTTTTCAGGCGCTGCGCATCGAGGTGAACGCGGAACTGTCCGCCCTGGAGGCGGCGCTGCCCGCGGCACTCGACGCGCTCGCCCTGGGTGGTCGAGTCGTCGTGCTCTCATACCACTCACTTGAGGACCGGCTCACCAAGCAGGCCCTCACGGCGCGAACCAGGGACACCAGCCCCCCCGGGCTGCCCGTCCCCCTGGAGGCTCACCAGCCCAGGTTCCGCCTGCTGACGAGGGGAGCGGAGCTCCCGAGCGAAGAAGAAGTCGCCCGCAACCCGCGGGCGACCTCGGCCCGGCTACGGGCGGCAGAGAGGATCCGTGTTGACGACTGAGCAGGAGACCGGCCGGGTCGCGGCCGCGCGCCGTGCGGCGCCCGCCGCAGCGTCCAAGGTGGGTTCCAAGGCGGGTGGCAAGACGGGGGCCAAGACGGTCCCCCGGACCGGCGTGCGCCGGTCCCCGGCCCCGCTCCAGTCCAAGCCGCAGCCCGCCGAGCCGCAGCAGACGAAGGCACGCACCCGCACCGACGCGCGTCCGGGCACCCGTACCGACCCCCGCACCGACCCCGTACCACTGCGCGTCCCGGACCCGTTCCGGCGCGCGTCCCGAGGCGGCGGGCAGGCCCGCGCGCGCCCAGGCGCGGCCCGGCGGCGGGGCGGCGGCCCGCGCGGCGCCAGCGCACGCCGTTCGTGCTGCTCGTCGTCGGGCTGATGTCCGGCGGCCTGGTCAGCCTGTGCTGCTCAACACCATGCTCGCGCAGGACGCCATCACCGACGCCAAGCTGCGCGAGCAGATCGCGGTGGCGCGGCAGGAGAA
>NZ_BAAJOU010000024.1:0-356701 GCF_057536035.1 Nonomuraea sp. B208
ACGGCGGTGGCGGGCACCCGGTGGCCGCGATCGGGGAGCTGGAGCGAGGAGACTGACCGGTCCGGCGCCGGCAAGCTCCGGATTGGGACTTGCAATGCTAAGTTAGAATGCTAAGTTAGAGGCTGTGGAACAAAACCTCAGCCTCAACCTGCACGTGCTCGTCGCCCGGCTCGACCGGATGGCCGACCGGATCCTGCGGGCCGAGCACAACATCTCCTACAGCCGCTTCCTCGCGCTGACCCTGGTGGGCGAGCTGGGCTTCTCGACGCAGCGCGCCCTCGCCGACGGCCTGGGCGTGACCGAGCCGTCCGTGAGCCGCATGACCGCCGTCCTCGCCGCCGAAGGGCTGCTCGACGTCCGGCCCGACCCGGCGGGCGGGAACCGCAGGCAGCTCAGCCTCACCGATGAGGGAAAGCGGGTCGTGGCCTCGCTCCGGCAGGAGTTCGAGGACAAGCTGGCCGCCCTGGTCGCGCACAGCGGCGTGCCCTATGCCGAGTTCGCCGGGCACACCGCGCGACTGCTCGCGACGTTGGACCGTACGGAACAGGAGCCCACCAGATGAACCGGACCACCCAGATCACGCGGACGAGCACCGTCTCCTCGGCCGACGGAACGCCGATCAGCTATCAGACCTTAGGCGCCGGGCCGGACCTCATCGTGCTCGGCGGCAACCTGCGGACCTCGCAGGACTACCTGCCGCTGGCCTCCGTACTGGCCCGCTCCTTCACCGTGCACGTCGTCGACCGGCGTGGCCGTGGCGCCAGCGGCCCCCAGGGACCCCGGTACGACCTGGGCAAGGAAGTGGAGGACCTGCTGGCGGTCCAGGAGGAGACCGGTGCGCGGCTGGCGTTCGGCCACAGCTACGGCGGCCTCGTCGTCCTGGAGACCGCGCGGTCGTCCCAGGTGTTCGAGCGCATCGCGGTCTACGAGCCCGGGGTTCCCGTCGCTCCCGTCCCCGCGCACTGGATGGCCCCTTACCGGGAGCGGCTGGCGGCGGGCGACCCCTACGGCGCGTTCGCCCATTTCATCCGGGGTTCGGGTGGCGCGCCCGCCTTCATGGCGAAGATGCCGCACTGGTACCTGCGGACCGTGTTGCGGATCGGGTTCCGCGGGCCGAGCTGGCAGCGGATGCGGCCGCTTCTCGAGGCCAACCTGGCCGAGCACGAGCAGCTGGCGGCCCAGCACGGCCGGCTCGCCCTGTTCGCGGACGTCACCGCTCCGGTGCTGCTGCTGTGCGGGGGGCGTACGCGGCCCGCGAGCAGAGCGGAGTTCGGCGTCGTACGCGACACCCTTCCGCACGCCACGCTCGAAAGTGTGCCCGGCCTCGGCCATTTCGGGCCGGAAGGGAAGACGGCCCCGCTCGTGGCCGAGCGCACCCTTCGGTTCCTTCTGCAGTAGCCGACGCGGAAGAAGCCGTCCGGGTCCTTTTGGGGTGGATCTTCCAGAATCCTGGCCGGGTGCCGTCTTGGTACCGGCGTGGTCTGCCAGGGACCGTAGCACTCGGGGATGTCGCGCCGGGGCGAAAGGCCGCCCCGGCCGGGGATGAGTCAGACGGGGTCGATCACGAGGTCGGTGACCTGGTCGTCCTTGATGCCGAACACGAACGCGAAGGACAGAGGCCCGCCGGGGAACTCGCCGTCCCCGGAGGCCACCAGACGGTCGCCCGCGAACGAGGTCGGCGTGATCACGATCTTGGGGTTGATCAGATGCCCCTGGATCCACTCGCGGATCTCGGCCTCGCCGGCGTAGGTCGTCCCGTCGTCGCGCACGGTGGCTCCGTCGGCGAAGACCGCGGCCAGCGCGTTCGCGTCGTGCGCGTTGGTGGCCGCGACGAAGTTCTCGACAGCCTTGGGAAGGGTGATGTCGTCCATTTCTGCTCTCCGGTCTTCTCGGGTGAAAGGACGCGGGCGCGTCCTGGTACGTCCCTGCGGCACCTCAGCGGCACGATGACGATGCGGGCGGCGACCCGCCACAGGCCGTGCAGGGGTCAAGTCGGGCCCCGACGAGGCTCCTCACGTTCTGGCGACAGGCTCAGAAGTCCGCACCGCGCGAGAGCTTCTCGTTCGCGCGCAGCTCCGCGAGCGCGTTCTCGTGCATCGCGACAACGACGTCGTAGCCAGAGTTGCCGAGCACGATCCGTTGCGGCGGAACGGGTGCGTTCATCGCGCTGATCACGGCCTGCACTCCGCGTTCAGGGTCACCCTCTTGCTTGCCGTCATGTTCCACGAACGCCGCCTTGACGCCCTCGACCATCGGCACGTAGGCGTCGACGGTCTCGTTGACGGGCTCGTTCCGGAAGCCGGCGAAAGCCTTGGTGCGGAACGCTCCCGGCTCCACGACGAGCACGCGCACACCGAACGGCTCAACTTCGTGGCGCAGTGTCTCCGACAGTCCTTCGAGCGCGAACTTCGCCGCTGAGTAGTAGCCGAACCCCTGTGCGCCGACGAGGCCCGCCACCGACGACATGTTCACGATCCAGCCGCCGCCGCGTGCCCGCATACCGGGCAGGACCGCGCGTATCACCTCGACCACGGCGAACAGGTTGAGGTCGAACGTGCGGCGGATCATCTCGTCGGGGGCCCCCTCGACCGAGCCGAACCAGCCACGGCCCGCGTTGTTGACGAGCACGTCGATCCCGCCGAACCGCTCCTCCGCCGTCCTGACCGCCGCACGCACCTGCTCGGCATCGGTGACGTCGAGCTGGAGAACCAGCACCCGGTCGCCGTGCGGTTCAGCCCATTCCTGCAGTTCGGAGGGCCGACGCGCGGTCACCACCACCTGATCGCCCTGTTTCAGCGCAGCCTCGGCATAGACCAGGCCAAACCCTCCGGGTGTCCCGCCAGTGACGAACCAAGTCCTCATGGACTTCTCCTTCCGCTATAGCGCGCAATGTAGCGCTACATAAGCTAATGTAGCAAGCATGCAGAACGCGCGGGATCGACTCCTGCTCGCCGCGGCGGAGTTGCTGGAGAGCGGCGGCACGGTGTCCACGAGGGCGGTGTGCGAACGCGCCGGGGTGCAGGCCCCGACGCTGTACCACCACTTCGGCAGCAAGCAGGGCCTGATCGACGCCGTGGTGAACCACGGCTTCACCCAGTACACCGCGGTCGAGAGCTCTGACGACCCACTGCACGACCTGCGCGAGGGCTGGGACAGGCACGTGCGGTTCGGGTTGGAGCACCCGTCGTTCTACGGGCTGCTTTACGGCCGCGCCGAGCCGGGAAGGCCCTGCGCCGTCACCGCTCCCGCGCACGCCGCGTTGCGCGAGCGGTTGACCGCCGCCGCCGCCCGGGGCCTGCTCAAGGTGCCGGCAGACGAAGCCGCCGAACAGGTGCTCGCCGCCAACGTCGGCATCACGCTCACCTTGATCAGCCAGCCGGAGCCGGACTTCAGGCTGTCCGAACGCGTCCGCGAGGCCGCGCTGGCCGGAGTCCTGCACACGCCCGCCGCCGACGCCCCCGCGACCCGTGCGAGCGCCGCACTGACGTTGCGTGCGCTGGTCGGCGACGACCCGGGCGACCTCACCCCTGGCGAACGCGCGCTGCTCGGCGAGCTGCTGGACCGCCTGGCCCGCTAGAGCACGCCGTGTTCCTCAGAAGGGCCGCACGACCTCGTCGCTCTGGACGCGCGGCCCCGCCCGGACGGGCCGGAATGACCACGGATTGACATGGATTGAGCGTCGCTCTGATCACGGTGCCTTGCCGCGTTCCTCGACAAATCGTACGAACGGAACGCACCTCTCATTCATGCACATGGAGGCCGCCGTGCGCTTATCCATCCCGTTGGCGAGCATCGCCGTCTCGGCCGTGCTCCTCGCCCCGGCAGGGACGGCGACCGCCGAACCGCCCGCGCCGTCCCAGCCCGCCGTACGCGACTTCGGCAACGGCCCCGAACGCCACGAGGAGGCGGCGGGCGGCGACGAGCAGGCCCGGGCCCTCCGCACCGCCGCCCCTCCCACGACCGGCGAGCCGTCCGGCGGCCCGTCCCGCGACCTCGGCTATCCCCGCCGCACCGAACTTCCCGAACCGCCCGAGAACCCTGCCGACGCCTCCATCAAGCTCGGCCTGGTGCCGTACCACGGCATCGCCCCCAAGCTCAACGAGCTGCAGCGGCGCAGCGACCGGGTGAGCGCCGAGATCATCGGGCGCAGCGCCCAGGGCCGCGACCTCTACCTCGTCACCGTCACCGCCCCGGAAAGCCGCGCCGAGGCGCGTGAGCAGGCCCGCCTGCGCGAGCGCATCGCGGACGACCCGGCCGCCGCCGCCCGCGACCGCAGGCTCGCCGCCCGCTACAAGGCCCCGCTCTACGTCAACGCCAACATCCACGGCAACGAGTGGGAGGGCACCGACGCCTCACTGCGTACCATCGAGGAGCTGGCCACCAGCGCCGATCCGAAGGTCGCCGCGCTGCTCGCGCGCACCCGCCTCTATTTCAACGTCACCGCCAACCCCGACGGCCGGGTCAACGGGGTGCGCCCCAACGGCGACGGCTTCGACCTCAACCGGGACTTCGTCACCGCCTCCCAGCCGGAGGTCAGGGCGATGCGCCGGCTCATGATCGACGCCCAGCCGGTCACCATGATCGACCTGCACGGGTACGTGAACGGCACCCTCATCGAGCCCACCACCCCGCCGCACGGCGCGAACTACGAGTACGACCTGTTCATCAGGAACGCCTACGCCAACGGCCTCGGCATGGAGGCCGCCGTCAACGGCCTCGGCTACACCGCCGAGAAGGACGGCGTGCACCCGGCGCAGATCCCGTTCCGCGACAGCGCCGAGGGCTGGGACGACTGGCCGCCGATCTTCACCCCGCAGTACGCGCCCTTCCACGGGGCCGTCGCCTCGCACACCGTCGAGATCCCGCTGCGGGTCAACAACGCCGACTACGCCAACCTGCCGGTCGAGGAGCTGCGCCGTCGCTCGGCGATCAACACCGACGTGGCCGCCGCCGCCATCCGCGCCTCCTACGCCTTCGTCCAGGCCCGGCACGACGCGCTGATCGCCGACCAGATCGAGGTGTTCCGGCGCGGCGCAGCGGGGGAGCCGTCCAGGACCGTGCCGCTCGGCATCGTGCCCGGCTTCGGCCCCGAGGACGTCTACACCACGACCTTCCCCCGCGCGTACGTCATCACCGGCGAGCGCTCGGCCACCGCCGCCGCCCGCCTGGTCGACCACCTCGTGGCCAACGACGTCCGGGTCGGGCGGGCCAGGCACGCCTTCCGCGCGGACGGCCGGACCTACCCGGCCGGGTCGTACGTCGTGGACATGCGCCAGCCCAAGCGCGGCCTGGCCAACGTGATGCTGGAGCCCGGTGCGGACATCTCACCACGGGTGGATGCGATGTACGACATCTCCGGCTGGAGCCACGCCCTGCTGTGGGGCGCCACCGTCGAGCCCGTGACCGGATCGGCGCCGCGCGTGGCGGCGGAGCCGGTCAAGGCCGCCGTCCCGACCGGCTCGGTGCCGCGCGGCGCAGGGCCGCTCGCGCTCAAGGTCGTGGACGCCAAGGAGGTCCGGGCGGTCAACGACCTGCTCGCCCAGGGCGTCGCCCTGACCTGGACCGACGACGGCCGGGCGATCGTCCCGGCGAGCGCCCGCCGCGCGGCCGGGACCGTCTCCGACCGCTACGGCGTCGCCTTCACCCCGGCCGCCGGCGCGACCGGCAGGCCACTGGCGCCGGTCCGGCTGGCCGCCGCCGTCGCGGCGGACGAGCTGTTCACGCTGCGCGAGCTGGGCTTCCCTGTCACCCCGGTGTCGACCGCCGTGCTCAACGCCGGCTTCGACTGGAGCGCCACGGACGTGCTGGTCGTCTCCAGCGGGCTCAGCTACACCGCGCTCAACCCGGACGCCCGCGCGGCGCTCGACGCCTTCCTCACCACCGGCGGCGTCATCACCCGGGGCGGCACGGGCGCGGCGTTCAACGCGGCGGCGGGGCTGCTCACCGTGACGGCGGTCGCGGGCCGTTCCGACGCCAACGGCGTCGTGCGCGTGGCGTCCTCCGCCGGGCCGGTCGGCGCCGGGTCGCCGGAACACTCGTTCGTGTACTCGCCGCGCTGGTTCACCGGCCTGGGGCCGGAGGTCAGGGTGGAGCAGTCGTACGCGGCGGACGGACCTCTCGTCGCCGGTCACTGGCGGGCCGACCCCCGGACCGGCTCGGGCGGGCCCGAGCAGGCCAGGGGGCAGGCGGCGGTGGTGAGCGGCCGGGACGAGCGCGGCGCGGCCGTCGTCATGTTCGGCACCGAGCCGATGTTCCGCAACCACCCGAAGGGCCTGTTCCCGCAGGTCGCCAGGGCCGCCTACTGGACGGCGACGGCGACGGCCGCCGCCGCTCACTGAACGAGCCGCCGGCCCCATGAGCCGGACGGGCCGGGCGGATCGCTCCGCCCGGCCCGCGCCGGTCACGGCGCCGGCGCGTACCCGGCGGGCCGGGCCGTGAACGTGCCGCGGCCGTGCGTCCTGCCGCGCAGGCGCGTCGCGTACCCGAACACCTCGGCCAGCGGCACCGTCGCCGTGACGACGACCGTGCCCGCCCGCGCCACGGACCCGGTCACCCGCCCGCGCCGCGCCGCGAGGTCGCCGAGCACCGCGCCCGCGGCCTCGTCCGGCGCGGTCACCGTGACCTCGGCCACCGGCTCCAGCAGCGCCATCGCGCACGCCGCCAGCGCCGCGCGCAGCCCCAGCCGCCCGGCGGCGCGGAAGGCGAGCTCCGACGAGTCCTTCGGATGCGTGGCCCCGTCGGTCAGCGTCACCCGCAGCCCGGTCACCGGATGGCCGCCGAGCGGCCCCGCCGCGAGCGCGTCGCGGCAGCCGGCCTCGACCGCCCGGACGTACTCGCGCGGCACCCGCCCGCCGGTCACCGAGGAGCCGAACGCGAACCCCTCGCCGTCCAGCGGCTCGACGTCCAGCACGACGTGCGCGAACTGCCCGGCGCCGCCGTCCTGCTTGACGTGCCGGTACAGCACGCCCCGCACTCCGCGCACGACCGTCTCCCGGTAGGCGACCTGCGGACGCCCGGCGGCCACGGCCAGGCCGTGGTCGCGGCGCAGCTTCTCCACCGCCACCTCCAGGTGCAGCTCGCCCATCCCGGACAGCAGCGTCTGCCCGGTCTCCGCGTCGGCCCGTACCGACAGCGACGGGTCCTCCTCCGTGAGGCGGGCCAGCGCCGTGGCCAGCCGGCCGGCGTCGGCGCTCCTCCGCGCCTCGACGGCCACGGACACGACGGGCTCGGCGGGGCTCGGCGGCTCCAGCACGACCGGGGCGTCCGGCGCGCACAGGGTCGCGCCCGCGCGGGCCGCCTTGAGCCCGACCAGCGCCACGATGTCGCCCGCCACCGCCCGGTCCACCTCGGCGTGCCGGTCGGCCTGCACCCGCAGGATCCGCCCGGCCCGCTCGACGCGTCCCGCGCCGGCGTCCAGCACCGCGTCCCCTTTCCTGAGGGTCCCCGCGTAGAGCCGCACGTACGTGAGCCGCCCCGTCGCCGTCGCGCTCACCTTGAACGCCAGCGCCACCAGCGGCGCCGCGGGATCGGCGGCCCGCGCGGCGGCGGGCACGTCGAGCGGCGACGGCAGGTACGCCACGACCGCGTCGAGCAGCGGCTCCACCCCGCGGTCACGGTAGGCGGCCCCGCACAGCACGACCACGGCCGCCCCGGACAGCGTCAGCTCCCGCAGCGCGAGCGCCAGCGTCTCGTCGGAGAGCGCCGCTCCGGCGGGGGTGGCGCAGAACTCCTCCAGGGCGCCCGGGTGCAGCCCGGCCACGGTCTCCTCCAGGAGCCCGCGCCGCCGCCGCGCCTCCGGCAGCAGCTCCTCGGGCACGGGCTCTGCGCGCACCGGCGCGCCGCCGCCGTCCCAGACCAGCGCCCGCATCCGGACCAGGTCCACCACGCCGCGGAAGCCGTCCTCCGCGCCGATCGGGAGCTGGACGGGCAGCGCCACGGGGTGCAGCTGCGCCCGGATCGCGGCGACCACGGCGTCGAGGTCCGCGCCCGCCCGGTCCATTTTGTTGACGAACGCCACCCGCGGGACCCCGTGCCGGTCGGCCCGCCGCCACACGGACTCGCTCTGCGGCTCGACCCCGGCCACGCCGTCGAAGACGGCCACCGCGCCGTCGAGCACCCGCAGCGACCGCTCGACCTCGTCGGAGAAGTCGACGTGGCCGGGCGTGTCGATGAGGTTGATCCGGTGGCCGTCCCAGTCGCAGCTCACCGCGGCGGCGAAGATCGTGATGCCGCGGTCGCGTTCCTGGGGGTCGAAGTCGGTGACGGTGGTGCCGTCGTGCACCTCGCCGCGCTTGTACGTGGCGCCGGTCAGGTACAGGACCCGCTCGGTGACGGTGGTCTTGCCGGCGTCCACGTGGGCGAGGACGCCGAGGTTGCGTACGGTGGCGAGGGGGTCGGCTACGACACGGGTGCGCATGGCCTGCGGCCTTTCGTGAAAGGTCGGGATACGAGGACAGCGCGATTCGCCCGGCGAACAACCCGGCAGGATCAGGAAGAGGAGGCGTTCGTCAGGACGTCCGGCGACGGCCGCGCAGCCGGCGCCGGGGCGACGAGGACACCAGGATCACCTCGTACCGCGAGGACGGGAGGACGACGGCGGCGCTGACGGGGCGCATGGCGGGGTCCTTCCCTTCTCGATCGCGGCGGGTTCGGGGCGAGTGTAGTGAAGCGGCTTCCGGCGGGGCGACGGGTTTTCCGCGCGTCACCGCTCGACGACGTGGCCGACGCGGAAGAAGCCGTCCGGGTCGTAGGCCCGCTTGACCTCCCGCAGCCGCGCGTGGTCCGCCCCCGACCAGGCCGCGGCCGTACGGCCGGTGTCGGCCAGGAAGTTGAGGAACGTGCCCCCGTTGTCGTACGGCCGCAGCGCCTCGGCGAGCCCCGGCACCGGCGTGTCCACGATCACCGACAGCCGGGTGCGGCGGTGGCTGACGGGGCCGGCGTCCGGTCCCGGACGGCTCATCGCGCCGCCCCAGTGCCGCACCTCCACGGTCTGCGCCTGCTCGGCCGCGGCGACCAGCACGTCCACGACCTCGCCGGGCACCTCCTCCAGCATGGACATGTGGCGGATCGGGGTGCCGCCCATGGCGGTGTCCGCGTACGTCGTCGTGCGGGTCTCGTCCAGCAGCGCCGGACCGGCCGCCCGCAGGAGCGGCGCCAGCAGCCGCCGGCCCTCCGCCTCGTCGCCGGCGTGCACGACCTTGAGCTGCGCCACGTGCCGCCCCGCGAGCGGCCCTTCGTCGGGCATGCGCCGCAGCACGACGGCGGTGCTGAGGTCGTCGGGGGCGGTGTCGATCCAGGTCCGGTACGCCTCCAGCAGCTCGCCCGCCACCTCGATCGGGAAGTACGCGAACCCGCTGTAGACCTGCGAGACCGGGTGCAGCCGGAACTCCAGCGAGGTGACCACGCCGAACCCGCCGCCGCCCCCGCGCAGCGCCCAGAACAGCTCGGGGTGGCTGTCCGGGCTCGCCGTCACGTGCCGGCCGTCGGCGAGCAGCGCCTCGGCCCGCAGCACGCTGTCGGCGGCGAAGCCGTGCCTGCGCGCCAGCCAGCCGAGCCCGCCGCCGAGCGTGTAGCCGGTGACGCCGACGTCGGGCGCCGAGCCGGACAGCGGCGCGAGCCCGAACGGCGCGGCGGCGGCGATGACGTGGCCCCAGCGCGCGCCCGGCCCGACCCGCGCGATCCGGCGGACGGGGTCCACCAGCACCGACGCCATCGGCGTCGTCCGCACCAGCACGCCGCCCTCGGCCCCGGCGTGCGTGCCGTGCCCGGTGGCCTGCACCGCGAACGGCACCCCGTGCGCCCGCGCCGCCAGCAGCGCCGACCGCACGTCCGCCATGCCGTACGCCTCGGCGACCAGCGCGGGCCGGGCGTCCACGGCGGGGTTGAGCGCGCGGCGCAGCTCGTCGTAGCGGTCGTCGCCCGGCCGGTGCGCCCGCCCGGTGAAACCGGTGAGCGTGATGTCCTCGTCGATCCTGTAGGGGTTGCTCATCTCGATCGCCCTTCTCGTCATGTCCTGTGATCAGGGTGCGGGAGGGCGCTTACGGTCTCGTTCCCGTCGCCTTACCGCACCTCTTAAGACCGTCCGAGAGTCAGAATCTCGTCGCCGCGCGGCCGGCGAATCCCGCGGGCGTCGTCTTTTCCGCTACGCCGCCGGCGGTAGGCGGGCGCCGGCCTGCCACGGCGGGAGTGGTACCGGCGGACGAAGGACGACCGGGTCTACGTGACGGGCACGATCTCGGCCCTGGTCAGGACGCCGTCCTCGACGGTGAGCAGGCCGATCGTGCCGTGCGGCTGGCGGCGGCGGTCGGTGGGGGAGCCCGGGTTGAAGATGCGCAGGCCGTCGCCGGACTCGTCCAGCGGGATGTGGGAGTGGCCGAAGACCACCAGGTCCGCCTCGGGGAAGCGGCGCCGCAGGCGGGCCAGGCGGCCCTTGGCCGGGCCGCTGTCGTGGATCATGCCGATCCGCAGGCCGTCCAGCGTGAGCTCCAGGGTCTCCGGCGCCGTCACGTCCGGGCCGTCGTTGTTGCCCTTGACCGCGTGCACCGGCGCGTACGCGGCCAGCTCGGCCAGCACCGAGGCGACGCAGACGTCCCCGGCGTGCAGGATGACGTCCGCGCCCCGCAGGTGCTCGGCCACCCGGGGTGGGCAGGAGCGCCAGCGCCGGGGCGCGTGGGTGTCGGACAGCGCGACCACGTTCATGCCCTGCCCCTGCCCGCGTCGCCCGGGCTCGTCACCCCCGCCGCCCGTGCCTCGAGGTAGTCACGCTCGGGGGCGCTGGCCGTCAGCCGGGCCGCCTCGCGGTAGGCGTCGGCCGCCCCGGCGTGGTCGCCCGCCAGCTCCAGCAGGTGCGCCCGGACCGCGGCCGGCCGGTGGTGGTCCTTGAGCCGGCCGTCGGCCGCGAGCCGGTCCAGCCGGTCGAGCCCGGCCCGCGGGCCGTGGACCATGGCCTCGGCGACCGCGTGGTTGAGCTCGACCACCGGGTTGTCGTCCAGCCCGGACAGCACCCGGTAGAGCGCGAGGATCTGCGGCCAGTCGGTCTCGGCGGCCGACGGGGCCTCGTCGTGCACGGCCGCGATGGCCGCCTGCACCTGGTAGGGCCCGAGCGGGGCCGTGGACAGCGCCTTGCTCACCAGCTCCACGCCCTCGGCGACGAGCCGCCGGTCCCACAGTCCGCGGTCCTGCTCGGCGAGCGGGACCAGCCGCCCGTCCGGCCCGGTGCGGGCGGGCCGCCTCGCCTCGGTGAGCAGCATGAGCGCCAGCAGCCCGGCCACCTCGCCGTCGTCGGGCAGCAGCCGGTGCACGGCTCTGGCCAGCCTGATCGCCTCGCCGGTCAGCTCGTCGCGGTGCAGCTGCGGCCCGGCCGTCGCGGTGTAGCCCTCGTTGAAGATCAGGTAGAGCACGTGCAGGACGACCCGCAGCCGTTCGGCCCGCTCGCCCTCCGGCGGCGGCTCGAACCGGGCCCCCGCGGCCTTGATCCGCTGCTTGGCCCGGCTGATGCGCTGCGCCATCGTCGCCTCGGGCACCAGGAACGCGCCCGCCACCTGCGCCGTGGTCAGCCCGCCGACGGCCCGCAGCGTGAGGGCGAGCTGCGAGGGCGGCGACAGCGCCGGATGGCAGCACAGGAACAGCAGCGTGAGCGTGTCGTCCTGATCGCCGGCCGGCTCCTCGCCAGGCCCGGCCACGGTGTAGGCGTCCGCGGGCTCGCCTGCCCCGGCGCTCTCCTCGCGCCGCCGGCGGGCGTGCTCGCTGCGTACGAGGTCGATGAGCCGCCGCGAGGCCACCGTCACCAGCCAGGCCCGCGGGTTGTCCGGCACGCCCTCGCGCGGCCACTGGACGGCGGCGTCGAGCAGCGCCTCCTGGACGGCGTCCTCGCAGGCGGCGAACTGCTCGTGGCGCCGTACGAGGATGGCGAGCACCTGCGGCGCCAGCTCCCGCAGCAGCGCCTCGACCTCGGTCATCCCAGAGCCGGGCCGCCCTCGCCCGCGGGCGGGTCGACCTCGTCGATGATCGGCCGCACCTCCATCGCGCACAGCCGGGCGTCCGGCCACCGGGCCGCGATCTCCGTGGCCCGCTCGACGCTGGCGCACTCCACGATGAGGTAGCCCGCCAGGAACTCCTTGGCCTCCAGGAACGGCCCGTCGGTGACGGCCGGCACGCCGCCGCGCACCCTGACCACGCGGGAGGTGGCGGGCCCGTCGAGCGCCTGCCCGCCCACCAGCTCGCCGCTCTCGGCGAGCTCCTTCATCAGGGCGTCCACCTCGGCCATCACGTCGGCCTCGTGATCGGCCACGTGCTGCTGCGACTCGGCGTTGGCGTAGATCATCAGCATGTACTTCACGGGCTCATGCTATGGGCTCAGTGGCAGCGGAGGTCCAGGCCGGCGTCGGTGCTGTCGTACGCCTCCACGATGAAGGACGTGGGGAGGCCGTCGACGTCCTGGCCCCTCTCGAAGTAGATCCGCAAGGAGGCCCGCTCGGTCTCGACCCCGGCGATGCGGGCGGCCGCGTAGTAGCGGAGTACCGACCCCTCGGAGAGGCGCGTGGACAGCGCGACGCGGACCTGGTAGTCGCAGTGGTTGCCGTTCCCCCGCAGGGCGATCGAACCATCGGCGGTGTTGTCCCTGTGGAAGGTCTCGGGCGGCGGCGGATAGGCGAGGAGGCGGTCCCCGAACGCCGCGAGCTTCCTGTCGTTCGCCCAGGCGGGGATGGCGAACAGCAGGTACAGCCCGGCGAAGGGCGCCAGGACCGCGCACGCGACGGCGACGAGACATCCGGATCTCATGACCGCGAACTCTAGCCGGGATCAGCGTTGGGGCGGGCGGCCCCAGATGCGGCGGAAGTCGGCGAGCGGGTACGGCACGTCGGCGGGCGGGAGGTCCCAGAGGCGGGTGCGCCGCTGGTCGAGGTCGAAACGGGGCCAGCCGGGGTCGCCGGTGGCGGCGAACGACGTCCAGGCGTGGCGGACGCGCTCCGACAGCTCGGCGAAACCGGCGGGCGGCGGGGAGCCCAGGAGGCGGCCGGCGAAGCGGCTCCGGCCGTCGCCGAAGGTGAACGGCACGTCCACGCCGTGCGCCGCGCCCAGCGCCGGACCCTTCCAGGTGAAGTCGTACAGCCAGGTACGGCCGCCGGCCCGCGCGTGGGCCTCGGCGGTCCACGTGGTCGGCATGCGGACCAGCGCGTCCGACATCAGCACGGTGAACAGCTCGGCGTCGCCGGCCCCGGGATGCGCCAGGCCGTACGTGGGCACGGCGTCGGCGTCCAGCCCGAACGAGGCCGCCGCAGCGGCAGGATCGACCCCGGCGGGCGGTCCGCCAGGGGCGAGCCCGCGATACTCCTCGTGGGTGAAGCCGCAGATCAGCTCCACGCCGCGCGCCGCCGGAGCGGCCATGCCCGCCCACGGCGGCCCGGTGACCAGCTCGCCGTCCACGACCGGCCCGAACGGGCTCGTCGCCGTGACGTCCCGCGCCGCGAGGACGGCCTCGGGCGGCAGCCCGGCGAGGGCTTCGTACGTCGCGGGAACCCCGGCCGCCGCGGCCAGCGCCCCGGTGACGCGCCCGGCCTCGTCCGGGGTGCGGAGACCGGCCGGGATGCTCTGCGCGATCGCCCGGCGGAACAGCCCCTCGGCGGCCGGCGCGACCGTCAGCAGCGCGACCGAGGCCGCGCCCGCCGACTGCCCGAACACCGTCACCTTGCCGGGGTCGCCGCCGAACGCGGCGATGTTCCCGCGCACCCACTCCAACGCGGCGACCTGGTCGCGCAGGCCGCGGTTGTCCGGCACGCCGGGCAGGTGGCCGAAGCCCTCGAAGCCCACCCGGTAGTCCACGGTCACCACCACGACGCCGGAGCGGGCCAGCACGGCGCCGTCGTACTGCGGCATGGCCGTCGCGCCGACCTGCCACGCGCCGCCGTAGAGCCACACCATCACCGGCAGCCCCGCCCCTCCAGGGTCGGGGCTCCACACGTTGAGGTTCAGGCAGGCGAGGCCGTCCCCGGGCCGCCAGATCGGCGGCACGCCCGGCGCAGGGGGGAGCTGGGGCGGCGCGGCGCCGTACGCGACGGCGTCCCGCACCCCGTCCCACGCGGGCGGCGGGGCGGGCGGCCGGAGACGCAGCGGCCCTTCCGGCGCGGCCGCGTACGGGACCCCCAGGAAGGAGGCGACGCCGTCCCGCGTCGCGCCCCGCACGGAGCCCTGGGCGATCTTCACGATGACCTGCATGTTTCCAGTCTGGCCGGGCATGCTTGGAGATCACTTGGACGCGGCTGCACCCCTTATCGGCCGCGCAGCCGGGACGAGGGCGAGGCGGGGGAGCGGGGCCGGCCGACGCGGGCGATGTGCAGCAGCGAGGAGGGATCGGCGACGCCCAGGCGGGCGGCGAGCTCGCGCCGCGTGCCCGGGCTGTCGATGATCTGGCTCAGCGGGTGCGTGGCGTAGCCGGCGCCCGACAGGGTGAGCCAGTGGCGGAGGAGGAGCCGCCCCTGCTCCACCTCGTCGCCCGCCGGGCCGACCAGCACCAGCACGTCGCCGTCGTGGTCGAGCAGCCCGCGCGAGGCGCCCGCCAGGACGCGGGGCAGGCCGAGCGGCCGGAGCGCCGGGTACAGCGCCAGCGACGCGCGCAGCGCCGCCGCCTCCAGCCGGGTCAGGCGCAGCGCCCGGTCGCTCAGGCCGTCGAGCAGGTAGCGGCGGTGCCTGCGGGTCAGCCGCAGCCACTGGCGCAGCTCGCGGGTCACCTCCGGCGAGCCGTACTGGTGCAGGTCGGCCGCGTGCAGCAGGTCGGCGAGGTCGCGGCACGGCACGCGGCGCATCCCGGTCAGCCCGGCCACCAGCTCGTCCGGCAGCCGGCCGGGATGGTATTCGCCCCGGTTGGCGCCGCGGGCGCGCACGTCGGCCGTGGTGAAGGGCGTCGCGTACGTCCCCGCGGCCCGCACGAGATGGCCGACGCGCAGCGGCCCTGGATCGGCGGCGAACGCCACGGGCAGGCGCGCCGACGCGCAGACGATCAGGCAGCACTCCACGAACGCCCCCAGGCCGAGCCGCAGGTCGCGGCCCGTGGGATCGCTGACCGGCAGCGCCCGGTCCGGGTCCCAGCCGACGGTCACCCGGTCGTCCTCGTACGTCAGCGTCCACGGCTGCGTGTTGTGCGCGCTCGGCGCCCGCCAGAAGTCGGGCTCCAGCGCCCGCAGCTCGTTCACGTGAGGTCCTTGGCGTAGAAGGCGTAGCCGTGGAGGGCGCGGCCGCCCATGGCGGTGAACTGGGCGGCCGAGCCAGGGTTGGTGCGCTCGACGTACGTGCTGCGCAGCGTGTGGTAGCCGCCGCGGCGCAGGCCCGCGTGCAGCTCGCGCGAGAGCAGGCGCATGTAGCCGCGGCCCTGCTCGTCCGGCACGGTGCCCTTGATCACCAGCACGGCCTCGCGTCGGTGACGGGAGCGGGTGGCGAGCAGGCGGAGCTGGTTGAGCAGGTGGAGGTCGCCGCGCACCCGCATCACGAACTCGGAGATGTCGGGCAGGCACAGCACGAACGCGACCGGCCGGCCCGCCTTGGTGAGATACAGCAGCAGGTCCTCGTCCAGCAGGTGCGCCAGCCCGTCGGTCTGCGCCGCGAGCTGTTCGGCGGAGATCTCGGTGTAGTAGCCGAGCCCGGCGAAGGAGGCGTTGAGCATGCCGCGCAGGATCGGCAGTTGCTCGGCCACCCGGCGGCGGTCGCCGCGGTGCACCTCCAGCCCTTCGGCCGCGACGCGGGCGTCGTCGAAGGCGAACACCGGCTCCTGCGGCACCGGGCAGATCCAGGTGTCGGAC
Source organism: Nonomuraea sp. B208 (assembly GCF_057536035.1). NCBI lineage: Bacteria > Bacillati > Actinomycetota > Actinomycetes > Streptosporangiales > Streptosporangiaceae > Nonomuraea > Nonomuraea sp. B208. The sequence continues at coordinate 15,792 of NZ_BAAJOU010000024.1, forward strand.
TCGAAGCGGCGGGCGAAGCCGTACGCCTCGTACGCGGCCGGGTAGTAAGGCGGGTTCCAGGCGCTGTCGATGAAGCCGCGCTCGGCGAAGCCCGAGGTGATGACGCCGCCCGCCTGGTTCGGCAGCAGCGAGACCGGGCCGAACGCCGTCCGCCGCCCGTCCGCGCGGCCCGCCTCGCACACGGCGTCGAACAGCTCCTCGGCGGCGTCCTCCGTGAACTCGGTGAGGCCGAAGAGCTGCAGCCGCTCGCCCAGCTTGGCGTCGAACGCGGCGTCGGTGTGCAAGGTCGTGCGGGCGACGACCCGGCCGGCGCGGCGCAGCACGTACAGGGCGACGCCCTGGCGCATCCACGCGCGGACCTGGGCGTGCAGCGGCGGGACGAAGCGCGGCGGCCCGTCACCGGGGGCGTGCAGGCGGTCGGTGAGCGACAGGAAGTCGCGCAGGCCGGCCCGGCTCGTGACACGTTCCAGCCCGCTCATGCGCGTTTCACCGGCGGGCCCGCGCTCTCCGTCGACAGCGGCGTGAACGACTCGATGTGCGCCATCCCGTCGCCCTCGGCCCGCCACACGCCGTTGCTGTAGCCCTCGGGCTCGGCGTTGTAGACCCGGATGTAGCCGCCGGTGGCGTTCTTCGTGCCGTCGGTCACCCACTGCATGAGCCTGCGGTGGTGGCGGGTGCGGGCGAAGCGCATGAGGGCGTCGCGGTCCTCGAAGAACGCCAGCGTGCCCAGCGTGAACGGGAACTCCCAGTAGACCTTGTGCCACCGGTAGCCGCGCATCCGCTTCATGTCGCGCACCATGCGCCACCAGGTGAAGGAGAGGACGACGATCGACAGCGGCCCCCGGTAGCGGGTCGCCCCGACGAACATCGCCGTCGCCTGCCCCTGCGGGGGCGCCTTGCTGAAATCGGTGGTCCTCATGCGTCCTTCACCAGGTAGACGTTCTTCATCTTGGTGAGCCCGGCGAACGGGCCCTCGCCGGGGCCGAAGACCCGCACCCGCAGGTCGGCGGCCGTCGGGTCCTCGCGCAGCGACTCGGCGAAGTCGCGCGAGACGGCGCTCAGGTGGGCCAGCACGCCCTTGCGGCACAGGGCGGCCAGCTCGTCGTGGTCCACCTCGCCGCGTACTTCGAGGTTCACCACCGGGCGGTACTCCAGGCCGGGCAGCTCCTCCAGGGACAGGCAGAACCGGTTGATCGCGGCGGCGTACGGGTTGCCCTGGTAGAGGCCGTACTCGACGTCCTGCGGATACAGGTTCGCCCCCATGTAGGAAATCGTCGAGTCCTTGCGGCCGAACAGGAACAGCAGCGGCAGGTTCAGCCGCTCGTCGGTCCAGGCGCGCTCGTACGCCTCGTCGCCGAGCGCGGCGCGCACCTCGGCGAGCGTGCGCAGCGCGGCCTCGTCGCCCACGTTGTAGCGCAGCTTGGGCTGCAGGGTCGTCTTGGTGTTGATCGTGCACAGCAGCTCGCCGGCGGCGTTGACCTCCAGGAACGTCTCCAGCGGGTTGTAGTGGAAGATCATCGGCAGCCGCTGCTCGCCCGGCCCCAGCAGGCGCTCGCGCAGCTCCCGATCGACGGCGAGGCGCTTGCGCAGCCACACGCTGAACCCGCTCTCCGCGCCCATCCCGATCGTCAGGTCGCTCGCGCCGTAGCCGGAGCGGACCTCCTCGAAGCGCTCCTCCAGGTAGTCGCGCAGCGCCTCGGTCATGCCCTCGCCGCCGACCATGCCCCGGATCCGGTAGTCCCGCCAGGGGAAGCCGCGCTCGTCGAGATGGTCGCGCAGGTGCTTGAGGAACGGCGGGTACGCGGACACCACGTAGTCGTAGCCGGGTCCGAAGTGCTCCAGCGTGTCGGCGATCTTCTCCAGGTCGGGGCCGGTGTTCTTGACCATCGCGATGCGCGCCATGGCCGTGCCGGTGGTGGTGCCGGTGGCCCAGGCGCCCATCGAGTACGCGTTCACCACGAACAGCCGCCTGCCGGGGAAGACCAGGTCGATGTAGCCGGCCGCGTTGCGGTACACGCCCTTGAGCTCGCGCGGCCCGCGCACCCAGTTGTACGGCTTGCCGCTCGACCCGGACGACTCGTCCACGATCACGCCGGCCCGGTGCAGCCTGCCCTCCTGGCAGCGGCTCTCCTCGTCGTAGGCGGCGGCGTAGTTCTGCTTGGTGGTCTCGGGGAAGTCGGCGAGCCGCTTGGCGTGCTCGGCGCCGTTCTCGCGCAGGAAGTGCCGGTAGGCGGGCACGTCCACGGCGGCGAACTGGCAGGCCACGCGGGCGTGCCGGGCCGCCACGCGGTCCAGCGCCGGATGGTAACTGCGGGCGACCAGCCGCCAGATCGCGGGATGCAGCGCGCCGAGCCGGTAGGCGCCGGTGAGGGACCAGGAGTACGCCTGGAGCCGCAGGCGGCGCCAGCGCTGGCGCGCGGTGAGGGGGCCGAGACGGGGACTGAGCCGGTTCATGAGCGGTGACCCTAGTGATCCCGAATTGCCGATCACTTGCGTCGCACTTGAACCGCCGACGCGGAACCCACCTTTCCGCGTTCGTCCCTACGGTGAGCGGTGAAAGCGGACGGGCCGACCGAGGAGAACGTCGATGATCGCACTGTCGTGGCCGCAGGTGAGCGCGCGCCGGCTGGAGCGGGCCGGCCTGGGCGCGGAGCCCGCCAGGACCGGCCCGGCGGAGGTCGTGGCGGCCATGTGCGGCGCGCACGCCCAGGTGATGTCGGCGGCGGAGGTCTCCGTCGGCCTGCGCCTCGCCGGAGCCACCCGCGCGCACGTGCGCGCCGCGCTGCGGCCCGGCGGCGAGCTGGTCAAGACGTACGGGCCGCGCGGCACCGTCCACGTGCTGCCCGCCCGCGACCTGGCCACGTGGGTGAGCGCGCTGTCGTCGCTGCCGGCGGGCAGGAACCCGTTCGGGCCGTCCGTGCGGCTCACCCCCGAGCAGACCGAACGGGTGGTGGCCGCGATCACCGAGGCGGTCGCCGCGGACGAGCTGACCATCGACGAGCTGAGCGACCGGGTCGTGGACCTCGCCGGGCCCTGGGCGGGCGACCTCGTCATGCCGGCGTTCGGCGGGAACTGGCCGCGCTGGCGGCAGGCGATGCACCTGGCCGCGCACCGGGGCGCGTTCGTGTTCGGGGCCGGACGGGGGCGCAAGGTCACCTACACCGCGCCGCCCGCCGCCGCCCCCGTCGTGGACGGGCTCGGCGAGCTGGTGCGCGGCTACCTGACGGCGTACGGGCCGGCCACGCCGGAGCAGTTCGCGCAGTGGGCGGGCGGGCCGGCGCGGTGGGCGGCGCGCGCCTTCGAGGGGGCCGGGCTGGAGGAGGTGCTGTTCGAGGGGCGGCCGGCCTGGGTGGTCGCCGGGGACACGGCGGTGCCTGAGGAGCCGCCGCGTGGGGTGCGGCTGCTGCCGTACTTCGACGCTTACGTGGTGGCGGGGCGGCCCCGCGAGCTGCTGTACGCCGGGCCGGCGGCGGCGCGGGCGCTCAACCGGGGGCAGGCGGGCAACTTCCCGGTGCTGCTCGTGGACGGCGTCGTGGCGGGCGTCTGGCACCAGCGCCGCTCCGGCGACCGCCTCGACGTGACCGTGGAGCCGCTCCACGAGCTCGGCCCGGAGGCGGAACGGGAGCTGGAGGAGCAGGTGGAGCGGCTGGGCGAGGTGCTGGAGGCCCGGCCCCGGCTGACCGTCGGCACGGTCACCGTGGGCGCGCACGCCTGAACAAATCGCCGAGCCCGCCGCGCCTGACTCGCCGCGGTCATGTCCTGCGGGTGCTGGCCTCGATGCCGTCGAGCACCACGTCCAGGCCCGCCAGGAACGCCTCGCGGGTCCGGTGCTCCAGGTAGGGCTCGCCGTCGCCGCCGGGCCAGTCGTCCTCCGACTCCACCCACCGCGCCATCGGGTAGCGCCCGGCGAACCCGGGAGCCACCTCCTCCAGCAGCGACGCGCGGGCCCGCCACCACTCCTCGTCCGACACGCCGGTCTCCGACGGGGCCTCGCGCGACTCGGCGACCGTGCGGGCCGCGCCGCGCACGAAGTCGTACAGCAGGGCCACCACGCCCCGCACCCGGGCCGGCCGCAGCCCGGTCGCCCGCAGGATCCCGACCAGGGTCTCCAGCGCCGCGAACTCGTTGGGCCCGAGCACCGGCCGGGCCTGCGACACCTGGAGGATCCACGGGTGACGCAGGTAGAAGGCGCGGGTCTGCTCGGCCCACGCCGCGACCGCCGGGCGCCAGCCGCCGCTCAGGTCGTACTCGGCGGGCAGCTCGGCCATCGCCCGGTCGTACATGAGGTCGACCAGCTCGCCCTTGCTCGGCACGTACGTGTAGAGCGCCATCCCGCTGCGGCCCAGCCGCTCGCCGACCTTGCGCATCGACAGGGCCGCCATGCCCTCGGCGTCGGCCACCTCGATGGCGGCGTCGACGATCACGTCCACGCTCAGCCCCGGCTTCGGCCCCGGCCGGGTCTCGCGCCGCTCCTGCCCGTCGCGCCACAGCAGCGCCATCGAACGGCGGGCGTCACCCTGACCGGCGTAGACGACCAACGCGCGACTCCCCGTACGGACCCGACTGTGCTACGCCGTGAAGCGTAGCAGCGCCGTCCCCGACGTACGGGCCTGGCTCAGCCGGGGACCAGCAGGACCTCCGAGCCGATCGGGACGTACCCGGCCGCGAGGAAGGCGCGCACGCTCGCCGCGTTGCCCGGCGCGATCTGCGCCCACAGCGGGCGGGCCGCCAGGTGGCGGGCGGCCGTGGCGAGGAGCCGGCCGAGCCCGCGGCCCCGGTGGCCCGGCTCCACCTCGACGGCGGCCTCCCAGCGGCCGGCCACGCCCCGCCCCACGGTCAGCAGGCCGCCCTCGCACGTCCAGACGCGCACCTCGTCACGGTAGGCGAGGGCCCGCTCGACCCGTGGATGATCGGCCGCGGTCACCTCGCGCAGCGCGAGCGGCGGCGGCCCGGGAAGCGGGTCCGCCACGGCGAGCAGGTCGAGGTTCCCTGCGCTCCGCCCGGTCCGCAGGCCCAGCTCCAGCAGGAACGGCGGGTTCACCGGGGCCGAGAGGTCGCCGGCGGGCAGCCGCTCGCGTACCCAGTCGGGCGGCAGGTCGGCGAAGACGACCGTGTGCCCCGTGAACGCGATCACGCCCAGGTCGCGCGGGGACGGCTGGGCCACCACCGTCAGCCCGCCGTCCGCAGCGGGCGGCGCGCCGCGCTCGGCGGCGGCGAGCACCGCCTCCAGAGTGCTCAACGCCCGGCCCCCTGCTTGGCCGCCTCGACCGCCTCCAGGTAGGCGAGGATGCGGTCCCGGTTGCGTGACAGGCACTCCACCCGCTGCTGGATGCGGGCCGCCTCCGACCTGAGCAGGTCGGCCAGCTCGGGCGTCAGGCAGTCCGGATGCAGATGGATGTCGTCGGGCCGGTCGAGGAACGGGATGATGCGGCGGATGATGTCCGTGGTCAGCCCCGAGTCGAGCAGCCCCCGGATCTGCTGCACCCGGTAGACCGCCGCCTCCGGATAGACCCGGTAGCCGTTGACCGCCCGGTCCGGGCGCAGCAGGTCCTGCTCCTCGTAGTAGCGCAGCATCCGAGCCGGTACGCCCGTGCGGCGCGACAGCTCCCCGATCCTCATGCGGCCTCCTCGCTTGCCTTCTCATTGATGAGAAGGTTTCAGCATGGTCGCATGACCGACACGATGACCGCTCCTCCGGGGCGGGACTCCCGCCTGCCCTGGGCCGGCCTGCTGGCCCTGTTCACCGCGGCGTTCACCGCCGTCATGACCGAGCTGCTGCCCGCCGGGCTGCTGCCGCGCATGGCCGAGGCCCTGGACGTGCCCGAGGGCCGGGTCGGCTTCCTCGTCACCGGGTACGCCGTGGCCTCCACGCTCGCCGCGATCCCGCTCACCGCCCTGGCGCGCGGGCTGCGGCGACGGCCCGTGCTGGTGACGGCGCTGAGCGGGTTCGCGCTGCTCAACGCGGTGACCGCGGCGTCCTCCTGGTATCCGCTCACCTTCGCCGCGCGGCTGCTCGCCGGCGTGATGGGCGGGCTGCTGTGGGCCATGCTCGTCGGGTACGCCGCCCGCATGGTCCCCGCCGAGCGGCGCGGGCGGGCCATCGCCATCGTCTCGGCCGGCATCACCGTCGCCCTGTGCGCGGGCCTGCCCGCGGGCGCGGCGCTCGCCGCGGCCCTCGGCTGGCGGGCCGCCTTCGCCGGGCTGGCCTGCGTGGCGGTCGCGCTGGTCGGGTGGGTGCTGTGGAAGGTGCCGGACTTCCCCGGCGAGGCGGCGGGGGAGCGTACGCCGCTGCGGCAAGTGGCGGCGGCCCCCGGCGTGCGCGTCGTCCTCGGCACGACCGCGCTCGTCCTCGTCGGGCACCAGGCCGTCTACACGTACCTGGCGCCGCTGGCCGAGCTGTCGGGGACGGCGGCGACGAGCGTCGTGCTGCTGGTGTTCGGGGCCGGGACCGTCGCCGGGATCTGGGCCACCGGCGCGACGATCGACCGGCGGCCCCGCGCGGCGCTGCTCGTGGTGCTGGCCGTGATGGTCGCCGTCATGCCCCTGCTGGGCGGGCCCGGCTGGACGCCGCTGGCGGCCGTGGCCCTGTGGGGCGCCGCGTTCGGCGGGGTGCCGACGCTGCTGCAGACGGCGCTGGTGCACGCCGCCGGGCCGGGCCACGCCGACGTCGCCACCTCCATGCAGACCACCGTCTACAACGCCGGCATCGCCGCCGGCTCGCTCACCGGCGGCCTCGTGCTGGAGTCCGCCGGGGCGGCGGCGCTGCCGTGGACCGCGCTCCCGCTGCTGGCCTGCGCCCTGGTGACGGCCGTGGTGGCCAGGCGGCACGCGTTCCCCCGGCGGCCCGCCGCGGATTGACCCTCTCTTGTGCCGGCTCGCGGCGGCGCTTGGCGCGGCAGAGGGGAGGTTGAAGGGGATCGTTGCCATCCGCCGTCGTGAGGAGACGCGCATGACGACCAGACGCCCTGCCAAGGCGACGCGGTCCAAGACCGACAGCCAGCCGTGGCTGCACATGAACGGCGTGCAGATCCAGGAGTTCGGCACCGTGCGGATGTTCCCGCTCGGGCTGTCGCGGGACGCCCGGATGTACTCGTGCGAGCGGCTCAACCAGATCCTGGCCGACACCCAGATCCTCCACGCCCTTTACAAGAAGCATCACTGGCTCATGCGCGGCCCGACCTTCTACCAGCTCCACCTGCTGCTGGACAAGCACGCCGGCGAGCAGCTCGAACTGGTCGACCAGATCGCCGAGCGGGTGCAGACCCTCGGCGGCGTGGCCGTCGGCGACCCGCGCCACGTCGCCGAGATCACCGTGATCCCGCGCCCGCCGAACGGCTGCGAGGAGGTGCCGGCCATGCTCTCCCGCCTGATCGAGGCCCACGAGACCATCCTGGTCGCCTGCCACGACGCGGCGGGCCGGGCACAGGAGATGGGCGACGACGGCACCAACGACCTGCTCGTCTCCGAGGTGATCCGGACGAACGAGCTGCAGACGTGGTTCCTCATCGAGCACCTGGTGGACACGCCGCTCGTCGAGACGCCCGGGAGCTGAGCGAGGGAAATTGTCGGAGCCGCGCGGTACGGTCGGCGTCTCGGCGAGCGGGAGGCGTACATGATCGACGACGAGGTGGCGGCGCGGCTGCGGGAGATCTGCCTGGGCCTGCCCGAGACGGAGGAGCAGCCGTTCGGCGGGCACACCGCGCCCAGCTTCCGGGTGCGGGGCAAGCTGTTCGTCATGACCAGCGAGGACGGGCGGTCGATGACGTTCAAGGCCGGGCCCGGCGTGCAGGAGGCGCTGGTCGGCTCCCAGCCTGAGCGCTTCTTCGTGCCGCCCTACGTCGGCGCCAAGGGCTGGGTCGGGGCGTGGCTGACGGCCGGGCACGACTGGGACGAGCTCGACGAGCTGATCAGGGACAGCTACCGCCTGGTCGCCCCCAAACGCCTGGCCGCCCTCCTCGACGCCTGACCCCACACGGCGGCGCTTTCGCGCGGCGTTCGCCTGTCCGAGGGCGGCGCTCCCGCGCGGGGGGCGCCGTGGTGGCGTGGATGGCCGATAATGGCCGAGGCCCAGCGTGCGGGCGTTCCCCGCACCGTCCCGCCCGTTCTCGAAAGCGACTCCGCCCATGCTGCCCGACGACCTCCGCGCCGCCCTGGACCAGGCCCTGGCCCGGCACTCGCCCCAGGAGCTGGCCCGCTCGGTCGCGCGGCTCACCGAGCGCTACCGCGGCGGCGCGACCGGCGCGACCGGTGCGACCGGCGAGGCCGCGCACATCCGCGGGCAGGCCGACGTGGCCGCCTACGCCGCCTACCGCATGCCGGCCACCTACGAGGCCGCCGCGCTGGCGATGCGGCACGCGGCGGCCCGCGTCCCGGGGTTCGCGCCGGTCAGCCAGCTCGACGCGGGCGGCGGCACCGGGGCCGCGATCTGGGCGGCCGGGGCCACGTGGCCGTCCCTGCGCCAGGTCACGGTCATCGAACGCGACCCGCAGATCATCGACCTCGGCAGGCGTCTCGCCCGCACCGCGCAGGCCCCCGGGGTGCGCGGCACCGCCTGGCGGCAGGCCGCCGTCGGGTCCGGCCTCGACCGGCCGCGCGCCGACCTCGCGACCATGTCGTACGCGCTGGGCGAGTTCGCCGAGCGGGACCGCGCCGACGTCGTACGCTGGCTCGCCCGCGACGCCGCCATGGTGCTGGTCGTCGAGCCGGGCACGCCCGCCGGCTACGCCACGATCGCCGCGGCCCGCGAGGTGCTGCTGGCCGAGGGCCTGAGCGTCGTGGCCCCCTGCCCCCACGATCGCGCCTGCCCGATCGAGCCCGGCCGCGACTGGTGCCACTTCTCGGTGCGCCTGCCACGGACGTCCCTGCACCGCCAGGTCAAGGCGGGCACCCTCAGCTTCGAGGACGAGAAGTTCGCCTACGTCGCCGCCACCGCCCGCCCCGCGCCGGCCCCCGCCGCCGACCGGGTGCTGCGCCACCCGCAGAAGCGCAAGGGCGTGGTGTCGCTGCGCCTGTGCACCGACGCCGACGGCATCCGCGACGTGCTCGTCTCCAAGCGGCAGGGCGAGCTCTACCGCCGCGCCAGGGACGTCGGCTGGGGAGACGCCTGGGAGGCCACCGGGGAAGCCGCCGGTGAGGCCACCAGAGAAGCCGCCGGGGAAGCGGATCGCCCCGCGGCCGACCCCGGATGACGGCGACCTCCCGGCGCCGACTTTCTCGAATCCTCCCGAACCGGCCGACCCCGCACGCCATTCTTAGGGGGTGCACGTAAGCGATCTTCTTCATCCCCTGTACGCCCGGCGCCTGCGCCGCCAGGTCTCGACCGGCCCGCTGCCCCGGCACGTCGGTCTCATCATCGACGGAAACCGCCGCTGGGCCAGGCAGAAGGGCCTGCCCAACCCGAGCATCGGCCACCAGTACGGCGCCGACCACATCCAGGACGTGCAGGTGTGGTGCGAGAGCCTCGGCATCAGGCACCTGACGGTGTTCCTGTGCTCGACGGAGAACCTCCAGCGGCGCGGCGACAAGGAGGTCGCCTTCCTGCTGCGGGTCATCGAGGAGATGGTCGCCGACCGGCTCGCCCGCCCGGGCGCCCGCTGGCGGGTGCACGTCGCCGGGCTGCTCGACATGTTGCCCGACACCACCGCCCGTGCGCTGAAGAACGCCGTCGAGGCGACCCGCGACTGCGCGACCGGCTTCCACCTGACGCTGGCCATCGGCTACGGCGGCCGCCAGGAGGTCATCGACGCCCTGCGCGAGCTGCTGTACGAGCGGGCCGAGGCCGGGCAGAGCATGCACGAGCTGGCCGAGACGCTGACCGCCGACGACCTCGCCGGCCACCTCTACACCGCCGGGCAGCCGGACCCCGACCTGGTCATCCGCACCAGCGGCGAGCAGCGCATGTCGAACTTCCTGCTGTGGCAGTCGGCCTACTCCGAGCTGTACTTCTGCGAGGCGTACTGGCCGGCCTTCCGCGAGATCGACTTCCTGCGCGCGCTGCGCAGCTTCGCCGCCCGCCAGCGGCGCTTCGGGGGCTGAGCGTGAACCACGATGAGGTGCTGAGCCTGTACGAGCGGCGCTTCCGCCGCGAGCCCGCGCCCGAGATGCCCGGGGCCGTGGTGGAACGGGCGGGCGCGGTCGTCCGCCAGTCCGGCCCCGCGCCCTGCTGGAACGGCGTCCTGTGGTCCGACCTCGACGAGCGGACCGCGGACGCCGCCATAGCCGAGCAGATCAGCCACTACGCGGAGCTGGGCACGGAGTTCGAGTGGAAGCTCTACGACCACGACCGCCCGGCCGACCTCGACCGGCGGCTGCTCGCGGCCGGCTTCACCGCCGAGCCGCCCGAAACCCTCATGGTGGCCGAGACCGCGCGGATCGCCGTCCCCGCCGCCCTGCCCGCCGCTGGGCCGGAGGGCGTCCAGTTGGTGCCGGTGACCGGCATGGACGGCGTCGAGCTGGTGGCCGACGTGCACGAGCGGGTGTTCGGGGCCAGCCGCGTACGGATCAGGGAACGGCTGGCCGTGCAGCTGGCCGAGGGAAGCGTCGTGGCCGTCCTCGCCATGGCGGGCGACGTGCCGGTCAGCGCCGCCCGGATGGACCTGCACTCCGGCACCGAGTTCGCGAGCCTGTGGGGCGGGGGCACCGATCCGGAGTGGCGGGGGCGCGGCATCTACCGGGCGCTGGTCGCCTACCGGGCCCGCGAGGCGCTCGCCCGCGGATACCGCTACCTGCAGGTGGACGCCTCCGCCGAGAGCCGGCCGATCCTGACCCGGCTCGGCTTCGCCGCCCTGGCCACCACCACGCCGTACACGTACGGGTGACTATCCTTGAGCGTCCGCCCGCGCCCGAGGAGATTCGCACGTTGTCCCCTGCTGACGACTTCCGTGAGCTGGAGCTGCTGTCCGACTGCGGCAGCTGCTTCGGCCTGTGCTGCGTCGCGTTGCCGTTCGCGGCCTCGGCCGACTTCGCCGCCGACAAGGCCGCGGGGGACCCCTGCCGCAACCTGCGCGAGGACTTCCGCTGCTCGATCCACGAGCGGCTGCGTCCGAGCGGCTACCCCGGCTGCACGGTCTTCGACTGCTTCGGGGCGGGGCAGAAGGTCTCGCAGGTCACGTTCGGGGGGCGGAGCTGGCGGGCCGCGCCGGAGACGGCCGGGCAGATGTACGCCGTCTTCCCGGTCATGCGGCAGCTCCACGAGCTGCTGTGGTACCTCGCGGAGGCGCTGTCCCTGGAGCCCGCCCGGCCGGTCCACGCCGAGTTGCGCCGCGCGCTCGACGAGACCGACCGGCTCACCCGGCAGGACGCCGGCGCCCTGGAGAAGTACGACGTGGCCCCGCACCGGGCCGCGGTCAACGAGCTGCTGCTGCGGGTCAGCGAACTGGTCAGATCCGGCCCCCAGGGAAAGGGCCGGGGCAAGGACCGGCGTGGGGCCGATCTCATCGGGGCCCGGCTCAGGGGCGCGGACCTGCGGCGGGCGAACCTGCGGGGCGCGTACCTGATCGGGGCGGACCTGCGTGGCGCGGACCTGCGGGAGGCCGACCTCATCGGCGCCGACCTGCGCGGCGCCGACCTGGCGGGCGCCGACCTCACCGGCGCGATCTTCCTCACGCAGGCCCAGCTCAACGCCGCCGCCGGCGACGCCGCCACCCGCGTCCCGCCCGCCCTGACCCGCCCCGCCCACTGGCCGGAGACGGCCTCCCGGCCCGCGCCCGCCAGGACCGCCCGCCGCCCGCGCCGCCGCTGACCCGGGGCGCGCGAGAAGGGCGCGCGAGAAGGGCGCGTGGGAGCATCGTGCCAACATCACGTCCAGCACCCTGGAGGAGATCGGCATGAGCATCACCGTCTACCCCGTGACCGACCCGGTGTCCGAGCACGGCGAGGGGCCGGTGTGGTCCGCCCGCTGGGGCGGGCTGCGCTGGGTGGACATGCTGGCCGGCGACGTGCTGGCGCTCGACGGCGCGACGGTGCGGCGGCGGCACGTGGGCAAGGTCGCCGCCGCGCTGCGCCCCCGCGCGGCCGGCGGCTACGTGGTCGCCGCCGAGCGCGAGCTGCTGCTGGCCGACTCCGACGACCTCGACGCACCGCTGCGCCCGCTGGGCGGCGAGGCGTGGAGCGACCCGTCCGTACGGATGAACGACGGCGGCTGCGACCCCGACGGCCGCTTCTACATCGGCAGCATGGCCTACGACGCCGCCCCGGGGCGCGGCTCGTTCTACGTGGCCGGCCCGGACGGCGCCCTGCGCGTGGTGCTGCCGGAGGTGACGATCTCCAACGGGTTCGACTTCAGCCCCGACGGCTCGCTCGCCTACTACGCCGACACCGCCACCGGCCGGGTGGACGTGTTCGACTACGGCCCGGACGAGGGGCTCGACGGGCGGCGGCCGTTCGCGTACGTCGACCCGGAGCGGGGCCAGCCCGACGGGCTGACGGTCGATGCCGAGGGCGGCGTCTGGGTGGCGCTCTGGCAGGGCGGAGCCGTGCACCGCTACGACCCCGCCGGCCGGCTCGACGCCGTCGTCGCGCTGCCGGCGCGCCAGGTCACGGCGGTGGCCTTCGGCGGTGACGACCTCGGCCGGCTGTTCATCACCACCTCGGCGCTGGGCGTGGACCGGGCCGAGCAGCCGCAGGCGGGGGCGGTGTTCGCGGCCGACCCCGGCGTCCGGGGCCGCCCGGTGCTGCCGGCCGCCTTGTGAGGGCGCGCGGCCTGCGTGCGGTGGGCGCGGGCCCAAGAAAGCCGGCCCGGTCTTGCCCGGTCCAGGAGAGGGTGATGCTCGCAGGAACCGGTTTCCGCACCCGCGGCCCTCTCCCTCAACCGTCCCGTCAGTCGAGATCGCCGCTGAGGTAGCGCTGGACGAGGGGAGCCAGGATTGCGACCAGGTGCTCGCGATCCAGGGAGGCCAGTGGCTCGACCCGCAGCACGTATCTGGCCGTGGCGACGCCCAGCAGGTGCGCGCCGGTGAGGTTGGCCCGCAGTTCGGCTCGATCCGCCCCGATGGCGCGGGCGAGGGGAAGCATCACCTCGTCCGACATGAACGAGGCCACCATCGCCGATGCGCTCGGCGACGCCGACACGCCGCGCACCACCGCGAGGAGGCGTGCTCCTGTGCCGGGCGCCTCCCAGAGTTCGAGATAGCGGCGCGTCAGCCGCTGTCCGAGGTCCGCGAGGTCGCCGTCGTGCACCAGAGCGGTCAGCGACCGAACGGGCGGATCGGCCCGCAGGGCGGTGTCGAAGAGCTTGTCCTTGTTGCCGAAGAACTGCAGGACCAGCGCCGGATCCACGCCGGCGGCCGCGGCGACGCCTCGGATGGTGGTCGCCGTGTAGCCCTGCTCGGCGAAGCTGTGCTGGGCCGCTGCCAGGATCGCCTCGCGCGTCCCTGACACGCCGGGACGGCGCCCGCCGGCCCTCTTCTGACGGGTCTCGCTCACTCCACAAGGGTAACTCACCCCTGTTGAGTTTCGTGCCGATGGCGGACTATCGTGAACTCACCATCGTTGAGTTACCTCGTGAAGGGAGCAGCGATGTCACGAACGGTCATGATCACCGGAACGTCATCGGGAATCGGCTGGGCCACGGCTCTGGCGCTGGCCGCCCGGGGCTTCACCGTCTTCGCCGGCATACGCGAGACGGCCGACGGCGAGGCGCTGCGCCACGCGGCCGGCGACCGGATCATCCCCCTGTACGTCGACGTCACCGACGCGGACTCGATCGCCGCGGCCGTGGTGCGGGTGGAGCAGGCCACCGGCGCGGCCGGGCTGGCCGGGCTCGTCAACAACGCCGGGATCGGCGCGCCCTGGCCGATGGAGCTGGTGCCGCTCGACGAGTTCCGGCGTCATCTGGAGGTGAATCTCACCGGCCAGCTCGCCGTCACCCAGGCGTTCCTGCCGCTGGTCAAGCGTGCCAGAGGGCGGATCATCAACGTCGGATCCGAGGGCGGGCGCATCACGCTGCCGTTTCTCGGCCCCATCACCAGCGCCAAGCACGGGCTGGTCTCGGTGACCGACGCGCTGCGCATGGAGCTGCGCCCGTGGAACGTGCACGTGAGCATCGTGGAGCCGGGCGCCACGCGGAGCAGCGCCCCCGCCAAGCTGGTGGAGAACGGACGCCGCGCCGTCGCCGAGCTGTTCTCGCCGCAGGGCCGCGCCGACTACGGCGCGACCGTCGAGCACGTCATCGGGAAGATCGCCGCGAGCAACCAGCGCAGCGGCAGCCCGCCCGAGGTGATCGCCGGAGCCGTGGTGAGGGCGATGACCTCCCGGCGGCCGAGGACGCGCTATCCGGTCGGCGGCCACGCCAAGCTTCTCACCCGGCTGCGGCGGGTGCTGCCCGACCGCGCGATGGACGCGCTGTGCACGCGAATGCTGGACCTGCCCACCGGAGCGAGATCGGAGTACGTGAGATGAGACTGTTCGCCCGCGCACTGGTCGCAGTGCTGACATGGGGCGCGACGCTGCTGCCCGGGGGCACGGCACACGCCGCCGATACGGTGGTCGAGACCATCAACGTGTGGCAGTGGAACGTGGCCGGCTGGGCGATGAACGACGGCTCCACGACCACCGGCATGGTCGAGGCCGCCGCCGCGTCGATCGTGAACCGGGACGCGGATTTCGCGGCCTTCAACGAACTGTGCTGGAGCCAGTACGTGGCACTGCAGGACCGGCTGAAGGCGGCCGATTGGCCCGAGGGCGACAGCTTCGCCCGCTTCGCCACCATCCGGGAGACGACCTGCGACGGTGAGCCGTTCGGCATCGCTCTCTTCAGCCGGCGGCAGCTCGGCATCGCCAAGAAATACGACCTGCCGGCAGACGGGCGAGGCGGGGTGCACAAGCTCCTCTGCGCGCCGCTGGACGCCCGGCCGCACCTGCGGTTCTGCACCACGCACATCACCGGCTCGGAGGCGACGGTCGGCGGGAGCAACATCAAGACACAGCAGCTGGCGGCGGTACGGGGCCACCTTGAGGACCTCCACGACAACGGCGACACCGTCCTCATCACCGGCGACTTGAACGTGCGGCCGCATGACGAGCGGCTCGACAGCTGGTACTCGTCGAGTCTCGACGTGCCGAACAACGGCGGCAACACCGGTGCGTACAGGGAGCTGGACGACGAGGACCCGCGATGCCCCGGCGTCGGCGAGACGACCGTCAACGAGGTCAACGGGGACGGCGAGCCGATCGGCGTCGAGGAGCCCTGCGGCCAGCGCCCCAAGATAGACCTGCTCTTCGTCCGGGAGAGCGCCATCACCGGCCCGTACACCGGTGACGCGCTGGGCAAGGGCACGGCCTGCGGCGGAGCGTGTTCCGACCATCGCGTGACGATCGGCACGGTCCCGGTCCGCATTCGGCTCTGACGGCCTGGCCGGCCGCCGGCCTGGGTGGGAGGTCCCCGCCGCGACCTCCCACCCAGGCACCCACGGCGGGGGAGCACACGGGCCCGGTGCTGCCGGCGGCTTTCTGACCGAAATATTTCCGGGGCAAGGCCCTGTGGACATTTATCGAGAAATTTCGCTATGTTCCCACAGGCCAATTCATGTCCCCGGAGGTCCGCATGTTTCCCTCAGTCGCGCACGAAAGAAGGGAGGTATGGCGGACCATCTCCGGCCTCGCTGTTCCCCTTTTCGTGGCCGGGTCCGTTAATTTTGCCGCCCAGCTCGGAATTATCGCCATTCTTGGACGCATGGGGGGAGAGGCGATTTATGTGCGTTCCCTCTATCAGCCTGTCGCCCTCGTCGTCCTCGCCCTGGGCGTGGGCTTCGCGGTCTGCAACCAGGTCGCCGCCGCGATCAGCAAGGGGGCCGGGCGCCCCCAGGACGTCATGTCGAACGCCGCCAGCCTGGCCAGGGTATGGCTCGGGCTCGGCGCGGCCCTGTTCCTGGTCCTCGCGGTGGCGGCTCCCTCCCTGTCCGGTCTCCTTCATGTGGACGCCGGGCTGCGGGACACGTTCGTCTCCTTCCTGCGCTGGACCAGCGCCGCCGGCCTGCTGGCCGTCGCGGGGGAGTTGTGCGCGGCCGGCCTGCGTGGTTATGGGCACGTGCGGCAGGCCACCGTCCTGGTCATCTGTACGGCGGGCGTGCGGGTCGGCCTCGTGGCCGGCCTCGGGCTCGGCGCCGGCATCGGGATCGCGGCGGTGCCCGTCGCCGAGGCGGCAGCGGGTCTGACCGGCCTGGCCATGGGCCTGGTGCTGCTGCGCCGCACCGAGCTGTGGCATCCGGCGGCCGCCCGGATCTGGCGGCGCGGGGTGTTCACCGACCTGCGCCGCATCGGGGTGCCCATCGCCATGTCCTTCCTCGTGATCTCGGCGTACAACCTCGCGGTCATCGGCGTCCTCGGGAACTACGGGGAGAACGCCGTGGCCGGGTTCACCGTCGCCTCCACCCTGCAGAACGTCGTGCTGCTGCCGGGCATGGTCCTGGGCACGGCCACGGCGATCACCATCAACCAGCGACGCGGCGCGGGCGAATGGGGGCGCATCCGTGCGTCGATGCGCGGCGGCATCGAGGTCACCGTCGTCACCTACGTGGTGATCGCGGCGCTGGTGTGGTCGCTGCACGACCCGCTGGCGCGGCTGATCGGCGGCGACGCCGGGGTGGCCGCGGCCGCGGGCGCTTATCTGGGCGCCGTGGCGCTCACCTACGCCGTCCAGGGACCCGTGCTCGCCTCGCTGACCGTCATGGAGGAGACCGGCGGCGGCTTCCTGGCCATCGTGCTCAACGCGATCTACTTCGGCCTGATCGTCGCGGTGGGCGCGGCGGCGGCCCACGCCGCCGGCAGCGCGGACGGCTTCTACGCGGCGGTGGCGTACTGCAACCTGATCGGCGTGACGGTGCCGATCGTCGCCGTACGGCACATACGAAAGCTGTCGGCACCCACAAACCCTTTGCCCCTCGAAACTAGATAGCCTAGGTTTATACCTAGAGATCCTAGTTTGAGGGAAGAACCATGAACCCCGTCACCGAACGCGACCTGCGCGCGTCCTTCGTCAACTGCTCCAAAGGGGAGGCCCGCAGGCTCGGACTGCCGCGCGACCTGGCCGCCACCCCCTGGGCCGACCTCGACTTCCTGGGCTGGCGCGACCCGGGGGCGCCCGAGCGGGCGTACCTGGTGGCCGAGCGCGGCGGCGGGCTCACCGGCGTGGCGCTCCGCCTGGCCCAGGACGTACGGAGGAGCCCCACCAAGAGCACCCTGTGCTCGGTGTGCGTCACCCCGCACGCGGGCACCGGCGTCGCGCTGTTCACCGCGCCCCGCGTCGGGGCCGCCGGCCGCCAGGGCAACACGGTCGGCGTCTACATGTGCGCCGACCTCGCCTGCTCCCTGTACGTACGCGGCAGGAAGCAGACCGAGGCGGGCACGCGGTTCGAGTCGCTGACGGCGGAGGAGAAGGTCGCGCGGGCCGTGGCCAACCTGGACGCCTTCCTCGGCAGGGTGCTCGACGACACCCTCGCGAACGCCTGAGCCCCGCGCCGGCGGCACGCGGACCTCAGGCGGGCCGCCGGCGGGCGCGCGGCACCAGGGCGGGGCTGACGTGGTGCAGCACCGTGTCGCGGGTGATCACGACCCGGGCCACGTCGTCCCTGTCCGGCACCTCGTACATCACGTTGAGCAGCACCTCCTCCAGGACCGCGCGGGCCGCCCTGGCCCCGGTGCGGCGCAGCAGCGCCTGCTCGGCCACTGCCGCCACGGCGTCCTCCTCGAAGGCGAGCTCGACGCCGTCCAGCTCGAACAGCCGCTGGTACTGCCTGATCAGCGCGTTGCGCGGCTCGGTGAGCATCCGGACCAGCCCGGCCCGGTCCAGCGGGCGCAGCGTCGTCAGCACCGGCAGCCGGCCGGTCAGCTCGGGGATCAGCCCGTACGCCACCAGGTCCTGCGGTATGACCCGGGCCAGCACGTCCTCCTCGGCCGGGTCGTGCGGCGAGCCGCCGAACCCGGCCGCCCGCCGCAGCGCGCGCCGCTCGATCACCCGCTCCAGCCCGTCGAACGCGCCCCCGGCGATGAACAGCACGTTCGTCGTGTCCAGGGCGATGAGGTCCTGGTGGGGGTGCTTGCGCCCGCCCTGCGGCGGCACGTTCGCGACCGTGCCCTCCAGGATCGTCAGCAGCGCCTGCTGCACGCCCTCGCCGGAGACGTCGCGGGTGATCGACGGGTTGTCCGCCTTGCGGGCGATCTTGTCGATCTCGTCGATGTAGACGATGCCGGTCTCGGCCCGCCGCACGTCGTGGCCGGCCGCCTGGATGAGCTTGAGCAGGATGTTCTCGACGTCGTCGCCGACGTAGCCGCTCTCGGTGAGCGCGGTGGCGTCGGCGACGGCGAACGGCACGTCCAGCATCCGCGCCAGGGTCTGCACGAGGTACGTCTTGCCGCTGCCCGTGGGGCCGACCAGCAGGATGTTGGACTTGCCCAGCTCGACCGGGTCGTCCCTGGAGACGGGGGCGCGCAGGCGCTTGTAGTGGTTGTGGACGGCCACGGCCAGGGTCCGCTTGGCCCGGTCCTGGCCGATGACGTACTGGTCCAGGAAGGTGTGGATCTCGCGCGGGGTGGGCAGGTCGCGCGCCGGCCCGGCGGGTGCCGTCGCGGCTTCCTCCTCGGCCATGAGCTCGGTGCACTGCCCGACGCACTCCTCGCAGATGTAGACCGACGGCGGCCCCGCGATCAGCCGCCGGACCTCGTTCTGGCCCTTCCCGCAGAACGAGCAGGCCGGTCCCGTCGAGCGGGTCACGGCCGTCAGCCCGCCGTGCCCAGGGTCACCGGCAGCGACAGCAGCCGGGCCGTGCCCGGGTCGGGGACGCGCCGCGGCGGCCCCGCGAGCGCGAGGCCGGGGAAGCGGCGCAGCAGCGAGCCGAGCGCGACCGCGGTCTGCACGCGCGCCAGCGACGCCCCGGCGCAGAAGTGCGGCCCGTGCGCGAACCCGAGCTGCCCCGCGGCGTCCCGCCCCACGTCGAACCGGTCGGGGTCGGCGAAGACGCGCGGGTCGCGGTTGGCGGCCGGGATCGCGACCGTCACCGGCTCGCCCTCCGGCACCGTCACGCCGCCGATCTCGACGTCCTCCGCCGTGAACCGGGGGATGGTCAGCAGTTGCGGACCGCACCAGCGCATCAGCTCCTCGACCGCGCCCGGCATCAGCGCCGGGTCGGCGCGCAGGGCGGCCAGCTGATCGGGATGCTCGTGCAGGGCGGCCACGGAGTTGGCGATCAGGTTCGCGGGCGTCTGCCCGGCCAGGACGAGCTGCCACACCATCGTCACCAGCTCGGCCTCCGACAGCCGGTCGCCGTCCTCCTCCTGGACGCGGGCCAGCTCGGAGATCAGGTCGTCGCCAGGCTCGGCCCGCGCCCTGGCCACGGCGGCCTTCGCGCCCTCCAGGATCCCGGGGATCGCCTCGGCGAACGCCGCCCCGTGCCCCGCCGCGACATCCGCGCCCCACGCGCGCCAGCGCGGCCGGTCGGCGGCCGGGATGCCGGTCAGCTCGCAGATCACCTCCATCGGCAGCGGCCGGGCGAAGTGCGTCAGCAGGTCCACCGTGCCGTCTCCTGGGCCGTCTCCTGGGCCGTCTCCTGGGCCGCCGTCCGACCGGTGGCCGGGCAGCTCGTCCAGCAGGGCGTCCACGATGGCCTCGACGCGCGGCCGGAACCGCTCCGCCTGCCGCGGCGCGAACGCGGGCGCGACCAGGCGGCGCAGCCGGGCGTGCTCGGCGCCGTTCAGCTCGGACATCGTCGTCATGTACGGCAGGCAGTCGGCCGGGACGTCCGGCCGCTGGTAGCTGTCCTCGCGGGTGCGCAGCCGCGGATCGGCGAGCGCCGCCCGGCCCTCGGCGTGCCGCAGCACCACCCAGAACGCGAACCCCGGCCCGGTGAGCCGCGCCACGGGGGAGTCGGCGGCCGCCCTGACGTACGCGGCGGAGGGGTCGCGCAGCAGCGCGGGGTCGGTCAGGTCGAGCTCGGGCACGTCGGCCATGGGCCACCCCTCATTTCAGATGATCTCATCATTTGAGTGTTCACGGTATCCTGACCGGCGGGACCCGGCAACGCGAGGAGGACGATGGCCCGGCTGACCAGAGCGCAGGCACAGGAGCGCAACCGGGCGAGAGTGCTGGCCGCGGCGCGGGCGGAGTTCGCCGAGCGCGGATACCGGGAAGCCAAGATCGACGGCATCGCCGACCGTGCCGAGCTCACACGGGGAGCGGTCTACTCCAACTTCCCCGGCAAGCGGGCGCTGTACTTCGCGGTGCTGGCCGAGCTGGCCGAGTCCGCCGAGCCGCCCGCGCCCGGGGAGCCCGCGCTGACCGTCGGCGAGGCGCTGGGGGAGGTGGCCCGCGCCTGGCTCGCCCGGCTGCCGCTCGCCACCGACGACGAACGCGGGCCGAGCCGGCTCGGCATGCACCTGATGCCGGAGATCCTCGCCGACGAGCTGACGCGGGTGCCGTACGCGCAGCTCGTGAAGCTCGACGCGATCCTGCTCGGGCTCGCGCTGGAACGCCTGCGGCCGCCGCCCGCCCCGGACGGGCGGCTGGTGGGGCTCGCCGAGGCCGCGCTCACGCTGCTGCACGGGGCAGGGCAGCTCGCGGCGGCGGCGCCGGGGTTCGTGGAGCCGTTCAACGTGGTGCGCGCGTGTGAGCGGCTGGCCGATCTCGACCTCGACGACCGGTGGTTCGTCGCGCCGCTGCTGCCGCGCCTGTCGGCCGGCGACGAGCCGTGGTCGCCGCCGTCGTCGCCCGTGCCGGACGCGGTCAGCGGCGAGCCCGTACGGCTCACCGATGACGGCGTGGTGGCGGTGCTCGGCATGCACCGGCTGTCGGCCGTCGAGGACGCCGTACGGGCCGCGCCGCCCGGGGCCGAGGTCACCGCCGTCGTGGTCAGCGGCGCGCCCGAGGAGCTGTTCCCGCTGGCCAGGCTCACGCTCGCCGAGCTGTGCGGCTGCCTGCGCCCGGCCGTGCCGCGCTCGGCCTGGCCGCGGCTGCGGGTGGTGTGGGACGAGAGCGGCGAGCTCGCGGCGGCGGCCGGCGTCACCGGCGTGGACGACGCCACGGAGGTGGCGCTGCGCGTCGAGGCGGGCCGCGTCACGGTGCGCGCCGAAGGCTACGGCGCCGCCCACGCCGCCGCCCGGCACCCCGGCTGATCGCCCCGGCTCGTCTGCCCGCCTGGTCTGTCCGGCTGACCGCCCCGCCTGGTCCGCCCGCCTGGTCCGCCCGCCTGGTCCGCCCGCCTGGTCTGTCCGGCTGATCGCCCCGCCTGGTCCGCCCGCCTGGTCCGCCCGCCTGGTCTGTCCGGCTGATCGCCCCGGCTGGTCCGCCCGCCTGGTCTGCTCGCCCGGGAGCACGTCATGCTGGTGGCAGGCGGGACCGGCTCTGTGGGGGGACGGGTCGCGGTGACATGACCGGCATCTGATAGGAAAGTCGCCCATGTCGGGTTATTTGTCGTCCAAGGAGGCCGTTCCCGGTCTCGTCGCGCGGCTCAGGGCCGCCGGGTGCGTGTTCGCCGAGGACGAGGCGGAGCTCATCCTCGCCGCCGCCCGCACTCCTGACGAGGTCGAGGCGATGGCCGAGCGCCGCGTCTCCGGGCAGCCGCTGGAGCACGTGCTGGGCTGGGCGGAGTTCTGCGGGCTCCGGCTGGCCGTCGAGCCGGGGGTGTTCGTGCCGCGGCCCCGTACCGGGTTCCTCATCGGGCAGGCCGTCGCCCTGGCCGGGGAGCTTCCCGGCACGCCGGTCGTCCTCGACCTGTGCTGCGGCACGGGCGCGATGGGCGCCGCCCTGGCCGCCGGGCTGGCCGGGCCGGTCGAGCTGCACGCGGCCGACCTCGATCCCGCCGCCGTGCGGTGCGCCCGGCGCAACCTGCCCGGCGCCTCCGTCCATGAGGGCGACCTGTACGAGCCGCTGCCCGCGACGCTGCGCGGCCGGGTGGACCTGCTGATCGCCAGCCCGCCGTACGTGCCGTCCGCCTCCGTCGGGCTGCTGCCCCCGGAGGCCCGCCTGTACGAGCCGCTGACCGCGCTCGACGGCGGCCACGACGGCCTCGACGTGATCCGCCGCGTGATCGCCGGCGCGCCCGGCTGGCTGGCCCCCGGCGGCCACCTGCTGATCGAGACCAGCGAACGCCAGGCCGAGGCCACCGCCCGCGCCGCCGAGGAGGCCGGTCTGACCGCCCGCGTCACCGGCTCCGACGAGCTGGACGCCACCGCCGTCGTCGCCACCGCCCCACGGGAGTAAAGGACCAACGGCACCCCGATCCAGGGACTTCGTCCCCGGGTGCGGCCCGCCCCGTGACGCCACGATGAAAGGGGAAGGCGAGCCGCTGGAGGAGTGTCATGAGCGTCGAGACCCTGGTGGCCGAGCAGGTCATGAGCCGGATCCTGGTCGTCGTCAAGCCGGAGGAGTCGCCGCTGATGGCGTGGGAGCTGATGCGCCGCGCCGACGTGCACCATCTCCCCGTCGTGTCCGGCGGGCACCTGCTCGGGGTGCTGAGCCGCGAGGACCTCGCGGCCTCCTGGTCCGGCGGGCCGTGGGAGCAGTCGGGGCGCCAGGTGGGCGCGGTGCTGACGGGCGAGCGCCGGCCGCGGGTGCGGCCCGGCACGCCGCTGCCACGGGTGGCGGCGATCCTGGCCGACTCCGGCTGTGACGCCTTGCCGGTGGTGGGCGAGCACGGGCTGGTCGGGCTCATCACCGCCTCCGACGTGGTCGCCGCCGTGGCGGGCCGCCGTACCCGTCAGAAGAGTACGGCGGGCGAGGTGATGACCGGCATGTTCCACCTCGAACCGGTGCTTCCGCGGGAGAGCTGAGGGAGGAAGGGCGCATGTACGCGCTGGTGGTGTACGAGTCGATGTACGGCAACACGAAGGCGGTCGCCGAGTCGATCGCCGAAGGGCTGGCGGGCGCCCTGCGGGCCGAGGTGGCCGAGGTCGCCACCGCCCCCGACGTGGTGGGCGCGGACGTGGGCCTGCTGGTCGTGGGCGGGCCGACGCACGCGTTCGGGCTGAGCAGGGTCTCGACCCGGCAGTCCGCCGCCCAGCAGGCCGAGGGCGGCCCGCTGGTCTCCGGGGGACGCGGGGTGCGCGAGTGGCTGGCGGCGCTGCGCACCTCGTCGGCCGCCCTCGACGCGGCGGCCTTCGACACGCGGGTCGCCAGGCCGCGCATGCCGGGCTCGGCCGCGCAGGGCGTCGCGAGGCGGCTGCGCCGGGCCGGGGTACGGCTGGCCTGCCCGGCGCGCAGCTTCTACGTCGAGGGCACCCTGGGCCCGCTCGTCCCCGGCGAGCTGGACCGGGCCAGGGAATGGGGCGAGAGCCTGGCCCGCGCCCGCACGGTCCCGGCGGCGTAACCCGGCGGGCTCCGCGCGGCAGACTCCGCACGGTCCGCGCGCCGGACCTCGGGCGGTCCGCGCGCCGGACATCGGGCGGTCCGCGCGCCGGACCTCGGGCGGTCCGCGGGGCGGACTCCGGGCAGACCGCGCGTGGTCCGGTGCGGCGGGCGGGCGCGTGGATTCCGTGCGGCGGCGAGGAGACTCGTCGCCGCACGGTTTTTTGTTTCTCGTGAAATGTCGCACATTAAGGGCGTTCGCCGCTTCCACCTGCATGGACTTCCCGCCGGATTCGCGATTTCATTTCCCCGTCATCGCCAATTCTTGATGGGGGGAATAAATGGTTCGGATGCGACGGACAATGGCGGTCGCCGTCATTCTGGTGGTGGCGGCGGCGTTCTCGGCGCCGCCGGCGTCGGCGGCCGGACGGCGCGAGCCGGTGCGCGTCACCCGCTTCCTCGGCGAGCGGACCCTGCCGCATCTGACCCGCCTGGACGGCACGACGGTGGGCGGCCTGTCCGGCATCGACCACGACCCCCGCACCGGCACCTGGTACTTCATCTCCGACGACCGCTGGCGCTACAACCCCGCCCGCTTCTACACCGGCCGCCTGCACATCGACCGCGTCACGGGCGAGTTCCGCGGCGTACGGCTGACCGGCGTCACCACGCTCACCCGCGCCGACGGCACGCCCTACCCCGGCTACGGCAAGCCCGAGTCCGCCGACCCCGAGTCGATCAGGTTCGACCGCTGGAACGGCCGGCTGCTGTGGGGCGACGAGGGCGACCGGCCCGACGACCGCAACCCCGGCATCCCGCTCTCCCAGCCCGCCGTCCGCGCCATGGACCGGCAGGGCCGCCACCTCGGCGCGTTCCCGCTGCCGCGCGGCCTGCGGCTGACCCGCGCCGAACGCGGCCCGCGGCGCAACTTCGGCTTCGAGGGCCTCGCCGTCACGCCCCGCGTGGTCACCGCCGTCACCGAGGGCCCCCGCTACGAGGACGGCCCGCCGCCCACCGCCGAGAGCGGCGCGCCCGCCCGGGTCACCGTGTGGAGCCGCGACGGCAGGCCGCGCGGCCAGTACGTCTACCCGCTCGACGCGCTGCCCGCCGCGCCCGTCCCGCCGACCGGCGACGCCGACAGCGGCGTGTCGGAGATCCTGGCCGTGGACGACCTGCGCTACCTCGCGCTCGAACGGTCCTGGATCCAGGGCGTCGGCTACCGCGCCCGGCTGTACGAGTTCGACCTGCGCGGCGCGACCGACGTCCTTCGCCGGCGCTCCCTGGCCGACGGGCGGGCGTACCGGCCGGTGGTCAAGCGGCTCGTCCTCGATCTCGGCGAGGCGGCCCCGCAGGTCCAGAACTACGAGGGTCTGGCCTGGGGGCCGCAGCTGGCGAACGGCGAGTGCACGCTGGTCGTCGGCTCCGACGACAACTTCAGCCAGGAGGAGGTCACCCGGTTCCTGGCGTTCGGGGCCACGGGCTGCCACTGAGCGCCCGTGGCCCCGTATTCACGGGGTCAGGCGCCCGAGACGGCGGCGGTGACGACGGCGGCGAAGCCGCGCATGCCGAGCGCGTTCGGGTGGAAGGGGGTCGCGGCCGAGGCCGGCACGTACGGCTCGATCCAGCGGGTCCCCGGCGGGGTGCACGGGTCGTGGCCGACGCTCGGGGTCTGCAGGTCGATGAAGCCGACGCCGGCCGCGGCGGCCTGCTCGGCGAGCATCTGGTTGAAGTACTGCAGGGTGGCGCGGATGTAGTTGGCGTCGGCCTTGATGATCGGGACGCGCGGATAGCAGCCGTTGGGCGGGGCGTACGTCGCATAGCCGACCACGAAGATCCGGGCCTGCGGGGCGCGGGCGCGGATGTCGCCGGCGAGCTGGGTCAGCTTGGGACGCAGCGCGTCGGTCTTGACCCGCCAGCTGTCCTGGCCGTCGACGATGTAGTCGTCGTTGCAGGCGTCGCCGACGGGCGGCGGCAGCAGGTTGAGGCAGTCCTCGATGAAGCCGGTCAGTCCGACGTCGTTGGCGCCGATCTGCACGGTGACCAGCGTGGTGTCCGCGGTGACGGCGTTGAGCTGCGGCGCGACCGAGCCGAGGTCGGTGCTCTGCGACTGGTACATGTGCGTGGTCTTGGCGCCGGAGCAGGTGACGTCGCGCAGCGTGCGGGCGCCGATGGCCTGGGCGGTCAGGTGCGCGTAGTTGCGGGTGGAGCGCCAGCAGCCCAGCTCGGGCAGCACCTGGTCGGGGATGAGCGGGCCCGCCGCGGCCGAGTCGCCGAGCGCCACGTAGACGTCGTTCTGGGCGGCGGCGTGGGCGGGCGGGGAGACGGATAACAGCAGGGCGACGGCGGCGAGCATGGCGAGGACACGTCGGGACATGAGGGGACTCCTCGGGCGAGGGGGGTGAGTGGGGGGTGCCGAGTTTCCGATCGATGGTGATGACCCGCGGCTCAACGATGATCCCCGAAGGTCATTCTGTGAATTGGACGGAGTAGTGAAACAGAGCTGTCAATTCCGGTACATCTCACCAACCCCTGCGGGCCTTGGTGCGACGAATCACAAGAAACTTGGGCCAGTCCGCTTGAAAGCCGACGATGTGGGCACTGTGCCTGCGTGTCTTTCGTGCTCACATCGCTCCGTCCCGCCGAAGCCGTGCACACTCCGCTCGGCGAGGACCTGGCCCCGCTGCGCGAGCTGGTGCGCGCGTTCGCCGTACGGGCCGGGCTGGAGCGCTCACGTGCCGACCTGCTGGTGCTCGCGGTCAGCGAGGCGGCGGGGAACGTCCTGGAGCACGCCCGCGCCCCCGGCACCGTGAGCCTGCGCAGCGACGCCGACGGCGTCACCGTGCACGTCGCGGACGAGGCGGGCGCCCTCACCGCCGAGCACCTGCGCGCCGCGCCGCGCCGGCCCGGTCACGGCGGCCTCGGGCTGCGGATCATCCAGCGCGTGTGCGATCGCGTGCGGCTCGACCACCCCGGCGGCCGCACCCGGCTGGAGCTGTTCATGAGCCGCCGGCTGAGCGCGGCCTGACGGCCCGGATCACCCCGCCCGGCCGTTTCGGCCCCGCCGGAAAGGGAACCTGGGGGCGATGCCGCTCGACAACACCCCACTCATGCTCCTTGAAGGTTACGGCTGGCTCCCCGCACGCCGCCGCGAAGCCCCGGACGGCGTGGCCCGCACCCGCGTCCTGGGCCGCCGCGCGACCGGCCTGTGCGGCCCCGACGCCGCCCGCTTCCTCTACGACGAGGACCACGTGCTCCGCCACGGCGCTCTCCCCGGCCTCGTGCAGAGCACACTGTTCGGCCACGGGCCGGTCCACACCCTGGACGGCGCCGACCACCGGGTCCGCAAGGCGATGTTCCTGTCGCTCATGACGCCCGCGGGCATCGCCGACCTCCGCCGGCGCACCGCCGCCGCCTGGGACGAGGCCGCGGCCGGCTGGGCGGCCGGCGGCGAACCGGTCGTGCTCTTCGACGAGGCCGCCCGCGTGCTCGGCCGGGCCGTCACCGCCTGGGCCGGCGTCACGATGTCCCCTGGCGAGGCCGACGAGCTGGCCGACGACTGCGTGGCCATGGTGGACGGCTTCGCCACGCTCGGGCCGCGCCACTGGCGCGCCCGCCGGGCCCGCGACCGGCAGGAGGCCCGGCTGACGAAGCTGCTGGAGGACGTGCGGCGCGGCGCGATCCACGCGCCCACCGGCTCGGCGCTGGCCGCGGTCGCCCGGCACACGGACGCCCACGGCGAGCGCCTCGACCCGCACCTGGCCGCGGTGGAGCTGCTCAACTTCATCCGGCCCACGGTGGCCGTCTGTTGGTTCGTCGCGTACGCGGCCCACGCGCTGCACCGCTGGCCCGAGCACCGGGCGCGGCTGCGTACGGGTGACGAGGAGTTCGCCGAGGCGTTCGCGCACGAGGTGCGGCGCTTCTACCCGTTCGCGCCGTTCGTCGGCGGGCGCGCGGCGCGCGACCTGACCTGGCGCGGCCACGAGATCCCCGAGGGCACGCTCGTGCTGCTCGACGTGTACGGCCAGAACCACGACCCGGACCTGTGGCCCGAGCCCTACTCCTTCCGCCCCGAACGTTTCCTCGGCCGCCCGATGGACCCCTTCGAGCTGATCCCGCAGGGCGGCGGCGACCCGCGCACCGGGCACCGCTGCCCCGGCGAGGACATCACCGTCACGCTGCTGCGGGAGCTGGTGGTCCGGCTGGCGCGGCTCGACCACGACGTCCCGCCGCAGGATCTCGGCATCTCGCTGCGCAGGGTCCCCGCCCGCCCGGCGAGCGGCGTCGTGATCAGCGGCGTCCGCGCTCCCGTGCCGGCCACCGCCTCCGGCGAATAGCTATGCTCGCATAGGTATTATGGAGGGCATGTCACCCTCCGCACCGGCCGCGCCGACGGCGAACGGGGTGGTGGAGGTCATCCCTCTGCTGCACCGCGCCCTCGACCGGCGCATCGAGCTGGACTTCCCGCACCCCAAACCGCCGGAGGTCCAGCTCGCCGCGTTGCGCCTGGTGCGGGAGCGGGACGGCATCACGGTCCGTGAGCTCGCCGAGGCCCTGCTCATGAAGACCAGCAACGCCAGCGCCATGATCACCCAGATGACGGCGGCCGGGCTGCTGCGCCGCGAGCGCGACCCGGCCGACCGGCGGGTGCTCCACCTGCACCTCACCGACGAGGCGCGGCGGCGCGTGGAGGAGGCCCACGACCTGTTCACCGGCTACGTGCTGCGCGCGTTCGGCTCGCTGGGCGAGGACGACCGGGCCGCTATCGCCGCCGCGCTGCCCGCCCTGCGCCGCCTGGCCGGCCTCATCCAGAAACCCTCCTGACCCAGCCGGGCCGCGCTCAAAAGGCCTGATTGGAACGTTCCACAAGAGACAGGGACCAAGCTCCGCATGTCCGCACACCAGACCGGCACCGTCACCACGCCCGCCCACAGCCCGCCGCCCCGGGGCGTGCGCGCCAACCCGTGGTGGAGCCTCGTCGCCGTCGCGTTCGGCCTGTTCATGGTCGGCCTCGACGGCTCCGTCGTGTCGATCGCCAACCCCGAGATCGGCAGGGACCTCGGCGCCACCACCGCCGACCTGCAGTGGGTCACCAACTCCTACCTGCTCGCCCTCGCCGCCGCCCTCATCCTGGGCGGCAAGCTCGGCGACCGCTACGGCCGCCGCACGTACTACCTGATCGGCGTGGCCGGGTTCACGCTCGCGTCGGTCGCGATCGGACTGTCCGGCTCCATCGCGGGCGTCATCGCCTTCCGCGCGCTGCAGGGCTTCTTCGGCGCGCTGCTCATGCCGAACACGCTCGGCACGCTGCGCGCGGTGTTCCCGCCCCGCAGGTTCGGCATGGCCGTCGGCATCTGGGCCATGGTCTCCTCGGTCTCGACCGCGCTCGGCCCGATCGTGGGCGGGCTGCTCGTCGAGCACGTCTCCTGGGAGTCGGTCTTCTTCATCAACGCCCCCATCGGCCTGCTCGCCCTGGTCGTCTCGGCCCTCGTCCTGCCGCAGACCAGGACCTCCACCGGCCACCACCGCTTCGACGCCGGCGGCGTGCTGCTGCTCGCCGCCGGGCTGGTCGCCGTCGTCTTCGCCGTCGTCAAGGGCGAGACGTGGGGCTGGACCGACGCGAGGACGCTCGGCTGCGGCCTGGCCGGCCTGCTCGTGCTGGCCCTCTTCTGCTGGTACGAGACCCGCCGCGAGCACCCGCTGCTGCCGATGCGGCTCTTCCGCAACCCGACGCTGACGATCGGCGCCGTCATCACCGCGATCAACTTCTTCGCGCTGCTCGGCTCGATCTTCTACCTCATGCTCTATCTGCAGAACGTCCGCGGTCTCAGCCCCGTGGAGGCCGGCGTCCACACGCTGCCCCTGAGCGTCGCCTCCGTCGTGGCCGCGCCGCTCGGCGCCGCCGTCACCGGGCGTTTCGGCGCGCGGGTGTCGATGCCGCTCGGCATGCTGCTGCAGGCCGCCGCAGCCACCGGGCTGGCCCTGCTGTCGGCCGGTTCGTCCTACCACGCCATGTGGCCGCCGTTCGTCGCCTTCGGCCTCGGCGTCGGCATGGTCATGGCCGCCTCCTCCGAGGCCATCGTCGGCAACGCGCCCGTCAGGGACGGCGGCGTCGCGGGCGGCCTGCAGAGCACCGCGCTCCAGATCGGCGGCGCGCTCGGCACCTTGGTGCTGGTCTCGCTGATCGGCAGCCGGGTCTCCGGCACCCTCACCGGCGAGCTCGCCGCGGCCGGCGTCCCCGGCGCGGAGGGGTTTCGCGCGGCCGAGGACGCGGTCGCGATGGGGGTCGCCCCGGTGACGCCGGACATGCCCGCCCAGCTGCGGGCGGCCGTCACCGAGGGCGCGCACCAGGCGTTCATGAACGGCGTCCACACGGCCGCGCTCGTCACGGCGGTCGTGTGCGCCGGGGCCGCCGTGGTGGCCGCCCTCGGCGTCCGCCGGGCCTCCTACGGCCAGCCGTAGACCTTCTTGATCGCGGCGGCGATCTCGTTCACCAGGCCGGCGTCGCTGCCGTTGGCGAGGACGGCGAACCCCGCCCCGAGCTTCGGATAGCCCTGGAACAGCGAGCGGAAGCCGTAGTTCGAGCCGTCGTGGCTGTAGGAGAAGCCGTCGGTCCCCGCGCCCGCGAGGAACAGCCCCCGCCCCATGCCCGGCTGCGGGCCCTCCGACAGCAGCGTGCGCACCGACGCCCTGCTGAGCGGGCCGGCGATGTCGCCGGAGGCGGTGTAGGCCCGGTTGAGCCAGGACACCAGCCGGCACAGGTCGAGGACGTTCGTGTAGAGGCCGGCAGCGGCCGACTCGGGGTAGCGGTTGCGCTTGCCGGGGATCACGGCGCCGGTCGCGGTGTGGCCGGAGGCCAGCTCGAAGGCGGGCGTGAGGGCGTACGAGCTGGTCGTCATGCCGAGCGGCGCGAACACCTCCCTCTGCATGTAGTCCGCCAGCGTCCCGCCGGTCCGCTGCTCCAGCATGCGCTGCAGCAGCACGAAGCCCGCGCCGGAGTAGTGGTACTCGGCGCCGGGTGTGGTGGTCAGCTCGATCTTCGGCGAGTTGCCCTCGCCGTTCATGACCTGCAGCAGCGTCGGCACGGTGGCGTCGGGGCCGTAGCCGGCGAAGCCGCCGCCGCCGGAGGCGAACCCGGAGCAGGCGCCGGTCGGCGAGGTCGAGCCGCGCCCGACGACGCCGGCCCGATGGGCGAGCAGCCGGTCGATCGTCGGGACCGCGGTGGAGGTCACGCAGTCGCGCTGCGGCAGCGTCCAGCCGAGGTGCGGGCGGACGTCGGCGCTCAGGGCCGGGCCGCCGGTCTGCGCGAGGCGCAGCACGCCGAGAGCCGTCACCGCCTTGCTGATCGAGGCGGCCTGGAACGCGCTCTCCGGATGGGCGGCCGCCGCGCCGCCCGCCTCCAGCCGGCCGTAGCCGGTGGACCAGGCGATCTTGTTGCCGACGACCACGGCGACCGTGACGCCCGGCGTGTGGTAGGCGCTCATGCGCTGCCAGAGCGTCGCGCCGCCGACCTTGTTCTCGACCTGGCGCACCTTGTCGGCGGGCAGCGCGGGCGCCTTGCCGCGGGTGCTCAGCACCCAGCCGCCGCCCGGCGCGAACGCCACGGTGTGCACCTGCCAGCCGCCGCCCGCGAGCGTCCCCATCCTGGTGAAGCAGGCGTCGGGGATGCCGCGCGCGAAGTACTCGTCCTGCGCGACCACCACCCAGCCGCCCGCCTTCGGGAAAGCGACCCGGGTCAGCTTGCGGCCGCCCTGGGTGAGGTTGCGCATCATCTGGTAGCACTCGTCGTCCACGCCCTTGGCGTAGAAGGCGTTCGCGGCGGTCACCACCCACCGGTCGCCGCCCGCGGGCGGGAACGCCACGTCCACGACCTGCTGCCCGGCGGCGTAGTAGGACTTGATCCGGTCCAGGCAGGCCGCCGGCAGGCCGCGCGCCGACACGCCCTTGTCGGTGGTGATCACCCAGCGGTCGCCGCCCTCGGGCGGGAAGGCCACGCAGCGGATCCGCCGGCCCGCCATGAGCAGCGACTTCAGCTCGTTGAAGCAAGGGTCGGGGATGCCGCGGGCGAAGTAGCGGCCCGTGTCGGTGACGACCACCCAGCCGCCTGACGGCGTGAACGCGAACGCCGTCACCCCGTACGGCGCCAGCTCGCCCAGCTTCGCGTGCGCCTCGGCGGTGACGCCCGCGTCGTAGAAGGGGTAGCTCGCCGCCAGCGCCGGGCTCGCGGACCCGGCGGCGGCCAGGCCGGCGGCGCCGGCCAGGGCGAGAAAACGTCTGCGTTCCATACGGTTCACTCCTCACGTCGAGCCCCCGGGGCGAGGCGCGCGGACGATCTTACGACCGCGTGGCACAGACGTGGGAATCGTTGTCAGAAGGGGGCTCTCAGCCCAGGTGGCTCAGTCCAGGTGTCCGGCGATCTTCGCGATCTCCTCGGTCTGCGCCTTGACGATGCGGTCGGCCAGCTCGTGCGTCGGCCCGTGCACGCCGCCCGCCTTGACCTCCTCGGCCATGTGGATGCCGTGTTCGAGATGCTTGGACACCAGCGTCAGCCAGCCCCGGTCGAAGCCCGGCCCGGCCTTCAGCTCGGCGCCCGCCGTCGAGGTCTCCTCCTTCGGCACGGGCTGGTCCCAGGACGTGAGCCAGTCGGACATCGCCTTGATGTCGGCTTGCTCCTTCGGGATGAGCTCGGCGCCGAGTTCCCGTACGTACGCGCCGGTGCCGCGCTCGACGGCCAGCCCGGCGAGGTGGATCGTCTCACGGTGATGGGTGATCATCTGCTGGTTGAAGCGCACGTCGGCCTGCGAGTAGCCCGGATCGGCGCCGGCCGCGGCGCACCCGGCCGCCGCCGTCAGCAGGGTCGTCAGCAGGGCCGCCGTGGTCATCCTGATGCGCATGTAGGAGGGTACGCGGGCGGCGACGCCCGGGTTCAGCCGAGTTTGGCGGCCAGCTCCGCGGCCAGGACCAGATCCTCGGCGATCAGCCCCGAGGAGGTGAACAACGTCGGCGCGCCGGGCGGCGGTGTGCCCTCGCCGGTGAGCACGTGGTGCAGGTCGGTGTCGCAGCCGGGCATCCCCGCGTGCTCGCCCACCACGTACGGCCGCGGGCTCCCGGGCTCCGGTGTCCGGCCGCCGATCACGTTGACGTGCGACCCCGGCCCGGGAGCCGGTCCCGGGAACAGCGGGCCGGGCAGGCAGACGCACACGATGTCCGCCTCGGCCACGTCGTCAGGGTCGCCGGGGACGACCTTCGCGCCGTGCTCGGCGTCCAGCTCCTCGGCCAGGCGGCGGGCCCGGCGGGCGTCCGGGCCGACGACGCGCACCTCGTCGGGCTGGCGTACCGCGAGCATGGCCCGTACGTGTGCGCGGGCGTCGGCGCCCGTCCCGAGCACCACCAGCCGCCGGGCGTCGGCCTGGGCGAGGTGCCGGGTCGCGAGCGCGCTCACCGCCGCCGCCCGCAGCACGGCGAGCGCCCGCGCGTCGAGCAGCAGCCGCGGCCGCAGCCCGGCCGCGTCGAACACGACGAACACCGCGTCGTCCCCGGGCCCGGGTTCAGGGGAGGGGAGGGGGCGGGACGCGGGGGCGGCGGTCAGGCGGGCGGCGGCCCACCGGCCGCGCTCGCCCGCCGACAGCACCAGCTCGCCGCCCCCCAGCCCGGCGCGGGCGGCGGGCGCGTCGGGACCGGGCGGTCCCGCGCGGAAGGCCGCCTCCAGCGCCATCACCGCGTGTTCCATCGGCAACATGCGCCGGATCTGCTCGTCTCCCAGGTACGGCGGCCCGGCCACGCGCGTCTCCCCCCGTCTCGGCTCGGCTGCCGCGCCAGTCTGCCGCAGCCCCGCACCCCCCGACAGGGCCCCGGGCACGGTGAACCGCCGGGGGAGTGGTCGCCGCGCACACCCGCGGCGACCGTGACCGGGCTACGGTCGCGTCACCGCCTTGCTAGAGAGGAGCTCGCTCATGAGCCGATACCGGGTCTCCATGGATATCGGCGGCACGTTCACCGACGTCATCGGGTACGACGAGACGACCGGCCGCTACCATGTCGGCAAGTCGTCCACCACGCCCGACGATCTGACGAGGGGTGTGCTGACCGCGCTGGAGTCCTTGGTGGACTCCCCCCGTGACATCTCGTTCACCGTGCACGGCACCACCCAGGGACTCAACGCCTTCCTCGAACGGCGCGGGGTCAAGGTGCTGCTGCTGGCCTCCAAGGGAGCGGGCGACACGTACCACATCGCCCGTGGCCCCCGTACCCGCCTGTACGACCTGCACTTCCGCAAGCCCGAGCCGCTGGTGCCGAAGCGCGACATCGTGGAGATCGGCGGCCGGTTCGACGCCGCGGGCGAGGAGCTGGAGCCGCTGGACGAGCAGGCGGTGCGCGAGGCCGCCCGCCGCTACCGCGAGGGCGGGTTCGGCGCGATCGCGGTGGCCTACCTGTTCAGCTACCTGGACCCGGCGCACGAGCTGCGCACCAGGGAGATCCTGCTGGAGGAGCTGGGCTCCGAGGTGACGGTGTCGCTGTCGCACGAGGCCGCCAAGGAATGGCGCGAGTACGAGCGCACCTCCTCCGCCGTGGTCGAGGCGTACACGGGCCCGGTCGTGCGCCGCTACCTGGAGCGCCTCGAGGCGAACCTCAAGGAGCGCGGCCTCACCGTGCCGATGCACGTGATGCAGTCCTCCGGCGGCATCCTGACCGCGGAGTCGGCCCGCCGCCGCCCGCTGCAGACGCTGCTGTCCGGCCCCGTCGGCGGCGCCATGGGCGGCGTCGAGCTGGCCCGCGCCATCGGCCGGCCCAACCTCATCGGCGTGGACATGGGCGGCACCTCGTTCGACGTGTCGCTGGTCATCGACGGCCAGCCGGACATCTCGCCCGAGGCCAACATCGAGGGCCTGCCGATGCTCATGAGCGTCGTCAACATCCACACCATCGGCGCCGGCGGCGGCTCGGTAGCCTGGCTGGAGGCGGGCGGCCTGCGCGTCGGACCGCGTTCGGCCGGCGCGACCCCCGGCCCGGCCTGCTACGGCCGCGGCGGCACCGAGCCGACCGTGACCGACGCCAACCTCGTGCTCGGCCGCATCGACCCCGACTGGTTCGCCGGCGGCACGCTGGACCTCGACACCGAGGCGGCCCGCCGCGCGCTCGACACCGTCGGCCAGGGCCTCGGCCTGGACACCCTCGCCATCGCCGAGGGCGTCTGCGACGTCGCCAACGCCAAGATGGCCCAGGCCATCAGGACGATCACCGTCTCGCGGGGCATCGAGCCGCGCGAGTTCACGCTCGTCGCCTTCGGCGGCGCCGGTCCGATGCACGCCGTCTTCCTCGCCCGCGAGCTGGGCATCAAGGAGGTCGTGGTGCCGCGCTTCCCCGGCGCGTTCTCCGCCTGGGGCATGCTGCAGACCGACATCCGCAAGGACTTCTCCGACACCTACTTCCACCTCGACGCCGACCTCGACGGCGCGGACATGGCCGCCAGGCTGCGCGGCATGGCCGAGGAGGGCCTCGCCTCGCTGGCCGGCGAGGGCGTCCCGGAGGAGAACCGCCGCGTCGAGCACGCCGTGGACATCCGCTACGCGGCCCAGGAGTACACGCTCACCGTGCCGCTGACCGACGCCGACGAGCCGGCCGCCGAGGGCTTCGTCGAGGTCATCGCCAAGCGCTTCGCCCAGCAGCACGAGACCCGCTACGGCCACGCCAACCTGGGCGCGCCCATCGAGTTCGTGACGCTGCGCACCACCGCCTTCGGCGACCTCGGCCGCGGCGCCGCCGAGCAGGTCGGGGAGGCGCAGGGGCCGGACTTCGCGCACGAGACGCGCGAGGTCGTCTTCGACGGGCAGGCCCGCCCGACCATCCTGGTGCGCCGCGAGGCGCTGTCCGCCGGCCACTCCTTCGAGGGTCCGGCGATCATCGTGGAGAGCACCGCCACCACGGTCGTCCCGCCCGGCTTCTCGGTGTCGGTCGACCCCATCGGCTCGCTGGTCGTTCGCAACACCGAGGAGGAGCAGTGACCACCCCCGCCCAGACCGCCGACGCCCAGACCGTCGACCCGGTCGTCGTCGAGATCATCCGCAACGCGCTCGCCGCCGCGGCCGACGACATGAACGCCACGCTCATCCGCTCGGCGTACACCCCCATCATCTACGAGTGCGGCGACTGCGTCGTGGCCCTGCTGGACGACCAGCACCAGGTCCTCGGCCAGTCCGCCGGCCTGCCGATCTTCCTGGGCAACCTGGAGACCTGCACCAAGGCCACCGAGGAGCAGTTCGGGCGGGAGGTGTGGCAGCCGGGCGACGTGTGGATCCTCAACGACAGCTACCTCGGCGGCACCCACCTCAACGACGTGACCATCTTCGGCCCCGTCTTCGTGGACGAGGAGCTGGTCGGCTTCACCGCCACCCGCGCCCACTGGATCGACGTCGGCTCCAAGGACCCCGGCGGCTCCATGGACTCGGTCAACATCTTCCAGGAGGGCCTGCGGCTCGCGCCGCAGAAGCTGGTCGAGGGCGGCGTGGACGTCCACGGCGCGATGAGCACGATCGCCACGAACGTGCGCTTCCCGTACCAGACCAGCGGCGACATGCACGCCATGATCGCCACGATCAAGATGGGCCAGGCCCGCCTGGAGGAGATCGTGCGCCGGTGGGGCCTGGACACCCTCCGCGCCGCCCGCGACGAGATCTTCGCCCAGACCGAGCGCCTGGAGCGCGAGGTCATCGCGGCCATCCCCGACGGCGTGTACGAGGCCGAGGGCTGCCTCGACAACGACGGCATCGACCTGGACACGACGATCCCGATCCGGCTGAAGATCACGGTGTCCGGCTCGGAGATCGACTTCGACGTCCGCGACTCCGCCGACCAGACCGTCGGCCCGGTCAACTGCGGCGTCTCGCAGACCGTCTCGGCCTGCCGGGTCGGCTACAAGCTGCTGGTCAGCCCCGACGTGCCCGGCAACGGCGGCTCGTTCCGCCCGATGACCGTCCAGGTCAGGGAGGGGTCGGTGTTCGGCGCGGTGGCGCCGGCCGCCTGCCAGTGGTACTTCTCGCACCTCGGCCTGCTCATCGACATGGTCGCCAAGGCGCTCGCTCCCGCCATGCCGGACAAGGTCGCCGGGGCCAGCCACGGCGACTCGATGATCGTCCTGCTGGCCGGCACGGACCCGCGCACCAAGCGCGACTACGTCAGTCTGGAGGCCACGCTCGGCGGCTGGGGCGCCTGGGACGGCTCCGACGGCGAGACCGCGCTGATCAACAACGTGAACGGCTCGCTCAAGGACATCCCGGTCGAGGTGTTCGAGACCCGTTACCCGTTCCGGATCAGCGAGTACGCCATCCGCCCCGACTCCGGCGGCGCCGGCCGCTTCCGCGGCGGCAACGGCGTGGTCCGCGAGTACACCGCGCTGCACGACTGCACGGTGTCGCTGTGGTTCGAGCGGTCGCTGACGCCCGCCTGGGGCCTGTTCGGCGGCCACGACGCCACTCCGCCGGAGATCATCATCAACCCGGGCAGGGAGGACGAGCGCCGCCTGCTGAAGTGCAACGGCATGAAGCTGAAGAAGGGCGACGTCATCCTCTGCAAGACCGGTGGCGGCGGCGGCTTCGGCGACCCGGCCGAGCGCGACGCCGAGGCGGTCCGGGCCGACGTGCTCGACGGCCAGGTCTCGGCCACACGGGCCGGCGAGGTCTACTCCTTCTCCGCCTGACCGGCGGAGCGGCGGCCGGCCCCGGAGCATCGCGCTCCGGGGCCGGCCGTCGCCGTTCTGCGCGCCGGTCCGTCGGCGGGTCCGCGCACGGGTCTGCGCCGATCGGCACGCGGTCCGCACCCCGACCCGGCGCGGGTCTGCGCCGATCGGCAGGCGGTCCGCGCCCCGACCGACCGGCCTCTGCCGACGGGCCTGTCTGCCGGTCGGCCTACGGCTGCTGGGTTGCCGCCTGCTGGCCGTTCTGGAGCTCGGGCAGGAGCGCGTAGCAGGCCAGGTGGAGTGCGAGCCGCTGGTCGGGGTGGTCGAAGTCGACGCCCCGGGCGCGGATGCGCTCCACGCGGCCGAGCACCGTGTTGCGGTGCAGGCCGAGGCGCGCCGCCGCGCGCCCGGTCGAGCCGCCGCAGTCGAGCACCGCGGCCAGCGTCACCACCAGCACCGGCCCGTCCGGCGCGGCCAGCAGGTCGGCCAGCACCAGCCGCGCCGACGCGGCCAGCTCCGCCTGGCCCAGCGTGCCGAGCAGCGCCCGGTAGCCGAGCTCGTCGAACGTGCGCACCTCGCCGTGCCCGAGCCGGACCGTCGCGCCCGCGGCCAGCACCGCCTGCTCCAGCGAGGCGCGCAGCCCCTCGCCGCCCTCGGCGGCCCGGCCCACGCCCGCGCTGAGCGGCACCGGCACGCGCATCCTGGCCAGGTGCCTGCGCAACGCCGCCGCGACCTGGCCGGACTCGATCTCCGGCTCGGTCCACCAGCTCGCCCAGCCGTCCTGCCACGGGGCGAGCGGCAGGTCGGGCAGCACCTCCTGCCAGGCCGACACCACGCCCGGCGACAGGCCGGCGCCCTCCAGCGCGGGATCGGTACGCAGGAACACCGCCACGTGCCGCCCCTCCAGCCGCCAGCCCGGCAGGTCCACACCAGGCTCGGCCTCCACCGCGTGCCCCGGCCGGGCGAACAGCGCCGTCAGCGCGGCCCGCGCCTGCTCGGCGCCGTAGACGGCGCTCACCCGCTCCCGCGCCACCGACGTCGTGAGCGGGGCGCGGGCCAGGCGCAGGATAAGCCGTACGCTCTCCGCCCACGCCGGGGCCGGGGAAGCGGCCAGGCCGGCGACGAGATCGGCCCAGCGGCGGCCGTCCGGGCCGGGGACCTCCACCCGCACCTGGTGCTCGGCCCGCGCCGCCGCCGACTGCCCGGCCAGCAGGTGGCCGTCCGGCAGCAGCAGCGCCGCCGTCACGCCGGGCACCTCCGCGTTGATCACGCCGAGGATCCCGCGCGGGCTGCTGCGCTCGGCGAACAGCTCCGCGCAGCGGGCCGCGAGCCGGGCCCGCGCCGCCTCGGGGCTGGCGACCACGGCGGCCAGCTCCAGCGCGTACGCGGCCGGATCCTCGCCCACCGCGAACACCGGCAGCCGCATCCGCGTGGCGAGCTGAGCCGTCGCCGACGTCGGCCCCGCCTCGGCCGGGCTGACCAGGCAGGACGCGCTGCGCTCCCATGCCAGGCGGAGCGCCGACTCCACCATCCAGGCGCCGTGGCCGAGCGTGGCCGACAGCACGACGACCGTTCCCGGTCCGTGCGAGCGGATCTGGTCCAGCTCCGACACCAGCGCCACGCGGGACACCCGCCGGCCGAGGTCCTCGCCGACCAGCATCTGGGCGCGGCCCAGCGGGCCGTACCTGACCAGCTCGTCCACGGTGAGCTGCTCGGCGACGCGCGGGGCGCGTACGCTGCTCATCGGCCTGCCTCCTTCGGGTGCCGCAGCGGGAAGCCGAACGCGCCGGGGCCGCCGAGCGCCAGGCCGGGGATCGTGTGCCAGAGCGGCGCGGCGGGCACGACCAGCACGTCCACCAGGTCGCCCGCGGTCAGCCTGCCGGGGCCGGTCATGCGCAGCGTGCCCCGGTCCAGCAGGCACAGCAGGTCGGGCACGGCCGCCGCCAGCGAGCCGTCCGACAGGGCGAGGATCAGCTCGTTGTGCGCCTCGATGCGGATCAGCCGGCCGCTGTCGTGGTCGTGCACGGCCAGGCCCACCGGGTTGCCGGGGAAGAGCGCGGCGGCCTGGCGCACCGAGGGCCCGATCTCGACCAGCCGCCCGCCGCCGAGCACGCTCGCGCCGGTGACGGCGGTCAGCTCGGCCAGCAGCCGCTCGTGCGGCGCCACGACCCCCCGCTGCCCCGGCCCGCCCTCCTGGAACGCCCCCGCCTCCCCGGTCTCCCAGGGTGGGCCGGGCGGGTGGGGTGGGCCGTCGGTCCAGCCGGGGCGGCCGGGCGGGTGGGGTGGGCCGTCGGTCCAGCCGGGGCGGCCGGGCGGGTGGGGTGGGCCGTCGGTCCAGCCGGGGCGGCCGGGTGGATGGGCCGGGCCGCCGGTCCACGCCGGGCCGCCGGCCCAGGCGGGGCGGCCGGGGGCGTGGGCGAGCAGGACGCGGCCGACCTCCAGCACCCGGCTCATCGAGCCCGGGATCGCCGCCCCCGCCAGCTCGCCCACCCGCGTCGGGTAGAGCGCGCACAGCAGCCACCCGCCGGCGCTCTGCGCGACGACCCGCGCCAGCCGTTCGGCCCGCGCCGACCCGGTCTCCAGCAGCAGCGAGTCGTCGCCCGCGCTGACCGCCGCCATGGGCGCCAGCGACAGCCCGGCCAGCTCGAACGTCGTCTGGTGGATGAGCGGGAACACCCGCCCCATGCCGTCGCAGTCGATGAGCGGCAGCCCGAGCAGCGCCGCCGCCGCCACCGGGAACAGCGCGTTGACGCTGGCGGCGTTGAGCGGCAGCACCGCGCCGAGCGGCCCGCACCGGCCCTCCAGGCTGCGCGCCAGCGCCTCGGGCTCGGCGCCGGAGGGCGGCAGCTCGGCCATGGCGGTGGTGGAGCCCATGCCGCCGATGGCGGCGCAGACGGTGGCGGGGTCGAGGTCGCCGGCCGCGACCAGGCGTACGGGACCGGTGTGGGCCAGGATGTCGCCGAGCCAGACGCCGGCGAAGTCGATGCCCTCGCCCGCCGCGCTGGTGGAGAAGAACTCCGCCCCGGCGAGCAGCGCGGGCACGTCGGCGGCGGTGATCAGCCGCTCGCTCACGTCTCCTCGCCCGCCTCGCCGCCCGCGCGGACCATCAGCCGGTAGGAGCCGCTGCGCAGGAACGACATCGACACCGCCCGCGAGCTGACCACGCGCTCGCTGCCGAGGCGGGCGCCGCTCTCGGCGACCAGCGTCAGCGCGCGCTGCTCGGCGATGCCGCGCTGGCGGTCGAGCTCCTCGCGCGACTCGGCGTAGACGACGGTGTCGAGCCAGGCCGTCGGCTCGGTGCAGGCCGCGCCGATGGCCGCGAGCTCGCCGCCGGGCAGCACCAGCCGCCCCGGCGCGGGCAGCCGGGCGGCGACCGCCCGTGCCCGTACGGCCGCCTCGCCGGTGGAGCCGGCGGCCACCACCGCCTGGTCGGGTTCGTGCTCGGCCAGCAGGGCGAACGCGGCGGCCGTGGCCGCGGGGGAGCCGGGGATGCGGGTCAGCGACGCGGTCGGCACCGCCATCCGCACCCCGCCGGGCCCCGGCCGGTCGACGGTCACCTCGGGCAGGCCGCCCGTGACGTGGCCCACGGCGAGCGCGTCCGGCAGGGCCAGCCCCACCAGCGCGTCGCCGGCGCCGGCCAGCCAGGCGGCGCCGGTCAGCGCCGCCGCCTCCGACGCGGCCAGCGCGAGCACCGGCAGCAGCCGCAGCCGTTCGGCCGAGATGCGCCCGCCGTCGCCGGCCGCGAACCAGGTGGACACCTGCGGCCCGACCAGCTCGCCCACCCGTACGCACCGCTCGGCCAGCTCGGCGGCCCGCGCCAGCAGCGCCGCGTTGATGACGGTGGCGGCCTCCCTGTCGAGCAG
Organism: Nonomuraea sp. B208; assembly: GCF_057536035.1. NCBI lineage: Bacteria > Bacillati > Actinomycetota > Actinomycetes > Streptosporangiales > Streptosporangiaceae > Nonomuraea > Nonomuraea sp. B208. Next base: position 56,593 of record NZ_BAAJOU010000024.1, read on the forward strand.
CCCCAGCCCGCCCACCTGGTGCGACAGCGACACCCGCGCCTCGGGGCGGGTGTCGTGGACCAGCTCGGCGGCGGCCAGTTCGTGGTCGGCGCAGCCCGGCGCGCCGCTCGCGGTCACCGCGAGCGCGGGGATGTCGCGGGCCGCGGCGGCCTCGGCGAGGACGGCGTAGATGTCGAGCGGCGCCAGCTCGACGCCGAACAGGTCGTGCCCGCCGATCACCGCGCCCCGCCGCGCCTGCAGGGACCGCAGCAGCGGGGAGGGGTGACCGGAGCCGAGCCCGCCCGTGGGCAGCCGGGGCACCACGCGCACGGCCGCGACCGGCGTGCCGGCCAGGGCGGGATCGAGCTCGGCGGAGACGTCCCAGGTGACGGAGCCGACGCGGGCGCCGTTCGCGAGACCGCGCAGCATCCGGGCGAGGACCCGCTCGCTCGCGTTGGGACCGGTGGCGTGGCGGGTCTCGCCGTCGCCGACGAGTGCGGCGTGCGCGCGCCCCGCACCCAGCAGGATCCCGATCCGCGCGCCCTCCACCTAGCTCCTTCGGCCTCGCAGCAGCCGGTCGAGGCTCACCGCGCCGAGGATGAGCGCACCCTGTACGACCTGCTGATATATCGTATCCCAGCCCAGCAGGTTGAAGCCGTTGCCGATCAGCGTGATGAGCAGGACGCCGATCAGGCCGCGCCAGATCGCGCCCTCGCCGCCCATGACGCTGGTGCCGCCGACGACGGCCGCGGCGATGGCGGTCATCTCCATGCCGGTGGCGAGGCTGGCCTGCGCCGACCCGCCCCGGGCGGCCAGGATGAGCCCGCCGAGGGCCGCGCACACGCCGCTGATGGCGAACACCGCCACCTTGATCTGCCCGACCCTGATGCCGGACAGCCGGGCGGCCTCCTCGTTGCCGCCGATCGCGTACACGCGGCGGCCGAACGTGGTGCGGGCCAGCAGGATCCAGCAGACCGCGACCACGGCGAGGAACAGCAGCGACGCGGCGGTCACCCCGCCGAGCACGGTCGGCCAGCTCAGCGCCTGGAAGGCGGTGGCCCGGTCCTCGGCCGGGTAGACGATCGCGCCGGCCGTGAGGATCACCGCCACGCCCCGGTAGATGATGCTGAGCGCCAGCGTCGCGATGAACGAGTGCACCTTGATCCGGACGACCACGATGCCGTTGATCGTGCCGAGCAGCGCGCCGGCCAGCACGCCGGCGATCATGCCGGGGCCGACCCCGGCCACGTTCGTGACCGCGACGGCGACGATCGCCGACAGGGCCAGCACCGCGGTGATCGACAGGTCGAACGACCCCGAGATGATCACCAGGGTGGCGGCGGTGGCCAGCAGCCCCACCACGGCGGCCTGGTCGAGCAGGTTGACCAGGTTGCCCGTGGTGAGGAACGTCGAGGTGCTGACCGACAGCACCACGATGATGAGGACCACGCCGAGCACGATCCCCAGGTCGCGCAGCCGGGCCGAGCGGCCGGGCGCGGCTTTCATGTCCGCCTTGACGTCCGCGGTGGTGGCGGTCATCGGTTCTCCTCAGGAAGTTCGGTGTCGGGGGTGTCGGCGAAGGCCAGCGCGACGACCTGCTCGGGGGTGGCCCGGCCGCGCGCGAACTCCCCGACGAAGCGGCCGTGCCGCATGACGAGCACCCGGTGCGCCAGGCCCAGCACCTCCTCGACCTCGGAGGAGACCACCAGCACCGCCATGCCCTCGGCGGCCAGCTCGACCAGGAGCTGGTGGATCTGGCCCTTGGCACCCACGTCCACACCGCGGGTCGGCTCGTCCACCATCAGGACCTTGGGCCGGTCCATGAGCCACTTGCCGAACAGCACCTTCTGCTGGTTGCCGCCCGACAGCGTCCACACGGGGCCGCCCAGGTCGGAGCCGCGCACGTCGAGCCCGCCGAGCATGGCGCCGGCGGCCTCGCGCTCGGCCCCGCCCCTGACGAACCCGGCCCGCTGCCTGCTGCCGAGGCTGGCGAGCGCCACATTCTCGCGGACCGAGCGGCCGAGCACGAGGCCCTGGTCCTTGCGGGACTCCGGCACCATGGCGAGCCCGGCCTTCATCGCGCGGGCGGGGGAGCCCGCGGGCACGGCCTGACCGGCCACCTCGACCACGCCCGCGTCGGGCGCGTCCGCGCCGAAGATCGCGCGCAGCGTCTCGGAGCGGCCGCTGCCGACCAGGCCGGCGATGCCGACGATCTCGCCCGCCCGGATGTCCAGCGACACGTCGCGCACGGCGGTGCCGCGGCGCAGGCCACGGGCGCTGAGCAGCACCGGCGCGTCCTCGGGCACCGGCCGCGGCTCGGGGTAGAGCAGCTCGACGGGGCGGCCCACCATGTCGCCGACCAGGCTCTGCGGCGTCTGCTCGGCGGCCGGGCCGGTCTTGATGTGCCGGCCGTCGCGCAGCACCGTGATGTCGTCGCAGACCGACAGCACCTCATCAAGGAAGTGCGAGATGAGCACCACGGCCGCGCCGTCGGCCGCGAGGCGCCTGATGACCTCCAGCAGGCGCTCGGTCTCGTTCTGGGTCAGCAGCGCGGTCGGCTCGTCCATGCCGATGACCGACGCGCCGGAGGCCAGCGCGCGCAGCACCTCGACCTGCTGCTGCGCGGCGATCGGCAGGTCCCTGACCAGCGCGGACGGGTCCAGCTCGAACCCGGTCCGCTCGGTCAGCTCGGCGAAGCGCCGCCGGTCGGCGCGGCGGTCGCGCCAGCCGAACCGGTTGCGCCAGCGGCCGAGATACACGTTGTCCAGCACGGTCATGGCCGGCACCAGGGCCAGCTCCTGCGAGATGAGCGTGAACCCGTGCCGCAGCGCGTCCCTGGGCGAGCCGACCGAGATGGGCCGGCCGTCCAGCAGGATGCGGCCGGTGTCCGGGGCCACCGCCCCGCACACCGCCTTGAGCAGCGTGGACTTGCCCGCGCCGTTCTCGCCGAGCAGGCCGTGCACCCGGCCGCCGTGCAGGGTGAACGACACGTCCCGCAGGACGGGCACGCCGCCGTAGGACTTGCCGAACCCCTCAAGGTCGATCCTCACCGGCGGCTCCTCCTACTCGTCGTACTCGCCGGCGACGCCGGCCAGCGCCTCCTTGGTGCCCTTGCCGTCGTTCGGCGCGAGCACGGTCTCGCTGTTGGACTCCTCCACCTGCTGGCCGCGGGCCTTGGCCAGGCCGAGCTCGGCGGCCTTGGCGCCGGCGCTCTTCTCCGGCAGGTAGTAGGTGGCGAACCAGCGCCCGTCCTGGACGGCCTTGACCGCCTGGCGGGAGCCGCCGTTGCCGATGAGCAGCACGCCCTTGCCCTTGACCACGCTCTCCGCGCCGGCGATGGCCTGGGAGCTGCCGATGACGACGTTGACGTCCGGCTGGGCCTGCAGCACGTCCTGCATGGCCTTGCGCCCGCCCTCCTGCGTGTAGCCGCCCTCCACCCGGGAGGCCAGCTCGACGCCGTCGGCCGCCTCCAGGGCCTTGACCGCGGCCTCGGTGCGGGCGTTGTCCAGGGGCAGCGACTTCATGCCCTCCAGGTACGCGACCTTGCAGGGGTTGAGGTTCTTGCTGCGGCACGCCTCGACGCCGAGCTCGCCGAGCTTCTTGCCGTTGTCGGCGGGCACGTCCACGAGCGTGATGACGCCGGGGACCTGCGAGTCGGCCGTGTCGTACGCGGTCCCGACCGGCGTGAACTCGGCCACCACCGTGATCCCGGCCGCGACGGCCTGCCGGAGCGCCGGCACCACGGACGCGCCGTCGTTGGCCTGCACGATGAACACGTCGAACCGCTTGCTGGTGACCGCGTCCTGGATCTGCTGGACCTGCGTCTGGGCGTCGAAGTTCGGGTCGAAGAACTCGGCCGTGGCGTTGTTGGCCTTGGCGTACTCCTCGATGCCGTTCCACGTGGCGACGGCGAAGGCGTTCGCACGGGCGAAGCCGAAGAAGGCGATCCGCTTCTGCGCGTCGGCGCCCTGGGCGGCCTGCGAGGCGGGCGCGCTGCTCGCCGTGCCGGTCTCCGACCCGGGCGCGACGCACGCGGTGCTGAACGCGAGGATCGCGGCGGCGGCGCCGACGGCCACCCCTGTCTTCCTGACCTGCCCGTATTTCCTGATGTGCATGGGCTTTCCCGTTTCTCGGTGCGCGGCTGGACGCTTGTGGAGAGCCCGTCGCCTTACCCCCGGGGCGTCGGCCTCCTCCGACGTGCTGGAAACTGTAGGAAGCCCTTCCCGGACCCCATGGGCGCGGCGCACATCCCGGCCCGGCGCCACTGTGCGGCGTGCCGCGCACCGGGGGAGGAGCCGCCGCGGGCCCGTCCCGCGGGCCCTTGGCCCCCCTCGGATCCGTGACGACCGCGGGAGGCCGTTAAGGTGAACAATCCCGCGCGCGCGGGATGTCGTGCTGATGGAGTCACGAAACGGATGGTCGGTTCATGGGTGACAAGCCGGAACGTCGGGTGGCGGTCTTCGGTGCCGGGTACATCGGGCTGGTGACCGGCGCCTGCTTCGCCGAGCTCGGGCACCGGGTGGTGGTCAGGGACATCGATCCCGAGAAGGTGAGGCTGCTGCGGGCCGGCGACGTGCCGATCTACGAGCCGGGGCTCGGCGACCTGATCGCGCGCAACAAGGAGCGGCTGTCGTTCACCCTGGACCTCGCCGAGGCGCTGGACGGCGCCGAGGTCGCGTACGTGTGCGTGGACACCCCGCCCTCGGCCTCCGGCGACGCGGACCTGTCGCGCGTGTGGTCGGTGGTGCGCTCCCTGGAGGGCGCGAAGGACCTGAAGGCGGTCGTGGTGAAGTCGACCGTGCCGGTCGGCACCGGCTCACGCGTCCGCGCCGTGCTCGACGAGAGCGGCCTCGCGCACGTCGGCTACGCCTCCAACCCCGAGTTCACCGCCGAGGGCACGGCCGTCCACGACTTCCTGCACCCCGACCGCGTGGTCGTCGGCGCCTCCGACGAGACGGTCGCGCGGCTCGTCGCCGACCTGCACGGGGGCGTGGACGGGCCGGTCGTGACGATGGACGTGCGCTCGGCCGAGATGGTGAAACTGGCCTCCAACGCCCTGCTCGCCACCAAGATCAGCTTCATCAACGAGATCGCCACGCTCTGCGAGAAGACCGGCGCGGACGTCACGGAGGTCGCCCAGGCCGTCGGCCTCGACCACCGGCTCGGCCCCCACTTCCTGCGGGCCGGCATCGGCTGGGGCGGCTCCTGCTTCCCCAAGGACTCCGAGGCGCTGCGCCAGCTCGCCAGCAACACCGGCTACCACCTGCAGCTGCTGTCGGCCGTCATCGAGGTCAACAACCTGCAGAAGCGGCGGGCCATCCAGCAGCTCAACGACGCGCTGGGCACGCTGGCCGGGGCGCGGGTGGCGCTGCTCGGGCTGACGTTCAAGCCCGGCACCGACGACATGCGCGAGGCGCCGAGCACCGTGCTCGCCTCGCGGCTGCTCGCCGAAGGGGCGGAGGTGCGCGCCTGGGACCCGATGGCCCGGCCGGGCGCGGCCGAGCCGTGGGCGTCCACGACCCGCCACCCGACCCCGGAGCTGGCCATGGAAGGGGCCGACGCGGCGATCGTGGTCACCGAGTGGCCGCAGCTCCAGGACGTCGACTGGGCGGCGGTCGCCGGGTCCATGCGGCGCCCGGTCCTCTACGACGGGCGCAACCTGCTCGACCCGGCCGCGATGCGGGCGCTCGGGTTCACGTACATGGGGGTCGGCCGGCCGTGACGGCGCCGTCGAACTTCGACGGTTGTCCTACCATGACGTCATGGAAGACGTCTTGGCAGACGAGCGCATCCCGCCGCACCCCGACCCCCGGGAGGTCACGCTCCAGCAGGTCCTCGAAGCCCTCGTGGACCCGGTGCGGCGCGGCATCGTCACGCAGCTCCGCGACTCCGCCGCCGCCATCAAGTGCGGCGACTTCGACCTGCCGGTGAGCAAGTCGACGGCCACGCACCACTTCCGCGTCCTGCGCGAGGCCGGCCTCATCCGCCAGCACTACGCGGGCACCGCGCGGCTCAACACCCTGCGCCGCGACGAACTGGACGCCGTCTTCCCCGGCCTGCTCGACGCCATCATGGACGCGGAACGCGCCCGGGTCTGACGCGCCGGCGCGCTCAGCAGGCGGCCGCGCGGGACTCCAGCAGGGCGCGCTCGCGGCCGTTGCGGGTCAGCGCCGCCGCCCGCTCGAACTCGGCCCGCGCCTCCTCACGGCGGCCCAGCTTGAACAGCAGGTCGCCGCGGACACTCGGCAGCAGGTGATAGCCCTTCAGCGCGGGCTCGCCGGCGATCTGGTCGAGCAGGCCGAGACCCACCTCCGGGCCGTACGCCATCGACAGCGCCACCGCCCGGTTCAGCTCGACCACGGGGGAGCGCAGGAGCTTGGCCAGCTCCTCGTAGAGCGCGGCGATGCGTGCCCAGTCGGTGTCGCCGGCGACGACGGCGCGGGCGTGGCAGGCGGCGATGGCGGCCTGCAGCGCGTACGGGCCGGGAGCGCCGCCGGCCAGGCTCTCGGCCCGGCGCAGCGCCTCCAGGCCGCGGCCGACGAGCAGGCGGTCCCAGCGGGTGCGGTCCTGCTCCAGCAGCAGGACCGGCTCGCCCGACGGGCCCACGCGGGCCGCCGAGCGGGACGCGTGCAGCTCCATGAGCGCCACCAGGCCGTGCACCTCGGGCTCGCCCGGCATCAGCCCGGCCAGGACGCGGCCGAGACGCAGGGCGTCCTCGCACAGCGCGGGCCGCAGCCAGTCGTCGCCCGCCGTGGCCGAGTAGCCCTCGTTGAAGATGAGGTAGATGACCTCCAGGACGGCCGCGAGCCGCCCGGCCAGCTCGCCGCCCCCGGGCACCTCGAACGGCACGCCCTTGTCGGCCAGGGCGCGCTTGGCGCGGACGATGCGCTGCGCCACCGTCGGCTCCGGGACCAGGAACGCGCGGGCGATCTCCTCGGTGGTCAGGCCGCCGAGCACGCGCAGGGTCAGCGCCACCCGCGACTCCATCGACAGCGCCGGATGACAGGCCGTGAACACCAGCCGCAGCAGGTCGTCCTCGATCTCGTCCGGCTCGGGCCGCTCCTCGCCCGCGCCGCTCTCCAGCCGGTGGCCGAGCTCGGTGAGGTTGTGGCGCAGCCGTTCGTTCCTGCGGATCAGGTCGATCGCGCGGCGCCTGGCGACCGTCATGAGCCAGGCGCCCGGGTTGTCCGGCACCCCGGACCCGGGCCACTGCTCCAGCGCGGCGACCAGCGCGTCCTGCGCCAGCTCCTCGGCCAGGCCGACGTCGCGGACGAGGCCGGCGAGCCCGGCGATGAGCCGGGCGGCCTCGATCCGCCACACCGCCTCCACGGTGCGGTGCGGATCGGCACCGGCGCCGCGGTGCCCGCCGGTGCCCACGCCGGCGTCCGTGCCGGTGTCCGCGCCAGCGTTCGCGCCAAGGTCCGCGCCGGGGTCCGTCGTCATCCGCCCATCCCACCAGCGCCCCCGCCGCTCTCGCAACCCGCGGCGGGGCGCGCGCGGGGTCAGGCGTCGGGGACGTCGCCGCGCAGGCGTACGTGCAGGGCCCGCTCGCGCTCCTCCTCCGGCAGCGACTCGTCGAGCACGTCGGAGGCGTCGAAGACGCGCCACACGTCGAGCCCGATGCCGTCGTGGCCGGGCGGCACCGGCACCCGCAGCGCCCACTCGATCGCCTCCTCCCGCGACTTCACCTGGATCAGCCAGAACCCGGCGATCAGCTCCTTGGACTCGGCGAACGGCCCGTCGATCACGCTCGCCCGCCCCCCGCTGTAGGCGATCTGCGCCCCCTTGGAGCTGGGCAGCAGCCCCTCGGCGGCCAGCAGCACCCCGGCCTTGGCCAGCGCCTCGTTGTAGGCGTGCATGGCGTCCACGAGCTCCTGAGGAGGCAGCTCCCCGGCCTCGGTCGCGGCGTTGCCCTTGCCCACGATCATGAACTTCACGGTCTGCTCCTCTTTCACGCGTACGGTCCGTCGCCGGTGCGTCGAACGGCGGGAGGCCGGATCGACAGGCGGCCACCGATTGTCGTACACCCGGAGGCCACCCGCTCAGTCGATCTGCATGACGACGGCCTTCGGCTCGGTGAAGAACTCGCGGCTGAACGTGCCGCCCTCGCGCCCCACGCCCGAGTCGCCCGCCCCGCCGAACGGCGCCCGCAGGTCGCGGATGAAGAAGCAGTTGACCCAGACCGTGCCCGCCCGCAGCCGGGCCGAGACGCGGTGCGCCCGCGACAGGCTCTCGGTGAACAGCATGGCGTTGAGCCCGTAGCGGGTGCCGTTCATGAGCGCCACAACCTCGTCCTCGGTGTCGAACGGCGTCACCGTCACCACCGGGCCGAAGATCTCCTCCCGCTGGTGGCGGGCGGTGGCGGGCAGGCCGGTGACGATCGTCGGCCGGACGAACCAGCCGTCGCCGAGCCCGCCCGCGTGCACGGTGCCGCCCTCGGCGGCGACGGTCTCGACGTAGCCGCGCACCTTGCGGTGGTGCGTCTCGGAGGCTAGCGGCCCGAGCTCGGTGTCCTCCAGCTTGGGGTCGCCGAGCCGCATCGCCCCGGCGGCGGCGGTGAAGCGGGCCAGGAACTCCTCGAACACCGGGCGCTGCACGTACAGGCGGGAGCCGGCCAGGCAGACCTGCCCGGCGTTGGTGAAGATCGCGCGCAGCGACCAGCTCACCGCGTTGTCCAGGTCGGCGTCGGCGAAGACGGCGTTGCCGCCCTTGCCGCCGAGCTCCAGGCTGACCGGGACGAGGTTGCGGGCGGCGGCGGCCGAGATGACGCGGCCGGTCGCCGACTCGCCGGTGAACGTGATGCGGTCCACGCCGGGATGCTCGGTGAGCGCCTGGCCGGCCGAGTCCGGGCCGTACCCGTGCACGACGTTGAGCACGCCGGGCGGCAGGCCCGCCTCCAGCGCGAGCCGGGCGAGGATGGTCGCCGAGGCGGGCGTGTCCTCGGCGGGCTTGAGCACGACCGTGTTGCCCCAGGCCAGCGCGGGCGCGATCTTCCAGGTCTCCAGCATGAGCGGGAAGTTCCACGGCGCGACGGCGGCGGCCACGCCGACCGGCTCGTAGCGGGTGTAGGCGTGGTGGCCGGAGTCCATCGGCAGGGCCTCGGCCGGGGTGAGGCGGGCGTGGTCGGCGAAGAAGCGGAAGTTGTCGGCGGCGCGGGGCACGTCGTTGCCGCGGCTCTGGCTGATCGGCTTGCCCATGTCGCGCGTGTCGGCCAGGCCGAGCCGGTCGGCGTGGGCCAGGATGAGGTCCGCCAGGCGGTGCAGCAGCCGCCCGCGCTCGGCGCGGCCCATGCGCGGCCAGGGCCCCTCGTCGAACGCGCGCCGCGCCGCCGCGACGGCCAGGTCCACCTCGGCCGGGCCGCCGAGCGCGACCTCGGCCCACGGCTCGCGGGTGTAGGGATCGACGCTGGCGAAGGTCTCGCCGCTCGCCGAGGCGACCTCGGCGCCGTCGATCACGTGCCCGAAGAACTCCACGTCAACCGCCCTTGCTGATCTCGTCGCGTTCGGCGAGCGTCTGGTCGCCGGCCGCCCAGTGCGTACGCGGCACCTCCCTGACGATCACCCTGATGCTCTGGGCCGGCGAGCCGATCGCCCGCTCCACGGCGGCGTGCAGCTCGTGGATGAGCGCCCGGATCGCGGCCGGATCACGCCCTTCGGACAGGGACACCTCGACCAGCGGCATGTCAGCCCTCGCTTCCCGTGACGGGCCGCCCCGGCAGGGGACGGCGGATCTGCGGCTGGGTGTGGACGCGCCGCGTGGGGCCCTGCCACATGTCGATCGAGCCCGGCTCGGCGGGGTCGAAGTAGCGGGGGCGCCAGGCGTCCTCGTCGGTGATGAGGCGCACGCCCCACGAGTACTCGTACGTGATGCCCTCGGGGCCCTTGAAGTAGACGAACACGGCCGTGGACTGGGGGTGGCGGCCGGGACCCATCTCGATCTCGACGCCGTTCGCCTCCAGGAAGTGCCAGTTGCGCATGACGTCGTCGAGCGAGTCCACCTGGAAGTTGATGTGGCAGAGCCCCGGCCGGCTGCCCTGGAACACGGCGAGCTTGTGGTGGACCTGGTCGATGCGCATGAGGCAGGCCCAGTCGCCGATCCAGTCGGAGACGCGGGCGTTGAACAGGCCGTTCCAGAAGCGGTACGCCTCGCGCACGTCGGGCGCGTCCAGGCACAGATGGCCGAACTCGGTGATGCCGGCCTCGCGGCCGTGCCGTACGGGGGCGGTGAGCGTCACCTGGTCGATGACGAGGTCGACCCGGTTGCCGAAGGGGTCGTCGAAGGAGAGGAAGTCGCGGACCCGGCGCGAGCGGGCCTCCTCGGCGCCGCCCCGCGCGACGGCGACGCCTGCCTTCTCCAGCTCGGTCTCGGCGGCGGCCAGCGCGTCCTCGTCGCGGACGGTGAAGCCGGAGCTGATGACGCCGGACTCGCCCTCGACCAGGGCGAGGCAGTGGTGGCGCTGGTCGGCGCGCAGGTAGGCGACGCCGTTCTCCTGGGCGGTGAGCTCCATGCCGACGACGTCGACCGCGAAGCGCACGGCGGTGTCCAGGTCGGCGGCGCCGGAGCGGACGTAGGCGATGTCCGTCAACTCGATCATGACGACTCCCGGAGGTGGGACCAGATGCGGGCAAGGAGTTCGGGCGCGGCGGACCGCCACGCCCGCTGTTCGGCGGGGGTGAGGGGGACGGGGGTGCCGGCCGCGGCGGCGGTGGCGTTCATGCGGGCGCTGGCCTCCAGCACCCACATGAGGGCGACGGCCTCGCCGGCGCTCGCGCCGGCGGTGACCGCGCCGTTGCCCCGCATGACCAGGGCGGGGGAGTCGCCGAGCCGGTCGGCGAGCGCCCGGCCGCGGGCCCGGTCGCGGACGAGCACGGCGTCGTCGAGCACGGGCACCTCGGGCCCGAGGAAGGCGCCCTGCCCGTGGAGTGGCCGGATGGGCACCCCGGCGGCGGCGAGCGCGGTGGCGGCGGGCGGCTGCGCCCGGCAGATCGCGCCGGCGCCGGGGCGGGCGCGGGCGATCTCGACGTGGATCCACGCCTCGCGCGGCGCTCCGCCGGGCAGTTCGGCGGCGTCGAGGGGGAGCTCGGCGTACGGGGACGCGGCCGTGAGGGTGCCGAGGGGCACGGGTGGAGTCATCAGCAGCCGGTCGGCGCCGGTCCGGACCGAGACGTGCCCGAACGCGGTCACCAGCCCCGCCGCCGCCAGCGCCCGCCCGGCCAGGGCCAGCTCGGTCCGTAAGTGCTCTTCCGGTAAGGGTCCGGCTTCAGCCGTGCGCACCGCCGCCCGCCTCCTCGCGAGATCGTTCCCGAAGACAGGGAGGACAATACATGTATCTCCATACCTGTTCTAGAGGAACGGATCATGCTCTCCCTATGCTGGAGGGCATGTCGCTTCAGCACGCGCTGCTCGGCGTCCTGGAGGCGCGCCCCATGAACGGGTACGAGCTGACCCGCTTCTTCGAGGCCGCCCCGCGCTGGGTGTGGTCGGCGCCGCAGAGCCAGATCTATCCCACGCTGCGCCAGATGGAGCAGGTCGGCCTCATCGAGGGCCAGAAGGAGATCCGGGGCACCAGGCTGAGCAGGACCGTCTACTCCATCACCGAACGCGGCCTGGCGGAGCTGCGCGCCTGGCTCGGCACCTCCCACACCCCGCCGCCGGCGCGCGACGCGTTCTTCCTGCAGGCGCTGTTCTTCGACATGATCGAGCCGGACCGGGCCGCGTCGGTGCTCAAGGCGTTCATCGCCGAGCAGGAGCAGCTCGCCGCCGAGTGGCGGGCGCACAGGGAGGCGCTGCTGGCCAAGGACACGCCCCTGCTCAAGGAGCGGCTGAAGAACCGCCCGGCGGCCGAGCACGACCGCATCGCCGCGCTGAAGGCGCACGTCTTCGCCGGCCAGATCGCGGTCGCGACGGCCCGCGCCGAGTGGGCCCGCGAGAGCCTGCGGCTGCTGGAAGAGCCCACGCCCTGACCCGGGCGGGGCCGCACACGCGACGAGCGCGCGTCCCCGGGCGATGGGGACGCGCGCTCGTACGTGGGTGAGGTCAGGAGGCGTACTCGGGGTAGCCGTAGCCGACGACCTGCCACTTCGGCCGGACGCGCTCCTCCACCTTGCCGTTGCCGGTGTTGCCCTCGATGGTGGAGATGGTGCCGTCCTGGTTGTCCTTCTCGACGAACCCGACGTGGTTGATGGCGTCGAGGTCCTTGCTGCCGCTCCAGGAGAAGAAGACCACCGCGCCGGGCTTGGCGACGGTGCCGAAGCGGTCGTTGTTCTTGAACCACTTGGCGTGGGCGACGGTCCAGGCGTCCCAGCCGATCTGCGGGCGGGCGCCGGTCTTCTCGCCGACCCAGGAGACGAACATCGCGCACCAGGGGGCGTTGAGGTAGCCGGCGGGGGTGCCGCCGTCGCGGGCGATGGTCTCGGCGGCCCGCTTCGAGTCGGCGTACCAGCGCTGGTACGGGGTGCCGCCGCCGGCGGCGTTCTCGCTGGTGCCCACCTGGGAGCGGGCCATGGACAGCACCTGGTCGGCGGTGACCTGGATCTTGTTCTCGTCGGCGCGGGAGCGCTGGGCGGCGTGGTCGACCGGGTTCTTGGTGCTCTTGACAGTGCTGCTGTGCTGTCCTGCGGCCGACGCGGTCTCGGCGTTCGCGGCCTGCGGGCCGAGCGCGGCGGCGGCCACGGCCGTGCCGAGGACGGCGTAGGCGATCTTCATCTTTCGGGCAGCGGTGAAGCCGTGCTTGGCCATCGAGGGGGTTACTCCTTGCTTCCATGCCGCTTACCGGGTTAGCTGACGGGTTCGGACGTGGAAGCTGCCCTACGGCACGTGATGCCGATTCACCCCAAAGGACGTGGGTCCCCGGTTCCGCGCGTGGCGGATTCAGCGGTCACAGGACGATCCTGTGATGTTCTTTCACTTGCGATGGTCAGACATACTCCGACAAAACGGACGTATGCCCTGAGATGCCCCATAAGGTAATACACATGGCAAGGAGATGACAAATCCCTAAAGGGCTGGTCAGGACAGTTGTTGCCGGGCGTCGGCCAGCAGCCCCATCATGGCAAGGGATTCGTCAAGCGGCATGACCGCCGATTCGGTCCGTCCCTCGGCCACCGCGGCACGCACCTCGCGCACCTCACCCGCGTAGCCGTTGTCGGCCGGATCGAGCAGATGCTCCTCGGGCTCCATGCCGGGCGCGGACAGCACGATCCGCTCCGGCGCCCAGAACGCCGCCGGGATGTCCGCCCGCATGCCCGTGCCGACCACGTGGGCGGAGTTGGGGTAGTGCGCGAGCAACGAGGTCGCCACCACGGCGTGCCGCCCCCCGGAGTACGTCAGCAGCCCCGCCGCCTCGGCGTCCACGCCGTTGGGCGCGAGCGCCCCGGTGACGCGCAGGCTCTCGGGCATGCCGAGCAGCAGCTGCGCCAGCCCGAACGGGTAGATGCCGAGGTCGAGCAGCGCGCCGCCGCCCAGCTCGGGAGCCCACAGCCGGTGCGCCTCGTCATAGGGATGGGCGAAGCCGAAGGACGCCTGCACCGAGCGGATCTCCCCGAAGCGCTCGTCGGTGGCGATCATGCGGATCAGCGGGTTGAACCGCATCCACATGGCCTCCATGAGGAAGACGCCCGCCTCGCGCGCCAGGCGCACCATCGTCTCGGCGTCGGCCACGCTCGCCGCGAGCGGCTTCTCGCACAGCACGGCCTTGCCGTTCGCGATGGCGGCCGCGGCCACCGGGAGGTGCTGGGCGTGGGGCGTGGCGACGTAGATCGCGTCCACGGCCGGGTCGGCGCACAGCTGCTCGTAGGAGCCGTACGCCGACTCCGCGCCGAGCGTCGCCGCCAGCGCCCGCGCCCGGCCGAGGTCGCGGGAGCCGACGGCGGCCACCCGCATGCCCGGCTCGGCCGCGATGGCCGTCCCCACGGTCTGGGCGATGCCGCCGGTCGCCGCTATGCCCCACGCAAAATCTCGCACAAGGCGAGATCGTAGAGGGTTCAGGTGGCGTTGAAGGTGTCGGGGTCGGGCCCGAGGCGCTTGCCCTGGTTGAGCGCTCCGATGGCGGCCATGTCCTCGGTGTCGAGGATGAAGCCGAACACGTCGATGTTCTCCTTGATGCGCGCCGGGGTGACCGACTTCGGGATCACCACGTTGCCGAGCTGCAGGTGCCAGCGGAGCACGATCTGGGCGGGCGTCCTGCCGTACTTGCCCGACAGCACCGCGAGCGCCGGATCGTCCAGCAGGCCCCTGCCCTGGCCGAGCGGGCTCCACGCCTCCGTGAGGATGCCGTTGGCCTCGTGGAACTCGCGCATCTCGCGCTGCTGCAGGTAGGGATGGAGCTCGATCTGGTTGATCGACGGCGTGATGCCCGTCTCCTCCATCAGCCGGGTGAGCGTGGGGACGGTGAAGTTGGACACCCCGATCGCCCTGGCCCGGCCGTCCCGGTAGATCTTCTCCAGGGCCTTCCAGGCCTGGACGTACTTGTCCTGCCGCGGCACCGGCCAGTGGATGAGGAAGAGGTCGACGTAATCGAGGCCCAGCCGGGCCAGGCTCTCGTCGAAGGCCTGCTCGGCGCGGCCGTGGTCGCCGTTCCACAGCTTGGTCGTGATGAACACCTTCTCGCGCGGCAGCCCGCTCGCGCGCACGGCCCGGCCCACGCCCTCCTCGTTGCCGTAGGCGGCGGCTGTGTCGATGTGCCGGTAGCCGGCCTCCAGCGCGGTGCGCACGGCCTGCTCGGCCTCGTCGCCGGGGATTTGCCAGACGCCGAACCCCAGCTGCGGGATCTGCACGCCGTCGGTGTTGAGCATGAGCGAGTTCATAGTCTCCATTGTTCACGTCGCGTTCCTGGCGGCTTAAGGCGGCAGGGGTAACTTAACGGCGTCATGGACGGGCCATCACCCTGCTGGGAGGCCCATCGGCCGGGAGGGGCAGGAGTGGTCGGACAGGCGTCGGCCTGGGTGGAGTCGCCGCTCCAGATGCTGTGCGCCGTCGAGGCCCACCACGCGGGGCTCCTCGGGCCCGTGACCACGGTCGTGCCGCGCGCGGGGCTGCGCGCGCTGAAGGCCACCCGCGCGGAGCTGCGCTCCCTCGGCGCGCCCGACGGGCTGGTGCTGGCCGATCCGCGCGAGCGCATGCCGCGCCGGGTCCTCGCGGTCGGCGACGCCTTCTCCGGCAGGGTGCAGGTGCGCTGGCTGGCGTCGTGGCCCGGCCGGGTCGTCATCGTGGACGACGGCCTCGCCACGCTGCGCCTGCTGGAGCTGCTGGCCGCCGGGCCGTCGCGCCCCCTGCTGCGCGCCCGTGCCGAGCCGTCCGCGCCGCGCGCCGCGCTCGGCCTGGCCGCCGCGCTGCGGCTGCGCCTCAGCCGGGTGTCGGTCTTCACCGCGCTCGACGTGGACGACAAGCTCGCCGAGGCCGTCCGCGCCGCCGGCGTAGAGCTGGTCCGGCACGACTTCGCCTGGCTGCGCGCCCAGCCGCCGAGCCCGTACGGCCCCGACGAGCACACGGTCGTGCTCGGCACCTCGCTCGTCCGCAACGGCCTGGTGCACCGCGGCCGCTACCTGCGCTGGCTGACCGACCTGGCGGCCCGCGAGCCGCTCGCCTACTACCCGCACCGCCGCGAGGACCCGGTGGACGTGGCGCTCATCGGGGAGCTGCCCGGCGTCACCGTGCACGACGCCGGCGCGCCCGCCGAGCTGACCCTGCGCGGCCTGCGCCCGGACCAGCGGGTGCTCAGCCTCCCCTCGACCGCCGTCACCTCGCTGCGGGTCCTGCTCGGCCCGCGCGGCGTCGCCGTCGAGCCCGTGGACGTGCCTGACGACTGGTGGACCAGCAGGGCGGCCCCCGCCCTGCGCTCGCATCTGACGGGAGTGCCTAGTTGAACGTGTTGGCGGTGGCCGACTCCGACTCGTACCTGAAGTGGGCGGCCTGCCTGCTCGACGACCTGCCCGAGGGCTCGTCCGCGGACCTGGTGGTGGTCCGCACGCCGATCGCGCCCTCGCCCGAGCAGATCGCCGCCGCGGTGAGCGGGCGCGGCCGGTCGGCGCCGCCGGTGCTGTCGGCCCGGTCGGTGCGCCGGCTCGCCGAGCGCACCCGGCCCGACGTGATCCTCGTGGCCTGTACGGGGCCGGTGGTGGACGTGCTCGTGTCCGGCGTGCTGGACGGGCTGCGGCCCCGGCCGGTGTTCGTCAGCGGGCTGCCGGGCATCTCGGTGCCGGCGACGGAGAAGGCGTGGATCTACCGCAGCGGCTGCGACCTGTTCGTGGTGCACAGCGAGCGGGAGGTGGCCGAGTTCGGCGAGATCGCCGGGCGGCTCGGCGGGGGAGGGGCGGTCGGGCTGGCCCGGCTGCCGTTCCTGCGCGCGGGCGCGGCCCCGGCGGGCGGCGACCGGGTGGTCTTCGCCACCCAGGCCAAGGTGCCGCGCGGGCGCGAGCAGCGCGAGCGGATTCTGAGCGCCCTGGCCGAGCTGGCCCGGCGCCGGCCGGACCTGGACGTCGTGGTCAAGCTGCGGGCCCTGGAGGACGAACGGCAGACGCACCGCGAACGCCACCACTACCAGCGGCTCTGGCGCGAGATGGGCGAGCGGGGGCGGCTGCGCTTCGCCGCCGGGCCGATGCACGAGCAGCTCGCGAACGCGGCCGGGTTCGTCACCGTCAGCTCGACGGCGGCGCTGGAGGCGATCGCGCTGGGCGTGCCGTCGCTGGTGCTGACCGACTTCGGCGTCAGCGCCGAGATGATCAACGTGGTGTTCGAGGGCAGCGGCCTGCTCGGCACGCTCGACGACCTGGCCGCGGGCGCCTTCCGCGCGGCCTCGCCCGCCTGGTGCGCGGCCAACTACTTCCATCCCGCCGAACGGGACGACTGGACCCGGCTGCTGGCCGGCCTCGTGTCCGCCGGACCGAGCGGGCCCGCCACGTCCCTGCTGGACGGCCCCGAGCACGCGGCGGCACGCCGCCGGGCCCGGCTGCGGGTGGAGGTCCACCCGTCGATGCTGCGGGCCGGATACAAGGCCAGGAAACGAGTGCGCCGCTACCTGACGGCCCTCGGCTGAGCGGCGGCGGGTACGCCGTCCCCGACGGCGCCCGACTGAGAGGCCGGTGGGCCGGTTATCCGACGGCGCTCGGCTGAGCGGCCGGAGGGCCGTCGCCGGCCGCGCCCGGCCGAGCGGCCGGCGACGGGCCGGGCGTTCAGGCGAGTGGGCGGAGGCGGCGCCGCAGGCGGTCCAGCGCCTTCGGACGGGACGACGCCGGCCGGTCCAGGAGGCCCAGCACCTCCAGCCGCCTGCGCTTGAAGTAGCGGGCGTCGAAGTCGATCCGCGCCGGCCGCAACCCCGGATACGCCTCGGCCTGCATGCAGTAGCCGACCGCGCGCACCAGCCCGGCCAGGTCCACCGGCGGCGGCTCCTCGATGACGCCGTCCGCCGTCAGCCGGGGCAGCAGCGCGTCCACGACGGTGAGCGGGACCCGGTTGCTGTTCTCGTAGGGCGCCAGGCGCTCCAGCACCAGCTCCGTCCCGTACGAGGCGACCGGCAGCCCGAAGTAGCGCCGCGCGGTCATCAGCCCGGTCGAGAAGCAGCCCACGACCAGCTCGGGCCGCAGCGCCGCGAAGCACACCTCGGCGGGCACGTTCTCCCCGGGCACCGACAGCCGCACCCCGAGCCGCCCGGCCGCCTCACGCAGGAGCCGGGCGTGCCGCCGCCCTGCGGCCGGGTGCGGCTTGAACACCACGTGGTCGTGGCCGCGGGCGGCCAGCGCCGCCAGCATCCCCTCGTGCAGCCCGGCCTCCTCCTCGGCGCTCAGCAACTCCAGCGCCGACAGGTACTGGCCGAGGACGACCGGCGCGCCGGGCGGCAGGGCGGGGGCACCGGCCCCGGCCGCCCCGGCCACCTCGGCGACGACCGCGAGGAAACGCTCGCCCGGCAGCGTCTCGGCCGGCACGCCGTACTCGCTGAGCAGCAGCGGCGTCAGCCCCGGCACCAGGTCCAGATGGAGCAGCCGGGTGACGCGGCGGTGGATCTCGGCGGGGAGCGGGTCGCGGGTGGGGCCGTAGCTCATGAGCCCGTCGGCGTAGACGGTGATCGGGCAGTCGCGCACCAGCCCGCCGATCGTCCGGGCGGGCGGCACCGCGATCGACTCCAGCACCAGCTCCTCGACGTCGTCCAGGCCCCAGTGCGAGCGGATCAGCCGCTCGGTCATCGGCACCTCGATCACCCGCGCCCGCCAGTCGGACGGATGCAGCGGCGCGATCAGCTCGTTCCACGAGCGCACCTCGTCGAAGCGCCCGCGCAGCGCCGCGAAGCCGGGCGTCTCCTCCAGCGGCGTCGCCACCTCGGGGACGGCCGCGTTGTTCGACACGATCAGCAGCCGCCGGCCGTCGCCGAAACGGCCGTCGTCGATCGCGGCGGCCAGCGTCATCGCCCCGAACAGGGTCGAGGCGTAGAAGACCTTCATGGGGCGCTCCGGATCCTGGCGTACGGGTCGGGGGGCAGTCCGGGCAGCAGGGCGCGCAGCAGCGCCCCCCGCTCGGCGGGCATCCGCGTCACGGCCTCGGCCACCAGCTCGCGCGGCAGCGAGGACACCATCAGCACGCCCCGCTCCTCGAAGCGGGCGCGCAGCGGCGGCGCGAACCGCTCGCCGAGCTCCAGATGGTGGGCGAACAGGGCGCAGAAGGTCCGTACGGCCTTCGGCAGGAACTCCGGCTCCAGGTCCTTGAGCACCAGCTCGAAGGCGTCGAAGAAGTGCAGTTGCCGCTCGTCGCCGATCTGGGTGAGCGAGCCGGCGACCTGGCGGCGGTAGAACACCCCGGCCAGCGACACCACGGCGAACGTGGCCGCCTCCCGGTGCAGCCGCCAGATCCACGGCCGGTCCTCGGCCGTGTGCAGCGAGCCGGGGAAACGCAGCAGGTCGCCCAGTGAGCGCCGGTAGATCCCGGCCCAGGCGTAGGGGTAGTCCACCATCGTGCGCGTGTCCGCGGGCAGGATCGCCTCGCGGGGGTCGAGCACCACGCCCCTCCGCGCCAGGGGGGCGCGGTGCACGACCCGTTTGCGGCCCTCGACCTGCACGTGGTCGACGCGCACGAAGTCACAGCCGAGCCCGTCGGCCGCCTCGACCAGCCGGGCCAGGTAGCCGGGCGCGAGCCAGTCGTCGCCGTCCAGGTACGTCACGTACCGGCCGGACGCGGCGGCGAGACCGGCGTTGCGCGCGTCGGCCAGCCCGGCCGGCACGTCGTGACGGATGACGGCCAGGCCGGGCAGCTCGCCCCGGAAGTCGTCGACGATGTCCGGCGTGGCGTCCACGGAGCCGTCGTCGACGACGATGAACTCGAAGTCGCGCCGGGCGTTGCGGGCCAGCGCGGTGAGCGCGTCGGCGATGTAGCACTCACCGTCGCGGATCGGCACGACGACCGAGAGAGTGATCAACGGGGGGTCTCTCCAGGAACGAGGGGCAGGGGGTCAGGCGGTGACCCGGCGCAGGCGGGCCTTGGGGGCCTCCTCGCCGGGGAAGACGCGCTTGACGCCGTCGCCCATGGCCTGCTCGATGATCCGGATGTCGCGTACCAGGTGCTCCAGCCCGGCGGGCTCCAGCGAGGCCGCGTGGTCGGAGCCCCACATGGTGCGGTCGAGCGTGATGTGCCGCTCCACGCACACCGCGCCGAGCGTCACGGCCGCCAGCGAGATCTGCAGCCCGCGCTCGTGGCCGGAGTAGCCGACCGGCACGCCGTAGCGCTCCTTCAGCGTGGTGATCGTGCGCAGGTTCGCCTCCTCCGGAGGCAGCGGGTACGTCGAGGTCGCGTGCATCATGATCAGCCGGTCGGTGCCGAGGATCTCCACCGCCGCGTCGATCTCCGACAGCGTGGACATGCCGGTGGACAGGATGACCGGCTTGCCGGTGGCGGCGAGGGCGCGCAGGAGCTGGTGGTCGGCCACGCCGGCCGAGGCCACCTTGTGCACCAGGACGTCCATCTCCTCCAGGAACTCGACGGAGGGCACGTCCCACGGCGAGGCGAACCAGTGCAGGCCGCGCTCGGCGCAGTGCTTGGCGATCTCGGCGTACTCGTCGCGGCCGAACTCGGTGCGCTCCTTGTACTCCAGGTACGTCATCTCGCCCCACGGCGTCTGCCGGATCTGCCCCTTCTGCTCCTCGGGCACGCAGATCGCGGGGGTGCGCTTCTGGAACTTGACCGCCTGGCAGCCCGCGTCGGCGGCCACGTCGATGAGCCGGCGGGCGATGTCGAGGTCGCCGTTGTGGTTGATGCCGATCTCGCCGATGACGTAGACGGGCTCGCCGTCGCCCACCAGCGTGTCGCCGATCGCGACCGGGCCGAAGCGGGGGCGGGCCCGGACCGCGGCGGCCGGCTGGGCCTGGGGCTCGGGGCGGGCGGCCACCACGCGGTCGCACAGCTCGCGCACCGCGCCCGAGCCGCCGTTACGGGTGAGCACGACGCGGGCCGCGGCGCGCACCCGCGGGTGGGCGTCGGGGGTGGCGACCGGCCAGCCGACCTCGGCCATCGGGCCCAGGTCGTTGACGTCGTTGCCGACGTAGGCCACCCGGGCGGGGTCGAGGCCCTCGATGTGCAGCCAGTCGCGCAGCACCGTGCGCTTGTCGGCCAGGCCCTGCAGCACGGGCACGCCGAGCTTGCGGGCGCGGGCGGCGACCACCGGGTTGTGCTCGGTGGACATGATCAGCACCTTGACGCCGGAGCGGCGCAGCAGCGACACGCCCATCCCGTCGGAGCGGCTGACCAGCACCATCTCGCGGCCGTCGGAGTCGACGTAGGCGCGGTCGTCGGTGTGCACGCCGTCGAAGTCGGTGATGACGGCGTCCACGTCGATCGGCTCCGGCCGGTCGATGAACGGCGCCAGCGCCCGGACCAGCTCCAGGTCGCCCGGCTCGTCCACCTCGATCGCGTGCTGCGGCGGGACCGGCTGGACCGCGGTGCGGCCGAAGAAGCGGTGGCCGTGCTCGCGGAAGCCGGCGGTGCGCATGACGTAGAACGCGCCGTTCTCGCGGAACTGGGGCTCGCGGTCCTGCCGGCGCGGCCGGACGGCGGGGTCGTGGTTGACGCCCGCGCCCGCGGCGGTCCAGAGGAACTCGTGCGTCGGCAGGCCGGACACCACGGAGTCGGCCTCGCCGTCGAGGACCTTCCGCACGGCGGCCGACAGGTCCTCCGGGTCGATGAACGCGCTCGTGCACTGGACGAGCACGACGACCTCGGGGTCGGCGTCGAGCGCGTCGAGCGCGTGCAGCACCGCCGACTCGCTGGAGGCGGTCGCGCCGCTGAGCTCGGCGGGCCGCTCCACGATCAGCGCGCCCGCCTCGCGGGCGGTCGCGGCGATGCCGTCGTGGTCGGTGCTGACCACGACCTGGTCCACGAGCTCGGCGGCCAGGCAGGCCCGGACGGCCCGGGTCACCAGCGGCACGCCCCCGACCAGGGCGAGGTTCTTCAGGGGTACGCCCGCCGAACCTCCGCGGGCGGGAACTACGGCCAAGACTCGCAACGGATTCTCCTCAAAGCTTCTGATGGCATTGAGAAGCTAGAGGTCCGGGTTGAACGCCCGGCGTCACCGTCATTAACGCTCCATGGGGATCCGGTAGAGCAACTCTGGCCGGCCCACTCCGCCGTACTGCGGCATGCGGACCGCCGTACCCAGCTCGACCAGGTGTTCCAGGTAGCGGCGGGCGGTCACGCGGGACACCCCGATGGCGTCGGCCACCGCCTGGGCGGCCATGCCGCCCGGCCGCGCGCGCAGCTCGGCCGCGACCGCGTCCAGGGTGTCCCTGGACAGCCCCTTGGGCAGGTCGGAGCTGCCGCGCAGGGCGCCGAGCACGCGGTCCACGTCGCCCTGGCCGGCCGCGACCCCGGCCTCGTCCTTGAACCGGGCGTAGCGGGTGAGCTTCTCCTGCAGCGTGGCGTACGTGAACGGCTTGAGCAGGTACTGCGAGACGCCGAGCGACACCGCCGAGCGCACCATCGCCAGGTCGCGGGCCGAGGTGACGGCGATGACGTCGCACATCAGGCCGCCCGCCCTGATGGCCCGCACCACCTCCAGCCCGTGCAGGTCCGGCAGGTACAGGTCGAGCAGGACGAGGTCCACCGGGCGGCGGCGCAGGAAACGCAGCGCCTCGCCGCCGGAGCGGGCCACCCCGGCCACCGTGAAGCCGGGCACCCGCTCGACGTAGACGCGGTTGGCCTCGGCGGTGATCTCCTCGTCCTCGACGACCAGGACGGAGATGGCGGCGCGGGTCATCGGACGCGCTCCGGGATCGGCAGCCGCACGGTGAACGCGGACCCGCGCACCTCGATCTCCCCGCCGAGCCGCCGCACCGCCTGCCCGACCAGCGCCAGGCCGAGGCCGCGGCCGTCGCCCTTCGTGGTCCAGCCCCTGGCGAAGGCGGCCGGGCCGGTGAGCCCCGGGCCGTCGTCGGAGACCTGGATGACGGCCCGGCCGCCGTCGGAGCCGAGCCGCACCTCGACGCGGGTGCCGGCGTCGATGGCGTTGTCGATGAGGTTGCCCGCGATGGTGACCAGCGCGCGCGGGTCCAGGCCCCAGTCGTCCAGCGGCTCGTCCTCGCCGCCCTCGTTCGTGATCACCAGCTCGACGCCGCGCTCGGCGGCCTCGGCGCTCTTGCCGAGCAGCAGCGCCGCGAGCACCGGCTCGCGGACCGCGCCCATCACCCGGTCGGTCAGCTCCTGCGCCGCGCGCAGCTCGGCGGTGCCGAGCGCGACGGCCTCCTCGGTACGGCCCAGCTCGACCAGTGTGATCACGGTGTGCAGCCGGTTGGCGGCCTCGTGCGCGGCCGAGCGCAGCGACTCGGCGAAGCCGCGCTCGGCGTCGAGCTGGCCGGTCAGCGCCTGCAGCTCGGTCGTGTCGCGTACGGTCACCACCCGGCCGAGCCGGCTCGCGGCGCTGTTGACCGCGAGGACCCGCTCGCCGACCAGGTGGACCCGCTCCTCGCCGGCGGCCGTCAGCTCGGTGAGGCCCAGCTCGTCCACGTGCCGGCCCTCGGCGCCGGCGGGCAGGCCGAGCAGCAGCCGGGCGGCGTCGTTGCACAGCGTCAGCCGGCCGTCGCCGCCGACCAGCAGCAGGCCCTCGCGCACGGCGTGCAGGACCGCGTCGTGGTGCTCGTGGATGCGGCCCAGCTCCACCGGGCCGAGCCCGTGCGTCTGGCGGCGCAGCCGGGCGGTCACCAGCCACGTGCCGGCCGCGCCCAGCCCGAGCGCGAGCGCCACGATGAAGCCGCCCCAGCCGAGCTGGCCGCGCAGCATGGCGCTGATCCTGTCCACCTTGATCCCCGCGCTGACCAGGGCCACCACCCGGCCGTCCGACAGGACGGGGGTGACGGCCCGCTCGGAGGGGCCGAGGGTGCCGGTGTAGGTCTCGGTGAACGTCTCGCCGCGCAGCGCCGGGCCGGTGTTGCCGAGGAAGCGCCGGCCGATCTCGGAGCGGTGGGGATGGCTGAGCCGGGTGCCGTCCGGCCGCATGATGGTGATGAAGTCGACGCCCGTGCTGAGCCGCACCCGCTCGGCGAACGGCTGCAGCCGCGCGCTCGGGTCGGGGTCGCCCAGGGCGTCGGCGACCTCGGGGGCGGCGGCCACGCTGACCGCCACGGCCGTGGCCCGGTGCCCGGCGTCGTCGGTGAGCAGCCGGTGCGCCTGCACCAGGGCGAGCACGGCGCAGCCCGTCGCGGTGACCGCGACCACGAGCAGTTGCAGGACCAGCATCTGGCCCGCCAGGCTCCAGCGACGCATGGTGAAGACACCTTTTTCCGGCATTAGTCGTGAACGTAACTTACTTAATGGTGACCTGGGTCACGTACGCCGCGCATAGTCGCACCACTGGAACGTCCGTCCGCAGTGGCTGGAGACAACCCCCCATGCGCGATCGCACACGCTATCTGTACCTGGCCGTCATCGCGGCGGTCCTGCTCGGGATCCTGGTCGGGTTCGTCTGGCCGGAGGCCGGTCAGGCGCTCAAACCCCTCGGCACCGGGTTCGTCGCCCTCATCAAGATGCTGATCGGGCCGATCATCTTCTGCACCATCGTGCTCGGCGTCGGCTCGGTGAGCCAGGCCGCCAAGGTCGGCAAGGTCGGCGGCCTCGCCCTCGGCTACTTCATCGTGATGTCCACGGTGGCCCTGCTCATCGGCCTGCTCGTGGGCAACGTCATCCACCCGGGCGAGGGGCTGCGGCTCACCGACACCGCCCGGCAGGCGGCCGAGGCGGAGGCGGCCAAGGGCGCCGAGAGCGGCACCGTCGACTTCGTGCTCGGCATCATCCCCGACACGCTGCTGTCGTCGCTGACCTCGGGGTCGGTGCTGCAGGCGCTGCTGGTGGCGCTGCTGACCGGCTTCGCGCTCCAGGCGATGCGGGAGAGGGGCAAGCCGATCCTGCGCGGCATCGAGCACCTGCAGCGGCTCGTCTTCCGCATCCTCGCCATGGTCATGTGGGCCGCGCCCGTGGGCGCGTTCGGCGCGATCGCGGCCGTCGTGGGCGCCACCGGCATCGAGGCGCTCAAGAGCCTCGCGATCATCATGATCGCCTTCTACACCACCTGCGTGCTCTTCGTCGGCCTGGTGCTCGGCCCGCTGCTGTGGCTGGTCGCCCGGGTCAACCTGTGGTCGCTGCTGCGCTATCTCGGCCGCGAGTTCCTGCTGATCCTCTCGACGTCCTCCTCGGAGACCGCGCTGCCGCGGCTCATCGCCAAGATGGAGCACCTCGGCGTGAGCCGGACCGTCGCGGGCATCACGGTCCCGACCGGCTACTCCTTCAACCTCGACGGCACCGCCATCTACCTCACCATGGCCACGCTGTTCATCGCCACCGCGACCGGCTCGCCGCTGGAGCTCGGCGAGCAGGTGGCGCTGCTGCTGTTCATGATGATCGCCTCGAAGGGCGCGGCGGGCGTGACGGGCGCGGGGCTCGCCACCCTGGCCGGCGGCCTGCAGGCGCACCGGCCCGAGCTGGTGGACGGCGTCGGCCTCATCGTGGGCATCGACCGCTTCATGTCCGAGGCGCGGGCGCTCACCAACTTCGCGGGCAACGCCGTGGCGACGGTCCTCGTGGGCACCTGGACCGGCGACTTCGACCGGGAGCGCGCCGGCGAGGTGCTGGCCGGGCGGGCCCCGTTCGACGAGTCCACCCTGATCGACGAGGACGAGTCCCCCGGGGAGCGTCCCGAGCCCGACGCCGGGGAGCGGGAGATGGCCCGCGCCTGACCCGCGTCAGCGGCGGCCGTAGGTGAGACGCCGGAGCAGCGCCTCCGCCGGACCCCTCCGGCCGCCCGCGGACAGCACGGCGGCGAGGACCACCGTGGCGAGCCAGGTCAGCACGGCGACGCCGGACGCGGCGGCGTCGCCGACGCGGGTGCCGAGCCCGCCGAAGTACGGCGCGAACACCGCCACGAAGATCACCGACTGCAGCAGGTAACAGGTGAGCGACCACTGGCCGCACGCGGACAACGCCCTGACGGCCACGCCGGGCCGCACGCGGGAGGCGACCAGGCCGATGACGGCCGCGTACGCCAGCCCGCCCGCGATGCCGCTCAGACTGTGCAGCACGTACGCCGCCACCGCCACCGCATCGGACGCCGCCCACACCCGCGTGTCGATCAGCGTCAACGGCACCCCTCCCGCGACCGCCAGCCCGGTGCCCAGGGTCGCCACCCGGGAGAGCAGGTCCCGGTGCGCCAGCGGGTCCTCCAGCAGGCGGCGCCTCGCGGCCCAGACGCCGAACAGGAACGCCGGCACCACGCCCACGGCGAAGTACGTGGGCGTCATCCCGGACCAGCCGATCAGCCGCATCATCGTCGCCTCGACCGGGTCGGCCATGGCGGCCGGGGTGTCGCCCTTGGGCCCGGAGATCGTGAGCAGGCCGAAGGCGGCCATGACCACGGCGTGCGCGACGAGCCCGGCGAAGGCGGCGCGCAGCACGGTGCGGTCCTCGCGCAGGACGAAGCCGGCGAGGACGAGCCCCACCAGCCCGTACGCCCCCAGGATGTCCCCGAAGAACAGCAGCAGCGCGTGGCAGAACCCGAAGGCCAGCAGCCACAGGCTCCGGCGGCGCAGCACCGCGCGCACCCGGGACGGGCTCCGGCCGGCGGCGAGCTGCCGGTGCGCGAGCTGGACCAGGCCGTAGCCGAACAGCGCGGCGAACATGGGCAGGGCGCGCCCGTCCACCAGCAGGATCTGGACCCCGGCGACGAGGCGGTCCAGCGTGCCCCCGTCGAGGGCGTAGCCGCGGAAGCCCACGGGGTGGCCCCCCAGGTACATGTGCGCGTGGGCCAGCGCGATCAGCAGCAGCATCAGCCCGCGGGCCAGGTCGGGCGCGAGAGCCCGGCGCGTGACGGGAGTGGCTCCCTGGACGGGCAGCGGCGGAGCGACGGACATGGGTGTCCCCTCAGTAATTAGCTACACGACTGTATCTAATGATGATGAAGGTAAGCTACACCCGTGTAGCTGAGCAAGGGGGCGATGATGGGCGACCACAGCGGGCGGACGCGCCGGCGTGGCGAGGAGTTGCTCAAGGCCATCCACGACGCCGTGCTGGAGGAGGTGCTGGAGGTCGGCGTGGCACGGCTGACCATGGACGGCATCGGCCGGCGGGCGGCGACGCCGCGCACGACGCTGTACCGCCGCTGGTCCAGCCCCGTCGAGGTGCTTCTGGACGCGCTCTACCACCAGCATCCGGTGGAGGAGCCGGCCCCGGGGGCGGACGATCTGCGCGGCGACCTGATCAGGGCGCTGCGCCTCATGACGGAGTGGGCGTTCAGCAGGGCGGGCCGGGCGGTGGCCGCCATCCTCACCGACCCGAAGAGCGCGGAGCTGATGTCGGAGGCGCTGCACGAGCGGGTCTTCGCCGGCCGTGGCGGCACGTTCACGCTCACGGTGCTGCGGCACTACGCCGACCGGGGCCACTTCAGCGCCGAGCTGATCACCCCGGTCGTGGCCGACATCGGCGAGGCGCTGGTGACCAAGCACCTGCTCGACAGAGGCGCCCCGCCCACCGACGAGACGCTTGAGGCGATCGTCGACCAGGCCATCCTGCCCGCCGTCGGGTTCGGCCCGCGGGCCTAGAGCGCCGGACCGGCTCCCAGCCGCCGGCCGCGAGCCGGTCGGGCGCTCGTGGAGGGACTTCTCAGCGCGGCTTGCGGGCGATGCCCGCGTACCCCATGCGGGCCGTCTCCTCGTCCACGATCGTCGGGTGCGCGGGGTCGGCGAACGGCCACACGGCCGGTCCGAGCCCGTTGGCGAGACCCGGCGGGATCAGCTCGAAGTCGCCGAAGAAGGTCTCGATCTCCTTGCCCGGCCGCGGCGTGAACGGCATCCCCGACTGACGGTAGAACCCGGCGATGCGGGCGGCCCGCTCGGTCGCCACGTCGTTGCCCATGTGGGAGATGGCGAGGTAGCTGCCCGGCGCCAGCGCCTCCCGGTAGGCGGCCACGAAGCCCTGCGGGTCCTCCTCGTCCGGCACGAAGTGCAGGATGAACATCATGAGCACGGCCACGGGCCGGGAGAAGTCGAGCAGGCCGCGCACCTCGGGGTCGGACAGGATCTCCTCCGGCCGGCGCACGTCGCCCAGCACCATCGCCACCCGGTTGGGGTCGGCGAGCAGCGCCCGGCCGTGCGTGGCCACCACGGGGTCGTTGTCGACGTAGACCACGCGGGCCTCGGGAACGATCCGGTGGGCGACCTCGTGCACGTTCTCCTGGGTCGGCAGGCCCGAGCCCAGGTCGAGGAACTGCGTGATGCCCTGCTCGCACAGGTAGCGGACCATGCGGCCGATGAACGCGCGGTTCTCCCTGGTGCCGTCGCGGACCTCGGGCATGACGCCGAGCACCATGTCGCCGAGGTCGCGGTCGGCCTTGAAGTTGTCCTTGCCGCCCAGGAAGTAGTCGTACATGCGGGCCGCGTTGGGGATGCGGGGATCTACGCCCTGCGGCGCCTGCTCCGTCATGAACCAATGATCCACTATCGGAACGGTAGAAATCACGTAGCCGCCGGAAGTCTCAGGACGAACCGGGCACCGCCCGGGAAGTCCTCCGCGCGGATCTGGCCGCCGTGCGCGAGCGCCACGTCGCGGGCGATGGCGAG
The DNA here is from genome assembly GCF_057536035.1 of Nonomuraea sp. B208. Classification (NCBI taxonomy): domain Bacteria; kingdom Bacillati; phylum Actinomycetota; class Actinomycetes; order Streptosporangiales; family Streptosporangiaceae; genus Nonomuraea; species Nonomuraea sp. B208. The sequence goes on from NZ_BAAJOU010000024.1 coordinate 84,642, forward strand.
GCCGAGGCCGGTGCCGCCGGCGTCGCGGCTGCGGGAGGCGTCCAGCCGGGTGAAGCGCTCGAAGATGCGCTCGCGCTCGGCCTCGGGGATCTCCTGGCCGTCGTTCTCCACCGACAGCACCGCCAGGCCGTTCTTGCGGGTCACCCGCACCTGGACGTGGGTCTCGGCGTGCCGCTGGGCGTTGTCCAGCAGGTTCGTCAGCACGCGGGCGAGCTGCAGCCGCACGCCGTCCACCTCGACGCCGGCGGCCAGGTCGGCGTGGACCGGCAGTTTGTCGCTGCGCCGGCCCAGCTCCTGGCGCACCAGGACGGCCAGGTCCACCCGTTCCTTGGCCGCGTCCACCTGGGAGCCGATCCTGGCCAGCAGGAGCAGGTCGGTGATGATGGCCTCCAGCCGGTCGGTGTCGCGCAGGGCGCTTTTCACCAGCGACCGCAGGTCGGTGTCGTCCGGGTAGAGCTGGGCGCTCTCCAGCTGGGCGCGCAGCCCGGCGATCGGGGTGCGCAGCTCGTGGGAGGCGTCGGAGGCGAACTGGCGCTGCTGCTCGGCGGAACGTTCCAGGCGGGTCAGCGTGCCGTTGATCGAGCGGGCGAGCTGGGCCACCTCGTCCTCGCCCGGCGGCTCGCTGACGCGGCTGCTGAGGTCGCCGGTGTGCACCGCGTCGAGCTGCGCGCGCATGGTGGCCACCGGGCGCAGCGCCCGCCCGGTGATCAGCCAGGTCGCCCACCCGGCCAGCGCGACCAGCACCGCGACCTCGGCGAAGACGATGAACTCCAGGGTGCGCGTGCCCAGCACGTCCGGGGTGCTGCGCCCGGCGAGGACGACGGGCGAGTCGGGGGAGACGTTCACCTGGATCGCCGACAGGTGCACGCACTCGGTCGGCAGGCAGTTGAACACGTCGATCTCGGGGTCCTGCCGCGTGGGGCGCAGGTCGGTGAGCGGCGGCAGGGCGCGGGCGGCGTCGCTGGTGGCGATGATCCGTTCGTCGGCGCCGATGACCTGGATGAGGTCGACCGACGGGTCGGGCAGCGGGATGGTGGAGCCCTGGGGCAGGCTGCCGGAGCGCATCTCGTACGCCACCCGCTGGGCGGTGTGGCGGGTGTCGGCGAAGACGGACGACTCGACCAGCGTGCGGGCGAGGACGACGGCCGCGACGCCCATGGGCAGGAGCACGAGGGCCGCCACGATCGTGGCGATCAGGGTCACCCGTCCCCGCAGGGACCTGCCCCAGATCGACCGGAACACCGCCGACATCCCACGACATTACCGAGCGTCACGACTCGCAGATGCCGCGAGAGGGGAAAGATCCCCCAAAGCATCAGCTATCAATCGTCGGTGCCGGAGCCGGAGCGCTGGATCCAGACGGCGGTGTCGGGCGGGATCGACCCGTCGGCCGCCAGCGGGCCGCTGGACAGCAGCACCTCGCCCGCGACGCCCGGCGGCACGGGACGCTCGCCGGTGTTGAGCACCACCACCAGGCCGGGGTCCCGCTCGACGGCCAGGACGTCCTCGGGGGAGTCCAGCCAGGACAGCGTGCCGCCGCCGAGCGCCGGATGCCGCCTGCGCAGGCGCAGCGCGGCCCGGTAGAGGTTGAGCGTCGAGCCGGGGTCGTCCTCCTGGGCCTCGGCCGACAGCGCCGTCCACTCCGCCGGGATCGGCAGCCACGGGTCGCGCCAGCCGCAGCCGGGCTCGGCGGTCCACGGGATCGGCACCCGGCAGCCGTCGCGGCTCTCGCCCCGGCGCAGGAAGGCCGGGTCCTGGCGCAGCTCGTCCGGCAGGTCGAGGACCTCGGGCAGGCCCAGCTCCTCGCCGTTGTAGAGGTAGGCCGAGCCGGGCAGAGCCAGCATGAGCAGGGTGGCCGCGCGGGCGCGGGCCAGGCTCCCGTGGCGGGTGACGTGGCGCGGCTTGTCGTGGTTGGACAGCACCCAGGTGGTGGGCGCGCCGACCAGCTCGGCCTCGGCCAGCGACTTCTCGATGACCGTACGGAACGACTTGGCGTGGAAGTCGGCCATCATGAACTCGAAGTTGAACGCCTGGTGCAGCTCGTCCGGGCCGATGTAGCGGGCCAGGCGCTCGGGGGAGGAGACCCACGCCTCGGCCACCGCCATCCGGCCGCCCGGGTAGGAGTCGAGGATCGGCCGCCACTCGCGGTAGATGTCGTGCACGCCGTCCTGGTCGAAGTAGGGCACCTGCTCGTCGCCGAGCATCTCGGCCTGCGGGCCGTCCTTCGCCCCGACGTCCGGCAGGCCGGCGGCCTTGATCATGCCGTGCGCCACGTCCACGCGGAAGCCGTCCACGCCGCGCTCCAGCCAGAAGCGCAGGATGTCGCGGAACTCGGCGCGCACCTCGGGGTTGTCCCAGTTGAGGTCGGGCTGCTCGGGCGCGAACAGGTGGAGGTACCACTGGCCGTCCTCGACCTGCGTCCACGCCGGGCCGCCGAAGATCGACTCCCAGTCGTTGGGCTCGTCGCGGAAGATGTAGCGGTCGCGCAGGCCGGCCTGGAACCAGGGGTGCCGGTCGGAGGAGTGGTTCGGCACCAGGTCCACGATGACCCTGATGCCCTTGCCGTGGGCCTCGGCGACGAGCGCGTCGAAGTCGGCGAGCGTGCCGAAGCGCGGGTCCACGTCGCGGTAGTCGGCCACGTCGTAGCCGCCGTCGGCGAGGGGCGAGGTGTAGAACGGGCTGAGCCAGATCGCGTCCACGCCGAGGCTCGCGAGGTAGTCCAGGCGGCCGCGCACGCCCTGGAGGTCACCGGTGCCGTCGCCGTTCGCGTCGGCGAAGCTTCGCGGATAGACCTGGTACACGACGGCGTCCCGCCACCAGTCGTCGTTGCCGAGCAGCATGGTGTTCCTTCCCCCGGGGGACCGAGTGGTCCTGTGATGTTCTGGTGAAGGATGTCCTGATCGTCGCTTCTGGGTCAAGCGTAACTTTCCGCAAGTTGCAGAAGCGACGTGCGGGTTTGGTAACGCTCTTTCGCAAGACCTTCCAATTCTTGCAAAGAGCCGCTAACTTCCTGGAAACGTTCGGGCTTTCCCTCCGCGGCGGCGCGCCATCAGCGCGCCGCTGCTTCTGCGTGACCTCAGGAGGTCTCATGCGCAAGCGTGCTCTGGGTGTGGCCGCCCTCGCGACCCTCGCCCTCGCCGCCACGGGCTGCGGCGGCGCAGAGCCGGCCGCCCCCACCGCCTCGTCCGGCGCGTCCGCCCCTGCCACGGCGGCCGCGGGCGGCGGCACGCTCGTCATCTGGGCCGACCCCAGCCGGGTCCAGCCGCTGCAGCCCTTCGCCGAGGCCTTCGGCAAGGAGAACGGCGTGAAGGTGGAGGTCAAGGAGATCTCCAAGGACAACCAGACGACCTTCCTCACCGCCTCCCAGCAGGGCAGCGGCCCCGACATCATGATCGGCGCGCACGACTGGATCGGCAACCTGGTGCAGAACGGCGCCATCGACCCGATCACGCTGACCGAGGAGCAGAAGGGCGCCTTCTCCGCCAAGGCCCTGCAGGCCGTCACCTTCAACGGCCAGATCTACGGCGCCCCCTACGCCGTGGAGAACATCGCCCTCATCCGCAACACCAAGCTCGCCCCCGACGCGCCCGCCAGCATCGAGGACCTGATCGCCCAGGGCAAGAAGCTCAAGGCGGACGGCAAGGTCAAGGAGGTGCTCTGCCTGCCGGTCGGCCAGAAGGGCGACGCCTTCCACGTCTACCCGATCTTCGCCTCGGCCGGCGGCGCGCTGTTCGGCGCCACCTCCACCGGCGACCCCGACCCCAAGACGGTGCTGCTCGGCTCGCCGGACTCGGTCAAGGCGTTCGAGAAGCTCAAGGACCTCGGCGAGAAGGGCGACGGCGCGCTGCGCACGTCGATCACCAACGAGAACTACATCGTCAACTTCGCCGGCGGCAAGTGCGCCTACCTCGTCTCCGGCCCGTGGGCGATCGCCGACGTCAAGAAGGCCGGCGTCTCCTACGACATCAGCCCCGTCCCTGCGTTCAAGGACGGCAAGCCCGCCACCCCGTTCGTCGGCGTCCAGACCTTCTTCGTCGCCTCCAAGGGCAAGAGCAAGGCCCTGGCCCAGGAGTTCGTCGCCAACTACGTGACCAACGTGGACGTCGCCATGGCGCTCTACAAGGCCGACCCGCGGCCCCCGGCGCTGTCGGCCGCGCTCCAGCAGGTCCAGGCCGAGGACCCGGACGCCGTGAAGTTCATGGACGCCGGCAAGGACGGCATGCCGATGCCCGCCATCCCCGAGATGGCCGCCATCTGGGAGCCGTTCGGCATCGCCGAGAACGCGGCGGTCAAGGGCGGCGACGCGGCCGAGGCCGCGGCGGCCGCGCAGAAGGCCGTCGACGGCGCGCTCAAGAACTGACGCCGTGGCACTCGACGTGCGCGAGAGCGGGCGGGCGGCGGGGACGCCGCCCGCCCGGCCCCGCAGGGAGATCACCACGGCGTTCGTGGTGAGCCGGATCGCGGTGCTCGCCGTGACCGCCGCGATCCTGCTGTACGCCGTTCCGCCGCTGGTCGCCACCGAGTCGTGGGCCGCGCTCGTGGTGCTGTGCGCCGCCGCCGCGGGCATCGCCCTGCTCTACCTGACCCGGCGCTTCGTCCCGGCGAAGTACCTCGTCCCCGGCACCGTCTTCCTCGTCGCCTTCCAGGTGTTCCCCGTCGTCTACACGGCGACCACCGCGTTCACCAACTTCGGCGACGGGCACCGGGGCAGCAAGGCCGAGGCGGTCACCGCCATCGAGACCGGCTCGGTGCGCCAGGCCCCCGGCTCTCCCGAGTACGCCCTGACCCCCGCCCTGCGCGGCGAGGAGCTGGTGTTCCTGCTGGTCGACCCGAAGACCAAGCAGGTCTCGCTCGGCACCGCCGACGGGCTGACCCCGCTGACCGGGGCCGAGCTCGGCATCACCGGCAAGGTCGTCTCCGCTCCCGGCCTGACCGTGCTCAAGGCCCCCGAGGCCGCCGCCCGCGCCGCCGAGGTCTCCGCCCTCGCCGTGCCCACGTCCGGCGGCCTGATCAAGGCCAACGGGCTCAGCCGGGCCGTCGAGGGCCGGGCCGCGCTCGTGTACGACGAGGCGTGCGACTGCGTACGCGGCGACGGCGGCCCCTGGACGGCCGACGAGGACCAGGGCTACTTCGTCAACGCCAAGGGCGAGCACCTGGCGCAGGGCTGGCAGGTGAACGTCGGATTCGCCAACTTCGCCCGCGCGCTGACCGACCCCACCATCTCCGGCTACTTCCTGGGCGTGCTCGGCTGGAACGCGGTCTTCGCGCTGGCCTCGGTGCTCGGCACGTTCGGCCTCGGCATGGCGGTCGCGCTGGCGCTGCACCACCCGCGCATGCGCGGCACCCGGTTCTACCGGATCGCGCTGATCCTGCCGTACGCGATGCCGGCCTTCGCCATGCTGCTGGTCTGGCGGGACATGTTCAACCGCGACTTCGGCCTGGTCAACCAGCTTCTCGGCGTGCACGTGGACTGGCTCGGCGAGCCCGTGACCGCCCGGTTCGCGGTGATCCTGGTCAACCTGTGGCTCGGCTTCCCGTACATGTTCCTCGTCACGACCGGCGCGCTGCAGGCCATCCCGCGCGAGCTGACCGAGGCGGCGGCCATCGACGGGGCGACCCCGTGGCGGGCCTTCCGGCGGGTGACGCTGCCGCTGCTGCTGGTCGCGCTGACGCCGCTGCTGATCTCGTCGTTCGCGTTCAACTTCAACAACTTCAACGCCATCGCGCTCACCACCGAGGGCGGGCCGTTCCCGGCCGCGAGCCCGCAGGTCGGCGCCACCGACCTGCTCATCACCTACACCTTCCGGCTGGCCTTCGGCGCGGCCGGGGCGCAGTTCGGGTTCGCCGCGGCCATCTCGGTGTTCATCTTCGCGATCGTGGCGCTCGTCTCGGCGGTGGCCTTCCGGCGCACCCGCAAGCAGGAGGAGGTCTACGCGTGAAGCTCGCCCTCAGGCACGTGTTCGTGCTCGTCGTCTGCGCGTTCGCGCTGTTCCCCATCCTGTTCGTGGTGTCGGCGGCGATCAACCCGCTGGGCACGCTGGCCTCGACCGACCTGCTGCCGTCCGGCGCCGGCGTGACGAACTTCGTGAACCTGCTCACCTCGGACACCTATCCGTTCGGGCGCTGGTTCTTCAACTCGGTGTTCATCGCGCTGGCCTCGTCGTTCGCGAGCCTGCTGCTGTCGATGTTCGCCGCCTACGCCTTCAGCCGCATGCGCTTCGCGGGCCGCCGGGCCGGGCTGCTGGCGCTGCTGCTCATCCAGATGTTCCCGCAGTTCCTGGCCATCGTGACGATCTTCATGATCTTCACCGAGGTCACCGAGCTCTACCCGGCGTTCGGCTTCAACACGGCGTGGGGCCTGCTGCTGCTCTACCTCGGCGGCGCGCTCGGCGTGAACACCTGGCTGATGAAGGGCTTCCTCGACACCGTGCCGAAGGAGCTCGACGAGGCCGCCACCGTGGACGGCGCCACGCACGCGCAGATCTTCTGGCGGATCATCATGCCGCTGGTCACCCCGATCCTCGCGGTCACCGCGCTGCTGGCCTTCATCGGCACGATGAGCGAGTTCCTCATGGCCAACGTGTTCCTGCGCGACCCCGGCAGCAAGACCCTCTCGGTCGGCATGTACGGCATGATCGCCGGCGACCACCGCAACGCGAACTTCGGCATGTTCGCCGCGGGCACGCTGCTGACCGCCGTTCCGACCGTCGGTGTGTTCCTCTGGTTGCAGAAGTACATCGTCTCCGGCCTGACCGCCGGCGCAGTCAAGGGATAAGTGCATTGCGCTACGTCGAGGAGCCGCACCACGACGGCTCCGCCCTGTACGTCCCCGACCAGGAGCCCGAGCTCGGCGCGCGGGTGACGCTCTGGCTGCGCGCGCCGCGGGCCGCGGGCGTCACCGGCGTGCACGTACGGGCCGTCCAGGACGGCGAGCCCCGCTACGCCGAGGCCGCGCCCGCCGCCAGGCGGGTCCCCGGCCTCGGCCGCGGGGACGTCTGGTGGCGGGCCGAGATCACCGCCGTCAACCCGGTCACGCCCTACCGGTTCCTGCTGGCCACCGGGCGGGGCCAGAGGTGGCTGACCGCCGCTGGCCTCGTGGGGCACGACGTCACCGACGCCACGGACTTCCGGCTGGTGTGCCACGAGCCGCCGCCGCGCTGGATGCGGGACTCGATCGTCTACCAGATCTTCCCCGACCGCTTCGAGCGCTCCCGCCCGATGCGCGACCTGCCCGACCGTGACCTGCCCGACTGGGCGCTGCCGCGCGACTGGGACGCCGACCCCGTCATCCCGTCGGGCCCCGGCACCGCCGAGCAGTTCTACGGCGGCGACCTCGACGGCGTCGTACGGCGGCTCGACCACGTCGAGAGCCTCGGCGCCGACACCGTCTACCTGACGCCGATCTTCCCGGCCCGCTCCAACCACCGCTACGACGCCGCCACCTTCGACCGGGTCGACCCGCTGCTCGGCGGCGACGCGGCGCTGCACCGCCTGGCGGACGCGCTGCACGCCCGCGGCATGCGCCTGCTCGGCGACGTCACCACCAACCACTGCGGCGACACCCACGAGTGGTTCACCGCCGCCGTCTCCGACGTCGCCGCGCCCGAGCGCGAGATGTTCTACTTCGACCCCGACACCGGCGACTACGAGTCCTGGTGGGGCGTCAAGTCGCTGCCCAAGCTCAACTGGAACAGCCCGCGCGTACGCGAGGGGATGCGCGAGGTCCTGACCCGCTGGCTCGGCCCGCTCGACGGCTGGCGCGTGGACGTCGCCAACATGACCGGGCGGCGCGGCGCCGACGACCTCGCACACGACGCCGCCGCGTACCTGCGGGCGGCGCTCGGCCCGGACGCGGCCTTCATCGCCGAGCACAACCACGACGCGAGCGGCGACCTCGACCGCGGCGGCTGGCACGGCACCATGAACTACGGCGGCTTCACCCGCCCGGTCTGGGCCTGGCTGCGCGACCCCGGCCTGAACCTCGACCACTTCCTCGGCGTGCCGGGCGGCGTGCCGGAGCGTGACGGGCACGCCACGCTCGCCACCTTCACGACCTTCGCCGCCCACATGTCGTGGCGCTCGCTCGTGCACTCCTGGCAGCTTCTCGACTCCCACGACTCGCCGCGCATCCGCACCGTCACCGGCTCGCGCGAGCGCCACCTGCTCGCCCTCGGCCTGCAGGCCACGCTGCCCGGCACGCCCATGGTCTTCGCCGGCAGCGAGTTCGGCCTGACCGGCGTCAACGGCGAGCACTCGCGCACCCCGATGCCCTGGAACCGGCCCGCCGACCAGGACCTCGCCACTCTCGCGGGATACCGGGCGCTGCTCGGCCTGCGCCGCGCCGAGCCCGCCCTGCGTCACGGCGGGCTGCGCTGGCTGCACGCCGACGCCGACTGCCTGGTCTTCGCCCGCGAGACGGAGGAGGAGACGCTGGTGGTGGCCGCGCGCCGGGCCCCCGGCGAGCCGCTGCCGACGGGCGTCCGAATGGAGGGCGTGCACGACGCGGCCGACGGCGACGAGATCCCCGGCGACGCGCCGTCACTCAGCGTATGGCGTGTCACGCACTGAACACGCTACGGTGGCCTCTGTTACTTGTCGTTTCAATTAGATAGTGGTGCGCTCCGATGAGGTTGCTGTCCGTAGCCGTCATGGCCTCGATCCTGCCCGCCCTTCCCGCGACGGCGGCCTCGGCCCAAGCGGGCACCACCTATTACGTCGACTCCAAAACGGGTGACGACTCGGCCGAGGGCACCAGCGCCCGCACCGCGTGGAGAACGCTCCACGCGGTCAACGTCGCCGACCTCAAGCCCGGCGACACCGTCGCCATCAAGCGCGGCAGCTCCTTCGAGGGCCCGCTCACGCTGGCCGCCAGCGGCACCGCGGCCCGGCCGATCGTCGTCAAGACCTACGGCAAGGGCCCCGACGCCAAGATCACCGGCTCCGACGACGACTGCGTGATCATCAGCGGCGACCACTGGCGGGTCAGCAACCTGCGCGCCACCCGGTGCCGCTGGGCCGGCTTCCGCCTCGCCGGCCGTGACAACCAGCTCTCCGGCGTGCGGGCCGACCACAACGTCGCGGGCGTGCAGATCACCGGCTCGCGCAACACCGTCCGCGACAGCGTGATCAGCGGCAACAACCGCATGAGCGTCAACGACGCGGGCGGCGACAACGACTCCGGCGCCTTCGGCGTGCTGCTCAACGGCGACGACAACGTCATCACCGGCAACACCATCAGCGGCAGCTACGCCAAGAGCGCCGACTACGGCACCGACGGCGCCGCCGTCGAGATCTACAACGGCGACCGCAACCTCGTCACCCACAACATCTCCCGCGACAACGAGACCTTCACCGAGCTCGGCGCGCGTAAGGGCAGGACCGCCACCGGCAACGTCTTCGCCTTCAACGTCGTGACCTCCTCCCGCGGCAAGGCCTCCTTCCTCGTCACCCGCGGCCCCCGCCACGTCGTCGGCCCGGTCAAGGGCACCATCGCGGTGCACAACTCGGTCTATCTGCCAGGCAAGCAGACCATCGGCTGGTCCTGCCACGACGGCTGCGCGCCCGGGATTCTCAAGCTCCGCAACAACGTCATCGTCGTCGGCGGCGAGGCCGGCTGGGAGGACGGCAAGGGCGCCGACGAGGACGGCAGCGTCTACCGCGGGCGCACCAAGTTCAAGCTCGGGCCGAAGTCCGTCGTCGCCGACCCCAAGTTCGTCTCCCGCACCGACCTGCGGCTGCAGCCGGGCTCCCCGGCCATCGGCCGCGCCCTGCCGCTCACCGCCGCCTGGTTCGGCGGCGGCGCGGGCCGCCAGAAAGACGTCCTGGGCCGCGAGCTGGGCGGCTCGCCGGACGCGGGCGCCTACCAGAGCGGCCGCTAGCATGGGCGCGTGGTAGCTCCAGATCTCCGCCGGCCGCTGGTCCGGCAGCTCGCCGAGGCCGAGGGCCCGCGCCGCTACTGGCACACCGCCGACGAGGCCGGCCGGGTGTGGCTGTTCGAGAGCGTCGAGGGCGGCGACGGCGAGCAGTGGGCGATCCGGCAGGTCGAGGTCGGCCCCGACCGCGCCGCCCGCCGCTACTGGTGGGAGCACCTGCAGGACGAGCAGGGCTTCCTCACCGACCAGCCGCTGGAGATCTGGGATCTCACCGAGATCCCCGGGGCCGCCTTCGACTCCGTGTGGGAGGCGGCCGGCTGATCAGCCCGCCGCGCCGCCCTCCAGACCTCTGACGATGAGCTCGACCGCGGTGTTCAGGCTGCGCCCGGTCTCCTCGGGGTCGTCCGGCAGGTGACCCTGCAGCTCCGACAGGATGATCCCCGACACGAACGCGTACAGCACGTCGCTCGTGCGCCGCAGCTCGTCCTCGGGCACCCCCGCCAGCCGCAGGATGCGCTCCAGCACCTGCCACAGTGACAGCCGCCGGTCGGCGACGATCCGCGGATGGCCGTGCACGTGGATCCACAGCGCGGGGTGCTCCCGCGCGTGCCGGTGGTAGGCGAACGCCAGGGCGCGGAGCTGCTCCTGCCACGGCCGGCCGTCGTCGGGCGGCAGGCTCATCCGCCCCGCCGTCGTGGCGCAGACGAGCTCCAGCAGCGCCTCCTTGCTCTCCACGTGGTGGTAGAGCGACATCGGGTTGACGGCGAGCTCGGCGGCCAGCTTGCGCATGGACAACGCCTCGACGCCGCCCGCGTCCACCAGTCGCAGCGCCGCGGCGCTGATCTCGTCGATGCTCAGCGGGGTTCCCCTGCGCGCGCTCACAGCCATACATCGTATGGTAGCGTGAGCCATACGGTGTATGGCTAGATTTCTGGAGCACGTGATGGCACGGACGATCCCCGCCCCGCAAGGGCTGCCCTTCCTCGGCAACACGCTGCAGATCCCCGCGCACGCGCCGACGGAGCACTTCGTCGAGGTGGCCGCCCGCTACCGGGACGAGGGCGTCTTCCGCCTGGAGGTCGCCGGCCGGACGATCGTGATGGTCTTCGACCCCGACCTGGTCGCCGAGGTGTGCGACGAGAGCCGGTTCGAGAAGCGCATCCGGCCGCCGCTGTCGATCGTGCGCGACTTCGGCGGCGACGGCCTGTTCACCGCCGAGCGGCACGAGCCGGTCTGGGGGCAGGCGCACCGCATCCTGCTGCCCGCCTTCAGCCAGCGCTCGATGAAGGCGTACTATCCGCAGTTCCTGGAGGTCGCCGAGCAGCTCGTCGCCTCGTGGGCGGCCCGGCAGGGCCAGGACCTGCCCGTCGCCGACGACATGACCAGGCTCACGCTCGACACGATCTCGCTCACCGGGTTCGGCCACCGCTTCGACTCCTTCAACTCGCCGGAGCTGCACCCGTTCCTCAAGGCCATGGGCGGCGCGCTCACCGAGGCCATGCTGCGCAACCAGCAGCTCCCGTTCGTCACCCGGCTCAAGCGCGGGCACGAGGAGGCCTACCGGCGCGACATCGCCACCATGAGGGCCCTCGTCGACGACGTCATCAGGGCCCGCAGGGCCGAGGGCGGCGGCGCGACCGGCGACCTGCTCGGGCTCATGCTGGAGGCCGCCGACCCGCGGACCGGCGCCCGGCTGTCCGACGAGAACATCCGCAACCAGGTGCTCACCTTCCTCATCGCCGGCCACGAGACCACCAGCGGCCTGCTCTCCTTCGCGCTGTACAACCTGCTGCGCGAGCCCCACACGCTGGCCCGTGCGTACGAGGAGGTGGACCGGCTGCTGCCCGGCGACGAGCCGCCCTCCTACGAGACGATCATGAAGCTCGACGTCATCCCCCGCATCCTGGAGGAGACGCTGCGGCTCTGGTCGCCGATCCCCGCCTTCGGCGTGAGCGCGATCGAGGACACCGAGATCGGCGGCTACCCGATCCCCAAGGACCAGGGCGTGGGCGTGCTGCTGCCGGTCCTGCACCGCCACCCCGGGGCGTGGGAGCGGCCGGACGAGTTCGACATCGACCGCTGGCTGCCCGAGCAGCGTAAGAACCACCACCCGGCCGCGTACAAGCCGTTCGGCAACGGCGAGCGGGCCTGCATCGGCCGCCAGTTCGCGCTCACCGAAGCCCGGCTGGCGCTGGCGATGATCCTGCGGCGCTTCGCGCTGTCCGACCCGGACGCGTACCGGATGAAGATCAAGCAGACCCTCACCCTCAAGCCGGACGGGTTCACGCTGCGGGTGCGCGAGCGGCGCGCCCACGAGCGGATCGTCGTGACGCTCCCCGACGCCGCCGCCGACGCCGCGACCGGGCGGGAGCGGGACGTCGCGGTCGCCGGGGTGCCGCTCACCGTCGCCTACGGCTCCAACCTCGGCACCAGCGCCGACCTCGCCGAGCGGCTGGCCGAGCGGGCCGGGCGGGCCGGGTTCGCCACCACGCTGACCACGCTCGACGAGCTCGACCCGCCGCGCGAGGGCCTGCTCATCGTGGTCGCCTCCTCCTACAACGGCAAGGCCCCCGACAACGCCCAGCGCTTCGACGCCCTCGATACGCTGCCGGACCTGTCCGGGGTGCGCCTCGCGGTGCTCGGCTGCGGCAACACCCAGTGGCCGACCTACCAGGCGTTCCCGCGCCGGGCCAGTGAGAAGCTGATCGCCGCCGGCGCGGTGCCGCTGGTCGAGCGGGGCGAGGCCGACACCGACGGCGACTTCGACGGCGACGTGTCGGCCTGGACCGCCCGGCTGTGGGCGGCCCTCGCCGAGGAGTACGGCGCCGGCGCCGACGCCACCGGCCCCCGCTACACGATGGAGGTGCTGAGCGAGGCCGAGGTCCGGCCCGCCGTCGTCTCCGAGCGGGCCGTCCCGCTGACCGTCGTCTCCAACGAGGAGCTGACCGGCGACCCCACAGGGCTCTGGGACTTCTCGGCCGAGGCGCCCCGCCCCGGCGTGCGCTCCATCGTGGCCCGGCTGCCCGAGGGCGTCACGTACACGGCGGGCGACCACGTGGCCGTCTTCGCCAAGAACGACCCCGAGCTGGTCGAATGGGCGCTGCGCTGCCTGCGCGTCCCCCGTGAGCAGGTCCTGCGGCTGCGCGCCTCCGGCGCCACGCACCTGCCCGTGGACACGCCGGTGACCGCCGGGCTGCTGCTCGGCGAGTTCGCCGAGCTGCAGGAGGTCGCCACCCGCGCCGACCTGGAGGCGCTGGCCGCCCACACCGCCTGCCCGTTCACCCGCCGCCAGCTCGCCGAGCTGACCGCGAACTACGCCGAGGAGGTCCTCGCCAAGCGCCTGTCCCCGCTGGCGCTGCTCGACCGCTTCCCCGCGATCGAGCTGCCGCTGCCGGTGTTCCTGGAGCTGGCCGGGCCGATCAGGCCGCGCTACTACTCGATCTCCTCCTCGCCGCTGGCCGACCCGTCGCTGGTGCGGCTCACGGTCGGGCTCGTCGAGGGTCCCGCCTGGTCGGGGAGCGGCACCTACCACGGCACCTGCTCGGCGTACCTGGCCGGGCTGGGGGAGGGCGAGGTCTTCTACGGCTACGTACGGGTGCCCGCGCCCGCGTTCCGGCTGCCCGCCGACCCGGCCACGCCGGTGATCCTCGTGGGTCCCGGCACCGGGTTCGCGCCGCTGCGCGGCTTCCTGGAGGAGCGGGCGCTGTCGGACGCTCCCGGGCGGGCCCTGGTGTTCGCCGGGTGCCGGCACCCCGAGCACGACCTGCTGTACCGCGACGAGCTCGCGGCCTGGGCCGAGCGGCCGGAGGTGAGCGTGCACGCCGCGTACTCGGCGGTCGCCGGGCATCCGTACCGGTACGTCCAGGACGCGCTGGCCGCGCACGGCGAGGAGGTGTGGGAGCTGCTGGAGCGGGGCGGGCACGTGTACGTCTGCGGCGACGGCCTCCGGATGGCTCCGGCCGTCCGGCAGGCTCTCCTGGACCTGCACCGGGAGCGCACCGGCGGGGACGGCGCCGCCTGGCTGGCCGGGCTGGAGGCGGACGGCCGCTACCAGCAGGACGTGTTCGCCTGACCTGGCCTTCTTGGCCTTCTTGGGACGCGATCTGGGAAAACTCCAGCTCACCATGGGCAGACCGTGGTTGATAATCCGGACTTAAACCCGCATCTAGGGATAGAACCGCAGCATGTACGACATTTCCGTGGAACATGCTGGAAACCTTTCCACGGCACTGTGAGAGCTCGGGAAAGGGGGCGGCATGCTGCTGCGACTGAGGGTGTCCCTGCCGGACCGGCCGGGCGGGCTCGGCCGGGTGGCCAAGGCACTGGGCACACTCGGAGCCGACATCCTGCAGGTCACCGTGCTCGAAAGGGAGGCCGGGCGGGCCGTGGACGACTTCACCGTCTCCTGGCCCGGGCAGGTGACCCCGGCCGAGGCCGGCGAGCGGCTGTCGGTGGTGCCCGGCGTGCGCGTCGAAGGGGTGTGGACCACCAAGGAGGTGCCGGGATCGGCGCTCGACTACGACCTGCTCTCGCACGTCGTGGCCGAGCCGGGCCGCGGCCTCGCCACCCTCGTGGACGCGCTGCCGGGGCTGTGCGGGGCGGAGTGGTCGCTGGCGGTGGCGGACGGCGCGGTACGGCACGCCTCGCTGGCCGCCCCCGACACCTTCGAGCTGCCCGCGCCGCCGCCCCGTGCCGTCGCCGTGGACGCCCGCGAGCTGCGACTGATGCTGCTGCCGGTGCTGGAGCACCGCATGCACCTGGTCGTGGCGCGCGCCGCCGGAGGCCCGGTCTTCCACCGCGCGGAGATCGAGCGCGCCGTCCGCATCGTGGACGTCGTCGCCAAGCTCGCCGCCCGGACCGTCGCGTAGGACATTGACCCGGTAAGTGCCGCCTTATTAACGTGAGCTGCCTGATCAGCAAGCGGACCGGGGACGAGGCACATGGATTTCGAGCTGACCGACGAGCAGAAGGCGTTCCGGGAGACCCTGCGCGCGTTCGTGGACAAGGAGATCGTGCCGGTGGCCGTCGAGTGGGAGCACTCCGGCAGATACCCGGCCGAGATCATCGACAAGATGAAGCAGATGGGCCTGTTCGGCCTGTCCGTGCCCGAGGAGTACGGCGGCATGGGCGCGGACATGGTGTCGTTCGCGCTGGTCTTCGAGGAGATCGCGCGCGGCTGGATGGGCGTGGCCGGCACCATCGGCTCCCACTCGCTCGCCTGCTGGATGATCAACCGGCACGGCACCGAGGAGCAGCGGCGGCTCTACCTCAAGGACCTCGCCACCGGCGCCCGGCGCACCGCGATCGCCCTCACCGAGCCCGGCGCCGGCACCGACCTGCAGGGCATCCAGACCCGCGCGGTCCGCGACGGCGACCACTACGTGGTGACCGGCACCAAGACGTGGATCACCAACGCCCGCCACGCCGACCCGCTGCCCCTCCTCGTCAAGACCTCGATCACCGAACCCGCGCACAAGGGCATGTCGGTGCTGCTCGTGGACCCGTCGTCGCCCGGCTTCAGCGTCAGCCGCGACCTGCCCAAGCTCGGCTACAAGGGCACCGAGACCTGCGAGGTCGTGCTCGACGAGGTACGGGTGCCGGTCTCCGCCCTGCTCGGCGGCGTCGAGGGGCGCGGCATGCAGCAGGTGCTCGGCGGGCTGGAGATCGGCCGGGTCAACATCGCCGCCCGCGCCGTCGGCGTCGCGCAGGCCGCGTACGACGCCGCGCTCGGCTACGCCCGGGAGCGCACCGCGTTCGGGCAGCCCATCGCCGACTTCCAGGCGATCCAGCTCAAGCTCGCCGACCTGGCCACCGAGATCCAGGCGGCGCGGCTGCTGACGTACTGGGCCGCGTCCCAGGCCGACAGCGGCAAGCGGGTGGACATGGAGGCCGGGATGGCGAAGTACTTCGCCTCCGAGGTGGCGCTGAAGGCGTCGCTGGAGTCGATGCGCATCCACGGCGGCTACGGCTACTCCCAGGAGTTCGTGGTCGAGCGGCTCTACCGGGACGCGCCGCTGATGGCGATCGGCGAGGGCACCAACGACGTGCAGCGGCTGGTGATCGCCCGCGCGCTGGTGTCGGGCAAGGGCCGGATCGGCTGGTGAGCCTCGGTCGGGCCGGGGCCGGGTGCCTATCCTGGTGCCCAGTGACGACCTGCGCGAGCGAGGGATGCCATGGCTCACCAGCCGAACTCCGGCCATGACCACGGGCACGGGCACGGGCACGGTCATGGGCATGGGCATGGGCACGGGCTGAGGAGGCTGGCGAGGAGCATCGCGCACGTCGTGACGCCGCACAGTCACGACAGCGCCGACAAGACCGACACCGCCCTGGAGTCCAGCAGCCGCGGCATGCGGGTCCTCGCCGTCTCCTTCGCCGTGCTGATGGTCACCGCGGCCGTCCAGGCGGTCATCGTCGTGGCCTCCGGCTCGGTGGCGCTGCTCGGCGACACCCTGCACAACCTCGCCGACGCCCTCACCGCCGTACCGCTGGCCATCGCGTTCTCGGTCGGCCGCCGCGCCGCCACCCGCCGCTTCACCTACGGCTACGGCCGCGCCGAGGACCTGGCGGGCATCGTTATCGTCGCGATCATCGCCGTCTCCGCCGCCCTCGCCGGGTACGAGGCCGTCCAGCGCCTGCTCCACCCCCAGGACATCCGTGCCGTCGGCTGGGTGGCCGGCGCCGCGGTGGTCGGATTCCTCGGCAACGAGTGGGTGGCCCGCTACCGGATCAGGGTCGGCAGGGAGATCGGCTCGGCGGCCCTGGTCGCCGACGGCCTGCACGCCAGGACCGACGGCTTCACCTCGCTCGCCGTGCTGCTCGGCGCGGGCGGCGCCGCGCTCGGCTTCCCGGTCGCCGACCCCGTCGTCGGCCTGCTGATCACCGTCGCCATCTGCTTCGTCCTGCGCGACGCGGCCCGCGAGATCTACCACCGCCTCATGGACGCCGTGGACCCCACGCTCGTGGACGCGGCGGAAGGCATCATCGCCGTGGTGCCGGGCGTGCGGCGGGTCGGCTCGGTACGGCTGCGCTGGATCGGCCACGCCCTGCACGCCGAGGTGGAGATCCTGGTCGCCCATGACATGTCGGTCGTGGACGCGCACGCGGTGGCGGTCGAGGCCGAGCACCGCCTCATCCACGAGCTGCCCCGCCTGCGGGCCGCGACCGTCCACACCGACCCCTACGGCCCGGACGGCGCCGACCACCACGCCTCGCTCACCGGGCACCGGAGCGAGTGAGAAGAGCGGGCGGCATCACCGCCCGCCGTACGGGTAAGTTGGTGCGGGTGTCCGCAGCCACCGCTCCGCTCGTGCCCAGCGACCCCGGCAGCTCGGGCGGCCCGGCGGGCCCCGGCACCCGGCTGGCCTGGCTCGACGCCCTGCGCGGCATCGGGGCGATGGCCGTGGTGGCCGAGCACCTGCTGCCGTGGTTCCTGCCGGGCCTGCGCCCCTACTGGTTCAGTCTCGGCGTCTACGGCATCCTGGTGTTCTTCCTGGTCAGCGGCTACATCATCCCCACGTCGCTGGAGCGGCACGGCGACGTGCGGGCCTTCTGGATCAGCCGGTTCTTCCGCCTCTACCCGCTCTACCTGGCGGTGACCGCGCTCGTGCTGGCGCTCGCCTGGTGGGTGCCGGTGCGCGCCGAGGTGCCGCGCGACGGGAGCGCGGTGGCGGCGCACGCCACGATGCTGCTCGACGTGGTCGGGGTGGGCGGGGTGGCCGACACCATGTGGACGCTGTCGTACGAGATGGTGTTCTACCTCGTGGTCACCGCGTTGTTCCTGGTCGGCGCGCACCGGGGGAGCGGGACGCTCACGATGGTGTTCGGCCTGGGGGCCGTGGCCGTGGGCCTGGTGATCGGCGGGCCCCTGCTGCGTGGCGGCTGGCCCGCGTACGTCACGGCCGCCGTGTTCGCGGCCGGGCTGGCGTGCGTGCTGTGGGGGCGGGCCCGCACGGCGGCGGCCTGCGTGCTGGGCGCGACCGCGCTGGCCGCGCTGGTGCTGAGCAGCCGCATCCCGTGGCTCGGCGTGGCCGTGGTGGCGGTCATGTTCGCGGGCACCACGATCCGCCGCTGGGAGGAGGGCGCCGGCCCGCTGTGGCCGGTGGCGGTGACGACGGCGCTGGTCGGGCTGGCGCCGCTGCGGGCGATCGAGACCGGCTGGTGGTGGGTGCAGGCCGACGTCTGGCTGACCACGATCGCGCTGGCGGGCGGCACGTTCGCGGCCGGGATGGCGCTGCGCGGGCGGCGGCTGCCCCGGGCGCTCGTCTGGCTGGGCCTGGTCAGCTACTCGCTCTACCTGGTCCACCACCCGCTGCTGAAGTACTTCACGACGATCTCGGGCGATCTGAGGGAGGCCGAGCCGGTGTGGCAGGCGGCGATGGCGGCGCTCGCCCTGGCGCTGGTGCTGGGGGCGAGCGCCCTCGCCTACCACTTCGTCGAACGGCCCGGCCAGGTGTGGGGCCGCCGCGTCGCGCGGGCCGTCTCAGGCGCCGGTGGCGGCGGGCTCAGGGGCGGCGGCTCCGGCGGGCGGGCCGGATAGAGCCGGTACGACGCGCGGATGGCGGGCCAGCGCCCGGGCCACCACCGGGTCCTCGGCGACGAGGAAGGCCAGGTGCCTGATGGCGTGCGCGACCACGTTGGCCAGCGCGAGGCGCTCCGGCGACGGCGTCGCGGGCGCGCCGCCCCGGGCGATCTCCAGGACGGGCGCCCGTTCGGCGGGCAGCCAGGGGGCGGGATCGGGGCACACCGCGTACGTGAGCACGACCCGGCCGTCCGGCTCGTAGCGCCAGCTCGTGGAGTGCAGCACGACGCCGGGGTCGTCGCCGCGCACCCCGGCCAGCCGCCGCGCCGCCTCGTCGGGGGTCTCGCCGGGGCGCGGGCTGGTCGTGGCGTGCCGGTACGACCAGCGATTGTCGGTGCCCACGCGTAGCATGAGCGTCTCAACCGAGACCACGTGTCCTGCCGTCATCGCCACCAACTTACTGCAATCCATGCGCAACTACGGGCAGCGCGCAGGTGGCGTTCGCTCTTGAACCGCGCGGCGAGCCCGGCTGTAGTCGAAGGGCGTGCGACAGAGAGGGGCCGAACAACCATGCCAGGTGTGCTGGTGCTGATGGGGTCGGGCGAGACGAGCCCGACCATGGTCGAGGTCCACCGCGCCGCCACGCGGGAGCTGCGACCCGGGGCGCGGGCGGTGCTGCTCGACACGCCCTACGCCTTCCAGGAGAACTGCGCGGACATCTCCGCCCGCGCCCGCCGCTACTTCGCCCACAGCGTGGGGCTCCAGGTCGAGGTGGGCACGGGCATCGCGGGGGCCGACTGGGTGTTCTCGGGGCCGGGGAGCCCGACGTACGCGCTGGAGCGCTGGGCCGAGTCCGGCGTGGCCGGCGACCTGCGGGCACGGGTGCGCGCCCGGCAGGGCGTGACCGTGCTCGCCTCGGCGGCGGCCTGCACGGCGGGCCTGGCCACCGTCCCCGTCTACGAGATCTACAAGGTGGGCGCCGAGCCCCACTGGCGCGAGGGCATCGACCTGCTGGAGCCGCTCGGGCTGCAGGCCGTCCTCATCCCGCACTTCGACAACGCCGAGGGCGGCACCCACGACACCCGCTACTGCTACCTCGGCGAGCGGCGGCTGTCGCGGATGGAGCGCGAGCTGCCCGAGGGCACCGCCGTGCTCGGCATCGACGAGCACACCGCGCTCGTCATCGACCTGGAGAGCGAGAGCGTGCGCGTCGCCGGGCGGGGCGGGCTCACCGTACGCCTGCCGGGGTCGGCGGCGGTGCTGCCGGCGGGCACCCGCACCGACCTCGCCGGGCTCCGCCGGCTGGCCTCCGGCGCGGGCGGCGCCCCGCTGCCACCGCCTCCGGCGGAGCGGGCCGCCGCGCCCGCCGAGGTGACGCTGGAGGAGACGATCCGCGCCGGCGAGGAGCGCTTCCGCGCGGCGGAGGCGGAGCCCGACCTCGTGGCGGCCGCGCAGGCCGTCCTCGACCTGGAGGCCGAGATCGTCAAGTGGGCCGCCGACACCGAGGAGGACGCCGGCGGCGTCGACCAGGCGCGCGAGCTGATGCGGCTGCTCATCGCCCGCCTCGGCGAGCTGGCCGCCGACTCCGGCCGCCGCTCGACCGGCCTCGGCCACCTGGTGGAGTCGCTGCTCGCCCTCCGCGCCGCGCTGCGCCGCCAGGGCAGCTACGACGTCGCCGACGCGCTGCGGGATGCGATGCGAGCAGGCGGCGTGCAGATCGAGGACACCCCGGACGGCCCCCGCTGGAGCCTCTGACCAGGCGGCGTCGGCGGCGGGACAGGCCGATCCGGGCACCGTCGGGCTTGACCCCGACGGCCCCCGCTGGAGTCTCTGAACCGGCGGCGGGGCGGGTCGATGCGGGCACCGTCGGGCTTGACCCCGACGGCCCCCGCCGGAGTTCCTGACTCCCTGGGCTCAGCGGCGGGGTGGGTCGATGCGGGCGCCGTCCGGCTTGAAGATCATGATTCGGGAGAGGTCCACCGCGACCTTGGCGGCGTCGCCCGCGCGCCAGACCGGCCGGTTGCCGAGGCGGACGATGAGGTCCGCGCGGCGGTGGATGCCGCTGCCCGCGGCTCCGACGCGCTCCTGCTCCTGCGGCTCCGCCTCCTGCACGGGGGCGAACATGCGGCGCATCAGGCCCGACAGCCCGCCGGAGCCGTTCTTGGCGCCGTGGGCCCGCCGCTGCCTGGGGTCCGGCGGCTCGGGCACCGGCACGGCGGGCATGCCGCACTCCAGGTACGCCAGCCACTCGTGCCCGTGATACTCCAGCGTCCGCACCCGCCCGAAGAACGACGGCCCCTCGTACGACTCCGGCACCGGCGCGAGCCCGTCGGGCCGCATGCCGACCAGGACGTGCCCGCCGGTGTGCTGCGAGATGGCGTACGCCCTGGGATCGCTCCAGGGCATGGTGAGCCGGTGCGGGCCGAAGTCGAGCAGGACGTACTGGTTCTGCGGCGTCCTGACAGTGGCCGCCAACAGGTTCAACTGCTGGGAGTTGAGGAAGGCCGCCACGAAGGCGGTGGCTGGATCGTTGTAAATCTGGGCCGGGGTGCCGACGTCCTGCAGGACCCCGCGATTGAGTATCGCGATGCGGTCGGCCAGCGTCAGCGCCTCGACCTGGTCGTGGGTCACGTAGATGGTGGTGACGCCGAGCGACCTGACCAGCGCCGAGATCTCCATGCGCAGCTCGGTGCGCATGCCCGCGTCCAGGTTGGACAGCGGCTCGTCCATGAGGAACAACTTCGGCTGCCGGACGATCGCCCGGCCCATCGCCACGCGCTGCCGCTGGCCGCCGGACAGGGTGCCGGGGCGGCGGTCCAGCGTCTCGTCGATGTGCAGCACCTTCGACAGCTCGGTCACGCGCTCGCGCACGAGGGCCGGGTCGGACTTGGCGATCTCCAGGGGGAAGGCGATGTTGCCGCGCACGGTGCGGTGCGGGTAGAGGGCGCCGTTCTGGAAGACCATGGCGACGTCGCGGTCGCGCGGCGGCAGGTGGTTGGCGAGCTCGCCGTCCAGCCACAGCTCACCTTCGGTGATGCCTTCCAGGCCGGCGATCATCCGTAACAGCGTCGACTTGCCGCAGCCCGAAGGGCCCAGCAGGACGAGGAACTCACCGTCTTCAGCCCGTAAGTTCAGCCGGTCGACGGCCAGGTAGTCGCCCGGATACACCTTGGTCACGCTGTCGAGAACGACCGAGCTCATGGGCCTGCACCTTGCGCGCGTGTCACCTGTGACGAGACGGATTGATGAGGTAGTACATCGCGCCTTAACGCTAGATGTCCACCCTTGACATAAAGAATCTCCCTCCGCACCGTTTCGGTCGGGAGTTTTGGGCGGTCGAAGACTGATATTTCCGGATTGCTGATGCCTGCAAAGGACTTGCGTAAAGTTGCAGAAACGGCTTTCATGGTCGGGACGCAGGGGGGAGGCCGGCTCGTGCCCGCCTCGGGTGCCCCGGAGCAGCGGATTCGGCGGCAGGGTGGAAAGTAAAGTAGTTCACATGAATGGTCACGCTCGCCTTGCCGACATCGCCGCCCAGGCCGGGGTGAGCGAGGCCACCGTCAGCCGGGTGCTCAACGGCAAGCCAGGGGTCTCCGCGACCACCCGCCAGTCGGTCATGACCGCGCTCGACCTCATGGGCTACGAACGCCCGCCCCGCCTGCGCCAGCGCAGCAACGGGCTGGTCGGCCTGGTGACGCCCGAGCTGGACAACCCGATCTTCCCGGCGTTCGCGCAGGCCATCGAGAAGGCGCTGACCCAGCACGGCTACACGCCGGTGCTGTGCACCCAGCTCCCCGGCGGCGCGCCCGAGGACGAGTTCACCGAGCTGCTGGTCGACCGCGGGGTGAGCGGCATCGTGTTCGTCTCCGGGCTGCACGCCGACACCACCGCGAGGATGGACCGCTACACTCGCCTCACCGACCGCGGCCTGCCGATCGTGCTGGTCGACGGCTACAGCGAGCACATCGACGCGCCCTTCATCTCGCCCGACGACCGCATGGCGGTCCGGCTGTCCGTGCAGCACCTGGTCGACCTCGGGCACGAGCGCATCGGGCTGGCGCTCGGCCCGCGCAGGTTCGTGCCGGTCATCAGGAAGATCGAGGGATTCAAGCAGACGATGGCCCAGCTCCTCGGCGCGACCGACGTCGACGACCTGATCGCGCACTCGCTGTTCTCGGTGGAGGGCGGCCAGGCGGCGGCCACCCAACTGCTGGCGCGCGGCTGCACCGGCATCGTGTGCGCCAGCGACCTCATGGCGCTGGGCGCGATCCGCGCCTGCAGGGAGAAGGGCCTCGCGGTGCCCGGCGAGGTGTCGGTGGTCGGGTTCGACGACTCGCCGCTCATCGCGTTCACCGACCCGCCGCTGACGACGGTGCGCAAACCGATAGGAGCGATGGCCTCGGCGGCGGTGCAGACGCTGCTGGAGGAGGTCAACGGCGCGCCCGCCAAGCACGTCGAGCTGATCTACCAGCCCGAGCTGGTCGTGCGCGGCTCCACCGGCTCAGGGCCGCTGGTCAACCGATGACGCGCGACGTCCTCGTCCTGGGCGGCGCCGGTGTCGACACCACCGTGTACGTCCCCGAGCTGCCGCTTCCCTACCGCGACACCTACCAGGTCCCGCCGGTCGTCGACCGCATCGGCAACACCGGGGCGGGCGTCGCGCTCGGCTGCCACGCCCTCGGCCTCGACGTCGCCTTCGCCGACCTGATCGGCGACGACCCGCAGGGCGCGCTGATCCGGCACGCGCTGCGCGACCTCGCCTGCTCCTACGGCCACGCCGAGGCAGGCACCCGCAGGAGCGTGCTGCTCGTCGGCCCCGACGGCCGGCGCACCTCCTTCTTCGACCCCAAGGCCACGCCGGGGGAGCGCCTGCCGAAGGAGACCTACGCCGGCGTGCGCGCCCGCCACGTGCACGTCTCCATCACCGACTTCTGCCGCCACGTCTACGACGACCTCCACGACGACCTCCACGGCGACCTCCACGGCGTGCCGATCTCCACCGACCTGCACGACTGGAACGGCGCCGACGACTACCACAAGGACTTCGCCCTCCGCTCCGACCTGGTGTTCCTGTCGGCCGTGGCGCTGCCCGACCCGGCCGCGGCGATGCGCGCCATCCTGGCCGAGGGCCGCGCCCACACCGTGATCTGTACCCGCGGCGCCGACGGCTGCCTCGTGCTGACCCGAGACTCCGGCGAGGTGCGGGCGTTCCCCGCCGAGCCGCTGCCGGGGCCGGTCGCCGACAGCAACGGCGCGGGCGACGCGTTCGTCTCCGGCTTCCTGTACGGCACGCTGCGCGGCCGGCCGCTGGAGGAGTGCGTCAGGCTCGGCGCCCTCGCGGGGGCGCACGCGTGCTCCGTGCCCGGCACCCACGAGTCGCCGATCACCGAGAGACTGCTGCTGGAGCGGGCGGCGGCGACCGGCCCGCGTCCGGGTCAGTCCAGCTCGCGCCAGGCCCTGCCGACGAACGGCGGCAGCGAGATCAGCGCGTAGACGCAGGTGAAGGCGAGCAGGGCGGCCCGGAGCCCGGCCAGCTCCGTCAGCGCCCCGGCCAGCAGCCCGCCCACCGGCATGGCCGCGTAGGCGGCGGCGGTCATGGCCCCGATGACCCGGGCCCGCAGCACGGGCGGGATCCGGTCGTACTGCAGCACGCCCAGGATGGGATTGATCGCGCCCGCGGCGAAGCCCGAGGCCAGCGCCACCCCGACGGCGACGGGGAACGGCACGTCCAGCGCCAGCACCAGCACCCGTGGCACCCCGGCCAGCAGGAACGCCACCCCGTACGTCAGCCGCCGGGGCAGCCGGTCGCCGGCGGCGGCGTAGGCGACGGTCCCGGCCAGCGCGCCCGCCGCCACCGACCCGGCCAGCAGGCCGAACGCGCGCGGATCGCCCGCCACGTCCCTGGCGTACAGGGCCAGCAGCACCTGCGTGACGCCCGTGTCCAGCATGTTCACCACCACGATCATCCCGGTGGCGCCGAGCTGCAGCCGGTCGCGCCACAGGAAGGCGAGCCCGGACCGCAGCCCTCGCAGGTACCCCTCCCCGCCGCCGGGCCGCGCCGCGCCGCCGGCCCGCGGCAGCGTGCCCACCAGGGCCGCCGACAGCAGGAACGTGACGCCGTCCACGATGAGCAGCGCGTGCGTGCCGAGCCAGACGATCAGCACCCCGGCCAGCGGCGCGCCCACCATCGCGGCCCCGCGGTAGACCCCGTCGTAGGCCGCCGCCGCCCGCTCGATCCGCACCTGACCCAGCGCCGCCAGCTCCGGCAGCATCGCCTTGCGCGCGGTCTCGCCCGGCGTGGCCGCCAGCCAGCGCAGGAACAGCAGCGCCAGCAACAGCGGGTACGACAGCCCCGAGCCCTGTGCCAGCAGCGGCACGGTCAGCACGACCAGCCCGCTGATCAGGTCCGACACCATGCTCGACCGGTGGAACCCCAGCCGGTCCACCAGCGTCCCGCCGAACGCCGCCGCGACCACCACGGGCAGCGTGGCCGAGAACGCCGCCAGCCCGGTGAGCGCCGCGCTGCCCGTGGTCTCCAGCACGAACCACGGCACGGCGAGGACGCACAGCATGGTCCCGGTGACGGAGAGGGCGTTGGCGGCCAGCAGGATGATGAATGGACGCCTCACGCGCTCTAGCCCCGTTCCCGACCCGGAAGTTGCTCAGGGTAGACGGGTGACGGAGGGATCTGGATGACAGCGTTACCCGATTGGGCAAAAGTGATGTCGTACTACGATAGGGACGCATGATCCACCGGTCACCCCTGCGGGCCCAGCCGTGAGCGTCGTGGTCTGCGGCGAGGCGATGCTGCTCATGCTGGCCGAGCCCGGCATCCCCCTGGAGCGCGCCACCTCCTTCCGCCGCTCGATCGCCGGCGCCGAGTCCAACGTCGCCGCCGGGCTCGCCAGGCTCGGCCACGAGGTCCGCTGGCTCGGCCGGGTCGGCGCGGACCCGGCCGGCAGGTCGGTGCTGGCCATGCTGCGCGCCGAGGGCATCGACACCCGGCACGCCGTCGTCGACCCGGACGCCCCCACCGGGCTGCTGCTGCGCGACAGCCATCCGGCCAGGGCCATCGACGTCACCTACTACCGCGCGGGCTCGGCCGCCTCCCGCCTCGCCCCCGGCGAGCTGACGCCCGAGATGGTGAGCGGCGCCCGGCTCGTGCACGTCACCGGCATCACGCCGATGTTGTCCGACACGGCCCACCCGGCCACGCTCCGCCTGCTCGACCTGGCCCGCGAGGCGGGCGCGACGGTCTCCTTCGACCCGAACGTACGGCTCAAGCTCGGCCCGCCCGAGCGGTGGCGCGAGCGCGTCGCCCCGCTCATGGCCCGCGCCGACGTGGTCTTCGCCGGAGAGGACGAGCTGGAGCTGCTCGGCGTGGACCCGGCCGGGCTGCCAGGACTGGCCGTGATCAAGCACCGCGACAAGTCGGCGAGCTGCGCCGGGCTGCGGCAGGAGGCGTTCCCCGTGCCCGTCACCGATCCGGTGGGCGCCGGGGACGCGTTCGCGGCCGGGTTCCTGTCGGGGCTGCTGCGCGGGGAACCGTACGAGGTGTGCCTGCGCGAGGCGGCGGCCGTGGCGGCGCTGGTCGTGCAGTGCGCCGACGACAACTCCGGGCTGCCCGACCGGGCCGGCCTTGACCGGGCGCTGGCCGCGTTCGCCTCCTCGGGCGAGACCGTGCACCGCTGAGCCCGTACGACCAGGAGGTTTTTCCGATGACCGTCGCCGTCCACGTCGGCCCCGAGCCCGTGCCCGCCCTCGTCGAGGCCGTCCGCCGCGGCGGCGGGCGCGTCGTGCCGTTGGAGGAGGCCGAGGCGCTCGTCTACTACGGCAGCGGCGACCCCGCCGAGCTGCGCGGCATGATCGGCGAGCGGATCCGGTGGGTGCAACTGCCGAGCGCGGGCGTCGAGCGCATGGCCGCCGCCGGGGTGATCACCGACGAGCCGGTCTTCACCGCCGCCACCGGCTCGTACGGCCCCCAGGTCGCCGAGCACACCCTCGCGCTCATGCTGGCCGCCGCCCGCGACCTGCCCCGGTACGCCAGGGCCACGAGCTGGAGCCCGAAAGGCTCGGCGGTGTTCGCCGGCTCGACCGTCGCCGTCGTCGGCCACGGCGGCATCGGGCGGGCGCTCGTGCCGCTGCTGGAGCCGTTCGGCTGCCCGGTGATCGCCGTCACCGACCGCGGCGACGCGCCCGGCGCGGCCCGGGTCCTGCCCCGCGACCGCTTCCGCGAGGCGCTGCCCGAGGCCGACTACGTCGTGGTCGCCGCGCCGCTCACGCCCCGCACCCGCGGCATGTTCGGGGCCCGCGAGTTCGCGCTCATGCGTCCAGGCGCCTGGCTGGTGAACGTCGCCCGCGGCGGCCTCGTCGTCACCGACGACCTGGTGGCCGCGCTGCGCGAGGGCCGCATCGGCGGGGCCGCCCTCGACGTCACCGACCCCGAGCCGCTCCCCGACGGGCACCCGCTCTGGACCATGGACAACGTCCTCATCACCCCGCACAGCGCGAACCCGCCCGCCGCCTACTGGCGCGGCCTGGCCGAGCGGGTCGAGGACAACGTGCGCCGCTACGCCGAAGGCGTCCCTCTGGAAGGCCGGGTCTCCCCGTCCGAGGGCTTCTGACGAGCCCCGTCTGGACCTCGGTGGCTCAGACGAGCGTGATGCGGGCGCCGGAGCTGAGGCCCGAGTCGTGGACCTCCAGGCCGACCGGCTTGCTCTTCTTCGGCAGGTCGAACACCAGCGTCCCGGTGAACGCCCCGCCCGACTCGATCCGGATCGGGGTGATCTCCTTGCCGGCGGCGTCGAGCAACCTGACCCCGCCGTGCGCCTCGTCGTCCTCGACGACCAGCTTCTGCTGGCTCGGATAGAGGACGCGGGCGTCGGGGCCCACGTTGTCCACCTGGACGCCGACCCGGCAGGTGCGCTTCGCGGCGGCCTTCGCCGGTTTCTGGCACGTCGTGCCGGTCACGGAGAAGCGCAGCTTGCCGTCCTGCACCTGACCGTCGGCGCCGGCCTCCGGGCCGCCGCGGAACAGCCACGCGAGGGCGGCCAGGATCAGCACCGCCAGGACGGCCGCCACCACCAGCGCGGTCAGGCAGCCGGTGGCGATGCTCCGCTTCCTGCGGGGCTGGGGGTAGCCCGGCAACGGCCCCTGCCCGGTGGTCCCGTGATGCGGCAGCGGCCCCTGGTTGCCGCGGGGGTGACGGGGGAGCGGCATCTGCCCGGTCTGATGCGGCGGCACCATCCCTCCCGGCACCGGCCCCGTCCGGTCAATCCGCGGCATGGGCCCCGTGTGGTCGACATGCGGCACCGGTCCCGTGCGGTCGGCGTGCGGCACCGGTCCCGTTCGTTCGGGGTGCGGCAGCTGGCCGGTACGGTCGCCGTGCGGCACCTGACCCGTGCGGTCCAGGTGCGGCACCGGCCCCGTACGGTCGGCGTGCGGGATCTGGCCGCTGTGGTCGGCGAGCGGCCCCGGCCCGGTGCGATCCGGGTGCGGCGGCGGACCGCTGTGACCGGGCGCGGGCGGCCTCGGACCCCGCCGGCTGCCCTGCCCCTGCCCGGAGGCGTGCGGCGGCACCATGCCGGGCACCGGCCCGCTCCGCTCAGCCGGTGACACCGGCGGCACGGGCGCGCCAGGGTGCGGGGCGACCCCCGGCTGTGAGGAGGACGCCGGGTGCGCGGACGCGCCAGGGTGCGCGCCCGGGCTCGCCGGCGCGGAGGTCCCGGGATGCGCGGAGGCCCCGGGATGCGCGGACGCTCCGGGCGGCACGGCGGCGCCGGGGTGCGGTGAGCCCCCCGGCGGCACCTGCTGCATCGGCGCTCCCTGCGGCGGGACCCCTTGCATCGGGGCTCCTTGCGGCGGGGACCCCTGCGCTGGAGCTCCTTGCGGTGGGACTCCTTGCACTGGCGCCCCCTGCGCCGGGGACCCCTGCGGCGGGATCTGGGCGTGCTGGGGGATCGGGGCGCCCTGGGGAGGCACGTGCGGCCCCCGGCTGCTTCCGGGGGTGGGGCCGGTGCGCTCGGCGGGCGGCGGCTGCATGCCAGGGGTGGGCCCGGTGCGTTCCGCGGGCGGCACCCCGTGCGGTGACGGCCCCGTGCGCTCGGCCGGCGGCACAGCGCCGGGCCCCTGCGGGCCGGGCCCTTGTGCCCCAAGCCCCTGAGGTCCTTGAGGACCAGGTCCCTGCACGCCAGGCCCCTGACCGCCGTGTCCCTGCACGCCAGGCCCCTGACCGCCGTGTCCCTGCACGCCAGGCCCCTGACCGCCGTGTCCCTGCACGCCAGGCCCCTGACCGCCGTGTCCCTGACCGCCGTGTCCCTGGGGGCCGGGGGGCTGGGTGAGGGGGGCGAACTCCGAGGCGTTCCAGGCGTTCGTCAGGTGCTTGGTGGCCGCGAGCTGGGCGGCGGGCTCGTCGGAGGCCTCCACCAGCTCCAGCAGCAACTGTCGCGCCGTCGGCCGCCGCGACGGGTCGGGGTGGATGGCCGCCGCCACCAGCCGGTCGAGCGGCGCGGGCAGCCCCCGCAGGTCGGGCGGCGCGGTACGGGCCCGCGCCGCCATGACGTACGCGTCCCCCTCGCCGAACGGATGCCCGCCCAGCCCCGCGTACGCGATCAGCGACCCCCAGGCGAACACGTCGCCCGCCGGGCTGGTGCGGCCCTCGAAGACCTGCTCGGGAGCGATCCAGCCGGGCGTGCCCATGACCATGCCGGCGTTGGTGTGCCGGGCGTTGACGTGCGTCGAGCGGGCCAGCCCGAAGTCGATGACCCGCGGCCCGGCCAGCGTCAGCATGACGTTGGCCGGCTTGAGGTCGCGGTGCACGAGCCCGGCGGCGTGGATGGCGGTGAGCGCGGCGGCGACGCCGACGGCGGCGGCGTGCAGCACCGACGGCGACAGCGCGCCGTGCTCGATGAGGTGGTCCTCCAGCGAGATGCCGTCGATGTACTCGGTGACGAGGTAGAGCACGCCGCGGTCCTCGCCGTGGTCGAGCACCCGCGCCGTACAGAACGAGGCCACCTTGCGCGCGTTGGACACCTCTTCGTGGAAGCGCGCCCGGTAGACCGGGTCGGCGGTGTAGTCGCGCCGGATGGCCTTGAGCGCCACCCTGGAGCCGTCGGCGGCCTTGGCGAGGTAGACGACCCCCATGCCGCCGGTGCCGAGACGGCTGACCAGCTCGTAGGAACCGATCGCCGGCGGGTCTTCCGGCTTCAGCGGAGTGCCTGCGGAGCGCCCCAAAGTCGCCGTCCTCTCGCCGTGGTCATCCCGTCCCAAACCGAACCGAACCTCCGCCCGGCATGCCGTTTCGTACCCCAGACTCTAACGGAGGAAGGGGCCCTCCGTAGGCCACTGGCGCTGAGCAGGCATGGCCTCAGGAACGGCTGGGCTTGCGGCGCGCCTGGCGCATCCGGACGCGCAGCCGGGCGGGGTCGGCGGTGTGGGGGATCGGGCGGTGCGGGGACAACAGCCGCCCGATCGGCTTGGGTTTGGCCTCCCGCAGCACCGCGGCCAGGAACGCGGTGCCGACGGCCAGCGTCAGGTGCATGGCGTCGCAGCCGGGACGGGCCCACCACTCGTCGGCGGCGGTGCCGTTCAGCCAGATCTCCGGCGCGAAGGAGTCGGCGTACGGCAGCCGCGCGCTGCGCTGGTGCACCGCCAGCGGGACGAGCACGGGGGTGCCGGCGGGCAGGGTGGCGCCGTACCAGTGGGTCTCGGCGGCGGTCACCCGGGACAGCGCCGGCACCGGCGGCCACAGCCGCAGCGCCTCGCGCAGGCAGGCCCGCAGGTGCTCGGGGTCGGCGCGGGCCGCCTTGCGGTGCGCCGGGTGCGTGGACAGCAGCGCGAGCGTCTGCATCAGCGCGGCCGAGACGACGCCGAGCCCCATGAGCCAGTAGGCGGCCTGCATGAGCCCCCGCGACTCGGCCTCGCCGGGGGTCTCGGCGATCAGCCCGGCCAGGCTGCCGGGCTCGGCCCGTCGCAGGTGGTCGAGGATGCGGGTGTCGTAGCGGCCGGACAGCAGCTCCCTGCGCCGCCTGGCGCGCCGCCGGCCGGCCCGCGTGAGGCGGGTCAGCAGCCGGGTCAGCTCCTCGTCGCCGGCCGCGCCGTCGCCGTAGACGCAGCGGCGGGCCACGCGCTGCCAGCGCGCGTCGAGCCGGTCGAAGTCCACCACGCCGCTGGTCAGCTCGGCGGCCTCGGCGCGGGCGATCTCGATGAACGCCGGGCGCAGCACGTCGGCGGGCAGCCCGAAGGGACGCTCCTGCATGCACGCCTCCAGCCCGGCCTCGACGCCGGCGGCGTAGACCTCGCGCTCCTCGACCAGCACGCGCAGCGCGTCGCGCCGGGACAGCACCAGCAGGGCGGGGCCGCGCCGGCCGCGGACGAACACGGGACGGCCGCCGTACCGGGACTCCAGGGTGGCGAGCAGGGGACGGGCCCGCAGCGGGTCGCGTCCGGGGAGCGTGTGCGGCGCCCACGGCGGGACGAGCGCGGCCGAGAGCCGCAGGCTCTGCAGCATGCCCGCCCTGGGCAGCCCCCTAGGCACGCGCGCCCTCCCGCCCAGTGGAACGTTCCACCGGCGCCCGCGGGTCCGGGGCCGTGCGGGCCCTGGCCCAGCGGACCGCGGGCGCCTCCGGGGTGGCCGGAGCGGGAAGGAGGTCCATGCCGCTCATGTGATCGCGCCGCCAGGCCCGCCCGCAACGCGGGGTTTCGGTCAGTGGAACGCTTCCGGCCGCGGGGCCCCGCGGCGTTCCGGTCATCGGGACGTCTGCTCGCCGAGCAGCGCCGCCGAGATCGCCTGCGCGGCCCCGCGCACCGCGATGGCGAGCCGCCCCAGGGGCACGCCGTACGCGGGCGCGGCCACGCCCACGGCCATGCGGATCCGCCCGCCCGGCGAGCCGAACGCCGGCCCGAAGACCGGCGCGGCCACGCACGACACGCCCTCGGCGAACTCCTCCCGCGCGTACGCCACCCCGTGCCGCCGCACCTGGGCCAGCTCCCGCTCCAGCCCCGCCAGCGTGGTGATCGTGCGGCCGGTCAGCCGTTCGAACGCGCCGCGCGCCAGGAACTCCTGCCGCAGCCCGGCGTCGAAGGCCAGCAGCGTCTTGCCGGTGGCCGTGCAGTGCAGCGGCGCGCGGTCCGTGGCGTCGGAGGGGGAGGCGACCCGGTCGTGGCCGTACAGCCGCTCGACGTAGCGGGCCTCCAGGCCGGAGGGCACGGCCAGGTTCACCGTCTGCCGGGTGGTCTCGTACAGGTAGAGCAGGTAGGGCAGCACCGCCCGCCGCGCGCCCGGACCGCGTTCCGGCCCGCCCGCGAGCACCTCCAGCAGGTCGCCGGGCAGGTAGCCGGTGCCCGCCCGCCTGGCCAGCCCCCGCCCGCACAGCACGCCGAGTATGCGGTGGGCGGTGGACTTGGGCAGGCCGGTGCTGCGGCAGAGCTGCGCGAGGCTGACCGGCTGCCGCGCCCCGCTGAGCGCGAGGAGGATGTCGATCCCCCTCTCCAGGCTCCCCGGGTGCGACACCGGGCGGTCGTCGGCGAGCGGTGGCTCCTGGCCGGCCGTTTGCGTGAGCATGAATGTCCCTTCGCTCTCCGCGAGCAAGAGGGGGCTTCCCCGAGACTGCGGCTTGACCCTCCTTGGCCTACCCCGGCGGCCGCGTCTCCAAATACCCAGGTCAGCGTAATTTGATGAGCTCGGCGTAGACCGAGACGGCCACCTCCCCGGGCGTTCTGGCTCCGATGCCGCGCGCCCGGCCGGCGATCAGCGCCACGTACGGCACAGCCCGGGCCGGCGCCGCCCGCAGCACCGGCTCCTCGCCGGCGACGTGGCTCAGCGGCCGGTCGCCACGCGGACCAGGTGGGCGAGCGCCCGGGAGCGGCTGTGCGGCGGCCAGGCGATCACCGTCGTCACGGGCGGCGCGTCCACCACGGGGACGGTGGCGAGGTCGGGGCGCAGGTTCGCCCGGACGGACTCGGGCAGGATCACGCTCGCGCGGCCGAGCGCGACCATCTGGAGCAGCTGCGTCAGGCTCCGCACCTCGGGGCCGGGCCCCTCGGGGTAGGAGCCGTCCGGCCCCGGCCAGCGCGCCTGCGGCAGCCCCGGCAGCGCGGCGACCTCCGCCGACATGAGCCGGGGCCGGGCGGTCAGCGGATGCCCGGCGGGCAGGACCGCGACCTGTCCCTCGGTGCACAGGGTCTCGGTGTCGAACCCCGCGACCGAGTCGAAGGGCAGGTGCAGCAGCGCCGCGTCGGCCTCGCCGTCACGCAGGAGGCGCTGCTGCTGCTGGGACTCGCACAGCAGCAGGTCGACGGTGACCGCGCCGGGCTCGGCGGCGTAGGCGTCGAGCAGCTTCGCCAGCAGCTCCCCGGACGCGCCCGCCTTGGTGGCGAGGATCAGGCGCGGCTCGTCCGCCGCCGCCTCCCTGGCCCGGCGCTCGGCGGCCGACAGCGCGGCGAGGATCGTCCGGCCCTCGGCCAGGAGCACCGACCCGGCGGGGGTGAGCGTGACCCTGCGGCTCGACCGCTCCAGCAGCTTCACCCCGAGCCGCCGTTCGAGCCGCATGACGGTCCGCGACAGCGGCGGCTGGGCGATCCCCAGGCGCTCGGCGGCCCGGCCGAAGTGCAGCTCCTCGGCGACGGCGACGAAATAACGCAGCTCCCGCGTCTCCACGTCCCCAGGCTATCCGGGCGATCGATACCCGTGAGGTATCGCTGCCGTACCCGGTCGGTGTTGGCCCGGCGCCCGGCCGGCGGCCACGATCGGAGCCATGACCGAACAGACGATCGCGCTGGTCACCGGCGCCAACAAGGGAATCGGGTACGAGATCGCGGCCGGCCTCGGCGCGCTGGGATGGAGCGTCGGCGTCGGCGCCCGCGACGAGCGGCGGCGGGAGGAGGCCGTGGCGAAACTGCGCGCGGACGGCGCGGACGCCTTCGGCGTGCCGCTCGACGTGACCGACGACGCGAGCGTGGCGGCCGCCGTCCGGCTGCTGGAGGAGCGCGCCGGCCGGCTCGACGTGCTGGTCAACAACGCCGGCATCACGGGCGGCCCGCAGCAGCGGCCCACCGCGCTCGACCCCGCCACCGTGCGGGCGGCCCTGGAGACGAACGTCATCGGCGTCGTCCGGGTCATCAACGCCATGCTGCCGCTGCTGCGCCGCTCGGCCGCGCCACGCATCGTCAACCTGTCCAGCCACGTCGCGTCCCTGACCCTGCAGACCACGCCCGGCGTGGAACTCGGGCCGATCAGCGGGGCGTACACGCCGTCGAAGACGATGCTCAACGCCGTCACCATCCAGTACGCCAAAGAGCTGGCCGGGACCGGCATCCTCATCAACAACGCCTGCCCCGGCTACGTGGCGACCGACCTCAACGCCTTCCACGGGACCGCGACGGCACGGGAGGGCGCGGCGGCCGCCATCCGGCTGGCCACGCTGCCGGACGACGGGCCGACCGGCGGCCTGTTCGACGGCGCCGGCGTGGTGCCCTGGTGACCAGCCGGGCCAGTAGCCGGGCCCGTACGCGTGCGGCGCCGGTGGGTCAGGGGCGCAGGGCCGCGGCCTCGGCGGCGAGCTTCTCGACGCGGGCCCAGTCGCCCGCCTCCAGGGCGTCGACCGGAGTGAGCCAGGTGCCGCCGACGCAGCCGACGTTCGGCAGCGCCAGGTAGTCGGCGGCGGTCGTGGCGCGGATGCCGCCGGTCGGGCAGAAGCGCACGTCGGGGAGCGGCCCCGACAGGGCCTTCAGGTACGGCACGCCGCCCGCCGCCTCCGCGGGGAAGAACTTCAGCTCCTTGATCCCCCGCTCGGCCAGCGCCATGACCTCCGACACGGTGGCCGCCCCGGGCAGGTACGGCACCCCGCTCGCCTCCAGCGCCTCGACCAGCGACGGCGTGGTCCCCGGCGAGACCAGGAAACGGGCCCCGGCCGCGGCCGACGCGGCGATGTCCTCGGCGGTGCGTACGGTGCCCGCGCCCACCGTGGCCTCCGGCACCTCGGCGGCGATGCGCGCGATGGCCTCGAGGGCGGCCGGGGTGCGCAGGGTCACCTCGATGGCCGGCAGGCCGCCGGCGACCAGCGCCCGGGCCAGCGGCACGGCGGTCGCGGCGTCCTCGATCACCACGACGGGGATCACGGGGGCCAGATCGAGCAAGCTCATGCGGTCTTCTCTCCTCATCGGCCCACCGCCGCCGGCGGCGGGCCGCATCAGTTCACGGACGGACCGGCGGCCGTCCTCAAGGTCAGGGGACGGACCGGTGGTCGCCCTCAGGTCAAAGGACAGACCGGCGGTCGCCCCCAGGTCAGGGGACGGACCGGTGGCCGTCCTCAGGTCAAAGGACAGACCGGCGGTCGCCCCCAGGTCAAGGGACGGGCCGGTGGCCGTCCTCAGCTCACCAGTTCCCGGCGGGCGCGCTGGCTGAGCCAGGCCGCCGCGCCCGTCAGTGCGGGCTGCGGGGCGACGATGAGCGACGTCCCGATGCCCTCCAAATATGCCGACATATCAGGGTTGGAGGTGAAGCGTGCGCGGAAGCCGCTGGCCCGCACCCGCTCCACGATCCTGGGCAGCACCCCGCCGCCCAGGTAGACCCCGCCCCGCGCGCCCAGCGTCAGCGCGACGTTCCCCGCGAAGCTGCCCAGCAGGCCGCAGAACACCTCCACCGTCTCCGCGCACAGCGAGTCGTCCAGCCTGGCCACGATGTCGGCGGCCGACAGCTCGGGCGCGCTCACGCCGTTGACCTCGGCCAGCGCCCGGTGCAGCCGGACCAGGCCGGGTCCCGACAGCACGTGCTCGGCCACCACGTGCGGCAGCCCCCGCGCCCGCAGGACCCGGACGACCTCCAGCTCCCGCTCGTCCACGACCGGCACGGTGACGTGCCCGCCCTCGCCGGGGACCGGCGTCCAGCCGTGCTCGGTCGGGACGAGGGCGCTCACGCCGAGCCCGGTGCCGGGGCCGAGCACGGCCTTGACGCCGTGCGCGGGCTCCGGCCCGCCGAGCGGCACCAGGTCGTCGCCGCCCAGGTGCGGCAGCGACAGAGCCAGCGCCTCGAAGTCGTTGAGCAGCCTGGCGTAGGGCACGCCGAGGTCGCGGACGGATCCGGCCCAGGCCGAGTTCGTGAGCCGGTAGTGGTCGCCGTCGATCGGTCCCGCGAGGGCCAGGCAGGCCGCCCCCGGCCGCGCCCCGCCCGCGTGCTGCCCGAGGTAGGCGGCCACGGCGTCGGGCAGGGTGGGGTGGTCGGCCCCCGCCAGGACCGCGACGTGCGACGGCGGCTCGTCCAGCGAGGTGACCAGCCCGAAGCGGGCGTTGGTCCCCCCGACGTCGGCGACGAGCCAGGGAAGGTCAAAGGCACTCACCGCGCACCTCCGGTGGTCAGGGCGGCGTCAAGATCGCTCGCCATCCTCCGAAGGATGCCATGGACGCTCACGGAGTCCCAGAGGGGATCGTGAGCACGTTCTGGGTGATGAGCGGTCATTGTCCGCCAAGCGGACATATAGCACCGTACCGTCATAAAACACGTCACCGTGGCAGTCCGGCCGGACGGGCGCCGA
Organism: Nonomuraea sp. B208; assembly: GCF_057536035.1. Classification (NCBI taxonomy): domain Bacteria; kingdom Bacillati; phylum Actinomycetota; class Actinomycetes; order Streptosporangiales; family Streptosporangiaceae; genus Nonomuraea; species Nonomuraea sp. B208. Next base: position 120,563 of record NZ_BAAJOU010000024.1, read on the forward strand.
CCGAGACGCCCGTCTCCAGGTGGGAAGCGCCGGCCTCGGCGGGGAAGCCGAGCCCCGGGCCGTGGTGCGGCGACTCGGCGCCGCTCACGCCGAAGATCCCCGCGCCCTGCTCGGCGTGGCCCGCCATCCGGCGGAACGCGGCGAACAGCTCCCGCCCGGTGCCCACCCACTGCGCGTCGCTCAGCGGCCGGCCCTCGGGCGCGCGCCGGGCCAGCTCCTCGGCCGGCACCAGCAGCTCCAGCGTCCCGGCCGCCGAGTCCAGGCGGATCAGGTCGCCCTCGCGCACCAGCGCGATCGGGCCGCCGTCGGCCGCCTCGGGCGACAGGTGGATGGCCGCCGGCACCTTGCCCGACGCGCCCGACATGCGGCCGTCGGTGACGATCGCCACCCGCTGGCCGCGGTCCAGCAGCACCGCCAGCGGCGGGGTCAGCTTGTGCAGCTCCGGCATGCCGTTCGCGCTCGGCCCCTGGTAGCGGATGACCGCCACGAAGTCCTGCCCGTCCAGCTCGCCCGCCTCGAACGCCTTCAGCAGGTCGAGCTGGTCGTCGAAGACCTTGGCGGGCGCCTCGATCACCAGGTGCTCGGGCTTGACCGCCGACACCTTGCTGACCGCCCGGCCCAGGTTGCCCTCGACCATGTGGATCCCGCCGTCCGCCGAGAACGGCTCGGCGACCGGCCGCAGCACGTCGAGGTCCTTGCTGCCGCCGGTGACCGGCGACCACACCAGCTCGCCGTCCACCAGCTCGGGGGCCTCGCGGTAACGGTCCAGTCCCGGCCCGGCCACCGTCATGACGTCGCCGTGCAGCAGGCCCGCGTCCAGCAGGTCGCCGATGAGCACCTGCATGCCGCCGGCCTCGCGGAAGTGGTTCACGTCGGCCTGGCCGTTGGGGTAGATCTTGGTGAGCGACGGCACGACCCCGGACAGGCGGGCGAGGTCGTCCCAGGTCAGGACGATCCCGGCGGCGGCCGCCATGGCGACCAGGTGCAGCGTGTGGTTGGTGGAGCCGCCGGTGGCCAGCAGCGCCACGCAGGCGTTGACGACGCTCCGCTCGTCCACCAGCTCGCCGATCGGGGTGTACTCGGCGCCGTGCGCGGTGATCTCCACCGCCCGCCGCCCGGCCGCCGCGGTCAGCGCGTGGCGCAGCTCGGTGTGCGGGTTGACGAACGTCGAGCCCGGCAGGTGCAGGCCCATGACCTCCATCAGCGCCTGGTTGGAGTTGGCGGTGCCGTAGAAGGTGCAGGTGCCGGGGGAGTGGTACGACTTCGCCTCGGCGTCCAGCAGCTCGTCCCGGCCGACCTTGCCCTCGGCGAAGAGCTGGCGGGTGCGCGCCTTGACCTTGTTCGGCAGGCCGGAGGTCATCGGCCCGGCCGGCACGAAGATCGCCGGCAGGTGCCCGAAGTGCAGTGCCCCGATGAACAGGCCCGGCACGATCTTGTCGCACACGCCCAGCAGCAGCGAGGAGTCGAACATGTCGTGCGAGAGCGCGATCGCCGTCGCCATGGCGATCACGTCGCGGCTGTAGAGCGACAGCTCCATGCCGGGACGGCCCTGCGTGATGCCGTCGCACATGGCCGGCACGCCGCCCGCGACCTGCGCCACGCCGCCGGCCTGGCGCACCGCCGCCTTCAGCTCCGGCGGGTAGGTCTCGTACGGCTGGTGCGCGGAGAGCATGTCGTTGTAGCTGGTCACGATGGCCACGCCCGGCTTGGCCGAGCCGCGCAGCGCCGGCTTGTCCGCCTCGGGCGCGGCGGCGAAGCCGTGGGCCAGGTTGGCGCAGCCGAGGTGGGCGCGGGCCGGGCCCTTGGCGCGCGCCGCCTCGCCGTCGCGGCGGATCCGCGCCAGGTAGTTCGCCCGGCTGGCGGCGCTGCGCTCGGCGATGCGGTCGGTGACCTCCTGGACGACGGCGTTCATGTGCGGGTTCTTGGCGGGGTTCACAGTTCCTCCTCGTGCCACGCACGACCGCTGCGGCCGAGCAGTTCGTGGGCTCCGGCGGGGCCGGTCGTGCCGGCGGGATAGGGCTCGGGCAGCGCGGGGGCGGCCCGCCAGGCGTCCAGGATCGGATCGATCCAACGCCAGGCGGCCTCGACCTCGTCACGCCGCATGAAGAGAGTGGGGTTGCCGGCCAGCACGTCGGTCAGCAGCCGCTCGTACGCCTCGGGCACGCGGGCGGTGAACGTCTTGCCGAAGCTCAGCGACATCGGCACCGGCTTCAGCGTCACCTCGCCCGCGCCCGGCTCCTTGGCCATGAGGTGCAGCTCGATGCCCTCCTCCGGCTGCAGGCGCAGCACCAGGCGGTTCGGGCTGCCGCCGGGGAAGATGGAGTGCGGCACGTCCTTGAACTGCACCACGATCTCCGAGCGCCGGTACGGCATGCGCTTGCCGGTGCGCAGGTAGAACGGCACCCCGGCCCAGCGCCAGTTCCTGATCTCGGCCCGGATCGCGGTGAAGGTCTCCACCCGCCGCGAGGACTCGGTGGGCGGCGTCGAGCCGGGCTCGTCGAGGTAGCCGGGCACGTCGCCGGCGCCGACGTACTGGCCGCGCACGGTGAACCGGTCGGCCTCGGTGCCCGTGATGGGCCGCAACGCCTGCAGCACCTTGACCTTCTCGTCGCGGATGGCCTCACGGTCGTTCTGCGCGGGCGGCTCCATCGCGGTGAGCGTGAGGAGCTGGAGCAGGTGGTTCTGCACCATGTCGCGCAGCGCGCCCGCGTGGTCGTAGTAGCCGCGCCGGCCCGGCGTGCCGACGGTCTCGGCGGCGGTGATCTGGACGTGGTCGATCCACAGGGAGTTCCAGATCGGCTCCAGGAAGGCGTTGGCGAACCGCAGAACCAGCAGGTTCTGGACGGTCTCCTTGCCCAGGTAGTGGTCGATGCGGAAGATCTGGCGCTCGTCGAAGATGGCGCCGACCTCGTCGTTGATGCGCTGCGCGCTCGGCAGGTCGTGGCCGAGCGGCTTCTCCAGCACCACGCGCGAGCGCGGCGTCACCAGGCCGGCCTCGGCGAGCTCGCGGCAGAAGGGGCCGAACGTGCGGGGCGGGCTGGCGAGGTAGAACACCCGGTCACGGTCCTCGTGCGGGGCGAGCAGCTCGGCCAGGTGGCGCCAGCCGGGGTGGCCCGGGGCGCCGACGTCCACCGACACGTGGTGCAGCCGGCCCAGGAAGCGCTGCCACACGGCGGGGTCGTCCACGGGGACGGAGTCGCGTACCTCGGCGTCCACCTTGCCGCGGAAGTCGGCGTCGGCGAGCCCGCCGCGGGACATGGCGATCACGCGGGTCTCGGGGGAGAGCCGGCCGTCCCTGTCGCAGTGGTACAGGGCGGGCAGCAGCTTGCGCATGGACAGGTCGCCGGTGCCGCCGAAGACGACGAGGTCAGCGGTGTGGACGGGGCCTGCTGCTGGAGAGGTGGACACGGTGTCGAGCTCCGAAGATCTTCCAATGCGAGGACACAACGGACACTAACGAGAGTTTGGGTTGTGCACAAGCAGAGTTTTGGCATCTGAGATAAGAAAGTCTGGAGTTTCCATTACACAAGCGGGTGTGGTTCACTTGGCCGATGTCCCGTCGTACCGCCGCGAACCTCGCCACGAGCGGCGAGGTGCTCCGCCTCATCCGCACCGGTGAGGCCGTGACGCGGGCCGACCTCGGCCGCGTCACCGGCCTGTCGCGCCCCGCGGTGCAGCTGCGCGTCGCCGAGCTGCTCGAACGCGGCCTGGTCGTGGAGCGCACCGACGCTCCCTCGACCGGCGGCCGGCCGCCCGTCCGGCTGGAGTTCAACGCCGGCGGCGGCCTGGTGCTGGTGGCCGCGCTCGGCGCGACCCGCACCCGCGTCGCCGTCTGCGACCTGGCCGGGCGCGAGCTGGACGGCCGCGAGTTCCAGGTGGACGTCGAGGAGGGCCCCGGCGTCGTGCTGCCGCTGCTCATGGACACCTGGGACGACCTGCTCGGCGACCGCCCGCGCGAGCTGATCCGCGGCGTGGGCATGGGCGTGCCGGCGACGGTCGAGTTCGCGCAGGGCCGCACCGAGAGCGCCCGCGTGATGGCCTCGTGGACCGGCGTGGTGATCCCGCCGGTCATCCAGGCCCGCTTCCCCGTCCCCGTGCTGGTCGACAACGACGTCAACGTGCTGGCCATAGGTGAGCACCGCGGCCTCTACCCCGACGTCGGCGACCTCATGTTCGTGAAGGTGTCCACGCGGATCGGCGCGGGCGTCATCGCCGGCGGCGGCATCCTGCGCGGCGCGCTCGGCGCGGCCGGCGAGATCGGCCACATCCCCGTGCTCGACGGCGGCGGCGTGCTGTGCCGCTGCGGCAACACCGACTGCGTCGACTCCGTGGCCAGCGGCACCGCGCTGCTGCGCGAGCTGCGCGCGGCCGGCAAGGACGTCAGGACCATCGCCGACGTCACCGCGCTGGTCCGCGCCGGCGACGCCGAGACCATGGCCATGGTGCGCACGGCCGGCCGCCGCATCGGCGAGGTGCTGGCCGGCGCGGTCAACATTCTCAACCCGTCGATCGTGGTGCTCGGCGGCGACGTGGCCGAGGCGTTCGGGCCGCTGGTGTCGAGCATCCGCGAGGTCGTCTACCGCCGCTCCACGGCGCTCGCCACCCGGCGGCTGCGCATCGAGCCGAGCAGGCTGGGCGCGCAGGCGGGCATCAGCGGGTGCGCGGTGATGGTGCTCGACCACGTGCTCGCGCCCGAGGCCGTGGACGAGACCATGACGGTCACCGCCCTGCGCCGCCAGCCGGTCTGACTCAGGCGTCCCACACCGGCTCCGCGGACTCCCGCACCCCGCCGTCCGCGCGGAAGATCAGGTGCCGGTCGAGGTCGCGGGCGAACCAGCGGTCGTGCGTGACCGCCAGCACCGTCCCCTCGAACCCCTCCAGCCCCCGCTGCAGCGCCTCCGCGCTGGCCAGGTCGAGGTTGTCGGTCGGCTCGTCGAGCAGCAGCAGCGTGGCCCCCGACAGCTCCAGCAGCAGGATCTGCAGCCGCGCCTGCTGGCCGCCCGAGAGCGTCTCGAACGCCTGCCCGCCCGCCGGGGCCAGCTCGTAGCGGGCGAGGGCGGCCATGGCGTCGTTGCGGGTCAGCGCGTGCTCGGCCATGATCAGCTCGGCGATCGGCCGGCCCCGCAGGTCGGGCCGCAGATGGGTCTGGGCGAAATATCCGGGGACGACCCGCGCGCCGAGCCGGGCCGCGCCGGTGTGCGCGATCGGCTCGCCGGCCAGCAGCCGCAGGAAGTGCGACTTGCCGGTGCCGTTGAGGCCCAGGACGCCGACGCGCTCGCCGTAGTGGATCTCGGCCGAGAACGGCCGCAGCAGCCCGGTCAGCTCCAGCTCCTCGCACGTCACGGCCCGCTTGCCGGTGCGCCCGCCGCGCAGCCGCATGCGTACGTTCTGCTCCTTCGGCGCCCGGCGCGGCGGGCCCTCGCGCTCGAAGCGCTCCAGCCTGGTGAGCGCCGACCGGTAGGCCCCGGCCAGCGCGTCGTTGTGCGCCGAGCGCTGCCGCAGCGTGTGCGCCAGGCGGCGCAGCCTGGCCCGCTCGTCCTCCCAGCGCCGCCGCCGGTCCTCCAACCGCTCCGCGCGCCGCCGCCGCGCCTCGCCGTAGGTGGCGAAGCCGCCGCCGTGCACCCACACCGTACGCCCCTCGACGGTGACGATGCGGTCGGCTGCCTCGGCGAGCAGCTGCCGGTCGTGCGAGACGAGCAGCACGGTCTTGGCCGAGTCGCGGATCGCCCGCTCCAGCCACTGCTTGGCCGGCACGTCGAGATAGTTGTCCGGCTCGTCCAGCAGCAGCACCTCGTCGGGGCCGCGCAGCAGCGCCTCCAGCATGAGCCGCTTCTGCTCGCCGCCGGACAGCGTGCCGAGGCCGCGGCCGGCGACCCGTTCGTACGGCAGCCCGAGCGCCGCGTCCGCGCAGACGTCCCACACGACCTCCAGCGCGTAGCCGCCCGCGTCGGCGTAGTCGGCGAGCGCCTGGGCGTAGGCGAGCTGCGCGGGCTCGTCGTCGCGCCTGGCCAGCGCCGCGGCGGCCGACTCGACGTCCGCGGCGGCCTGCCGCACCCGCCGGGGCGCGACGCCGAGCAGCAGGTCGTGAACGGTGCCCTCGCCGAGGAACTGCCGCATCACCCCGATGCCGCCGCTGCTCGCCACCCGCCCGCCGTCCGGTCGCAGCTCGCCCGCGATCAGCCGCAGCAGCGTCGTCTTGCCGCCGCCGTTCGGGCCGACGAGCGCCGCCTTGGCCCCGTCGCCCACCTTGAACGACGCCTCCAGCAGCAGCGGCCGCCCGTCCGGCAGCAGGTACGTCAGATCGCTCACCTCGATGTGCCCCAAGCCGCCGCCCCTCTCGATCGTCGTTCCATTACTAGACCATCGATCCGGTCGGCGTACAACGTATTATCGGCGGCGTGGAGAACGTGTGGTCGCGTCCGCGCAGGGCGCCCAGGCAGACGCTGACGCTGGAGCGGATCGTGGCCGAGGCGGTCGCGCTGCTCGACGAGGAGGGCGTGACCGGGCTGACCATGCGCCGGCTGGCCGAGCGGCTCGGCACCGGCTCGACCACGCTCTACTGGCACGTCAGGACCAAGGAGGACGTCCTCGACCTGGCACTCGACGCGGTCTTCGGAGAGGCGCCGCTGCCGGCGGCGCGGCCGGGCGAGCCCTGGCACGAGCCGGTGCGCGCGCTCATGGGCGCCTGGCGGTCGGCCCTGCTGCGTCACCCGTGGTCGGCGACCGTCCTCGATCGCCCGCTCCTCGGCCCGAACGCCCTGGCCCGCACCGAGTTCCTGTTCCAGACCCTGATCGCGGCCGGATTCCCCGCCCCCGGTGGCGCCGCGCACAGCCTGGCCGCCTTCGTCACGGGCTCGGTGATCTCGCAGGTCACCTGGCAGGAACGCGCGGGGGAGGAGGTGGACGTGTTCCTGCGCGAGCGGGCGGGCGGCTGGCCCGGCCTCGCCGCGCACGGTCTCGCGCCCGAGTGGGACGCCACGTTCGCCGAGGGGCTCGGCTACCTCCTGGCCGGGATGGAGCGGGCGCGGAGCTGACCGGGCGGGTCAGCAGGCGCAGAGCAGGCCGCGCAGCGCCGTCTCCAGGCACCCGCCCGACCGCGCGGGCCGCGGCCAGGGGAAGCGCACCAGCGACTCGTCCACCCGTACGGTGGCGCCGAAGCGGTCCAGCTCCCACAGCCACACCTCGCCCGCCGTCGCGCCGAGCTGCCGTGAGACCCCGGCCGTGAGCTGCGGCCGGTGGGAGTCGTTGACGTGGGCCAGCACCCGCTCGGCGACGTCGGTGAGCGGGTCGGGCGTCGCGCCCAGGTAGTCGTCGGCGTCCAGCATCCCCGACTCCTGGCCGGTCAGGTAGACGACCTGGGCCACGTCCAGGCGCAGCAGCCGGGGCGCGTCCGGCCGCCCGAACCGCTCCAGTGCCTCGAACAGGCTCTCGTCCGCGCAGTGCGCGGCCACCGCCACCGCCGCGCCGCGCGCCTCGTCCTCGGGGACGGCCTCGGCCCAGCCCTGCACCTCGATGAGGCCGCGCGGGTGCGCGGCCGCGCCGAGCCTGCGCATCGCGGTCAGGTTCACCGCCACCACGGCGTCGCCGACCAGGCCGTGCAGGGTCTCGCCTGGGCGCACGAGGAGCACCGGACGGCCGCGCTCGTCCACGCCGCCGCGGGCGGGCGAGGGAACGCCGTCGACGGCGAGCTTGGCGACCTCGGCGGTCGCGGCGAGGGTGCGGACCCGCTCGGGGATCGGCAGCATGACGCCTCCTTGGGCAACAGACATAGTGATAGGTTAGGCTTACCTAAGTAAGGATTACCTAATCACATCGAGGTGAACGTGCGCTACACCGGCCCCAAGGTGCGACTGTCGCGTCGCGCGGGCGTCCCGCTGACCAGGAAAGCCGTCCGCTACTTCGAGACGCGCCCCTATCCGCCGGGCGAGCACGGCCGCAAGACCAACCGCCGCAACACCGGCGACTACGGGCTGCGGCTGCTGGAGAAGCAGAAGCTGCGCTGGTACTACGACGTCTCCGAGCGGCAGCTGCGCCGCTACTGGGACCTCGCGGTGCGCAAGCCGGGCGCGTCGGGCGCCGAGCTGGTGACGCTGCTGGAGACCCGCCTGGCCTCCCTCGTGCTGCGCGCCGGGCTCGCGCCGTCGATCTACGCCGCCCGGCAGTACATCGCCCACGGGCACATCGCCGTGGACGGCCGCAAGGTGGACATCCCGAGCTACCTGGTCAAGCCGGGGCAGGTCGTGTCGGTCAGGGAGCGCTCGCGCGGGATGCAGCCGTTCGTGGCCGCCGCCGCCGGCATCCACGCCGACGAGCGCACGGCGGCGTACCTGTCCGTGGACCTCGCCGAGCTGCGCTTCACGCTGACGAGCCGGCCGGAGCGCGAGCAGATCGCGATCCCCGTCGACGAGCAGCTCGTGGTGGAGTTCTACTCCCGTTGACCGCGGCCGGGGGGCGTCGCGCGACGCCCCCCGCGCGTGACTCACGCGACGCCCCCCGCGCGCGGCTCACTCGACGGGGCTGTGCCGCCGCAGCTCGGCGACCTCCTTGCGCAGCTCGGCGAGCTCCCGCAGGATCAGCTCGGAGTGCACGGCGGCGTCGTCCTGGAGCGCGGCGCGCTCCTCGGCGCTCTCCTCGTCCATGGCGCTGACCACGACCGCCATGAACAGGTTCAGGATCACGAACGTGCACACCAGGATGAAGATGGTGAAGAAGATCCAGGCCGACGGGTGCTGGGTCATCACCTCCCTGGCGATGTTGCCCCAGTCGTCGCCCGTCATCGTCTGGTAGAGGGTGAACAGCGAGGTCGGCAGGGTGCCGAAGCGGTCGGGGGCGGCGCTGCCGTAGAGCTTCGTGGCCATCACGGCGGCCACGTACAGCACGAGGCCCAGCAGCACCACGATGGAGCTCATGCCGGGCATGGCGCGCAGCAGCGCCGAGACGACCCGGCGCAGGCTGGGCACCACGGACAGCAGCCGCAGCGCCCGCAGGACGCGCATCGCCCGCAGCACCGACAGGCCGCCGGTCGCGGGCGCGAAGGCGATGGCGACGATGAGGAAGTCGAAGATGTTCCACGGGTCGCGGACGAAGCGCGCCCGCTCGACGTAGATCTTGGCCAGCAGCTCGACGGCGAAGATGTAGAGCGCCGCGTGGTCCACCACGGTCAGCAGGGTGCCGTAGCGCTCCACGACGGGTGGGAACGTCTCCAGGCCCAACGTGGCGGCGTTGACCAGGATGACCCCGACGATGAAACGCTGGAAGCGCTTATGGGCGAGTACGGCACGAGTGCGTTCGCGCACGGATGATGCTCCTAGGGGAATGGAACAGGTGCCGTCCCATGATGGCGCAACATGATCAAGACAGTGGCGGTATATAAGGACGCATGTCATATCCCCCGTACGACCCGCCCTACTACGGCCCCCAGGTGCACAACCACCCCAACGGCACGACCATCCTCGTGCTCGGCATCCTGAGCCTGGTGGTGTGCACCTTTATCGGCCCCTTCGCCTGGTCGATGGGCAACACGGCGCTTCGCGAGATCGACCAGAGCGGCTACGTGTTCGCCAACCGCGGCCACATCCAGGCCGGGCGGGTCTGCGGCATGGTCGCCACGGGCCTACTGGCCCTCACCCTGCTGTTCGTCGCCTTCGGGTTCACCGTCGCCATCGTCACTAGCTGAGGTTTCCCCCGGGGCCCGCCGGCCGTGGTCGCCGAGCCCCGACTCCAGCAGGTCGAACGCCCGCTCCGCCTGCCTCCTGAGATCGGGCTCGATGCCCGCCCAGTCCTCGCCCGCCGCCATGCGGTCGGCCGCGTACGCCCCCAGCAGCCGCGTGGCGGCGAGGATCTGCGCCGCCACCAGCCGGGGGGAGAGGTCCTCCGGCGCGGCGTCGAGCTCGTCGGCCAGCGCCCGCGCCAGCGCCGTCTCGCGCTGCTCCTGGAGCTCGCGCATCCTGGCGACCAGCGCGGGGCTGGCGGCGACGATCCCGGCGAAGACGTCGGCGCCCTGGTTGAGCCCGTAGCGCCAGTCGCGGCCGGCGATCGCGTCGAGGAAGTCGCGGCGGAAGGCCCGCACCACGCTCTCGCCCGGCTCCCGCTCCCGCAGCACCCGCGCCGGCAGGTCCACGGCGACCTCCTGCCGGTCGGCGAACAGGTCCTCCTTCGTCCCGAAGTAGTTGAAGACCGTGTTGACCGACACGTCGGCCGCCCGCGCCACCTCGGCCACGGTCACGTGGTCGAACCCTTTCGCCATGAACAGCCCCATCGCGATGTCGGCGATGCGCTGCCTGGTCTCGCGCTTCTTCCGCTCCCGCAGCCCCTCTTCCATGCCTGCATGCTACCCAAATTGCAGTCACTCCAAAATTGTGGTTACCTCAATCTTGGAGGCGATGAAATGATTGAGACAACGGGTCTGACGAAGACCTTCGGCGACGTGACCGCCGTCGCCGGCGTGGACATCACCGTGCGGCCCGGCGAGATCGTCGGGTTCCTCGGCCCCAACGGCGCCGGCAAGACCACCACCATGCGCATGCTGACCACCCTGCTGCGGCCCACCTCGGGCGCCGCCGTCGTGGCCGGGTGCGACCTGCTCGCCGACCCGCGCGGCGTGCGCCGGCGCATCGGCTACGTGTCCCAGGGCGGCGCCGTCCCGCCCGCCGAGCCGCTGCGCGGCGAGCTGGAGCTGCAGGGCATGCTGTACGGCCTCGGCCGCGCGGAGTCCGCCGCCCGCACGCGGGCCCTCCTCGACCGGCTGGAGCTCACCGGGCTGGAGGAGCGGCCGGGCGCCGCGCTGTCGGGCGGCCAGCGGCGCCGCTTCGACATCGCCTTCGCCCTGCTGCACGAGCCGGTCCTGCTCTTCCTCGACGAGCCCACGACCGGCCTCGACCCGCAGAGCCGGGCCAACCTGTGGGACCACGTCCGCGCCCTGCGCGCCGAGAGCGGCCTCACGGTCTTCCTCACCACCCACTACCTGGACGAGGCCGACGCCCTCTGCGACCGGCTGCTGATCATCGACCACGGCCGGATCGTGGCCGAGGGCACGCCGGCCGCGCTGAAGAGCGGCGGACGCACCCTCGACGACGTCTTCCTCGACATCACCGGCCGCTCACTGCGCGAGGAGGCGGGGGTCTGATGCTGCGCGACACCTGGGTCCTGTTCCGCCACGGCGTGCGCACGACGCTGCGGCAGAAGGTCGGCATCGTCTTCGGGGCGGTGCAGCCGCTGCTGTTCCTGGTGCTGTTCGGGCCGCTGTTCGTCACGATCGGCACGTGGGAGACGCTCGTGCCCGGCCTGATCATCCAGCTCGGGCTGATGAGCATGGGCCTGGCCGGGTTCGGCGTGGTCTTCGAGCGCAGCTCCGGCGTGCTGGAGCGGATGCGCGTCACCCCGGTCAGCCGGCTGGCGCTGCTGCTCGGCCGGGTGCTCAACAACGCCGTCACGCTGATCATCCAGACGGCGCTGCTGCTGGCCGCGGCCTACGCCCTCGGCCTGCGGGCCCCGGCGGCCGGGGTGCTGGCCGGGTTCGCGCTGGTGCTGGTGCTCGGCGTCAGCCTGGCCGCGCTGTCGTACGCGGTCGCGCTCACCCTCGACCAGAACCTGTTCGCGCCCGTGATGTCCACCGCGGTGATCCCGCTGGTGCTGTTGTCCGGGTCGTTCCTGCCGATGTCGATGGCGCCGGGCTGGCTCGACGTCCTCTCCCACCTCAGCCCCTTCCGCTACCCGCTGGAGGCGCTGCGCGAGCTGTTCCACGGCCACTACGCCAATGGGACGGTGGCGCTCGGCGTGGCGGTGACCGTGGTCTTCGCCGCGGTCAGCCTCACCGTCGGCACGCGCGTGTTCAACCGCGAGAACGCCTGAGGGTCAGGCCGCGCTCCGCGAGCGCCGGTCGAGCGCGGCCACGATCGCGCCGGGGTCGACGGTGCCGTAACCGTAGTCGTAGTCGAAGCCGACCTCGCTGCGGTCCTCGGCGGTGCGCCGCAGCAGCGCCCGCAGCTGCGCCGGCGACAGCAGGGAGGCCGGCCACCGGGTGCGGACCGCGGCCACCAGCCCGGCCGCGACCGGCGCCGCCGCCGAGGTGCCCGAGTCGGCCGCGCTCTCGCCGAACGCCCGCGAGCCTGCGAAGCGCGTGTACGCGCACACGTCCGGCTTGCGGGCGGTCAGCCGCCCGGGGCCGCGCGAGGAGCAGCCCAGCCGCGCGCCGTTGACGTCCACGCCGCCGACCGACAGCGCGCGCGGGTGGGAGTTCGCGCCCGCGATGGGCCGGCTCGGGAACGGGCGGCGCCCGCCGGGGCGCTCCCGCCCGCGGTCGCCCGCCGCGAACAGCACGTCCGCCCCCATCCGGTCGAGCGCGGCCACCATGAGGTTGAACGGGTGCGCCGCGTTGTCGGAGTAGTTGCCTGGATGCCCGGCGGGGAAGTCGCCCTCCGGCGAGAACGACCCCCACGAGTTGCTCACCACCAGCGCCCGCGTCTCGGCCGGCTGGGCCTCCAGCACGCCGCGCAGGTGCGCGAAGGCGGCCACCGCGTCCGAGAGCAGACCGCCCGGCAGCGAACTGCCCGGCAGCGGGCCGCCCGTGACCGCGCTGACCGCGCCGCCCGGCAGGGCGTGCGACAGGGCGTCAGGCCGGGCGGGCGGCAGGGCGGATGACAGGACGGGCGGCAGCAGCGGGATGTCGATGAGCGCGGCCTGCGGGGCGGCGATCAGCGCGTCGAAGGCGCACATCGTCCCGTGGCCCACCCCGGACTCGCCCGGCGCCGGCGCCGACCGGCCCCCCGGCGGTCTCCAGCAGCGGGCGGTGTCGACCGTCACCGCCCGGCCGAGCCGCCGCGCGGCGTGCGCGGCGTTGACGCCGGTGTCCAGCACCGCCAGCGCCACGCCGGCGCCGTCCAGCCCCTCAGCGTGCAGCCCGGCCACGCCGAGCAGCCGCTCGACGTCGTGCCAGTCGCCGACCGGCGCCTCGCCCACGGGGACGGGCGAGGGCTCCACGACCGGGTCGGCGAACACCCCGACGACGTCCGGCCGCAGCGCGACGCCGGCGGCCGGCTCGCCGTCGGGGATCGTGCCGCGTACCAGCACCGAGGCGTCGCCGGGGGCCAGCGAGACGTCGAGCGGCCGGTTGAGCGGGAGCGGGTCGCCGCCCGCCCGGGGGACCGGCCGCGGCACCGTCACGGGCGCGAACGCCGGATCGAGTTCGACGCCCGGCAACTCGGCCACCAGACCGGCGGCCACGTCGGCCGTGGTGACCTTCGAAGACGGGTCGGCGACGGCCGCGGCCAGATCGGGGGAGGGCCGGAGCTGGATCATCACGCGCATGGGTCACCACCGGAGGTCGTGGGGAGCGAGTCACCCCACCTTGCTCCATCCGGCGGGGCCCGTCCAGCGCCTTCGACAGGCTTGACCTGCGAAAACGCCGCAAAAACCGCGAAGCGGACGACATTTCTTCCGGCCTGTCAGGCTTCCATGATCCCGGTCCGTTCACTACCGTGAGGCTCCATGACGCTCCAGGCGCGCACGCCGGTCGACGACGGAGAGAAGGCCCACTGGCTGGCGGTGCGGCCGAGGCTCGTCCTCGCCAGCGCCTTCATGCTCTTCCTGGAGCTGGCGCTGATCCGCTGGACCGGGTCGAACATCGTCCACCTGAGCTACTTCACGAACTTCGTGCTGCTCGGGTCGTTCCTCGGCATCGGGCTCGGGTTCCTGCGGGTGGGGCGCTCGCGGCGGCAGCCGTACTACTCGCCGGTCGTGCTCGCCGCGCTCGCCATCGTGGTGCTGGCCTTCCCCGTCACCGTCGACCGCGACACCGAGGGCGTCCTCTACTGGACGAGCCTGTCCACCACCGGGCCGCCCGCCTGGCTCATCCTGCCGGTCATCTTCTGCGCCGCCGCGCTCGTCCTCATGGGGCCCGCCGAGCTGGTCGGCCGCTGCTTCCCCGAGCTGCCCCGCCTGGAGGCCTACCGGTACGACCTCATCGGCAGCCTCACCGGCATCGCGGCGTTCACCGCGCTGTCGTTCCTGAGCGCGCCGCCGGTCTTCTGGGCGCTGATCGCGGCCGTCTGCTACGGCGTGCTGCTCGTGCCCCGGCCGCGCTCGCTCTACCTCGGGCTGGTCACCGTGCCCTCCCTGGCCGTCGTCGGGCTGCTGCTCACCGAGACGCTCACGGCCGGGGCGGTCTGGTCGCCGTACTACAAGGTCACCGCCAAGCCGATGACGGTGCTCGGGGTGCCCGTCACCGACATCGCGGTCAACGGCATCCCGCACCAGCAGGCCGTGCCCGCCGCCGCCCGGCTGCAGTGGGAGGCCCAGTACGGGCTGCCGTACGAGCGGGCCTCCAAGCCGCCCCAGGACGTGCTCATCGTCGGCGCGGGCAGCGGCACCGACGTCGCGATCGCGCTGTCCAAGGGCGCCCGGCGGGTGGACGCCGTCGAGATCGACCCCAAGCTGCGCGAGCTGGGCGGCTCGGTGCACCCCGACCGCCCCTACGACGACCCCCGCGTCACCACGCACATCACCGACGGGCGGGCCTTCCTTGAGCGCGGCGGCGGCTCCTACGACCTGATCCTGTTCGCGCTGCCCGACTCGCTCACCCTCGTCTCCGGGGCCAGCTCGCTGCGGCTGGAGAGCTACCTGTTCACCGAGGAGGCCATGCGGGCCGCCCGCGCCCACCTCAAGCCCGGCGGCACGTTCTCGATGTACAACTACTACCGCGAGAGCTGGCTGGTGGACCGGCTCGCCGCCACCATGCAGCGCGCCTTCGGCCACAAGCCGTGCGTGGACGTCGTCAGCACCGCCGGGCAGCAGGCCGTCATCACCGCCGGGTTGACGGCCGCCGACCAGCGCTGCGCCGCCGAGTGGCCCGGCGCCGCCGCGGGCACGCCGCCGCCCGCCGACGACGACCGGCCCTTCCTCTACCTGCACGACGCGACGATCCCGCCGCTCTACCTCGTCACGCTCGGGCTCATCCTCGCCGTCAGCCTGCTCGCCGTCCGCGTCGTCGCCGGGCCCTACCGGCGGATGCGCCCCTACAGCGACCTGTTCCTGCTGGGCGTGGCGTTCATGCTGCTGGAGACCAAGAGCGTGACCGGCTTCGCGCTGCTGTTCGGCACCACGTGGGTGGTCAACGCCGTCGTCTTCGCCGGCGTGCTGGTCGCGGTGCTCGCCGCCGTCGAGATCACCCGCCGTTTCCGCACCCCGCCGCTACCCGTCATGTACGCCGTGCTGCTGGCCGGCCTGGCGCTCGCCTGGTTCGTCCCGAACGCCTGGCTGCTGTCGCTGCCGGTGCCGCTGCGCGCCCTGGCCGCCGTCACGGTCGCGTTCCTGCCGATCTTCGCGGCCAACGTGGTCTTCGCCAAGCGCTTCGCCGAGACCGCCGACGCCACCACGTCCTTCGGCGCGAACCTGCTCGGGGCGATGGTCGGCGGCTGCCTGGAGTACGCGGCCCTCGTGATCGGCTACAAGGGCCTGCTCGTGGTCGCCGCCCTGCTGTACGTCGGCGCCTTCGCCCTGCTGCCCCGCAGGAGTGCCGCCGCCTGACGCGACCTCGTCAGAGGCCGCAGAGCTCGTCCAGGGACTTGGCGCCGGCCTTCTGGGTGTTGCGGGTGGGCGTCTGCGTCGGCGCCGCTGCCCGGGTCTGCGTCGGCGACGTCGAGGGGGCGGTGACGCTCGGGGAGGCGGTGACGTTCGCCGTCTGGGCCTGGCGGGGCGGGCGCATGGAGTCGGAGATCGCCTTCTTGGTGGCCTGGCGGATCTTGGCCCAGTCGGGGCGGCCCGAGTAGAACTCCGGCGGCACGAACTGCAGGCTGGTGATCTTGGCGTCCTTGACCTTGACGGCCAGCTCCATGATCGGCGGGAGCAGCGGCTGCGGGATGTTCGTCTGCGCCATGCGCTTGGCCGCGCCGGCGATCTTCCTGAAGTTGGTGAGGATGACCTGGGGCGTGGCCTGCTGGGCGAAGGCGCCGATGACGCAGCGCTGGCGGGCCATACGGGAGAAGTCGTCGCTGTTGACGCGGGAGCGGCCGTACCAGAGGGCCTGCTCGCCGCTGAGGCGCCGGTAGCCGGCCTTGATGGTGCCGGCGGTGCCGTAGAGGCCGCCCCACTTGACGTCCGACTCCACGTGGACCTTCAGGCCGCCGATGGCGTCCACGAGGGCGGCGAAGCCGTACATGTTGATGAGGGCGTAGTAGTCGATCTTGAGGCCGAGGGTGTAGCCGATGGCGTCCATCAGCGCCCGCGGGCCCATGTTCTTGCCGCCCATGATCTGCGGGTTGTCGTTGGCGTACTGCCAGACCTCGTTGAGCAGGCCGCCGTTGGGCAGCTCGGCCATGTAGCCGTTGGGGAACTGCTTGTGCAGCGGCGAGCTGGCAGGGAAGTGCACGTGCTGGAGGTTGCGCGGCAGGCTGAACAGCACCGTGTTGCCGGTCTTGATGTCGATGCTGGCCACGTTCATGCTGTCGGTGCGCACGCCGGTGCGGTTGCCGGCCGCGTCGCCGCCGATGAGCAGGAAGTTGACGCGGGTCCTGCCGGCCCAGGGGTCCTCGGGGTTGTGCGCGACCGTCGGCGTGCCCGGGTCGGAGGAGGACGGGAAGATGTTCCCCAAGGTGTCGCGCACGGTGATCATGGTGTTGGCGACGAACGCGAACGGCGCCATCACCGCCACGCACAGCACACCCACGACGATGCCGGTCAGGATCTGGCCCTGCTGGTTGAGCCGCTTGGGGCTGAGCACCACGTACGAGCTGACCACGATGGCGAACCAGGCCAGCGCGAGCGCCGAGGCGGTGATGATCACCGCGAGCATCATCCCGTCGCCGACGAACGCGGCGGCGTCGGCCAGGTTACGGGTCAGCCCGAAGGCGAGGGCGCCGAGCAGCAGCACCGCGTACACGCTGATGAGGATCAGCCCGGTACGGCGGCGCCCGGCGCGCAGGTGAGCGGCGCCGGGCGCGACGGCCGACAGCGCGGTCCAGCCGAGCACGGAGGCGGGCGTGAGCGGCCGGGCGAAGCGGGGGGCGCCAGGGGCCGGGCGGGGCCTGCGCGCCGGGCCTTCCTTTCTGCCTCCAGGCACGGTGCCCTCCCCGTCGCGCTTTCTCACACCGGCTCCTTCAGACGCCTACCAGGCAGAACGGCCCCCATGCGGGGACAAGAATGCCAGGATTCTAGTCCCCATATCTGGACAACACAGACACTTGCCCAAGTCGAGATGAACTCCGCGCGGATTTCACAGGAGGCTTTCAGGACACCGTGGAGGACGGAGCCATCCACGTGTTGCACTGGTAAACCTTGTTCTTCTCCCATCCCTGACGGAACCAGCGGTTGTTGTTGGCGGGCGTCCCGTGGTCGCGCGGATAGCCCGGATAATCGCCCACCTGGCCGTAGAACCAGTACAGCCGGCTGCGCAGCGACGTGGTCACCGGATAGGTGGCGGCGACCGAGCGCATCCACATGCCGCCGAGGCAGGTGGCCTGCAGCTCCAGCCGCCTGCTGAGCCCGAGCTTGGTGCTCCGGCTGGAGGAGGCCAGCGTGCTGTCCCACCAGGAGTTCATCAGGCCCGTGACGTTCTGGACGTGGTGGCCGTACTCGTGGGCCATCATGCTGATGATGCCGCCGTGCCAGGAGATGATCTGGCCGTAGCCGCGGGCGTTGCCGTTGCCGCGCGCCATCGCCGAGGTCGAGGCGTAGATCGTGGAGTTGCGCGGGCAGTAGTACGGCACCATGCTCCCGGCGCTCGGGTAGTCGCCGCAGGCGCCCCGGCCCCGGCCGGAGGCGATGGCGTAGCCCGGAGGCCGGAAGTCGAAGCCCTGCTTCTCCAGGATCGGGCCCCACGCCCGGTCCATGCACTTGCCCGTCTTCAGGATCAGCGCCTTGAGCTGGCTGTGGCTGAAGATGCTCGCGTTGCCCGCCCGGCAGGGGATCCGGGGCAGCGTGCCCGCCCGGTAGAGGCTGTTGTTCTTGAGGCTCGTGTTGACCTGCACCTGCGCCGGCGGCGTCACCGTCTCCTCCGGGGTGCGGGTCGGCTGCTCGGTCGGCCGGCGGGTCGGCGGCCGGGTGGCGCGGCTGCGCTCCGGCGTGGGCTCGTACGTCGGGACCGCGATCGGCGTCGTCGTCTCCGACCGCGACGAGCTCTTCAGCAGGGCCGCGCCGACGACGATCAGCACGAACAGCGCCGCCAGCGAACCGAACACCGCGCCGAGCACCCCGATGACGCCCATGCCCGACTTGCGGCGCGGCGGCGGCTGCCACTGCCGCGGCGGCATCGGGGGCGGTGGCGGAGGTGGCGGCGGGGGAGGGGGCGCGGGCTGCCGGTAGTGCTGCGCGTACTGCGGCGGCGGGGGAGGCGGCGGTGGCATCTGCTGCGTGTAGGGCCGCGTCGGGCCGCCCTGCGGCGGGTACGGCGGCTGCCCCGGCCCCTGCGGCGGGTGCCCCGGCCCCTGCGGTGGCTGTGCGGGACCCGGCGGCGGGTAGCCGGGGCCCTGGGGTGGGTAGCCGGGGTTCTGCGGCGGATGACCGGGCCCCTGGGGTGGGTAGCCGGGGTTCTGCGGCGGATGGCCGGGCCCCTGGGGCGGGTAGGCGGGCGGGGGCGCCTGGGGAGGCGGTCCGTACGGACCGGCCTGCGGCTGCTGCTGCCGGCCGTGCCCGGGCGGCGGCCACGGCAGCGCGGGTGGCCTCTGTGGCTGACCGGGCCCTTGTGGCGGGGGTGGATATTGCCCGTTACCTGTCACCCTGTCTCCCCGTTTGCCCCGTTGTCCCATTGCCGAGCTTTGTCCGGCGACTTGACGGACCCTTGGCAAATTTGGGGCAAAAGCATACTGATTTATCACCCGTCACGGATGTAGCAGTGCACGGTCACAGTCCGAAATCATTCGAGGTGATCTCGGTTATCTTTCGGTCTGCGGAGCGGGTGGTGTCCTAGCTTTCTTGGCATGAATCTCCAGCAGCTCCGCTATGTGGTCGCGACTGCGGAGCACCGCACCATGACCGACGCGGCCAGGTCGCTGTACATCGCGCAGCCCGCGCTCTCCCGCGCGATCCGCGATCTCGAGCGCGAGCTCGGCATGACCCTGTTCGCCCGTTCCGGCCGCGGCGTCGTCGTCACCGCGCAGGGCCGGCGGGTGGTCAAGCTGGCACGGGAGGCGCTCGACGCCGTCCACGAGATCGAGGGCCTGGCCCAGCACACCGGCGCGTCCGACGCCGAACTGCGCATCGCCTCGACGCCCAGCCTGGAGCCCGGTCTGGCGGGGCGGCTGTTGCCCGCCTACGCCGCCGAGCACCCCGGTGTACGCGTCCAGATCGTGCGC
This sequence comes from Nonomuraea sp. B208, assembly GCF_057536035.1. NCBI lineage: Bacteria > Bacillati > Actinomycetota > Actinomycetes > Streptosporangiales > Streptosporangiaceae > Nonomuraea > Nonomuraea sp. B208. The sequence goes on from NZ_BAAJOU010000024.1 coordinate 139,846, forward strand.
TGCGAAGGCCGCGAAGCGGTCGTCAGCGCCATCAGGGACCAGCGGGCCGACCTCGGTCTCACCGATCTGCCGGTGCCCGCCGACCTCGTCACCCACCCCCTCGAACGCCAGGAGATCGTGCTGATCTCCCCGCCCGGGCTCGAACTGCCCAACCCGGTGCCGATGGGCAGGCTGCACGGCATGCGCCTGGCCCTCCCGGCCCGCGGCAGCACCCGGCGCAGGGAGCTCGACGCGATGTTCGGCAGGTACGCCGTCACCCCGACGGTCGTACTGGAGACCGACGAGCGCAACGGCTGGCTCAACGCCGTCCGCGCCGGCCGGGCCTCGCTCCTGTGGTACCGCGGCATGGCCGAGCAGGCCGCCCGCTCGGGCCTCGTGGTGCGCTCGCTCGAACCGGCCGTGCGGCGCGTCATCGCCGTCGTGCACGCCCGTCGCCGCCTGCCGCTGATCGCCCAGGACTTCCTGGCCACCGCGGAGAAGGGAACGACCGCCGCCTGACCCACCGAACCGGGGAACGCTCCACTCACCCCTGAATCCCCCGACACGGACGACCCCCCGAGAACCCTCACCCCCACCCCAACCCCCCTACAGAAACCCCCAACCGCACCGAAGCGCACCGACAAGGCCCGGCATCCGTCCGAGCCCGGGGCCCGGCGACGCGGCCCGGCCCCCGAGGGAGCCCCTTCCAGCGGCCCCTCATCCAGCCCCCAGAGCACGGCCTCGCCCTTCTCCGGCGACGGCGGCCGGGGGCAGATCCTCCCCGGGACACGGGAACACCTCATCGGGACACGGGAAGCCGCACCACCGCACGCAGTCCGGGCGCGGCGTCCTCCAGGACCACCGTGCCGCCGTGCGCCCGCACGGTCTCGCGCACGATGGCCAGCCCGAGCCCGGTGCCGCCCTCGTCCCTGCTCCGCCCGGAGTCGAGCCTGGTGAAGCGGTTGAACACCCGCTCGCGGTCCTGCTCCGGGATGCCGGGACCGTCGTCGGTGACGGTCAGCACGCCGTCGGCGGTCAGCGCCACCTCGACCTTCGAGGAGGTGTGCCGTACGGCGTTGTCCATGAGGTTGGTCAGCACCCGGCTCAGGTCGAGCGCGTCGCCGCGGACCACGACCGGGTCGCAGACCGTCAGCCGGGCCTCGGCGTAGCGGTCCACGACCCGGCGTACGACCTCGTCGAGCTCCACCGGCTCGCGCCTGGCCGGGACGCCGCCGCGCTCGTCCAGCCGGGCCAGCGCGAGCAGGTCCTCGGCCAGCCGGGACAGGCGCAGGGTGTCCTCCAGCACGCCCTCGGCGGTCTCCTGCCAGTCCTGCCCCTCGGGGTGGCCGAGCGCGACCTCCAGTTGCAGCCGGATGCTGGCGAGCGGGCTGCGCAGCTCGTGCGCGGCGTCGGAGACGAGCGCCCGCTGACGCTGCTCGGCCTCCTCCAGCCTGGCCAGCATGTCGTTGAGCGTGGTGGCCAGGTGGTGCACCTCGTCGCGGGAGGCCGGCACCGGCAGCCGCCGGGAGCGCGCCGTGTGCGTGATCTCGGCGGCGCCGCGGCGCAGCGCCGCGATCGGGCGCAGCGTGCGGCCGATCATCAGCCAGCTCGCCACGGCGAGCAGCACCACCAGCGCGGGCGTGCCCACCATCAGGACCCGGCCGGCCGTGCCGAGGCTGGTGCGGATCTCGCTGATGGACCGCGCCGCGAGCACGGTCTGGCCGCGGTCCGCGCGCAGCACGACCACGTGCAGGAAACCCGGGACGGCGTACGGCCGCCCGTCCACCTCCACGGCCTTGCCGGACTCCAGCGCCCGTGCCCGGCCGGCGGCGTCGAGCAGCGGCACCAGCCGGTCGGCGCCGTACGTCACGTGCGTGATCCGGTTCCGCGCGTCGAGCACCTGCACGATCGTGCCGTCGTGGGTGGTGATCGGCGTGGTGAGCGTGCCGGAGTCGGCCGCCACGCGTACGACGTCCGCCTGCCGCCTGGTGCCGTCGTCCACGGTCGCCATCAGCGCCCGGTCGAGGACGCTGAGCAGCACCGACGCCGACAGCGCCAGCGCCAGCGCGAGCACCGCGACGGCGACCGCCGACAGCCGGAAGCGCAGCCCCTGCCGCCGCCACCACGCCAGCGGCGAGCCGGGCGACCTGTCAGCCACCGTCACCCGCTGGTCGGGCGACCCGTCAGCCACCGTCGCCCGCCAGCCGGTAGCCGGCGCCGCGCACGGTCTGCAGCGCGTTTCTGCCGAAGGGGACGTCGATCTTGCGGCGCAGGTAGCCGACGTACACCTCGACGACGTTGGGGTCGGTGTCGAAGGTATCCCAGACGTGCTCCAGGATCTCCGACTTCGACACCACCTCGTCGCGCCGCCGCAGCAGGTACTCCAGCAGCGCGAACTCCCGCGGCGTCAGCTCGATCGCGGTGCCGTCGCGCTCCACCCGCCGCCGCGCCGGGTCCAGCGACAGGTCGCCGGCCTGCAGGACCGCCGGGCGCCGGCCCGCGTCGCGGCGCAGCAGCGCCCGCAGCCGGGCCACCAGCACCACGTACGAGAACGGCTTGGTCAGGTAGTCGTCGGCGCCCAGGTCGAGCCCGTCGGCCATGTCGTACTCGCCGTCCTTGGCCGACAGCATGAGGATCGGCACCCAGTTCTCCTCGGCGCGCAGGCGCTTGCAGACGTTGTAGCCGGACAGCCGGGGCAGCATGATGTCGAGCACCACGACGTCGTAGTCGCCGTGGCGGGCCGCGTGCAGCCCCTCCTCGCCGTCGTGGGCGAGATCCACGGCGAAGCCCTCGGCCTGGAGCCCGCGCTGGAGCGCCGCCGCCATCCGCCGCTCGTCCTCGACGACCAGTACCCTCATGCGGTGATTCTCCCGTTCTGTCGCTGAGAGCGCGCTGAGAAGACTGAGAGGGGTCTCAGACAGTCTCAGGTCCGCCTAAGGATGCCTCACGCAGGCTAGGGCCATCGACATACCGTTAAGGAGTGAGATGCGTAGAGGCACGCTCGTGAGGTGGGGAGTCCCGATCGCGGCGGCGGCCGTGATCGGAGCCGCGATCGGCGCCGGCCCCGTCATCGCCGCGGTGAGCGGCGAGCCCACGCTGCCGGAGCGCTCGGCCGAGCAACTGCTCGCCGACGCCGCGGCGGCCACCGCCAAGGACCAGGGCATGAGGCCGATGTCGGGCACCGTGCAGCAGACCGCTTCGCTCGGTCTGCCCGCGTTGCCCGTCACCGGCGGGGACACCGGCCCGCTCAGCCTGTTGTCCGGCACACACGAGGTGAAGGTCTGGTACGGCGGCGAGAACAAGATCCGCGTCGCCATGCCCACCCACCTCAACGAGACCAACCTGATCTACAACGGCGACCAGTCCTGGTACTGGGACAGCGCCGCCAACACCGCCACCCGGCTGCGGATCAAGGCCGACGACGGCGAGAAGCACGGGCTGCCGACGCCGCAGCCGACCGACGTGACGCCGCAGCAGGCGGCGCAGCGGCTGCTCGCCCAGGTGGACGAGCACACCGCGGTCCGGGTGATCAACAACGCCGAGGTGGCCGGCCGGCCGGTCTACCAGCTCGTCCTGGCCCCCAAGGCGGGCAGCTCGCTGGTGCAGGAGGTGCGGATCGCGCTCGACGGCGAGACGTACATGCCGCTCCAGGTGCAGCTCTACGCCAAGGGGTCGGCCGAACCCGCCTACCAGGTGGGCTTCACCCAGGTGACCTTCACCCCGCCGGCCCCGGAGAACTTCACCTTCACCCCGCCCCCGGGCGCCAAGGTGAAGGAGGCCACGATCGGCGAGGAGAGCATCGGCGCGAAGGCCGAGGAGCGCGCCGAGCACGCCGCCGACATGGCCGGCAAGGCCAAGCTGGTCGGCGACGGCTGGACGACCGTCGCGGTCGTGCCGTTCTCCCTCTCCGACCTCAAGGCCGAGGCGGCCGGGCAGGACGGGCAGACCGGGCAGGACGGCCGGGGCGCGCAGGCGAACGCGCTCGTGGACAGCGTGCTCAAGTCCGCCACCCCGGTGAGCGGCACGTGGGGCTCCGGCAAGCTGATCAGGACGAAGCTGCTGACCGCCCTGCTGACCGACGACGGCCGCCTGCTGGCCGGCGCGGTCACCCCGGAGGAGCTCGTCCGCGTGGCGGGGACGAAGTGACACCAGCAGTGACATCCGTCACCGGCACGACGCAGGAAGCGGGGGCGCCCTTCGGGGCGGCCCCGCCCGCCGGCGACCGCTCCGCCGCCATCGTCACCCGCGGCCTCACCAAACGTTTCCGCGGCGGCCAGGTGGCCGTGGACGCGCTGGACCTGACCGTGCCGCGCGGCTCCGTGTACGGCTTCCTCGGGCCCAACGGCTCGGGCAAGACCACCACGATCCGCATGCTGCTCGGCCTGGTCACGCCCACGGCCGGCGCGTACGAGGTGCTCGGCCTGCCGCCCGCCAGGGCGCTGCCGCGCGTGGGGGCGCTGGTCGAGGGGCCGGCGTTCTACCCGTACCTGTCGGGCGCGGCCAACCTCATGCGCTTCGACGCCGCCGACCCGTCGGCGCGCCGCGCCACCGCCCGGCGGCGGGTCGCCGACGCGCTCGACCGGGTCGGGCTGTCGGCCGCGGCCGGCAAGCGCTACCGGACGTACTCGCTCGGCATGCGCCAGCGGCTGGCCATCGCCGCCGCCCTGCTCGGGCCGCGCGAGCTGCTCGTCCTGGACGAGCCCACCAACGGGCTCGACCCGCAGGGCACCCGCGAGGTGCGCGCCCTCGTCAAGGAGATCGCCGCCGACGGCACCACCGTCTTCGTCTCCTCGCACCTGCTGGCCGAGATCGAGCAGATGTGCACGCACGCGGCGATCATGCGGGCCGGCCGGCTGGTCGTGCAGGGCACGATCGCCTCGCTGAGCGCCGGCCGGGTCCCGCTCATCCGCGTCGAGACGCCGGACGCGGCCGAGGCGGCGCGGGTGCTCGGCGAGCTCGGCCTGACCGGCGTACGGGCGGGCGCGGGCGAGGTCACCGCCGAACTCGGCGGTCAGCGGCCCGAGATGATCAATGCCGCTCTGGTGGGGCAGGAGGTGGCGGTACGAGGGCTCGCGGTCGTCCGGCCGAGCCTCGAGGACGTGTTCGTCGGACTGACAGGAGAGGGATTCGATGTCGACGGCTGAGACCCGTACCCAGGCGGGCGCGGGCACCGCCGCGGCCGAGCAGCTGCGCCGCATGCCCGGCCTGGTGCCGGTGACGGAGACCCTGCGCACCGTTGCACGCCGCCCGCCCGAGCCCTTGGCCGGCGACGCCGGGGAGGACGCCGGCGGGGCCGTCGGAGAGCCCGCGGCCGGAGAACGCCGGATCGGCGCGTTCTGGCGGCTGCTCGGCTCGGAGCTGAGCCTGACCTTCCGCCGCCCCCGCAACATGGCGCTGCTCGCGGTGCTCGGCGTCGTCCCCGTCATCCTCGGCATCGGCCTGCGGTTCGCCTCGGGCACGGCCGGCGACGGCGAGATGGGCGGCATCGTCCAGAACCTCGCCGGCAACAGTCTCATGCTCACGTTCCTGTCGTTCTCGTTCCTCGTGCTGCTGCTCATGCCGGTGGCGGTGAGCGTGGTGGCGGGCGACGCGATCGCCGGCGAGGCGGGCGGCGGCACCCTGCGCTACCTGCTGGCCGCTCCGGTGGGCCGGGGACGCCTGCTGGCGGTCAAGTACCTCAACGCGGTCGTCTTCGGCTACGCGGTCACCGCCGTCGTGGCCGTGACGGCGCTGCTGACGGGGCTCGCGCTGTTCCCCGGCGGCTCGGTGACGCTGCTGTCCGGCACCACGATCACGATGGGGGAGGGGCTGCTGCGCATCCTGCTCGCCGTCGGCTACGTGGGCGCCGCCATGGCCGCGCTGGCCGCCGTCGCGCTGGCGCTGTCGACCTTCACCGAGGTCGCCATCGGCGCCATCGCGGGGACCCTGGTGCTGCTGGTCGTCTGCCAGGTGGTGCGCGCGGTGCCGGCGCTCGAGCCGGTCACGCCGTACCTGCTGCCGACCAGGTTCACCGCGTTCGACGCGGTGCTGCGCGACCCCGTCGACTTCGCGGCGCTCCGCGACGGGCTGCTGTCCTTCGCCGCCTACATCGCGCTGTTCGGCTCGATCGCCTGGGCCCGCTTCTCCGGCAAGGACATCACGTCCTGAGCGGCCCCGGCGGAGCCGGCCGCGGCCATGACGCGGTCGAGGGCGGCCAGGTCGTCGGCACTGAGGGCGACGAGGGCGTCCGGAGGGCGGGCCAGGATGCGATCGGCCCGCTCCGCGGCGGCCCGCCCCGCCTCGGTGAGCGTGACGATCCTGTGGCGGCGGTCGTCGGGATGGACGGTGCGCCGCACGTAGCCGCGGCTCTCCAGGTCGTCGACCACCAGCGTCGTGTACGGCCGGTCGGTGCCCAGCCAGGCCGTCAGCTCGCGCATGGTCAGCGGGCCGGGCAGCAGCCGGCGCAGCGCCTTGGCGCGCGAGAAGCTCATGCCGAGGGCGTCGGCGACCTCCTTGCGGCGGTCGTCCTCCAGCACCAGCGCGCGCATCGCCGCCCACACGCGGGCGAGCGCCGCGGCGCGGTCGTCGGGGGCCTCCGGGTCGTTCACGCGGGGCCTCCGTCCTGGATGAGCCGCTCGGCGGTGCGGGCGGCGCTCCGCTCGGCCCGGGGGCCCGTGGTGAGGACGCCGAGCAGCAGGATCGTCGCGCCGCAGCCGGCGCCCACCCACCAGCCGATGTGGCTGGCCTGCGGGAAGCCGGTGGGCAGCGGGCCGCGTACGGCGGAGGTGACCAGCGCGCCGATCACCGCCACGCCTAGCGACTGACCGATCTGCCGGCTCGTGGAGGCCACGGCGGCGGCCACCCCCGCCTGGGCGACCGGCATCCCGGAGACGGCGGTGTTGGTGATGGGCGCGTTGAGCATCCCGAACCCCAGCCCGAACAGCACGTACGCGGTCAGCAGCTGCCAGAGCGGCGTGTGCGCGGTCAGGCCGGTCATCATGAGCATGCTGGCCGTGAGCCCCACCCCGGCGACGACCAGCGGGACGCGCGGCCCGGCCGTGCCGACCAGGCGGCCGGACACCGGCGAGCACACCGCCGTGAGCGCGGCCATGGGCAGCGTCAGCAGACCGGCGTGCAGGGCCGAGTAGCCGAGGCTCTCCTGCAGGTAGAGGGTGTTGAGGAAGAGGAAGCCGCCGAGCGCGGCGAAGCCGCACACCGCGATCAGCGTGGCCCCCGCGAACGGCGCGCTGCGGAAGAAGCGCGGGTTGATCAGCGGCTCGCGGCGGCGCAGCTCGTACGGCACCAGCACCGCCAGCGCCAGCGCGGCGAGCGCGAAGCAGCCCAGCGTCTGCGCCGACCCCCAGCCGGCGGCGGGCGCCTCGATCAGCCCGTACGTGAGGCTCGCCAGCAGCACGACGACCAGGGCCTGTCCCACGACGTCCACCGGACGGGGGCGCGGCGCGCGCGACTCGGGCACGAACAGCGCGCACAGCACGAGCGCCGCCAGCCCGACCGGGATGTTGATCCAGAAGATGGACCGCCAGCCGACCGAGGCCACGAGCGCGCCGCCGAGCGGCGGCCCGAGCGCCATGCTGATGCCGACGACCGCGCCCCACACGCCGATCGCGCGGGCCCGGCTGCGCGGCTCGGTGAAGGTGTTGGTGATGATCGACATGGCGACCGGGTTGAGCATCGAGCCGCCGACGGCCTGCAGGGCGCGGGCCGCGACCAGCCACCCCAGGCTCGGCGCGAGCGAGCAGGCGAGGGAGCCCAGCGTGAACAGCACGAGCCCGGTCTGGAAGGTGCGCCGCCGGCCGACGCGGTCGCCGGTCGAGCCGGCCAGCATGAGCAGCGAGGCCAGCACGACGGTGTAGGCGTCGATGATCCACTGCAGGCCGGAGACGGAGGCGCCGAGGTCGCGCCGGATGGACGGCAGCGCGATGTTCACGATCGTGTTGTCCAGCCCGACGATGAACAGGCTGGTGCAGCAGATGGCCAGGACGAGCATCGGCCTCACGGGCCGGACCTGCCGGGCGCGGAGGCCGAGGTTCGTCAATGCCATGAAACGATTATATTGCCGTAACTAACTTTCTCCGCCCGCCGACGAGGCCGGGCGGGCGGATGAGGAGCCGGCGGCGAGGCCGCCGGGCGGGCGGATCGGGAGCGAGGACGGCCGCGCCGCCGCGCCGCGTGGGCGGGCGGATTCGGGAGCGAGGACGGCCGCGCCGCCGGGCGGGTGCGCGGGTCAGGCGCTCGGGCGGCGGCGGAGGCCGAGGGCGCCGATGATGACGCCGATCACGCCCACCGCGAGGCCCGCTCCGCCCAGCAGCCGGGCGGTGCCGTCCGTGCCGCCGTCCGTCGAGGCCGCCACCGCGGTCGCGGTCATGCTCGGCACGGCGGAAGCGGGGGCCGTGCGCGGGGCGACGGCGCCGTGACCGTCGTCGCCGGTGGCCGGGGTGAGCTTGAGCAGCGGCGCCGGGTGCTCGGCCTCCGTGCCGTCGGTCTTGGGCGCCTCGGACCAGTCGACGACCTCACCGCTGGAGTAGGTCTGCTTCGTCGGGAAGACGAGCTGGTCGGTGTCGGTGGGCAACTGGCCCATGGACACCTCGAACTCCTGGAACTGCCCCGGCTCGATCTTGCCGCCGGACCAGACGACCTTGGTCACGGCCTCCTTGAGCTCGCCGTACTGGGTCTTGACCGGCGTGGGCAGCTTGCCCTCGGTGACCTTCACCTTCCATCCGGGCACGGGCTTGACCGACACGAACGCCAGCGGGTGGTCGGCGGGGAAGGTGACCTCGATCGTGGTGGTCGAGGCGTCGTCACGCTCGTTCGGCACCCGGAAGGCGACCTTGGTGAAGCCGCCCTGCTCGGCGGAGCCTGGCTGGATGGTGACGTGGGCGAGGGCGGGCAGGGCGAGCCCGGCGGTGAGTGCGGTGGCGGCGGCGATCACGGTCGCGGCCCGGCGTACGAAGGACATGCGGAAACTCCACTTGAGAGGAAAGGGAAGAACAGGGGTGTCAGAACGGTCAGGCGGGAAGTGGAGGACCGCGCCTGGCCAGGCAGTGCCGGAGAACCGGCGAGAGAGGGACGGCCCGCGCGGCGGCCACCGGCGGGCGGGGCCGCACGGCGGGCACGGCGACCGGCCGCAGCAGCGTGAGCCGCCGCCCGGCCCGCCGGAGCAGGGCCCACAGCGCGGCCTCGCCGCGCGCCAGCCACACCCCTGTGAGAAGCGTGGCCGTGAGATGGGCGGCCAGCATGCCGGCGTTGACCGCGAGCCCCTGCCCGTGCCCGTGCACGGGGACGTAGGCGATGTCCTGGGAGCCGGCCCGTGCGAACAGCTCGTGCAGCCCGAGCTGCGCGCCGACGAGCACGACGTTGACGACCGGGGCCGAGCGCTCCCGGCCGGTCAGCGCGAGCCCCAGCCCGGCCGACGCCGCGAGCCCCAGCCCGGCGGCCCACGGAGCGGGCCCGGAGCCGCCGCCCACCAGGTGGGCGAGGGCGGCGAGGGTCACGCAGACGGCGGAGAAGGCCGCCGTCCGCGCCAGCCTCAGGGGGAGTCGCGCGCGCATGGGTGTGCCCCATCGTCTCACGGGGCAGGGTTGCCTGTGGCCTCAACCGGGCGATGCCTGGGCGTTGCACACTGTTTGTCGCTAGGGTCGTGCCGATCTACGTTGACATAGAGGTGAGAACGTTGCGGCACTTAGGCGGTTTCCTCATCGGGTTAGTGGTCACGGCGGCCGTCCTGGCGGGCGGCGGCTGGGCCGTGACGCAGGCCGCCGCGCAAGCCGCAGCGCACGTCACGGGGCAGGCCCCGGTCACCCCGGCCGACAACCAGAAGCTCTGGATCGCGCTCGGCGCGATGGCCGCGGTCGGCCTGGTGTACGGGCTCGTGGTGGCGGGCCGGGTCTCGCCGCTCGCCACCTTCGTGCCGTCCATGGCGCTGCTGTCCTGGACCGTCGTCTACGCGCTCGACCCGGCGCGCGCGATCTCCCTCGTCCCCGCAGAGCCGTCGGTGGACCAGATCGTCAGGGAGGCCGGCGCCGGCGCGCAGACCCTCCTGACGACGGGTGTGCTGGCCCTGCTGGGCGTGGCCCTGTTCATCCCCGTGCTGATGCCGTCGCGCTGGTCGCGCCCGTACGACGACGATGACGACGACTACGAGAGCTCCCAGGAGGGCGGCTACTACTGATCCGCTCCGGCAGGCCGGCCGTCGGCGAGCACCGTCTCGCCCTTGTAGAGGCGGGTGACGACGTCCTCGATGTCCGCGTCGGCCGGCGCGGTCGCCATCAGGTCCGCCAGCGTGCCGTCGAAGGCCAGCCGGCCGTGGTCGATGAGCATGACCCGGCGGCACAGCCGTTCGACGTCGCCGAGGTCGTGGGTGGTCAGCAGCACCGTGGTGCCCTGCTCGGCGTTGACCCGCAGCAGGAACTCGCGGATGCCGGCCTTGCTGACCACGTCGAGGCCGATGGTGGGCTCGTCCAGCACCAGCACCTCGGGCGCGTGCAGCAGCGCCGCCGCGAGATCGCCGCGCATGCGCTGGCCGAGGCTGAGCTGGCGCACCGGTGTGCGCAGGAACCCGCCCAGGTCGAGCGCGTCGGTCAGCTCCGCCAGCCGGGCGCGGAAGGCGGCCCGCTCGACCTTGTAGAGCAGCCGGATCAGCTCGAAGCTGTCGGCCAGCGGCAGGTCCCACCACAACGTGGTGCGCTGACCGAAGACCACCCCGATGCGCCGGGCGAGCGCGGTGCGCCGGCGCGAGGGGTCGAGCCCGGCCACGCGCACCCGGCCGGAGGTGGGCGTGAGGATGCCGCAGAGCATCTTGATCGTGGTGGACTTGCCCGCGCCGTTCGGCCCGAGGCAGCCGACGAACTCTCCGGCGGACACGGTGAACGACAGGTCGCGTACGGCGTGGACGACGTTCTTCCTGACCTTGAACGTGCGTCCCGCCCGGTCGAGCTCGATCATCGTCAACTCCCGGTGGATCGGTAGTGCCTGACGCCCCGCCGCCAGGCCAGCGCGGCCAGCAGGGCGAGGACCGGCGCGGCGACCGGCCCGAGGAAACGCATGAACTCCGGCGTGCCGAACGGGTCGTCGCGGCCCAGCACGTACAGGCCGGGCTGCCAGTTGACGAAGGCGAGCGGCAGCACGTACGTGACGCCGCGCACCAGGTCGCGCCCGTAGATGGCGAGGGGGTACTGGGTGAGCTGGTGGCCGCCGTAGGTGAAGGCGTTGACCACCTCGGGGGCGTCGGTCAGCGCGAACTGGGCCGCCCCGGCCAGCGTCCACAACGAGGTGAAGACGACGAGCCCCGTGGCCGTCATCACCGGCAGCATCCACAGCCGGCCGGGATCGATGTCGAGCGCCGCGACCGCCCAGACGAGCACCGCGGCGGCCTGCACGACCCGGCCGGCGCGGCTGGGGGTGAAGCGGTCGGTGGCGAGCTGCAGCCAGGCGCCAGCCGGCCGGATGAGGAAGGTGTCGAGGGTGCCGTCCTTGATGTGCCGGCTCACCCGGTCGAGATTGCTGACGAACAGGTCGCACAGCGTGAACGGCAGGCTCGCCGCCCCGTAGAGGAACAGCACCTCCTCACGGGAGAAGCCGGCGAGGCTGGTGGTGTTGGCGAAGACGACGAGGATGACGCCGAGGTCCATGGCGGCCACGGCCAGGCTGAGCACGGTCATCAGCCAGAACGAGACGGGATAGGCGGCCGCGGCCCGCGTCCACGTCCAGGCCAGCAGGAAATAGGTCCTAACCACCCTGGATCACCACCTTGTGGCGGATCGCCCGGGTGGCCAGGGCGCCGAGCCCGAGCAGCACGGCCGCCCAGAACGCCTGGAAGGCCAGGGACGGCAGGACGGGCGCGGTCCCGAGATAGAGGTCGGTGGGCACCTGGACCATGGCCGCCCACGGCAGCGCGGCGGCGAGGTCGCCGAGCGCGCCGGGGAAGATGTGCAGGGGCAGCATCATGCCGGAGAAGAACGTGCTGAGCACCAGCGACAGGACGGCCACCCCGCGGTCGTCGACGAGCCAGCAGACCGACAGCGCGACCAGGTAGCGCCAGCCGAAGCTGACCACGATCGCGAGCACGAGGCCGGCCAGGAACGCCGCCCACTGCCCGCCCGTGGCGGGCAGCGTGATCCCGAACACCGCCGCGCCGACCGCCATCGGCGGCAGGCCGCGCACCAGGAGCAGGTAGGCGGCCCGGCCGGTGTCCTCGGCCAGCGTCCAGAGCTGCAGCGGGGCGGGGCGGACCAGGTCGAGCGCGATGTCGCCGCTGCGGATGCGCTCGGGCAGGCCGAGGCCGCCGCCGAAGAGCTGCATCGGGGCGATGAGCGCCTGGGTGACGAAGCAGTAGGTGACGGCGTCGGTGAGGTCGTACCCGGCCAGGCCGGGGCGGGCCTGCCAGAGGGCGATGAGGATGTAGGCGCGCAGGATGCCGAACACGCTGTTGGTGAACGCTCCGGCGAGGGCGGCCCACACGTAGGTGGCGTGCTTGCGGAAGCCGTACCGGACGAGCCGGGCATAGAGCGGGAAGGTCTCGCACCTCCGGGGTGTGACGACACGGTGACGAACCGTGTCCGGGCCCGCGCGCGGGCCTGCCGATGGGAAAGCAGGGCATTATCCGTCGGTGGCCCGCGAGCCCGCAACGGATTTAACACGCCCTCGCCCTCGGAAATATTTAGGAAATATCCGGGTAAGAAATGAGATACCTACTGGCCGGTAGCGAGGGCCGTATCCGGGGGAATGAGACCTGTCGGAGGGTCGTTATGCGGATCAACGGGGATGTGGTACCCGAATACCCCTTGAGCTGGCAGGCCCGCGCGCTGACCGGAGTCATGTGGGGCACGCTGAAGCCGGCGTCCACGCTCCTCATGCGTCATCCGCTCGCGCTGGCCGGCGCCGCCCGCGTCGGCGAGCTCGCCCGGCTGGTGCAGGCGCCACAGCCGGCGCACGTGTCGATCGTGCCGGCCGCCTTCTCCGACTGCGGCGGCGAGTGGGTGCGCGGCGGTGAGGAGCTGGAGGAGAACAAGGTGCTGCTGTACTTCCACGGCGGCGGCTACTTCTCGTGCTCGCCGCGTACCCATCGCTCCATCACCTGGCGGCTGTCGGTGGTGGCCAGGCGCCCGGTGCTGGCGCTCGACTACCGGCAGGGGCCGGTGCACAAACTGGCCGACTCGCTGGCCGACGCCCTCGACGCCTACGAGTGCCTGCTGCGGCGCGGCCACGCCCCCGAGAACGTCATCGTCGCCGGCGACTCCGCAGGCGGGCACCTGACGCTGGCCACGCTGCTGGCGCTGCGCGACCGGGGCCTGCCGCTGCCCGCCGCCGCCGTCTGCATGTCGCCGTGGACCGACCTCACCGACATCCCGCGCCGCGCCAACCGCTGGCAGGACCCGCTGCTGCCGGCCAGCCGGGTGCGGTGGCTGGCCCGCCGCTGGACCGACGGGCTCGACCCCCGCGACCCGCTGGTCTCGCCGGTGCTCGGCGACTTCACCGGGCTGCCGCCGCTCATGATCATGACGGGCTCCACCGAGGTGCTGCGCGACGAGGGGCGGCGGGTGGCCGAGGCGGCGCGCCGCGCCGGGGTCCCCGTCCGGTACGAGGAGTGGCGGCGCATGCCGCACGTCTTCCCGATCCTCGCCGACGTGCTGCCCGAGGCGAGGATGGCCTTCCGGCACATCGCCAGGTTCCTCGCCGCGGCGGGAGCCAGGCCGGCGGTACGGGATGACGAGGCGGCGGCCTGAGCGTTGCCTGAATGAGGGGTCTTTCTGGCCCCGTTCGCCCGGCAGCGTGTAAGGTTAGGTATACCTTACTTGCGTCAGGGGGCAGTGACATATGGCTGACAGGCCCGTGGACCACCACCGGGGGATCGTCCAGCGGACCGAGCGGCTCTCGCCGCACATGGTCCGCGTCGTGGTCGGGGGCGACGGGCTGGCGGACTTCGCGACCTCCGGCCTCACCGACCACTACGTCAAGATCGTCTTTCCGTACGAGGGCGTCGAGTACCCCCGTCCGTTCAGCGTGAAGGCGTGCAGGGAGACCATGCCGCGCGAGGTGTGGCCGCGCCTGCGCACCTACACCGTGCGCGCCTGGGACCCCGACGCGCTGGAGCTGACGCTCGACTTCGTGGTCCACGGCGACGAGGGCCTCGCCGGCCCCTGGGCCGAGCGGGCCGCGCCCGGCGACGAGGTGTTCCTGCTGGGGCCGGGCGGCGGCTACGCGCCCTCCCCGGAGGCGGGCTGGCACCTCATGGTGGGCGACGAGAGCGCGCTGCCCGCCATCGCCGCCTCGCTGGAGGCACTGAAGGACGGGACGCTCGCGTACGTGCTCATCGAGGTGGAGGGGCCGCAGGACGAGCTGAAGCTCGGCACGGCGGCCGAGGCGCACATCACCTGGCTCTACCGGGGCGACCGCCCCGTGGGGGAGCGGCTGGTCACGGCCGTCCGCGAGCTGGAGTTCCCGGACGGGGACGTGCACGCGTTCGTCCACGGCGAGGCCGGCTTCGTCAAGGAGCTGCGCCGCCACCTGCGCGTCGAGCGCGGCATCCCGCTGGAGCGGCTGTCGATCTCCGGCTACTGGCGGCGCGGCGTGGACGACGAGGCCTGGCGCGAGGTCAAGCGCGACTGGAACAGGAAGGTCGAGGCCGAGGAGGCCGCGGCCCTCGCGAGCTGACGCCTCACCCCGGGGCCGGGGAACACCAGCCTCACCCGCAGCTTCCGGCCCTCCCCTTCCTCACCTGCGGGGAATGACCGCCTTACCTCCAATACCGCTTAAGTAAGACATGCGGACAGCCTCCGCGGATGCGGCCACAGTGTGCCTTGGCCGTGTTCCAGACAGGAGAGGCGAAATCCGGATGGCGCGTGGTGAGAGCGGCATGCCTCCCGGCGTGCGGCCCCTGGCGGCGGGCGACCCGGTCGTCATCGGCCGATATCCGCTCCTCGGCCGTCTCGGGGCGGGCGGGATGGGAGTCGTCTACCTGGCCGAGCACCCTCGGGGCGGCCTCGTCGCGCTCAAGACGCCGCACGCGGCGCACCTCCACGATGCCACGCTGCTGGCCCGCTTCGCCGAAGAAGTCGCCTTCTCACGCAGATTGGTGCCGTTCTGCACCGCCGCCGTGCTGGAGGACGGCGCCGACCACGAGCGGCCGTACCTCGTCACCGAGTACATCCCGGGGCCCGCGCTCTCGCAGGTCGTCCTCGCCACCGGACCCCTCGCGCCCGGCCTCGCCTACGGCGTCGCACTGGGGGCGGCGGCCGGTCTGGTGGCCGTGCACGAGGCGGGGTTCGTCCACCGCGACCTCAAGCCCGCCAACGTGCTGCTGTCGCCGCGCGGGCCGCGCGTCATCGACTTCGGCATCGCCCGCGACGTCACCGGCGAGCGCGGTGCGGACGCCCACACCCAGGCCGGGCAGGTCATGGGCAGCCCCGGCTGGGTCGCGCCCGAACGGCTGACCGGCGGCGACGCCCTCCCGGCGGCCGACGTGTTCGCGTGGGGGTGCGTGGTGGCGTTCGCCGCGTCCGGGCACCACCCGTACGGGAGCGGCCACGGGGGCGACGAGACGGAGGCGATCACCCGGCGCATCCTCTTCGAGCCGCCCCGGCTGGACCGCCTGCCCGTCCTGCTGCGGCCCGCCGTGGAGGCGGCGCTGGCCAAGGACCCCGGCCGGCGGCCCGACGCCGCGGAACTGCTGCGGGCGCTGCTGGCGGCGGGCGGGGTCGGCGTTCCGCGGGATCTGCGGCAGGCGGTGGAGGGGGTGCTCGGCCGGATCTGGACTCCGGTGCCGTACCCGGTGGGCGACGACCCACCGTCGGGGGAGTCCCCCGGACCGCCGGGGCCGTCGTCGGGGGAGCCGTCCGTGTCGCCGGCCGTGTCGCCGGCGGTGTCATCCGGGCAGCCGGCGAGCGCGGTGGCGTCCGGGCCGGGGGACGGGCGTCGCCGGGGGCGGGCGGGGGCTCAGCTGTCGCACGCGACCTTCGCCGCCCTCGCCACCGTCTCGATCGCGGCGGTCACCGTCATCGCCGCCGCGTCCGGTTCCGGGCAGGACGTGGAAGGCGGGTCCGTCGCGCCGCCGCCCGCCGTGGTGCCGCAGTCCAGCGCCGACTCCACCCTGCGTCCCCCCGCCACCCGCACCGGCGGCCCGCCGCCGCCCGGCCGCGCGGGCACCCCGAGGACGGTCCCGGCCGTCGCCACCCCCGCCGTCGTGCGCCCTTCCGGCCGGACCCCCACCGTGTACGTCACCCGCACCCGCACGGCGGCCACCGTCGCCGTCGTCACCCCGGCTCCCAACCGGGAGGACACCTCCCGGCCGCCCACCGCCGGCGAACCCGGCGGCCCCGAGCCGGGCGGCCCCGATCCGGGCGAGTGCGCGAACCCGGCGAGCCGGCGGCGCGGCGACGCGGCGGCCCGCCGCGACTGCCCGCGCCCGACCGCCTCGATCACCACGATCCCCCAGGACGGCCCCGGCGAGTCCCCGGACCCGTCCACGTCGGCCCAGCCGACGCCGACGGCCACGGGAAGCTCCTGACCGGGCCGGACGGGGGCACGGGTGCCGGCCGGACCAACTGGCGGGCGGCCGGCACCCGCGTGCCCCCTACGCGCGGGTCAGCGTACGCGGGCCTGGGAGGCCGAGGCGCCGCCGCGCGAGGACTCCCAGCCGGCGACCACGGCGGGATCGGCGGCGAGGGCCCGGGTCAGCGGGATCTTCACCGTCGTCGTGCCCCGGCGCGGCACGGCGGTGACCGCCGAGCCCGCCGTGCCCCGCGCGTCCCGTACGAACAGGTGGGCCTTGCCCGGCCCCGCCGCCCGGAACGTCACCGTGACCGCGTTCGCGGCCCGGACCGCCGTGACCACCTGCCCGGCGTCCGCCGCCGCGGGGCCGCCGGCCGGTGGCACGTTCACGCGGACCGCCTGCTCCAGCGACTGCGGTGAGTCCAGGCTGGACAGCGCCGTGTCCGGGATGACCGGATCGGGGGCCGGCCGCTCGGTGCTCCGGTAGCCCGCCAGCGACGCCACGCCCCACCGGTACGGGTCGCCCTGCACGCCGCCCCACGTCGACCAGCCGATCCGGGTCTGCCCGGTCTTGTCCTGGGTGTCGGAGTCGTACACCAGGATGTTGAGCCCGAGGTGCTGCGGATCCACCGAGCCGGGCAGCAGCTCCAGCGGGATCGCCGCCTCCACCGTGTACTCACCGGGGGAGACCTTGGAGGCGATCCGCATCCCGGTGGCCGGGCCCTGCCGGTTGTCCGCGTCGCGCAGCGCGCACGGCGGCCCCTCGGCGGTCACCGGCAGCACCGCCGCCTTGAACGTCGTGGAGGTGTTCTCCGACGTGCCGCGCGGGTCGAGCGCGATCTCCACCGCGTCCGTACGCCAGTGCCGCTTGCAGTCGGCGGCGGCCAGCCGGGTGCCGAGCACGTCGTCCTTGACCCGGACCGCCACGTACAGCGTGTCCTCGTGCCAGGCCAGCCGGGCCGTGGCCGAGCAGTCGGCCGCCGACGAGCACGCCGTGCCCTCCCACAGCCGGGAGACGTCGATCGCGGGCCCCGGGTAGCCGGAGTCGTCCCCGTCCACGTCGAGCGCGGCGCCGGCCTGCGGGATCGTGGCCGCCGGCACCAGCTCCAGCGCGGGCCGGCCGGTGACCACGCCGTCCACGGTGACGGTGTAGGCGTAGTCGCCGCCCTCGTTGGACGTCTTGAGCGCGGCGTCGGTGTTCGTGACCGTGAACGGCACCGTCGCCGACGCGCCCGGCGCCAGCTCGGGGTAGGCCGCCTCGGCCCGGTCGGCGGCGAAGCCCGCGGGCAGGTCCACGCGTACGGTGCCGGCGCGCGGCGCGTCGCCGACGTTCGTCACCACGACGCCGACCTGCCGGGAGCCGCCCGACGGCAGCGTCAGCACCGGCGTCACCAGGCCGCGCAGCTGCGGCACGCCGACGTCGGCGGTCCACTTCTCGTACTGGGCGACCTGCGGGAGGAGCTGCTGCCGGCCGCGTACGGCGGGGCTCGCCTCGACCTGCCGGTCGGTCCAGCCGCGGCCCCGCTCGGTGGTCAGCACCGCGCCGATCCGCGCCCGGCCCGCCGCCCCCGCCGCCGGCGTGACGGTGAACCGCGCCGTCGCCGCCCGCCCGGGGGTGATCCGGCCGAGGTCGCCGGAGCCGGTGGCGGTCCAGCCCTCGGGGAGGCGCAGCGCGGCCGACGAGCGGCCCAGCGGCTCGCGGGCGGTCACCGAGACCTCCACGGCGAACGGCGTCCCGGGCCGGACGTCGAACGCGCCGGTGCGCAGCGACAGCCCGGTGCCGAGCGGTACGGAGCCCGCCGGGCGGGTCAGCACGCCGTCCAGGATCGCCGTGGGCGCCGCCGCGGCCGTGGTGCCCGGCTCGGGGAACGGCACCCGCGCGTCCACCTGGGTGAAGAAGTCGCAGCCGAGCTGCGCGGGGTCGGCGGGCACGTCGGGGAAGACGGCCCAGCCCTGGGAGGCGTAGACGCGCTGGGAGTCCCGCTCGATGGCCGCCCACGTCCGGCCGCCGCCGGAGGTCCGCCCGCTCCACACGCCGTACACGTTCTGCGCCGGGTTCGCCGGGCGGAAGGTCGCCGCGCAGGACGGCCCCACCTGCGACGTGCCTCGCCCGCCGCCGGTCAGCAGCCGGGCCGGCGCGAACGGCTTCAGCCCCTCCCGCGTGAGCTGCTCGGGGAACGCCTTCGGGTCGGCCGCCGCGTAGAACGCCTCGATCGCCAGCCTGGCCGCCTGCTGGTGGTTGCCGTGGTTGCCGGGCGTCGGCGCCGGGTCCATGGTCAGCAGGATCTCCGGCCGGGTCTGCCGGACGACCCTGACGACCTTCTCCAGCGTGTCGCCGCCCCAGACCTGGTCGGTCAATGGGGCGCTCACCGTGTAGTAGAAGTCGACGTCGTCCAGGTTGAACACCTCGCGCACGCCGGCCCCGCCGACCGCCGCGCGCTCCTCGGCCTCGCGCAGCAGCCCCAGCGCGGGCCCCTCCTCGGGGCCGACGGCGTTGCCGCCGCCCTCGCCCCGCGTGACGGTGACCACGCCCGTGCGGACGCGATGGTCCTCGTTCCACTGGCCGAGCGTGGACAGGCTGAACGCCTCGTCGTCGGGATGCGCGCCGACGAACAGCGCGTCGAGGTCCACGGGCGCGGCCGGAGCGGCCGCCGCCGCCTGGGCGGGCAGGGCGGCGGCTCCCGGGACGAGCAGCAGAAGGGCGGACAGGATCAATCGCATGGCGCCTCCGGAGGATCTACTCGCGAACCGCCCCTTGGAGCAGCCCGCGGACGAAGTGTCGCTGGAGGAACAGGTAGAAGATCACGACCGGCGTCGCCACGATCACCGACCCGGCCGCGAGCAGGGTGAAGCCCGAGGTGTGCTGGCCCTGGAAGAACGCCAGGCCGAGCGGCGCCGTACGCAGCGACTCGCTGGTCACCATGATCAGCGGGATGAGGAACTCGTTCCACGTCCACATGAAGACCAGCACCGTCAGCGTCACCACCGCCGGCCGCGCCGGCGGCACCAGCACCTGCCACAGGATCCGCCACGTCGAGGCCCCGTCGATGCGCGCCGCCTCCACGATCGCCCGGTTCGAGGCGCGGAAGTAGGCCCGCATCCAGAACGTGCCGAACGCCACCGAGAGCGCCACCTGCGGCAACGCCACCGACCAGAACGTGTCGATCAGCCCCAGCGAGCGCAGGTCGAAGTAGAGCGGCACCGCGACGGCCTCGCTCGGCATCATGATCCCGAGCATGAACAGGTAGAACAGCGCCGACTGCCCGCGAAAGCGCATCGTGCCGAAGGCGTACCCGCTCATGACCGACAGCACGACGCTGACCACCACGACGAACGCCGACACCGCGATGCTCGTACGCAGGTACGTCCCGAACCGGCCCACCTCCCAGGCCGCCGCGAAGTTCGCCGCCCCCGCCGTCCCGCCGCTGTCGGACGGCCCCAGCGCCGCCCCCAGGATCGTCACGATCGGCAGCAGCGCGAACACCGCGAACACCGACAGGATGACGTAGTTGGCCACCCGCTCACCGCGCGAGATCACGTGAGCCCCCTGTCGGCGAACCGGTTGATCCCGAACGAGATCACGAAGATGAGCAGCGCCAGCGTCACCCCGACGGCCGCCGCCGAGCCCACCTGGCCGAGCCCGAAGGCCCGGTGGTAGACCTCGTACGACGGCACCGTCGTGGACGTGCCGGGACCGCCCCGCGTCGTCACGTACACCAGGTCGAACGTGCGCAGCGCGGCGATCACCGTGAGCGTCAGGGCGACCGCGATCTCCCCGCGCACCGACGGCAGCGTCACCGCGAAGAACTCCCTGACCGCGCCGGCCCCGTCGAGCCGCGCGGCCTCGTACAGGTCGGGCGGCACCCGGCTCATGCCGGACAGCAGCAGCACGGTCACCAGCCCCGTCTCGACCCACGTGCCGACCACCCCGACGGCGGGCAGCGCGAAGGTGTAGTCGCCGAGCCAGCCCCGCGTCAGCGAGTCCAGCCCGAGCGCGCCGAGCAGGCCGTTGAGCGTGCCGTCGGGCGCGTAGACGCGCCGCCACGCCACCGCCACCACGACCATCGCCACCACCTGCGGCAGGAACACCACCGTGCGGAAGAAGCCGAGCCCGCGCACCTTGGCGTGGTTGAGCACCGCCGCCAGCGCCAGGCCGATGGCCAGCGGGATCAGCGCGTAGAACACGACGAGCACCAGCGCGTGCCCGAAGGCGGCGCGCAGCCCCTCGTCGGCCACGATGGCGGCGTAGTTGTCCAGGCCCGCCCACCTGCCCACGGACAGCCCGTCCCAGTCGTAGAGGGAGAACTGCACGGCCCGCCCGATCGGGAACAGCAGGAACGCCGCGTAGATCACGAACGCCGGCAGCAGGTAGAGGTAGGCGACGCGCCGGGGCTCGCCCGGAGGCCGCCCCGCCGCCCTCCGCCGTGCCATCAGTTGCTCTCGGCGAAGGTCTTGTAGTCCTTCTCCAGCGTGGCCAGGAACTCCTGCGGGCTCGCCTTCCCGGCGAGCAGGTCCTGCAGCGCCGCGCCGAGCGTGTCGGCGAAGGTCGGGGTCGCGTAGTCGAGGTAGGGGACCAGCCCGTCCTTCTCCGTGACGGTGCCGAAGGCAGTGAAGACGTCCTGCTGCGGCCCCGCCTTGACGCTCTGCTCCCCGGTCTCGGCGACCGGCAGGTTGCCGGTCGAGGTGAGCACCTTCATGGCGTCCGCGCTGGTGATGAAGTCGACGTACGCGGCCGCCGCGTCCGGGTGGGGGCTCTTGGCGGTGATGGCGAACGGCAGCCCGGTGCCTCCCGTCGCGACCGGCGCGGCGTCGGCGGTGACGCCCGGCGGCAGCATGAAGCCGAGGTCGTCGCCGAGCGCCTTCTCCAGGTCGGCGAGCAGCCAGGTGCCCGCGACGAGGAAGACGCCCTCGCCCTTGCCGAACGCCTGCCAGGCGGGGTCGTAGCCCTGGCCGTTGAAGCCCTTGGCGAAGTAGCCCTTGTCGACCCAGCCGACGAGCTGCTCGGCGGCGGCGGTGTTCTCGGGCGTGGTCCAGGAGGCGCCCTTGCGGCCGAAGGCGAGCGCGGAGATCTGCTCCGCCGGCACGTGCCGGCCCTGGACGGTGCCGAAGACGTGGATGGCGGGCCACTTGTCGAGGTTGCCGAGTTGCAGGGGCACCTCGCCGGCGGTCTTGGCGGTGCCGAGCGCGGTCTCGAAGTCGGCCCACGTCTTCGGCGGCTGCAGCCCGAGCTTGGTGAGCTTGGCCTTGTTGTAGAAGACGCCGACGACCTCGCCGACCTGGGGGAGGCCGTACAGGTTGCCCTCGCCGAAGAGCTTGCCGTCGGCGCTGTAGCGGGAGTAGCGCAGGACGGACTCGGGGTAGCGCTGCTTCCAGCCGTAGGCGTCGGCGTAGGCGTCGAGCGGGAGGAGCTGGCCGGCCTTGACGAACGCGCCCATGGAGGAGCGGCCGTTGTTGGCCTCGACGACGTCCGGGGGCTCGTTGCCGCTGAGGGCGAGGCGGAGGGTGGTGTTGAGGTCGTCGAAGGAGCGGGACACCCGGTTGAGCTTGATGTTGGGGTATTTGGCCTGGAAGGCGTCGTTGAGCTGCTTCATCTGCGCCGCCTGCCCGCCGCGGACCTCCTGGTCCCACACGGTGAGCGTGACGTCGCCGAGGGCGGCGGCGTCGGTGCGCACGGCGGACGGGGCCGCCGGGCTCTGCGGGGCGGGCGGCGCGGAGGATCCGGGTGCGCACGCGGTCAGGGCGAGGGCGGCGGCGAGCAGTGCGATCGCCGGGGTGCGGCCCGTCCGTCGCGTCGTGGACGTCATGGTTACTCCTTCTGCGCGGGCACGCGGGAGGTGCCGGGGTCCCCGTCGTCGTGCGCGGGGCCACCCCCGTGCGAGTCGTCCCGCGGACCCTCTTTCCTGGATCCGGCGTCCGTCACCGGGGTCGCCTCGCCGCCCGGCTGGGGCTGGGGGGCGACGCCGACGTCGGCGTAGCGGGCGATGGTGGCGGCGGCGCGGCGTACCGCGCCGACCGGGTCGGTGGGCACCAGCCGGTCCAGGAAGGCGTAGCGGCGGGCGAGCGAGCTGCCGTAGGCGCCGCTGTGGGGGGCCGTGGCGCGTACCTCGTGCCACCAGTCGGCGATGTCGCCCCAGCCGGGCGCGGCGAGCGAGCCGCCGAACTGCTGCACGGCGAGGGCCGCGCACACCTGGGCGAAGGCGACCCGGTCGGTGAGCGGCCAGCCGCAGAGGGTGCCGAGCACGAAGCCCGCGCCGAACACGTCGCCGGCGCCCGTGGGGTCGAGCGCGTTGACCCGCGGCGCGGGCACGAACGCCTCCTCGCCGGTGGTGGAGTCGATGGCCATCGCGCCGTTGGCGCCGTCGGTCACCACGGCGACCGGCACGTGGTCGGCGATGGCGTAGAGCGCGTCGCGCGGGGTGTCGGTGCGGGTGTAGGCCATGGCCTCGACGGCGTT
The DNA here is from genome assembly GCF_057536035.1 of Nonomuraea sp. B208. NCBI lineage: Bacteria > Bacillati > Actinomycetota > Actinomycetes > Streptosporangiales > Streptosporangiaceae > Nonomuraea > Nonomuraea sp. B208. Next base: position 162,764 of record NZ_BAAJOU010000024.1, read on the forward strand.
CGGCATGAAGGTGTGGCAGATCGACAGCTGCTCCAGCACCCCGGAGGACCAGGAGCCGGACGGGTCCCAGCCGACGTCGGCGAAGATCAGCGCGCCGTCGCGGTGCGCCAGCTCGGCCCAGTTGCACGCGCTGCCGGGGGTGCCGAGCGGCTCGTCCTCGGAGAGGGTGACGATCACGGCCTTGGAGCGGGGCGGCTTGCCGATCATCTCGGAGGCGGACATGGGGGAGGGGTGACCGTGGGTGACCATGCTGCGGTCGCGGTCGACGGCCATGGAGACGGTGACCGGCGAGTGCCAGTGCTCGAAGCGGCGCGACCTCGACAGGTCGACCGACTCCTGCTCCTCCAGCGTGCGCCAGCAGAAGTCGCCGTAGTCGTCGTCGCCGAAGGCCGCGGCCAGGGAGGTGCGCAGGCCGAGGCGGCTGGTGGCGATGGCCAGGTTGGCGATGCCGCCGGGGCACGAGCCCATGCCGTCGGCCCAGATCTCGGTGCCGGCGGCGGGCATGGCGGGCAGCCCGGTGAAGATGATGTCCAGGAAGACCGTGCCCGCCAGGAACACGTCGAACTGCGGGCTGCCGGGGGTGCGTTCGCCGGCGAGAGGGTCGTACGCCTGAACAGTCACGGGAATGAGGCCTCCTCGACACGCCGCGATGTGCGCAATCTTGCACGTTTACCCGCACACTTCAAGCCCTCCGTGCGAACGATGACACCAAATGCGTACGAAATGCTTACTTGGTGCTTACTGTTGGGCGGAAATGACTGATAAGGTGACGCCGTGCTCCAGCGCCTCCGGCATGCCGAGATCATGCGCCGCGTCCGGCTCTCAGGCGCCACCAGCGTCCGCGATCTCGCCAGCCAGCTCGGCGTGAGCCCGTCCACCATCCGCAGGGACCTCGAGGTGCTCGACCGCGACGGCACGCTGCGCCGCGTCCGCGGCGGCGCTCTCCCCAGCCTGGACGCCGACGCCGACCGGCCCTTCGCCGAGGTCGCCGAGGTCGACGGGCAGGACAAGGAGGCCGTGGCGGCACGCGCGGCCGAGCTGATCCGCGACGGCGACGTGGTGCTGCTCGACATCGGCACCACCACCGCCTGCCTGGCCCGGCGGCTGCGCGGGCGGCGGGTCACGGTCGTCACCTCCAGCCTCGCCGTGCTCGACGCGCTCCGCTGCGACCCCGAGGTCGAGCTGCTGCTGCTCGGCGGCATGGTCCGGCGTCCCTACCACTCGCTGGTCGGAGTGCTCACCGAGGCCGCGCTGAAGCAGGTGGTGGCCGACCGGGTGTTCCTGGGCGCCAGCGGCGTGCGCCCCGACGGGCAGCTCGTCGACACCACGCTCGCCGAGGTGCCGCTCAAGCGGGCCATGATCGCCGCGGCGGGGCAGGTGCTGCTGCTGGTCGACCGGCACAAGTTCCCCGGGACGGGCGCCCTGCGCGTGTGCGGGCCCGAGGACGTCGACGTGGTCGTCACGAACGCCGGGGCCGATCCGGCCACGCTGCGCAGCCTGACGGCCGCGGGCGCCGAGGTGCTGCTCGCTTGAGGGTGAGGGAGTTCGTATGAGACTGGCCGTGATCGGGGGCGGCGGCTTCCGCGTGCCGCTCGTGTACGGCGCGCTGCTGCGCGACCGGGCCAAGCCGCGGGTCGAGGAGATCGTGCTCCACGACGTCTCCGCCGACCGGCTGGCGGTCGTCGCCCACGTGCTGCGTCAGCTCGCCGCAGGGCACGACGACCCGCCCGCGGTGCGCGTCACCACCTCGCTCGACGAGGCGCTGCGCGGGGCCGACTTCGTCTTCTCCGCGATGCGGGTCGGCGGCCTGGCCGGGCGCACCGCGGACGAGCGGGTCGCGCTGGAGCTGGGGCTGCTCGGCCAGGAGACCACCGGTCCCGGCGGCATCGCGTACGGCCTGCGCACCGTGCCGGTCGCCGTGCGGATGGCCGAGCGGGTCGCCGAGCTGGCGCCGCGCGCCTGGGTCATCAACTTCACCAACCCGGCCGGCATGATCACCGAGGCGATGCGGACGGTCCTCGGCGACCGGGTGATCGGCATCTGCGACTCGCCGATCGGCCTGATCCGGCGCGCCGCCGCCGCGCTCGGGCTCGACCCGGCCCGCGTCGAGCCCGACTACGTGGGGCTCAACCACCTGGGCTGGCTGCGCGGGCTCGGCCACGACGGCCAGGACGTGCTGCCCGGCCTGCTCGCCGACGAGACGGCGCTGCGCCAGGTCGAGGAGGCCCGGCTGTTCGGGCCCGGCTGGGTGCGCACGCTCGGCGCCCTGCCGAACGAATACCTCTATTACTACTACTTCACCCGCGAGGCGATCGCCGCCAGCCGGGGCCGCACCCGGGGCGAGAGCCTGCTGGACGGGCAGGAGGCCTTCTACGCCGCCGTCCAGGCCGATCCCGGGCAGGCGCTGGCCGAGTGGCGGCGGGCGCGCAGGGAGCGCGACGAGTCGTACATGGCCGACGTCCGCGACACGGCCGAGGCGGGCGAGCGCGATGCGGCCGACCTGGAGGCGGGCGGCTACGAGGGCATCGCGCTCGCGCTGATGGCCGCGCTGTCGCGCGGCGAGCCGGCCACGATGATCCTCAACGTGCGCAACGGCTCGGCCGTCCCCGGCCTGCCCGCCGAGGCGGTCGTGGAGGTCCCGTGCGCGGTGGGCGGCGCGGGCGTGCGCCCGCTGGCCACCCGCCCGCTGCCGGGCCGCTTCCTGGGGCTGTTGCAGCAGGTGAAGGCGGTCGAGCAGACCACCATCGAGGCCGCGCTGAGCGGGTCGGCCGAGCTGGCCGTGGCGGCGTTCGCCCTGCATCCGCTGGTCGACTCGGTCTCCACGGCCCGCGCCCTGCTCGACGGCTACCGCGCCCGCGTCCCGGAGCTGGCGCGGGTCGTGCCGGGCGCGGTCTGAGCCCCGGATTCTGTCGGTCCCGGCGCGCATACTGACCTTCGGCATCGCCCGGAGGGAGGGGTCATGGCGAGGGGCTCGGGAAAGCGCACCGGCAGCGGGACGCCGAGGCGGCGGACCGCCGCGACGGCCCGGCGGCGAAAGGGTGCCGCCACGTCCTCGCGGCGTCAGGGCGCTGCGACGTCCCGGCGGCGTCGGGGCGCCGGGAGGTCCGCGCGGCGCCGGGCCGGCGCGACGTCCTGGCGGCGTCGGGACGTCGTGGCCGTCGCGATCGTGGTGGCCGGTGGCGGCGTGGCCTGGTTCGCGGCCGAGCATCCGGGGTGGGCGGCGGGCATCGCGGGCCTGCTCGTGGTGCTGTTCGTCGGCGGGCTGATCCTGCGGCGCCGCGCGATCGAGGCGGGACGGCGGCGGTTCCTCGCCGCCAACGCCGAGCTGGAGAAGGTCGATCTGATGTCGGGCCCGGAGTTCGAGCACCTGGTCGCCGAGCGGATGATCGCCGAGGGGTTCCGCCAGGTCCGCGAGTGCGGCGGCAGCGGCGACTTCGGGGTGGACATCACGGCCGTCGCCCCCGGTCACGGCCGTTACGCCGTCCAGTGCAAGCGCTACGCCGGGTCGGTGGGCGCGCCGGAGGTGCGCAACTTCCTGGGCGCGCTCGCCAACACCTTCGCCGGGCACACCGGCGTGCTCGTCACCTCCGGCCGTCTCACCCGGCAGGCCAGGGAGGAGGCGCTGGGCGCGCGGGAGCCGCTGATCCTGGTCGAGCGCGACCGGCTGGCCGACTGGCTGGTCGGCGCGGCGCCGCTGCTCCCGGCGCGGCGGGCGCGCCGCCCCGGCCCGCTGGCCGGCGAGGAGGCCACCTGACGTGCGGAAGGACATGGGTGGGCCGCGCCGGTGCTGGGGGGACCGGCGCGGCCCGTTTCGCCGGGGAACCGTCCCATGCCCTGGAGGTGGCCGGCGAGATCAGGGGTGCCCTAGTGGCCGAACTGCTCCTCCTCGGTCGAGCCCTTGAGCGCGGTGGTCGAGGAGTCGGGCGCCACGGCGGTGCTGACCAGGTCGAAGTAGCCGGTGCCGACCTCGCGCTGGTGCCGGGTGGCGGTGTAGCCACGCCGCTCGGCGGCGAACTCGCGCTCCTGGAGCTCGACGTAGGCCGTCATGCCGTCGTTGGCGTACCCCTGGGCGAGGTCGAACATCGAGTAGTTCAGCGAGTGGAAGCCGGCGAGGGTGATGAACTGGAACTTGTACCCCATGTGGCCCAGCTCGCGCTGGAACTTGGCGATGGTCGAGTCGTCCAGGTGCTTCTTCCAGTTGAACGACGGCGAGCAGTTGTAGGCGAGCATCTGGTCGGGGTGCTCGGCCTTGATCGCCTCGGCGAACTCGCGGGCCACGTCCAGGTCGGGCGTGCCGGTCTCCATCCAGAGCAGGTCCGAGTACGGCGCGTACGCCAGGCCGCGCGCGATGCACGCCTGGATGCCGTTGCGGACCCGGTAGAAGCCCTCGGCGGTGCGCTCGCCGGTGGTGAACTCCTGGTCGCGCGGGTCCACGTCGCTGGTCAGGAGCGTCGCGGCCTGGGCGTCGGTCCGCGCGATGACCAGTGAGGGGACGCCGCAGACGTCGGCGGCGAGGCGGGCGGCGTTGAGCGTCTTGATGTGCTGCCCGGTCGGGATCAGCACCTTGCCGCCCAGGTGGCCGCACTTCTTCTCGGAGGCGAGCTGGTCCTCCCAGTGCACGCCCGCGGCGCCGGCCGCGATCATGCCCTTCATCAGCTCGAACGCGTTGAGCACGCCGCCGAAGCCGGCCTCGGCGTCGGCGACGATGGGCGCGAGCCAGTGCGGGGCCTCGACGCCCTCCGACCAGGTGATCTGGTCGGCGCGCAGCAGCGCGTTGTTGATGCGGCGCACCACGGCCGGCACGGAGTTGGCCGGGTACAGGCTCTGGTCCGGGTACGTCTGCCCGCCGAGGTTCGCGTCCGCGGCGACCTGCCAGCCGGACAGGTAGATCGCCTTGAGGCCCGCCTTCACCTGCTGCACGGCCTGGTTGCCGGTCAGGGCGCCGAGCGCGTGGACGTAGTCCTCGGTGTGCAGGAGCTGCCACAGCCGCTCGGCGCCGAGCCTCGCCAGCGTGTGCTCCTCCTGGACGCTGCCGCGCAGCCGGATGACGTCCTCGGCGCTGTAGGTGCGCTCGATGCCCTCCCAGCGAGGGTCGTTGTCCCATTCGTCCTGCAGCTGCTGAGCAGCTCCCTTGAGGCGATCGATCATGGTCACTCCTTTTTCGTCCCCTGGGTGCCTGTGCCGAGTGTGTGCCCGGGAGGACACCGGCCAACAGGCGCAGTCGAGCAGAAGAATCGTGAAATTTTCCTCCTTGTCCATTACTGGCGGGTATTCAGTGGGGAAGAATTCGCGAGTTTTACCGTTGGCCTAGACCAATCTCGGGCGTGCTCGGACCGTCCTGTCCCGGCTGCCCGATGGGCTAGAAGATGAGCAGATTTTCTGTCTAAGATGCCTACATGGCCTCGTTGCTGGGCGAAGAACCGCTGTCTTTGACGCAGGAGCTCGATCTCATCGCGTTTGGCCAGCGCCTGCGTCACCTGCGCAAACAGCGCGGCCTGACGCTGTCGGACCTCGGTTCCCGGGTCAACCGCGCACCCAGTCAGCTCTCCCTGCTGGAGAACGGCAAACGTGAGCCGAAGCTCTCCCTGCTCAAATCGCTGGCCTCAGCGCTGGGCGTGCCCGTCGAGGAGCTGCTGCGCCGCCAGCCGCCCAACCGCCGCGCCCAGCTGGAGATCGCCCTGGAGGAGGCCCAGCGCGACCCCCTGTACGCGGGGCTCGGCCTGCCCCGGCTGAAGGTCTCCGCCCGTGTGCCCAACGACGTCCTGGAGCACGTGCTCGGCCTGTACGGCGAGCTGCGCGCCCGCCAGGCCCGCGGCACCGCCACCCCGGAGGAGGCCCGGGTGGCCAACGCCGAGCTGCGCCGCCGTCAGCGTGAGGTCGGCAACTACTTCCCCGAGATCGAGCAGGCCGCCGCCGAGGCCCTGGACGCCGTCGGCTACCGCAGCGGCGCGCTGTCGCAGAGCACGATCCAGAGCCTGGTCACCCACTTCGGCTACACCGTGCACACCGCCCAGGACCTGCCGCGATCGGTGCGTTCCATCACCGACATGCGCAACCGCCGCATCTACGTCAAACACGAGCAGCTCGGCATGCACACCCCGCGCACGATCCTGCTCCAGACGCTCGGCCACCTGGCCCTCGGTCACGACAAGCCCCGCGACTTCGCCGACTTCCTGCGCCAGCGCACCGAGGCCAACTATTTCGCCGCCGCCGTGCTGGTGCCCGAGCGGGCCGCCGCGCTCTACCTCCAGGAGGCCAAGTCCGACCGGGCGCTGTCGGTCGAGGACCTGCGGGACGTCTTCGCGGTGTCGTACGAGATGGCCGCCCACCGCTTCACCAACCTCGCCACGCACCACCTGGGCCTCGTCTGCCACTTCGTGCGCAACGACGCGGGCGGCACCATCTACAAGGCGTACGAGAACGACGGCATCGTCTTCCCCGCCGACGAGCAGGGCGCGATCGAGGGGCAGCGGATGTGCCTGCAGTGGTCGGGGCGGCAGGTGTTCCTGTCGCCGGACCGCTTCTCGGTCTACTACCAGTACTCCGACTCGCCGACCGGCACGTACTTCTGCGTCGCGCACGTGGACCCCTCGCGCGAGCGGGACTTCGCGATCACGCTCGGGGTGCCGTACAAGGAGTCGCGGTGGTTCCGGGGGCGCGAGACCACCCACCGCACCAAGTCCGACTGCCCGAACGGCGAGTGCTGCCGGCGCCCGCCCGCCGAGCTGGCCGAGCGCTGGGAGGGCTACGCCTGGCCGTCGGCCCGCGCCAACTCCCACGTCCTCGCCGCGCTGCCGCCGGGGTCGTTCCCGGGCGTGGACGAGGCGGACGTCTACACCTTCCTGGAGCGCCACGCAAATGGTACATAACCCGACATAACGGGTATCGGGGGGTGGGGAGGAGGTGGTCGGAGGATGCTGCCCGAAGTGCGCGGATGGCTGCGGCGCCGTACGTCGTCGGCCCGTGACTGGCCCGTCCGGGACCTGCTGGCCGCCAAGGGGACGACGACCGTCAGCGTGGTGCTCCCGGCCCGCGACGAACGCGCGACCGTCGGCGAGATCGTCGGGATCCTGCGCCGCGAACTGGACGGCCTCCTGGACGAGGTCGTCGTCATCGACTCCCGCTCCCGTGACGACACCGCCCGCGTCGCCGCGCGGGCGGGCGCCCGCGTGCACGCCCAGGACGACATCCTGCCCCACCTGCGGCCGCTCGACGGCAAGGGCGAGGCGCTGTGGAAGTCGCTCGCGGTCACCCGGGGCGACGTCGTGGTCTTCGCCGACGCCGACATCAGGCACTTCCGGGCCTCGCTCGTCGGCGGCGTGCTCGGCCCGCTGCTCACCGATCCGACCCTCGCCTACGTCAAGGGCTGCTACGACCGCCCGCTCGACGGCGCGCCGAACGGCGGCGGCCGGGTCACCGAGCTGGTCGCCCGCCCGCTCATCAACCTGCACTGGCCCGAGCTGGCCGGGTTCGTCCAGCCGCTGGCGGGCGAGTACGCCGGCCGCCGCTCCGTACTGGAGCGGGTGCCCTTCCTGACCGGCTACGGCGTCGAGCTCGGCCTGCTCATCGACCTGCTCGACCTGGCGGGGCTGGACGCCTTCGCCCAGGTGGACCTGGGCTCGCGCGAGCACGCGCCGCAGTCGACCGAGGCCCTGGGGGCGATGTCCTGCCAGATCATGCTGGCCGCCTGGTCCCGCCTCCGGCGCCAGGGCAAGATCCAGACCTGGCACGAGCCGTCCTGCCTGCTGGCCCAGTTCCGGCGCGGGCTCACCGGCCACGACGTGACCAGCCGGGACATCGCCATCGCCGAACGCCCGCCCATGCTCACCCTTCCCGGCCGCCTTCCTGCCGGGGCCTACTGACCGGTAAGGTGTTACCACTGGTAACCCCCGGCAGCGGGGTCGGAAGGGGAGTGTGCGGCCCATGAGCGGGTTCTGCCCGGAGCTCAGCGACGACGTCAAGCAGGTACGCGACTGGGTGCACGAGTTCGCCCGCGACGTGATCCGCCCCGCGGGCGCCGACTGGGACGAGCGCGAGGAGACCCCCTGGCCGGTCATCCAGGAGGCCGCCAAGGCCGGCCTGTACTCCCTCGACTTCTTCGCCACCCAGTGGTTCGAGGAGAGCGGCCTCGGCCTGCCGGTCGCGTTCGAGGAGATCTTCTGGGGCGACGCCGGCATCGGCCTGTCCATCGTCGGCACCGGCCTGGCCGCCGCCGCCCTGTCCGCCAACGGCACCCCCGAGCAGATGGGGGAGTGGCTGCCGCAGATGTTCGGCACCGAGAACGACGTCAAGCTCGGCGCCTTCTGCGCCTCCGAGCCCGACGCCGGCTCGGACGTCGGCGCCATCCGCACCCGCGCCGTCCGCGACGGCGGCGACTGGATACTGAACGGCGTCAAGACCTGGGCCACGAACGGCGGCATCGCCAACGTCCACATCGTCGTCGCCGCGGTCGACCCCGCGCTCGGCACCCGCGGCCAGGCGTCCTTCATCATCCCGCCCGGCACGCCCGGCCTGTCCATGGGGCAGAAGTTCCGCAAGCACGGCATCCGCGCCTCGCACACCGCCGAGGTCGTCCTCGACGACGTCCGCGTACCCGGCTCCTGCCTGCTCGGCGGCGAGGAGAAGCTGGAGGCCCGGCTGGCCCGCGTCCGCAACGGCGAGCGCGCCGGCGAGCAGGCCGCGCTGCGCACCTTCGAGACCACCCGCCCGGCCGTGGCCGCCATGGCCGTCGGCATCGCCCGCGCCGCCTTCGAGTACGCCCGCGACTACGCCCGCGAGCGCGAGCAGTTCGGCCGCCGCATCGCCGAGAACCAGGCCGTCGCCTTCCTCCTCGCCGACATGGCCACCCGCGTCGACATCGCCCGTTTCATGACCTGGCGCGCCGCCTGGATGGCCCGCAACGGCCGGCGGTTCGAGCAGGCGGAGGGCTCGATGTCCAAACTCGTGGCCAGCGAGACGGCGGTGTGGGTGACGGAACAGGCGATCCAGATCCTGGGCGGGGCCGGCTACACCCGCGAGCACCCGGTGGAGCGCTTCCACCGCGACGCCAAGATCTTCACGATCTTCGAAGGCACGTCGGAGATCCAGCGCCTGATCATCGGCCGCGCCGTCACCGGCCTGCCCGTCCGCTGAGCAAATCGCACGTCAGATGAGGTGGCGTACTCGTGGGGCCATGCCTCTGGCACGCTACGCCGTACTGGTCTCTCGCCACTGCGCGGACCTCGGTTCTGTCTCAGTTCTGCCTCAGCCGCTTTCAGGTTGCCGGAACTGCCGATCGATGGCGTCGCGGACTCGGTCGTGCGACGAAGGCAGCATGTGAGCGTAAACACGGAGGGTGAGCGCCGGATCGGTGTGCCCCAAGTATTCGGACAGATCCTTGATCGTCACACCACCTGCCAGGGTGACGCTGGCGAAGTAGTGGCGGAGCTGGTGCGTGCCTTGCTGCCGAGTGGTGAGGTAACGTCGCCGACCCCGTGCGTCCTTCACCGGCTCGGAAATGACCCCGGCCGCGACGAGCGCAGGCTTCCAGACAGTCTCGTCGTAGTTGCGGTGCCGCACGTGTAAATCGTCTGTTGCCCACCGAAACAGCAGGCTGTGAGTACGCGGCTTCCCGTTGGGCTTCTCCCAGGGCAGGGTGTACGGCCGCGGCGTGTGGGCCTCGATGTGTGCACGAAGATGTTCGGCAACCCATCGAGACATGGGAATCGTCCGTTCCTTGTCCCTCTTTGGCAGGGCGAAGACGAAGTCGCTCCTCAGCTTCTTCACCTGACGCCGTACGTGGATAGTCATCTCCTCGAAATCCACATCTTCGAGGGCGAGGCCGAACCATTCCCCCGCCCGCATGCCACACCCAGCCCCGAGGACAGGCATAGCCCGCAGATGCTCAGGGTGAGCAGCGATGATCGAGAGCACCACTCGATCCGGCCATGGGACCACCTTCTTGTACGCATGTGCCGGCGCCCTGACGATCTCGGCCTTGGCAGGATTTTTCCTGATCTTCTCGTCCGCAACAGCAAAATCCAGGACGCCCTGAAGGACGAGAAGCGCCGCAATCGGGGTGGAAGGTTCGTACCGGTCAGAGAGTTGGGTGAGGAACTTCTGTATCTCTGATGGCTTGATCGACCCCACCTTGCGTCCACCGAACCTCGGCTTGACGTGGAGACGATACATCGACTCGTAGCGCAGAACAGAAGCTGGATCGGCACCTGCTCGGGAGGCCAGCCAACGCTGTCCGTAGACGTCGAAGTCGGCGTTACCCGCTGCTGGATGGATGTACTCGCCCCGTTCCAGGTCCTCTTCCATCTTCCGGGCGTGTTTCTTGGCTTCGTCCTTGACGCGCCGGGTGGCCGTCTTCTCCCTGCCGTCCGGTCCGATCCATACGGCCTGCCATCGCTTGGCGTTCGGGTTCCCGCCGTTGTCGGGATGCTTCGCGGTCTTCTTCCGCATGGGCTTGCCGTCAGGTCCTTCGACCGTCGTGAACCACAGGTCTCTGACGCGGGCCATCGTGCTTCTCCTGGTCGGTTGTGGCGGTGCGCGTTGGATGGCGTTTCGCCTGGTACCGGGCCATGCAGGCGAGTGGCGATCACCACCATCGGAAGTCCTCGTGACGCGCTTTGTGATCTTTGCGGACACGTCTCGTGCGAGCGCACGCGTCGCGCTATGGTGTGTCTGACGCATCTGACACGTCGAAACATGCTGTTTGTATCACACGAGTCCGCCATCACAAGGGCGACAGCCCACGACCGCGACTTCACTCCCTCGGAAGTCACGGAGCCAGACAACAAGAAAGGCGCCCCCCGCCAAGCGGAGAGCGCCTCACCACATCACCGTCAACACCGCATCCTCTGACCGGTTCCAGGTTGGTCGCCGAACGAACCGCTCAGGTGGGTGCCACAGAAAATGCTTGGAGTCGAAGATATCACCTCGCCAAGCGTTCCCCCCGGCGCGCCCGCACCACCGGCGCCCGCCGCGGCCGAACGCCACGCAACCCTCGTCCATCCCGTCTCGCGCAGCGGTCCTGTCGGCCGTCCCCGAAGGCATGCGCCGCGCGCTCTCCCAGCAGGCGTTCCTCCGTGCCGTCAAGGAGCACCCTGATGCGCTCGCGCTGAAGTGCCATGCCTACCGGAACCTCACGGAGGTGGCTGCCAAGCTCGCCGGCTGGGCCGACTGGGCCACGCTGACGACCCGCCCGACCGAGCAGCGCGTCGCTGATGACCTCGACTTGGCGCTGTCCACCGTGAAGCGCTGGATCCGGTGGTTGAGGGAGCGCGGCTTCCTCGGCGTCGTCGAGGAGGGCACGACGAACCGCTACCGCAGGGGAAACCACTGCGGGCTCACCGACGACGGCTTGGGCAACCGGGCGGCTGTCTGGGTGCTGTGCACGCCCGCCCTAGAGCTGGACGAAGGCGACATGTGCACCGACAAAACGACAACTGAACCCCCTTCTTTGACTCTCCCTAAGAGAGTCAAAGAAGGTCCTACGCACGCGCGCGAGGAAAGATCATCTACGCGCCGCCGGAACCGAATCTCGACGACGAACGAAGCCGCCGCCACGCCTGGGACCCGCAAGCACGCGCTCCAGATCGCCCAGAAGATCCACGACGAGAGCACCACACTGCGGCGGCTGTCCCCGTGGTACATCCGGCACCTGACCAGGGTCTTCGTCGCCGCCGGTTGGACCGCCTCCGACGTGCTGCACGCCCTCGACCACCAGCCGGACGGCACGGCCTGGACCTACACCTGGACGAGCCGCGACCAGATCCGCAACGTCCCCGGCTGGGTGCGGTTCCGGCTATCGGCGTGGCTGGACGAGCACGGCCGGCCCCTGCCCGGCAAGTCGCAGCGGCTCGCGGCCGCGGCCGCCCACCTCCGCGCAGAGCAGGCGGTCATGCGGGAGCGGCTTGCGGAGATGAGAGCTCGCCGCGTCGGCGGGCCAGTCGAGATGCCAGCGCGGTTGAGTCGGGCGGAAGCTCTCGCGGGCCCGCCCGTCGCTAGGCCGGGCAGCTCGCCAGGTCCGGGTGAGGCATACCGGGCGGCGCGTGCGGCGTTGGATGCGAAGCGGCTGCAACGTGAGGTCGAGCGTCTTCGGCGGACGGCGTCGTGAGCGACGAGTACGCCGAGAGGGCGCAGCAGGCACGGGAACTGCTGGCGCGGTCGTCGCCGGCTGCTGCTCGCGCGATGCGTGTCCGCAAGGGGGAGGCTGTGCGGTCGCGCCGGGTGGTGGAGGAGGGGCGGTGGGCCTGGATCGACTGGCAAGCGCAGCAGGCGATCGACGCGCAGCCCCCGCTCATCGAGGCGTCGCTGCCGGAGGTCGAGGTGGACGTGGAGGACGAGGCGGCGAGGCGGCGTCGGGTGGCGCTGGCGCGGGCGCGCACTCGGGCCCGCATGTACCGACAAAACGACAAATTCGGATCTACGCTGTAAAGGCACGAGCGCGGGACAGTGGTAGGTCAGAAGTAGCGCTGTGTGCGCGTGAGACGCACGGAGACGCACGTAAGAGCGCTTCCGGGTGCATCTGGTGCGCTAGACGCATTAGAGCGCTCTCAGCGCGTCTGACGCGTTAACCAAACCGTTATGCGACGGGTCGAGATTGGACCCCTAAATGTCTAGGTAGTCCCCCTCAATGTGTTAGCGTCGAAGACGTAGCACCCCGCAAGAACGCCCTTGACCAGCCGGAACACGTACGAACACGGCGCGACCGGCACCCCGCCCGGTTGGACAGGCCCAACATCCTGGTGCTGATAACGGCACCGCAATCAACGAACCGGCTCCGGCCCCGCGACTGCCACAGTCGCGGGGCCGCGGCATGTCACAGGGAAGCGACATGAAGAGGATCACCCGGCTCTACACCCGCGCCTCCAACACGTCACCGCTCGGCATCCAGATCTGCCACCTCACCATCTACCTCCCAGGCGAGACGGACGCAGCCGGCGACGTCACCGAGACCGGCGGCGTGACCTGGCTGTGGTTCGCCGGACAGCACGCAGACACCGACTTCACCGGCGCCAGCCCCCAGATCGGCTATGGGCCCGACGACCTGTTCGAGGAACACGCCGAGCTGGACCCGGACCAAAGCCTGGACAACTTCCTGGAGGTCGAGCACCAGCAGATGGTCACGGACGGCTGGGTGCTCTTGCGACACGACTTCGGCATCTCCGAAACGGCGTCCGCCATCATCGCCCGCTCATACGAGCTCGCCGAGCGCTAGCCACCTCGATCAAGCAAGGAGAACGACATGGACACGATGATCGCCCGAACCCACACCGAACTGCTCATCTCAGTCAAGGCAATCCGCTACGCGGGTGGCACCACCAGCCAGATGCTCGCAACCATCGCCCGGCTCCTGACCGACCCGGCCACCCCCGACCGGTACGAGGACAACCTGCACGCCGTCACCCAGACCGCCGCCCACCACTTCGCCTACGAGAAGGACACCGGCCCCACGCCGTACCCGGAGAACGCCACGTACGACGACCTCACCCCCGAAGGTCAGATGGCCGTCCTCCGGTACGTCATCTTCGACCTCGGCGAGCGCGACAAGCCGGCCGAGACGCCCGCTGTCACGACCAAGGCGACCACCCGCTACCTGGCCGTCGCGATCGACGAACCCGACACCTTCGAACTCGGCCTCGACGGCGCGCCCCTTCCTCCGCACCACCTGGTGGCCATCACCGAAGCCGAGGAGTACGACGAGGACGGCGTGACGAAACTGTTCCCCCTGCCCAACGTCGCCGCCATCCTCGACACCGGCGTACCCCTCGACGAAGACGCCCCCGCGCTGGACGACCTGCTCACGGCCAACGGCTGGAAGCTGGTCGGCGAGCCCGACAGCCACCCCGACACCGACGAGCACGAGGTTGCCCCCACCAACCCCCAGAAGACGCCGCCCAGCGTCGAGTACCACGACGGCCGCCCGATGCCGTACTACGTCGCCGGCCGCAAACGGCTCGACGAGCGCGGCTCACTGGAAGGCGCGCTGCTCACCGCAGCATTCACCGCCGCCCAGGCACTCCCCGCCACCTACGGCCTCGACCCCATCCGCGCCGAACTGCTGCTGATCGAGACCATGCGCGCCGCCGTCGACGACCGACTCGACTACGAGCAGGTCGTCCGGGGCAACGCCGGGCTCGACTGCAAGCGGCGCCTGTTCTCGGCCGCGTGCGCGGCGATCGGCACCGCGCTCGACGTGATCCGCGACCGCGCCACCTGCCGCACCTGCGACGGCCCCGCCGTCTCCCGCACGACGGACGGCAAGCCCGTCTGCGCCAACACCGGCCACTGAACCAGCACGAAAGGACCACGAACATGCGCGGACTGATCGACCTGCCCGACGGCTGGGAGTGGAGCGCCTACGGCGACTCCTTCATCTGCCCCGACGGCTACGAGATCGAGATGGACGGCTCCTGCCCGGACGGCCACGTCTCGCCCCTGCTCAACATGGGTCTCATCTGACCATCGCTCCCCGCCACCCCCGACTGGAGCCCACCATGGACACCACCACCCGCGGCATCGCCGAAGACCTGCTGCTCCTCCTGCGCCGCCTCAACCAGGCCGATGACCAGAAGCTCGCCCGCGACCCCGGCCCGTACGGGCACGTCCGGCACGCCCTCGTCACGGTCCTGGAGACCGCCGACTGGGGCCCCGCCCACGCCGACGAGGCCATCCTGCACGCCATGCAGGAAGGCTCGACGCTGTTCGACGCGATGCTTGCCACACGCGCTGGTGAATGCGGTACCGCAATTAGACAGCCCAGCAGGGATGACGCTACCCCTGGCGAGATCGGCGACGAGCTGGCGCAGCAGGTCGCTGACGCAATCGGCGAGCACTTCGGCGGAAACCGTGACTACTGGCCGCAGGTCATGGACGCCGACTGGGACGACGGCAGCGGCCGCGTCATCGTCTGGGACCACGGCGCGGACGAGTGGCCGTTCCTGGTCTCCCACGGCGGCCGGCCGGATTACTCGCCGATCGAGTACGAGCCGGTCTCGCTGCCCCCTGGCGTGTGGGTCGAGCCAGTTAACGCCTGCGCCCTGCGCGTCCTGATCCACCAGTAGGCCCCGAAGACGGCTGATGGCCGGGCCCGCCACAGGCCCGGCCATCCCAACACCACAGAAGCCTTCGTCGCCACAACGAAGGCGCGCTGTCCAGCGTAACGCATCCACCCCGACCGCCCGGAATAGGAGCATCCGTGGAGTACATCGCTGTCGCCGTCCGCCGCTACCGGTTGGAGCTTCGCGGGCACGACTGGTTCGAGCCTGTCACCACCCCAGATCTGTCCCGAGTGATCCGCTCTCTGCACATGGCCCGCCTCGGCGGCGTGCCGCTCGTCGTCACCCCGCTGCCGCCCAAGGTGACATGGGCCGCGGCTTGCACCTGGTGCCGCGCCCGGCCTCGCGAGGTTGAGTACGACTGCGACGGCACTTACCTGTCGTCGCACTGCGGCTCCCCGCAGTGCGCGGAGGCGCGCCGCCTCGCCTACGACGGCGTGATCTCGTACCCGTCGTACCGCAGCGGCCACCGACTGCGGCGCGTCCAGCCCGTCCGCGTCCCGCGAGCGGACGGCCCGAAGCCGGGTGTCGTGACCGTGGACGAGTACGGCGCCCTCACCTGCCTGTGCGGCAACACCCGACTCGGGGCCGGGTTCCGTGAGTGCCTGCCCGGTGGCGCCCTCGTCGACCCGGACTACCCCGACTGGAACGGCCTGTACTGGTGCGCTGGCGACGGCTGCCCCGGTGTCATCGTCGATTGCCGCTACCTCGACGACGTCGAGCAGGAGCCGGAGACCATCACCGACGCGTTCCCCGTCGAACTCCGTGACCAGTGCCGCGAGTGCTCGGCCCGCGCTGACGAGCCCCCGCAGATGCACAGCTACTCCTGCTCCACCAACTGGCGGTAGGTCGCCGTGCGCAACGACAACCTCGACCAGGAGCGGGGCTACGCCTACATGGCCGTCAGCCCGAACGGCGGCGGCAACGTCTACGTCACCGGCCGCCCCTGCATCACCTGCGCTCCTCCGCAGCCCGACCCCAACAACCGGCACCCCGTGCCCTGCGAGTGGGCGCGAGCACACGCCTGGAACACCGTCCGCAACTGGGGCGCAGGGGCCCACGTCCGCCGCATCCCCATCACCGAGCTTCCGCCCGAACTCCAACCCTGAAGGGAACCGCCCATGCCCATGCAGCCCAACCGCACCGCGCTCCAGATCATCAACCGGCTCCGCAACGACGGGTTCACCGTCAACATCCCCGACGAGCCGTACCGCCGCATCTACCAGCTCCCGCTCAGCCGCGGACTGTACTTCGGCACCCTCGACGTCTCCGCCGACAAGGGCCGCGCCCTGCGGATCTCCCTCACCTGGCAGCCGAACCGCACCACCCGAAGGCGCGAGGGCGCCACCCAGATCATCGGCCTCCTCAACACCCTGCCCGAAGAGGGCTGGGACAACTGAAAGGCAACCGCATGAACCTGATGTACGTGCCGGGCGTCGCCCGCGTCCACTTCGACAGCATCCAGAACGGCCGCCACTGCCAGGCCGACTACGTGGCGGTGCTCGACGGCTCGTAGGCGCTGGCCGTCGCGGTGTGCGACGGAGCGGGCGACGACTCCGACGCGGCCGACGCCGCCCAGATCAGCGCGCAGATCGCCGCGGCGGTCACCGGCTCCACCAACAGCGGTGTCCAGGGCCTGCACGCGGCCCGCACCTACCTGCAGCAGCGCAACGAGGACGCCCCTCCCGGCCAGGAGGGCATCACCACGGCGGTCGTCGCCGCGATCACCCCCGGCGGGCTCGACATGGCGTGGGTTGGCGACTCACCCGCCTGGGCGGTGCGCCTGGACGGCCAGGTCGTCCCCCTGACCGTGCCGTCCTGCCACCCATGCGCGACGCCGTGCAACGTCGAGGAGAAGCACGAGGCGGAAGGCCGTTGGCCGCACCGCCTGCTCACCGGCACCTGCGACTACGCCCGCATCATCCTCGCGTCGGACGGCCTGACCGCGCACCTGCCGCTCGATGGCCGGGCCGACCACATGAACGCGATGCTCGACGACCTGGCGCGCATCGCTGCGCCCGACCGGGCCGGAGAGTACGTCCTGGCGGAACTGCTCGACCTGGCCAGGCACGGCCGTGGCCGCGACAACACGACGGTCGCCGTGATCGACCTGGTGACGCACGAGGGCGAGCCAGCGTGACGAGCACCGTGATTGGGATGCTGCTCGCCGCGAATCCGGCGTGGATCACCCGCGTGCACCTAAGCACGGCCGACGACGGCGACCGCTTCGACCTGCGGCACCTGACGGAAGTGCTGACCATCGGCGACGGCGACAACGACACCGAGATCTCCGAGGTCGAGGAGTACCCCGCCGCCGGCCTCATCGTCGGCCGGCTGTCGCACCCCGCCGCCCGGCCACGGAACGAGCTCGCCGCGGCGCTGCTCAGCCACTACTTCCCGCCCGCCGCCGACCGGTGGTGGCTCGACATGCGTGGGGGCGTCGTCATCACCGGCCTGTGCCGCTGCGGCGCCCCCGCTGACCTGCCCAACCCCGTCTACGACACGGCCCGCACCGTGTCCGCACTGAGAGGAATCCGATGAGCAGAAGAACCAGGCCCGCCGTCAACCCGAACACCAGCCACAGCGTGATCACCACGAAGGCGCGGATGTGCGGGTGGGCCATCGAACCCGGCTCGACCGACGACGGCACGACGGAGCTGTCCCTGACCCGCGACGGCTGGAAGATCGTCGTGGCGTTCCAGGGCAGCACCGCGCTGGCCGCCGCCCTTCAGTACCCCGGCCAGTCGGAGCCCTCCGAGCTGATCGGGAGCGAGCAGTTGGCCCGCTTCCTGCGCGGCAACCGGGAGCAGATGGCGGCGTTCCGCCTCGACCAGCGGGTCATCGTCGGCGACCAGGCCGGGACGGTGACGGACATCAGGCCCGACGACGAGACGAAGGTCCGGCTCATCGTCCGCTACGACAGCGGCACCACGGGCAGCCCGCTCACCACGCACGTCCGCGCCGAGGCCAAGGTGGAGGAGTAGTGTCCCGAGACCCCCACGATCTCACCTTCGGCCAGGACGAGGACGACAACAGCCCTCACGTCGAGCGGCGTCCATGCCCGTCCTGCGGCTTCAACTCGCGCATCATCACCCGCGGCGACTCACGTGCAACGGTCGTGTCCAAGTGCTGTGAGACGCCGCTCGACGGAGACGACGACGAACCCCACGAGGACGACGAGCCCGAGGTCCTCATCGAGGACGGCCAGCTCGTCTGCCCCTGGCCCGACTGCGGGATCCCCGGCAACATCGTCGAGCTGGACGTGGCGAGCCGGGAGAACGTCCTGGCCGTCGCAGAGGACGGCGTGATCACCGCGCACCTCGGCGACAGCAGCTTCGAGGGCGACGGCTTCGAGTGCCTGAGCTGCAACCGCGCCGTCTCCATCCCCGACAGCCACGAGATCGTCCACGCCTGAGCGCCAATAGCGCGACCGCAATTAGCTAACTGAACAGGGAGAACGCCACGATGGCGACCGCCAAGAAGCGCGGCAAGCGCCGCGTCACGCAAGCCATGAAGGACCGCAGCGCCGCCAGCCGCACCGCAGCGCGGGAGGCTCTGCACGCCTACGCCGTGCTGTGCCTGTCCGACCCGGCCGAGCTGGAGCAGTTCCGCAACATCGCGGCGAGCATCGGCTGGAAGCTCGACCCCGCCAGCGACGAGCCCGGCTACTCACTGCAGAACGCGCTGCTGCTGGCCGCGCAGCGCCGCCCGCTGACGCACTGCGGCGGCTTCGACTACTGGCTGAGCCAGGGCCGCGCCGTGGCCGAGGGGGAGAAGTCCCTCGGCACGTTCCGCCACATCGGCCGGAAGAAGCCCGACGAGGAGAAGGCCAAGGAGAAGGAGCTGGCTGAGGAGGGCTGGCAGTCCTCCAAGCGCGGGGCCCGCTTCTACGTGAGAAAGGGCACGTTCGACGTCGCCCAGACCGTGCCGCGCGTCCGGTGCCCGCACTGCGGTACGACCCCGGCGGGCGAGGACGACCGCACCACGCAGTGCCCGCCGGCCTGCGCCGTGTTCGCGCCCCGACCCGGCTCCAAGCCGCCCCGCGTGATCGTCATCGAGCTGCTGCAGGCCCAGCTCCTCGACAGCGACGAGGACGAGGGCGGCGAGGAGTGAACACCGACCCGGCGACGAGGCTCGGACGTCGCCAGCTCGCCCGCAACGCCCGCAGCTACGGCTACTACGACATCCCGGCCAGTGCCGGCCAGCCCCGGCAATTCCAAGTCGTCTGCCCGCTGTGCCGCGAGCGGGTCAGCGCGGCGTGGGAGAGCGACAAGACCCGCATCGCGCTGCTCGACGCCGCGATGGACGCCCACCTGCTCCACGACTGCGAGCACGGCCCCCAGCAGTAACCACCACCCGGCGCAGGGCGGCAGGTGGCTGCCCTGCGCCTCTCCATAAATGAGGCACATTTGATCACGATCACGCATACCCACGAGGAAGGCACCCTCGTGCACGGCACCGTCAAGGGCGACGGCGCCTGGGAGATCCTGCGCAAGCACGGCTTCCACTTCTTCCCGTCCATCAAGATGATCGGGATCCGCCAGTCCCGGGACCAGGTGGCCAAGCGTTGGAAGATCAACGGCGCGGCCGACGCCCTGCGCGCCGCCGGGTTCGAGGTCGAAGTCGAGATCGACGACACCCCGCGCGACCGCAAGCAGGTCCTCGCTGACCAGGCCGACCGGCTGGACGACCGGCGTGACGCTCTCGCGGCCAAGGCGCAGCGCCACGCAGGCAACGCCGCGGCGGCCGCCGACCGGGCCAACCAGATCTCGGAGCGGTTCGCAGGCGGACAGCCCATCCTCGTCGGGCACCACTCCGAGGGCGGCGCGCGGCGGGACCAGAAGCGCATGGACTCCGCCATGCGCAAGAGCATCAAGGAGGACCGGACCGCCCAGGAGGCTGCCCGCCGCGCCAACGCGGTCGGCAACCAGGCCGCCTACTCCGCGAGGCCGCGCGTCACCGCCCGCCGGATCAAGCGGCTGGAGGCGGACCTGCGGCGGGTGCAGCGCGGCCTCGACGGCTACACGCGGACCTTCCGCAAGCACGACGGCACGCCGTACTACGTCGAGGAGCACAAGCCCGCGACCGGCGAGTACCGCGAACAGCTCCTCGCACAGAAAGAGCACATCGAAAACCAGCTCGCCTACGACCGGCAGCATCTCGCCGAAGCCACCGGGCAAGGCGAGTTCGTCGAGTGGGGCAAGCACAACATCCACGTCGGCGACCGCGTGTGGGCCTGGGGATACAACGGGCTCGCCCTCAAGATCAACCCCACCACCGTGAAGCTCGACTTCCGGGACCACTGGACGCCCAAGGTGAAGTACACCGATGTGGCGAAGGTCGAGTGCCCGCACGGCGACGAGACCGTTGTCATCGCGCCCAAGGAGCCCAAGCGGGTTCAGCCGGCGGCGCCGAAGGTCATGGTGGCGAAGCTCGACACCAGCCTCCTGGAGGCGGCCGGGCAGCGGGCTCTCGACGTGCGCGTTGGCCGAGACCGTGAGGCGTTCGTGTCCCCGCCCGCTGTCGTGGACCTGCTCATCAGGCTGGCCGAGATCGAGCCCGGCATGGCCCTGCTCGAACCCTCGGCCGGCACCGGCAACATCGCCCTGGCGGCCGTCGAGCTGGGCGCGGTCGTGGACTGCGTGGAGCTCGACCACGGCCTGGCGAACGTCCTCGTCGAGCGCGTTCCCGGCGTGAACTGCGTCCGCCGTCAGGACTTCCTCGACCTGGAACGGGTGGAGCAGGAGGGCTACGACCGGATCGTGATGAACCCGCCATTCTCCGGCGGCAAGGACATCGCGCACGTCCTGCACGCCCTCAGCTTCCTCAAGCCCGGTGGTCGACTCGTTGCGGTGATGGCCGCCGGAGTGCTCCACCACACGTTCAAGACGGCCGAGAGCTTCCGCGCCCTGGTGGAGGAGCGCGACGGCTGGTTCGAGCAGCTTCCCGAAGGCTCGTTCGCCCCCGCGACCGGCATCAACACGGTCGTCGTGGTCATCCCCGCCGAGCAATAGCGGCTGATTGTACGTGGCCCCCTCCTCAGATGGGGGCCACCACTATCCGGCAATCTGAGGCGCTGCCGGTGGCTGCTCGATCGTGAGGTCGGTGCTTGCACTATTTTCAGAGTTAAGGACTGCCGCTGCTGCTTGCGCGTTCTTGAGGAGGATTGGGTTATCCCGCAGTGTGGCTTGCTCTAGCGGTGTGAGCTCCCTTACCACCAGCGTCTCAGATTCCTTGATTAGGATCAGTGAGCCGATTTGAACGACTGCAGCGGGGGTGTCGTTCAGCTTCTCGATGAGCTCAGCGACTGCACCTATATTGGTCGCGTTCACCTGAGCCTGCCTCTTCTCGATCTGCTCCAGCTCCACTGCGCGGACGGCACTCTCGATGGTCGCGCGGATCCTGTCTTCGGTGAATTCCGCCTTTCCCCGGGCGAGCATGCGCTTGAACCAGGATCCAAGAATCGGGGGGCTATCAGCGACGATTTCGAGGCCAAGCTGCTCTGCAGCCGCTCGAACAGCATCCTCGATCACTTCCGCGTCCGCAGCATCCTCTAGAAAGACGCTGATCAACACCAACCCTGGGAACGTCTCCAGTAGGTTCTCGTTACTCCGGACAGTGATGATGTTGACCGTGCCGCCATCATGTGCCCGGATGTGTACCTGCTGATCACTATGTACATGGTAGTTGGCTTGATCACCGGTTGCCTGATAGCTAAGCCCGACGTTCGAGACGTCTCGGCCAGGCGCTTCCTCTTGAGACATTCGACCTCCGTAGACGTGCTGATGGACGCCCTAAATTCTCCTCCATCATCGGGCGGACACGTCTGGAATCAGCAGATCCGACGGAAGGCCGTCGTTGGAGAGAGTCTGTGCGTGACGTCCCGACGTCGTGTCGACCGGGCCGCTCACCTGCTCCGCTGCGAGGTCGAGACGGAGGGCCGCCACCACCGGGAGTGGCTGCGCATCCGGAACCTCTACTACCCGTGCGTCGAGCACATGCTGACCGCCGCGCCCGCGCTGGCGAACGACAAGACCCATCGCTCCTTCGAGGCGGCATGGCTGGCCGGGCTCAACGGGCCCGCCCAGCTCTCGCTCTCGTTCTAACCCCTCACCATCCCGACGGCCTTGCCTGCGTAGGGCGAGGCCGTCCTGCTGCATGCGAAAGGAACAACGTGGCCTACTACCGCCACGACAGCAACGCCCTGGACCTCATGGACTGGTTCTGCGGCGCGGGAGGAAGCTCCCAAGGAGCGCACGAAGTGCCCTATGTGAGGGTGGCCCTGGCTGCCAACCACTGGGAATTGGCGTTGGAAACCCACGCCACCAACTTCCCCGACACCCTTCACAAGAAGGGTGACATCCGGAAGGCGCCCGTCTTCACCTGGCCGCACGCCGACATCGCCTGGTTCAGCCCTGACTGCACGAAGTGGAGCCTCGCCCGCGGCAAGAAGCGCACCTACACCAACACCCGCCAGGGGGAGTTGTTCGACGTTCGCACCCCTGAGCAGAAGGCGAAGGAGGAGGCCGAAGAAGCCGACCGGGCGTTGATGACTCAGGTAATCGACTACGTGGAAGGTTGCCACTCGCGCGGCAGACTCATCAAGGCGGGCGTTGTGGAGAACGTGCCAGCCGAACGCGACTGGGACGGGTTCAACGAGTGGCTGCGCCGCTTCCACCGCTGCGGCTACAAGACCCGCGTCATCGCGCTCAACTCCATGCACGTCAACCCGGTGCGCACCCTCGCCGCCCCGCAGAGCAGGGACCGGCTGTATGTGGCGTTCTGGCACAAGTCGTTGGGCCGTGACCCCGACTGGGACAAATGGCTCCGCCCGACCTCCTGGTGCCCGGTGTGCGAGGAGACGGTGCAGGCGATCCAGGTGTTCACGGACCCCACGAAGGACATGGGCTCCTACCGGCGTCAGTACCGCTACCGGTGCCCGCACAGGACATGTAAGAACGCGGTCGTCGAGCCCCTGGCACTACCGGCCTGGGAAGCGATCGACCTGTCCCTGCCGACCCGCCGAATCGGTGACGGCAAGCCCGGTAAGAAGTTCCGCCCCTACGCCGAGGCGACCGTTACCAGGATCAAGGCCGGGATCGAGAAGTTCTGGGTCCCGCTACTCGTGCCAACCGGCGGCACCTGGCGTACCGAGGCGACGCCGCTCACCCTGCCCATGCCCACCCGCACCACTCGGGAGAACGACGGCGTGGCGCTGCCTCCGCTGCTCGTGCCCGCCGAAGGACGCGACGGCAAGCAGGCCGCGCCAGCGAACCTGCCCATGCGCACTCAGACTGCGCGCCGCGAGACTGCGGTGGCGTTCCCGCCGTTCCTCAGCTTGCTCAGGTCGGGCCGGCCACGCAATACCAATCCCGCTGTCGATCCGTTGGCGACGATCGTCGCGGACGGCAGCAACCACGCGCTCGTCCAGGCAGAACCCTTCATGATCCCCATGCGCGGCGGCGGCGACAAGGAGAGAGCCCGCCCGCTCTCCGACCCGCTGCACACGATCACCTCGGGCGGTAACCATCACGGGCTCGTGCAGCCGCCGGAGGCACTGCTGATCCCGTACTACCGCACCGGCGTTGCCGCGCCCACATCGCAGCCGATGGGGACGCTGTCCACGCACGACAGGTACGGGCTCGCCACTGCCGACCTGCCAGCGATCGACATCAACGAGGTCGGGTTCAGGATGCTCGAACCGCACGAGATCGCCAGAGGTATGGCGTTCAACGAAGGCTACGTGGTGCTCGGCGACAAGAGATCGCAAGTGCGGCAGTACGGCAACGCCGTCACACCGCCCGCTGCCGAGGTGCTGGTCTCGGCGCTGGTCGAGTGCATCACGGCTGATGAGCTCGAACGCTACCTGCCCGCCGCAGTCTAACCATCAAAAGCGCGACCGCAATTGGCTATGCCGGCCAGGCTCGGCGCCATCCTTCCCCTCCTCGGGTAGCTGCGTCCACGAGGAGGGGGAGGGCCGTTGCAAAGTCATCTGTCGGTGGGGACGTCTGGCTACTGCAGGGCGCCTCGCTCGATTGGAGCGTTTGCGAAGATCTGCGGCCCGGTGGAGGGATATCGTTTATGGGTTGCCAGTACGACACCTCGTGTGTTCACCCTGTAGGACAAGCCCAACGTGACCATGCCGGGCACGCCCCAGATCGGGTGACCAGCAGGAACGCCCCGGCCTCGGCCGCCGCCCTTTGACGAGCAAGGAAACCCCCGACTGATGGCAGTGACGCAGCAAGAGATCGAAAACCGGTTGTGGGATGCCGCCGACGAGCTGCGCGTGGCGATGCCCGAAGCGCAATACTCCTCCGTCATCTTCCCGCTGATGTTCTGGAAGTACCTGTCGGACACCTGGGAGCACCAGCACGAGCAGTTCCTGGCCGAAAACAAGGGTCTGGGCGGTTTGTCCGACGAGGAAGCCCACGAGATTGAGTACCGCGACTACCAGTCGTTCGAGATCCCGTACATCTACCCCGGCACCGTCCAGCAGCGTCGCGCCTCCTGGACGTCAATCCTCGCCACCATCACTCAGCCCGGCCTCGGCCAGCGTGTCCGCGCTTCCCTGCAAGCCATCGAGACGGCCAACCCTGACAAGTTCTCCCGCCTGTTCGGGTCCATGACCTGGACCTCCGAAGAGGTGCTGTCGGGGGAGGTGCTGGCGGCGGTCATGCAGGCGATGGACCGCACCCCGAAGATGCACGAGGGCAACATGTCCCACGACGTCCTCGGTGGGGCGTATGAGTACCTGCTGAAGCGGTTCTCCGACGGGTCCGGCACCCGAGCCGGCCAGTTCTTCACCTCCCGTGAGGTCGTCGAGCTGATCGTCGAGATTCTGGACCCCCAGAACTATGAGTCGGTATATGACCCGACTTGCGGGTCGGGCGGCATGCTCATCGCCTCCGCGAACCTCCTCAAGGCTCACCGCGGACGTGGCTACACGCTCAAGTTGTACGGGCAGGAGGCCGTACCGGACACGGCGGGCGTAGCCCGCATGAACCTGTTCATGCACAACCTCACCCAGTTCAAGGTCGAGGTCGGCGACACCCTGAAGGACCCGCGCTTCAAGAAGCCGGACGGATCCATCGCGCAGTTCGACGTGATCGTCGCCAACCCGCCCTACAGCCTGAAGTGGAAGCCCTGGACCCGAGACCCACGCGCCCTCGGCGGGATCGCCCCGCCCTCGACGGCGGACTGGGCGTTCGTGCAGCACATGATCGCCAGCATGAACTCGAAGAAGGGACGCGCCGGCGTCGTCCTGCCCCACGGCGTCCTCTTCCGAGGCGGCCAAGAGGCAGCCATCCGCCAGCGCGTCCTGGACGATGACCTGCTCGAAGCAGTCATCGGCCTGCCTGCCAACCTCTTCTACAACACCACCATCCCCACGGCGATCCTGGTGTTCCGCGCACCCCGCACCAAGGACCGGGAGCGGCAGGGCGGCGTACTGTTCATCGACGCCTCCAAGCGGTTCACCAAGGCCAAGAATCGCAACATCCTCACCCACGCCGACATCGCCGACATCGTGACCGCTTACCACTCGAAATTGGATGCCGACGGCAATCCCGTAAACCCCGACGGAGAAGGCGGGCTCGGGGCGCGATTCGTCCCTGCCACAGAGATCGCGGCGAACGGGTACGACCTCAACATCGGGCGATATATCAAGCAGGCCGCTGCCGAGCAAGAAGACCTCGGCAACCTCATCGATGCCTACAACCTCGCCCGCGCCGAACGCCAGAGGACCGAGGCGCGCATGCTGCAGGTGCTCGCCGCCGCAGGGATCGAAGGCTTTGATGACTAAGCCTTTCGAATGGAAGCTAGGCACCCTTGACGACGTACTCGAACACGTCGATGTCCGCAACAAGGACAAGGCGGTTGACTTGGTGCTCAGCGTCACTGAGCGGCGCGGCATAGTTCCCCAGAGCGAGGTTTTCAACAAAAGGGTCGCTACCGACGACACGAGCAAGTACAAGGTGCTCCAGCCCTTCGACATTGCCTGGAACCCGTACCTCCTTTGGACTGGAGCTATCGGGCAGTGGCTTGGTGAAAGGGCTGGCATTACCTCGCCGGTTTACCCAGTTTTCCGTGTCCGCGAAGGGCAGGACGCGAGGTTCTGGGGGATGGTACTCGAGAGCGGTGTGCTCACCCCGTACTTCGACAGTCGTGCGATTGGCTCCATCGTCCGCCGCCGCCGTACGACAATGCCGGTCTTCAAGGAGGCCCCGACCTTTATCCCACCGTTGCCGACGCAGGAGCGGATAGTCGAGGTTATTGATGCGGTGGACGATCAGATCACCGCACTCGACACCGAGGTCAAAGCGTTGCGTATGGTGCTGCGACGACTTCGCGCCGAACTGGTCAACGACCAGAACGCTCCGGCAGTTCGTGCTCACGAGGCGTTCGAAATCACAATGGGGCGACAGCGGGCGCCGAAGTACGCCACGGGACCTTACATGACGCCCTACCTCCGTTCAGCAAACGTCGGCTACGGGACGCTCGACCTGAACGATGTCTTGGAGATGAACTTCGACCCGAAGGAGCGCGAGGTGTTCGGCCTTGTGCCCGGCGATGTACTCGTGTCCGAAGGCAGCGCAAGTCAGTCCGCTGTCGGCATGCCGGCCATGTGGCGTGGAGAGCTGCCAGAACCGATCTGCTTCCAGAAGACGCTCATGCGGTATCGAGCTGTCCAGGGCGTCAGTGTTTCGGCGTTCGTGAACCACTGGTGCCTGTGGGCCTATGAGTCGGGCACGTTCCTCGACATCGCGGGAGGCACCAATATCAAGCACATCACCGCCATGCGTGCGCTTCGGATGCCAGTGCGCCTTCCAACCGTCGCGGACCAGGAGAGGATCGCTGCGGAGCTCGACGCGATGAGCGAGGTCGTCTCCGCGACCCAGGCCGAGGCACACCGTCTCCGTTCCGTGCGCGCAGGGCTAATGACGGGGTTGTTGGATCGCACCATCGACATCGAGTCCGCCGAGCTAGAGGGATGAGCCGTGGCAAAGGGCATTCGGGAGCGCGAGTTCCAGAACCTGATGATCCAGTGGTCCCTCCCCATGGGCTGGACCTTCACCGCAGGCAGGTCACTGCCGCGTGAGACGACACAGACGGTGATGGCCAGCCTGTTGCGGGACGCCATCGTCCAGTTCAACCCCGAAGTGATCGGCGGGTTCAACGTGGACGCGGTGGTCGAGGAGATCGTCGCCACGGTCAACGCCGTCGAGGGCGGGCTGGTGCGGGCCAACGAGCAGGTGCTGCGCCTGCTGCGAGGGCACAAGGAGTTCCGGGATGCCGATGGCGCGTGGCACGCTCTGAAGGTCATCGACTTCGAGCACCCGACCGCCAACACACTGGTCGTGTCGGACGAGGTGACCATCACCGTCCCCGGCAAGACCTCCCGCCGATTCGACCTCGTGTACTGGGTGAACGGGCTGCCCCTGGTCGTGGTTGAGGTGAAGTCGCCGACTGCGAAGTCCGGTTGGGTGACTGCCGCCCGCGAGATCAACGACGTGTACGCCACCGAGTACCCGTGGTTCTTCACCCCCAACGTCTTCGCGGTCGCCTCCGACGGGCTGAAGCTGCGGTTCGGTGCGGCCGGCGCGCCCACGAACCTGTGGCAGCCGTTCCGGTCCACAGCCGACGACGAGAACCTGTCCGGGCAAGCCGACGTGCAACGTTCCGTCGAACTGCTGCTCAACCCGGCCACGGTGTTAGACATGCTCGCCAACTTCGCCCTCTTCGACACCTCCGGGGGCGGGGTGGACAAGAAGTACCTGCCCCGCTACCCGCAGATGGAGGCCGCGCACCTGATCCACGAGCGGGTCCTGGCAGGCGGGTCGAAGGGACTGATCTGGCACCACCAGGGGTCCGGGAAGACCCTGCTGATGGTGTTCGCCGCGTCGTTGCTGCTGGCCGACACCCGCACCGACTCGCCCACGATCATCCTCCTGTCGGACCGGACCCAGCTCGTCCGGCAAACGTCCGGGGTGTTCACCTCCGCGATGGGGGACGCCTACTTCCACCAGCCCGCCACCAGCGCCGAGCTGCGGGCACTGCTGGCCGACGACGTGCGCGGAGTCATCTCCACGACCGTCCACAAGTTCGCCGACGCCGGCAAGAACCTCTCCACCCGCAGCAACATCATCGTGCTGGTCGACGAGGCACACCGCACCCAGTCCGACAAGAAGAAGTCCCTTGCCGGGCAGATGCGCGCGGCGTTGCCGAACGCGAAGTTCTTCGGCATGACCGGCACCCCCGTCAGGAACCTCGCCACCGACACCTTCGCCCTCTTCGGCGAGGAGACCGATCCGGGCAGGGTGCTGCACCGGTACTCGGTGTCCCGGTCCTTGCTGGACGGGGCGACCGTCCCGGTCATGCTGGACCCGCACCCGGTCGCCTTCGAGATCAACGATCAGGCGTTGCAGGCCGAGTTCGATGAGTTCGCCGACGACTTCGACCTCGACGATCCCGACCGTGAGGCCCTGTCCCGCAAGTTCGGACGCCTGACGTCGGTGTTCGCCAACCCCGACCGCATCCACGCGGTCTGCCAGCACATCGTTGACCACTACCTGGCCGGCGCCTACCGCAACGGTCTCAAGGCCCAGGTCGTCGCCTACAACCGTGAGCTGGCCGTGGTCTACACGGACAAGATCAACGAGCTGCTGGCCGGGTTCGAGCCGTCACAGGTGCTCGCCGAGGTCGGCAAGCACGACCGGATCACCGCCGAGGTCAACATCTCCGTCTCGGACTCCAAGGACGAAGACCCCGCCATGCGGCCGTTCCAGCTCTCCGAGGCCGAGGAGGAGGAGCAGAAGCGCCGCTTCCTCACCCCGGACGACCCGTTGTGCTTCTTGGTGGTGACCGCGAAGCTGATGACGGGGTTCGACGCCCCTAACGAAGGCGTCCTCTACCTGGACAAGCCCTTGAAGGCCCACACCCTGTTCCAGACGATCACGCGCCCGAACCGTACCTGGATCTCGCCGACCGGGTTCGTCAAGACCACCGGCGTGATCGTGGACTACATCGGCTTGGCCGAAGAGGTCCAGCGGGCTGTCGTCGATCCCGCCTCGCCGGAGAGTGGCAAGGGCGGCGGGTTCGTCACCGACCTGTCCGAGCTGGTCGACGAGTTCCGCACCGCCTTCGCCCGCATCGAAGACCTCTTCGCGGATGTGGACGACCTCGACCTCACCGTCCACGGATACGAGTCCCTGCGAGCCATCAACGACTTCCTGGACGCCAACCCCGGTGCTGCCGAGGTGTTCACGCGGGACTACCGGCTCCTGGCCCGCTTGTACCCGCTGATCAACACCGACAAGCGGATCGCCAAGTATCGGGACGGTTTCGCGCTGTTCGGGTCCGTGTACACGACCCTGTTCAAGCAGTCCTCCGACGAGGAGAGGAAGGAGCGGCTGAGGGAGCTGGGGCCGATGGTCCTGGACATCATCAACGCCCACGTCCACTCCTTCTCCGTGGTCGCCACGCAGGAGGAGGCCCTTGTCCTGGACGCTCAGGGCATCGCCATCCTCAAGGAACTGCTGGCCCTTGTCCGTCCCGATCCCGGCAAGGGCGACGGCGAGGACAGGAAGCCGCCGTCCGCGGCGGAGATCCTGGACCATATCAAGGCCGCCCTCGACAAGGGCGTTGAACCGGGGTCCGCGAAGTACACCGCCCTCGCGGAGCGGATCAAGCAGTTGCGGGACCGGATCATCCAGAACGCCCAGGACGCCTTGGAGTTCCTGGCTGAAGCGCTCCGGATCGCCCGTGCCATCGTGAACGCCGAGAAGCACCCTGACGAGGCCGTTGTGCTGGATGACGATCACGTGGGTGTCCTGTCGCGGATCATCCACGATCACGCGCCGGCCGGGCTCACGGTCACGGAGAGGAATCTGGCCGAGGAGATCGACCAGGTGGTCACCCACACCCTCGCCGGGTCGTGGGATAACGCCGACGCTCGCAGCCGAGGTGTTCGTCGCGCCACCGCTGCGGTCTTCCGCGAGTACTCGTTGAAGCCGGTGGGGGAGCCGTACGACTCCACCGTGGCCTATATCGAAGCGCACTACCTGGTTGACTGAGGAGCGGCTGCCCGGCCTTTCGGCGACGGCCGGGTCTCGTCGCGCTGCTTCGCCCTGATCTATCGTCTGAGCCCATCGGCGCGCCGGCGCATGCCGGATTCGTTGAGGTCGTTCGGCAGCCCCAGTTAGTGCTCCAGGTCCAGCTCGTCAAGGTATGCCTCCATGGCGTCGTTGAGGACGGCCTTGCCTCCCATCTGCTCCTGCTTGCACGCGGCAACGAGCCTGGCCTTCGTGTTTCGTGTGAGCCGGACCATGAAGCCCGGCGCTACGGGGCGTTCGCTGGGCGTGCCCGGCGGGGGAGGGTTGGGGTCGCGCGGCACACTGAGATCGGCCTTCTTGATCGGCTCGGGAAACTCGGCCGGAATGGGCGGTTGTAGCGCGTCACAGTAGGTGTTGATGGCCAGTTCCCACGTCTCTTGTGGGCCCATGCCGGTGGCTTGGACAGCTCGGGTGAGACGGTCGTCGACGTCGCTGTACAGGTACACCATCGTGGGCAGCAGGTCGGTCCACCGAACGGCGCGAACGCGCTTTGGCCCACTTCGGCGACTTGATTGCGGTCCTGCTTTTGGCTGCTGCTCGACGTTGTCCGTGGGACGTGGCTTCTGCGGCGGCTTCGAGTTGCGCGGCATGCTGGGCTTCCTGTAGTGGCGTGTGGCGTGCGGTTCTCACCGTACGGGGTTTCTTGTCGTTCTGTCGTGTCAACCCCTCCGTGCGTTGACCTTGGATTGGACCCCTGATTATCCATATTGGTCCACTCAATGTTATAGTGAAGATGATCGCGCATCACAAGATCAACAAATCCCCGCCACCTGGTGGCACACCGCTACCAGCACCAACACCACACCTGGAAGGGCACCAAGTGGAAACTCGGCTCTACACCCGCACCAACCCCGACAACGGGCAGATCGAGATCAAGCACTACCTGGTCGACCCCACCGCCGGACCGTCCGACATCGGCCCAGTCTTCGAGACCCACTTCTGGGGAACCGAAGCCCCGGCCGACTTCGACACGAACCACAGCTACTACGACGACAACGACGTGATGTGCCGCAGGGACTTCTACCTCCGCGGATGCGATGGGCCTCTGCCCGAGTTCCTTGAAGCCCTCTGGAAGGAGCTCGACGCCGAAGGCTGGGTCCTCCTGTCCTCGCCCCCCACTTCTCGCTAAGCGCGCCAGCGGGGAGATCTCGCGTGTGCGAGGTCTCCCCGCTAATAGCGGTAACGCAATTGCCTCTCCTGCTCGCCTGGCGGGGAGGAGGCCACGACGAACAGGAAGACCAGCCCAGTGAAGAAGCTCGCCTTCATAGACCTCGAAACGACCTCCCTCGACGAGCGCCACGGCAACCTGTGGGAGATCGGGCTCATCATCCGCGACCTGCGCGCCCCGATCCGGACCGACGTCGAATACTGGTGGCAGGTCCGCCCGGACCTGACCCACGCCGACCCGAACTCCCTACAGGTGGGCCGCTACTACGAGCGGTGCCGCGTGAAGCACAAGCCCATCGGCGCCGGCCGGAAGCTCGCGCCCACCCTCCACATCGCTGGTAGCCCCTGGATCAAGGAACACACGGGCAACCCGCTCGCCGAGGGCGACTACTACATGGAGGCCGACGCCGACAGCATCGCTCGTAGTCTGGCCAGCGAGCTGGACGGCGCCACGATCGTCGCCAACAACCCCACCCACGACCGCAAGTTCCTCGGCAAGTTCCTGCGCGCCCACGGGCAGCTCCTCACTGCCCACCACCGCATGATCGACATCCGAGCCCTACTGATCGGCTACATCGACGGCCGGCTGTCCGCCTACGACAAGGTGGACGAAGCGTTCGAGGCTGAGGCCGTGCCGTACGTCGAGGATTGGCTGGACGGCCACATGGACAGCCCGTCTTGGGAGATCGTCGGCGTCGCCCAGGACTGGGCGACGAGACACACCGCGTTGGGTGACGCTCGCTTGGACCGTGACGTGTACGACGCCGTCAGGGGCGGCCGGTGACGGCGTAAGCTGATCCCTGCGTATCTGCACACATACGCGCCCCGGTGCCTCTGGCGCCGGGGCCTTTTTCGTTTCCGGCCGCCTTCCCGGCTAAGACCCTTCGTGTCTATAAAGGTTCCCAACATGTATGCTTCGGCCATGACGAAACGAGGCCCGCGGGGGCCGGTGCCGATCTACCAGGTGATCGTCAACGCCATCAAGGACGACATCGCCGCGGGCCGGCTCAAGCCCGGCCAGGCCCTCCCCACCGAAGCCGAGATGTGCGCCATCCACCAGGCGTCACGGCTGACGGTGCGCAGGGCCCTGGAGGTCCTGCGCGAGGAAGACGCCATCTACACCATCCGCGCCGAAGGCTCCTACGTCGGCCCCCGCGACGCCCCCCAGATCCGCGAACCCCGGGAGTTCGAGAAGATCGCCGTCGAGATCGTGGATGGCATCCAGCGGGGCGACTACAAGCCGGGCGACGTGCTGCCCTCGCAGTCGGAGATCATGGAGCGATACGGCGTCGCCAAGAAGACGGCTCGTGCCGCCGTTGCCCTCCTGCGTGATCAGGGCTGGGTGTACACCGTGTCCACCATCGGAACATTCGTCGCGGCACGCGATAAATGGCCTACACAGAGTTGACCCTGAGTCTTGACTCAGGAGCTATCCAGCGCGCGGGGTAGTCATAATCTAGACCCGGCTGCTTCGCGTGCCGCTTTTGTGTCAGCGACCTATGCTGACCTGCTCTAATCCCATCTCATAAACGTCTGCAGCGGTGGTGACGCCATTGATGCGCGGCCGCTGCCGGACGATCAGCGGCAACGTCCCGCACGCCGTCAGGCAGGCCGCGCCCGCGACGGCGATGTCGATGCCGCCGAGCCTGCCGGTCAGGACGATGTGGACGATGGCCGCGAGGAACGTCAGGTTGCTGGCGACGAAGGCTGCCACGAGGGACGCCATCGCTCGGTTCACGTTTCCGCCTTTCTCCCATGAACGATTGCCAGAGCGTTCTATCATCCCCGTCCGACAAGTGCGTTCCGCGCCGGGGTCGCCATGAACGGGTCAGGACGTCCGTGACACGTTCGTCATCGGGAACGTGGGCTTGTCATAGATGCGCCATGTCGCCAAGATGCTGCCCGTAAATGTAGACAATCGCGCGCGAAAGGACTTTTATGGTCACTCCATGGCGTGACGCCCCGAGTGACAAAAAGTCAACTGGGCGTCCGCATCCTTGCGTTCGTACCGTTCCAACCCTGGGGGACTGCAACATGCCCAAGCTCATGGGAGCGCGCCCGCGCCTGACCGGCTACCTCATCATCCTCGCCGCTGCCGCCCTGCTCCTGCTGACTCCCGGCACCGCCAGCGCCGACGACGCCACGCCGGCTTCTGGCCCGAGCGTCATCAAGGCCGAGGCGAGCACGGTTCCGGCCGCCGACGCCATTGATGCGCCTGTCGCGTTGGCGGAGTACCTCCACTTCGGCGGCATGTAGCCGCACGCGCGGTCAGGATGACAGCAAGGACCAGCCAGTCTCGGAGAATCATGATCTGCCACGCCATCCGCATGTGGCTTCTCAGTTTGACAGCGATGTCGGTTACAGCTTGGGCGGTGGCCGTCTTCTCGTTCCTCGCCCTGTACGCCGACCGGGCCGGCGCGGCCGCGTTCGCCCTGGCCGGGCTGTGGACCGCCGCAGTCTCCGTCCCCGTCACCGTCCAGCTCATCTGGTGGCGGCGGCGGGTCCGCGCGGCCCGCGCCGTGTTCCTTCTCGGCCAGGAACACAAACGTTTGTTCGAGACAGTGCGCGGGGAGATCAGCTCAGGCGCGCGCTGAACGAGCAGCCGCGCCATCATCGGGAAGGAAACGACGTGCCACACCGGATCGCCGGCCTCAGCCTTGAGCAGGAACGCCTCTACCGGCACCTGCTCGCCACAGGGCCCACCAGCGTCCACGTGTTGGAGGAACAGTTCGGCCACCAGGTCCACGACGACCTGTACGAGCTGACGATCCGAGGCCTCGTTCACGGAAACCCGCTGATGGCGCGGCGTCCCTCAATCGCTATGAACGGCGTCCTCGCGATGCAGGTGGCGGAGCTTCAGCGGATCCAGGCGTACGTGGAAGAACTGGACCACATCTACGACACCGGGCATCAGCCCGAGGGGGGCGACGCCGTCACCCTGCTCACCAGCCGGGAGCAGATCCAGCACTGGTTCGAAACGCTGACCGCCACGGCCGAGCACGAGATCCTGCAGCTCATCACGCACCCGTTCCTCCCGCTCCAGCCTGTGCGAAGTCGCGCAGAATCTGGTTCGGATCTTGTAAACCATCCAGCGAAGTGCCGCGTCATCGTTGAGTGGAAAACCTTCCAGAGCCAGCCCGCCATCAGCGGCCTGCACCACTCCCTCGACCGGGGGTGTGAGATCAGGCTTGCTGACAGGTTGCCCCACAAGCTCCTGATCTCGGACCAGCGCATGGCGATGACGCCCCGCTACCCGCGGAGCCATGACGCCAGGCAGATGCTGCTCGTGCATCCTGGCACGCTGGTGGACTTCCTGGTCGAGGTCTTCGAGGCCGAGTGGGAGCGGGCGCTGCCGCTTCAGCCCGACCCTGCGCGCTTCACCGACATCGGCACGCTGGAGCCGGCTGAGATGATGATCGTGGAGATGCTGGCCGGCGGCGCGCACGTCGATCGCATCGCCAGCGCTCTGGGAGTGCACTCGCGCACGGTCAACCGCAGGCTCGACGAGCTGAAGCGCAAGGCTGATGCGACCACCTTGTTCCAGCTCGGCGCCTACGCGTCGCGTCACTGGCTGAACTAGCTACTCGGGCTTGAGAATCCGCAGTTGAGCATCCGTCGCGTTCAGCGTGGCCTCGATCTGGGCCAGCATGATGGCCTCGATCTGGCCGCGCTGGTCTCGCGGGACGCCTTTCAACGTGCGTATCTTGCTGAGCATCGCCTGGAACTTCTGCTGCACATGCTCGGGTGTGACGTCCGCGTCGATTGTGGCCAGCGCGGGCTCCGCCTTGGTTTGCTCCCGGATCCATTCGCGGAACAGTTCGGCCGCCGCTGGTCGGTCCCGTTCGTGTAGGTCGTCTGGGGTGATGACGGGCTCGTTCGCCAGGTCGTTGATCGCGGCCGCCATGAGCACGAGCTCGCGGTCTTCCGGGATTTTCTCGCCGGCCTCGATGCGTCGCCAGGTGGGTTCGGACATCGCGTCGCTGGCCAGGTCCTTTGCGCGTGCGGCGGCGGCGCGGGTGGAGATGCGTCGCTTGAGCCCTCCTGGGTTGTTGCGGCGTTCAATGAGGAACTGAACCACTGTTGAGGGCTGGCTGAGGTCGGCCACGGCGAGTCGGGTGTCCTTTCGCGGCGGTTGATGCGTCATACGAGTCTGGCGCAACGGTACCAATCGACGTGTCGGTCTGGCTATGTCATCGCAAGACGTCCGATTACTCTGCGTGACATATGCGAGGTAGCTGCAATGACGTGAATGACACGTCAAGCGTTGCATGGTGCGTCACAACGCGATAGTGTCGGTTATGTCGGTTCGATCATGTGCGAGCACAAGCAGAAGCGCTGATGAAAACGCCCGACAAACAAAGCCAGCAATCACGGAGCGTCATACCGCCATGCCCAACGGCATCCTCCGCTGGGAAGATCCAGCCCCCGCCAGAACCCGCATCAACAAGGAGTACGAGCCCGTGGCAGCCCAACTTCGCAAGAACCCCAGCAAATGGGCAGTCATTGCCGAGAACCCCGACACCCCCGAAGGCAGACGCGACGCCAACCGCCTCTTCAACGCAGTCAAGAACGGCTACCGAGGCTTCAGTGGCGACGGCAACGGCACCTTCAAAGCCACCACCCGCACCGTCACCAAGGACGACGGAGCCAAGGCCGTCCTCGTCCACGTCAAATACATCCCGCACACCTAATAGCGGAACCGCAATCAGCATGACCGACACCACTCAAGTGTCGCCTCCCGACGACCTGGTGCAGCTCATCGCCACAAGAGCTGCCGAGCACTGGAACCACTACGCGAAATCCGCGCTCACCCGTCTGCTCGCCGACGTCCTCGGCGACTACGACACCGCCGCCCAGCTCATCGAGGAGACCGGCCGAAAACTTCTGGCCGCCGAGTACGAAGAGGACACCCAGTGACGCCACCGAGCACCGCGCTCCCCACCGAAGCGGAGCTGACCGACTACCTCGGAGCTCTCAAGACCAACGAAACGCCGCAGCCGCCGAGCCGGCCGAGCTACGGCAGCGGCCCCGCCCTCGACCCGATGACCGAGGACGAATACCGGTTCGGCTGGTTCGGCCAGGCCGACTATGACGGGCACCTCGGCGGTGACGCGTGAACATCGTCATCCGCGAAGACGAGCGCGACGAGTACGACCCGAGCCACGCCGTTCCCACCAGCGCGGGCCGCTACTACTGCGACCCGATGCTCAGCCCGAACGACCCGAACCGGATGAAGATCTCCGTCACCAACGCCATCGACCAGCACATGATCGAGGCGCTTGCCCCGGCCGCCGCAAGGGACACCGCGATCTGGCTGATGGACAACCTCCCCGCCGCGAACCGCGCAGCCGCCGACCCCGACGACATGGAAGCGTTCATCAAGCTGGCCAAGGCCCAATACCGAGTCCAGTGGGACAGCAAGGCCGACCTCGGAAGCCGGGTCCACAACATCGCCGAGGCCATCAACCTCGGCGCCCCGTACATCCCGGACGAAGAAGCCGCCCCGTTCGTGGACGCCTACCTGGAGTTCCTGCGCGACTTCGGCGTGGACATCCGCCGCGACATCAAGGCGGCCGAGTGCACCGTCATCAACCGCACGATCCCGTACGCCGGGACCAGCGACATCTGGGTCGAGCTGCGCTTCCCCGGCCCGACGTCGCCGATCATCCCGAAGTTCAAACCGCGCGCGGTGCCAGCCAACCCGCTCCCGACGCCGTCCGGGCTGTGGCTCGTGGACATCAAGACGAGCCTGACCAAGCCGGCCAGCGCCGTCTACGAGGACCACCTGATGCAGCTCGCCGCGCTGCGGAACGCGGAAGTCGCCCTCATCTGCCCGCCCGAGTGCAGGTACGGCGAGACCGATCACCACGACGACTCGCACGAGTTCCCCATCCCGCCGTTCGTCGGCACAGCGATCCTCAACCTCCGCACGAACGGCTACGGCTTCGTGCCCCTCCCGGCCGACCAGGACGCGTTCACCGCGTTCTGCGGGCTGCTGCCGCTCGCGCACTACGTCCACGGGCTCGAAATGCGCGGCTTCAAGCCCATCCAGCCCCCGAGCAAGACCAACACCCGGAAGGACGCCGCCTGATGCCCATCGACCCCTCCGTACTGCAGCGCCGCCACTGGCAGGACGGCCGGATCCGCCTCGGCATCAAGAAGGTCAGCCGGAACGGTAAGGAGTACCCCAGCAAGATCGACACCTTCCGGTTCACGTCGCCGTCCGAGGACATGATCCGGGGCGTCGCCGAGAAGTACGGCGGCGAGGTCAAGCCGTGGAAGTCGCCGCAGGGCCCGCAGTTCGAGGTCATCACCAACGCGCAGCGCATCCCCGTCATCGTCCCGCCCAACGGGCTGAGCCAGAACATGGAGCTCTGGGACGGCAAGCTGTGCATCCGCCGCTGCACCGGAGTCGCGATGCAGCCCCCATTCGTCGGCCCGTGCCTGTGCGGGGCGGACGTCGAGCTCAAGAGGCGGCCGTGCAAGCCACACACCCGACTCGGCGTCTTCCTCAAGGAAGTGCCCAGCTTGGGCTTGTGGCGGCTGGACAGCAAGGGCGGCAACGCCGCGGCCGAGCTGCCAAACGCCGCCGAGTTCCTGGCCCACGCGGGGACGTACGTGGACGCCTGGCTGTACGTGGCCGAGCGCACCGGATCGTTCCTCGACCCGAAGGACGGCGTGGTCAAGGCCACGACGTACATGGTGCCCGGCCTGACGATCGAGGGCATCGGCTTCGACGAGCTGATGTCGGGAGAGGTCGCCCGCCGCGCCGAGCTGGCCCGTGGCGGCGGTGGGCAGCGGGCGATCGAGGCTGCGCCCGCGACCGACTACCTCAAGATGATCGAGGCGGCCATGGACCGGGAAGCCGTCGAGGCGATCTGGAGGACGTCCAAGCTCGACCCCACCTGGCAGGGCCGGGAGCAGGAAGTGGTGGCTGCCGCTAAGGCGCGCGTCGCCACCTTCCCCCCGCAGCCCGACAAGAACGCCCCGCAGGGACAACCCACCCCGGCGGCCACGCCGCCCAGCGAGGCCCCGCGCGAGGAGGAGGCCCAGCACAGCCCGCCGCAGGGGTCGGACGCGCCGCCGGCGGCGAGCGACCCCGAGTCGGACCGGCTGCGACAGCACATCATGACCGCGTGGTCCGGCACGACGAGCCAGCTCCACGCCGCGTTCCGGGACAGCACCGGCACCACCATGAAGGCCGCGACCCTGCAGCAACTTCAGCAGTTCGCCGACCAGCTCGGCCAGCCCGCGGCGGGTCCGATCGCGGACGAACCCCGCAAGGCGTCCGAGCGCGCCGAAGCGCTCCTCCAGGGCGCCCGCGAGCAGAACACCGCGGCGGCCGACGACGGCGAGGACATCGTGGACGGGGAGGTCGTCGAGGACGAGGAGCAGCCGAAGCCGACTGCTAAGGCGCTGCGCGACCTCGGCATCTGGCTGAGCGAGGCCGGCGTCACCATCCACACCGGCAAGGGCGCGACCAAGGCCAACGACGACGCCCGATTCGCCTGGATCGCCGAACACCTGGGCGTCACCGTGACCTCGACCAAGGACCTCAACGCCGAGCAGGTGGACACCGGAGTCAAGCTGCTCATGCAGCAGGCCGCCGCCCGCCGCAAGGACCTGCAGCAGCGCATCGTCAACGTCTGGTCCGACCTCGACGGCACCAACCAGCAGCTCTCCGCCGCATTCGAGCAGCACATGAGCAAGCCGGTCGCCGAGGCCACCAACGCCGACCTCGCCACGTTCCTGCAGAAGCTCAACAACAGCGAGGTCACCCCGGACGGCGGCCAGTGATGCGCCTGACCAACGACCAGCGGGCGGTACTACGCGCTGACCGGCTCGCGCGAGTCAAGCGCGAGCGCGAGCGCCGCACCGCCCTGTTCGCGGAGATCGCGCGCCATGCAGGAGCGTGTGAAGACCGGCGCCACTGCCTGCTCTGCAAGGCGTTCCGGCTGCTCGTCGAGTACATGCCTGAGCCCACGATCCGCGAGGAGTACGAGCAGCTCCGCCACCGGCTCGACGAGCTGGGGGAGCGCTTGCAACGCATCCGCGACGTGCACACCACCGTCGCCGACGCAGCCCGCATCGGCACCCCGCTGGCCCGCACCGTCCACGACGCCGCGTGGGTCGTCGCCGTCCGTCTCGCCAACGCCTGGCACGGCGAGGAGGTCGAAGACCCCTACGCCCCGCTGCCCCCCGACTACCACATCTAGCCGCCCGGCCCGGCGCTCGCACACCGCGGGCACCGGGCCTACCCCTCAAGGAGTGCCTGATGAAGTCCATCACCGTCGAGTACGACGACGTCACCCCCGCCACGATCGAGCACCGGCTGGCCGCTCAGGAGACCGTCCTCGCCATGGGGAGCCGCCGCTACCCCGCCGCGCTCAACGACCGGGCCGCCCTGCTGGAGGCCCTGCAGATCGCCGACCGGCTGTCCGCCGCCGTCGTCGGCTGGCGCGGCGACATCGTGGCCGCGCTGCAGAAGCTCGACAACGACCGGTACGCCCGCGAGAACGCCACCACCTGACCCCAGCACCGTGACCAGCGCCGCCGCCCCGGGAGAACGCATGGAACTCGACCCGCACATCACCCCCGACATCGCCGCACACGTCCTGTTCCACCTCGGCCGGGGCGGTTGGCCCGGCAGCACCTTCGTGCAGAAGCTCCTCGCCGCGTTCGAGGCCGCCGACACCCCGAACCGGCTCCAGCTCGCCAAGGGGTTCCCCGGCTACGCCTCCGCGTTCGAGCTCGCCAAGAACATCAACGACGGCGTCGCCTTCCTCCAGGCCCACGCCGACAGCAACCACTAAGGAACAGCATGAGCCGCTACACCATCCCCAACGCCCTCGGGTCGCCCGACAGCCGGGTGACCACGGTCGACGCCGCCCTCCAGGGAGGTGGCCGATGAGACGCAGCGACATCGAGGTCATCGGCGGGCTCATCTTCTTCGCCCTCGTCCTCGCGATCATCATCGGCGTCGCGGCGGTCAAGACCGGCACCGGCCGCGTCGAGACCGCCACCGTGGAGTCGAAGGAGCGGGTGTGCGACAGCCGCC
Source organism: Nonomuraea sp. B208 (assembly GCF_057536035.1). Classification (NCBI taxonomy): domain Bacteria; kingdom Bacillati; phylum Actinomycetota; class Actinomycetes; order Streptosporangiales; family Streptosporangiaceae; genus Nonomuraea; species Nonomuraea sp. B208. Next base: position 203,146 of record NZ_BAAJOU010000024.1, read on the forward strand.
GCGACTGCCGGTACCTCATCTTCACCGACCGGGGCGTCTACGAGAACACCGACGCCTGGCTGAGCTTGAAGTTCAACAGCAGCGACATCTACGGGGCGCTCAAGACCGGCCACACCTACCGGCTCAACGTCAACGGGTGGCGCGTCCCGGCCACCTCGTCCTACCCCAACATCCTCAGCATCGAAGGCGAGGTCACGAAGTGAAGACGAAGTTCGAGATCGCCATAGAGAAGGCAGAGCCGTACCAGAAGTACCTCGTCCTCGGCGTGAGCATCGCGTTCTTCGGCGGCCTGATCATCTTCGGCGGAGTGTGGGCGCTCGTCATCGCCGTCTTCTGCCTGCTCGTCGGCATCCTCCTCGGACTGATCACCGGTGCCGAGATGATGCGGCGCGACCTCGAATCCGAGATGACCGCCCTGCGCTTCGAGTACGAAGCCGCGTCGGAGCTGGCATACAAGCTGGCCGAGGATCTGAACACGACAGCGGAGCGCGCCGAGTCGGCCGAGCGCGACCTGCTCGCCACCGCCGCCGAGAAGACCGCGCTGCGCGCCCAGCTTGAGGGCCACGCGGGCGACACCGCGTGAAGGCCATCCTGGCGGCGATCGGCGCACTGACCGTGCTGATCGCCGCCGGGGTGGTCGTCCTCTCACTCCTCGCCCACCGCGCCGAGCGGCGACGCCTCCGAAGCAACCGCGACCACCGGGCTGCCCGGCCGGCCGAGCAGGTCGCCGCCAGCCCGGCCATGTGGTCCGACTTCTGGCTCGACCACCACCTGCACAAGGTCCTCAAAACCCCGAAGGAATGGAAACCGTGATCCCCTACCACGTCGTCGGCCTCGACATCTCCCTCACCAGCACCGGCATGGCGACCGGCCTCGGCTGGTGCGAAAAGACAGGACGCGACGGCATCACCAAGCTGCCCCTGCAGAGCAAGTACCGCGCGCTCAACCGGCTGGCCAGCGACATCATCGTGCTCACCAACGCCGAGAAAGCCCACCTCGTCCTTGTCGAAAAGCTCGTGTTCAACCGGCAGGACGGAGGCCGCGGCGGCGCCGGGGAACGCTCCTACCTCTACTACCGGACGATGGGCATCATCGCCGACGCCGGAGTGCCCGTCGTCGAGGTGCCGCAGGCCACGTTGAAGACGTACGCCCTCGGCAAGGGCAGCGGCGAGAAGAACGAGATCGTCGATTCGGTCGCCCGCCGCCTGCCGATGTTCCACACCGGCGGCAAGCACGACATGGCCGACGCCGCAGTGCTCGCCGCGCTGGGCGCCGACCACCTCGGGCACCCACTCGCGGACATGCCTAAGGCACACCGCGCCGCGCTGACCAAGCTGACCTGGCCGGAGGTTGTCCTATGACCTCCGACGCCTACACCCAAGCCCGCCTGCGCTACGGGCGGCAGCGCCACAGAAAAATCAAGGCAGGTACCTGGCAGGGGCTCGTCGATGCGGAAGAGGCTCGGCAGCACGTCTTGAGACTGCACCGGATCTGGCTCGTCAGCTACGACGCGATCGGTGAGCTCGCCGGGGTCTACCCCACGAACGTCAAGCACCTCGCAGAAGGCAGTCGCACCCGGAAGCTACCGCCGCCGGCCCGGATCACGGCGCGGATCTCCGACGCTCTCCTCACCGTCACCGTGGACGACCTGCCCGAGACCTGCATGGTTAACGCGGTCGGATCCATGCGGCGGCTGCGTGCCCTGGCGGTTGCTGGATGGTCCGTACGCCAGGTGGCAGACCGGGCAGGTGTCGCCTGGGTGGGGCTCAAGATTCTCCGGCGTGGTGAGCGCACGACGGTCCGTCTGCGGACCGCGCGCCTGATCAACGAAGCGTACGAGGACCTGCTCCATCTCGACCCGCGCGAGCACATGCGCGCGAACGCCGTCACCCAGTGCCAGAAGGACGCAGCCGACTACGGGTGGCAACCAGCCGAGGCGTGGGCCGACGCCATCGACGACCCGGCGGCCGAACCTTGGCGGGTGGTCCGCTGTTCTTACCCGGCCTGCGTCCAGGGGTCGAAGGACGAGCGGCTGCTGTGCGACAACCATCTGAGCCTGCTCAACAAGAAGGGCACCCTCGAAGGGCTTCGAGTCAGGCGGAACGCCGAAGCTCTCCTGGAGGACGCTCTCTTCATCCTCGCCACGGACCCGCCCATCAACCCGCTGACGCAGCAGATCGACAAGGAAGCGATCGCCGAACGGCTCGGCACCAACTGGGAAGCCCTGGAGCGCCTTCTGAATCGGGCGCGCATCAACCTCAACAAGCTGCGCGTAGGCACGTGAGCCGAAAGCGCTACCGCAATCAAGTGGACGAGCAGGAGATTCGCCATGTCTGACTCGGCATCCGACGTTATCTCCGACGCTCTGGCGACGGTTGGCACCACCGCAGACGGCATCCTCGACGCCCTCGACAACGCCGGATTCCGGGTCATCCGACCCCAGACCGGGCCGGCCTGGACGCCCCTCACGCCGAGAAGTCTCGCGAAGGTCCAGCGGGCCGCAGACATGATCAACAGCGGCGCGACGCTCAAGCAGGTCGCAGACGCCATGCAGACGTCGCTGCGACAGGCCGAACGGTACAGCGCCGCCGCCCGTGAGCTGGGGCTGATCGAGCAGAGGCGCTGATGAGCAGCCTACGCGGATGGCGCGCGAGCGCGGCCTGCCGGGGGCAAGCCCTGGTCTTGTTCTTCGGACCGACGGAGGACGAGCCCGAGAGACCTCCAAGCAGAAGAAGGCCCGCATCGAGCGGGCCAAGCAGCTCTGCCGCACCTGCCCCGTCCGAACCGACTGCCTGGACTTTCACCTACAGGCCAGCGCAGCGCAGTACGGCGTCGCCGGAGGCCTCGGCGAAGACGAGCGCACGGCCTACCGGCGGCGCCTGCAGCGCCAAGCAGCACGAGAAAGGAGAACACCGTGACAACCCCCGCCCGAGAGAACGCGATCAAGGGGCTCGCGCACCGCGCTTACCACCGCGACCACACCGAACCAGGGGAGCGGGCCAGCACGACGGACTTCGCGTTCGAGTTCATCACCTGGCTCCTCGCCAACGGCTGGAGCGAGCCGCCCGAGGCCCAGCCCGCCCCCGCACCATCGCCCCGGCCACCCGCGAACGGGCTGCGCGGACCGGCCCTCGCCCGCCACGCCCTGGCCCAGCTCGCCACCGGCAAGGGGCACGACGGTGACTGACCTCGACGACGACAAGCCGTTGGTGCCGTTCGACGAGGTCGGCAACCTCCTGCGCCAGGCGTGGGTCCCCGAAGGGGAGATCGTGTGGCGCGTCCCGGAGCCGTTCACCGCGCGGCTCCAGCTCGGGCAGTTCGCCCGGGGCCGCGCCGCCGGGTTCGTCATGTGGCTCGACGACGCTGGCCACCTGTTCCCCATGTCGATGACGGAGCTGGTGGACACGATCCGCACCACAGGCATGGAGCCCGGCGGCTACGTCGAAGCCGAGTGGATCGCCCACCGCCGCGGCGGCGCGTACGGCATTCAGCTGTACATGTCGCGGCGGGAGCGGCGCCGGGTGCGGCGAGGCCATGAGTGAGCGCGTGGTCGCGCCGCCGTCCGGGTGCCGCTGGTGCGGCCTCGCGCACCGCGACCACTTCCAGCGGTGGACCCGCTCGGCCGGCTGGCACACCTACACCCCGCCGACGCAAGACCAGATCAAACAGCGAATGAAAGCGCGCCGGACCATCCAGGGCCAGCACGCCTCCCTCGTCATCAGCGACGAGGCCATGAACTGGCCCGCCACCGAAAGGACCGAAATGCTCACCACCGACACCCCCGGCAATGAGGGCGGCATCGACCTGCGCGCCGCCTTCGTCCGGATCGACGCCCGTCACCAGCCGACCGTAACCGAGCAGTGGGTCTCCTGCAGCAACCACAGCAGGCAGTGGGTGGTCGGAGTCCTGAACATGTGCGGGATGTGCGCCCCCCGGCCCGTCACCACCTGCTCCAACGACGACTGCCCCACCTGGCCCTGCGCCGACCACCTCGCCCTGCACGGCGAGACCGTCGACACCTGCACCCACGGAGACGGCTGATGCTCAACCGCCTCACCCCTAACGAGCGGGCCGCCCTGCTCCTCATGCTCAACCGCAGCCTCGACCACCAGCTCGTCCCGCCCGAAGCCGCCGACCACGTCCGGCAGCACTTCCGCAGCCAGCTCGAAGCCCTCGTCAGCCCGCGCCCCGCCACCCTGGTCTACACCGGGTGGCGGGGCGCCGCCCGTCACAGAGTCCGCGCCGACCTCGAGACCACGCTGGCGCGCGCCGGCGGAGGCCTCCACGTCATCGTCGGCTACAACCCCGACACCGACGACCCGCCCGGCGGCGACCGCTGGACGTACGAATGGGCCAACCACACGCCGGGCGTCACCGTCGAGACGCACCCCGCACCGTGGCACATCCGCGAGCTGTCGAAGTCCGCCGGACCGTACCGCAACGGGTTCATGCTCGGCCTCGCCGCCGGCCGCGGGGGCGCCTTCGAGGTCCTGGCCCACCTGCACCCCGCGAGCAAGGGCGCGGCTGGGACCGCCGCGTACGCCGATCACCTGGGATTGCGCATCCGGAAGGAGCCCGCCAGATGACCAACAAGGGCGACGTCAGGAAGCTCGTCGAGACCGAGACGGACCGCCTCGGTTTCGAGATGCGGCTCGCCAACGGCAAGTTCCTGATCATCAACCCCGCCAACGGCCGCACCGGGGAGATCCCGCTGCAGGCCATGGGCCGCGGCCTCGACAACTACCGGACCAAGATCCGGTCCCTGCTGAACGACCACCCCACGAAACCTTCCCCCATGGTCGCCGCCACCGACCCCGCCCCCGAGAAAGCCGACACCATGCCCCGTGACACCTGGTGGAGCGTTGACGAACTCGTCGGCGCAGCCCTCGCGAACGGCATCAAGCCGTACGTGTCAGGCGGCCTCCTTCACACCCCCGGCCCCGTCGAGTCCAAGTCGTACGCGGACATGCTGCACGCCCGCGAGGCCGAGGTGATCGCCTACCTCACCAAGAACACCCCCGCCACCACCGAAGGAGACACCACCGTGCCCGCGATCGGCGACACCGCCACCGTCGTCAGGAACAAGCCCCGCGACATCTTCGCCGACGCCGAAGCCCTGTGGGGGCTGCTCCGCGACGCTGCCCGCGACCAGGGCGACAAGCAGTTGACCAACGGCGGCGTCGTCGGCGTCCAGTGGGTGGGCGCTCTCGCCGACATCATCAAGGCCGCATGCCCCGACTGGGACTCGCTGCACGAGAAGGACGTCCGGCAGTACCTCAACCGGACCGAGCACACCCGCTGCCACCGCCCCCGCGCCAACCCGCCCGTGTGGTGGATCGCGCTGGAATGGAACGACGGCGGACTCACCATCACCAAGACCACACCGAAGCCCGATCCCCGGACCGTCGCGGCCGCGGCCACCACGAAGACCGGCACGACGAAGCCCCCGGCGAAGACAACCCCCGCCCCCGCCGAGATCGCGCCGCCGGCCAACGCGGGCCCCGCGCTGCGGGCGCTCCTCGGGTTCGAGCAGGCCATCAAGCGGACCGAAGCCGAGCGGGACCAGGCCATCCGCGAACGCGACGAAGCCCGCGCCCAGCGCGACGAGGCGCGCGCCGCCCACTCCGACCTCCTCGTCGAGCTGGACGAGATGAAGGCCGACCGCGATCAGGTCAAGACAGAGCTCGACGCCATCAACGCCGTGTTCGCCCGGTACAACGGAGGCACCGCGTGATCGAACTGTCCCGATCGGACACGGGGGAGTGGCGTGTTCTCCCGCGCTGACGTGAAGCCGTGCCAGGGCAGCAAGGACAAGATGCCGTGCGGACGGTTCGTCCGCTGGACCCGCACCAAGGCCGGTGCGCCTTTCGCGGTGGACCTGGCCCCGCACGAGGACGGCAACACCGCCGTCTGGAGAGACGTCCACGGGGTGCTCCGGTCGCGCCGCATCACCGAAGACCAGCCGCTCGTCCCGCCGGAGAAGCGGATGATGCCGCACGTCGCGACCTGCACCGGTCGGCCGCGCGTCCAGGTCCCGCCCCCGCCACGCAGACATCCACCAGCCGGGCGGCTGTACGACCTGCTCGGAGTCGCCTCGACCGCGACCCAGGACGACATCAGGAGGGCGTACCGCAAGCTGGCCCGCCAGCTCCACCCCGACGTCAACCCCGACCCCGAGGTCGCCAGCCGGTTCCAGGAGATCGGGGAGGCGTACCACGTCCTGTCCGATCCCGGCCGGCGGCAAGCCTACGACCTGACCGGGCGGCCACCGCGAGCCGGATGAGAGCTAATTGCGGTACCGCTATCGTGGCGGGACGCCTCTTCCCTCGGTGGCTCCCACGGAAGAACAGCACGTAAGGGGCCTGATGGGTTACAAGCTCGCCGACGAGGTGGCGATCAACGCGCCGAAGAGCACGCCTCCGAGGGACCTGCTCGCGCTGATCGCCATCGCCCGGCGGATCAACGATGCGACTCGTACCGGCTGGCTGACGCGCGAGGAGATCGCTCACTGGGCGCGGGTCGACGTGCGGTCGGTCAAGGCGATGCGGGAGCGGCTGGTTGAGGCCGGGCTGCTCGTCGTGCTCGAAACCGGGGGCGGCCGCCGGAAGGCGACCGTGTTCTACATCCCTCCGATGCCTGGGTACCTGCCCGGGCAGCCGCCGCGGCCCCTGGACCTGGAGCTCGAAGCGGGCCCCTCGGATGTCCCCGTTTCGGGGGCGGAGGGGGCGCCGCACCCCGGAAAAGGGGGAAGTCCTGACTTCCCCCTTTCTCCTGTGGATAACGCTGTGGACGACCGGGAGACCGGCGGAAAAGGGGGAAGTCTGGACTTCCCCGTTTCCGGGACCGAAAGGGGGAAGTCTGGGACGCAAAAGGGGAAGTTTGGGACCAAAAGGGGGAAGCCTGGACTTCCCCCCAATCCTCTCTCCACTCCTCAACTTCAATCCTCATCTCCGTACGGGGCCGAGGAGGAACCGCACCGACCCGCCACCGACCACCACCCAGACGACGACAAGATCAGCAAGGAGGAGAAGAACACCCCGGCGGCCAGCCGCGCCGCCCGGGTCATCACCAAACGCATCGGGTGCCCCCTGGACGAGGCCGAGCGCATCGCCCAGGTCATCGCCCACGAGAACCGCGTCCGCAAGTCCCTGCACGTGTACGTCGCAGGCATCCCCGCCGCTGACCTGCGCGCCTGGCACGAAACCACACGCGACCAGGAAGCCCGCCAACAGGCCAAGACATCGCGCACCACCCGCACAGCCGGCCGATGCGACCTGCACTGGCTGCCGCTGCCCTGCATCGGATGCGCCGCCGACGCCAAGGCCATGCCCGACGCGTGACCCGCAGGTTGGCGGATAGCCCGACACCCGACAAGCCTCCTACCAGGGAAAACGCCGAACACGTCCAGGCGCGGGACCGCCCGAAACACGCGAGAACAGGCCGAAGAGCAGCCAAAACGAGCCGAAAACCCATCAGAACGAGGCTGAGCCGTCCCCTCGTCGCTGATGGGTTTTCGCTGTCCCGAGACGCATCCCGACGAGTCTGACGCACCAGATCCGACACGACGCACCATCTAGAACGCTCTCAGATCAATGCAGAGCGACGAACAGGGTTCTCCCGATACTCTTTACTACCCCCCAGAACATAGAGCGCTGTACGTCGATCTGAGAGCGTTTCAGTGTCAGCAAGATCCACGAAAGCCTGCCGAGGGTGGGCATCGGGTCGCCAGTCGGCGAAACCGGCAGCTTGGTGCCAATGCAGACGATGAGCCGTTCCATGAGAGTTCGAACATCAGTTCGATTTGCCTGCCAGCCGGCCCTTTTCGTGATCTAATCGTTATAAAACCGCCTGAAAAGCGTTATCGGAATTGGGCCCCTAAAGATCTGCACTGGTCTACCGTTTGTCATGTGCAGATACGAACGAGCGAACGGCTCGCGTGGCTGACCTGCGGGGCAGCCGTCGCGCTCCTAGTAGCGAACACACTGACAGGGGGGAACGTGACTACGGCAAAGCTGATCGCGGCCGAACCAACCGCGACAGTCACCCTCGCTGGTCCCCCCGGCCCGCCCGGCCCGCAGGGCCCCCAGGGTGAACCCGGACCGTCCGGCCCGCCCGGCCCCCAAGGCGACCCCGGACCCCAGGGCATCGCCGGACCGTCCGGCCCGCCCGGACCCCAGGGAAGCCCCGGCCCTACGGCAACGGTCACCGCCGTTCCCGTCCCCGGCCCCAAGGGCGACAAGGGCGACCCCGGCCCGCAGGGCGAGCAGGGCCCGCCCGGACCGTCCGGCCCCCCCGGACCTCAGGGCGAGCAGGGCGAGCAGGGACCGAAGGGCGACCCCGGACCGACCGGCCCGCAGGGCGACCCCGGCCCTACCGGCAGCGTCGGGCCCACCGGCCCCGCCGGTACCGGCGAGCCCGGACCGACCGGAGCGGCAGGGCCGCCCGGACGGGACGGGAGCGCCGGACCGTCCGGCAAGCCCGGATCGCCCGGACCGAAGGGCGACCAGGGCGACCCCGGAACGGCCGACGCCCCAGAGCCCGGCAGGCTCAACGCGGCGAACACGGCAAGCGGCGACCCCGTGACCGTGTGGGCCGCATGGGCCGCCGCCCTGCTGGCAGTCGGAGCCGTCGCGCTCGGACTGCTGATCAGGTGGCGACGCCGCAGACGTGGGCAAGCCAGCGAATCCGCTGATCAGCCCGCTAATAGCGGTAGCGCAACTGACGAGACCCAGCAGCTCTAACCAACCCGCCCGCCCGGACCGTCCGGGCGGGCACCCAACACCACGAAGGACAAGACCAATGCAGATCAGCACGAACCCCGCCGAGATCTTCGACGCCATCGAGCGCGTCACCATCGCCCACAAGGCAACGTTCTCCCGGCAGGGCGTCTCCCGCCCGACTGGCAACGTCGTGATCGGTCTGGCCGCTTCCGGCCGCCTTGACGAGCTGGCCAAGGCCGACTCCGAGGGCAGCGTGGCTGACCGGATCATCACCGGCGACGAACTGAAGGACGTTCCCGCCGAGTACATCGCGACGCTCGGCACCGGCAAGACCGCGCCCAAGTTCACGACGTACGCCCTGATCGGCATGCGCGTGGCCGCACAGCTCGGTTTCGGACAGGCGACTCTCGTGGAGCTGGGCAAGGTGCCCGGCACCAGCGCGACCAAGGTGCAGAACTTCCTCGCCGAGCTTCCCGAGATGGCGGAGTACCGCAAGGAGATCGAGGCCCGCCGGAAGGCCGCCGCGAAGGTCGCCGCCGACACGGCCGCCGTCCGCCTCGTGTGGAAGTTCGCCGAGAAGTTCAAGGCCGACCACAACGAAGAGACGTACGCCGAGGTCATGGAGGAGCGCGGCCTTTCGTTCGGTCGGGTCATGGAGATCATCGAGCTTCTGACCGCCGAATCCATGGTCAAGGCCGCCGAGAGGTCCGACGCCTAACCCCACCGGGCGCGCCTGTGTCGCCACCACGGGCGCGCCCGCCCCTCCCCAGCCAACACCACCAACGCCACAGGAGACCCCCGTCATGTTCAGCCGAGAGCGCGCCGAAGCTGCCCGCGACCACGCCCGCAACGGCCTGCACTCCCTTGCCCAGCACAGGGCCACGTGCCGCGTGTGCTCTGTCGAGCCGATCCCCTGTCAGTTGGGCAGCATCATCGAACGCGGAGCGGCGAAGTTCGCCCAGCAGGCCAGCCACGCCCTTTCGCTCTACCTGCCGACCGGAACCATGGTCATCTACACCGGCCCGCGCAAGCAGTACCAGGGCCGCGAGTGGCGGGTGCATGGTCTGTCCGTCCGCCACCCGTGGGCGGGCTACCGTCTGGGTGACTTCGACATGGACCCGTTCGAGGCTTCCCTAGACTCCCTACAGCTCACCGGCAGGGAGGAGCGGGAACGGGCCATGTACGCCACCACGCGGGACATCGTGAAGGTCCTGGCAGCCGCGTTGGGGCAGTACAACGTTCCGCTTGCCGTGTCCGTCGAGCGTTGGCCCGGCGGCGTCCGTATCGGGTGGAGCCCTATCGACCTGAACGCCGCAGAGGCCAGCGCGCTCAAGCACCCCGACGTGGCCGCCCGGCAGTACATCTCGGCAGCGCTCTACCTCCTGTCAGTGCTGCGCGACACGTGCCGGACGGGGCAAGCTGACGCGCTTCCGAAGATCGCCGACCGCGCGCGTAAGCTTGCCGCCCGCGCAGGCGTCCGCGTGTAGCGCGCCGCGCCGACAGCGCCGGACCGCATCGCGCGGTCCGGCGCTTTCGCATGCCCCCCAGGGGCCCCGGATCGGGGCCGGCCAGGGCTGCATTCGGCTTGGTTCCTGCGAAAAGAATTTGATCTTGTAGCCTTGTGGCGTTTCGTCTCGGGGTCGGGGGTGCCGTGTCTGGTCTTGCTTCTAGGGTGTCGGTGGTGTCGGGCGCGTGCGTGGGTCCGTGCAATGCGAGGTCGCGGCGGGCGTGGGCTGCTTTCGAGGCGGCTCGTGATGCGCATGCGGATCTGGTGGACGCGTGGGTGCTGGGCGGCGAGGTGGGGGAGCTTCCTGTCGAGCCGGAGGTGCCGGTGGTTCGGTGGCGGCCGGGGGAGCCGCTGGTGTGCGGTCGGTGTACGGCGTCGGTGCGGGCGGCGTTGTTGGAGGTGGATGCGTTCGCTGCGCAGCTCGCGAGGGAGGCGGATGGGTTCCGGCCGCCGTCGAAGTGGTCGAGGGTGTCGGGGTCGCGGCCGAAGCCTGCGGTGTCGCCGGTGGGGGAGCTGCTGGAGAAGCTGACGGGCGGGCTGCTGGACTTCGAGGATCGGGCGCGGGAGTGGCTGGGGGCGGGGCCGCGTCTGGGTGGTGCGAGGTCGGCGGTTGCTCGGTCGCGGGCGGTGGGCTGGTTGGTGGAGTCGGGCCGGCTGGAGAGCGTCCTGGTCCGTGAGGATCTGGTGGGGCTGGTGGATTTCGTCCTGTCGTGGCGGACGGTGCTGGAACGGCTGGCGGGGGATGAGCCTCCGGCGTGGACGCCGGCGCGGTGCCGGTGTGGTGAGCGCCGGTTCCACTGGGACGTGAAGGCGGGCTTCTACGTGTGTGCCGTGTGCGGGGCGCACGTTTCGGAGCGGGAGGCGTCGGGGCGGGTGGAGCAGGAGGCGGCTCGCTGATTGCGGTGCCGCTTTCGGTTTGCGCCGGACGGCGGGGTGTGTAACACTTCCGGGCGACGGAGAGACGTGTGCCCTCGGACCGATCATGGTTCGAGGGCTTTCCGCTGTTCGGGGGGTGTTCGTGTCCCCTGCGACGGCGAAGACCGCTGCTGCCCGGCTGGGCCGGGAGGCGGTGACCATCCGGCAGTGGGCGCGCCGGTACGGCGTGCGGGTGCTGGGGAAGTCGGGCCGCGAGGTCGTGTACGACTTCGCCGACTTGGCGACGATCGAGGGCTGTATCTGGCGGGGGGACGAGGTCCCGTCGACGCCGGAGGGCCGGGATGCGTTGCGGGCTCGGCTGGCGGCGGCGGCATAAGAGTGATCAGACAGGGGTGGCTGTGATGGCCAGGAAGTATCAGCGGGTGGCGGGCGCGGAGCGTGAGGAGCTGAAGGCGGAGCTGAAGCGCCGGTACATGGACGGGGAGTCGATTCGGGGGCTGTCGATCTCGACGGGCCGCTCGTACGGGTTCGTTCACCGGCTTCTGGAGGAGGCGGGGGCGCCGCTGCGGCCGCGGGGCGGCAACCAGAGGCCGGCCCTGCGCCCGTGACTGCGGCGGATAGAGGCGGAAGAACCCTACTTTGGGCCGATGAGATCCGACAGGATGTTGAGGGGCACGGCGAAGAGTAGACCAGCCAGGAAGAACATCCACTCCCGACGGCGCTGGCGACGTTTGTCGGCCTCGGTGTTGCCGAGGATGAGGGCTTGCACTGCCTCAGCTTCTTCACGGTCCATGGCGATGAGAGTGCGTTGCCGCTCAGCTTCTTCGGTGAGCTGTTGATGGGCGGCCTGTTGCGCGGCTACTTCGCGTCGTAGCTCGTCTGTGAGCTTTCCCGCCTCGATGAACGCGACGTTGGCTTGTTGAACGGCACGGTTGACGGCATTGATGCGTTGTCGAAGTCGTTCGGCGGGGTCGATGGTGGGCGAGGGCTGAGTCGGATCTCTGGCCGTATCTCTGGTCGTATAGAGGGCGGCTAGGAGAATGCCGAGGACGCCGAGCCCGAGCGCTATGAGGAACCAGGACGGCGACTCAGCGATACCGCTCTCGAACGCCCTCACAATGAGGTAACCAAAGGCCGCAGCGCCCGCCAGGCGGCTTGGCCACAGGGATCGGGAAAAGCGCTGCCACGCGGTCGGTGGCACGGGCCCCGCCCCGGGCGAGTCGGGCGTCTTGTGGGTCGGCTCGTCGGTCACAGAGCTATTTGAGCGTTGGCAGGCAAAGATCACTAGCCGAGTGATCGAATCGAAATCGCGAATCGACAAGATCCTTAAGAGGGGAACATAATCCACGTTATGTTCCCCTCTCCGTGGTACCGTCACGAGTGATCCACTTCCCTCGTGAAAGGTGCTCTCATGAGCAACCACAGCAGCGACCGGCTCCACCCGGCCGCCGCACCCGACCTGATCGCCCGTGTCGGTGATGCGCGATGAACGAGCAGGACACCCGCCGCTACCGCAGCCAGACCGGAGCCCTCCGCCGGGAAACCGTGATCGAGTTGCGCCAGGCCCTCCGCTCCATGCGGGACGGCGCGGCGGCGTTGTCCGATCGGCTGGAGCGGTACGACCGCCTCGACGAACACGACATGGACGCTCTCGGGGAGCTGGTCGCCGCCGCGGTGCGGGCCGGCCGGAAGGGCGCGGTGCTCGACACCCTCGACTGGGTTGACCCGCTGGTGCCCACCGGCGACGACCAGGAGGACGAGGACGACGAGGCGGACCGATGACGGGCGAGCTGGTCCAGGCGCCGCGCGGCGACCTCGCGCTCCCGCTCGACTTACCGTCGATCATCCTCGACCTCACCCGGGCGTGGCTGTGGTCGTACGACTCGCCGAACACGCGCGAGGCGTACGAACGGAACATCCGGCGGTGGTTCGATTTCTGCGCGGAGACCGGCCTCGACCCGCTGGAGGCGCGCAAGCCGCACGGCGACGTGTTCTCCCGCTGGTACCAGGAAACGGCCCGCCGGCCACCGAAGCCGAAGACGGTCGCTCAGGTGCTGTCGTCGGTGTCGTCATGGTATGAGTACCTGCACGCGACCGAAGCGCTCGACGCCAACCGGTTCAAGAAGACGCGGCGGCCGAAAATCCCACGCAAGCACTCCGAGACGGTCGCCCTCACCAAGGGGGAGGCGCAGGACCTCCTCCGGGCGGCCGACGCCGACCACGGCCGGGAACGGCTGCGCACCGCAGCACTGATTCGGCTGCTGCTGCAGACCGGCGTCCGCATCTCCGAGGCGATCAACGCTCAGATCGACGACCTCGGGTTCGCCCGCGGATATCGGACGCTGCGCATCACGGTCAAGGGCGGCGACACGATCACTCGGCGGCTGCCGGTGGAGACGACGCATGCGCTGGACGTCTACCTCGCTGAGCGGGCGCGCCGCGAAGGGGTTGAGCTGCAGGACCTGACGGGCCCCCTGTTCGCGACCTCGACCGGCCAGAGCTGGAGCAGGTCGAAAGCTTTCGAGCTGATAGGGCGCATCGCCAAGCAGGCGGGCATCACGTCGAAGGTGTCGCCGCACTCCCTACGGCACACCTACGCGTCGCTGGCTCAGGAGGCCGGCGTCGCGATGCGGCAGATCCAGCTCGACCTCAACCACGCCGACGTGTCCACGACCGAGATCTATCTGCACAGCCGGGACCGGCTGGAGAAGGACGCCTCGCAGGTGGTGGCGTCGCTGCTGGAGTAGGAGGATCACGTGCCCAGATCGAGAACGAGCGCGCTGGACAAGGCGGCATGGCTGCACCACTGCGGCGCGATCAACCTGGGCACGTGGACCGACCGCGCGGTGTGCGGCGGCTGCCGGTACGCGGTCGGCCACGCCGAGGACATCGAGCAGTTCCGGCTCGTGCGGGTCTGGTGAGGTACGCAAACCTCGCATTCGTCGCGTTTCGGGACTTTCGGAACGCTGATCATGCGGGATTCGCGCGTCTCAGAGCAACGCTGATGGGTGATCGCGAGCCTTCTGTGGTCATTGGATAGACCTAAAGTAGATCTTGTTAGCAACGCTCTGAGCTGTTTTCCGGGTCACCGACATAACGACAAACGTGAGAAGCGGCACCGGAACTACAGTTGCATCCGCCGTGCCGATGGGTCACTCGCTAGCGCGACGATTTACGCGCCCTAGGGCCTGTAGCATGTGATCTGTTGGTCGGATCTGGAGGACCGCTTGCTCGTCAGGCTGTATCCCGTGCGAGACCAGCTCGCTCCCGAGGTACATGCTGAAGCGCTTCTCTGCCTCGGAGTCCGTAGGCGAACCACGCCCGATGTAAATGATCTCGCCATACCTTCGGGACGGCCTTCGGCGGTTCGGTCGGCCGCCAATCGCGTTGTAATAGAGCTGAAGCCAGACAAGGACTCTGTAGGCTCTTGTTGATGTCGCCCCGCAGGCAAATGCCAGCGCGGTAAGCAGTTTGAATAGCTTTCCGGGTCTGCTGTCAATAACGGCGGCAAGTTCTTCGGCGCGAATCTCCGCTCGCTCGGACTTCCCGTACCGTGCGTGCGCCGACCAGGTGGAAATCTTTCGGGCTGCCCATGGGCAGATGTCGCAGAACTCGTTCACTGCCAACCCCGCAGCGATGCTGAGGATGACCTCTGCCGTGTTCAAAGCTCACCGCCGAACTGCAGCATGCTCAACCAGCCGAGCTGTATGAACCCGAGGGCGGGCTTGTACTTGGGTGATGCTGGTCGCCGCTCGACCAGCAGAGCACGGGCTGCTGGTGCTCCTTCGCCGGTGAGGCGGTAGAGGCGTCGTCGTGGCCGGTTGGCGTCGGGTTCGAGTTCTTCCCACTCGCCAGTGATCCAGCCAGCGTCTTCGAGGCGATCGAGGGCGTTGTAGACAGTTGGGCCTGAGCGCTTCGCTTCCTTCATGATCGCCCAGCCGTGGATCTTCTCGCCCTCCTTGTGGGCGCGTAGCAGCACTTCCAGCACGTCGAGCGTCGGCTGGGTGATGCGTTGTAGACCTGCCATGCGCTTATCTTACCTACTCAAATTAAGGGCTGTGCGCTGTTTCCGTCCCTCAAGGAGATCGTCATGCGCTGGCACACCGTCAACTACAAGCGCAGGACAGCAGCCGAGCACTCGTCGATCGTGGGTGGTGGCTGTCGGACCTGCCCCGTCTCATGCTCGTCTGCCGCATGAGCGGCCACCGGCCGGTCGTGGACGGGTACGGCCGGCTCGCCCTCACACGGTGCTTTGGGGCGTCTGCGTCCGGTGGAGCCGGAGATCTCTCAACTCGCCAACGGCGTGCCAGGCTCCGGCCCCGACTGAAGTGGATTTACTGGCTCGGCTGCTTGAGCGCGACGGATCTGTCTGAGTCCAGCGGTGTCGAATTGGCGCAGTACGAACATACCCACCAATGCGAGCATGCTCGGACCGGAGAATGCCAGCGCAAGCCATGCCTGCCCGTTCATGCCTACGATCACGGCTGCTATCAGCATCGCTACGGCGATTCCACATCCGATAAGGAGTCCCGCCATGAACAATCGGTGGGATCGCTCGTCGTTCCGCTCCTGAATCTTGGCCAACTCCATGCGATAGGCGTGGTCGCGAACCAATTGAGGCTCCAGCGCCTTCAGAGCTGCGCGCAGATGTTCGGGTGGGAGTTTGGTCCATAGCATGGCTATGTCGATGCCAGTGGGCTGAGCGGTGTGTCGGTCGAGGTTCATGATGCTGCACCGCCGTCCCCCCGGCTGGATGCTCCATGCGTGGCGCCAAGCTGATCGGGTGGGGGCCCAAGGGCCCGAAAGAGAGCGTCAAGCTCTTGGGCAACTGCTGGTGCCATATCAATAGTGAGCTTGGCGTCGCCCTCGTTGTCTGAGTCTGTTACCCCCCATATAGCGGAGTAGGCCAACCTGCCTGTGGAGGCTAGCTGGTCAAAGCGGGCGTCTCTGTAGGCGCGAGTGGTCCATGATGGCTTTGAGATGGTCCAGCCCATATGGAAGGCGAACTCGTCTAAGTCCATGAACAGCTCTCGGCCGATCTTCTCTAAGCGCCCTCGAATCCACCGCAATGGTGTGCTTGCAGCGAGCCAGGAAGACATGCCCATGCTGCCACGATAGCGATTGCTTGCTGGAATGGGCAGGAGCCCCGCAAGTAACGAGTGCCTACGGGGCTCACACCCATCAGATCTTGTCCTCCTCGATCTTTCCAGCGCCTGAGAAGATCGCCTTGACCACTCAACGAAGCGATCAAGCACTTGGAGAAGCCAGTCTCGTCGGTCCTCCGGAAGGGCGACTGATAGAGCGAGCGCTGGAACGAACGCCAGCACCGCCACCATTAACGGCAGAGCCATCAAGGCTGCGACGAGCACGCACAGCCACAGAGGGAAACCAGACATCAAGGTCCTTGCACCGACAGAGGGCACCTTTAGGCGCAGTGCCTGAAGGTGCCCTGTGGCCAACCGTCTCCACGGACGCGGGGACGGGCCGTGCCGCATGATCCCGAAATCGCTGAATCCTGTGATCTTTGAATTTGTGCTTGATCGTTATTTGTGATTTAGATGATCGCAAGGAAGAGCTGCAGCGTTAGTGGGGGATCGTTTGAGCTGTGGCGTGTCGAGTGCTTGTGTCGATGAGTTTCGCGATGTGAGAGGGCTATCGGCATCACGTGCGCCGAGTCGCTGCACGGGAGCTTACACACAGGCGGCTGGCCATTCAGCTGATTCCGGAGGTTGCCGTGCCCGGCGTCGTTTCCCAGACCTACCGCATGGTCCCGGTCGCTGACCTTGAGCCGCACCCGGATAACCCCCACCAGGGCGACGTGAACGTAATCGCCGAGTCGATCGAGAAGAACGGCTTCTACGGCACGATTCTGGTCCAGAAGTCCCGGATGCGGATCATCGCCGGGGAACACCGCTGGCGCGGCGCGAAGGCCAAGGGCCTGAGCCAGGTGCCCGCCCTGATCCTCGACGTGGACGACGACGCGGCGCTGCGCATCCTCCTCGCCGACAACCGCACCGCGGAGATCGGCGGCTACGACGACCAGGCCCTTGCCGAGCTGCTGCGCGGCCTCGACGACCTCGACGGCACCGGCTGGACGGAGCAGGACCTCGACGACCTGGCCGAAGCCATCGCCGCAGACAACGCGGTAGCCCTCACCTCCGACCGCGCTCCGGCCTCGGGCGGTGGCCGCGCCGACCAGGCCGGCACCGACGCGGCCGACGAGGAGGAGCTGCCCGACCCGGGCGACGCCGAGACCCACACGCGGCCCGTCGTCTGGGGGGTCGTGGTCACCTGCGACAGCGAGGCCGAGCAGGTGCAACTCCTCAACCAGCTCGCCGGTCAGGGCTGGAACGTCCGCGCCCTGATGTAACCCCCGCCCGCTACCCCTTGGAAGGTCGTGCTGTGCGAGCCGAGATCACGGTGTCGGCACCGGTCCACAAGACCGCCCGCGTCCTGCAGCTTCAGGGCCTGTTCGACGTGCCCGTGGAGGAGCGGCTGAGCAATTCCTGGCATCTGGAGGTGCCGGTCGAGGAGCAGCCGTGGAACGTCGGGCTGATCGTCGGCCCGTCCGGGGCGGGCAAGACCAGCGTCGCACGGCACCTGTGGCCCGACCACATCGCCAGCCCGTACACCTGGTCCGATGACCGGTCGCTGGTGGACGACTTCCCGGCCGACATGTCCATCAAGGACATCGTGGCGCTGCTCGGCGCGGTCGGCCTGTCGTCACCGCCGGCGTGGCTACGGCCGTTTCGGACCTTGTCCAACGGTGAGGCGTTCCGGGCGACGATCGCGCGGGCGCTGGCCGAGTCCGGCGACCTGGTCGTCATCGACGAGTTCACCAGCGTCGTGGACCGGCAGGTTGCGAAGGTCGCCAGCCATACGATTCAGAAGACCGTACGGCGCAGTGGCCGTCAGTTCGTTGCGGTGACCTGCCATTACGACGTGCTGGAGTGGCTGCAGCCGGATTGGGTGCTGGACGTTTCGACGGGGTCGTTCGAGTGGAGGTCGGTTCAAGCCCGGCCCCGACTCCAGCTCGAAATCCGGCCGGTTGATGGGCAGCTCTGGTCCGTCTTCGCACGTCATCACTATCTGAGCAGGGAGCTCCACCGCTCCAGCAAGAAGTTCGCCGGGTTCGTCGACGGCGAGCCGGTCGCGTTCCTCGCGTACCGGCACTTCCAGCACCCTGCGACGCGGAACCTGAAGATGGAGCACCGCCTGGTGGTCTTGCCCGACTATCAGGGGCTCGGCATCGGCGTCCGCTTCTCCGAGTGGATGGGGCAACGGCTGTACGAGCAGGGGTTCCGCTACCGGTCGGTGTCCAGCCATCCGGCGCTGATCGCCTACCGGAGCGGATCGCCGCGGTGGCGGATGATCCAGGGCCAGAAGAAGCTCGGCACCGGCTCCAAGCACCAGTGGATGCACGTGCAGACGCTCGACCCGCGCCGTCTCGGCCTGGTCAGTTTTGAGTACGTGGCGCCGCGCGCCTAAGAGCTCCTAACGCAATGAGGTGAGGCGTCGCCAGCAGATGAGTGCGCAGGCCAGCTTGAGGAATGCCTCGTGGATGTCGGCGCGGATCTCCCAGCGGATGCGTAGGCGTCTGAAGGCGTGCAGCAGGGCGAAGGTCTGCTCGACGACCCAGCGTTGTTTGCCCAGGCCGGAGCCGTGCTCGGTGCCGCGTCGGGCGATCAGCGGGCGAATCTGCAACTCACGGACCAGACGGCGGTACTTGTCGTGGTCGTAGCCGCGGTCGGCGAGCACGACGTCGGGACGCTGGCGGGGACGGCCGCGCTTGCCGCGCACCTTGGGGATGGCGTCCAGCAGCGGGCGAAGCTGGGTGACGTCGTTGCGGTTGGCGCCGGTCAAGATCACCGCGAGCGGGATGCCGGTGGCCTCGGTGATCAGGTGGTGCTTGCTGCCGGCCCGCCCTCGGTCGACCGGTGACGGACCGGTCTGCGCCCCCCTTTTAACGCTCTGATCTGGGAAGAGTCCACCGCTGCCCGGGAGAAGTCGAGGGCGTCGGCGGCCCGTAGCCGGTCGAGCAGGACCTCGTGCAGCCGCTGCCAGACGTCGGCCCTGTTCCACTCGGCCAGCCGCCGCCAGCACGTCATGCCCGAGCCGTAGCCGAGCTCCTGCGGCAGGTGCTCCCAGGCGATCCCGGTGTGCAGCACGAACAAGATGCCCTGCAACGCCAGCCGGTCATCCAGCCGCTTGCGTCCCGGATGCCGGAACCGCCGCTGACGCTGCGGCAGCAAGGGCTCGATCACCGCCCACAGCTCGTCGCTGACCTCCCACGGCTTCGGCTTGGCCACTCGCGCTCCTCTCGCTGGCTACAGCGAGAGATCAAAGCACAACGTAGATCATTCTGTTAGGCGCTCTAAGCCGCGAAGGCCTTCGTCCACCCGGCCGGAGCCGGCCGCAGCCCGAGCGCGCCGACCGCGGCCATCGGCGTGACCGCTGGTAGAGCGTCGGCGACCAGCCAGTGATTCTCGCCTGGGCGGGCCCACGGCGAACGGCTGTCCTGGCGGATCTCGACGAGGTTCACCGATCCGAGGATCACGCCGCGCAGCAGCGGCCCGTCGAGGGTGACGCCCAGTTCCTCCATCAGCTCGAAGCCCTCGGGGTCGGTCTTGAGGCCCGCGTGGATCAGGAGCCTGCCCCGATACGGCGTGGTCCAGCTCCGGTTCTCCACGTCCTTGATGCCCGCGACGAGCAGCGCCGCCCATGGCTGCCGGACGGTCAGCATCCGCATCCGCACCCGAGAAGCGTAGTAGATCAGGAGCGCCCCTCATGGTCGTCAGTAAGGCCCGCCAGGTCGAGATCTCCCAGCGGCGCTACCAGGCCGTGCAGATGCGGATCGCTGGAGTATCGCCCACGGTCATTGCCGAGCGGCTGGGGTACTCGGGCGCGGCCTCGGTGTCGAAGGACATCGACCGGGCGCTGCAGAAGGCCGCCAAGCAGGAGCAGATGGCCAGTGAGCAGCTTCTCAAGCTGGAGATCGACCGGCTCGACCGCATCATGGCCAGCCTGTGGCCGAAGGTGCTCAAGGGCGAGGTCAACGCCGCCGAGACCGCGCTGAAGTGCATCAACCGGCGGGCGACCCTGCTGGGCCTGGACCTGATCAACCGCAACGGCGTCGCGGACGGCGACATGGCCAGCCTGCTGGGCAACCTGCTGCTCCAGATCCAGCAGAAGCACGCCCTGCCCGACCCCGACACGGACAGCATTCTCGAGGCCGAGGTGATCGGCGAGATCGAGTCGGGGGGCGGCCTGTGAGCACGCCGGCGCCGACGCCGCTGAACCTGTCTCCCAAGCAGCTACGGTCGATTGGGGAGTCCACGGCGCGCCTGAACATCTGGAGCGGCGCGATCAGGTCGGGCAAGACGATCGCCTCGCTGCTGCGGTGGGTCATGTACGTCGCCAACGCGCCGCGGGGCGGCTCGTTGGTGATCGTGGGCAAGACGAGCGACACGATCGCCAGAAACGTCTTCGACGTGCTGCAAGACCCCGCGATCACCGGCCCGATCGCGCGGCGGATCATCTACACCAGAGGTGCCCCCACGGCGAACATCCTCGGGCGTCGCATCGAGATCATCTCCTCGAACGACGCCCGGTCGGAGAACCGGCTGCGTGGCATGACCTGCGCCGGGGCGTACGTCGATGAGATCACGCTGATCGAGCGCGAGTTCTGGGACCAGCTCTTGGCCCGGCTCAGCGTCACGGGCGCCAAGCTGTTCGGCACCACGAACCCCGACGCTCCGAACCACTGGTTGAAGCGGCAGTTCCTCGACCGGAAGTACGAGCTTGACCTGCGGCATTGGCATTTCAGGCTCGACGACAACACCGCGTTGGACCCGGCGTACGTCAAGGCGCTCAAGGCCGAGTACACCGGGCTCTGGTACAAGCGCTTCATCGAGGGTCGCTGGGTGATGGCCGAGGGCGCCATCTACGACATGTTCGACCCGGACCGGCACGTCGTGGACCTGCTGCCGCCCATGGAGAGGTGGCTGGCCTTGGGCGTGGACTATGGCACGGTCAATCCGTTCGACGCCATCCTCATCGGCGTGTCCACCCCGGACGACGCCGGCCAGCGGCGCCTCTACCTCGCCAGCGAGTTCCGCTGGGACTCCCGCGCCGAGCGGAGGCAGCTCACCGACGCCGAGTACAGCCAGAAGCTCGGGGCGTGGCTGGACAACATCCCCGACACCTACGGGCCCGGCACCCGCGGGGTACGGCCGCAGTGGGTGGTGGTGGACCCGTCCGCCGCGAGCTTCATCACGCAGCTCCAGCGCGATGGCTTCACCCCGACGATGGGCGACAACTCCGTCAACGACGGCATCCGCACCGTGTCCAACCTGCTCGGCGGAGATCACTTGCGGGTGCACAGCTCGGTGTCCGGGTTCCTCGACGAGGTCGGCTCGTACGCGTGGGACGACAAGCGCGCCGAGAAGGGCGAGGACGTCCCCGTGAAGCTCGATGACCACGCGCTGGACGCCGCCCGGTACGGCCTGCACACCACGCAAGCGGCCTGGCTGCCGCTGCTGCAACCGGTCTACTGACCCGTGATCGCGCACTCCCGTTCTGTGGCGGGGCGAGGGGTGCGCCGCTCCGCACGTCCACTCGCGTGCGTTGAGCCCGGCGGCCTCGGCCTTCGCGTAGTTGAGGGGCTACGAGGAGGCCGAGGCCGTTCCGCTGCTTTCCAACGATGAGGAGGGTCATGGCCGACTTCCAGTTCAACGTGGCAAAGGGCCGCGTTGTTGAGTTGTACAACCGTGTCCGGGTCGGTGACCCGGCGACCAGCGCGCTGCTCGCAGTCGCCCTGGACGAGGCAGGTATCGAGACCGACGCCGTGCTGAAGGACAAGGACAGCCTCGCCGCCGTGCTGGCTGGCGCGACCAATGAGGTGGCGAACGTTGGCTACAGCAGGAAGGTGCTGGGCGCGGCGGACCTGTCCGACGTGGTGCCCGACCACGTCAACGACTGGGTGGATGTGGCGCTGCCTGACCTGACCTGGACCAACGTGCAGGCCGGCACGAACTGGTGGAAGATCCTCATCTGCTACCGGCCCGCCACGGCGGCGCCGGACTCGGCCATCGTGCCCCTGACGAGCCACGACTTCCCGATCAAGCCAGACGGCAGCAACGTCGTCGCGCAGGTCGACCCCAGCGGCTTCTTCCGGGCGATGTGACATGGCGAAGACCGGATACTCCATCCTCACCCCAACGCCAATCGCCCTCGTCGCGAACGCCCCCAAGAGCATCCTCGGGGCGCTCGCCCCGGCGACCTTCGGCCTCGACCTCAAGAAGATCCGGGTCGGCCTGTACGGAATCTCCGCCTCCGGGGTGCCGGGCGACATCGAGCTGTGCAGCGCCACCTTCGCATCCAACGCGCCCGCCGCGTCCATGGCGTACGCGGCGGTCGTGACGCCGCAGCAGCTCTATGGCCGCGTCATCCCGCCTGGCTTCCTCGCGGCGGCAGCGTGGACGACCGAACCGGCCGTGCTCACCGTGATCGACACGTTTCCGCTGAGCCCGAACGGCGGACTCGCCCACTACGACATTCCGCTCGGCGACACCCCGGACGCCGGGCCGGGTGCCGGGTTCGTGCTGAGGGCGAAGTTCGCCGCCGCCGTGAACATCTCCGCGGGCTTCTGGCTCGAACGCGCCTGACGAGGGGGGACCGCGATGCCCCTGGTCGAGAATTTCGAGTCGAGCCCTCTGCGTCTGGCGTGGTCGGGCGACTGGGGATGGACAACGAACCGGGCCCACAGCGGGTCATGGTCGTTCACGAACGGAGACATCGGCGACAACGGAACTGCGCTGGTGACGTTCACCTTGCCGCCCAGGGCGGCGACGTTCCAGTTCTGGTACTACGTCTCCTCCGAACCCACCCACGACAAGCTGGAATTCCTGATCGACGGCTCAGTCAGGATGACAGCTTCCGGATCGGTGGGCTGGACCCAGTCGGCCGTGTTCGACGTGACCGGCGTGACCCAGGTCCAGTTCCGCTACAGCAAGGACAGCAGCGTCAGCACAGGCGATGACGCTGCCTACATCGACGACTTCACGATCACCTTCGCGCCGCTGACGACCCTGTCCAACACCTTCAACGGCGGCACCGCCGGAAGCACCATCACCACAGCCAACTCGGGCGGCAGCAACGGCACCCCGTTCGACAACATCGTGGGCGCGCCCCGCTACTCCGCCGTCAGAGCCCGAGGCGAGACAGGGTTGTCGATGGTGGCCAGCACGCCGGGCGCTGACACCCACGTCGACTGGATCGGCGCGGAATCGGCGACAGGCGTTCTGTGCGTCCGCATGTATGTGTTCCTGGACGTGCCGTTGACCGGTTCGGCACCCCTGTTCGCGCTGCTCGGCCCGAACGGGATCACTGCCAAGGCGTGGGTTTTCCCAGCGGGCCACTTCTCCGTTTACGCAGGTAATGCGTCGCCGCTCGTCATCTCCAGCATCCCTGGAATGGTGCCGGTCGGGCAGTGGGTGCGGCTGGAGTGGCGCTTCACGATCGACGCCAGCGGGTCGGGAACGGCGGAGATGTGGGCCTACCTGGACCCGGAGTCGCTGGACCACGACGACTACGTCATGAGCTCGGTCACTACATTCGCAGGCGGCAAACCCTACACGGTCGAGTTCCACCCGCGCGGAGACGGCGCAGGCAGCGGCGGCGTCTACATGGACGAGGTGGCAGTTGACGCGGCCAAGCTGGGGCCGGCGACCGCGACCGCAGCTTCCCGTGCGCGTCGGTATGCGGGTGCCTCGGCCGCGGCTCACCGGGCCGCGAGTTGGTGACGGGGGTGACCAATGCCACGCGCAGGTCGTAGTTACCCTGCTCGGCCTCTCCTCGTTCGCCCGCGCGGTTCAGGCCCGACGCTCGCGCCAGTCGTCGAATCGGGCGCATCTCTGCCGCTCACGAACACGAAGACGCGGCCTCTCAACCAGGCTGCCGATGCTGGACTCGCTCGCCCGCTGGTCCGGGTGCTGAGCAGGGTCGTCGGCCAGGTCGTTGACGAGCCCGGGAACGTCCGTCCTGCAGCGGCGGCCAAGGCCCGAGCGGTGGGCGTCGCCGCTGGGTCGGGCCTGCTGCAGCCGATCGTTCGTGTCAAGGCTCGCGCTGCTGGCCAGGCGGCCGAATCCGGTGCTGCACGTCCGTTCCGGGGCTGGGCGGCGATACGCCAAGTGGACGAGATGGGCGCGGTTCGGCCCATCTTCGCGGCTAAGACTCGCTCCTTGGGTGAGGCGGCCGGGGGTGGGCAGGCAAGCCCGATCAGCCTGGCCCGGGGCAGCCGTCTGGTCCAGCTCGTCGAGTCGGGGCAGGGACGCCCGCTTGGCCGGATCAAGGCCCGGCCGCTCGACGCGATCGTTGGCACCGGAGCAGCACGCTCGATCGCGCCGCAGCCGCCCATCGTGGGTGTGCTCGGCATGATCACAGAGATCGGCCTCGTCAGAAGGGTGCGGCGTCTGACGCCGCCGATTCAGGTCAGCGCCCCGTTCACGGCATGGGCAGCGTCGCGGCCTGTCGTGGTCTGGCACGCCTCTGCCCCACACACATCGTGGTCTGCCGAACCTCCGACAAGCTCATAGGAGATCCTGCCGTGGAACCGATCTCTTCTCTCAGCCGCCCGTACGTCTACACCTTCGTCAGGGGCGCGTCCGGGACGGAGCTGGTCGAAGTCGCCTTCACGAACCTCGGCGCTGAACCGATCGACACCGATTGGTATCCCGCCGAGTGGGCCGACGCCGCTGCAGGGGGCGCGCGAGCGCGCATCCTCATCGGGCCTGGCGGCACCGTCACTCTGCCGGACGGCACCTATCTGATGTGGGTCCGCATCACCGGAGCCGTCGAGCGGCCCGTGATCCCCTGCGGGCCCATTCCCATCATCTGAGGAGCGAAATGCATCGCATTCCTGCTACGGGCCACATCGTTCGCTATCGAGGCCGGCAGGGTCTCCACGCGATGAGGGCAGCGATCGTCACGGCGGACACGACGACGCTGGACCCGGAGGGGGTCAAGGTCGGCGCTGTCCCGCCGCTGGATTCGCCACTGCATGTGCACCTGTGGGTGTTCACACCCGGCGTGGTGGGTGGGTTCCACGAGTTCAACGTTGCGCCTGGCACGGAACCGGGCACCTGGCACTGGCCGGCTGCCGGATGAGCGAACGGGCGATCACCTGGCGACAAGCCGCAGCCCATGCCGCCGCTGTCCTGGAGCGCGCCGACTGCGAGCCCAACCCGGACATGGTCGAGGCCAAAGTCGCCATCGCTGACGGCTGGACGCAACTAGCGCTCGCCCTGTCGGAGATCGAGAAGACATGAGGAGGGCCGATGCCGCTTCCCGAGCGTAACCAGGCGTGGCCGCCGCCAGCGATCCGACAGGAGATGCGGCTCTACGACACGCATGGCGCCTGGTACTCGGGCGACCCGGACAAGCTGGCGCAGGTGTACGGCGGTAACCAGGCAACGCCCAGGGTGGGCATGGACCCGAAGGGCTGGGACCGGCCGATCACTCGCGCGGGCGGTTACTTCGGCCGGATGGTCCGCTACTTCTGGGGGACGCCAACCCCGGCGGCGCAGGCTCGTGCGACGAAGCTCCACATCCCGCTCGCCGCTGACATCGCCGCCACCTCGGCTGACTTGCTGTTCAGCGAGCCGCCGACACTCAAGCTCAAGGGCAAGAAGGGGCAGCAGCGGCTCGACAGCGTGCTGCACGAGGCCGGCGTGTACGGCAGCCTGCTGGAGGCCGCCGAGCTGGCCGCCGCGTACGGGGGCGTCTACCTGCGGGTGGGCTGGGACACGACGACGGCTGACCACCCGGTCGTGGACGCGCTGCCTCCGGACGCCGGCGTGCCCGAGTTCCACAACGGCCGGCTGACGGCGGTGACGTTCTGGAAGGTCGTGTACGAGGACGACAGGTCGGGCGAGGTCTGGCGGCACCTGGAGCGCCACGAGAAGGGTCGCATCTACCACGGGCTGTACCTGGGCGACGAGGACCACCTGGGCCGGCAGATGCCGCTGGAGGACCACCCGGCCACCGCCGAGTTCGCTCCGCTGGTGGACGAGGACGGCGGGTTCGACAGCGGGTACGAGCGTGGCCTGCTGGTCGAGTACGTCCCGAACATGAGGCCGCACCGCATGATCCGAGGTACGGCGATCGGCCGCTCGGACTACGCGGGCGTCGAACCGCTGATGGACGCGCTCGACGAGACGTGGACGTCGTGGATGCGTGACCTGCGGCTCGGTAAGGCGCGGATCATCGTGCCGGAGGTGTACCTGACGACCGCTGGCCGCGGCCAGGCCGCGTCTTGGGACCCGGACCGGGAGATCTACAGTCCGCTGGGCGGCATGCTGCCGTCGCCGCAGAACCCCGGCAGCATGATCACCCTGTCGCAGTTTTCCATCAGGGTGCAGGAGCACTCGGAGACGTCGAAGCACCTGGTGGAGCAGATCGTTCGCGGAGCCGGATACTCGGTTCAGTCGTTCGGTGAGGGCGGGGACGGGCAGGCTCGTACGGCGACCGAGATCCACATGCAGAAGCATCGCTCGTACAGCACGCGCGGACGGAAGATCGGCTACTGGACCCCGCGACTCGCGTGGCTGTCGGAGGCGATGCTGGCCGTCGATCATGCGGTGTTCGGGACGAAGGTCGTCGCGGAGCGGGCGACCGTGGAGTGGCCGGACGGCGTCATGCCCGACCCGGAGAGCATGGGCCGCACCCTGGACATGCTGAACCGGGCGCAAGCCGTCAGCTTGGACACGAAGGTCCGGTGGGTTCACCCCGACTGGGACGACGCGCAGATCCAGGCTGAGAAGGAGAGACTGCGCGACGAGCTCGGGCTGAACGTGCCGGACCCGGCGACGCTGGGCGAGACGTGGATTCCTGACGCGGCCGGCGAGGACTGATGTCGATCACTCCAGCCGCCGCGATCGAGGAGGGCCTGGAACAGGCGCGGAAGGTCGCCGCGATGTACGCCGACGCTGAGACGGCGCTGCTGGAACGCGTCGCCGCCCGAGTCGGCAAGGATCTCGACGACGACGGAGACACCTGGGCGGACAAGCGGTTGGCCGAGGTGGCCCAGCTCCGTAAGGAAGCCGAGTCCATCATCCGCCGTCTGGAATCGGCTGCGAAAGCGGCTGCGCAGGCGGCGGTGATGGACACGTGGGCCGAAGGTATGGACGCCGCGGTGCGCGGAGCCGTGCTGCAGGTCCATGACCGGAAGGTCCGCAAGCGGCTGGAGCGAGTGCTGCAAGACGCCAAGAACCTCGGCGCGAAGCGGGGCATCAGCGCCGGTCAGGGCGTCGCCGAGCTAGCCGCGCAGGCGGCCAGGATGGTCACTGCGGTGCATGAGGGCGCGCTGCGCGCGGTGGACGACATCTACCGCAACGTCATCGCCGAGACGGCCGGCCGTGCGCTGATCGGCGCAGAGACGCGGCGGGAGGCAGTGCAGCGGGCGCTCGACCGGTTCGCAGCCCAGGGGATCACGGGGTTCACCGACTCGGCCAACCCGCCCCGCACGTGGAGCATGGCCGGCTACGCCGAGATGGCCATGCGGACGGCAACCGCGCGCGCGGCGGTGGATGGTCACCTGTCCACGCTGCGCGACGCCGGAATCGGCCTGGTTAGCGTGTCGCGGCTGCCGTACACCTGCGACCGGTGCGCCCGCTGGGAGGGCGAGGTCCTGGCCCTGGCTGGCTCGGCGGGCACCCGAGTGGAGGAGAACCCGGCCACGGGGGTGCAGGTGTTCGTGCAGGTGGCGGGGACGGTCGCGGAGGCCCGGCTGGCGGGTCTGCTGCACCCGAACTGCGGGCACAGCCTGAACGCCTACCTGCCGGGCGTGTCGAAGCCGGCGCCCGCGGTGCAGTCGAAGACCAGCTACAAGGACTCGCAGCGGCAGCGCTACCTGGAGCGGAAAGTCCGGGAACACAAGCGGCGTGCGGCGGTCGCGCTCGACGACGACGCCCGCGCGAAGGCGGACGCGAAGACGGCCGACTACCAGACGCAGCTCAAGGACCTGACGAAGGCGACCGGGCAGCGGCGCAAGACCGACCGGGAGAAGGCCGACGCCCCGCCCGCGGACCTGGACGAGCTGACCGATAAGGAGCTCACGGACCTAGCCAGCAAGTTCGGCCACGACGAGCAGGCGCTGGCCAGGCTTGAGCGCGAGATGACCCGCCGCGACGAGGCCGACGCGGCGGCAGCGCGGGCAGCCGGCCCGGCCGCGCAGGACGACCCGATTGCCGCGCTGTCGGAGGTCAACGACCTGGGCGACCTGACCGACGACCACGTGATCGAGCTGATGGAGCGGTACCGCGATGACGAGCAGGGCATGGCCCGCGTGCTCGACGAGCTGGACCGCATCGAGCGGCAGACCCGCCAGCGTGAGAACTGGTCGTGGAACTGGCGCGAGGAGGAGACCGACGCCGACCGGGCGATCTCGGACCTCATCGCGTCGGGCCGCTACTCCTACATGGACGCGTACGCCGAGGTTCACGGGCTGGACCCGGCCGAGCTGGACCGCCAGGAGCGGCGGGCCCTGCTGGAGGCGGACCGCCGGCCGGGCGAGGACATCGACCAGACGGTGCGCCGTCTGTACGCCGAATGGCTCGACCAGGCGTACGAGCGGGCCGAGGCCGACACGAACGGCTTCCTGCTGAACGCCGAAGGGCAGGCGGCTGGGATCAACGAGCGGTCGCTGTTCTCCGGGCCGGCCGCTCGCGCCCGGAAGTACGCCAGCGAGGAACTGCTGCGCTGGTGGGCGGACAACGCGCGGCTCACCCTCACGGAGTTCCGCGCGCAGTGGCTCGGGCGGGAGTCCGACCGGCGGGCGGCCGAGCAGATCCGGGCGGGCGGCGCCGGGAGGGAGTTCGGCGTATGACCATCTCCGAGACCGACCGCAGAGCCGCTGTGACGTTCGGCCGCCTGGCCGGTGAGCGCGGCGTGTCGGTCACTGCCTGCCCGTACCCGGTGCGGGGCGATGACCGGGAGCGTGCGCTGCGGCTGCTGTGGATGCGCGCGTACGTGCGGCACAGCTCTGGGGCGTAGACGCCCTTCCTCATGGCCCGCCGGGCGCGGGCCTTTCCCATGTCCCGACGACACGCTCCAGGAGGGCGATCTCGTCATGCTCGAAAACACCCTGCCGACCACGCCAGGCGCGTTCCTCGGCTACCGCAAGGACGGCGTCACCCCGATCTACCTGATCGCCGGTGGCGCGCCGGACGACGAGAACGGCGAAGGCCAGCCGCAGCAGGAGGAGCAGACTCCTCCCGCGCAGGCCGAGGTCACGCCGCCCGAGACGCCGGCGGCCGACGACGCGGTCAACCCCGACGCCAAGCGCGTGGACCAGCTCCCGCCGTGGGCGCAGAAGCTCATCAAGGACACCCGTGCGGAGGCGGCCGACTGGCGGTCCAAGCTGAAGGACGCGCAGAAGGCCGCCGACGAGGCGACCGCCAAGCAGGGGCCGTCTCCGGAGGAAATCACCGAGAAGGTCAAGACGGACTTCGCCCAGCAGATCGCCAAGGCGTTGGGTCTGGCGGCTGAGGAGGAGAAGCCGCTCGACCCGCAGCAGGTGATCGAGACGCTGACGGCCGAGCGGGACACCACGGCCCAGGAGCGCGACAAGGAGCGCGAGCGGCACCGCCGGGCTCTGATCGAGCTCGCGGTTCACCGCGCCAGCCAGAAGGTCGGCGCGGACCCGGACGCCCTGCTCGACAGCAGGTCGTTCCTGAAGGCCGTCCGGGACATGGACCCGGACGGCGAGGACTTCTCCACCAGCTTGACCGAGGTCATCCAGACGGCGGTGGAGAACAACCCGAAGTTCAAGGGCGGCTCCCAGGCGGGGCCGCCAGCCAGGAGCGGAGGCGAGTTCACCGGCGGGCCTGGTGAGCGAGCGCCGAGTTCCGAGCCCTCCATCGACGAGTTCCGCGCCAGGCGTAAGGCGAAGCGCGCCTCGTCCTAACCGCTAATTGCGCGACCGTAATTAGCCTCCTGAAGAGGTGAAAGGCCCGAATGGCTAACACTTTCCTGACCCCGAGCATCATCGCCAAGGCGGCGCTGGCCACGCTCTACGAGACCTGCGTCATGGCCCAGCTCGTCCACCGTGACTATGAGCAGGAGTTCGTCTCTCGCGTGGGCGACACGATTTCCGTGAGGAAGCCCGCCGTCTTCCAGGCGAACGAGTTCGACCGGGCGACGGGCATCCAGATCCAGAACGCGTCCGAGGGCAGCGTGCCGATCACGCTGAACCACTTCGCCGACGTCAGCTTCAGCGTGACCGCCGAGGAACTGACCTTGGAGATCGAGGACTTCGGCACGCAGCTCCTGTCTCCGGCGATGGAGGCGATCAGTCAGAAGATCGACCGGGACATTCTGAGCCTCAGGAACGACATCGTGCAGCGTGTGGGCGTGCCGGACGCGACGGTCCCCGGCGTCACCGGCAAGGTGATCCACCCGTACGACGACCCCAAGACGGCGATCGACGCCCGGCGCGTGCTCAACCAGCGCAACGTGCCGTCCGCGGACCGGTACCTGGTGATCGGCCCGGAGATCGAGGCGCTGTGGCTGTCGGACCCGCTGTTCCATCAGGCTGACGTCAGGGGCGACACGGACGGTCTCCGCGAGGCGTCGCTGGGCCGCAGAGTTTTCGGGCACGATGCGTTCCAGACCCAGAACATCGAGGCCCCGGGCGGCACGCCGACCACCGGCCAGCCGAACACCGAGGTCGGAGTGGCTTTCCACAGGACCGCGTTCGCGTTGGTGACGCGTCCCTTGGTGCTCCCGCAGGGTGCGGCCAACGCCGCTGTGGAGAGCTACAAGGGCTTCGGCGTCCGCGTGGTGATGGACTACGACATCTCGAAGAAGCAGGACATCGTGTCGGTGGATTGCCTCTACGGCGTCAAGACGCTCGACCCGAACAGGGCGGTGCTGATCCACGGGGTCGCGGCGTGACCTACATCTACCGCAACGCCAACACCGGGCAGGTGGTCCCGCTCGAACAGCGAGACCCCTGCCTGGCCATGTTGGCCAACTGGCAGATCATCGGCGGGCCCGAGCCCGCCGACGCGTCCGGCCCGGCTTCGGCCGGGCCGGCCCGCCCGTCTGAGCACGACAACAAGGCGGCGTGGATCGAGTACGCGGTCTCGCGCGGCATGCCTGAGAGCGACGCCAAGGCGCTGTCGAAGGCCGCGTTGATCGAGGAATTCGGGGAGGACCCAGATGGCGAGGACTGACCTGGCCGTCCGGCCCATGCCGCGGACCGGCGTCGCGCTCGGCGTCAGCCTGGTCGCGGCCAACGCGGACGGCAACGCCTTCGACCACACCGCGCGGCGCATGCTGCTGCTCAAGAACAGCAACGGCTCGCCCGCGACGGCGACCGTGCAGATCCCCGCGACGGTCGAGGGCCAGGACGTAGTGGACCTGCCGGTCACCGTCCCGGCGAACGATTCCCTGCTGCTGCCGCCGTTCAGTGCCGTCTACCGGCAGGCCAACGGCAAGGTGTACATCGACTACGCAGACCCGGCAGGGCTGACGGTCGGTGTGATCGAGCAGCCGGCGTAGCCCATGGCATACGCGACGGCGGCCGACTACACGGCATACAGCGGCAAGGCCGCGCCTGACGACATCGACCGGCGGCTGGAGCGGGCGTCCGAGCGGATTGACGAGATGCTGTTCGCCTCGATCTACCCGACCGACGAGGCAGGCATGCCGACGCGGCCGGAGGACGTCGAGGCGATGAAGCGGGCGACGTGCGCGCAGGTCGCGTGGACGATCGCCGTGGGCGACGAGTTCGGTGTGGCGGCGGCTTTCAAGGCGGTCAGCATCGGCTCGGTCCGGCTTGACCGCGGCGGCTCCAGTGACGCGCCGCCCCCGCGGTACTCACCGGACTCCTCCTCCATCCTGCGGCGGGCCGGGTTGCTGCCCGGCTACATCCTCGACGGGAGCGTGTGGTGATGCTGCCCGAGTGGCTGCTACGCCACACGGCGACCATCGAGCCATTCCAGGGGGACGGCGCGTACGGACCCGTGTTCGGGCCGGCGTTCGAGTCTCGCTGCCTGGTGGATGACGAGCGGCGCCTGGTGCGTGACGCCCAGGGCGCCGAGGTCGTCTCCGACACGACCGTGTTTCTCCCTCCGGGCACGATCTGCCCGGAGGGGAGCCGGGTCACGGTCAACGGGCGGCAGACCACCGTCATCACGTCCTTCGCTCGCGACGGCGGCGGCTTGCCGACGCCGGATCACGTCGAGGTGGTGTGCCGCTGATGGCCAGAGCCAGGTTCAACGCGAAGGTCAATTCGGAGGAGGTGACGGCGGAGCTTCGGCGCGCGGCAGGCCGGGGCCTTCGCCACGCCACCGAGCACGTCCTGTCCGTGTCCGCACAGCGTGTCCCGCACGATGAGGGCACGCTGGAGCGGTCAGGCGCGGCCGTTGTCGATGAGAATGAGCTGCGCGGAATCGTCTCCTACGACACCCCGTACGCGGTTGTGCAGCACGAAAGCCTCGACTACCGGCACAAGCCCGGCCGGACTGCGAAGTTCCTGGAGCTGGCGGTGCGTGAGGAGGCCGAGGTGGTCAAGCTGCTGATCGCCAAGCAGATCCGGCAGGTGCTCAAGTGACCTGGACTCGTGATCTGCTGACCGGGTTCGCGGTCCTGCTCGGCGAGGCCGGGGTGGCGACGTGGAACCCGAACGGGGTCTACACGGCCAACCAGACGGCGCTCACGATCGGCGGTCTCCCGGCGTCCCCGGACACGGCCATCGCGCTCGCGGTGTACGGAGTGGGTCAGGCGGGCGACGATGTCGAGCAGCCGGACTCGGCTGTGCAGATGCAGGCCCGGTTCCGGGCCAAGACGGACCCGCGGGTTGTCGACGACCTGGCGGACGGCGTGTTCGACGCTATCCACGGCCTGGCCAACGTGACGCTCTCGACGGGCGTGCACGTGCTGCTCGCGCGGCGGACGCTGGTCGCTCCGCTGGGACGTGACTCCAGCGGCCGGTGGGAGCGGGCTGATTCCTTCGACCTGATGTGCTACCGGCCGTCGCCGCACCGCGACGCCTGACCTCCCTCTTCCTTAGCCGATAGCGGTCCCGCTGTCGGCATTCCGGCATGCCCTTCTAAGGAGTGATCATGGGCCTGCGTTCCCTACTCGCGAAGGACTGGAAGCTCGACGTCAACACCGGGCCCGACTTCGAGAGCCCTGTCTGGACGGGGGTTAAGGGTCTGACTTCCTTCCAAGAGACGACCGACGACAACACGGAGGACGACGGCGACTTCGACGACGAGGAGGGCTGGGGCTCCTCTGTCGTCACCGGCCGCACCTGGCAGATCGAGGCTGAGGGCCGCCGCAAGCGAACCGACGCCGCGGTGTTCACCGCCGACCCTGGCCAGGAAGCCATCCGACAGGCGGCCCGCAAGGTCGGCTTCGGCGCGAACATCAAGGTCAGGTGGTACCGGCGGGACGGCGCTCCCGACGCTTACGAGGGCGTCTGCACCGTCTCCGAGTTCGTCAAGGGCGGCTCGGTCACCGACCTGGAGCCGTTCTCGTTCACCCTGCTGGGCCAGGGCGCGCCCGTCGAGATCGAGAACCCGGTGATCACGCCGTGACGTTTCAGGACCTCGACGAGTTCTTCGACGACAGCCTGCGGCTTCCGGTCGGCGGGAAGTGGTACGCCATCCCCGCCCCGGACGCCGAGGTCGGCCTGCTGTGCCAGCGGCTCATGCACGCCAGCCTCGCGGCCGAGCAGGGCGAAGCCGTGAACGACCCCAAGCTCAACGAGCTGGTCCAGGTCGTGCTCGACGACGACGACGAACGCGACCTGTACCAGCGCATCCTCGGCCCGGTGTGGGAGGAGCTGCGCGCCGACAAGGTGACGTGGCCGAAGATCCAGCACATCGGCAAGACCGCGCTCGTGTGGGTTGCCGCCGGCGAGGAGGCCGCAGCCAAGATCTGGGCCACGGTGACCTCGGGGGAAGCCCCGGCCCCGAACCGGGCGACGCGGCGGGCAGCGGCGGCGACCTCGACCCGGTCACGGGGCTCCGGGACTACTACGACCCGGACGACGGCCTCTCGGTCTCGAAAGGCCGCACCGTCTCGTGGCAAGACATCCTGACGCGTTGGGCGCTCGTCGAGCCGGACCTGCACGAGGTGTACGGCATCGACCTCGGCGAGCCCGGCGTGCTGCGTGCCCGGTCGTGGCGCTGGCTCCGGACCCGGCTACATGGGCTGCTGACGTGTGACTCGCGCCTGGCGCGCGCCCTGGATCCCGGCGAGGGGCGGCGGTGAAGCGGGTCCTCGACGCGTTCTGCGGCGTGGGCGGGGCGGCTCGCGGCTACCAGCGTGCGGGCTTCTACGTCGTGGGCGTGGATGTCCGGCCGATGCGGCGGTACCGCGGCGATGAGTTCGTGCGCGGCGACGCGATCGAGTTCATCGCCCGGCACGGCCATGAGTTCGACTTCGTTCACGCTTCGCCGCCTTGTCAGGCGCACACGACCCTGACACTCGGCACGAACCAGGGCCGCGCCTACCCGGAGCTGATCCCGATGACGCGGCAGGTGCTGCGCGGGACCGGCCGGCCGTGGGTCATCGAGAACGTCCCGAGCGCGCCCATCAGGCGGGACCTGCTGCTGTGCGGCGCCATGTTCCCCGAGCTGGCGGTGCTGCGGCACCGGTGGTTCGAGCTCGGCGGCGTCCGCGTCGCCCAACCCGAGCATCCGAAGCATCGCGGTCGCGTCGCAGGGTTCCGCCACGGCGAGTGGCACGAGGGCCCGTACGTCGCGGTGTACGGCAAGGGCGGTGGCAAGGGCGCGGTGTCGCTGTGGCGGCAGGCCATGGGCATCGACTGGCCCGCCGCGCGCCGCGAGGTCAGGCAGGCGATCCCCCCGGCCTACACGGAGCTGATCGGGCGTGCTGTCCGCGATCAGCTTCCCGCCGCTGGCTTCACCCCATCCGAGACCTCCAGGAGGTGAGACCCGGTGGCGCTGAACGTCGGCGAGCTGTTCGCTGAGATCAACGTGAAGGACCGGGGCACGACCGCTGTGCGCCGGTTCATGACCTTCGTGCGCGACGCCGCGAAGAAGATCGACATCGACGTGGGCGGGGTCGCCAAGAGCGCCGGTTCGATGGGCGTCCAGTTCACCGGCGCGGCGCTCAAGGCGGCGATGCTGGCGGCTTCGATGGCTGCGGCTGCGCAGAGCGCGGTCGGGCTCGTCGCAGCGCTGGCCCCGGCGGGCGGCATCGTCGCTGCCCTGCCGGGCATGATCGGGCTCGGTGTCGCCGCGATGGCCACCCTCAAGGTGGCCCTGGCCGGGGTCGGGGATGCTTTCGGCGCGGCCCTGAGCGACGACCCGAAGAAGTTCGAGGAGAGCCTGGCCGGGCTCTCACCCGCGGCGGCCGCCGCCGCGCGCGAGCTGCACTCGGTCAAGCCCGCGATCGACGGGCTGCGGTCCGCTGTCCAGGACGCCTTCTTCCAGCCGTTGGCCGGCCAGATCCGCGCGGTGGCAGACGCCGTGGTCGGGCCGCTGCGCTCCGGCATGCAGGGCGTCGCGCGGGAGTTCGGTCTCGCCGGTGCCGAGGCGGCACGGTTCGCCTCCTCGTCGGCGACGGTGGCCGCTATCTCGTCCATCTTCGGCTCGCTGCGGTCGGCGGTCGCCTCGATCCAGCCGGCGATCCAGCCGCTCCTGGCCGGGTTCCGCGATATCGCTGTGGTCGGCGCGTCCTGGTCATCTGGGCTCGTACCTGGCATCGCGGCTGCAGCTCAGCGGTTCGGAGAGTTCCTGTCCAACGCGGCTAATAGCGGTGCCGCTCTTAGCTGGATGCAGGGCGCGCTCGACGTGTTCAAGCAGCTCGGCCAGGTCGGCGGTGACCTGGTTGGCATCGTCAAGTCGGTCTTCTCGGCGATGTCGGCTGGCGGGTCGAACGCGCTGGGGGTGCTCGGGCAACTCCTGAGCCAGCTCAACGCGTTCCTCGCGAGCGCTGAGGGTCAGAAGGCGCTCGTCTCGATCTTCACCGCGTTGTCGCAGGTCGGGTCGGCCTTGATGTCGATCTTCAAGGCATTGGGTGGCGCGTTGGCGCTGGTGGCGCCGCATGTGGCGTCCATCGCGACGGCCCTGGGTCCGGGGCTGGCCGCCGCGGTCTCGGCGCTCGGTCCGGCTCTGGCCGCCCTGGGTCCTGGGTTGACCATGGTCGCCCAGATGCTCGCTCAGGCGTTCGCATCTCCCGAGCTGCAAGCGGGGCTGCTCGCGCTCGGGCAGGGGCTGTCAGCTGCCCTTGCTGCGGTCGCTCCGCTGCTACCTGTGGTAGCGCAATTGGCGGGCATCCTGAGCCAAGTCCTCGGCATCGCACTGAGTAACCTCTCGGCTGCACTCGGTCCCGTGATCAGTGCCTTGTCGAGTGCCCTGCAACCTGCCCTAGCGTCCGTTTCATCCGCTTTGTCCCAGCTTGCGCCGATCATGGCTCCGCTCTACGCGTCCTTCGGGCAGATGGCGGGCGTACTCCTTCAGCAACTACTGCCGCCGATCTTGAATCTGATCCCTTCGTTGCTGAATGGGCTGGTTCCTGCCTTTGTGCAGCTAGCTGAGGCGGTACTGCCTGTTCTACCGATTTTGACCGATCTGGCGGCAATGGCGATCCAGCAGGTCCTCCCGTCGCTGGTGCCCATTCTGCCCATGCTGACCAAGCTCGGAGTCGGGTTCGCCCTGTTCGGAGCCAAGGTGGCCGAGATCGTCGGCCAGCTCAAGCCCTTGATCGAAAAGGGCGTCGCGGTCTTCCAATGGATGTACAACGTGCTGGTCGGCCACTCGATCATCCCCGACATGGTCAACGCCATCGGCAAGTGGATCGGCACCACCCTGGTCGGCTGGTTCCGCGATCTGCCCGGCAAGATCAAAAACGCGATGTCATCCATCGGCCCGACCATGGCGGGCATCGCCCAGGACGTCGTTTCCGGCTTCTGGAACAAGCTGCAATCGCTGGCCAGCGGCCTGTACAACAACGTCAGGGGCTTCTTCGCCAACATCGTCAAGAGCGCCAAGGACGCACTCGGCATTAAGTCCCCCAGCAAGGTGTTCGCCCAGATCGGAGCGTTCATGATGCAGGGCATGTCGCTCGGCGTGGACAAGAGCCGCAGCGTCGTCATGTCCTCGCTGAAGAAGGTGGCCACGCTCGCCACTCGGACCGCGATGCCAGACCTGTCGGTACCCGGCGTGACCGTCCCAGACGGGCTCGGCGGAGGCCGCGCCTCGTCGCGGACGGTGGTCAACGTGACGAACCACTACCCGCAGGCCGAGCCGACCTCCGTGACCGTCAACCGGTCGCTCCAGTACGTCGGTGCGATGGGAGTGCTCTGAGGTGCCCAGCTACTCACTCGACGGCGTGCCGCTGGACCACCCGGCCGGCTGCTGGCGAACCAAGAAGGGGACGCAGAGGCGGCCCTTGCCCGGCGCGCGGGCCGTGAAGGTCAGCGTGCCGGGCCGGCACGGGGACATCCCGGTCGTCGGCCTCGACCTGGAGGCCACCACGTTCGGCCTGACGTTCAAAGTCACGTCGGCCACACCTTCGGGGGCGGACGGTGGCTACGAGCAGATGGAGCGCAACCTGGAGGCGCTGTCGGCGCTCCTCGGAACCCGGCACAGGCTGATGAAACTGCGCTACCAGGCGGGCAACCTCGTCCGCGTCGCCGACGTGACGATCAACGCGGCCAGCGAACCGGAGGTCAACACCGGTGCTGCGACCGCCCGACTGACGGCCGTGGTCGAGGTGCCGGGCGCGCTGTGGCGGGACGAATCGGAGTCCACCTGGCTGGGCGAGCCCAATCAGCTCGCCCAGCCGGTGACCACGCTCGCGAACTCGACCGGGCCTGTCGTGGACGCGCTGCTGCGGTTCACCGGCCCGGCCGTGCAGCCGTCCATTGGGGACGTTGCCACGGGCGGCTGGGTGCTTCGCCCGGGTGGGCTGCTCGCGGGAGAGAGACTGCTGATCGACTGCGGCCGGATGCAGGCTGCCGTCGTCACCTCGGACACGTGGGACCTGACCGGCGGGGACGACGTGACGGGGGAGATCGACGCGATCGGACCCGGCTCGCAGTTCCGGTGGCTGCACCTGACCCCGTCCGTCGCGGTCGCCGACCCGTTCTCCCGCGCGGTGCTCGTCTCGACCTCGGCAACGAGCACGAGCGCCTCGTCGCGTGTGGAAATTCGGGCCCGCCGCGCTTACTTGTAATCAGCTTGTGCTTATTCAGGTTTCGTGGCGGCACCCGCCGCAGGGGTCGTCGCCGTCGATTGGCAGCGCATCGAGCGCTACCTGCATGCTCGCTGGATCCCGGATCAGGCCGGGATGCTTGCCGAGGTAGATGATTTCACGGTTGGTCAAGGTGCGGAAGTTGAGCATTCCGTTGACCTTGATCACCAGTACGGAACCCACGAGACCGGCGGCTGTTTCAGTGTTCTCTAGTGCGGAGATCAACTTGCTGACCGCCTCGGCTTGTAGAACATTGACGTTGGCCTGCTGCTCCTCCAGAGGAAGTTGGGCCGCCCGGCGCATCGCGTCACCAAGCTCTTGTGCGCCTTGGCGTTTGGTCCAGATACGGAAACGCTGAAAGTATGATCCTTCGAGCGGTGGAAACTCCTCAGCCTGGCCGTACTCCTCGGCTAGGTCGATTATGGCCTGTCGAGCAGCCAGATGATCGCCATCCTTCACATACAGGACCAGCGGAACGGGCATCAGAACATCAACCACCCGGGGGAGCTGGATTTCCCGCAGCGCCTGCGCGAATTCTTGCTCGATCGTGCCGTTTGGAGGGTTCGTGTGCGTGGCGCCCTGAGTTATCGACAGCAGCAGATAATTGTCGTAGTCGCTCAGGCCGAGCGCGCTGAGTAGTGCTATCGTGCGTTCATTAATCTGGAATATTGCTCTTTGGAGCTCTTTTTTGCGGACGGCATCAGTTCTGATGTCGAGCCCGCGCGCTCCATGCTGAAGACTGAAAACCGATCTTTCCAGGTCTCGAACCTTATCGGCCACGTCTACTTCTGAAACGAGCGGAGGGGTCTGCTCAGCAAGCTCGAGAATCGCGTAGAGATGCCCCACATGCATGCGAGTATCCGGCCCAAGATGGTCTAGGGTTTGCCGCAAATGAAGGATTATTTCGTGAAGCGAAGCCACTTGAGGTGATCCTCTCGTCGTTCGGAATGCGAGCACGCCTAGTCTGGCCTGTAGAAATACAGAAACCAGTGAACGTAGATCCGTTTTCTCATCTGTGCAAGGAGAATTTCTGCGCTTTGGAATGCGGTGAGGCTATTTGCCGAGACTCGCGTGCTGTCCTGGGCTGTCCGAGATGCGAGTTTCTCCGCTCGATCGCCTCCGGACAGCTAGCCTACGCCGAACCAGTTGTCTCCGTGAGGACCAAGCAAATATTCAGGGCACGGAGTTAGGCGTGAGTGGCTGAACTTGACGTCTTGGATGGGAGGCCCGTGTTTGATCTTCGGCTCGTGGCCTACCAGCCATTTGCTGATCGGCTCAGCGTGCTTCCGCATCCGTTGTCTGTTGAGGCTGGCTGGCCGCTGAACGACGTGTCGTCGCTGAAGATCAGCTACACCACCACGGCGATCGGTGCGGCCCTGCTCGATCAGCCGTGCGAGATCGCCGTCGAGTGGAGCACGGACGGCACCGTGTGGACTGAAGCGCCGGACTCGCGGTTCCTGCGCATCAAGCGCCGCGGCGACGGCTCCGACCGGACCGGGCTGGCCAGGTTCGAGCTGCCCGGCCTCGTGTGGATGCTCCGCAAGATCGTGCTCCATCCGGGGGTGGCGCCGCTGGTGGACGGCAAGAGGCCGTTCCTCAGTGCGACGGCAGGGGCGATCCTGGAGACGTTCATCGCCGAGGCCAAGGGCCGGGGCGCGGTGCCGGGCCTGCAATGGGACTTCACCCCGGAGGAGGACAGCGCAGGTCAGGCGTGGGACAAGATCATCACGATCTACTACCAGCCAGGCATGGACGCGCTGACGGCGCTGACCAACCTCGCTGAGCAGGGCGTGTGCGACTTCCGCACCTCCGGCCGAACCGTCCAGGTGTTCAACGCCGACACCTCGATGAGCCGCGACCTGGCGTCCGGGCCCGCGCCGGTGGACCTGCGGTACGGGCGCGACGTCGCCGAAGCGCCCGACGAGGGCACTCTGGAGGACACGGCGTCGTCGGTGCTCGTCCTCGGCGACAACGGACTCGTCAAGACGTATACGAACCCCGCCGCCGTCCAGCCGTGGGGGCCCTGGGAACAGTACGTCGGCGCGGGCGGCGTCTCCGACGAGGGCACCGCGACGATCCTCGCGCAGTCCGCACTCGAGCGCGCCGGGGCCGAGCGGGTACAGCGGAGCCGCGGCATCGTCTTGTACGGGGCGCGCTGGCTGCCGCTGAGGGACTACCGGCCCGGTGACCGGGTGCTCGCGCCTGGGGACGGCGGGGCGATGGAGTCGCTTCGGGTCCGGCAGGTGACGTTGGCGCGCACCTCGACGGGCGTGCTCGGCGGGTCGCTGGTCCTGCATGACCGGTTCCTTGAGCGGGACATCCGCCTGGCCAGGCGGACCGCCGGGATTGTCGGCGGCTCGACCGCGGACGGAGGGTCCGGAGCCCGCCCAGCGCCGGAAGCGCCCGAGCCGCGCAGGCCGGCGGCCCCGGCCGGGCTGGTCGTGAACCCGCTCGCCTACATCGACGAGCACGGACTGCCGCACGGGCAGGTGACGGTCACCTGGGGAGCGGTCACGCAGGACACGGGCGGGGTCGCGCTGACGATCGGCGGTTACGAGCTGTTCATGCGCCTCAACGAGACCGGCGCGCCGTGGTTCTTTGTCACCTCGACCGAGGCGGGCGACACCACGGCGACGTACTCGCCGCTCGTCATCGGCGAGTCGTACGCCTTTAAGGTCCGGGCGGTCAACCTCGGCAAGGTCGGCGCGTTCTCCGAACCGGTGGCGGTGACGATCCCCGACGACGACGAGCCGCCGCCTGTGCCCACCATCCCGCAGCTCTCCACGCGTCTGGGCGTGGTCCGGGCCACGTGGGACGGGCTTGGCGTCGGCGCGGTGCCGATGCCTCCGGACTTCCTGCACGTCCGCGTGTGGATGCAGGACCCGCTCGCGCCTGGCTGGTCGGAGATCGGCGTGCTGGGGGAGGCTGGGGCGGTCCTCGTCCCGAACCTGCCGTACGGCGCGGACAGGCAGTTCCGGTTCACGGCCCTGGACCGTAGCGGCAACGAATCCGTCCCGTCCGCGTCGGCGACGATCGCCGCGGCGCAGCTCGTCCAGGGCGACGCCGCGAACGAGAGCATCACGACCGGCGCGCTGGCCGCCAATGCGGTCACCGCCGACAAACTGGCCGCCGGGTCGGTCGAGGCCGAGCACATCACGGCCGGCGCGGTGGTGGCCGACAAGCTCGCCGCGGTGCTCACGTTGTCCACGCGGGTCGTCGCGGGCAGCGCGTCCGGGGCGCGAGTCGAGCTCAACAGCTCGGGCCTGGCGGCGTTCAACGGCTCCGGCCAGCAGACCGCCAGCATCTCGGCGGCCACCGGCGCGGTATCCATCGTGGGCCAGCTCGCATCAGGGGTGACCGGCGCGCGGATCGTGGTCAACCCGGCGGGCGCAGCCGCGCCGGAGATCCGCTTCATCCCCGGCAGCGGCACGAACCAGTCGCGTATCTACAGCGACGGCTCCCGCTTCACGGGGGAGGCGACGCTGGTCATGGAGTCGGGCACCAACGCGGGCAACACGGCGATGTGCCGCCTGACCCACGCGGCCGGCTTCTGGCAGGCGGCCATCTTGAACCCGTCGAACGGGGAGCAGCGCGGTGGCGCGGTGTCGGCGGTCGAGGGGCAGGCGTCGATCGGGTGGGTGCACCCGAGCCAGCAGGACCAGCTCCTCGTGTTCGACCAGTCCGGGACGTTCCACCGGGGGACGTGGCTGTACGCGAACGACTCCGGCCTGATCATGCTGTCGGTCTCGGTGTCCCGGGGCGCTACCTACTACCAGGTGGCGCTCGGCTTCGCCTTCCCGACAGTGCCCAAGGTCACGTTCACGGCCGAGCAGGTAGCCACGATGCAGTTGTTCTCCCGGACCAACAGCGACCTGTTCTTCTTCGACCCGTCCGCCGGGGGCTTGCCGCCGGCGCGGACGTTCCACATCTGGGCCTGGAGGTGACGGTGCCGGACGACTGGCAGGTCACGGAGGTGACCGACACGGCCGATGAGTCCGGGCGGATCGAGGCGTGGGAGATCACGCTGACCCGGGCCGCCGATGGCGTCACGGTGGGGGTGTTTCTGCCGAAGGTGGCGATCGTGTCCACCGCGGTGGCGTGCGCGCTGACCTCGACGGACGAGGTGATCGACGTGCTGATGCACCGCGCGGTCCATCCGATCTACGAGCCGGCCCTGCCCGAGACGAACCCGTGGCAGCTCAGCGGCGAGCAGGCCCGCGCCGCCGTGCTGGAGCGGGTTGAGCGGTGCAAGCGCGACCACGCGACCGTGACGACTGCCGTGCCGAAGGCTCGTACGGCGGCCGCGCGGAAGGCGGCTGACGTGCTCGCCCCGCTGAGGTCGTACGTACGGATCGACCCGGTGACGGCCGCTGCCACGCGACTGGAGCATCAGCGGGCGCTCCTGTCGGCGGGGGCGTGA
This sequence comes from Nonomuraea sp. B208, assembly GCF_057536035.1. NCBI lineage: Bacteria > Bacillati > Actinomycetota > Actinomycetes > Streptosporangiales > Streptosporangiaceae > Nonomuraea > Nonomuraea sp. B208. Next base: position 245,903 of record NZ_BAAJOU010000024.1, read on the forward strand.
TGGAGGACCTGGTGGTCGAGCCGGGCCGGATCATCGCCGTGCTACGCCGCCGCATCGAGGAGCTGACGTACGAGAACGCCGTGCTGTCGGCGGCCGTCGACCAGCAGCGCGACGAGTTCAACGAACTGAGGGGGACCAGCGGTGCAGGTGATCATCCCAGGTAAGCCCGCGAAGTTCGCGCTACGGCTGGTGGCTCATGCGCCGAACGGCGATCGGCTGGGGGTGCTGCCTCAGCACAGTGGCTTCGAGCTTGGCGACCCGCTGAACGACGTGCCCAGTCTCAGGGTGATCTACCTGGACGGCGGGCTGAACGCGAACCTCATCGCCGGGCACTGCGAGGTCGCGGTGGAGTACGCGGCAAGCGGCGGCTCGTGGGTGGAGCCGCCCAACGCGCGGTTCCTCCGGATCAAGCGGAGCGGCGACAGCGCGGACCGAGCCGGTTCCCGGTCCTACGATCTGCCGGGCTGGGCGTGGCTGTTGAGGAAGGTCGTGCTGTACCCCAACAGCGCGATGGTGGACGGTAAGCGCCAGTTCAACGCGGTCAGCGCTGGGGCGATCCTCGCGACCTTCATCCAGGAGGGCAAGGCGCGCGGCGCGCTGGCGGGGCTGTCGTTCAGCTTCTCCGCCAGCCACGACAGTGCAGGAGAGTCGTGGTCGAAGACGCTGACGCTGGCGATCGAGCCGGGCAAGGACCTGCTCTCCGTTCTGATCAACTTGAGTGAGCAGGGCGTGATCGACTGGCGGATGCAGGGCCGCACCTTGCAGGTGTTCAACCCGGACACGGTGCTCGGCGCCAATCGGGCGTCCGGGCCTTCGCCGGTTGACCTTCGGCTGGGCCGCGACATCACCGACGCGCCGGACACGGGCACGTTGGAGGACGCCGCGTCGGCCATCCTGATCGGCGGCGAGGCCGGCCTGTCCGTGGAGGTCACCAACGCGGCCGCTACCGCGCCGTGGGGCCGCTGGGAGACCTACCAGTCGCAGGGCGGCGTCTCAGATGCGGGTACGGCGAGGCTGCTGGGTCAGAACGCGCTGGAGCGGATCGGCCGGGAGCGGGTGCAGGTCACCCGAGGCCTGATGTTCGACCTCGCGCGCTGGTTGCCGTTCGAGCACTACCAGCCTGGGGACTACCTACTCGCGCCGGGCGACGGCGGGGCCATGCAGTCGCTCCGCCTGCGGCAGATCACGTTGTCGGTGGACAAGGACGGCCAGGTTGGCGGCAACGTCGTCTTAAATGATCGTTTTCTGGAGCGAGAGATCCGCCTGGCCAGACAGGCCGCCGGGATTCTGGACGGCGGGGTGTCGTCTGGCGGATCCGGGGGTGAGCCCGCCCCGGAGACCCCCAACCGGACCCCGGCAGCGCCGAACGGACTGATCGTTGAGCCGGTCGCCTACCTGGACGAGAACGGGTTCGCCCGCGGCCAGGTGACGGCGAGCTGGGCGGCGGTCACCTCTGATGTCGCGGGCGTCGCGCTGAGCATCGACGGATACGAGCTGTACGCGCGGGTCAACACCGCTGGATCGCTGTGGATGCAGATCGCCGTGACCGACGATACGACGGCGACGTTCTCCCCGCTGGTCGTCGGCACCGAGTACGCCTTCAAGGTGCGGGCGACGTCGGCTGGGATGAAGGGCGAGTTCTCCGGCCAGGTGGTGCAGCTCGTTCCCGACGATGCGACGCCGCCGCCGGTTCCGACGCAGCCTCATCTCACGACACGCCTCGGCGTGATCCATGCAGCATGGGACGGCAGGGGCGTCGGCGATGTCCCGATGCCGCTGGACTTCGCGGTGTTGCGGGTGTGGATGCAGGATCCGCTCGCGCCGGGGGCGGCCGTGGTCGGGCATCTGGACGCCGCCGGCTCGGTGGTGGTACCCGACCAGGCGTACGGCGCGGACCGCGAGTTCTGGTTCACGGCCCTGGACCGTAGCGGCAACGAGTCGCAGCCCTCAGCGCACGCCGTCATCGCAACGCAGCCGCTCGTGGACACCGACCTTATTGGCGCGGTCATCGACGGCGCTGAGCACATCATCGACGGCACGATCCCGGCCAACGCGAAGATCGTAGCCGGGACGATCACAGGCGGGCTGATCCAGGCCGGGGCGATCCAGGCCGGGCACATCCAGGCCAACGCGGTGGAGGCCGACAAGATCGCAGCAGGGGCTATCCAGGCCGGACACATCGCGGCCAACGCGGTGACGGCGGGCTCCATCTCCGCCGGGGCGGTCACAGCGAACAAGTTGGCGGCCACAGCGATCGACGGTAAGACCATCACCGGCTCGAACATCAGGACCGCCGCGACAGGTCGGCGAATTGACCTGCAGCCGCCCGGCGCCTCGTTCCCGGAGATCCGGTTCTATCCCGGCAGCGGCACCAACTACACGAGCCTGATGACCAGGGACAATTGGTTCCCCGGCGAAGCGACTTTCGAGATCACCTCGGGCACGAACCAGGGCCAGACCGCGGCGTCATCCACGGTGGTCGCCGCTGGGTTCCTGTCGATGCAGGTCTTGGACCGGACGCTGAACACCCCGAACGGCGGGCTCATGGAGATCGCCGAAGGCTACGCCCGCTACGGCTACTTCAAGGACGCCGCCAGGGAGCAATACTTCTGGTTCGACAACAGCGGCCGAACCCGCCACGTCGGCAAATGGTGGGACTACACCCAGCAGGGCAACACCGCCGGGGTGTTCGCCGGGTCACTGACATTCGGGTCCGGCCAGTTCGCCGCCTTCTCCTACGGCGCCACGATGGCCTCCAACATGGGCCCCGTCTGCACGATGCGGGATGGGGCCGCCGGCAACAGCGGCGGCTCGGCTTTCAACCCGAACGCCTACTGGTGCGTCATCGCGTCGTCCGACACCGGGTTCACAGCCAAGAGCAGCACCACCACGAGCAAGGCGTACTACTTCTGGAGCCACCGACACTGAACAGGGGACACAGTGCCGCAGATCATGACCACGTGGGACGCCGAACTCGGCTACAGCCACACCTACATGCGTCCAGGAGCGGGGGCCGCAGCCGGGGCCCCTGATGGGGCAGCAGAACCCCTGTGGGGGGTGTACCTGGTCAACGCCGCTAACGAGGTGGGAGTGCACGCCTTCCCGCACGCCACGTTCGAGTGGCGGGCGGCCGAGCACTCTCTTGACCCCGACGACGTTGACACGCTGCTGGACGTCATCCTGCACGAGGTGGCCATGCCCAGCCGCGACGACGCGCTCGTGCACGACGACCCGGCGGCACTCGCCGTGCTGCAGGAGACGTACAACCTGCCCGGCGCGTTCACTCCGGGAGTCGCTGACGAGACGCGCCGGGAGGCGTGCCTCGCGCGTATTGCCGCTGTGAAGCGGCATCGGCTTCTGATCACACCCGCTCCGCAGCCGGAGAGGCAAGGCGCGCTGGAGTTCGTCGGCTCTGCCCGTGTTGCGCCTGCGGACCCGCTGGCCCCGATCAAGGAGCTGACGCGGATCGACCCTGTACGGGTGGCGGGCAAGCGGGCGTTCCTCGACTGGGTGCGGGCGACGTCGGAGGAGCCGGCCCGGCCGTCGTTCTTCGTGAAGCCCCCGGCCACTTTCGTGGGCATGACGCCCAACGAGGTGGTGACGTGAGCGACGAGTCCCCGAACTTGGCGCTCGCGCTGGCGGAGCTGCGCAGCGCCGTCGAGCTGGGGTTCGAGCGCACCAACGGCAGCACCGCGTTGATCTTGCAGCGTCTCGAATGGGTGGACGACCGGCACGCCGAGTTGGTCAAGCGGGTCGAGCAGGATCACGCCGCCGCCGAGCTCCGTCATGCAGCGCTGGAGGCCCGTCTGGACATGGTGGAGCGTGAGGCCGTGACGCGGTCCCAGCTCGCGGATCGGACCCGGCAGATCATCGCTGTCGTCACCGTCCTGGTCGCCGTGGCGGGCACGGTGATCGCGCTCATCCAGCTCACTCGCGGCTGACCGGCCATCTCTCATCGACGAACGCAAGGAGAAAACCATGCCGTGGCTCACGCAGCTCGCCGAGGTCGCGCGCCGGACGGGCTTCCCGGTGACCGAGGTCGGCGGATGGCGAACCCGCGGCCACGGACCGCAGGGCTCCGTCGAGGGAGTGGTCTGCCACCACACCGCCGGGTTCAATGACCGGCACGTCGTGGTGAACGGCAGGCCCGGACTCGACGGCCCGCTGTCGCACTTCTGGCTGCAGCACACCGGCCGGATCTGGGTCGTCGCCGCAGGCCGGTGCTGGCACAACGCGCCGAGCACCAGTTCGCACCACATGAACTCCACGTCGATCGGCATCGAGGCCGAGAACGACGGCCGCACGCCGTGGCCCGACGTGCAGATCGACGCCTACGAAGCGCTGTGCGCGGAGCTTTGCCGAGAGTTCGGCCTGCCGACCGCACGGGTGAAGGCGCACCGGGAGGTCAACACCGGCAAGCCGGACCCGCACAGCATCAACATGACCCACTTCCGGGAGCGCGTGGCCGCCCTGATCAAGAGCCCCGGGGTCCCGATTAAGCAGCAGGAGGAAGACGTGCCCGAGGTCATCTCTCTGGGTGCCGGTGAGGACCAGGACGTCCCGGCCGGCGGCGAGCTGGCGGTGCGCTGGCGCACCGAGTACGCCGACGACCCGCCCGGCCACAGCGCGGACGGAGTCGCGGTCATGGCCAAGGCGAGTCGCTGGTGCATCGTTGACGGCCTGGTGAAGGTCCGCGGGCTGGCTCCGGGCTCGGAGATAGACGTGGCCTGGTCGCGATACAGCCGCGACGGCAAGCAGCGCGAGGACGACGCGTGGCGGCTCAGCTTCCGCGCCGACGCCAACGGGCGCGTCGAGACGAGCGTGGGCGGCCAGTTCGCGCTCAACACCAAGAACCAGCTCCGGCTCAGGATCATCAACCCGACCGACGCCGTGGCTGTGGTCGAGAAGGTGACCATGGCCAAGATCGCCATGTTCCACCGCTGATTGCGGTTCCGCTTTCTACAGGAGGCATCTCCATGTCCACCCCCACCGAGGCCGCGCCGACGATCGGCCGCATCGTGCACTACAAGCTGTCCGGCCACGACGTCTCCATGATCAACCTGGAGTCGATGCAGTCGTTCGGCGGCCAGGGCGTCATCCGCTCGCCCGCCAAGCTCGGCGACGTCCTCCCGGCGATCATCACGCGCACGTACGAGGGCAGCGGCACCGCCGTCAACCTCCAGGTGTTCCTCGACGGCAACCACTCCTACTGGGCGACGTCCCGGTCGCAGGGCACGGACCACGGGCAGTGGTCGTGGCCGGCTCGCGCCTGATCTTCAACCCGATTCCTCCCGCCGTGGCGGGCTATCCCGAAGGAGGGGCATATGCACGGTGAGCCCGTAACCTACCCGAGACCGAAGGTCGAGACCAAGGTCAAGGCGATGGGCCTGGCGTCCTACCTGGCTGGTGTCGCTGGTCTGGCGGTGCTGCAGGCGGTCGCTGATGACCCCAGCATGATCGCGTTCCTGCCCGACTGGATCGAGGCGATCACGCTGCCTCTGGTGCCGACCGCGCTGGCGGCCATCGCCGGCTGGAAAGCCCGGCACACCCCGCGGCCCGACCTGCCGACCGACGAGCGATAGTTCCACCGTCAATGAGCGCGCCCCGCTCCTCCCTGCGTAGGGAGGAGCGGGGCGCCTTTTTGCGTTGTTCCGGCGATCTCACCGTAGGGAGTCTCTGGCGCTTCGGTAGGAGGCCCATTCCTGGGCGGCGTCGACCATCCGCTCCGTCCAGGACACCGCGTCCCGGTCGGCGATCTCCGCCCACAGGCGGACGCTCGCTGCGGCGAACGCGTCGATCCCCGCGATCGGTGCGTCTTGCCAGGCGGGCAACTCGGAGACGACCCGTTCGGCGTGGGGCGCGGTGTGGCCGCCAGCGATGAGGCGCAGGACCAGGCAGGCGGGGTCGATCCAGCCAGCTCCGCGCGTCGGCCAGGCCCAGTCGATGAGCAGGGCCCTGCCGTCGGCGATGAGGACGTTGAGGGGGTTGTAGTCGGTGTGCAGCAGCCGATCACCCGCCAGCAGGGCCAAGTCGCCGGGGTCGTCCAGGTACGGCTTCCATCGGGACTCGGCCGTCTTGACCGGCACGTCGGCCGGGCAGGGGATGCGGGCGAGGATGCGCATCGTGTCGAGCAGCAGCGGCAGGTCTGCGGAGCCGGGCTCGTAGCAGGCGTGGCGGCCGGTCACGGCCTCGAACCCGAGCAGGTCCCATTCGCCGTCCTCGACGCGCCACAGCACGCGCGGCGCGACACCGGCGACGTACGGGCCGATCGACCACTCCATGTCCTGCGTCCACCGGCGCGGGTAGTCGCGGCGCAGCCCCTTGACGAACACCTCCCCGCCCTCGGTGGTGAGCAGGAGCGCCACCGCCGAGTTGAGCCCTTCGGCCGCGGTGCGCGAGTCGAGCACGGTGCCGGTGTGCTTCTCCGCCGCCGCCCGCGTCGCTTCGGGCAGGTCGCTCCAGTCGATGCGCGTCAGCGCCATCCGTCCTCCGTTCGGTCATGGGCCGGGGGCTGCCCCACGATATCCGCGCGGCAGCCCCCGACCATCGGTTTGTTCTGCTAGTACGGCTGGTCGTCCCCGGCCGAGCAAGAGCACTTCTCAGGGCCGATCAGGGCGGCGAGGTCGTCGATCACCTCGACGTCCGGGCGCGGTGCCGGCTTGGGCACGATGTCGATCGCAACGGCGGTCATGGGCTGTTCACCTCCTCTCGTTCTCGGTGCTGGCAGTACCGGTCCAGCCGAGAGTTGGCCTTGCGGTAGAGCTGGACCAGAGGCATGCAGGTGCCGCACGTGTCCTGCAGAGTGCAGCCGGTGCAGCCGCCCTGCCGCAGGAGCAGGGAGTCGGCGATCTGTCCGAGCCGGGCCAGCCCTGCGGCGCCCTCCTCGATCAGGTCGACGTTGGGCTCCCGGCCGATCTTGCAGATCGACGCCTTGCCGTGCGGGTCCACGTGGAAGAAGGTGTGCCCGGCGTTGCAGCCGGTGAAGGGCTTGCGCTTGCGCAGGTGCTCCAGCGACTGGGCGGGCAGCGTCTCCGCGCCGCCGTAGATCGTCGGCGACATGTTGACGAACGTCGAGTACGGGACGCCCAGCTCGTCGGCGAGCGATTCCATGCCGTGCTGCTCGGCCGCGTTGTGGTGGGTGACGATCAGCGAGAAGCGCAGCGGCAGCCCGGCCTCGTGCGCGGCGGCGACGCCCTTCCGGAATTTGCGGTACGAGCCGGGCCGGCGGGTGAGGCTGTCGTAGGAGGCTTCGGTGGCGCCGTACACGCTGATCGTGATGTCGTGCGGTCTGCACGTGGTGAGCAGGTCGAGCACTTTCGGGTCGTGCAACTTTGAGCCGTTGGACAGGATGTCGATCATCATGCCCAGCTCGTAGGCGTACTGGTACGTCTCGGCGAACAGCCGGTCGATCGTGGGCTCTCCGCCGGTGAGCTGGAGCCACAGCACCCCGACGTCGCTCAGGATGTGGAGCATCCGCTCCCGGTCGGGCCAGTCCAGGCCCTTGAACTCCTTGACGCCGAGGTAGCAGTGCTCGCAGTCGTAGTTGCAGCCCAGGTTCAGCTCGTAGGTGGCGCGCACGTAGGGGCTGCCGGTGACGGCCCGCACGAGCACCTTGTCCCGGTACGGGTGCAGGGCGACATCGCCCCACAGGCCGGCCACCGCCTCGGCCAGCCAGGCGGGCGGAGTGTCGGCGTGGGCGAGTTCGTCGTACTTGCCGGCTGTCACCCGCAGTCCTCCGGGGCGGCCCGGTGCCAGCACCAGGAAGTCGCCGTTGAGGTACGGGCTGACGATCAGGTTGTGCATGGCGTGTCTCCGATCTGAGGAGAACGGGGTGGCCGCCGGGTATCCGGCGATCAGAATGTCCGCTGGCGGAAGCAGCGGTGTTGAGATGTGAGCGTGGTGTAGATGGCGCAGGCGTGGGCGTAGGTGCCGCGGCCGGTCTCCTCGTAGCCGTCGCCGACGGGTCTCATGACGAAGTACTGGCCGCCCTCGGACCCCAGCTCGAAGGCGCCGCAGCACGAGGTGTCGCGCACGCGCGCCTCGGTCGCGGTGCGGGGGACGTGGGGAATCCACACGAGGCTGGCCGTGTCTACGGGGGCGTGCTGGCGGGAGTCGGTCATGGGTGCGCCTTGTCGTCGTGCTGTGGGGTACGGCCTGCCGGGGGCGGCGCTGGTGGGGAGCGCCGCCCCCGGGTGGCCCCGCCCCTCTCTTGGCGGCTGAGGGGCGGGAAGACGCCGCCGGCGCCCCGCGCGCCCATGAGAGCGGCCCGGCGGCGGGCGAAAGGATGGTGTGCGGCTCACGACAGCGGGACCCTCTGCCGTGAGCCGCGGCTTCATCGTCACCGCCCCCTCGACGCGGAAGGGAGCGGGGACGGCAGCATGCGAGGCGAGGCTGCGAGCTGCGCGGGTGAGCCCCACAGGGCGTGCACCTGCTGGCCCAGCTTCGGCAGCAGCTCCTCTATGAACTCGGCCTCCACCACGATGGGCTGGGGAGCGGCGCCCCGGTAGAACGCGGTGAACAGGCCCCTGCGGGGGGAGTACATCAGCCACCAGCCGCCGCGCTGCAGCCTGGGCCGCCAGATGCGGACGAGTTCGTGAGGAGAGGGGCCAGGGTGCTCGACGGGAGCGCCGGTGGCGGCGGCGTTGACGCTCATCGTCTACTCCTTCCGAGCGATGGGATGGGGATGGTGGGCGCAGGCCAGGGGGTGTGCGGGTAGGGCGGCCTGGCCTGCGCCCGGTCACGCGGGACGGCGGCGACGACACCAGCGGGCCGCCCGCGTGAGGGCGTGGCCGGTGCGGCTGGTCGCGCCGCGTCGGGATGAGGCCGGCCACGCCACGCTCATCAAGCCCGTTCGGGGCTGGGGCGGGGGACGGCGACGAGGAGGGTCTGCCCGTTGACGAGCGTTCTTCGGCTGGCCACCTTGTACCCGGCCTCGGCGAGCAGTTGGGTGTGGTGAGCGACCGTCCGGACGCAGCCCTCCGGGAACATGGCCATCATGCGCATGTTCGTGTAGTGCCAGGCGGACCAGGTGCCCGGCTTGTCGGGAAGCATGCCCTCGACGATCAGCAGGCGTCCGCCGTCGTCGGGCATGGCTTCCATGATGGCCAGGACAAGCCGGAGGTAGTCAGTGCCGCCGAGATTGTGCAGCACCGACGACACCACGTACACGTCCGCCTCGGGCAATCCGCCGTACATGTCCCCGGCGATGATCTTGACGCGGTGGTTGAGCCCGCGCCATTCGACGTAGTTGTGCGCCTTCTCGGCGACCTCGGGCAGTTCCAGGAGGAAGCCGTTCAGGTGCTCGTGCTCGTCCAGGATGTCGCTGAGGACCTGGCCCAGGCCGCCGCCGACGTCGCACACCGTGCGCACGTCCGCGAAGTCGATCTTGTGGGCGAGTTCGGGGCCGACCTCATGCGACCGGGAGAGCATGAAGTCGTTGAAGTGGGCGGCCATCCTGGGGCGCAGCTTTAGGTAGTCGTACAGGGACAGCCCGTTCGGGGAGGGGGGCCGGCCGCTGGCGATCACCTCCGGCAGGCGCTGCATGGCTTCCTCCCAGTAGGCGGAGCCGGTGACGAGTACGGCGTCCCGCTGGGACGGCTGGGCGGCCGCGGTGAGCACCCGCCCGAGGTCGGTGAGCTGGTAGTAGCCTTCGCGGACGCTCAGGTACCCATCAGCGTGCAGGCACGCCAGGAGCCGCATGAACGGTTCGGGGCTGGCCTGGCACTCCTCCACCAGTTCGGGGCCTGTCATTGGGCGGGCCGCGAGCTGCTCGAAGACGTCGAGTTCGACGCCGGCGTGCATGGCGCGGAAAGCGGGGATGCCGTCTATCCTCCACTGAACGATCTCGAACGGGGTCACCAGGCGGTTGGCGCTCGGGTCGTAGTAGGCGCGGGTGCGGTCCCGGGCGGGCAGCTCGGGCGCGTCGGCGGGGTCCGGCTTGGGCTGGCCGGTCTGACGGGCGGTCATGATGTGGGCTCCGCAGAGGTCGGGACGGGGACGGGCAACTGCTTCAGGAAGCTGCGAACATCGACGGGCTTCTTGATGTCGCGGAACTCGTACATGAGGTCGGCCACCCGCTGGATGCGCGCCGCGTTCAGGCTCGTCGGGTAGACGCCGAGCGTGATGGTGGCGGCCGTCCGGGGCTCGATCTTCGTGTACGAGCGGAGGATGCGCCGAACCGCCATGCCGTCGCTGGCGGCGTCACGCTGGGCGCGGGCCATCGCCCGGTTCCAGCGGCGGATGATGTCGGGGTTCTTCTCGATGTACTTGCTGGAGGCGGCCCACCCGGCGACGGGCCAGTCTGCCGTCCGGTTCGACATCGGGTCGTAGAGACCCTTCGCGCCTATCGTTTCGCCGGCGAGCGTGACGTAGGGCTCGGCCATCCACGCGGCGTCGATGATGCCGCTCTTCAGCTTCTGCAGCATGTCGGGGAGGGGCGCCTGGGACACTTCGACGTCGTCGATGGTGAGGCCGGCGACGGCCAGAGCGTTCTTGAGGGTGAGGGTGCCGACGCTGGCCAGGGTGATGACCGAGATGTGCTTGCCCTTGAGCTGCTGCAGGCTCGTGATGGGCGAACCGGCGGCGACCATGATCTTGAAGGAGTTGGGCGTTGACTGGTAGCAGTCCGCCACGATTTTCAGCGTGCCGGGTTTGTTCGCCTCGGCGTATACGGCGGACGTGTAGTTCATGATCGAGAGCTGGAGGGTGCCAGCTTCGAGCTGGTCCGCGCCGGGGCCGCCGCCCTGCACCATGATGGGCTCGACGTCCAGGCCCTCTTGCCGGAAGTAACCGGCCTCACGGGCTATGAAGAGGGGCGCCACGTCAGGGATCGGCATGTAGCCGACCTTGAGCACCGGCCTCTTGGCCAGGCCGGCGGCGCTCGTGGTGGCGGGCACGCTGCTGCAGGCGACCGCTGCCATCGGCAGCAGTAGCGCCAATATCACTGTAAGTAGTCGTCTCATGGAGTATGAGGTCCTGTGAAATGAAGGGGGTGAATATCAGGAAATCGCCCTCACCGGCGCAAGGTCAGGACGAGCGCCCGAACCGGGCTACCGCCACGACGAAGTGCGCCCGGCCCACGTCCTCCGCAGGGCCCTGACCGGGCCGCCACGTAGACGCCTCGACCAGGCCAGGCTCCAGCAGCTCCAGGCCGTCGAGGAACATCTCCCTGATCCGGTCGAGCGGCCTGCTGTAGATGTCGCCGGTCGGCTTGTAGTCGGCGACGAGCTTGGCCCGCTCCTCCAAGGTCAGGAGGTCGTCCCGCGCGTGGCTGAAGATCAGGTAGCCGAAGGGGAACCGGGCCATGTACCGGCGCAGGATCGCGCCGGGCTCGTCACCGTCCGGCCAGAAGTGGCAGAGGTTCGCCGCGAGGATCGCCACCGGCAGCTCGTGGTCGAGCCCGGCCGCTCCCGGATGCCCGAGCACCGCGTCCACGTCCCGAGCGTCCGCCTCGACCACACCGGTGTGCGGCCCCACGTCCAGCAGGGCCCGCGCGCGAACCGCGACCACGGGGTCATAGTCCACGTACACCACCCGCGCGGCCGGGTGGCGCTTGGCGACCGTCTGGAGGGTGGTCTCTTCACCTTCCTGCGGCAAGCCGCAGCCGAGGTTGAGCCACTGCTCGATGCCGAGGTCTGCCACCACAGCAGTCGCGCGGGTCACGGCCTGAACGCTGGCCTTCGCAGCTTTGCCGATGTGGATGTCGTCGGCGGTCTGCTCCATGTTGTCCAGCACGGCACGGTCGGGCCAAAGATTGTCCTTGCCGCCCGTGGCGAAGTCCCAGAGGCGGGCGATCGACGAGTCGGCGCTGGGCATGCCGGGGCCTGCTGTGCCGGAAAATCGGTGCGCGAGGTTCTGCGGTTGGGCTTCGTGGTGTGGTGTCACGGCGTGCTTCTTCCTGCCAGCGATCAGGAGCGGAAGTCCTCGGTGCGGTGGCGGTTGTGCCCGAGGCGCTTCTGTCGCGATGTTCAGTCGGTGGCGTTCTCCAAGAGCTTGCGTAGTGCGAGGGTGTCGGGGGCCTGCAGAACGCGGTCACGGTCCGTGATGTGCTGCGCGATCCAGTCGCCGTGGCGGCCGGCATCGTCGCGGTGGCGCCAGATGTGCCACTCGGGGTAGTCCGCTGCGAGGACTTCCGCAGCGCTGGGCAAAGCCCCGAGGTCATGCAGGTTCTTGTCCGTGTCCATGCGTACCTCCGACTGACGCGAAGGTATGCCCTGACTCCGGCAAGTAACAGAAACGCGGCGCAGCCGTTTGGCTGCGCCGCGCCCGTAAGGGATACGGAACGTATCCCTCAGTCGTCGAGGCCGAGGAAATCGGCGAGATCGCGCTGTTCGCTGGACGGCATCCGGGTCCGCGACTCGATGATCTCCTTCGTGACGTCGCGGCCGACCTGCTGGTATTGCAGCCAGGCCCCGTGCTGGCGTCGCAGGCGTGTCATCACTTCGGTCGCCTGGTCGGTGTCGCCGACGCGGACCAGCGCCCGCGCCCTGTCGAGCTGCGCCCGGTTGAGCGTGGAGGCGTTGGTGCTGCCGACGCCGTGAGGCAGAGCATCCATCGCCTCAAGCGCCTTGTCCGGCCGACCTTCGATCATCGCGTTCTCGGGTTCCTGCAGCGCAACAGTGAGCGGGCCGAACCGTTTCTGGCCGCCGAGGTCGTGTTCCCGGCCGAGTCGCGCACCGGCGGTCTTCGCGAGGCTCAGGTATTCGCCCGCCTCCTCGGGCCGGTTGTTGCGGATCGCTCCCGCGCTGGCCCGCATGAGCATCCATCCCCAGGCGGCGATCTCGTCGGGGGTGGCCTGGGACATGCGCGGCTCGATCTGGTCGGCAGCGGCGGAGCAGAGCTGTTCCACCTCGTCGAATCGGCCTTGCCGCAGCATGGCCCATGCCTGCGAGGACACGGCGGAGGCGGCGAGCGCCTGGTCTCCTGCGGTGATGGCGTCGCGTGCGGCTGCCTGAAGAGTCATGAGCGCCAGGTCGTGTGCCCGGATCTGGATGAGGTAGCGGCCGGCGAGCCCGAGCACGGCTGATCGTACGCGGTGGGCCTCCGCACGCTCTGTCCCGTCATTGAAGCGGGCGACGTGGTAGTGCGCGGACCGGACGAGGGCGGGCAGCAGGTGCGCGAGGTCGTCGTACCGATCCGCGTGGTAGGCCCGGTTGACGGAGGCCGCGGCGTCGGCGAGCCGGGGGAGCGCGACGTCGTCGTGGTCGGCGGTGCCGACGACGGGCATGCCGTTGAGCCCGATGGGGGGGATGAGCGCGGCCCGCATCTCGGTGAGCACGACATCGTCGCCGGTGTCCACGGTGGGGCGTGGCGGCCCTGCGGCCACGAACCAGACGGTCTTGACCCCGAAGACTTTCGCGATCTGCCGGTAGGTCTCCATCCTCGCGCTGCCGCCTTGTTCGATCTTCTTGATGACGGGGACGGACAGTCCGGCCCGCTCGGCGAGGTCTTCCTGGGTGAGTCCGCGGCGCTTGCGTAGCTCTCGTAGTCGAGCGCCAGGCTCCGTGCTAGCGTCATGCATAGCCCTGCACCTCCTGATGGTCGCAACCTCAGGTTAGGCCCGCAGGGCTTCATCATGCGAGAGGTTCTGGCGAAGGGCAGCGAGGCCCAGGGCGCCCGCAGCGACGCGATAAGTAGGCGGCATTCGCCTCCTTCGTCGTGCTGAGGGTCACGGCGCGGTTAGTGGTAGCCGCTGGTCCACGATGTGCACCCGCTGCGGGTTGAGGAGGCGGCGCAGTAGTTGGAGCGGCTGGCCAGTGTGATCGTAGGTGATGCGGGTGAGGTCGAGCAGAGGGCTGCTGAGGCTGACTCGGAACGCCGCTGCTTCTTCCGAGGTGGCTGACCGGACCCGGGTGCGCAGGTCGACGGTGCCTGATGATCGCTCAACGTCGAAGGTGCCTGTGTCGTACCGGTCTTTAAGTACGTACGTCCGGTCGAAGCATGCGAGACAGTCGGCGATCTCGCCCCACGCCTCCCAGCCCATGACGGGGGCACCGACGTCCAGGCGGAGCGCCTGAGCGACTTCCCCGTGTGCGGGCATCTGGCGGGGCGGGGTCGGGGTCAGTTGACCGCTGACGCCCGCTTGACGGCACGCGGTCGCCCAAGCTGTCGATTCGTCGCGCCGCTCAATGGCCATGGCGATCTCAATGGCTACGGGGAGAGGCTGGACGATCATGCCGCGATTGGCGACACGCCACACCAGCCCTTCCTCCTTCAGCTCCCGCATGACGTTGGTGATGACCTGCCGGCTCACACCGTAGACGCGGGTTAGCACCTCGGTGTGGGGGAGTGGGTCGCCCGCTGGAAAGGTGCCGTCGAGGATCTTGTTCCGGAGGTCGACTAGGACCTCGGGAAACCTCGCGACGGGCACGGGCGGGCTCCTTCGTTGGGCTGCTCTGGCTGGCGTTGATCGTAGTACGGCAGCAGGATCGGTGCTTCTCACGTGCGGGCTTGACAGTGATCGTCCGGTGATGCAGCATGGCTACAGCGACGCTGTTTACTAGTAAACACATCGTAGCAGGGCACGAAAAAGCGGCCCTCCGCTCCACCGGAAAGCCGCACACCACAAGCCCTCGCGGGCCCACGCCCGGAACTCCACTTCCAGGCGGGGCCCTAGCCACCAGGTCTCTCTCCCCTCGTGAAAGGAACCGAGACCCGATGACCAGCCACATCGTGGCATCGCCGCGCGGCGTTGTCACATCCGACCCCATGCCCGACCTCGACGCGGCCCTCCTGACCCGCGCAGCCAAGTGCCGCCAGCCCGACGCCGACCCCGACGACTGGTACCCCCTCGACGAGAACCAGGCCAACAACGAGGACTACGCCCGCGGGCTCTGCTCCGGCTGCCCCTTCACCGGCCTGGCTGGCGAGTGTGTGAACCGTGCGCGGGCGATGCCGTTCGACAACTGGGGCGTCATCGGCGGCACCACCCCGACCCAGCGCCGCCTCCTCGGCATCGGCACGTACGAGGCGGCGGCGTGAGATTGCTCGCCCCCAGCCCCGAGCGTGAGCGCGCCCGGCTCGAAGCGGAGCAGTTCCGCATCGAGCAGGAGGAACTGCGCGAAGCTGCCCGGCGCAAGCGCGAGCTCGAAGAGGCCGAGCACCGCGCCGCCCTCTCCGAGCGGGCGGGCGAGCTGGCCGAGCAGGAGCAGACCCGGATCGTCGCCGAGGCCGACGCCGAGGCCGAGCGCACCCGCGCGAAGTGGCGGAAGCGGCGCGCGGTCTGGGCCGAGCGGACGCGGACGGCCGGCCGTCTAGCCGTCATGAGCACGACGAACCTCGGGGTCAACCTCGTCGCCGTCTCCGGGCAGGCGATGTCGTTCATGCAGCGCGGTCTCCCGCCGGTGTGGGCCATCATCGCGGCCGGGATCGTCGAGTCGGTCGCCGTGTACGTCTCCTGGCACGCCCACGTAGCGCTGCGGGAGGGCGACGCGGCCTGGGCCATCCGCATGTGGTCCTACGCGATTGGGGCGGGCGCCGGCTACCTGTCGTACACGCACGTACAGGACTACCCCGAGCTGTTCGCGGCCTGCTCGCTCGCCTCGCCGTGGCTGTGGTCGATGCACTCGCGGCACCTGCACCGCCAGGACTTGAGAGAGAAAGGGCTGATCGACCCCCGTGCGCCGAAGTTCAGCGTGCTGCGCTGGCTGCTGCACACCAAGGAGACGTTCGCCGCCTTCAAGTGGGCGATCAGCGAAGGCGTGCAGAGCCCGCATCTCGCGGTCGAGGTGGTCCGGTCGCGCCGCACCGTCCGGCAGACGTGGCAGGCGGTGGACCGCGCGCAGGCGGCGGTCGTCGCGGCGCAGCGGACGCAGTTGGAGCTCGCGCTGACGCAACTCGCCGCCTTGTCGGAGGAGTTGTACGGCGTGGACCCGGACGCGCTGGCGGCGAAGCAGACGATCGCCCGGTTCGTTCAGCGGGTCGGCGGTGGGATGTTCCCGATGTACCGTCCGCTGTCCGCGGGCGAGCTTCGTCCGGCGGACGAGCGGACGGACGAGAAGCGGACGGACAGCGCGGACGACGGCCGGACGGACCGTGGTCGGACGGCGGACGAGCCGGTGCGGCGCGCGCGGTGGCGGGATGCGCTCGCATTCAGGCGGACGGCGGACGAGAAGCGGACGGACGGCGGACGGGCGGCGGGCGAGAAGCCCGAGCAGACGCGGACGGACGGCGCGGACGAGAGGTCTCGTCCGGGCGGACGGCCCGGCAAGAAGCGGACGGACGAGCGTCACTCGTCCGGGCGGACGAACGGCGGACGGGCCGCACGGACGAACGGCAGACGGACGGCGCGGACGGGCGGACGGTCCGCAGGTGCGGACGACTTCGGCGACCTGCTGCCGCTCGGGCGGAGGATCCTCGCCGAGCACAACCGGATGGGCGCGAAGCTCACTCGCGACGCGCTCGCGGCCGCCGTGAAAGCGGACGGACGGACGATCAGCAACGAGCGCGCCAGCGCTCTGCTGCGAGTGCTGAAGGCGGCCGCTGTCCACGCGGACGGGAACGGCTCGTCCGCGTGGACGGAGACGGCGGACGGCGCGGACGGGCACGGTTCGTCCGGCGCGGACGAGAAGCGGACGAACGGCGCGGACGAGAACGGCTCGTCCGCCGACAACAGCGACGACGAGGAAGCGAACTGATGACCAGCGAGACGGACGAGACGGTCGAGCGGGCCTGCTACCTCCCCCTATGGGACGAGGCCACCGGCGAGTTCCACAACGGGTGGATGACGTACCGGGTCGGTGACCCGTACTTCGTCCACCTGGAGATCGAGGACTGGCCCGCCGGGGTGGTCGCGCCCCGGCATGTCCTCGCGGACGGCATGGACGGCCTGGCCGAGTGCCTGTCGAAGCCGGACCGCACCGCGCTGCGGGCTCAGCCGGCCCCGGACGGCAAGCACGTGCTGCTCGGGATCACGCAGGGAGACCTGCTCCTGGCGGTGTTCCGTACTCCCGGCGACGTTCTCGCGCGGCACGTGACCGGCTTCTACAAGCTGGTGCCGACCAGTGAGGCAATGGCGCGGATCAACTGGGACGCCGTGATCGCCAACTTGCGAGCGGCGTGACCGACTGTGACCAGCCGCCAGCCGGTGTTCACCGCCGACCAGACCCGCAGACCGCCACCACGGGGCGACCTCAACGCGCGCAGTGCACGTGCGCGCACGTGCGCGAGATCGTAGCACGACCCCGCCAGCAGTAACCGTCCGTGACGATCGGGAGGAGTCACGTGTCGACCCGCCGCGAGGCCCGCAAGAAGCGCTTCCACGCCAGCATCAAAGGTGCGCCGACCGCCAAGGAGACGTTCCACGAGGCCATCCGCTACCTCACCGCCGAGTTGGCCGACATGCACAACGCCGACGAGGTCGAAGGTGACCGGCTCTACACCCACTACGCCGCCGAGTTCCGGAGCCACGCCGACGACGTCAACCGCCAGAGGAGGTGACCAACATGCCACGCAGCATCCGCTCCCCGTTCCCCACGTCGGACCAGCACGCGAAGGACGAGCAGAGCGCCAAGCAGCCCCAGCCCGCCACCGACGAGGTCGAGACGGTCGCCCCGGTCGTGCCCCTGCGCGACGACCAGCCCCAGGTGCCCGACACGCCCGCAGCGCCGCGACTGGACCAGCTCGTCGAGCTTGTTCAGGGCCCGCTGGTCGACTGGATCGCCCGTGAACGGCCCTCCTACATGCCCTCGCCCATCACGTTCGTCCGGGAGCGGTGGTCACCGCCGTGGCTGCCGGGCGATGTCGGCGCGCTGGTGTGGGCCTGGCGGGTGCTGCTGCTGGCCCGCGCGCTGCTCTACACGGCGTTCTACATCCCCGCCATGACGATCTTCCTCCCCGAGCTGACCACGGCCGCGATCGTCGCCTACCTCATCCTGCACTTCTTCGCCTGAAGGGACCCCTCACCGTGGACAACCTGCTCGTCGGACTCGGCGGCGTGACCGCCCTGATGCTGGCCTTCGGCATCGGGCTCATCTGGAAGAAGACCGCGCCGAAGTTCACCGCCTGGTGGATGCTCGTCGCTGGCGTCGGACTGATCGGGACGTTCTTCGAGGCCATCGTCCGGGCGGTCACGGGCCGCCTGCACCCCGTCGTTCCGGCGATCCTGCTGGGCATTTGCGCGGCCATCTGGTTCGCGGACGTGTGGGGGAAGTCGAACAAGGTCGGCCGCGCCACCGCGATCGTTGCCCCGTTCATCCCCACGCTGCTGGTCGTCAGCGCCATCACGGTGTTCGGCATCAACACCGCTGACCTTGGCCGCGACGCCAAGAAGGCGTGGCAGGACACCTTGACCGCCAACGTCGAAGGGGGCCGCAAGTGATCACCTTCATCCTGCTGCTGACCCTGTCCGGAGTCATCACCGCCGCCCTGGTGAAGCGCCCCGACGCCCGCGCCGCCACCGTGGGCGGCCTCCGGGCAGGAGCGGCGCAGGCCGACCTCGAGTTCCGGCGCGGCTTCACCGCCGCGCGCACCCACTACGACCAGGCCCAGAAGTACCTCACCCGCCCGACCGCGTCCGGAGCCCCGCCGGGACCGCGCAACCTCCGCTGGTGGACCTCTCTCGCCTTCGGAGTCGTCGGCGGCACCACCGCGGCGGTCGCGGGCGGGACCTATGGGCTGCTCAAGGTCCTTGGTGGTGCTGTCCGGATCGGCCGCCAGGCCGCCCAGGGTGCTCGTCAGGCCTACCGCGACTACCAGGCCACCCGCGAGATCGAAGAGGCCGAGGTGGTCGAGGAAGCCGAGGAGGAAGCCCCGCCGACCGAGGAGGAAGCCCCCGAGGAGACGCCCGAGCTGTCGGCCGCCGCCGACATCCGCGACCAGAAGCCCGTCGTCGACCTGACCAAGTACGACACCCCAGAAGGGACCACCGTGAACGCCGAATTCACCAGCTTCGCCCAGCTCAAGCACGACCACGACACCGCCAACACCGACATGATGCAGGTCGCCGCCGCCATCGACGGCCAGATGGCCGGCTTGCTGCAGAAGAACATGGGCCGCGGCGAGCTCATCACGGCGATGATGGCCGCGCACGAGACCGCCAAGCAGCTCGCCGACCAGCACCAGCGGATCGCCGACCTTGCCGCAGCCCAGTCCACCGTGGCCGAGAGCCACGCGGCGGTCGGTGGCGTGAACAACGTGGCCGACAAGGAAGCGTACGCGGGCGGCTGAGCCCGGCCGCACGCCGACGACCACGCGAAAGGAGCTCCCATTGCCCAAGGTCAGAAAGCAGAAGCCGACCGATGAGGTCGCCCGCACGGTGCGGCGCGTCGCGTTCCGCCAGCGCTACCGCATGGTGATGGCAGCTCCGTTCGCGTGGCTAATTGCGCTACCGCTGTCGGCGGGAATCCATGTGCTGCCGGTTCACCCGGCCGTGGCCGTCCTCATCGCGGCGGCCACGGTCGTGGTCCCGGTTCGCAAGGCCGTCCAGGCCCGCCAGAACGTCGCCGCCGCGGTGTTCGGCGCGGCCTGGCTCATCGCCACCGCCCCGGTCGGCCCCACAGGGCTGGTGGTCCAGGCGGGGGTGGCCGGCTGGCTGTCGTTCGCGCTGCTGCACTGGCGGCGTCACCGCCGCCTACCCCTGCCCGGCCGCGCGCCGGTGGCCGAGGAGCCGCTGATCACCGTCGAGCAGGTCGAAATCGACCCCGAGGTGGCGCGGATCATCGCCCGGTTCAACGAGCGCCTGGCCGCCAAGGGCAAGGCGCTGGACGGCATGACGCTGACGACGCCGAAGCGGATCGACGCCGGGTATCGCGCGGAGATCCGGGCGGTGCCGGGGGAGAAGGAGACCAAGGACATCATGGCGGCCGCGGGGAAGGTGGCTTCGGCCTTCCAGACCTCGACGCAGCTCGCCGTGCTGGAGCCGTCGCCCTCGGGGGACAACTCCCGCGCCCTGTTCACCCTGCTGGAGGCTGACACGCTGGCCCAGGTGCGCCGGTTCGAGGACGTGCAGCCCCGCATCGGCAAGGACGGCCGGGCGCACATCGGCTACTTCTACGACCTCGCCCCGGCCCACTGGGCGTTCTACACGAAGTCGGGCGGCATGCGGCACGGCATCATCGTCGGCGACTCCGAAGCGGGCAAGTCCCGGTCGGTGGAGACGCTGCTCGGCCTGGCTCACCAGTCCGACAAGGTCGCGACGGTACTGCTCGACCCGCAGGGCGGCTCGGCGCCGGATTGGAACGACCGTACCCACCGCTGCGCGCTCGGCGAGGACGACTGCGCGTACGAGCTGGACCTGTGGCACTGGGTGATGCGCCGCCGCGTGCGCCACCTCGCCCGCATCCCGTGGGTGGACGAGGACGGCGACGAGCGGATCGGCAAGACGCACCTCGTGCCGGGTGACCCCGATGCGGGCGGCATGACCGGGATCTTCTTCGTCCTGGAGGAGGCGCCGGAGCTGCTGACGCACGACGTGCACGGCAAGAAGGCCGTGGCCACGCTCGCCTCGGGGGCGAAGACCTGGCGCAAGGGCGGCGGCGGGATCGTCTTGGTCGCCCAGGACCCGAACATGACCGAGCTGGGCGGGAGCGTCACCTTGAGGGCGCAGCTCCGCAAGAACGCCTGCGCGCTGCGGACGCAGACGCCCGGCGCGGCCTACCAGATGGGCCTCCCGCAGGACCCGTCGCTGCTCCCGGCGACGTTCAAGAACGGGACGCTGACGCAGGGTCTCGCCTATCTGTCTGGGATAGACCGGCGGGCCGCCCTGATGCGGTGGCTGTACACCGAGAAGCCGAAGCTCATCGCCCGCCAGCCGGCCGCCGGTCGGATCGACGACCTGACGATGGGCTGGATCGAGGAGTACGCCAGCGCGAAGAAGGACGGGCGGGAGCCGCGCGCGGGCAAGCGCCCGGGTGCGGAGGAGCCGCGTTCGACGCCGGGTGACGTGAAGGCGGCGATCATCGACGTGCTCGCCGACGCGGATGGCCTGGCGCTGGAGCTCGGGGAGCTGCTGCACCTGGTGCTCAAGCAGCGGGTGACGGCTCCTCCGAGTGAGATCCACACGCAGCTCAAGCAGCTCGTGAAGGACGGGCGGGTGTGGCTGGTCGGCAAGGACGGGGGAGAGGCTTACGCCCTTCCTGAGGAGCTTCTGGAGCGTCTGGGGGACCGATGAAGGCTTTGGCCCGGGTCGAGATGGTGGCGGCGTGGCTGGCGGTGATGTGGGCTGCTGCACCGCATACGCATGTGCGCAGCGTGTCTCTGGCTGTGGTGGTGCCGCTGCTCGTCGTCTTGGTCGGCGCGGTGCTGCTGGCACTGGAGCGGCTCGGAGCGGGTGTGATCGGCATCGTACTGACGGTTACTGCGGTGTGGATGTTCGTCGCCGCTACGTGGGGCGTGCTCGGTGGCATTGTGCTCTTGGTGTCGAGCGTTGCGGCGCTGGCCAGCGGGTGACACCGGCAGTCAAGATCAACGTAGATGCCGCGGTCGCCTCCACCCACATGGCTACGGTCTGAGGCCCCGGTCTTCTGAGGGATCGGGGCCTTTCGAATGATCGCTACTCTCGCGCGCCAGGCCGCTGGTAGCGGCCGTCGGTCTTGCGGATGCCGGCTTCGATGCCTCCGTCGATACGGCCGTGGCGGGTGTAGATGTTGACTCCGCATGCCTCAGCGAACTCATGCAGTTGGAAGTTGGGGTCCTCGTAGCCGAGGACTTGCGCCGCGACCCACATCACGTTCTTGCGGACTGTGTCGGTCTGCTCGGGCGTGAGCTGCTCACGCTGGTTGACGGGCCGGTCGTCTTCGCGGCGGTGGCCGGCGCGGTCGGCCCGAGAGTGAGCATCGGACCAGTCATGCTGGCGAATTTCCGCAGCAAACTTGGCGGCCAGGCGGCTCAAAGCCATGGGTTCCTCCGATAGGAACGGGGTGGAAACCGCCCCCCGACGGGGCGGCCACTGGCCAACCTAGCGCAGTAGCCGCCAAGCGCAACGCAATCTCGCTGTCTGGCTCGAACCCGCCTCGACCGGGTACTGCGTCCTAGGCGTCAGAGGCTCCCGTGAATAGCTGGAGTTCCTGTAGGCGCCAGGGCCAACACATCGCCGTCACCGCCCGTCGAATATGCGTCACTCTCCACACAGATCAGGGAGACGCATGATCACTCGCACGCTCGCCGCCACAGCCCTCGCCCTCGCGGCCCTCACCACTGCCCCCGCCGCCGCGCATGCGGCCACGACCGCCACCGCGGCTGTGACTGCGGCCACTAACGTCGCCAGCGCAGCGTGCTCTTACCGGCAAGTCGGCAACACCTGGCGGTGCATTACTCCCGGTGCCTACTGTCCGAAGGCGGCCCACCTCCGCTACGGGTACGCCAAGGTCACCAACCGCAAGTACCGGTGCACCCGGTATGCGAACGGGCAGTGGCGCTGGAAGCGCGTCTGACCACCCTCACGGCTTCAGTAAAGGCCCGCCTGCCCACACCTTGGACGGCGGGTCTTTCGCATGTCCCCTTTTGGTGTGGTGCTCGCGCTACGTGAGTGGCGCGAGCTGAAGCGTATGACGCGTCAGTATGCGAATATTGCTTCAACTGCGTCACGCTGGCAAGGGCCGCCAAGGGTCGCGCGAGGCGGCAGGGCATGTGAAGGGGAATCGGTGGCGGAGAAGCATCTCACTCCAGAGGAGTTGGCGGAGCGGGTGGATGTACCTGTCTCGACCGTGTACCAGTGGAACTCGCGAGGCGGTGGCCCGCGTTTCATGAAGATCGGCAGGCATGTGCGCTACAAGATCGCCGATGTGAAAGCGTGGGAGGAATCGCTGTACGTGGAGCAGGTTGCCGGCTGACCCTTGGTGGAGCCGCCCCGGATCACCCTGAGTGATCCGGGGCTCCTGCTGCCGAAAGGCTTCTCCGGCCGTGACTTCCCCTGCTCCGGTTCTGCCTCAGTTCTGCCCGAGGGCGACTAGCAGTGGCAAACGCTGGCAAGTAAGGACAAGAGTTTTCCCAGCTAAAGACCGTTCTCGCGAGCGAACCTCCAGCTCGGCCACGTGTGTGTCGTAGATCTTCACCATTTTCGAGGGGACGTCGGAGATCCAGCGCCTGATCATCGGCCGCGCCGTCACCGGCCTCCCGGTCCGGTGAACGCACCCTGCTCGATGCTCGGCGGTAGCTGCTGGGTGGAGAGCGCGGAGGGCCTCTGTTTCCCCAGAACCGTCCGCGCTCTCTCCCCTATGGGGAAGGCCGGGCTAGTCGATCAAGACTAGTGGCCGGATCAGCGGCAGTGGTGCGGCGACGTGTCGCAGTCGATGGGGTCGAAGTCGGGATAGATCGACGAAACACCTCCGCCGTCAGAGGTGGCGGCCGCTGCGGGACCGGCACTGATGAGCTGCGCGGCACCGATGGTGAAGAACGCGGCCATGATCATGGCAGCCGTACGCTTTTTGTTCATATGGAACATCTCCTTGTGTCGTCGGACACGAGCAATGATCTTCAGCGCCCTTGGTGATCTCTTGGCGAGGTCTTGGTGATCAGTTGCGCGTGACCCTGCCTCTCGGCACCTTCGAATGGCAGTGGACGGAGGCGGTGGGCTCATGCCGTCGGTCCTGTGCGGGAACTGCGGCACGCGCGGCTTTCGGGTCGGCCTTCTGGCGCTCTTGCTGACGACACCCCCATTCCTCGCCTCCCTCCTGGCCAATCACAAGGTGCACTGCAAGCCGGACCCCGGCGTTAAGTCGGTCGTGGCCACGCTGGTGCAAGGGCGGCGACGAAATTGTCCTGATCGCTCAGGACCCCGAACATGATTGAGTTGGGCGGGTTGGCGACGTATGGGTGCAGTTCCGCGAGAACGCGTGCGCGTTGCGGACGTAGACGTCCGGTGCGGCCTACCAGATGGGCTCCCGCAGGACACGTCGCTGCTGCCGGCGACGCCGGGCGTCTTCCTACGGTTTGCAGGAGACCCTGCTGATGTCTGACGGTGCGGGCTTGAATCTGGTCTCGAAATCTTCCGGATATGCGTCCACGGCGCTCGTCAGATGGGCCTTGAAATCGGTCGTCCACTGCTTCTTGACATAGTCGATGATGATGGTGGTGATCGCTTCACAGTCTGCTCCATGACCTCTTTCCATGGCGATGCCGTATTGCTGGATGGTGCCGAACGCGCCAGGGAAGATGATCTTGTATTTGCCGGGGCGGGCCTGCATGAAGCCGTGCAATATGATCTCGTCGTCGAACACGGCGTCGGCGAGCTTGTTCTCCAGTTTGTCGACGCACGCGTTGGTGGTGGGGGCGGGGTTGTCCAAGTTCGCGTCCTGGATCGTGACCTTGTGGCCGGTGGTGTCCTCGACGGCGCACACGACTTTTCCGGCGAGGTCCTCTCGCGTGTTCATTCTGTTGTCATCTGCTCTGACGAGCAGGGCTTGCGGGGTGGTCATGTAAGGGCCGGCGAAGTCGATGCCGTCGGCTTTGCGGTCGCTGGTGATGGAGAAGGTCGCGATGACGAGTTCGGCGTGCCCGTCCTTGAGGCTGGCGGCGCGATTGGCCACGGTGAGGATGGTGGCCGCGGTCGCCCGGCGGCTCGCCGGATCTTCGAGTGCCTTCATGACCTGGATGTCGAAGCCGCTCAGTTTCCCCGATGCGCCGCCGACGGCGAATCCCGGTGAGTCGTTCGTCACGCCTACTGCGATCGTCCCGGAAAGGAGCGAGGCGCCTTTTCCCGAGGACGGCGGGCACGTCAATCCGGAGCTGCACGCGAGCAGGGTCGAGAGTGCGACGGCCGCGGCGAGCAGCCTGTAAATCCTACGCATGACCGGCTGATCCTCTTCAATCATTCGACAGGGTGACTTTGAGGACGGACAGATCGACCGCACAGTTGGCGTCTTTGGCTTTGTTGATCACGACTACTTCGAGGGAGAGCTTTTCTGCGCCCGGCCTTATGTCCACCTGGAACTCTTCTCCGGGCAGGGTACGAATGGTCGGGCCCGGGTTCTTGGCGATGAGCGGCGTCACTTGGAGATCGGTGCTGATGCGGCACGTTCCCAGCTCCGGTCGATGGTCCGACGTCTGTAAGGTGATCAGTGCCTTCTTTCGCCAGGGCTTGACCGTGATCTCGACGGTCGCGTGCCCTTGCTCGGGCAGCAGGCCTTTCACGTTGTCGAGGCGTATTTGCGCGGTCGCGTCGACCGACTGGTTCTCGTGGACATAGGTGCTCACGTAAGTGATCGCACCGACGATCGCGTTGAGTGCGAACAGCGCGGCGATCACCGGCCATCTGGTGATCGTGATGATCCATTGAGCCGGCCCGGGTTGTCCGTCCTGCGGTTTCGATCTGGCTATCCAGGCGGCGATGATGGTTCCCCCGAAGGAGAGGGCCGCGGTGGCCAGCCCCGTGAGGACCTGGTCCGATCTCACATAGGTAACCGTGAGAACTGTGGCCCCTATGGCCCCTACGCAGAGGAGCGTGGCGCGCAAAGGGATGTGGTCCTTCTTTGCGCGCCTATGGGTTGTCAACGAAACCTCTCCTGCTGGTGGGAGAATCTGACGCTGCACGCCCAGTGTCCGGTCTGTTGATCTCTGTCGCCGAGAGTACGAATATTAAACAGTGCAGATATTTGACCCGCAAGGGGATTCCTGATAGTTGCGGGTTTGGCCGCTTTGCTCAGCAATTCAGGCCGATTCGGCCGATCGAGCCGAAATCTGGCTATTTTTTGGCCCGTAATGAGGGGCGACGATGTTACCCGTGAATGGCGACAATGCGTAGTATTATTGTTACAGATAGTGGCAACGATCGATAAGGACGACATCGCCATGCCCTTCGACGACTTCGATCGATCCCGGCAGCGTGGGCTGGACGATCATCTCCGGCGCATCCGGCAGTCCGACGACGACTCGCGCAGAAGGCGTGAGAGCTGGGACCGGCACGTGAGCAGGCAGAACTCCTCAGAAGGGATGAGCGGGGTGGAGATCATCCTCTGCGTCGTCGCCGTCATCGTCCTGCTGATCATCATGGCGAGCCGCTGAGCGCTCGGCCGTGTGAGTGGTGGTGGCGGAGCCGGCTCAGGAGAACCAGTTGGCGCCCAACTCCTGGATGGTCCTGCTGCCTTTGGGCACCAGCAGGGCCTCGCTCAGCACCTGGTTGACGCTCTTGTTGTTGTTCAGCAGGGCGAACAGGAGGAACGAGCCGCCGTCCGCGGTGCGGAAGCCGAAGATCGAGCCGTGGCGGGCGAAGCGGACGTACAGCCCCTTGTAGACGGCGGGGAACGCCTTGCGGCTGAAGCTGTCCTTGGCCAGGCGGTAGCCGGAGGCGCCCTCCTTCTTCTCGTGGTTCCAGAAGTTCTGGTACTCCTTCGCCACGGCGGCGGCCAGGTCGTCGTCCATGTCCGTGACGTGGCCGTCGGCGTCGAGCAGCGGCTTCGGCATGCGCTGGCCCCAATGGATGGGGGTCGCGACGGCCAGCCGGAACGGCCGGCTGGGGGAGCGGAAGAAGGCGAGCACGTGTGGACGGGCGTGGCCCTTGGTGTCCTTGTAGGTGGCCTGCGCGATGAACCAGTCGCCGATCGCCGGCTGCTTCTCCGGGCGGGGCAGGTAGATCACCGGGTCGGTGGTCAGGTTGATCGGCTTGTGGCCCGGCTTGCGGCCGAAATCCTCATGGTTGCGTTCGAGCACGCCCTCGTGCAGGGCTCCCTCGATGAACAGTGCGTCGAGGCGGGCGTTCTGCCGCCACCACTTGGGCTTCCTGAGCGTCGCGTTGTACGTGCTCACCCAGGTGCGCAGGGCTCGCGTCGCCTCCGGGGCGGTCAGTGCGGCGCGGGTCGCGGAGGGAGTGGGGGTGGGAGTGGCCGATGGCGTGATCGGCGGGGTGGTCGTCGGTGAGGCCGCCGGAGCTGGTGGGGAGTCGCCGGAGGGCCAGGTGATGCGTCCCGGGACGGCGGCGCAGCCGGCCAGGCTTCCGACCAGAGCTGCGATCAGCAGCGTTCGGCGCACCGGTATCGACCCCCCGGGAGTGAGCGAGCAAAGGCATGGCCGAAAGAGAACTTATCGGACATCCGGCATCGGCTGGGCACTTGGCTCGACGGGAGAGTCAGGCAGCGCGGTCAAGGGGCGGCGTTTCCAGGGGACCGGTTGAAAGGGCCGGGGCAGCGTCTGTGGCCGCCGTCCCGTACGTGGCCGGCGTCCCACCCGGATCGCAGGCGTGCGGCGGCGTCCCGTACGGCGAGGGGCAGGGCGGCGAGGGGCAGGGCGGCGAGGGAGAGAGTGGCAGGGGGCGGGCCGGCGTGAGGCGGGGTGGTGTGAGGCGGGGTGGTGTGAGGCGGGGTGGCGAAGAGCGGGGTGGTGGGAGGCCGGGGGCCGCACGCGCCGGGCGCGCTGTAGAAGTCGGGCGTGTCGGGCGGGCCGAAGGGTGGGCGTTCCTGGGCCGCTGTCGGTGACTGGACGGTGTGGGTGGCGGTGAGGAGTGTGTGTTCGGCCGTGTTCAGGTCCAGTGCCTCGCTGAGGAGTCGCAGCGACGCCGTACGCGGCCGGTGTGGATCGCCGCGCTCCAGCCGGCGGATGGTCCGGACGCTCAGGCCCGCCTTCTCCGCTAGTTGTTCCTGGGTGAGCAGGGCGCGTTCCCGCCAGCGCCGTAACAGCGTCCCGAGGGTGTGCTCGTCGTTTCCGTTCATGGCCTGTTCGCCTTCCGAATCGGTTCCCGGTCCGGACATCGTCTCCGGCTCGGGCCGGGGCGGCGTCCGCCCGTGAGCGGCCGCCGCCGTACTCCCCCCGGTGTACTGACGGGCCTACGGTGAGTCCGGCAGGGCGTGGTCCTCGTCGAAGATGTCACCGGCCGAGATCACGATGAGTGGGTCCGGGGTGCCGACGACCTCGCGGTCCTTGCCCTCGTAGTCGAAGAGGCTGAGCACGTGCCGCATGGCCTCCAGCCGGGCGCGTTTCTTGTCGTTGCTCTTGATGACCGTCCACGGGGCGCGCTCGGTGTCGGTGTGCAGGAACATGTCCTCCTTCGCCCGGGTGTAGTCGTCCCACTTGTGCAGCGAGGCGAGGTCCATCGACGACAGTTTCCACTGCCTGACCGGGTCCACCTGCCGGATGATGAAGCGGGTGCGCTGCTCGGCCCGCGACACCGAGAACCACAGCTTGACCAGGTGCAGCCCCGACTCCACCAGCAGGTCCTCCAGTCGCGGCGTCTGCTCGATGAACTCGAGGTACTCCTCCTCGGTGCAGAACCCCATGACCCGCTCCACGCCCGCCCGGTTGTACCAGGAGCGGTCGAACAGCACGATCTCCCCCTTGGCCGGCAGGTGGGCGATGTAGCGCTGGAAGTACCACTGGTCGCGTTCGCGCTCGCTGGGCTTCTCCAAGGCCACGACGGTCGCGCCGCGCGGGTTGAGATGCTCCGTGAACCGCTTGATCGTGCCGCCCTTGCCGGCCGCGTCGCGTCCCTCGAAGAGGATCACCAGGCGCTGCCCGGTGTCCTTGATCCAGTACTGCAGCTTGACCAGTTCGATCTGCAGCAGCCGCTTGTCGCGCTCGTACTCGTCGCGGGACAGGCGGGAGTCGTACGGGTAGTGCTGGCGCCAGGTGTCGACCGGGCGGCCGTCGGCGCGGAGCAGCACCGGGTCGTCCTCCTCGCGGTCGTCCACCCACAGGCCGGGGGTGGCGTCGAGCAGGTCCGGTAGCGGGGTGTCGCCTCGGGGGCTGGTGTCCATGACGCTCTTTCTTCACGGAAAGCGCTCAAGGTATGCGTGTCCGCAGGTGAAGACCGGAAATCGGGGTGGTGGCGCGCAAGCTCCGGGAGCACTCTCCCGGGCGGTAGAAGGACGCGGTGGCCGGTCGCGGAGCGCGCTGTGATGGCCCTTCATCGAACTCATGGGGGGATCATGTCCAGAAAAATCCGTTTACGTCTGGTGGCTGTGGCTGCCTGCGTCCTGCTGCCCGTCCTGGGCGCCGGGACCGCCTCAGCCGCCGGAACGGCCTCAGCCGCCGGAACCGCCTCGGCCACCGGGACCGGCGACGACCCGGTACGCGCCCGCGTCCCCGACGGCAAGCCGCCGCTCGGCGACGCGACGGGGCCGCGCGAGCCCGTGCCCGGCGGGTTCGCCGGCTGGGCGGACCTGTTCGCCGAGCAGGCGCGCTTGAACGCGGCGGCCGACCGCGTCCTCGACTCCGCCGAGCACGCCGAAGGGTACGCCGGGATGATCGTCGCCCCGGAGAACCACGAGGTCCGCGTGTACTGGCACGGCGAGGTGCCGCCGGCCGTCCAGAGCGCGCTGGAGGAGGGACGGCTGCGCGCGCCCGTACGGGTGCTCCCGGCCCCCTACAGCCAGGCGCGGCTGCTGGCGGAGGCCGCCGAGTGGACCGAGTCCGGCCAGGTCACGGGGGCCGCCCCGGCGCCCGACGGCAGCGGCGTACGCCTCTCGGCCGCCGCCGAGGACGTCACCCCCGGCACGCTGCTGCGGCCCGCGGGGGCGAGCGCGCCGATCACCGTGGAGGGCGGCGAGGAGATGAGCCCGGCGTGGGACCGGCGCGACGACGTCCCCAGCTACTACGCGGGCGGCCGCACCACGAACGCCGCCACCGGCGCGGGCTGCACCTCCGGCTTCGCCGTCTACGACAAGAACGGCACTCCCGGCTTCCTCACGGCCGCCCACTGCGGCAAGCTCTGGGACACCTTCTACGACGGCGGCGGCACCGGCGACCCGGCGAACCGCATGGGCGAGTACTCCTGGTACGTCACCAAGCGCGACGCCGCGATCGTGCTCGCCGACGCCACCGCCAACGCCTTCAACGGCAGCCCTTCCTCGGCCTCGAACGCCCAGGTCGTGGCCTTGTGGAAGGCGCACGTCGGCAACTTCGTCTGCAACTCCGGGGCCAGCCTCGGCCAGGTCTGCCTGATCAGGGTGACCGAGGTCGGCTGGAGCGGCACGTACACGAACGGGCAGAAGGTGAAGCACATGGTGCGCGCCAAGCACGTCGCCGGCGGCTGCGCCGTGGCCGCCGGCGACAGCGGCGGCCCGATCTTCTCCTACCCGGGCGCGGCCTGGTGGCAGGTGGCGGCCCAGGGCATCGTGTCGGCCTGGGGCAAGCAGGTGTACTGCGGCGGCCTCGACGGCGGGCGGGTGCTCACCTTCCCTCGCGTCTGGGACGTGGACAAGGAGTTCGGCGCGTCGCTGCAGGTGTGGTGAGGCCGGCGCTCAGGCGGTGGTGGTCCGGGCGCCGGTCGCGACCAGGGCGAGGCAGAGCAGCGCCGCCCCGGCCACCGCGGTCAGCATGACCGGGTACGACAGCCACCCCGACAGGGAGGCGAGCAAGGTGGGCAGCAGGAATCCGGCGTAGGCGAGCGTGTAATAGACGCCGGTCAGCCCGGCGAGGTCGTCCGGCCCTGCCATGCGCTGAATCTCCAGCAGGCCGGAGACCACCGCGATGCCGTAGGCGGCGCCCAGGACGGCCGCCGCCGCGGCGGCGAGCCAGGCGGACAGCAGCACCGCGTTCGCCGCGCAAAGCGCGGTGCCGGCCAGCATCGCCGTCATCGCGGCCACCGGCGCGCGTCCGGCGCGGGCCCTGGCGTGCAGCCTCTTGGCCACGGGCTGCACGGCCAGGCCCATGCCGAGGGTCAGCACGGTGAGCCCGGTCGCGTACGCGAGCCCCCAGTCGCCCACGCGGAAGCCGACGAGCTGCGGCATGACGGCGTAGGCGAGCCCCGCCGAGCCGAACACCCACGGCGCCATCGGCAGCACCACCAGCCGGAACCGCCTCCTGGCGGGGGCGGGGACGCGCAGGTCCGTCAGCAGCGCCCGCAGCAGGCCACCTCGCGGGGAGGCCGCGGCCCGCGGCCGGGTCTCCGGCACCCGCAGGAGCAGCACCGGCACCGCGGCGGTGAGCAGGACGTGGACCGCGTACGGGGTCACCATCGGCCACGGCCCCCACTGCGCCAGCGCGCCCGCCACCCCGGCGCCGAGCGCGAACCCGGCCGTCTGGCAGAGCGAGGCGCGGCGGGCCGGCAGCGCCCGGTCGGCGCCGCTGGACAGCTCCTTGACCCAGCTCGTGCCCACGGCCATGGCGATGCCGACGGCGACGCCGGTGAGCAGCCGGCCCGCGTAGATGGGCGAGGCGCTCCCGCCGCCGAAGCAGAGCACCAGGCTCGCGACGGCGGAGGCGGCGGTGCCCGCCACCAGGACCGGACGGCGCCCGCGCCGGTCCGACACCGGCCCGGCGAGCAGCAGGCCGGGGACGAGGCCCAGGACGTACGCGCCGAGGAAGGCGTCGACACTGAGCGCCGAGTAGCCGCCCAGCCGGCGGTACATGAGCAGGAGCGGCGTGAACTGGTTGCCGCCCCAGCCGCAGGCGAACATCGCCAGGGCGACGACCCGCCAGGGCGGACGATTGTGGAGCATGCGAGAAGGGGATTTCACGGTCAGCTGATAGGGGAGCCGTGCGTGGCGGTGAGGTGGGCGAGCAGCGCTGCGGCGAAGGCGGCGGCGTCGCCGTCCACCAGGTGGCCGAGCAGGGTCTCGTGCTCGTCGGCCAGCAGCGACAGCCGCTCCGGCCGGGGCGTCAGCGCGGACACGCTCATCCGGCGCTGCCGATCGCCCAGGGTGGCGTAGAACCGGCCGGCCAGCCGGTTCCCCGACGCCTCCACGACGCACCGGTGGAACGCCTCGTCGGCGGCGGCGAACCCGCCGACGTCCGCCGCCGCGGCGAGGGCGCGCTGCCGCCGCAGCAGCTCGCGCATCCGGTCGAGGTGCTCGCCGGCCAGGCCGGTGCGGGCGACGCGCTCGGCGGCCGAGCGCTCCAGCGCCAGCCGCAGCTCCAGCACGTCCGCCGCCTCGCCGGGCGGCACCGGCACGACCACCGCGCCGCGCTTGGGGTGCAGCGCCAGCAGCTCCTCCGACTCCAGCCGCAGGAACGCCTCGCGCACCGGGGTCCTGCTCACCTGGACCCGGCCGGCGATCTCGCCCTCGCTGATGAGGCTGCCGCCGGGCAGCTCGCCGGAGAGGATCAGCTCCTTGGTCAGCGTGTACGCGGTCTCGGCGGCGGAGGGACGCTTGGCGGCGGCATCAGGCATACGCCCAGCGTACCGGGCATGCATCCATGCTTGTATCTATGATGCCGCTCAGCAGCTTGTTCAGCCGCTCGACCGTGGGGCGCGACTCGGCGTGCCGCCGCGCCACGTCCAGCCCCTCGTCCGCCGGCACGGCCGGCAGGCCCATGCGGCCCACCGCGTACACCACGACGTAGCCGCCCCGGCAGCGGCTCGGCCGAGACGACGAAATCGAGGACATCCTGATCACGCTGAAGGGTCAGTATCACGTCATCCGGCTGCTCGCGGTGCCCGGTGCGCAGCTTCTCCTGTATCTGGTCGTCGACCGGGAACGTGCCAATCTGGCGCTCGCTCGCGTCGCTCTTCGTCGTATTGAGGGAGAAATCGCCCTTTAATGGGATTTGTCGCCATTAGGCGACGAGAAAGGTCAGCGGGCCGCCGCGGCCGCCTGGGCGAGGAGCCCGTCGACGAAGGCCCGCAGCGCCTCCCGGTAGGTGTCGCGCGCGGCGAGGGCGGGCCACTGGTCGCCCAGGGCGGCGAGGCGCGGCAGGTGTGACAGGTCGACGCCGGCGAAGAAGGCGGGCCGCCCGTCGCCGTCCGGCCGCCGCCCCTCCGAGTGGGCGCGGACCAGGATCTCGCCCACCGTGTAGTACCAGATGCTGCGGAAGACGTGCACGGCCTGCTCCGGCGTGCACCCGTGGTCGACGGCGGCGGCCACGACGGCCTCCACCATCCGCAGCGCCGACTCGCCGAGGCGGCCGAGGAAGCCGTCGGTGGTGAGGACCTCGGCCGCCCACGGCCAGGCGGCGAGGGAGTCGTGGATCGCGACGGCCGCCGCCACGATCCGCTCGCGCGGCTCGGCGGGCAGGTCGGGGCTCAGGGTCTGGTCGGCGTGCTGGTTGAGGAGCTGGATCAGCAGGTCCTCGCGGTCGCGTACGTGGTGGTAGACCGTCGTCGCGCCGATGCCCAGCTCGGCGGCCAGCCGGCGGACGGTCAGCTTCTCCCAGCCGTCCCTGTCGATGATGCGGCGGGCCGCGGCCAGGATCTGCTCGCGGGAGGTGAGCGGCGGCCGGCCGGTGCGGCCGCGTGACGATTCGGTTCCGGACACCGTCCCATTCTGGCGGCCCCATTAGCTGTCGACGGCCGGGCACTCGTGATGCTACTTTCGGAACATGTTCCAAAAGTCCATGAGAAGCGCCGGGCCGGGCATCACCCTGGCCGCGGTGGCCGTCGTGCAGTTCATGGTGTCCCTGGACCTGTCCGTCGTGAACGTCGGCCTGCCGAGCATCGCGGCCGGTCTCGGCTTCAGCGGCGTGGGCCTGACCTGGGTGATCCACGCCTACGCGCTCACCTTCGGCGGCCTGCTGCTCCTCGGCGGCAAGGCCGCCGACCGGTACGGCAGGAAGAGGGTCCTGCTCTCGGGGCTCGTCCTGTTCGGCCTCGCCTCGCTGCTCGGCGGCCTCGCCCAGGAGCCCGGCCACCTGGTGGCCGCCCGCGCCGCGCAGGGCGTCGGGGCCGCCGCGCTGGCCCCGGCCGCCCTGGCGCTGCTGACGGCGGCGTTCCCCGCCGGACGGGCGCGGGTGCGGGCCTTCGGGGTGTGGAGCGCCACGAACGCCGCGGGCGGCGCGCTCGGCGTGCTGATCGGCGGCGTGCTCACCGAGTACGCCGGCTGGCGCTCGGTGATGTTCGTGAACGTGCCCATGGCGGCCGTCGCGCTCGCCCTGGTCTGGCGGGTCGCGGCCGGTCTCGCCCTGGTGCGCGGCGGGCGGCCGGACGTCCTCGGCGCGGTCCTGGTCACGGCGGGCATGACGCTGCTGGTGTTCGGCATCGTACGCACGGCGGAATTCGGATGGGCCTCGCCGGTCACGGCGGTGACGCTGGCCGCCGCCGTGGCGCTGCTGGCCGCGTTCGCGTACGTCGAGCGGACCACCGCCCGCGAGCCGCTGATCCGGCTCGGCCTGTTCGCCAACCGCTCGGTCGCCGCGGCGAACGCCTACAACCTGCTGCTCGGCGCGGCCATGGCCGCCGCCTTCTACTTCGTCTCCCTCTACCTGCAGCGGGTGCTCGGCAGCGGGCCGGCCCTGACCGGGCTGCAGTTCCTGCCGTTCGCGCTCGCCGTGGTCGCGGGGGCCGCCCTCGGCGTGCGGCTCGGCTACCGGCTCGCGCCGGGGACCCTCATGGTGCTCGGCGGGCTGCTCACCGGGGCCGGATTCGCCTGGTTCGGGCTGATCAGCCCGGACGGCGCCTTCCTCACCGACGTCCTCGGGCCCTCGGTGGTCGCGGGGGCCGGGTTCGGGCTCTGTCTCGGGCCGGTCGTCTCCACCGCCACGGCCGGCGTCGCGGCCCATGAGAGCGGCACCGCGTCGGGCCTGCTGAACAGCTCGCGCCAGCTCGGGGCCGCGCTCGGGCTGGCCGGCCTCGGGACCGTCGCGTACGGCCGCGCCGGTGGGTCGGCCGGCCCGGCGGCGCTCGCCGAGGGGTACGCGCTCGGGCTGACCCTGGCGGCCGGGCTGCTGCTCGCCGCCGTGCTCATCGCCGCGACCGTCCTGCCCCGCATGGCCGCGGCCGAGCCGTCCGGTTCTACGGCGGATCTCAGTAATTGATACGGC
The DNA here is from genome assembly GCF_057536035.1 of Nonomuraea sp. B208. Taxonomy (NCBI): domain Bacteria; kingdom Bacillati; phylum Actinomycetota; class Actinomycetes; order Streptosporangiales; family Streptosporangiaceae; genus Nonomuraea; species Nonomuraea sp. B208. Next base: position 280,460 of record NZ_BAAJOU010000024.1, read on the forward strand.
TTGTCGAAGTTGAGATGAATATCACCTTGGCGACGGCGACCCCCCGTTCCACGGGAGAAGTTGTCCCTCGTGGAAGGTAAGGAATCGTACTCGCGGGATGACGATCCTTAGCCGCCCCGCGCCCCGCGCGCCGCGCCGAGCAGGCGCGCGAGGCATACTGCGAGGTGGCGCGGCCCCCCGATCGCGCTGGGACGGCGACGGATGCGGAATCGCCGGGTGTGACCCGGCGTGTCCTGGGCAGAGCCCTCTGATCGCGTGCCCGTACGACGATTCCCTCACCGAAAGGGCCACCATGACCGCCGACCAGCCTCTCGTCTGCCCCACCTGCCAGGGCGTGCTCATCGCTCCCGACAACAGCGCCTACACCGCCGCGCGCGGCCGGCTGATCGTCAGCAACGGCTACTGCCAGGGGCACCGCGCCGAGCCGCAGCAGCCCCCGGCGGCGGCCGAGACGCCCGCGACGCCCGCCACCACCGCGCAGCTGCGGCGACCGGCGCAGGTGGCGGCTTCCTCCGCCTCCTGACGCGCCTCCTGACGCTCAGCGTGAGGAGGCGGGGAGCCTACGTGAGGTGCCGGGCGAAGAACCGCAGCGCGCTGCCGGTCTCCGGCTCGGGGATCTCCCCGTGCCCGCCGGGGTTCGCGTGCAGCGTCCTGCCGGGCGAGGCCAGGGCGTCGAACAGCGCCAGGCCCTGCTCCCTTGGCACCATGTCGTCGTCCCACTGGAGCAGGAACAGCACCGGGACGGCGACCTCCGCGGCGCTCGCGGCCAGCCCGTTCACCCCGAGCAGGCCCAGCACCGCGGCGCCGATCCGCGGCTCGGCGGCGACGAGGGGGACGCCGAGCGCGCAGCCCATCGACATCCCCCAGTAGCCCGCCGGCCCGTCGCCGACGGCGTCGAGCTCCCGCAGGGCGGTGAGGACCGCCCGCCATTCGGGCACGGCCTGCCCGGCGAGGAACGTGTGCATGGCGGCGAGCTGTTCGCCGACGTCCTCACCCGCGGCCATGCCGGCCCGCAGCCCGGCCGTGATCCGGGCGAACTCCTCGCTCTTCGGCCGCTCGCCGTGATGGGGCGCGTCGATCGCGGCCACCGCGAAGCCGCCCCCGCCGGCGAAGCGCCGCGCGCGGGCCACGACGCCCGGAGCCTTCTTGTGCTGCCCGCCGCCGTGCCCCATCAGGATCAGGGGGCGGGGGCCGGTGGCGTCCTGCGGCGTCCAGAGCACGCCGGGGATCTCGCCGAGGGTGAACGATCGTTCGGTGACGCCGTCCGACGACGTCGGAGAAGTGAAGCGCAAAGCGGTTCATGCCTTCCGGGATGACTGCTGCGGGCGCTCCCTAGGCCATGCGAGGGAGGGAGCCCCGATCTGTCACAGCGTTGATCGGTCTCACCTCCTCAGGTCGCGGGCCATGCACGGCGACGCCGAACTTATCACGATCTTTCCGGCGGCTGAACTCGCGACCGCCACGCCGGACGAGCGCGGCGCTCCCGAGCCCGGCCGCCGGTCACCGGCGGGCCGTCAGGCGGCCCGGGTCGGGGTCTCGGCGCAGCCGTCGCAGTGGCGGCGCTGGGGCCGCCGCATGAGCTGCTCGAACGGGATCAGCGCGCCGCACCGCAGGCAGGTGCCGTAGCATCCGCGGTCCATGCGCTCCAGCGCCGCCTCGATGGCGGCCGCCAGGCGCGCCGACCGGGAGTCCCGGAGGCGCCGGGCGGCGGCGAGCTGGTCGTGCAGCAGGGTACGCAGGCTCTCCAGCCCCTCCAGGTGCTGGTCGTAGTGCCGCATGAGGTCGTGAAGGGATCCAACGCCGGCCATGACGAAGATCGGCTCCTTCTCGGAAGGGAAACCACGGGGAAGGGCCACGACCCGCGACGGCGGGCGGCCCGGAAGGAACGTGGAACGTAGGGCGGGAACCGGTCAGATCGACGGCGGGCTGCGTGAGCCCGCGGCGCAGTGACCGAGCTGCTGGGGGTCGCGGAAGGCGGCCGGCTCGGCGCCCGTCCTCGGCAGCAGCGCCAGGTGCGCGTCCGGCGCGCGGTCGCCGCGCGGCCAGAGCGAGAGCATGTGGAGCTCGCGGGCGGTGACGTGCTGCACGGGCGGGAGGCTCGACAGGCGGGCGTCCAGTCCGTCGGGGGTCCAGCCGGAGTGGGAGACCGACGCCGACGCGTGCGCGGCGCCCGCGCGCGAGCCGGCGTTCGTGCAGACCATGAGCACCATGGACAGCAGAACCAGGCCCATCACGCCGAGACGTGCGATGGACCCGGGTGCAGTCCGCCACGGTCCCGTCATACCGGTGACCATAGCCCAGAAGGCACCAAAAGGCATGTACATCTGCGAGTCGCTGTCAACCGAACCGCCTTCCCGGCCGGTAGTCATCGCCGGAACCGACAAGACGGAGCTGATTGATGGACGACGGGTTCGCCGAGTACGTGGCGCAGCGTCACCTGCGCCTGTGCCGGATGGCATACCTCCTCGCCCGGGACTGGGGCACGGCCGAGGACCTGGTGCAGACGGCGCTGGCCAAGGCGTGGCTGGCCTGGCGGCGGATCGAGGGCAACCCCGATCCGTACGTCTACCGGATCATCGTGAACACCCACTCCTCCTGGTGGAGACGGCGCTGGCGGGGTGAGATCCCGGCCGCCACGCTGCCCGACACGGCCGATCCGCACGACCCGGCCGCCCGGCTGGAGGACCAGGCCGCGCTGTGGAACGCGATCGGCACGCTGTCGCCGCGCCAGCGCGCGGTGATCGTCCTGCACTACTTCGAGGGCCGGACGCTCGCCCAGGTCGCCGACATCGTCGGCTGCTCGCTGGGAGCGGTGAAGAGCCAGCTCGGCCGGGCGCTCACCCGGCTGCGCGTCGATCCCGACATCCGGACCATGACGCTGGAGAGGACCTCGCGATGAGACACACGGAAAGCGACCTGCGCGCGCTGCTCGACGAGCGCGGCCACCACCCGGCCGGCGGTGAGCCGTCCGTGAGCCTCGACGCGATCGTCCGGCGTGGCCGCCGCATCCACCGGGGTCGCCGGGTCCGGCGGGCGCTGGGCGCGGGCGGCGCGCTCGCCGCCGCCGTCACGCTGGTGTTCACCCTGCCGGTCATCCGGCAGGAAGCGCCGCCGGCCTCGATGTCCGCGGGCCCGCCCGCGGACATGGCCGAAGTGGTCCGCGCCCCGGAACTGCCCGCGACGTACCAGGTGAAGCTGGGCGCCAAGGAGTTCGCGATGCCGCGCATCCACGCCGAGCAATTCTCCACGGTCGGCGTCCACCGGACCGTCACCTTCACCCCGGTCAGCCGTTCCACCGGCTTCACGGTGGTCTGCGCCGATCCGCGGGCCTGGGTCGTCACGATCATCGACACCAGGAGCGGCGAGCCGAGCGGCACGAGCGGCCGGTGCGGGAAGGGCGGCGGCCCGCACCACGACGAGCTGTCGGCGCCGGCCGACTGGCTGAAGCGGCCCCAGACCCTGGAGGTCTGGGTCTTCCCCTCGGACGCCCCGATCAGCAAGGTGATGAAGTCGACCGTCGGCTGCGAGCCGAGGGGCTGCGACGAGGACGATCAGGCCGGGGCGCTGTCCCGTCCCGAGGTGCTCGAACGTCTGTCGGCCGAGGTGGGCGAGCAGCCGGGCGGCTGGGCCGTCGGCGTGTACGACGCCCCGCGGAAGGAGTAGCGCCACGGCGACTGCGCGTCACAAGGGCGGAGCCGAGGGTAATGGGGTCAGATCCGGCGGGTAGAGGGAGCGGGAGGTGAGTCGAAGGAGATCCGGACCATGGAAGGTGCCGGCGGCAGGAGCGGGCGGGTCGGGAACGGGCCGGTTCCGGGCGGGCGGGTCTCGGCCGGGCCGGCTCCGGGCGGGCTGGGCTCGGCCGCGCGGGCCTGGCGGCTGCCCGAGCTCATCGACGCCGGCCTGTACGTCGTGGACGACCGGGGCCTCATCGTCGCGGTCAACGCCGAGGCCGAGCGGCTGGTCGGCCGCCGGACCGCCGACCTGCTCGGCCGCAACGCCCACGAGCTGCTGCACCGCGACAGCCGCGGCGAGTCGATCCCCGGCATCCGCTGCATGGTGAAGCAGGCGTTCCTGTCCGGGCGCACCCTGCAGAGCGAGCTCGCGTGGTTCGAGCGCGGCGACGGCTCCCTGCTGCCGATGGCCTGGACCGTCGCCCCCTGCGAGCTCGCCCCGGGGGAGCGGGGCGCGCTGGTGATCTTCCACCAGGTCGACCCGACCGCGTCCCCCGGCCCGTGGGCGGCCGACGCCGAGGGGCCGCTGTCGGAGCTGGACCGGCTGGCCCTGCTCGCGGAGACGACGGCGACGCTCACCTCCACCCTCGACGTCCAGGAGATCCTGCGCCAGCTCGTCCGGCTGGTGGTGCCGCTGCTCGCCGACTGGGCGGTCGTGGACCTGCTCACCGAGGAGGGCGGCGTGGCGCGGCAGGTCGTCGTGCACCACGAGAACGGCGGGCTCGTCCACCACGAGGACCTGGAGAGAGCCATGCCGCCCGTGCCGGAGGCGTCCTCGATGCCGCTGTCACGGGCGCTGCGCGGGGTCACCGCGGCCCTGGCCGGGCCCGAGACCTACCGGGGACAGCCCGACTCGGCCCTCGCGGTCGTCCAGCAGGAGCTGTTCCAGGCGACCGGCATGCACTCGGCGAGCATCGCGCCGATCCGCGGCGTCCGGGAGACGGTCGGGGCGCTGACCCTCGGCCGCGCCTCCCGCCCTGACGCGTTCACCCGCAGCGAGCTGCTGCTGGTGGAGGACATCGCGCGCCGGGCCGGCCTCGCGCTGGACAACGCCCGCCTGTACGAGCGGCAGCGCCGGGTCGCCGAGACCATGCAGCGCCACCTGCTGCCGCAGCTCCCGTCGGTGCCCGGCCTGCGGATGACCGCCTGCTACCGGCCCGCGCCGCGCGCCTCCCAGGTCGGCGGCGACTGGTACGACGCCTTCCCCCTGCCCGGCGGCGCGACCGCCCTGGTGATCGGCGACGTCGTCGGCCACGACCTCGACGCCGCGGCCGGCATGGCGCAGGTCTGCAACATGCTGCGCGCCTTCGCGGGCGGCCAGGACGATCCGCCGCACGCCATCGTGGACCGGCTCGACCAGGCCGTGACGCGGATGGTCCAGCCCGTCATGGCCACCATGGTCCTCGCCCGGCTTGAGCCCGGCCCGTCCGGCCGCTGGACGCTGCGCTGGACCAACGCGGGCCATCCGCCGCCGCTGCTGGTGGAGCACGGCGGGCGGGCCCGCTACCTGGAGGACGGCCACGGCCTGCTGCTCGGCACCGGCCTGCGCGCGCCCCGGCCGGAGGCCGCCGTCGAGCTGCCGCCCGGCTCCACGCTGCTGCTCTACACCGACGGGCTGATCGAGTCGCCGAGCCGCATCCTCGACGAAGGGCTCGACAGGCTGGCCGCCTACGCCGCCGGGCTGGCCGAGCGGTCCCTGGACTCCCTCTGCGACCTGCTGCTGTCGGGGGTGCGGCCGGGCGACAACGACGACGACGTGGCCATGCTCGTCCTGCGGGTGCCCCGCTGAACGGCGCCCGGCGGCTTTGCGGTGCGACGTACCACTGACAGCGCGCGATCGTTGCGGAAGAATACGCCTAGTGCAACCCGTGTGAGACGCAGAGTCGCGGAGTCGGTAAGTCGTGGCGTTCATGCCGGTTTCATCTTCTTGAACGGTATTGGAGGGGGTAAACGCCATGCATGAGGCGTCGGTCGACACCAACGACGACGGCGCGCTGCGCGTGACGCTGCGCGGCGAGATCGACTTCACGAACTCGACCGAGATCCACAAGATCATCACGGACGCCGTGTCCGAGCGGCGGCCCCAGGCGGTCCGCGTCGACCTGGCGGGAGTGACGTTCATGGACTCCACGGGGATCGGGGTGCTGGTCGACGCCATGCGCGTGGCCCTGGCCGCGCAGGCCGACTTCCGGGTGGAGAACCCCACCCGCCGCATGCTGGACCAACTGCGCACGACGGGGCTGCTGACCGCGTTCGGCCTCGAATGATGGACCCGCTGGAGGGCTACCGCGGCCGGCTGGCCGACCTCGACGCCCGCCTCGCGCGGGCGCGCTCCCACCCCGAGGTGCTGCTGGCGCGGGCGAGCGGCCTGCTGGCCGGGCGGACCGGCTGCCGGGTGGGGGAGGCCCACGCCTACCTGGTCCGGCTGGCGGCCGAGCGGCGGCGGCCCGTCCATGAGCTGGCCGCCGAGGTGCTGGCGGCGCTGGAACGCCTGCCGCCACGCGGCGAGGCCGGGCTGGCCGCCACCGTGGAGGCGGCCCTGCCGTCCCGCCTGAGCCCGGCCCGCCACGCCACCCTGCCCCCCGCCCCGCCGCCCACGCTGTCGCCTGCCCTGCCCCCCGCACCGCTGCCCGCCCCGCCGGCGACCGGGCCGGCGGGTCAGGCGGCCGGCGAGCCCGCCCCGCCGCGGCCGGCGTGGATCGAGGCCGTGCGGCAGGTCCTCGACGCCCTGCCCGAGCGTCACATCCTGATCCTCCCCGAGTACGACGTGACCGGCCAGGTCGCCGACTACGTCATCGCCGCCGCCGCCCCGTCCGTCGTGGACCTGTCGGGGCGCGGCGGCGCGGAGATCCTCGGCCGCAGGATGAGCGAGATCTACCCTTCGGTGGTCGGCGGCCCCATCTGGGACGCCTGGCGCGAGACGCTGCGCGACGGCCGGCCGCGCGAGGTCGGCCCCGTCCCCTACGTCAGCTCGGCGGACCGCGTGCCCGCCGAGGTGCTGCTCACCGTGAAGGTGTGGCCGGTCGGCGGCGGCCTGCTGCAGAGCTGGGTCCGCCACGACGAGGAGACGCGGCTGGCCGAGCGCATCGCCCAGACCGAGCGCCTCGGCAACATGGGCTGGGCGGAATGGGACCTGGTCGCCGGGCAGACCCGCTGGTCGGCCGGGCTCTACCAGATCTACGAGCGCGACCCGGCCGCCGGGCCGCTGCCCCGCGAGGAGAGCGAGGCGCTGGTCCTGCCCGAGGACCTGCCCGTACGCCGCGAGGCGGCGGAGGCGTTCGGTCGCGGCGAGGCCGTGGACGCGACCTTCCGCATCGGGGTGGCGGGCCGCGTCAAGCACGTCCGCATGGTCGTGGACGCCGTACGCGACGCGGCGGGCGCCCCGGTCAAGGTGTACGGGATCCTCCAGGACGTCACCGCCCGCGAGACCAGCAGGCTCAGGCTCACCGAGGTCGAGGAGCAGCTCCGCGAGCACCAGCGCATCCTCGCCGCCGAGCACGAGCTGGCCGGCCGGCTCCAGCAGATCGTGCTGCCGATGCCGAGCGAGCCGATCGACCTGCCCGGCCTGCGGGTCGCGGTCCGCTACCTGCCCGCCGAACAGGCCAGCAGGGTCGGCGGCGACTGGTACCACGCCGCGCCCGCGGGCGACGGCGCCGTCCTGCTCGCCGTGGGCGACGTGGCCGGGCACGGCATCGAGGCGGCCGCCGCGATGGCCCGGCTCCGCCACGCCCTGGCCGCGCTGTCCGTCACCACCACCCGCGACCCGGCCCGGCTGCTCGCCGCGCTCAACCGGCTGCTGTTCGCGGGCGACCCGACCGGCCCGCCGCGCGGGGTGCCCGTGACGGCCACCGCCGTCGTGGCCCGCTACGAGCCGGCCACCGGCCGTCTGGTGTGGGCCCGCGCCGGGCACCCCCCGCCGCTGCTGGCCCGCGCGGGCCGGACCGTCGAGCTGGACCGGCCCGGCGGGCCGCTGCTCGGCGCCTTCCCCGACGCCCGCTACGCCACCACCTCCACCCGTCTGCGCCAAGGCGACGTGCTGCTGCTCTACACCGACGGCCTCGTCGAGCACCGCCGGCGCAACCTCGACGAAGGGCTCGCCGCCGTGCTGGCCGTCCTCGACCGGATCACCGCCGAGCCCGCGCCCCACCCGCTGGCCGACCTGCTGAGACAGCTCCGCCACGCCAACCCCGACGACGACACCTGCATCCTGGCCGCGCGCCCGCTCCTCCCCGGGGAGGCGCGATGAGCGAGCAGGGGAACTCCGGGGCGCAGCCGTCCGGCCGGCAGGCCCTGCTGGCGTTCGAGTTCGACCGTCACACGCTGGTCCTGCTCCGGCACGAGGTGGAGCGCGCCTGCCGCACATGGGGGCTGAGCGGCCTGACGCTGTACCGCTTCGTCGTCGCGGTCAACGAGATCACCACCAACGCGGTGCGGCACGGCGGCGGGCACGGCAGCCTGAGCCTGTGGCAGCAGGGCCCCCGGCTCTTCTGCCGGGTCGACGACCAGGGGCCGGGCGGCGCGGCCGACCCCCACCTGCCGCCGCCCGACCATCCGCGCGGCCGGGGGCTCTGGCTGGCGAGGAACAACGTCGAGCGCTTCACCCTGCGCTCCGACGCCCGGGGCACCACCATCGTGCTGGAGACGTCATGAGCCCGCCGCGCCGCGCCTGCGGACCAGCGGCAGGAACACCTCGTCGACGATCTCGACGAGGACGTCGTCGGGCGCGCTAGGGACGCCGCGCACCACGAACTCGTTGCGCAGCAGCACCATGGCCACGGTGGCGACCCGCGGGTGCAGCGTCTCCGGGGCGGCCTCGCCGCGGGCGACCGCGCGCCCGAGTATGGTCAGCCAGGTGGCGGCCGTCGTGTCCGTGGACTGGTCGGGCAGGCGGGTCAGCAGCTCGCTCGCGCCCCCGGCCGCCGCCATCAGCTCGCGCAGGATCATGCCGAGCGGTGAGCTCCAGTGCCGGTTGGCCCGGCGCAGCATCTCCAGGGCGTCCTCGCGCAGGTCGCCGGTGTCGGGGGGCTGGACGGTCGCGGTCAGCAGGCGGTAGGCGGCCACGCCGAGGGCGAGGCGGTTGGGCCAGCGGCGGTAGAGGGCGTTCTTGTTGGTGCCCGCGCGGGCGGCGACGCGGTCCATCGTGAAGCCGGCGTAGCCGGACTCGGCCAGCTCGTCGGCCGCGGCGCGCAGGATCGCCTCCTCGAGCGCGGCGCCCCGGCGGCGGGGCCGCTTCGTCGAATCGCTCACGTCCGTACCTTAGCGGAACAGGGTTGTGCCCTGCGCTGCTTGGTTCTACGGTACTGGCCGTACCCTAATTGGAAGGAGGCGTGCGATCATGCGCGCCAAAGGCATCAGCTACGAGACCGGGTTCCTCAACAAGGGCGAGTTCTCCCGCCGGGAGTTCGACCACGACGTGGTCCGCCGCGAGCTGCGGATCATCCGCGACGACCTGCACTGCACCGCCGTACGCGTGATCGGCGGCGACCCCGACCGGCTGGAGTTCGCCGCGACCTGCGCCGCCGAGCTCGGCCTGGAGGTCTGGTTCTCGCCCTACCCGCTGGAGCTGACCCGCGAGGAGTGCCTGAAGCTGTTCGCCGACTGCGCCGAGCGCGCGGAGCGCGTCAGGCGGCGCGGCGCCGAGGTCGTCTTCGTCGCCGGCGCCGAGCTGAGCCTCATGAACCCCGGCTTCCTGCCCGGCGGCAGCCTCAGGGAACGGCTCGACGGGCTCCTGCGCGGCGAGGGCCTGCCGGAGCGCGTCGCCGGGGCGAGCACCCTGGTCAACGACTTCCTCGGCGAGGCCGTGGCGCTGGTCCGCGAACGGTTCGGCGGCCGGGTCACCTACGCCTCCATCCCGCTCGAACGCGTCGACTGGACGCCGTTCGACTTCGTCTCCGTGGACCTCTACCGGTCGGCCGAGGTCGCCGACCGCTTCGAGGACGGCGTGCGCGCGCTGGTCGCGCAGGGCAAGCCGGTCGCGATCACCGAGTTCGGCGCGGCCGGCTACCGGGGCGCGGGCGACCTCGGCGCCACCGCCCTGGACGCCGTCGAGTACGACGAGCACGGCCCGGTCCGGCTGCGCGGCGTGTACGAGCGCGACGAGCCCGGCCAGGCCGCGTACGTGCGCGAGCTGCTGGAGATCTTCGACGCCGCCGGCGTGGACAGCGCGTTCGTGTTCATCCTGGCCCTCTACGACCACGTGCACCGCCCGGACGGCGACCCGCGCGACGACCTCGACCTGGCCAGCTACGGCATCGTCAAGGTGCTGGCCGAGGGCCGCGGCACCACCTACCCGGACCTGCCCTGGGAGCCGAAGGAGGCGTTCGCCGCCGTCGCCGCCCACTACGGCGGCCTCACCGGGTGATCACAGCCCGCGGATGCGCCGCCCGGTGATCTGCTGGGGGACGATCCTGACGTACAGGTGGCGCTCGCCGCCCGCCCACGGCGTCACCCCGGCCCCGGCCGTCGCGGCCGCCTCCTCCTCCGGCACGTGGTGCGCGGCCCCCTGCACCAGCACGCTCCACCCCTCGCGGCGGGTCTCGTCGATGTGGTCCACCTCGAAGGCGATCAGGATCTCGACGCCCACCACCCCGGACCGCAGGTCCTGGTCCATCGGCCCGCCGTGGGCGGTGCGGAAGACGACCGCGCCGCCGTGCATCCGGTAGTTCACCGGCAGCACCGTCGGCCCGTGCGAGCCGGAGAAGGCCACCCGCCCGATCCCGCCCGGCTCGATCAGCCGCCGGCACTCGTCCTCGCCCAGCACCTCCAGCGAGGGGTGGGCCATCGCCGGGCCGCGCCCGGGAGGCCGCTCGCGGCCCCCGCCGAGCAGCTCGTCCATCGTCGTGTCCAGGGCGTTCGCCAGCCGGTGCAGCGACCCGGTGTCCGGCATGTCGGCGTGCTCCTCCAGGTACTGCACGTAGCCCGCCGACATCTCGGCGCGAGCGGCGACCTGCTCGCGGGTCAGGCCGAGGCGTTCGCGGTGATGGATCAGGCGCCGGCCCAGATCGCCGGTTCCGGTCATGATGGCTCCCCCGTTCCTGGGCCGCCCGGCGGCCGGCGTCGGATCGAGGTCCGCCGAAGCGGTGCCCATGTCCTGAACGCTACCCGCGAGACCCCCGGCCAGCCCAAGGGCCGTTGGACCCGGCGCCCCGGGACCTCCGGCCCTGCACCCGGCCGCCGCCCGTGCGGTCGACTGGAGGTGTCAGCAGGAGCGGCCGAGGAGGAAGTCATGATCGTTGTGGGCGTCGACGGATCGGTGGCGGCGCGCGCGGCCGTGGAGTGGGCCGCCTCCGACGCGGTGCGGACGCGGGAGCCGCTGCGCATCGTGCACGCCGTGGACCGCACGCCGTACCAGGTCGGCAGGTTCCCCACCCCCGTCCTGCCCGACGCGCTGCTGCGCGAGGGCCGCAGGATCCTGGACGAGGCCGTCGCACTGGTACGCGAGCGGCAGCCGCACGTCGAGGTCGAGACGCGCGAGGTGGAGGGCGCCCCCGCCGTCGTGCTGCGCGAGGAGGCCGAGGGCGCGAGCGAGATCGTGGTCGGCGGCCGGGGGCTCGGCGGCTTCGCCGGGGCGCTGCTCGGCTCCGTCAGCACCCACGTGGCCGGGCACGTCCGCTGCCCCGCCGTCGTGGTACGCGCCGCGCGGCAACCCGCCTGCGGCGAGATCGTGGCCGGCGTCGACGACTCGCCCGAGTGCCGGCCCGCCCTCGCCTATGCCTTCCGCCAGGCCGAGCTGCGCGGCGCCAAGCTGCGGGCGGTGCACGCCTGGCAGCTTCCCGTGCACGCGTTCGCGCCGGAGATCGCCTACGACGTGGACGAGATCCGCGCGGCCCAGCACGAGCTCGTCGCAGCCGCGCTGGAGCCCTTCCGCGCGGAGCACCCCGCCGTCGAGGTCATCGAGGAGACGCACTCCGGGCACCCCGTGGACGTGCTGACGGCGGCCGGCGCGCAGGCCGACCTCGTGGTGGTCGGCTCGCACGGGCGCGGCGCGATGGGCTCGGCCCTGCTCGGCTCGGTCAGCCGCGGCGTCCTCCACCACGCCCGCTGCGCCGTCGCCGTGGTGCGCTGACGGTGCGTTGATGGCGCGCTGATCCTTGCCCCGGCGGGCCCGTACGCGGTTGGCTGCCAGGATGAGCACCGATGCGAGGACCGGCAGGTTGAAGCGCAGACCGTACGAGAAGGAGCTGCTCCGCCTGCAGGCGGAGCTGGTCGAGCTGCAGGAGTGGGTGAAGACCGGCGGCCACCGGATCGTGGTGATCTTCGAGGGCAGGGACGCCGCGGGGAAGGGCGGCGCGATCAAGCGGGTGGCCGAGTACCTCAACCCGCGCGTGGCCCGCATCGCGGCCCTGCCCGCCCCCACCGAGCGGGAGCGCACGCAGTGGTACTTCCAGCGCTACGTGGCGCACCTGCCGGCGGCCGGGGAGATCGTGCTGTTCGACCGCAGCTGGTACAACCGGGCCGGGGTGGAGCGGGTCATGGGTTTCTGCACCCAGGAGGAGTACACCCGGTTCCTGCACCAGTGCCCGATCTTCGAGCGGCTGCTGGTCGAGGACGGCATCCTGCTGCGCAAGTACTGGTTCTCGGTGAGCGACGCCGAGCAGGAGCGGCGTTTCCGCGCCCGGCTGGAGGACCCGATGCGGCGGTGGAAGCTGTCGGAGATGGACCTGGAGTCGATCACCCGGTGGGAGGACTACTCGCGGGCCAAGGACGAGATGATGGTGCACACCCACATCCCCGAGGCCCCCTGGTACGACGTGGAGAGCGAGGACAAACGGCGGGCCCGCATCAACATGATCTCCCACCTGCTGGCCTCGATCCCGTACCACGAGGTGCGGCGGGCGCCGCTGGAGATCCCCGAGCGGCCGCCCGCCACCGGCTACCGACGCCCGCCCCGCGTCGGGTCCCACGTCCCCGACGTCACACGCGACCTGCCGGAGTGACGTCCCGCGCGGCCCTGGCCGCCATCACGCCGATGACCGCCGCGGCCACGTACGGCCAAGCGACGAGCTTCGCCAGGCTGGAGCAGTCGTGCGCGGCGCCCGACAGCACTGCGGCGAGCGGCGTGTAGAGCGCCGGGACGAGCAGCGCCACGGCGGCGGCCGTCGCGCCCCTGCCGTTGACGAGGATGGCGCCGAGCGCCGCCACGGCCACCCAGAGGCCCAGCCGCTCGGAGGTGTCCAGGCGCATCCACCACGACGCCCATTCGTCCGTCAGGTCCGGAAAGCATCCCAGGTAGGCGTCAGGCCCCCAGAGCGTGAAGGAGCGGGCCAGCGCGAGACCGATCACGGTGGTCCAGGCCGCCGCCACCGCCGCCGGGACCCGGCGCGGGCCGGCGTCGCGGCGCGCGAGGAGACAGGCCGCCGTCGCCGCCGCCGCGCACCCGGTCACGAGCCCGAGGCCCTGAGTCGTCCCGCAGATCGAGACGTACGGCACCAGGTACGTCAGCCCGCCCAGCAGCAGCACCAGCCCGGAGACCGCCGCCCCGACCAGGGGGAAGCGGCGCGGCAGCCACAGCCCGGTGAGCGCCAGCGCCACGGGCAGCAGGTCGGCTGCCCATCCCGCGGCCGAGTACACCACCACGGCGAGCGCGGAGGGCTCCGGCCTCCGGTAACCGAAGTACCCGCAGGTCTCGCCGGGGATCACCGACGCGAGAACGGCGGGCGTGACGGCCGCCAGCACGGCCAGGAGACGGAACACCGGCGGTCCTTCCACGACGAGGGGACGCCGAAGGCTACCGCGCCAAGATCATCCGGGGGAAGCCGGTCGCGCCGTCCCGATCACCTCGTGTCGTCCTGCTTCCAGGTCAGCTTGTCGGCCACGCCGACCACGCCGTTGACCCGGCCGGTCATGCGCACCGCGACGGCCGCCTCGGTGCGGCGGTCCATCCAGCCGGTGAGCGTGACGACGCCCTGGTGCACCTCCACGTGGACGCCCGCCGTGTCCACCCACAGCGCCTGGTCCAGGATCTCGTCGCGGACCTCCTCGGCGATCTCCTCGTCCGGGCGCAGGAACACCTTGACCAGGTCGCGCCGGCTGACGACGCCGGTCAGGCGGCCGTTGTGGTCCACCACGGCCAGCCGCTTCACGCCGTGGGCGTCCATGAGCCGGGCGGCCGAGACGGCCGAGGCCTCGCCGCTGATCGTGACGGCGGGACGGGTCATGAGCTCCGCGGCCGTGTCGCCCTCCGCCTTCTGCCGGCCCTTGGGGTGACGCAGCCGGGCGCGGAGCGGGGGACGGTAGCCCTCGCGGTAGAACTCCTCGCGGAACTCCTCCTTGCGCAGCAGGTCGGCCTCGGACACCACGCCGACCACGTGCCGGTCGCCGTCGACGACCGGTACGGCGCTGATGCCGTGCTCGATGAGGGCCTGGGCGATGTCCTTGAACGGCGTCTCCTCGGTGACGGAGACGACCTCGCCGGTCATGACGTCCGCTACGGTCATTCGCATGCCTGCCTCCTTTGCGGTCGCCTCCATCACAGCTCCCGGCGGGCCGGGGGAGTAGGGACGGAAGTCCCTGGTGAGGCGGTCCTTGGTCAGGCCGGGCCGCTCGCGGGCCCGACGCCCCTGCCCGGAGGGGACCTTCGGCCCTCATCGGCCGCCACCTGCCGTGATGGACTGGTCGTATCGTCCGCTGGAGGTGGGGACATGAGCATCCGTACGGCGAGCGACGCCGTCCAGGCCGCGCTGGAAGCCGCGCGCTGGGCCCCGTCCGTGCACAACACCCAGCCCTGGTCGTTCGCCGTGTCCGGCGACGAGATCGGCCTGCGCGCCGACACCGGGCGCCGGCTGCGCGTCGGCGACCCGGCCGGCAGGGAGCTGCTCATCAGCTGCGGCGCGGCGCTGTTCACCATCCGCACGGCGATCCGCCGCGCGGGCTTCGAGCCCGTCGTGCGCGTCCTGCCCGACCCCGACCGCCCGTCGCTGCTCGCCCTGGTCCGGCCCGGCGCCGGGACCGAGCCCGACGAGCACACGAGGGTGCTGGCCGGGGAGATCGAGCGGCGGCGTACGCACCGGTCCGGGTTCACCACCCTGCCGGTCCCGGACCGGCTGGTCCGGTCGCTGGCGGCGACCGCCGGGCAGGAGGGCGCCGCGCTGCTCGTCCTCGCCCCGCCGGCCGTCGAGGCGGTCGCCGCGCTGACCCGGGCCGCCCAGATCGTGCAGAGCGAGGACCGGCCCCGCCACCTGGAGGTCGTCCGCTGGGCCCGGCCGCCGGGCAGCGCACGCAAGGACGGCGTGCCCGCCGGGGCCTACCCGCACGACGAGCCGCGCACCGACCCCGCCTTCGCGCAGCGCGACTACGCCTGGCGCCACGACTGGGGGAACCCCGCCGACCAGGCCGGCTCGACCTCGCCCGGCGTCGTGGCGGTGCTCACCACCGCCGGCGACACCAGGGAGGACTGGCTGAAGGCCGGCGAGGCGCTGCAGCACGTGCTGCTGAAGGCGAGCGCGTACGGCGTGTCGGCGGCCTTCCACACCCAGGCCCTGGAGATGGACCACCTGCGCGCGTTCCTGCGCGAGGAGCTGTGCGGCGGCGCGCACCCGCAGATGATCATGCGGCTCGGCATCACCTTCGACGACGCCGAGACGGTCCGCCGTCCGGTCGGCGACCTGCTGAGCTGAGCGGCTCAGAAAGGCGGAGGTCCCGGACGGAGAGGACCAAGGGCCCTAGGTGAGGCCCGGGATCTTGCAAGACGCTGATCCGCATGGACGTCCTCGACCTCTCCCGATGGCAGTTCGGGATCACCACCGTCTACCACTTCCTGTTCGTGCCGCTGACCATCGGCCTGTCGGTGATCGTGGCCGGGCTCCAGACCGCGTGGTACCGCACCGGCAAGCAGGAGTACCTGCGCATGACCCGGTTCTGGGGGCGGCTGTTCCTCATCAACTTCGCGATGGGCGTGGTGACCGGCATCGTGCAGGAGTTCCAGTTCGGGATGAACTGGAGCGACTACTCGCGTTTCGTCGGTGACGTCTTCGGGGCCCCGCTCGCCATGGAGGGGCTGATCGCGTTCTTCATGGAGTCGACGTTCCTCGGGCTGTGGATCTTCGGCTGGGACAAGCTGCCGAAGAAGGTGCACCTGGCCACGATCTGGCTGGCCGCCATCGGCACCAACGTCTCCGCGTACTTCATCCTCGCGGCCAACTCCTGGATGCAGCACCCGGTCGGCTACCGGATCAACAACGGCCGCGCCGAGCTGACCGACATCTGGGCGGTGCTCACCAACTCCACCACGCTCGTCACCTTCCCGCACGTCATCGCCGGCGGCTTCCTCGTCGCGGGCGGCTTCGTGCTCGGCGTCAGCGCCTGGTTCCTCATGCGCCGGCGCGAGGTGGACGTCTTCCGCCCCGCGGCCCGGCTCGCCATGGTCGTCAGCCTGGTCGCCGCGGCCGGCGTGTCGCTGTCGGGCCACATGCAGGCGCAGATCATGACCGAGCAGCAGCCGATGAAGATGGCCGCCGCCGAGGCGCTGTGGGAGGACGAGAGCTCGGCCGGGTTCTCGCTGTTCGCGATCGGCGACGTCGAGAACGGCCGCAACCACGTCAACCTGCAGATCCCCTACGGCCTCAGCCTCCTCGCCACCAACACCCTGGACGGCAAGGTCGAGGGCGTCAACGACATCCAGGAGCGATACCAGGCCCTCTACGGCCCCGGCGACTACCGGCCGGTCGTCGGCCTGGCGTACTGGTCGTTCCGGCTCATGATCGGCTTCGGCATGCTGTCCGCGCTGCTGGCCCTCGCCGGCCTCTGGCTCACCCGGCGTGGCCGGCTGCCGGCCGGCACGTGGGCCTACCGCCTGGCCATGCTCGGCATCGGACTGCCGTTCGTCGCCAACTCGCTCGGCTGGATCTTCACCGAGATGGGCCGCCAGCCGTGGACGGTGTTCGGCCTCATGCGCACCGCCGCCGCCGTCTCGCCCACCGCCGACGTCCCCTCCGTCGCGATCACCCTGGTCGGGTTCACCCTCGTGTACGCGGTCCTCGCCGTGATCGAGGTGCGGCTGCTGCTCAAGTTCATCAAGCGCGGCGCGCAGGAGGAGCTCGAACCCGAAGCTCCCGTGCCCGCCCTGTCCTACTAAGGAACTCACCGGCCATGGAACTCACCACCGTCTGGTTCTTGCTCATCGCCGTGCTGTGGACCGGCTACTTCGTCCTGGAGGGCTTCGACTTCGGCGTCGGCATCCTGCTGCCCTTCCTCGGCGGCGGCGACGGCGAGCGCCGCACCATCGTCAAGACGATCGGCCCCGTCTGGGACGGCAACGAGGTGTGGCTGCTGGTCGCCGGCGGCGCCACCTTCGCCGCCTTCCCCGAGTGGTACGCCACCCTCTTCAGCGGCTTCTACCTGCCGCTGTTCCTCATCCTGCTGGCGCTGATCGTGCGCGGCGTGGCCCTGGAGTACCGCGGCAAGAGCGACAGCACCAAGGGCTGGGACCGCGCCTTCTTCTGGGGCTCGCTCGGCCCGGCCCTGCTGTGGGGCGTCGCCTTCGCCAACATGGTGCGGGGCGTGCCGCTCGACGCCGACCACGAGTACACCGGCACGCTGTTCACCCTGCTCAACCCGTTCGCGTTGCTCGGCGGCCTGGCCATGCTGCTGCTCTGCACCCAGCACGGCGCGGTCTTCCTCGCCCTGCGCACCACCGGCGAGCTGCGCAAGGGCGCGGCCAGGATCGCCGCCGCGCTCGCGCCGATCACCGTCGCCGTGGTCCTCGCCTTCCTCCTCATGGCACGGGCCGGCGTCCTGTCCTGGGCCGCGGTCGCCGTGGCCGCGATCGGGCTCGCCGTCGCGCTGATCGCCACGCTGCGCGGGCGCGACGGCTGGGCCTTCACCGGCAGCGCCCTGGCCATCGCCGCGTTCGTGGCCACCCTGTTCACCAGCATGTGGCCGAACGTGCTGCCCGCACTCGACCCGGCCAACAGCCTCACCGTGACGAACGCGGCCTCCTCGCCGTACACGCTGACCGTGATGACCTGGGTGGCGGCCGTCTTCACGCCCGTGGTGCTGGGGTACCAGGCGTGGACGTACTGGGTGTTCCGCCGCCGGCTGACGGGCGCGTATTCGGCCTGAAGTCCCGGCGCGGTGGGGCTTCAGGCTGGCAGGGTAGGACCCCCGACGGCAGGCGTGAACCCCCACCCCCAGGAGGCATGACATGACAGCACGTACCGGGCGCGCCGTGGTCCTGCTGGTCGCGCTGGGGGCGGCCGCGGCGGGCTGCGGGGGCGAACCGGGCCGCACCCCGTCCCCCTCCGTCCCGTCCACCGCCCCGCCCGTCGAGACCGCCCCGTCCGCCGAGACCTCCCCGCCCGCCGAGAGCTCCCCGCCGCCGTCGACCCCCGGGTCGCCGGAGAGCGCCTCGCCCACGAGGTCCCGTGACCTCGTGGCCGGGCGCTACCAGCCGCTGTGGCCGTTCGCCGACGCCGCGGCCGCGGAGGCGTGGCGGAGCCGCCACCGTGAGGACGGCGCCGACGCCTGGCACCTCGACCCGGCGCGCACCGCGGTCCGCTTCGCCCGCGACCACCTCGGCTTCAGGGAGATCGACCGCGCCGTGAAGACCGACCTCGACGGCGCCCACGCCCGCGTGCACGTCGGCCTCACCGCCGAGGAGGGCCCCCGCCCGATGGTCGCCGCCGTCGTCCACCTGGTCCGCTACGGGAAGGGCGCGGACGCCCCCTGGGAGGTCGTCGGCACCGACGACACCACCTTCTCCCTCACCACCCCCGAGTACGGCGCCTCCGTCGGCTCCCCGATGACCGTCGGCGGCCGGATCACCGGCGTGGACGAGAGCATCCGCGTCCAGGTGCGCCGCCCCGGCGGCGGCAAGGCGCTCGGCGAGCACTGCTGCGTGGGCGCGGGCGGCGAGAAGTCCCCCTGGTCGGCCGAGGTCACCTTCAAGCCGGCGTCCGGCACGACCCTCACCGTCGTGGCCTCCACCGGCGGCCACGTCGCCGAGGTGGAGCGCTTCGCCGTCACCGGCGTGACCGTCCCCTGACGCCGCGCCGCCCGTCCACGGCCATAAGCAGGGAAGACACGCGGCTCCCTTGCTAGCATCCCCGGTTGTCGGACCGTCGCGACCGAGGTGCCCATGAGCCAACTGGAAGAGACCGCGCCCGAGAGCGGGTCGCTCGCCGAGCTCGCCAGGAAGCACGGGCTGCGCCCCGCCATCGCGCGCCCCCGCTTCCCCGCCTACCTGCGCCAGCTCTGGGAACGGCGCCACTTCATCCTGACCTACGCCACCTCCCGCAACGTCTCGAAGTACTCGGGGTCGGCGCTGGGGCAGTTGTGGCAGGTCCTCACGCCGCTGCTGAACGCGGCGATCTACTACGTGATGTTCGGCCTCATCCTGGGCGGCAGCAAGAACATCCCGAACTACCCGGCGTTCCTGCTGACCGGCATGTTCGTGTTCACCTACACGCAGCGCACGGTCACCGCGGGGGCGAAGTCCATCTCCGGGAACCTGTCCCTCATCCGGGCGCTGCACTTCCCGCGAGCCTCGCTGCCGCTGGCGTACACGATCCAGGAGCTCCAGCAGCTCGCCGTCTCCATGGGCGTGCTGCTGGTCATCGTGCTGATCACCGGGGAGCCGATCAGCTGGTTCTGGCTGATGGTCCCGGTGGTCCTGCTGCTGCAGACGATGTTCAACATCGGGGCGGGGCTGATCATGGCCAGGCTCGGGGCGTCCCTGCGGGACCTCGGCCAGCTCCTGCCGTTCATCATGCGCACCTGGCTGTACGCCTCGGGCGTGTTCTTCGCCATCCACGACAAGGTCGTCGGCTCGGCGGGGCTGCCCGAGTGGGTCGCCACCGCGATGTACCTCAATCCGGCGGCCTCGTTCATCGAGTTCATGCGCGACCTGCTCCTCACCCGCCACACGCCGCCGTCCATGGTGTGGCTGTCGTGCCTGTGCTGGGCGGTGGTCACGCTGGTCGGCGGGTTCTGGTACTTCTGGCGGGCCGAGGACCGCTACGGGCGCGGCTGACCGGCCCGCCCGGGATGATCGTGCGGTCCGCGCGGGTTGCGGAGAGGGAAGCATCCGCGCAGCACCGAGGAGCACGCATTGAGCACGAACGCCGAGGGCCGCGGCCCGGTCCGCCAGCTTCGCCTGGTGGTGGAGGCCGAGGACTACGAGGCCGCGCTGGCCTTCTACCGGGACGTCCTGGGGCTGCCCGAGGAGGCGGCCTTCTCCACCGGTGACGGCGCACGGGTGGCGATCCTCGACGCCGGCCGGGCCACCTTGGAGATCGCCAACCCGGCGCAGAAGAAGATGATCGACGAGGTCGAGGTGGGGCGGCAGGTCGCGCCCAAGCTCCGGGTGGCGTTCGAGGTGGACGACTCGCGCGGCACGACCGAGCGGCTGGTGGCGGCCGGCGCGAGCGAGGTGGCGCCGCCGACCGTCACCCCGTGGCAGTCGCTGAACGCCCGGCTCGACGCGCCGGGCGGCCTGCACATCACCGTCTTCCAGGAGTTGCAGGCCGCCGAGGAGCGCCAGGCGCTGGACGGCTTCGGCACCGACGACACCCGCGGCTGACCGTCCGAGGCTATTTCGGAGCAGGACGGGCGCGTACGTGCATGCGCTCGCCCTGCGGCCCGAACAGGGCCAGCACCTCGGCCGGCTCGTCGCCCACGTTCTGGAAGGCGTGCGGGGTGCGGGTGTCGAACTCGGCCGCCTCGCCCGGCTTCAGCACCACCTCGTGCGGGCCGAGCAGCAGCCGCAGCCGCCCCGAGAGCACGTACAGCCAGTCGTAGCCCTCGTGGACCTTCTGCTCGGGCACGAAGCCCGGCCAGCCGGGCGGGTAGATCAGCTTGACCGCCTGCAGCCCGCCGGGGCTCCGGCTCAGCGGGATCCAGGTCACGCCGTTGCGCTTGACCGGCCGCATGGTCACCCGCGGATCGCCGGTGACGGGCGCGCCCACCAGCTCGTCGAGCTGCACCTGGTGGGCGCGGGCCAGCGGCAGCAGCAGCTCCAGGGTGGGCTTGCGGTGCCCGGACTCCAGCCGCGACAGCGTGCTGACCGAGATGCCGGTGCTCTTCGACAGCTCCGCCAATGTCACGTCGCGCTCCTGGCGCAGGGCGCGCAGCCGCGGCCCCACCGACTGCAGTGTCTCGTCGAGGTCCTCCACTCTTCCGATTTTGCCATTCCGGCAACGAAGTTTGTCAATTCGGCCGCTGATCGCGGACAGTTGACCTCACAAGGCGACGTGGAAGGAGCCGAAGTGGTGAACACGAAGTACGACGTGGTGATCGTGGGCGGCGGGGCCGCCGGGCTGAGCGGGGCGCTGACCCTGGGCCGGGCGCGGCGCAAGGTGCTGGTCGTGGACGCGGGCCGGCCGCGCAACGCCCCCGCCGAGGGCGTGCACACCTTCCTGACCAGGGAGGGCATGCCGCCGCACGAGCTGCTGGCGGCCGGCCGCGAGGAGGTCGCCGGGTACGGCGGCGAGATCGTCACCGGGACCGTCGTCGCGGCCGAGCACCTGGGCGGCGAGGAGCCGGGCCCGTTCCGGGTGACGCTGGCGGACGGGACGGCGGTCGTGGCCGAGCGGCTGCTGCTGGCCACCGGCCTGGTGGACGAGCTGCCGGACGTGCCGGGCCTCGCCGACCGGTGGGGCAAGGACGTGCTGCACTGCCCGTACTGCCACGGGTGGGAGGTGCGCGACCGGGCCATCGGGGTGCTGTCCACCGGGCCGCTGGGGGTGCACCAGGCGCTGCTGTGGCGGCAGTGGAGCGAGCGGGTGACGTTCTTCCTGCACGACGGGCCCCGGCCGGACGACGAGCAGCGCGAGAAGCTGGCCGCGCGGGGCGTCACCGTGGTCGAGGAGCGGGTGGCCGGCCTGGAGATCGACGGGGACCGGCTGACCGGGGTGCGGCTGGACGGCGGGCGGGTGGTGCCGTGCGAGGCGCTCGCCGTCGGCTCCCGGCTCAGCGCCCGCGCCGACCTGCTGCCCGGACTGGGGCTGGAGACGGAGGAGCTGGTCATGGCCGGGCACGTGATCGGCACCCACGTTCCGGGGGACGCGACCGGCGCCACCCGCGTGCCGGGCGTGTGGGTGGCGGGCAACGCCGTCAACGTGACCGACCAGGTCATCGCCGCGGCGGCGGGCGGCGTACGGGCGGGGGCGGCCATCAACGCGGACCTGATCGAGCAGGAGAACCGCCGCGCCGTCGCCGCGTTTCGCGCGAACGCCCAGAACCAGCACGGTCACGGGCACGGTCACGGGCATGGGCATGGGCAGAGTGGATTCGAGGTGCCAGAAGGGGTCACGGCGGAGGAGTTCTGGGACGGCCGTTACGGCGAGCAGGACCGCATCTGGAGCGGCGCGCCCAACGTCGCCCTCGTCCGCGAGGCCGCGGACCTGCCGCCCGGCCGCGCCCTCGACCTCGGCTGCGGCGAGGGAGCCGACGCCGTCTGGCTGGCCCAGCGCGGCTGGCGGGTCACCGCCGCCGACATCTCCCAGGTGGCGCTGGACCGCGCCGCCGAGGAGGCGGAGCGGGCGGGCGTGGCCGACCGGATCGAGTGGCGCCGCCACGACCTGGCGACGTCCTTCCCCGACGGCTCCTACGACCTGGTGAGCGCGAGCTACCTGCACTCCCCGGTGCAGTTGCCGCGCGAGGAGGTCCTGCGCAAGGCCGCCGCGGCCGTCGTCCCCGGCGGGACGCTGCTGATCATCGGGCACCTGGGCTGGCCGTCCTGGGTGGAGAAGCCGCCCGTCGAGGTCGCCTTCCCGACGCCGGGCGACGTCCTCGACGCGGTCGAGCTGACCGGGCCCGGGTGGGAGGTGCTGACCTGCGAGGAGTTCACCCGCGAGCGCACCGCGCCCGACGGCACCCCCGGCGCCCACGTGGACTACGTCATCAGGGCCCGCCGGCGCCCCTGACGCCCGGGGGCCGGGAGGTCTCAGGGAGTGGGGGACAGGGGCCGGTCGTCCTCGCGGGCGCGTACGCGCTCGTCGAGCCCTTCCATCGCGCGGACGAGGGCCAGGTTCGCCGCGCTGAGCGTGCGCACCTGCTCCTCCAGCTCGGCGAGCCGCTTCTTGACCGCCAGCAGTTCGACGTCGAGAGCCGGCGCCTCCATGAGCATGCGACCGCCAACCATGATCGGTTCACCTCCGATGAGCGGGGACACCATGATGATGGCCGGGCGGCGGAACCTGGGGGTAGTGGCGAAGGGCCGCGGGCACCGGGACTTACGGCACTGTTCGCCGCGGATCAAGCTGCATCGTCGAGATGCCCGGTTTGTCAAGCATGCCCGGTTTTCAAGCTCCTGGGGCCGCCCGGTAGGCCGTCCCCTTACCCTCAAGGCGGGTGGTCGAAACCTCCGCGGGGATGAAAGCCGACTCTCCGGGGCGCAGCACCGTGGCGCCGACCAGCCGGGCCTCGCCCTCGACGCAGACCACGATCTGCGGCACGCCGCCGGGCAGCTCGTGCGCCCGCTCGCCGTCGAGCTCGTGCCGGACCAGGGCGAACTCCGGCGCGGGCGGCAGATAACGGTGCTCGCCGGGACCGCCCGGCTCGGCGGCCACCCGGTGCGGCTCGCCGGGCGCGAAGCCGACCACCCGCATCAGCTCGGGCACGTCGATGTGCTTGGAGGTCAGGCCGCAGCGCAGCACGTTGTCGGAGTTGGCCATGATCTCGACGGCCACGCCGCCGAGGTAGGCGTGCGGCACGCCGGCACCCAGGTAGAGGGCCTCGCCGGGGGCCAGCTCGACGTGGTGCAGCAGCAGGGCGGCGGTCACGCCGCGGTCGCCCGGGCAGGCGCGGGCGATCTCCGCGTACGGGGCCAGCTCGGGGTCGCCGGCGGCGAGCAGGGCGCGCTCGACCTCCGCGCGCAGCGGCGCGGCCGCGTCGGCGAGCATCTCGGCGAAGACCGTCCGCAGGGCCGTGGCGGGCTCGCCGTCGCGCAGCGCGCCGATCCAGGGGCGCAGGCCGGGCACGCCGAGCCGGTCGAGCAGGCCGGCGGTGGCGGCGGGGGAGCGGAAGCCGCACAGCCCGTGGAACGGCGTGACGGCGCACACCATCTCGGGCTTGTGCGCGTCGTCCTTGTAGGTGCGCTCGCGGGCGTCGAGCGGGATGCCGCGCGCGTTCTCCGCGGCGTAGCCGGCGCGGGCCTGCTCGGCGGTGGGATGCACCTGCAGCGACAGCGGGCGGGCCACGGCCAGGATCTTGAGCAGGTAGGGGAGCCGCCCGCCGAAACGCGCGGCGGTGCCGGGGCCGAGCGCGGCGGCCGGGTCGGCGGCGATGACGGCGTCGAGCGGGACGCCCCCGACGGTGGAGGGCGCGCCGGGGTGGGCGCCCATCCAGAGCTCAGCCTGCGGCTGCCCGGTCGGCTCCGTGCCGAACAACTCGGGAAGGGCCGTCACCGACCCCCAGTCGTAGGGGCGGATGGTGGTCGCCAGGCGCATCGGAGCGCGCAGATCGAGCTGAGACACGGTAAGAGGCTATCGCCCCCGGGGACGGCCGGGACGCCGGAGCCGCTCCGGCGTCCCGGCCGCCGCCGGCTACCGGGCGCGGGGCCCGAGGACGACCGGCATCGTACGGGTGCTGTTGCCGAGCAACGTGTCGATCTGGCGCAACTCCTCCCGTGGCCCGGCGGCCCTGATCGCCGGGAAGGCCGTGAACAGGGCCCGCAACGCGATCTCCGCCTCCAGCCGGGCCAGCGGCGCGCCCAGGCAGAAGTGCGGCCCGTGCCCGAAGGCCAGGTGCGAGGCCGGCGGATCGGTGAGGTCGAAGCGGTCGGCGTCCTGGCCGAACTGCTCCGGGTCCCGTCCGGAGGAGGCGAAGCAGGCCAGCACGGCCTCGCCCGCCCGCAGGTGCACGCCGTCGATCTCGACGTCGCGCTTGGCGTACCGGAACGGGAAGTAGGCGATCGGCGAGTCCCAGCGCAGCGTCTCCTCCACGGCCGCGCTGAACGGGCACTTCCCGGAGCGCAGCAGGGCGAGCTGGCCGGGCGTGTGCAGCAGGGCGCCGACGGCGTTGGTGATGAGGTTGACCGTCGTCACGTGGCCGGCGATGAACAGCAGGTCGATGGTGGCGAACAGTTCCTCCTCCGAGAGCCTGCCGCCGTCCTGCTCGCGCAGCCTGATGAGGTCGGTGATGATGTCCTCGCCGGGCGAGCGCCGCCGCTCCTCGATGATGCGGTGCAGCAGCGCGTGCAGCTCCTCGCGCACCCGCGGGCCGTCCGCCAGGTCCTCGCTGACGTGCGCGACGGCGTCGGTCAGCTCGTGCATCCGCTCCTGGTGGGCCGGCGGGATGCCGATCATCTCGGAGATGACGTCACGCGGCAGCGGATAGGCGAAGCGCGCCCGCAGGTCCACGGGCTCGTGGGCCGGCAGGGTGGCGAGGTCGTCGATCAGCGCGGCGGTCAGCGCCTCGATCTTGGGCCGCAGGCCCTGCACCCGGCGCGGGGTGAAGCCGGCGGCGAGCGGCGCGCGCAGCCGCCGGTGCTCCTCGCCGTCGGCGTTCAGCATGGAGATGTCGGTGACGATGCGGTCGATGGCGGTCCCCGGCGGCAGCGTGGAACGTTCCAGCGGGTCCCAGTACTGGATCTCCCTCGTGAGGTCGGGATGGGTGAGGACGGTCATCAGGGTCGCGTACCTGGTGGCCGCCCAGGCGTCCACGCCCTCGGCGGTCACCGGCACGAGCGGCCCGGCCGCGCGCAGCCGGTCGTTGTCGGCATGCGGGTCCGGCGCCGCGGGATCGATGATGAAACGCACGAGCTCGGTCATGGGTCATCCCGTTCGTTGTCTGCCGACCGCGAACGCGGTCACGTCGATGCCGGGGTCCTGGTCGAGATAGAGGTCGCGGACGAGCTCGCCGGCGGCCGGCGCGTTGCACAGGCCGTGCCCGGAGAAGCCGGTGGCGTACAGGAACGCCGGCGGCCCCGGCAGGTGGCCGATGAAGGCGCGCCGGTCCGGGCTGGCGTCGCGCAGCCCGGTGACGGCCGGGCGCAGGCCCAGCCCCGACAGGCCCGGGTACACCTCGGCGAACCGCTCCGCCACCTCGCGCCGCCACGCCTCCCGGTCGGGACCCGGATACCCCATGCCGACGAGCAGCCGGTCGCCGCGGGTCCGCGACAGCAGGCCGCTCGCCGCGTGCAGGGTGCACGGGATCTCCGGCGTGCCGGGCGGCAGCGGATCGGTGAGCAGCAGCTCCTGCTCGATGGGCTCGGTCATCGGCAGGTCCACGCCCGCGCCGCGGACGAGGGCGGGCGACCAGGCGCCGGCCGCGCAGATGACCGCCTCGGCCGTCAGCTCGCCGCCGTCCTCGGTGAACACCCGCCCGGCCGAGGAGTCGATCCTCGAGACCGGGCGGTCGGTGATCAGCGTGGCGCCGGAGCGCCGGGCCGCCTCGGCGTAGGCCGTGACGATGGCGGCGGTGTCGGAGACGTACGCCTGCGGCGACCAGGCGGCGGCCAGCAGCGGGAGGTCGCCGATGAGCGGGTTGCGCTCCCTGGCCTCCTCCACGCCGATGAGCCCCACGTCCACGCCCGCCCGCCGCTGCGCGGGCAGGTCGGCCTCGAAGGCGGCGACCTGCTCGGGCGTGGAGAACAGGACGAGGTAGCCGACCTGCCGCAGCGGCAGGTCGGCCCCCGGCCGGACCGGGAAGTCCCGGTAGGCCGCAAGGCTCCGTACGGCCAGCGCCGAGCTGACGGGGTTGCCGGCGAAGTACGACCGGACCACGTCGGCGGTGGCGCGCGAGGCGCCGGAGCCGAGCGCGCCGCGTTCGAGCAGCGTCGTCTCGACTCCGGCCTCCGCGAGATGGTAGGCGATCGACAGGCCGATGACGCCGCCGCCGATCACCGCCACGCGCGTGTCGGTCATACGTGGGCCTCCACGCGCCGCAGGCTGTCGCCCGCCTCCCACGGGAACAGGTGCAGGTTCCACCCGCCGAGGCAGTTGCAGTAGAGGGCCATGGTGGCCATCACCGACATGAAGTCGACGTGGTCGTTGATGCGGTCGAGGTTGTCCAGGAGCCGCCGGGTGAACCCCCACAGCGTGTCCAGGCCGCAGTAGCCGAGGAACTCCGCCGGGGTGTGGGCCAGCAGCCGGGTCATCTGCCGCAGCCACGGCATCGGCATGCCCTCGATGGCCGCCCGGACGAGGCCGCCGTAGCAGCTGTAGCCGAGCGGGCGGGTCTCGCCGTTGACGAACAGCAGCGTGGTCAGGACCGTCTCGTAGCTTCCCGCGCGGGAGGCGATGCGGCCTTCGTGCAGGTCCACCAGCTCGCGCGGCGGGTCGAGCCAGATGCGCTCGGTCTCGGCGTGCACGTCCGAGATGAGCGCGTTGACCTGCGGGTCGCCGACCGGGAGCCGGGGCAGCCGGTGCCCGCCGCTCTCCCCGGCGCGGCGCACCTCGGCGATGACCGGCTCCTTGGTGGTGTAGACGGCCCGCCAGACCTCGCGGCCCGCCTCGATCAGGCCGTCCAGGTGCTCCGGCAGCACCTGGCCGATGGGCGTGGCGGTCATGGGTTCGGTGAGCTCGCCGTACTTGATGCCGAGGTGCTGCAGGCGAGAGCCGAACAGGGTCCCGTCCGGGACGGTGCGCCGGTCCACGCGGTGCTCCGCGGGCGCGTGCAGCAGCGAGTGGACCGGTGCGACGTGGTAGAGGTGATGGCCGGCGACCAGGGCGTGGCCCTGCAGGCTCCGGTACGGCAACGCGTCCCAGAAGCACTGGGCGAGGGCCGGGTTCCGCTGGTCGAGTTCGGCGGCCACGGTGATACCGAGGCCGGGCCAGGCTATTTCCACGAGCTTCTCGTTCACAATTCGTCACTGTATCGTCACAAATTGTGCCGATTCGGGCGGGGGTGGGCCTTTTACCAGGTCATGACCACTTCTGGGGACGAGGCACCCCTACAGCGGGGTGCGCAGGAACTGCTGGTTCTGGCCGCCGTTGCACGGATACTGCTTGAACTGCACGTCGTCGGCCTGCGACGACGACGGCAGGTCCGCGCACTTGCCCGAGTGCCTGGCCACCAGCCGTACGTACCCGCCGCCCGCGTCCTGCACCGTCCACTGCTGGTTGGCGCCCGAGCCGCAGGCGTACTGCTGGATCGCGGCCCCGTCGGCGGTGCTCTGCCCGTTCACGTCCAGGCACTTGCCCGAGTGCCTGGCGACGACCTGCACGTAGCCGCCGCTCACGGACTGGACGCGCCACTGCTGGTTGAAGCCGGAGCCGCAGGTGTACTGGATGACGGCGGTCAGGTTCGCGCCGGAGGCGTTGCGCACGTCGGCGCACTTGCCCGAGTGGCGCACGGTCAGCCGGTCGTGGCCGGAGCCCACGGCGGTGATCGTGCCGGCCGCCGCGTCGATCGTCAGCTCCCGCGCGTACGACAGGCTCATCGACGTCGCGGAGGGGAACTGGATCGGCAGCCACACGTACCGCGAGTCGTTGACCGGCCCGCCCCACGCCCCGGCCCACCGGTCGCCCAGATACAGGTACGAGGTGCCGGACGTGCCCTGCACCGGCAGCACGTACGCCGGCTGCGAGCCGAAGGTGGTCGCGTCGCCGACGTCCTGCCAGGCGCTCCAGGAGCCGGTGATGGAGGTGGCGGTGGCGTACCTGGCCTGGTTGGGCTGCCAGCCCGTGGCGCCCGAGGTCAGCATGAAGTACACGCCGCCCCGCTTGAACAGCGCAGGGGCCTCCCGGTGGTCGCCGTCCCACACCCGCACCAGCGACGCGACGTCGGTGAAGTCGGCGCTCAGCCGGTAGACGTGCAGGTCGTAGTTCTCGTCCGCGGCCGAGATCATGTAACCCGCGCCGTCGGTGTCGGTGAAGGTCGTGATGTCGCGCGACATGTGCCCGAGCGGCCGGAAACTCCGCAGGTAGGTGTAGTTCCCGTCCACCGTGGCCGACACGGCGACCGCGGCCCGCGCCTCGCCGTAGTCGCTGCCGTTCTCCTTGTGCATCCACATGACGAACCGGCCGGTCGCCGCGTTGTACATCACCTTCGGCCGCTCGATGTTGGCCACCTGCAGCTCGGCCGCGCTGGACTGGGTGAGCACGTGGTTCCTGAACTCCCAGTTCCGCAGGTCCGTCGACCGGTAGGCGGAGACGTAGCGGAAGGTGCCGTCGGCGTTGCGGTTCTCGCCGAACCAGTAGTAGTACGAGCCGACCTTGAGCACCCCGCCGCCGTGCGCGTGCAGCGCGCCGCCCGAGGTGTCGGTGAACGGCGCCCCGACAGCGACGGTCACGGGGGCGGCGCGGGCGGGCGGCGCGGGCAGCAGGACGAGTAACAGCCCGGCCAGCAGGGGCAGCACACGGGACATGGGAAGCTCCTTCGGATCAGCCTTTGACTCCGCTGAGCAGGACGCCCCGCACGATCCAGCGCTGGGCGACCAGGAAGAGCACGACGAGGGGCAGGATCGCCACCAGCGCGCCGGCGAACAGCGCGGGCAGGTTGAGCGCCTGCTGGTTGAGGTTGGTGGACAGCGCGACCTGGACCGTCCAGTACTCCGGGTCCTGGCCGATCACCAGCGGCCACAGGAACGCGTTCCAGTGCTCGATGAACGACAGGATGCCGAGCGAGGCGAACAGCGCCCCCGAGTTCGGCAGCGCCAGCCGGACGTACAGCCCGAGGTGGCCGAGGCCGTCCACCCGCCCCGCGTCCTCCAGCTCGCGCGGGAAGCGCAGGTAGAAGCCGCGGAACAGCAGCACCGCGAACGCGCTGAACAGGCCGGGCGCGATCAGCCCCCACAGCGTGTTGACCCCGCCCATCGACCCGACCACGACGAACGTCGGGATGAACGTGGCCGCACCCGGCACCATCATCGTGGCGATGATGAAGAAGAACACCGGCCGCGCCGCCGCGACCGGGATGCGGGCCAGCGCGTACCCGGCCATCGAGGCCAGCAGCGTGGCGAGCGGCGCGGAGATCGCCGAGATCAGCGTGGAGTTCCCGAGCGCGTGCGCGAGCGGCACCGCGTCGTTGCCGAAGGCGTCGGCGAACCCCTGGAACGTCACCGTCTCCGGCCACCAGTGCCAGTCGAGCGAGCCCAGCTCCCGCCGCGTCATCAGCGCGTTGCGGACCAGCAGGTAGAACGGCAGCAGGAACGGCACCGCGAAGACCACCACCGCCGCGTACGAGCCCAGCCGCGACCTTCTCATCGGGCCTCCTCCTCGGCCGTCCTGCCGAACCCGGCGAAGCGCCCCTGCAGCAGCGTGAACGTCACGATCAGCGCGGTCACCACGAACGCGCCCGCCGATCCGGCCCCGTAGTTCTGCTCGCCGAGCGCGGTCTGGAACAGGTAGATCAACGGCGTGCGGCCGTCCGCGCCGCCCAGCCCCGACAGGTTGGAGGCCAGGATGTTGTAGAACTCGTCGAACGCCTGGAACGCGTTGATGATCAGCAGCAGCGTGACCGCCACCGACGTGTTGCGCAGCATGGGCCAGGTGATGTGCCGGAACAGCGTCCACTCGGAGTGCGCGCCGTCCACCCGCGCGGCCTCGTAGAGCTGGGCGGGCACCTGCTGGATCCCGGCCAGGAACAGGATCATGTAGAACCCGGTCTGCAGCCACAGCCGCACGGTGACCAGCACGATCCAGTAGAGCGGCGGATCGACCGTCGCGACCCAGCCGATGGCGTCCTCGTGGCCCAGCAGATAGGCCAGGCTGTTGGCCACCCCCGACGGGGTGCCGTTGAACAGGCTCATCTTCCAGATCAGCGCGCCCACCACGTACGACACCGCCGCCGGCACGAAGAACGTGGTGCGGAACAGCGCCCGCCCCCGCCGCAGCCGGTTCACCAGCACCGCCAGCCCGAGCGCCAGCGCGAACGTCACCGGCACGATGAACAGCGTGAACAGCAGGATCGTCACCAGCGACCGGGTGAAGGCCGGGCCCGACAGCAGCCGCCGGTAGTTCTCCAGCCCGTTCCAGGAGCCCAGGCTGATCGTGCCCCGGGCGTCGTTGAAGCTGAGCAGCAGCCCCCAGCCGATGGCGACGTACTTGAACAGGAACAGCCCCGCCACCATCGGCAGCGTGAGCAGGACGAACGCGCGCCAGGCCGGCCAGCGGCCGGTGCGCAGCCTGGCGAGGCCGGCCGGGGTCGTCATAGCACGGGCACCTTGTCCAGGATGTCCTGCGAGCGTTGGGCCGCCTCGGCCAGCATCTTCTCCGGGTCGGCGCCCTTCTTGACGATCGCGGTGACGGCGTCGGTGTAGGGCTGGCGCACCTCGGCGGTCCAGAGCGCCGGCTGCTTGACGCCGTGCGCGGCGACCGCGTCCATCACGGTCTTGGCCGGGCCGCTGGTCAGCTTGTCCGCCTTGGCGGCGGCGCTGATGCGCGGCGGCACGTGGAAGCCGTAGGCGAGGCTCCAGTCGGTCTGCGCGGCGGTGTTCTCCACCCACAGCCAGCGCACGTACCGCTTGGCCGCGTCCAGGTTGCGGCTCTTGCCGTTGACGACCTGCACCCAGCCGCCCATGTTCACCACCGGACGCCCGCCCGGCCCGAACGCCGGCAGCGGGAAGGCGTCGAAGTCGTCGCCCAGGGCCTCGGTCATGCCGGGCACCGCCCACAGGCCCACCCACTGCATGGCCGCCGCGCCGTTGATCAGCGCGCCCGGGTCCCACCAGTCGGTCGAGTAGCCCTGCAGCGTCGTCTTGGCGTCGTAGAGCTCCTTCAGCCCGGTCAGCGCCTCGACCACCTTGGGGTCGTCGTAGATGATCTTCCGGTCGTCGATCAGCAGGTTGCCGTTCGACCAGGGCACCATCGTGTTGAGCGCGCCGACGCCGTCGTTGCCGGCGAAAAGCCCCTTCTGCTTGCCCGCCGTCAGCTTCTTGGCCGCCGCGACCAGCTCGGCGAAGCTCCCCGGCACCGCCACCCCCGCCTTCTGGAACAGGGACTTGCGGTAGAACAGCAACATCGGGTCGATGATCATGGGCACCGCGTAGACCTGACCGCCCCACGTGTACGGCGCCAGCACCTTCGGGTCGAAGTCGGACTTCTCCGCGCCCAGCACCTCGTCCAGCGGCGTCACCTGGCCGGCCTTGACCATGTTGGGGCTGACGTCGTTGACCTCGTACACGTCCGGTCCGTCGGCGGTCAGCACGGCGGCGGTCCACTTGGTGGCGTAGTCGCCGGGAATCCACGAGACCTTGACCGCGATGTCGGGGTTGGCCTTGGTGAAGTCGGCCGCGTACCGCATCGCCGCCTGCTGGGTGCCCTCCTCGCCGTACTCGTGGTACCAGTGGTTGAGCGTGATCTTCGGGGCGCCGCCGGCGGGCGTGGATTTCGTCTTGGCCAGGGGGTCGCCGCCGCAGGCGGCGACGGCGGCGCCGGCGACGAAGAGCACGGATCCTCTGAGCAGTCCGCGCCGGGTGAGTGGTCCGTCCATCGAGGCCACCTCTCTGGGGGGAAGGATCGGGGCCGATGCCAGGTAACCGGTTACTTCAGACGTCGTGAGCCGGACGGTAAACGCGATCGACGTGACGAGTCAACACGCTGTTAACTTTTCGTTACAATCGCGGTGCAGGCGGGGTTGACGACGGAAAGCGGATCTCTTACCGTCCAGGACAGCGATCAGGTAACCGGTTACCAGCAGGAGGCCCGCATGACCCCGTCCAACCGCGTCACCATCAGGGACGTGGCCAAGCGGGCCGGCGTCTCGGTGGCCACGGTGTCCCGCGTGCTCGGCGGCGAGTACCCGGTGCTCGCCGCCACCCGCAACAAGGTCGTCCGGGCCGTGCGCGAGCTCGACTACGTCCCCAACGCCCACGCCCGCGCCCTGTCCGCGGCCCGCCCCGGGGCCATCGCCATCGTCGTCAACAGCGTCGCCGTCCCCTACTACGCGCTCATCGCCCAGGGCGTCGAGGAGCAGGCCGCCCAGGAGGGACGGCTCTCGCTCATCTGCACCACCGGCGGCGACACCGGCCGGGAGCTGTCCATCGTGCGGCTCCTGCGCGAGCAGCGGGCCGAGGCCGTCATCCTCGTCGGCAGCGTGGTCGTCGACGACGAATACCGCGAGCGCATGACCGAGTACGCCCACGCGCTCGCCGCCGCCGGCTCCCGCCTGGTGCTGTGCGGCCGGCCGCCGCTGGGGGAGGGGGTGCCGGCGCTGGTCGTCGGCTTCGACAACACCGGCGGCGCGCACGCCGTCACCGCTCACCTGCTGTCGGCCGGCCACCGCAGGATCCTCTACCTCGGGCTGCGGCCCGGCCACACCACCTCCGACAGCCGCGTGGCCGGCTACCGCGCCGCCCTCGCCGAGCACGGCGTCCCCGCCGACCCCTCTCTGGAGGTGGAGGCCGAGTTCGACCGCGAGGCCGGCTACGCCGCCATGCGCCGCCGCCTCGCCGCAGGTCCGCCGACCTTCACCGCCGTCTTCGCCGGCAACGACCTGGTGGCCGCCGGCGCCATCCAGGCGCTGCGCGAGCACGGGCTGCGCGTGCCCGAGGACATCTCGATCGTCGGCTACGACGACGTCCCCCCGGCGCAGGACCTCGGGCTGACCACCGTGCACCTGCCCCACGACGAGCTCGGGCGCACCGCGGTCCGGCTGGCCCTCGGCCGCCTCACCCCCGGTCCGCCCTCCACCGGCGCCCCGGACGGCGTGGGGGGCGCGCGCGTCCTCACGCTCGGCACGCACATCGTCGTCCGCGGCTCCGTACGCCGCCTCGGACCGCCGGTGGCGTCGCGATGACGGCCCGAGCGATCGGGCGGGTGACGACCTGGGCGACGGCCCGAGCGACAGGCCGGGCGACGCCCGGAGCGACGACCTGGATGACGGCCCGAGCGAGGGCCCGGGTGACGGCCCGAGCGGCGATCCGGGTGACGGCCCGAGCGGCGACCCGGGTGACGGCCGGATGATGCCGCGCGTGGCGTTCGCCATGCAGCCGCTCCTGCTGCCCGAGTTGTTCCCTCGCGACCTGATGCGCCGGCTCGCGGCCGTGGCCGGGGTCGCCGGGGGCGTGATCGACTCCTTCGACGGCCCGCTCGACGCCGACATCCTCATCACCGGCTGGGGCTGCCCGCGCATCGACGCCGCCGTGCTCGCCGGCGCGCCGCGCCTGCGCGCGGTCGTGCACGCCGCCGGCAGCGTCAAAGGGCACCTGACGCCGGCCGTTTTCGAACGCGGCATCGCGGTCTCCTCGGCGGCGGCGGCCAACGCGGTGCCGGTCGCCGACTACACCCTCGCCATGCTCGTCCTGGCCGCCAAGCAGGCGTTCGCGCGGGCGCGGGCGTACGCGGCGGCCGGCTGGTCCGGCGACGCACTGCCCGGCGTGGCCACCCCCGGCGACGGCGGCGGGCTGACCGGGGCGGCCGTCGGCGTCGTCGGCGCCTCCCGGGTGGGCCGGCTGGTCATCGCGCGGCTGCGCGAGCACGGGGCCGACATCCTGCTCAGCGACCCGTACGTCGGGCCGGACGAGGCCGCCGCCCTCGGCGCCAGGCACGTGCCGCTCGACGAGCTGTGCCGCCAGGCCGAGCTGGTCACCGTGCACGCGCCGGAGCTGCCGGAGACCCGCCACCTGCTCGACGGGCGTCGCCTCGCGCTGCTGCGGGACGGCGCGGTCGTGGTCAACACCGCCCGGGGCGCGCTCATCGACACCGCCGCCCTGGTCCGGCACTGCGCGAGCGGGCGTATCGGCGCCGTGCTCGACGTGACCGAGCCCGAGCCGCTGCCCCAGGGGCATCCGCTGCTCGGGCTGCCCAACGTGCTCGTCACCCCGCACATCAGCGGGGCGCGGGGGAGGGAGCTGCGCCGGCTCGGCGAGTTCGCGGTCGCCGAGGTCGAACGCCTCGCCCACGGCCACCCCCTCCACGGCGCCGTCCACCCCTCCGACCTCCCCCACATCGCCTGATGCCCACCCCATCCGCCTTGCCTGCCGTGCTGGAGCGGTTCGTGCGGGAGGTCCGGGTGGAGGCGGTGCGGGCTCGGGAGACGGAGGTGCCCGCGCTGATGCTCTCCCTGTGGCGGCGCTTCGCCGAGTCCGGTGATCGGCTCGCGTACGAGGCCGTCTACTTCGAGCGGCGCCGTCGCCTGGCCGCCCTGCTCCTGGCCGCCCACCTGGACGACCGTCCCGACCCGGCGCTCGACGCCCTTCTCGGGTCCGTCTGCGACGAGCACACCTGGATCCTGCCCGCCCACGCCCCGGACGGCGACGACCCGGCGGACCTGGACCGGCACGTGGACCTGTTCGCCGCCGAGACCGCTCACACCCTGGCCGAGGCGGTCACCCTCCTGGGAGACCAGATCGCGCCGGCCATCAGCGCCCGCGTCCGGGACGAGGTGGACCGGCGGGTCCTCGCGCCCGTGCAGGAGCGCCGCTGGTGGTGGGAGACGTGCGCGCACAACTGGGCCGCCGTCTGCGCCGGCGCGGCCGGGATGGCCGCCCTGGCCCTGGACTCCGACCGGCTGCCCGTCCTGCTGCCCCGCG
This sequence comes from Nonomuraea sp. B208, assembly GCF_057536035.1. Lineage (NCBI taxonomy): Bacteria > Bacillati > Actinomycetota > Actinomycetes > Streptosporangiales > Streptosporangiaceae > Nonomuraea > Nonomuraea sp. B208. The sequence continues at coordinate 315,542 of NZ_BAAJOU010000024.1, forward strand.
TCGAGGCGGCCCTGGCGTCGTACCGGTCAGGGGCCGCCCCCGACGGCGCCTGCCTGGAGGGCCCCGACTACTGGGCCTACGGTTTCGGGTATTTCGTCTACTTCGCCGAGGCGCTGCGCGCACGCACCGGCCGCGACCTGCTCGACGACCCCCACGTACGCGCCCACGTACGCGCCATGGCCGCCTATCCCGCGGCCATCGACCTCGGCGGCGGCCACCGCCCGGCCTTCGCCGACGCGACCGGGCACGGGACGTACCCGGCCGGGCTGCTCGACCGGCTGGCCGTACGCCTGGACGTCGCCGTGCCCGCCCGGCCGGGGGACGGGCCGTCCTTCCACGACGACCCCTGCTACCGCTGGGCGCACCTCAGCCGTACCCTCTGGTGGACCACCGGCGCGGCCCGCCGCCCGCCGGCCCCGCAGGCGTTCCTTCCGCACGCCGGGATCGTCGCCGCCCGCACGGAGGGGAGCGCGTTCGCCGCGAAAGGCGGCCACAACGACGAGCCGCACAACCACCTCGACCTCGGCCACTTCGTCCTGTACGCGGGCGGCGAGCCGATCCTGGACGACCTCGGCGCGCCCGAGTACACCCGCGACTACTTCGGCCCGCTCCGCTACCGCACCCCGCAGGCCGCCGCGGACTGGCACTCGGTCCCCCTGATCGACGGCGCGGCCCAGCTCCCGGGGCGGGAACGCGCCGCGCGGGTCGTCGCGCACGTCCCCGGCGACCCGCTGCTGCTCGCCCTCGACCTCACCGCCGCGTACGGCACGCCGCGCCTGGCCCGCCTCGTCCGCACCTTCACCTGGCGTCCCGGCCGGCTCGACGTCGCCGACGCCTTCACCTTCCACGGCGGGGAGTGCCGGGTGGAGGAGGTGTTCGTCTCGCGCCGCCGCCCGGTCGTGGGCCGGGGAACGGTCTCGTGGGGGCCGGTGACGCTCCGCGTGCCCGAACCGTGGCGCGCCTCCCCGGAGGAGCTGGAGGTGCGCGGCCACGACGGCCGCCCGGAGACCGTCCATCGGGTCCGCCTGACCGCCTCCATCCCCTCCGGCACCTGCGTTTTCACCTTCCGGCTGCCGTAGGGACGAAAGTCCGTCCATTTGGATTCCTTAGCCTCCGTACTCGTGGGTAGGCCCAGTGGTGTGCTGGGATGGCGAACCCCCTTCGCCCGCGTCGCCCGCCGAGAGGAGCGGCTTCTGTGAGGCACCTGCTGCGCATCGCCGACCTGGACCGGCACGAGCTGCGGTTCCTGCTCGACCGTGCCGACCACTTCAAGGCCCGGCCGCTCGCGGCGCCCGGGCTGCTGCGCCGGCGTACCGTGCTGATGTACTGCACGCGGCCGTGCGCCCGCATCCGCGTACCGATCGAGACCGCCGTCGCCCGGCTGGGAGGGACGCCGCTGCACGCCGGGCCCGGCACGCGGGGGCGTGGCCGCGAAGGGCGCCTGGGCGAGCCGTCCCAGGTGATCGGCGCGTACACGGCGCTCGTGGTCCTGCAGATCAGCGACGACGCCGAGGCGGTCAGGTTCGCGCGGGCGGCGCACGTGCCGGTGCTCAACGCGCTGACCGACGACCACCACCCGCTCCAGACCCTCGCCGACCTCATGACGCTCCGCGAGCACCTCGGCGACCTGCGGGGCCGCAAGCTCGCCTGCGTCGGCCCGGCCTCGAACGTCACCCACAGCCTCATCGAGGCCGTCGCCCTGACCGGCCTGACCCTCGCCGTCGCGGCTCCGGAAGACGCGGGACCGGACCCCGCCGTCCTGGCCAGGGCCGAGGAGGCCGCCTCGGGCGGCGGCGGAAAGGTGATCGTCACCCCCGACCCGTACGAGGCGGTCAAGGAGGCCGACGCGGTCTGCACCGGCGCCTGGCCCGTCTCCACGGCGGCGACGGCGGCGCTGGCCCCCTACCGGGTCACCCCCGACCTGCTCGCCGCCGCCGGGCCCGACCCGATCTTCCTGCACCACCTGCCGCTCCGCCGCGGGGCCGAGGTCGAGGCCGCCGTCGTGGACGGGCCCGCCTCGCGGGTGCTCGCGCAGGCCGCCAACCTGCTGCCCGCCGCGCAGGCCGTCATGGAGGCGCTGCTCACCAACCGCCTGGCCGCCTCCCGCTGACCTCAGCCGGGCGGCACGAAGTCGTACGGGGCCAGCGGGCCGAACAGGCGCAGCTCGATCCGGCCCGCCCAGCCTTCGGCCAGGGTGTCCAGGGCGCGCTCCAGCTCGCCGGCCCGGCGGGTCTCGGCGAGCACCGCCAGCCGGGCCGTGTCCCGCCTCCCGGTCGGGCGGCCCGGCGACAGGCGTGCCGCGATCGGGGCGAGCGCCTCGACCAGGGCGCGCACGTCGGGCTCGCGTGGCCGCTCCTGCGCGGCGTAGCGGAGCTCGACGAGGTACTCGGCCCGCCCCTCGAGCTCCCGGAGCGCGCGGGCGAACTCGTCGTGACGCGGCTTCAGCAGGCCGTCGAGGACGGCCGCCCGGTCCGGGACCACCGTCCCGCAGGGGAGCGGCAGCACCGGGACCTCGGCGGCGGTGGCGTCCAGCAGGTCCTCGTGCGCGGCCCTGTCGGTCGGCCGGGGGGTGCTCTGGTCCGTCTCGCTCACGAGGGCGGCGATCTCGCGGTGGCGGATCACCCGCATGGTGCCGGCTTCGCCGACGCCCTGGGCCTGCCCGTCCACCTCGACGTCGGCGGGGACGATGCCGTACACGTAGAGGGCGGGCGCCCGGAGGCGCGCGCCCTGGTTCTGCTCACCCGGCACCGGCATGGTCACGACCTGCGGCGGATCGGGCGCATCGACTCCCTGGGATTGCCCGCCCGGCGCGGCTCCGCCCGCACCCCGCGCTTCTCCCCGGCAGCCGGCTGCTCCTCCTCGGGCTCCTCCTCCTCTTCGGGCTCCTCCTCGCCCTCGTCCTCTTCGTAGTCCTCCGGCTCCTCAGGCTCCTCTTCTTCCTCCTCCTCGGGCTCCTCTTCCTCCTCGGGCTCCTCTTCCTCCTCTTCGGGCTCGCCCTGGTCGAGGGCACCCTCCTCCGCTTCGGGCCCTTCTTCCTCGGGCTCTTCCCCCTCTTCGGGCTCCTCTTCCTCGGCGCCCTCCTCTTCGGGCTCTTCCTGCTGGGCGCCTTCCTCCTCGGCGCCTTCCTCCTCTTCGGGTGCGCCTTCCTTTTCCGCTTCCTCCGGCGGGGTCACCTCGCCGTCGTGGATCTTGCCCCGCCAGCCGTCCTCGGCGATCTCCTCGGGATGCAGCATCACGTGGGACATGACGTGCCGGGCGAAGTGCTTGAGCTCCAGCCGTACCCGCCGTCCCTGGGCCCGCCACAGGTTGCCGGTGTGCTCGAACAGCCCCTTCGGGTAGTACTCCAGGATCACCACGACACGGGTCAGGTCGGGCGTGAGCTCGTGGAAGGTGACCGAGCCGTCCACGTACCCCTTGTCGCCCTCCGACCGCCAGATGATCCGCTCGTCCGGCGTCTGCTCCAGGATCTTCGCCCGCCAGGCGCGGTGCGACCAGAAGACCTGCGCCTTCCAGTTCAGCCTCTCGTCGGACTGCTGGTCGATGTTCTCGACCTTCTTCATAAACGTCGGGAAGTCCCGGAACTGCGTCCACTGGTTGTAGACGATTCGGCGGGGCGCTCCGATGTCGATCGCCTCGACGATGTTGGTGACCTTGAGCGACTTGCCGCCCGAGCCTTTACCGCGCTTGAAGATCTTGCCGATCTTGCCGAACACGCCCTTGATGGCGCCCTTCGCCGCTCCGGCCAGCGTCGAGCCGCCGATCGAGCCGCCTCCCGACCCGCCGAGCAACTGTTTGGCGCCGCTGAGCAGCCCGCCTCCCGAGCCGCCCTCCGAGCCGTCGCCGGGGTCACCGCCGGGGTCATCGCCGGGGTCACCGCCCGAACCGCGGCCCGAACCGCGGCCCGAGCCGCCCGGCGTGTAGTTGTTCAGCCGCCCGTTCACGCCCTCGACCTTGCCGATCACCGACGTCAACGCCCGCCCGGCGGCGGCCACTCCCAGCCGCTTCAGCGCGGAGCTGAGCTCTCCCGTCGGCAGCTTCGAGGCCGCCTTGCCGACCACCGGGGTCTTCTTCAGGGTTTCCTTGCCTTTGCCGACGACCTTCTCCGCCGCCCTCAGCGCTTCGGTCATCGCGCTCACTCCCTCGTCTTGTCCCGCTCGGCGGACCGGCGGCGGGCCACGCCCGACGCGGCCGCTCTGACCCGATCGGCGGCCCTGGGCACGTGCGGCTTCGGCACGTGCGGCTTCGGGAGGCGGGATTTCTTGCTGCGGGGCTCTTCTTCTTCCTCCTCCTCGTCCTCCTCGCCGCCGCCCTTCTGGTCGGCGTCCTCCTCGGCGCCTTCGTCAGTGCCCTCTGCAGTGCCTTCTTCGGTGTCCTCTGCAGTGTCCTTCTCGGGGCCCTTCTCGGTGCCTTCCTCGGCGCCCTTCTCGCTGCCCTTCTCGGCCTGCCCGGCCTGCTCCAGCCGGTCGGCCAGGGCCTCTATCTGCCGGACCGCGGCCGTCATGGCGGCGGACTTGGTCAGATCCAGCAGTTCCCCGCGCAGCCGTCCGGTCAGCTCGCCCAGTTCCGGCGAGCCGCTCAGCAGGTCGCCTCCGTTCCGCTTGAGCTTGCGGAAGAGCATCGTCGCCGCCATGGCCGAGGCCATGCGCAGCTTGTGCCGCCTGCCGAGGTAGTAGCCGGCGACGAGGGCCAGCGCAACTTTGCCCGTTTCGTTCATGGCCCGCTCCTTTGCGCGTACGCGCCCGGTCGGAATCCGTCCCTCCATGCCCCGACCCTCCCTTAAAAAACGACATATGCCGACAAAAGGGACACATTTTGGGTCGGTGCGATGAACAGCGATGACGCATGACAGGGGCCGGAGGCGGGTAGCCGCTGGTCGAGGGGCGGACGAGGGGGGACACCATGCGCCTGAGCACGGACGATAAAGCCGCTGGAGGGCGGCGCGGGCCGGGGAGAGCCGTCACGGCGGGGGCGGCGTTCTGCGCCGGGGCCGCGGTGGCGTACTTCTGCGACCCGGTACGAGGACGCAGCCGCCGGGCCATAGGGCGGGACAAGGCCGCCCACGCCACGCACAAGCTGCGCGACGGCCTCGGCGTCCTGAGCCGCGACCTGACCAACCGCAGCCGGGGGCTGGCCGCGGCGGTCCGCTACCGCTGCAGGAGCCAGTCCGTCGACGACCGGGTGCTGCACGAGCGCGTACGCGCCGAGCTGGGCCGCCACGTCAGCCACGCGCACGCCGTCGAGGTTCGGGTGGACGAGGGAATCGTCACGCTCGCCGGCGACGTGCTGGCCGCGGAGGACGAACGGGCCCGCCGGGCGATTCGCCGCGTTCCCGGCGTACGGGGGGTCGAGGCCGTCTGGACCGCCCACCGCGAGGCCGGAGGGACGTCCCGGCTGCACGGCGGCAGGCTCCGGCGGCCGGTGCCCGAGCTGCTGCAGGTCCAGTGGTCGCCGTCGGCCCGCTTCCTGGCGGGCACCGCCGCGGTCGTCCTCTGGACCCTGCGGCTGCCGGGCCCGTTCTCGACGGCGGCGCGCGGCCTGGCCGGGGTGCTGGCCGTGCGCGCCGCGACGAACCTGCCGCTGCGCCGCCTGACCGGGATCAACGCCGGGCGCCGCGGGGTCGACGTCACCGCCGCCGTCACCGTGAACGCGCCCCCGGCCGCCGTCTGGGGGCTGATCAGCGACTACTCGGCGTTCCCGAAGTTCATGCCGCACGTGTACGAGGTACGCCTGTCCGTCGACGGCCGCACCTCCCACTGGCTGGTCAGCGGCCCGGGCGGCACACCCGTACGGTTCGACGCGAGCGAGACCCGCCGCGTGGAGGGCCGCGAACTCGCCTGGAAGTCGGCCGAGGGCGAGCTCATCGCGCACGCGGGCACGCTGCGGCTGGCCCCGGGGCCGGGCGGCCGGACGCAGGTGCAGGTGCGGCTCTCGTACAACCCGGTGGCGGGGGCGGCGGGCCACATCGTGGCCCGGCTGCTGGGCACGGACCCCGAACGCCGACTGCGCCAGAGCCTGGCGATGCTCAAGACGCACGCCGAGCACGCCGCGCTCCCGGCCGTCGCCCGCGCGTGACCGCCGGTCTCCTACTGAGAGGGTGAGGGCGACGCGGTCGCAGTGGGGGACGTGGAGGCCGCCGGCGAGACGGACGCTGACGGGACGGCCGGGGCGGCCGTCTCCGGCGGCTTGCCGAGCGAGGTGACCACCAGCACCCCCGTGGCGACCGCCACCACCGCCACCAGCGCGACGGCGACCAGCGCGAACCTGCGCACCGCCCGCTTGTGCCTGATTTGCCGCGCAGCCTCCTCGCGCCGCAGCTCGGCGCGCCTGCGCTTGACCTTTCTCTGTGACATGAACGCTCCCGAGAGTTCCTCGGGCGTCACGATAGGAGGCAGGCTGTAATGCGCAGCTAAACGGACGGACGGAGGCCGTGAGTGGAGCGGAGCGACCCCGGGCGACGCCTGCCCGGACTGCGCCCGGACGAGCTGGACGAGGAGCAGCGGCAGGTCTACCAGGCCATCGCCGGCGGCCCCCGGTCACGGGGGCCGCAGCCGTTCGCGCTGGCCGACGCGGAGGGGCGGCTGCGCGGCCCGTTCAACGCGATGCTGCTCAGCCCGCCGGTCGGCGGCGCGCTGCAGGCGTTGGGGGCCGCGGTGCGCTACGGCTCGGTCCTGCCCGCCCGCGTACGGGAGCTGGCGATCCTGGCCGTGGCCGCGCACTGGGACAGCGCGTTCGAGCGCGAGGCGCACGAGGCGGCCGGCCGCGCGTGCGGCCTCACCGAGGACGAGCTGGCGACGCTGCGGGAGGGCGGCCTGCCCGAGCCGGACGACCCCGCCGAGCGCGCCGCGCTGCGGGCCGTCGCCGCGCTCACGGCGCGCGGCCGGCTGGACGACGAGGAGTACGCGGGGGCGGTGGCGGCGCTGGGGGAGCGCGGCCTGTTCGAGCTGACGACGCTGGTCGGCTACTACGGCACGCTCGCCCTGCAACTGAGGGTCTTCGCCGGCGAATGACCTCCGCAGCCTTCACGGAGGCCGGGACAGGACGTTCTCAGCGCTCCATGCTGGCGTTGAAGTGCGCGAGCCCGCCGGCGAAGGACTCCAGCTCCTCCGTCGTCCAGCCCTCCAGCACCTTGGCCAGCCCGCGCAGCCGGCCCTCCCGCTCGGCCCGCGCCCGCCGCAGCCCCTCCTCGGTGACGCGGAGCTTGCGCGCCATGCCGCCCTCCGGGTCGGGGATGCGCTCGGCCAGCCCGGCCCGCAGCAGCACGGCGGTCTGCCGGTTCACGGTGGAGGTGTCGAGGCCGAACGCCCGCGCGAGCTGCCCGATCGACAGCGGCCCCTCGGCCTCCAACCGGCTCAGCAGGATGTAGCTGCTGCGTTCCAGCGGCCGCTCGTCGGGCCGGCCGGCCGCCACCAGCTCCTTGTAACGGCCGATCAACATGAGCTCCCGCTCGATGTCGGCGATCTCCCTGCGCACCTTGCCTCCCGTCGCGGGAGTCAAGAATATCCGTTGAGTGGGCATGTGTATGATGCACACCATTTGCGCCTGGCGTGCAGGCCGACATCGGGGGAGCGACGCATGGACGAACCGGGCACGGTGCCGCGCAGCGGACTGATCGTCGGGGTGCTGGCGGCGGCGGGCATCACGGTCTCGCTGATGCAGACCCTCATCGTCCCCCTCATCGCCACCCTCCCGGCCCTCCTCCACACCACCACCGCGAACGCCTTCTGGGCCATCACCGCCACGCTGCTGGCCGGCGCGGTCGCCATGCCCGTCTCCGGCCGCCTCGGCGACCTCTACGGCAAACGCCGCGTCATGGTCGCCAGCGCCCTCCTGCTGTCCGCCGGCTCGTTCGTGTGCGCGCCCGCCGAGACGCTGGTCCCCATGGTCGCCGGCCGCGCCCTCCAGGGCCTCGGCATGGGCGTCATCCCGCTCGGCATCGCCATCATGCGCGACGTGCTCCCGCCGCAGCGGCTCGGCTCGGCCATCGGGCTCATGAGCTCCTCGCTCGGCGTCGGCGGCGCGCTCGGCCTGCCCGCCGCCGCGCTCGTCGCCCAGTACGTGAGCTGGCACGCGCTGTTCTGGGCGGCGGCCGGGCTCGGGCTGCTGATGAGCGTGCTGATCCTGGTGATCGTGCCCGAGTCGCCGGTCAGGTCGCCCGGCCGCCTGGACGTGGTCGGCGCGATCGGCCTGTCGGCCGGCCTGGTGCTGTTCCTGCTGCCCGTCTCCAAGGGCAGCGAATGGGGCTGGACCAGCGGGACCACGCTCGGCATGTTCGGGGCCTCGGTGCTCGTCCTGCTGCTGTGGGGCTGGTGGGAGCTGCGCGTGCCCGCGCCGCTGATCGACCTGCGCACCTCCGCCCGCCGCCAGGTGCTCATGACGAACCTGGCCTCCATCGTGATCGGCTTCGCCATGTACGCGATGTCGCTCATCACCCCGCAGCTCCTCCAGCTCCCCGTCGCCACCGGCTACGGCCTGGGCCGCTCGATGGTCGAGGCCGGCCTGTGGATGGCGCCCGGCGGGCTGGTCATGATGGCGATCTCGCCCGTGGCGGCCCGCCTGTCGGCGGCGCGCGGGCCGAAGACGTCCCTGCTGCTCGGCGCGCTCGTCATCGCCGCCGGCTACCTGCTGGCCCTCGTCCTCATGAGGCACGCCTGGGGCATCCTCATCTTCTCTGCCGTGGTGGCCGCCGGGATCGGCTTCGCGTACGCGGCCATGCCGTCGATCATCATGTCGGCGGTCCCGCGTACCGAGACGGCCGCCGCCAACGGCCTCAACAGCCTCATGCGCTCGATCGGCACCTCGTCGGCCAGCGCCGTGCTCGGCGCGGTGCTGGCCAACATGACGATCCAGGTCGGTCCGGCGACGCTGCCGTCCGAGGCGGGCTTCCGTACCGGGTTCGTCATCGGGGCGGGCGTGGCAGTGCTGGCGGCGCTCATCGTCACCGCCATCCCCGGCCGCCGCGCCGCCGCCCGCCACCTCGCCGGCGCCCCGTCCGGCCTGGACGAGGAGCTGCCCGCCCGCTGAGCGCCCCTTCCTACCCGGCCGACCAGCCGCCGTCCACGGGGACGATCGCGCCGTTGACGAACGAGGCGGCGTCCGAGGCCAGGTAGAGCGCGGCGTCGGCCATCTGCTCCGGCTGCGCCATGAGCTCGCCCAGGGCCAGCACCGGCGACAGGCGGGCGGTGCCGGCCGGGTCGAAGCTGGCCCCGTCGGCGATGTTGGTCGCGGTGGGGCCGGGCAGGATGGCGTTGCAGCGGATGCCGTCCTTCGCGTACGCCCAGGCGACGCTCCTGGTCAGGCCGATGAGCCCGTGCTTCGAGGCGGTGTAGGCGGCTCCGGCCGCGCCGCCGCGGATGCCCGCCTCGGAGGCGGTGTTGACGATCGCGCCCCGGCCCTGGCGCAGCAGGTGCGGCAGCACCGCGTGGGTGACCAGGAACGCGCCGGTCAGGTTGACGCGGATCACCCGGTCCCACACCTCGGGGGCGATCTCGGCGGGCAGCGCCATGGTGTCCAGGATGCCGGCGTTGTTGCAGAGCACGTCGATCCGCCCGTACGCGCCGATGGCCGCCTCCGTCAGCGCCGCCACCGACGCCTGGTCGCCGACGTCGGCGGTGACGGCGAGCGCGGCCTCGCCCACGATGGCGGCCGTCTCCTCGGCCCGCGCCCGGTCCACGTCGGCGGCCACCACCCGGGCGCCGGCCTTGGCGAAGGCCACCGCCATGGCCCGGCCGATCCCCGACCCCGCTCCCGTGACGAGGGCGACACGGTCGTCGAATGCGTTCATGAGCCTGTCCTTCCTGGGGGGTGCTCGGCAACCGGACATCTCTGTCCGGTTGTACGATAACCCTCATGCCGGGGCCGCGTCGACCGAACAAAGGACCCAGCGCCGCCGCCGAGAACCGCGCCGCGCTGATCACCGCCGCGCGCCAGGTCTTCGCCGCCGAGGGCTACGGCGCGCCGCTCAGCTCTGTCGCCCGCGCCGCCGGCGTCGGCCAGGGCAGCCTCTACCGGCACTTCCCCGACCGCGTCGCGCTGGCCATGGCCGTGTTCGAGGAGCAGGTCGCCGCCCTGGAGTCGCTCGCCGCCGAGCCGGGCAGCACCATCGACGACCTGCTCGCGGTGATGACCGAGAACGCCGTCGCCTCGACCGCGTTCATCGAGCTGGTCTCCCGGGCCTCCGCCGAGCCCGACCCGCGCATCCTCGGCCTGCGCGAGCGCGTGGTCGGCCTGCTCCAGGGCGTCCTCGACGACCCGCGGCGGGCTCCCCGCATCCGTCCCGGCGTCTCGGCCGACGACCTCGTGCTGATCTTCGGCATGATCGCCGGCGCCCTCGCCCACATCCCGGCCCCTGAGCGCCGCGCCACCGTCCGCCGCGCCTGGTCCCTGCTCCGCGAAGGCGTGGAGCTCTGACGCCCGCCGGTCAGCCCTCGGCCGGCCGCCCGGCCTTCTTCCTGCCGTACCGCCGGGCGATCAACCAGGACTGGAGCGCGAACAGCGCCAACGCCACCAGCCCCGCCACGGCCGACATCTCCTCCTCGGAGAGCCCGCCCGCGCATTCCGTGATGTTGCCGCCCTCGTACGGGGAGACGCAGCCCGACCCCAGGATCAGGCCGGCGACGAGCCAATTGACCAGCAGAAGAGGGACCGCCACCAGGACGAGCAGCAGCGCGACGCGGCTCGCAGGTGATGTTCGACGGTTCATCCCGACCACGTAAGCAGAGCCGGATGATCACGGCAAGACCGCGACGGCAGAAGGCCACGTCAGCGCGGCCTTCTGCCGTCGTACGGGATCGTCAGTTGTAGGGGTTGTCGTAGGTGAAGCCGCTGCGGTGTTCCCTGTAGACGTTGTTCGGGAAGCTGGACCCGATCAGCTCGAAGGTGACGTTCCGGACGACGGCCCCGTAGTCCACCTCGCCCGAGTGCGGGGAGGCGAAGCCGGAGTAGAAGCACCAGGGAACGGTCGTGGAGGGGTTCCAGAAGAGGGTGTTGTAGAGGACGCCGTTGACGTAGATCCTGACGTACGGCGCCTGGAAGCTCGAACGGCGGCACAGCACCAGCGAATAGGTGTACCGCGTGTTCCCGTCGTCGAAGGCGACCGTGCCCTCGACGCGGGCGAGCTGGGTGCCGTCGCTCGCGTTCACCTGCAGGATGATCGGGCTCGGGGGTCCGTACGCGGCCTGTGCCGGGCTGAGCGGCAGCAGCGCGACGGCGATGGCGGCGAGCAACAGCGCGATGCGGCTTCGCATGCACGTCCTCCTGATGGGGGAGTAGGGCGGGTCCACTCGCGGCGAGATTATGGTCGGACGTGCACGGGGTCCGGTGCCGGCGTCATCCGGCCGGGCACGAACCGGGCCGCCTGCACACCCCTTTTCGCGGGCCACGCCGCCCACCAGCCCGGCGACCGGAGCAGGTCCGGCAGGGGCCGATGAAAGTTTCACCCGCCCCGGGGCAGGACGTCGATGACGTGGTCGTGGCCGCGCCAAGGCGCGGGAAACCGCCGTACGCCGGAGCGTGCGGGCCGCCAGGATGTCGTCGCGCGGCGACCGGCCGCCTGCCCGAGGAGCGTGCATGAGGAGATTCGCGGCCGTGGCCGCCCTGCTTCCCCTGGTGGCCACCACTGTGACCGTCACTGTGACCGCCCCGCCCGCCACTGCGACCGGCCAGGAGCTCACGTGGAAGCGGTGCCCGGCACAGGAGAACGGCGACCGGCCGGAGCCGCTGGCCGACGGCACCGCCTGGGAGTGCGCGACGCTGAAGGTGCCGCTGGACCACGCCCGCCCGGACGGTCCGCGGCTGCGGCTGGCGCTCATCCGCGCCAAGGCCAAACCGGGCGCGGGTGAGCGGCGGCTCGGCTCGCTCGTCTTCAACTTCGGCGGCCCAGGCGAGTCCGGCGTGGCCACGCTGCCGCCGATCGCGAAGGACCGCTACCTGAAGCTGCACCGGCGTTACGACCTGGTCAGCTTCGACCCGCGCGGCGTGGGCCGCAGCGACGGGGTGCGCTGTCTGGACGGCCGGGGGTTCGACGCCTGGCGCGACCTGGACGGCACCCCCGACAGCCCGGCCGAGGAACGCACCCTGATCGGCGGCTTCCGCGCGTTCACCGCCTCCTGCGCCCGCCACGCCCGCGCCGTGCTGCCGTACGTCGGCACCGAGAACGCCGCCCGCGACCTCGACCTCCTGCGGCAGGCGCTCGGCGAGGAGCGGCTGCACTACTTCGGCATCTCGTACGGCACCAAACTCGGCGGCGTCTACGCCCACCTGTTCCCGCAGCGGGTGGGCCGGATGGTGCTGGACGGCGCCGTGGACCCCACGGAGAACGCCGAGCAGGTCGCCCTGCACCAGGCGAAGGGGTTCCAGCGGGCGCTGGGCAACTTCCTGCGCGACTGCGCCGGGCGGCGCGACTGCCCGGTCCCCGGCGGGCGGGCCGCCCGGCGGAAGGGCGGGGAACAGGACAACCGGCGGGGCGAGCGGCGGATCGCCCGGCTGCTCGCCCGCCTCGACTCGCGCCCGCTGCCCGCCGCCGGCGGACGCTGGCTCACCCAGACCCAGGCCCTGTACGGCATCGCCGCCGCGCTCTACTCCCGCGAGTCCTGGCCGTACCTGAGGCTCGCGCTGCGCTCGGCGATCGAGGACGGCAAGGGCGACCTGCTGCTGTACTTCTCCGACGCCCTCTACGGCCGGGGCGACGACGGCCGCTACACGAACCTGCAGTCCGCCAACGCCGCCGTCAACTGCGCCGACTCCAGCGACCGCTACACCGCCGCGCACGTACGCGCCCGGCTGCCGGAGTTCCGCACCGCCTCGCCGGTCTTCGGCGAGCTGCTGGCCTGGTCGCTGCTGCAGTGCACGGGCTGGCCGGTCGCCGGCGCGGCGCCCGCGACCGACGTGCGCGCCCCGGGAGCGCCGCCCGTCCTCGTGGTCGGCACCACCGGCGACCCGGCGACGCCGTACGAGGGCGCGGCCACGATGGCCGAACGGCTGGGCGCCGGCGTGGAGCTCATCCACCGGGGTGAGGGCCACGGCGCGTACGGCTCGGGCAGCTCCTGCGTGGACGACACCGTGAACCGGTTCCTCCTGGACGGCACGGTCCCGGAGAACCGCACCACCTGCCCATGACCGGGTCGCGGCCGGGGGTCAGACCCGCAGCAGCGGCGGCCAGGTCTCCGGGCCGACGACGCCGTCCGCGCCGAGCCCTCTCGCCTGCTGGAACGCGCTCACCAGCGCCATGAGGCCCTCGTCGGCGACCGTGGACTCCAGCCAGGCGCGCAGCCCGCCGGGGAGGTCGGCGTACGCGGCCGGGGGCACGTGCCCGCGGGCGAACAGGCAGCCGCGCACGGTCTTGACGTCGTAGTTGTCGTCGCCGAGCCTGATCACCGGCAGGTTCCTCACGAGTTCCTCCGTCCAGAAGGCGCCAGGGCCGGCCTTGATGATGGCGGCCACCGACGCCCGGAAGTCGTTCATGTCGATGGAGTGGGGGTCGGGCTTGGCGGTGTTGACCTCGCGGTGCGCCTTGACCCGCGAGGCCGGCAGCTTGAACTCGCGGCACAGCTCCGCGCACAGCCGGACGTAGGACTCCCGCTGCGCGGCCGGCCAGGGCTGGGTCCCGTTGTTCTCGGCCTCGATGCCGAGCGAGCTGGAGTTGTCGTGCCAGGGCGAGGTCGAGGGGGCGTTGTGCCAGCACCGCCCGGCGGCGATCACGTAGATGCGGCCGGAGCGGCCGAGCCCGAAGTGCGACAGCGGGCCGTCGAGGCCGGGCCGCCCGTCGCGCACCACGGCCAGCGACGGGTAGTCGCCGCCGCCGGCCGGGCCGGCCGTGTGGTGGCAGACGACGCCCTGCACCTCCGGCTGCGGCCCGTGGCCCCGGGTCCGCCACCCGGCCACCTCGGTGACCGGGCTGCCGGTGCGGCGGGCGACGTCGGCGAGCTGGGTCAGGAACGGCATCAAGGACTCCCATCGCTTCGTGCGTCCTGCGCGGTTCCCTAGAATGCCCGACAAAATCGGGATTATGAGCGCTTTCCCCGCCCCGGCCCCCGGCCGGGCGGGCTGACCTGCGCGCGCAGAGGTCAGGACTCCGTCACGGTGACGACGACCTTGCCGCGCGCGTGGCCCTCCTCCTGGTAGCGGACGGCCGCCGGGATCTCCTCGAAGGTGTACCGCCGGTCGATCACCGGCCGTACCTCGTCCGCGTCGATGAGCGCGCCCAGCGTGATCAGGTTGCGCCGGGTCTCCTTCCACGGGCCGTTGGTGATGGCGACCTGGTGCGGCAGGAACGGCGCGGCCGCCAGCGTCCCGAACATCCGCCCCATCGGCTGCAGCCACCGGCTGCCCCGCCCGCCCACCTGCACGTGCCGCCCCTTCGGCCGGATCAGCCGCCGGTAGGCCCGCCCGGGGTGGCTGCCCGCGATGTCGACGACCAGGTCGAAGCGGCGGCCGAGGCCCAGGACGTCCTCCTTGGTGTAGTCCACGACCTCCTCGGCGCCGAGCGAGCGCACCACGTCCAGGTTCGCGGGGCTGCACACGGCGGTGACCTTTCCGCCGAACGCCCGCGCGAGCTGCACCGTGAACGTGCCCACGCCGCCGGAGGCGCCGTTGACCAGGACCCGCTGCCCCTCCTCCAGGCCGCCGTCGTCGCGCAGGGCCAGCAGGGCGGTCTGCGCCGCCATCGGCACCGCCGCGGCCTCCTCGAACGACAGCGTCCGCGGCTTGGGCGCCAGGTCGGCGACCTTGACGGCGGCGTACTCGCCGAAGCCGCCGCCGCCGGACATCGCGTACACCTCGTCGCCGGGGGCGACCTCGGTCACGCCGGGGCCGGTCTCCTCGACGACGCCGGCGACGTCCGCGCCGAGGATCGGCAGGCTCGGCCGGAACAGGCCGGGGCCGCCGGGCATGAGGCGGGCCAGGCGCGGCTCGCCGCGCATCAGGTGCCAGTCGAAGGGCTGGACGGACGTGGCGCGCACCCGCACCAGCACCTCGCCGGGGCCGGGCACGGGGCGGGGCAGCTCGGTGAGCTTCAGCGCGTCGGGGGAGCCGTAGGAGTCGAGGACGAAGGCCTTCATGGGGCGCTCCTTGTTCGGGTGGGGACTGACGAACGCCAGTGTGGGCGCGGCCCCGCCCCGTCGTAACCGCCGAAAGTACGACCTCCCGAGTGGCCTTTGGGACGCCTGGATCAGGGCCGAAGCGCCGATGAGCGGCCCCCACCCCGGCCGCCACCATCGAGGCATGACCCAGGCATCCGTTCCCACCGGCTCAGCCGGGCGGCGCGCGTCGCGGCTCGTGCCCGTCGCGCTGATCGCGCTCTCCGTCGTCCCCCTGGTGGCCGGCGCGCTCCGGCTGTCGGCCCTGTCCGGCGGCCCGGACGTCATGCCGGACGGCGCCCGCTTCGCCGCCATGCCCGTGCCCGTCGTGGCGCACATCATCGCGGCGACCGGCTACATCGTGCTCGGGGCCTTCCAGTTCGGTGGCCGCAGGCCGCCCGCCAGGCACCGGCTGATGGGGCGGATCCTGCTGCCGCTCGGGCTGGTCGTGGCGCTGTCCGGCATATGGATGACGCTCTCCTACCCCCGCCAGGACGGCGACGGCGACCTGCTGGCCGCCTTCCGGCTCGGGTTCGGCTCGCTCATGGCGGCCGCGCTCGTCCTCGGCCTGGCCGCCGTGCTGCGCCGCCGCTACGCCCACCACCGCGCCTGGATGATCCGCGCCTACGCGCTGGGCCTCGGCGCGGGCAGCCAGGCGCTGATCCTGGGCCTCTGGACGGGCGCCGCGGGCGGCGATCCCACGGGCACGACGCGGGCGCTGCTGCTCGGCGCCGGATGGGCGGTCAACCTGGCGGTGGCCGAAGGGCTGATCCGCCGCAGCACGGGCCGCCGGGGTCAGCGCCTGACCCGGTCGGTCTCGTAGGCCCACATCGCGATCTCGACCCGGTTGCGCACGCCGAGCTTCGTCATCAGGCTCGCGACGTGGCTCTTGACCGTGCTGAGCGAGATGTGCAGCTCGGCGGCGATCTCGCTGTTGGTCCGGCCGCGCGCCACCGTCGCCAGGATCTCCTCCTCCCGCTCGGTCAGCGGCTCGACCGGCTGCGCGGGCGGCGCCGACGGGGCCGAGCCGGCGAACGCGCCGAGCAGCCGGGCGGTGACGTTCGGGGCGATGAGCGCGTCGCCGCCGGCCGCCGCCCGCACCGCCTGCGCCAGCAGGTCGGGCCCGGCGTCCTTCAGCAGGAAGCCGCGGGCGCCCGCCCGCAGCGCGGCGTAGACGTACTCGTCCAGGTCGAAGGTGGTGATGACGACCACCGCGATGGGGTCGGCGACGGCCGGGCCGGCCAGCAGGCGGGTCGCCTCGATGCCGTCCAGGGCGGGCATGCGGATGTCGAACAGGCAGACGTCCGGGCGCAGCCGCCGGGCCAGCTCGACCGCGCGCCGCCCGTCGCCGGCCTCGGCGATCACCTCGATGCCGGGCTGGAGGTCGAGGATCATCCGCAGGCCGGTCCTGGCGATCTCCTGGTCGTCGGCGACGATCACCCGGATGGGGCTCTGGTCCTGGTCGCTCACGTCGTCGCCCCCGTTCTGGGCAGGACCGCGGTGACGGTCCAGCCGCGGCCCGGGTTCGGGCCCGCCTCGCAGGTGCCGCCCAGCAGGCCCGCGCGTTCGATCATGCCGATGAGGCCGTACCCGGCCGAGGAGATCTGCCGGGCCACGACGCCGTCGCCGTCGTCGGACACCCGCAGCCGCACCTCCGCGTCGTCGGCGGCGACGTCCACCTCGATGCGGGTGGCGTGCCGGGCGTGCCGCCTGGCGTTGGTGACCGACTCCTGCGCGATGCGGTAGATCGCCGCCCCCACCGACGGCGGGACGCCCTCGACGTCGCCGCTGATCCGTACGTCCACGGCCGGCCCGACCCGCGCCCGGCCGGCCAGCTCGGTCAGGTCGCCCAGCTGCTTGCCCGGCGTCAGCTCGGCCGGCTCGTTGCGGCGCAGCACGTGCACCATCGTGCGCATCTCGGCCAGCGTGCGCGACGCCTCGGCCTCGATCACCCGGAGGGCGTCGGCCGCGGCGTCCGGCTGCTCGGCCGCCGCCGCGGCCAGCCCCGCCTGCGCCCTGATCGCCATCGCCGAGACGTGGTGGGCCACGAGGTCGTGCAGCTCGCGGGCCAGCTGCTCGCGCTCCAGCAGCTTCACCTGGTCCAGCTCGCGCGAGCGGGCGCCGGCGCGGAAGCGCAGCGCGCCGCCCAGCCCGAGCGCCGCCGCCGTCACCGCCAGCCCCGCCACCAGGTCGCCCAGCTCAAGGCGGCCCTGCGCCGCCGACAGCCCCAGCGCGACCAGCGCGATGCCGAGCCCGGCGACCGCCTCACGCCCCGACCCCCAGCGGAACAGCGCGTAGACGAGGATCAGCACGAACGCCATCGTGTACGTCTCGACGTCCTGCCCGCCCGCGGCCAGCCCCGCGGCCCCGCTCACCACGAACGCGGTCACGAGCATGAGCAGCGGCCGCCGACGCCGCCACAGCAGCAACGGCACCAGCACGACGGTGAGCACCACCGCCGGCACCCGCAGGGGCAGGTCCGGCCGCAGCACGCCTTCCAGGACCGCGACCGGCACGAGCACCGCGACGAGCGCCCAGTCCCGCCAGACCCGCCGCGGCGCGCCGGGCGCCCGCGGCTCGTTCCACACCGAGCGCCCTAACGAGCGGATGAGTCCGCGCACGCCCTCATCGTACGGGTTTACCCCCGTTCATCGCCCCGGCTGGACGTGCGTGATCCCGGCGCCGAGCAGGTCGGCGACCGCGCGGAGCTCGGCCAGGCGGTGGCCGGTGCCGAGAGCCCAGTGGTGGGAGATGCCGCTGGCGCTCCAGGCGTCGGTCCACTCGCCGGGGTCGCAGCCGAAGTCCACCCGCGAGGTGGTGTTGCCGATCTGCAGCAGCGGACCCTCGACGACCTCGCCCTCCGAGACCACGAAGCCGTAGCCGCCGTCCCGGTCCTGGCGCAGCCCGAACGCGGTGACCGGGCCGCGCGTCACGTCGAACTCGACCGACACGCCCCAGCCGCGCTTGCCGTGGTAGACGCCGAGGCCGCGCAGCAGCGGGCGGCGGGAGCTGATCGCCAGGTGGGCGGGGCCGTCGTGGCCCATCTCGACGTGACCGCGGGCGAAGTCGAGCGCCTGCAGCTCGGTGAAGGAGCCGCCGCCGCCCAGCCGGTCCATGATCAGCATGGCGAGCGAGGTGCGCAGCTCGTACTCGCCGGCCGCCGGGACGCCGCGGGCCGTGAGCAGGGACGCGCCGAGGATCATGCCGGCGCCCAGCCGCTCGTGGATCTCGCCGTCCAGGCCGCGGTGGTAGTAGGCGAGGCTGTCCAGGGCGAAGTCCTCGACCAGCCGGTCCAGACCGACCGAGACGCGGGCGGCCCACTGGAGGTCCTCCTCGTTGACCGAGCCGTCCAGCTCGAAGACCTCGCGGGCCAGCGCGACCCGGCCGGCGGCCTCGTCGTCGCCGACCTTCTCCACCCGTACCCGCAGGTCGTCGAACTCCAGCACCTCGACGTGGCCGCCGAAGTTGGCGCTGACCAGGGTCAGGTCGGTGGCCACGTCCAGCATGCCGGGGTAGAGGTGGCCCATCAGCCCGTGCCGGCCGCGGCCCAGCGCGGCCCGCACCCCGGCCGCCTTCACCCAGCGGCCGATGCGCTCCCACGCCCGCTCGTCCTCCAGGTAGCCCGACACCGAGCGGAACGGGATGCCGCAGCGGGTGAAGGCGTTGGCCATCTCCGGCAGCGGGCAGGCGCCGCAGTAGGCGAGCCACTGGCCGGTGTCGAAGGTGGCGTGGTCCATCGACTCGGTCGGCTGCAGGTTGATGAGCAGCACGGGCGCGCCGCTGCGCTGCGCGATCGGCACGAGCATGGTGGCCGTCATGTACGTCGTCAGGAACCCGACGATCAGGTCGCACCCGGCGGCGCGCAGCTTCTCGGCCGCCGCCGCGCCCTCCTGCGCGTCGGAGATGAAGCCGACATCGACGACCTCGCAGTCCAGCGCCTGCATGCGTTCGGCCACCCGCGCCGACGAGCGCCGCAACTGCGGCAGCAGGTCGGGGAACTGCGGCCAGTACGCCCCCAGCCCTCCGGCGACCAGCCCCACCTTCACGGGGCGCGGTGTGATCCGAGTGAACGTGCCGCTCACCGGCGTTCTCCCTTCGCTCAGCGGACTTCGACCTCGATGATGCGGGTGTAGTCGTTGGCGCCGTTCGAGGCGAGCGCCACGACGCGGACCGCGTCCGCGGTGACCGGCGCGAAGTCCGAGCGCGCGGTCCCCGCGGTGTTGCCGCGCACCTGCGCGACCGTCTGCCACTGGCCGCCCACCTGGGCCTGGACGTCCCAGTCGCGCACGCCGTAGCGGTAGGCCGGGTAACGCTCGGTGTCGAGCGTGTACAGGTCCACGCGGGAGATCTGGCGGGCGCCGCCGAGCGCGATGGCGACGGTGTCGGGGAAGGATCGCGCGGTGGCGTCGTTCCAGCCGTTGCCGCCGGCCCAGCCGTTGGAGGAGCGGTCGCCGTCGGCGACGCTGCACGGCGGGTAGTTGGCGTTGGTGTGCTGCGAGGAGGCGGTGACGGGGCGGCGCAGCGCGACATTCCCGCCGTTGTCCAGCCGGTCCACGGGCATGACCTCGACCGGCACCTCCAAGGTGCGGGTGGAGGTGCGCAGGCGCAGGCCGTACGTGCCCTCGGCGGTGCCCGGCGGCACGGCCACCAGCAGCTTGGCGGACAGCTCGTAGCCGGGCGGCAGGTAGCTGGTGAGCATCGCGCGGGACGCGGTCAGCGGCGGGTCCACCTCGACGGCGGCGGTGGCGTAGCCGGCCTTCTTCGCGTCGCTGCGCAGGCCGATGTCGATCCTGGCGGGGCAGGCCGGGTCCACGCCGAGCGGGGCGACCAGGCGGTCGGCGCCGGCGATCGGGGTCAGCGCGCCGCTGCCCTTGGACGTGCCCGGCCGCACCTTGACCGAGACCGACGACGGCGGCTCCGAGGCGGGGGAGGGCAGCGAGGGGGACGGGGGCGCGGGCGTGGCGGCGGTCGTGAGCAGGACCGTCGTGACCAGGGCCGTGGTCGCGGCGAGCGCGGCGGTGAGGTGACGCATGTTCGAAACCTTCCTCCTAGAGCGCGTGCAGGCCGGGGGCGCCGTCGAGGGTGACCAGGCTGGCCCTGGTGGAGACCGGCGCGCCGGGCCGGTCCACGTACGGGACGACCCGGAAGTCGGCCCGCCACTGGCTCCGCGTGACCTCGCAGGAGACGTAGCCGCGCTGGTAGCTGGAGAAGCGCACATGCGGGTTGACGGGGTCGCTGCCGCCGGGCGGCACGCCGGTGCTCGCGTTGCCGTTGCCGCCGCTGCTGACGGACGTGCACACCAGCTCGACGCCGACGGCAGGCGAGGCGGGGTCGTCGAAGTTCGTCCGCAGGTCGCCCGCGAGGTTGTAGTGGATGTCGCCGGTCAGCACGACCGGGTTGCTGACCCGGCGCTCGACCAGGCCGGTCAGCAGGCGGTCCTTGGCGGCCTTGTAGCCGTCCCACAGGTCCATGCTGAGCTTCTGCGCCGGTCCGGCGTCGAAGTCGAGCTGCATCATGGCGACCTGCTGGGCGAGCACGTTCCACCGGGCGCGGGACGCGCCGAGGCCGTCCAGCAGCCACTTCTCCTGCTCGGCGCCGATCATCTGGCGGGCCGGGTCGAGCCGGTCGGCGCAGTCCACCTGCTGGCCGTCGCCGCAGACCTGGTCGTCGCGGTACTGGCGGGTGTCGAGCACGTTGAACTCGGCCAGGTCGCCGAAGGTGAAGCGCCGGTAGACGCGCGCGTCCGGGCCCTCGACCGAGGGCAGGCGGACCGGCATGTTCTCCCAGAAGGCGCGGAAGGCGTTGGCGCGGATGACGAGGTAGTCCTGCTCGCTGACCTCGCCGCCGGGGCCGTACCGGCCGGCCCAGTTGTCGAGCACCTCGTGGTCGTCCCAGGTGACGATCCACGGCGCGGCGTGATGGGCGGCCTGCAGGTCGGGGTCGCTCTTGTAGAGGCCGTACTGGACGCGGTAGCGGTCGAGGGTGTCGCACTGCACCCGGAACTGCTCGGGGACGGGCGTGTTGCGGTTGCCGCCGGTCGGTACGATGCCGAACTCGTAGATGTAGTCGCCCAGGTGGAAGACCACGTCGGGACGCTCGTCGGCGAGGTGGCGGTAGGCGCTGTAGTAGCCGTCCTGCCAGGACGCGCACGAGGCGAAGGCCAGGCGCAGCGCCTCCGGGCTGGCGTCGCGGGCGGGCGCGGTCCTGGTGCGGCCGGCGGGGCTCAGCTCGCCGCCGGCGCGGAAGCGGTAGTGGTAGTCGCGGCCGGGCCGCAGGCCGGTGGCGTCCACGTGCACCGAGTGGCCGTACTCGGGCCTGGCCCAGGCCGAGCCGTGGCGCACGCGCCGGGTGAACGCCTCGTCCTCGGCGATCTCCCACTCCACCTTGATCTTCTGGTACGGCAGGCCGCCGAGCGGCTGCAGCGGCTCGGGCGCGAGCCGGGTCCAGAGCACGACCCGGTCGGGGAGCGGGTCGCCGGAGGCGACGCCGAGCCGGAAGGGGTAGTCGCCGCGAGCCAGGGCGCGCGAGTCGGCCCGCGCGGTCCACGGGTCGGCCAGGTCGGAGGTGAAGGCCAGGGCGAAGGCGGCGCCGCCGAGGCCGAGGAAGGATCTACGGGAGGGATGATCCATGCTCCTGCTTCCTACGCTGGGGGGCGAAAGCCCTCACTTTGTAGCAAGCAGGATGTGCACTTAACAAGAGTGGAGTTACAAATAACGTCCTCGACGTTACATTCGCCGCCCGCCGGGCGCCGGCAGAGTCACCGGCAGAGTCACCGGCAGGGTCACCGGCAGGGTCACACGTGCGCCACCAGGACGTTGCGGTGCCGGTCGTGCAGGCGCTGCAGCAGGTCGGCGGGCGCGCCGGAGTCGACCACGATGACGTCGAAGTCGTCGAGCGGCGCCACGCGGTGCAGCGCCACCCTGGCCAGCTTCGAGCCGTCCACGGCCAGGATGCGCCGGGTGCCCGAGCGCAGCATCGCCCGCTTGACCAGGACGATCTCCTGCTCCTGATGGAAGGCGTACTGGTCGGAGACGGCCGAGGTGGACACCACGACCACGTCGGTGCTCACGGCCTCGGCGGCGTCCACGCAGCCGAGGCCGAGAAACGAATCATGGCTCGCGTGATATTCGCCGCCCAGCGCGATGAGCCGGATGTCGGGGACGCCGGCCAGCAGCCGGATCGCCTCCAGGAAGTTCGTCACCACCGTGAGCGGCGCGAGCTCCCCGAGATGGCGGGCCACGGCCAGGGCCGTGGTGGAGTCGTCGAGCATGATCGAGCTGCCCGGCTCGATCTGGGCCGCGACGACCCGCGCGATGGCGTCCTTCTCGGCGGTGTGGGCCTGCAGCCGGTAGGCGATGTTGCTCTCCCACACGTTGCTGGCCTGGGCCGTCGCCCCGCCGCGGACCTTGCGGACCATGCCCTGGCGTTCGAGCTCGTCGAGGTCGCGGTGGACCGTCATCACGCTCACGCCGAAGCTCTCCGCGAGCTCGGCGACCGAGGCCGAGCCCTGGCGCACGATGTGCTCGGCCATGCCGCGCCACCGGGCGGACCTGCTGGGGGTGTGCTGACGCGAATCCACCGAAGCCCTCTCCGCCCTCTCCACACTGGTGGGACGGCTGCGCATCCTACTCTTGACACCCCGCTGGGGCGACTCGTAACCTCCCTGCATCCATCACTTGTAACAGAATTGGCTGTTAAATTAACAATCAATTCATGGAGGTAGGCGAGCATGACCGGCCTTCTGCACGACGCCCGGGTGAGCCGCGGGCAGTTCTTCCGCCTGATGGGCGGCCTGGCGCTGGCCAGCGCGGCCACCGCCTGCTCCACCCGGCCGGAGACGACCGCGACGACGGGCGGCGGCGGCACCACCACCGACCTCAAGTTCGTCGGCGTCTCCGACCAGAAGGCGCCGATGGACAAACTGGCCGCCGCCTACGCCCAGGCCACGCCCGGCGTGCGCGTCACGCCCTCGTACGCGCCCACCGACCAGGTGCAGACCTCGCTGCGCACCCAGCTCGGCGCGGGCAACGCCCCCGACCTGCACGTGGTCTATCCCGGCAGCGGCAGCGCCATGTCGATGACCCAGATCGCCCAGGCCGGCCTGCTCGCCGACCTGTCGGCGCAGGCGTGGACGCAGACCATCCCCGCGGGCTTCAAGCCCGCCTTCCAGCTCGACGGCAAGACCTACCTGTACTCGGCCGGCTCGTCGGTCATCGGCGCCGTCTACAACAAGAAGGTCTTCCAGCAGGCCGGCATCGACGCGCCGCCTGCCACGTGGACCGAGTTCCTGGCCGTCTGCGACAAGCTCAAGAAGGCCGGCGTCGTGCCGATCGCGCTCGGCGCGCAGACGCCGTGGGTCACCCAGCTCATCACGTACGCGCTGGTGCCCTCCACCGTCTACGCCAAGGACCCCACGTTCGACGACAAGCAGCAGGCCGGGCAGGCCACCTTCGCCGGCTCCGGCTGGCAGCAGGCCTTCGAGATGTACCTGGAGCTGCAGAAGCGCGGCTTCTTCAACGACAAGCCCAACGGCACCACCTTCGAGCAGCAGACCTCGATGGTCGCCACCGGCAAGGCCGCCATGGCCGTGCAGGTCTCGGCCGTGCTGCCCGACTTCCGCAAGGCCGCCTCCTCACCCGACGACCTGTCGATGTTCCCGCTGCCGGGCGCCGACGACGCCGCCTCGGTGTGGATCCCGGCCGGCGTCGTCGTCGGCCTCGGCGCCAGTGCCAAGGGCAGGAACGCCGAGGCGGCCAAGGCGTTCATCGACTTCCTCGGCAAGCAGGAGAACATCAACGCCTGGGCCAAGGAGATCGCCGCCATCCCGCTCACCCAGGACGCCTCCTCCACCATCGACCCGGCGGTGGAGTCGTTCCTGCCGTTCACCAAGGACCGCGCCGTGCCGTTCATGGACCAGCGCTGGCCCAACGCCGAGGTCCAGCCGGTGCACTTCGCGGTCGTCCAGAAGCTGCTGGCCGGCGACTCCACGATCGACGAAGCACTGAAGAAGATGGACGAGGCTTACCGCAAGTGACCCCCTTGACCGTCCGGCGCGCGCGGCCGGCCAGCGCCGCCCGCCCGCGCCGCAGCGCCACCACCCCGCCCTGGCTGTTCGCCGCCCCCGCACTCGCGGTGTACGCGCTGGTCGTGCTCTACCCCGCGATCAGCGGCGTCGTGTACGCCTTCACCGACTGGAGCGGCATCGGCGAGGACTGGTCGTTCGTCGGCCTGGCCAACTTCCGCACCCTGCTCGGCGACGAGCAGGCCATGGGCTCGATCGGCAACACGCTGCTGCTGACCCTGGCCGTCGTCGCCGTGCAGAACGGCGTCGGGCTGCTGCTGGCGCTCGGCGTGCACGCGAAGCTGAAGAGCCGCGCCCTGCTGCGCGTGGTCTTCTTCGCGCCGGTCGTCGTCAGCCCGGTCATGGTGGCCTTCCTGTGGAAGTACATCTACAACCCCGACCCCGACGCCGGGCTCAACGGCCTGCTCGGCCTGCACGTGGACTGGCTCGGCGACCCGTCGGTGGCGCTGTGGTCGATCGCCGGCATGGTCGTGTGGCAGTACGCCGGCTACTCCATGGTCATCTTCCTGGCCGGGCTGGAGGGCGTGCCCAAGGAGCTGCACGAGGCCGCGATGATCGACGGGGCGGGCACGTTCCAGCGGTTCAGGTACGTCACCTGGCCGCTGCTCGCGCCGGCCGTCACGATCAACCTCATGCTGTCCACGATCGGCGGGCTCAAGCTGTTCGACCAGGTCTTCGCCGCCACCAACGGCGGCCCCGGCTACGCCACCGAGACCCTGTCCACCGTGCTGTACAAGCAGGCGTTCGTCTTCGGCAAGTTCGGCTACAGCACCGCGGTCGCGCTGGTGCTGGCGCTGTTCGTGGCCGCGGTCTCGCTCATCCAGGTCTCCTACCTGCGCGGCCGGGAGGTGAGCGTGTGATGCGGCGGACGTTCCTGCTGGAGATCGTCATGATCGCGGTGGCGGTGGCGTTCCTGTTCCCCGTCTACACGCTGGTGTCGCTGGCGCTGAAGGACCCCGCGCAGATCTCGCAGGCGCCGCTGGCCCTGCCCAACCCGCCCACGCTGGACAACTTCGCCACCGCCTGGTCGGCCGCCGCGCTCGGCCCTTCGCTGGTCAACAGCACCGTCATCACCGTGGTCAGCCTGGTCGCGCTCATCGCGCTCGGCTCGTTCGCCGCCTACTTCCTGGCCCGGGTGCAGACCCGGCTCGGCTACGGGCTGTACATCCTGTTCCTGCTCGGCATCGTGCTGCCCTTCCAGCTCGGCATGATCCCGCTCTACCGGCTGGTCACCGACCTCGGGCTCATCGGCACGCACGCCGGGATGATCCTCTTCTACACCGGGATCCAGCTGCCGTTCACCGTGTTCCTCTACACCGGCTTCATCCGGGCGCTGCCCCGCGAGTACGCCAGCGCCGCCCAGATCGACGGCGCCGGCCACCTGACGGCGTTCACCCGCGTCGTCTTCCCGCTGCTGCGGCCCATCACCGGCACCGTGCTCATCCTGAACGCGGTCTTCATCTGGAACGACTTCTTCACCCCGCTGGTCTACCTCGGCGGCTCCGGTTTCGAGACGGTCCCGGTCAGCGTCTTCGCCTACGTCGGCCAGTACGTCTCCCAGCACGGCCTGGTCTTCGCCGGCCTCGTGCTCGGCGCGCTGCCCATCGTGGCGGTCTTCCTCGCCCTGCAGCGCTACGTCATCAAGGGCTTCTCCAGCGGGTTGAAGGGATGAGCGAGGCCGCCCGGATCTTCCGGGACCCGCCGCGCGCGTACTCGCCGGCCGCCATCTGGTGGTGGAGCGGCGAGCCCCTGCGCCGCGACCGGCTGCGCTGGCAGATGGAGCGGCTGGTCGCCGGGGGAGTGCACAACCTCGTCATCCTCAACCTCGCCCCGTCGGGGCCGCTGTTCGGCGCCGACGCCGACGACCCGCCGTTCCTGTCCGAGGCGTGGTGGGAGCTGCTGGACGGGGTGTGCGCCGACGCCTTCGAGCTCGGCGCCCGCCTGTGGTTCTACGACCAGCTCGGCTTCTCCGGCGCCGACCTCCAGGCCCGCCTGGTGCAGGAGCGGCCGGAGTTCGCCGGGCAGTGGCTCGGCCCCGGCGGTGAGGTCACCACGCGCGGCTTCGACTACCTGTCGGCCGAGGCGTGCGCGGTGCTGCTCGACCGGGTGCACGGCGAGTTCGAGCGGCGGATCGGGCACTGGTTCGGGCGGGTCGTCGCCGGGTCGTTCCAGGACGAGCTGCCCACGCTGCCCACCTGGTCGGCCCGCTTCGCCAAGGAGCACCTGGCGCGGCGCGGGAAGGAGTTCTCGCTCGCCGACCCCGACTGGGCCGCCTACCAGCGGACCCGCGCCGAGCTGGCCGAGGAGGCGTTCTTCCGTCCGCTCGCCGCCTGGCACGAGCGGCACGGCCTGCTGAACGGCTGCGACCAGCAGGACCCGGCCCGCGCCGGGCATCCGGTGGCGGGCGTCGAGCTGTACGCCGACTACGCCCGCACCCACCGCTGGTTCTCCGCGCCCGGCTCCGACCACCACGGCGACGCCCGCCTGCACGCCTCGCTGGCCCACCTGTACGGCCGCTCCCGCGTCTGGATCGAGGCGTTCCACTCCAGCGGCTGGGGCGGCACCCTGGAGGAGACCTTCGACTGGCTGCTGCCGTGGCTGCGGGCAGGGGCGACGCTCTACAACCCGCACGCGGTCTACTACACGACCCGGCGCGGCTGGTGGGAGTGGGCGCCGCCGTCCACCGACTGGCGGCAGCCGTACTGGCGGCACCACCGGGTGTTCGCCGACGCGGTGACCCGTCTGTGCGCCGCCCTGTCGCTGGGCCGCCACGCCTGCGACGTCGCCGTGCTGCTGCCGACCACGACCGTCCAGTCCGGCACGGCCCTGGCGGGCGGCGCGCCCGCCGGGCCGGAGGCGGCGCGGGCCGACGAGGTCTACCGGGCGCTGGTGGGCGACATGGCGTGGTTCGCCACGAAGCCGGGGGTGCTCGACCGGCTGGGCCTCGACGCCGACGTGATCGATGAGGACTCGGTACGGCGCGCGGAGGTCGCGGACGGGCGGCTCGCGGTGTCCACGGAGGCGTACCGGGCGATCGTGCTGCCCGCCGTCACCGTGCTGGACGAGGACGTGGCCGCGCGGCTGGCCGCGTTCGCCGACGCGGGCGGGCTGCTGGTGGCCGTCGGCGCCGTGCCGCCGGAGCTGCGCGGCCGGGCCAGGCTCGCCGCGACCCCCGAGGACGTGGGGGAGGCGCTGGCCGCGATGCCGCGCCGGGTGGAGGCCCCGGTGCCCGCGCTGGTGCGCGAGACCGGCGACGCCACGCTGGTGTTCCTGGCCGCCACGCA
This sequence comes from Nonomuraea sp. B208, assembly GCF_057536035.1. Lineage (NCBI taxonomy): Bacteria > Bacillati > Actinomycetota > Actinomycetes > Streptosporangiales > Streptosporangiaceae > Nonomuraea > Nonomuraea sp. B208. Next base: position 342,979 of record NZ_BAAJOU010000024.1, read on the forward strand.
TCCGATGGCCAGCAGGATCGGCGTCGGCCGCCCGGAGGAGCGGGGTGTGGACCTGGGCTGGCTGGACGCCGACATCGACTTCGACCCCGCCCGGTACGCCCGCGAGCTGCGCGTCACCGTGCGGGACGTGGCGGGCGCGCCCCGGCTGCTGCGGCCCTTCGCGGGCGGCGACCCGGTCCCGCTGCGGCACGTCCGGCGCGGCGACGCCGTCGAGGTGGTCGTGCCGTTCGACGACGGGCCCGCCGCGCTGCTGGTCTTCACCGACCCGGCCGCCCACCCGGCCGTCCACCCGGCCGCCCACTCGGCCGTCCACTCGGCCGTCCACTCGGCCGTCCACCCGGCCGCCGATCCGGCCGACGGCCCCGCCGACGGCCCGGCTCCGCCGGAGCCGGGGTACCCCGTGGAGACGGACCTCGGGGACGAATGGGACGTCGAGCTGGTCCCCACCCTCGACGACACCTGGGCGGACTTCGGCGGCGGCGGCGCCGGCGTCGAGCTCTGGACGCTGCGCACGCCCGGCGGCGAGCCCGTGCACGTCACCTTCGGCCCGCGCGGCGAGCAGCGGGTCGGCGACGGCCCGTGGACGCCCTCGGTCTGGTCGGCCTCGCGCGGCCTGCGCAAGGACCCCGTGCACCGCGACACCCTCGGCCCCAAGGGGCACGTCCCGGTGGAGTTCCTGGCCTTCGGCCGGGTCGCCGCCGGGGCGGAGGCCAGGTTCCGCAGCGTGCTCACCGTGCCGCCGGGCCCGCCGCGGTGGCTGGCGCTCGGCGCGGGCGCGGCCAAGACGCTCCGGCTCGACGGCGAGCCGCGCCCCCTGGACGACGCCGGGTACGCCGCCGTCACCCGTGACCCCGTGCCGCCCGGCGAGCATCTGCTGGAGCTGCTGCTCGTCCCTGACGAGGAGCTGGACCTGCGGGCCTACGCCTGCCTGGCCGACGACCCGGCCGACGCGGCCCGGCCCGAGTGGATCGCCGGGCCCCGCCTGGAGACCGTCGTGGAGGCCGGCGACGGTGACCAAGTGTTGCAGGTGGCGTCCACCACGTTCTGCCGGGTGCTGGTCAACGGGGTGGAGGCGGGCCGGCAGGGCGGGTTCGACCCGTACGCGGAGGCGGACATCCCGCGCGTGCGCCGCTACGACCTCGCCCCTCTGCTGCGGCCCGGCCGCAACACGATCGCCGTGGAGTCGGACGGCTGGATCCTGGCCGACGGCCTGGCCGTCTCGGGGCCGCACTGGTCGCCGGAGCCCCGGGTCCGCCGCCGCCAGCACGGCGACCCCGCCGCGCTCTGGCTGCGGCCCCGTCCGCACCCGCTGCCGGAGGCGGGCTGGCTGGACGGGCGGCCGTCCGCGCCGCCCGCCGGCTTCGCGGTGCCGGGCGACCGGCCGGGGGAGGAGCGCTTCCTGCTCGACGTCCCGCCGGGCGCGACCGCCGTCGAGCTGCCCACGACCGGCCGCGTCGAGGTGCGCGAAGTCCCAGGCTCGACCGGCCGCGTCATCGAGCCGGGCCCCGGCTCCGGAGGCCGGGTCGTCGAGTTGGGCAGCGGCCCCGGAGGCCGGGTCGTCGACTTGGGCGGCGGGCTCGGAGGCCGGGTCGTCGAGCTGGGTGGCGGGCTCGGGAGCGGGCCCATCGAGGTGCGGGTGGTCACCGAGCCGGGGGCGCGGGCGGGGGCGGTCTTCAGCGGGCCGGTCCGCTTCGCCTGCGGTCCCGGCCGGATGCGGCTCGGCGACTGGGAGGAGCGGGGCCTGCCCGGCTACAGCGGCGGCGTGCGCTACCGGACCACCGTCACCGTCCCGGCCGCCGGGCCCGGCCTGCTCGACCTCGGCCGGGTACGGGGCACGGCCGAGGTCGTGGTCAACGGGGAGCCCTGCGGGGTGCGGGTCTGCTCGCCGTACCGGTTCGCCGTCGAGCTCGCCGAGGGCGCGAACGTGGTGGAGATCCTGGTGCTCGGCACGCTGGGACCGTACCTGGACGAGGTGAGCCCGACGCACTTCGTCTTCGCCGGCCAGCGCGCCAGTGGCCTGTTCGGTCCGGTACGGCTGCGCACGCCTCAGCCCCCGGTCTGATCGCCCTGCCCGGCGACCCAGGCCGCGATCTGGGCCCGGGAGGTGAAGCCGAGCTTGCACAGGATGTGCTCGACGTGCGCCTCGGCGGTGCGCTGCGCGATCACCAGGGTGGCCGCGATCTCCTTGTTGCTCATGCCGCGGGCGACCAGCGCCGCGATCTCCCGCTCGCGGCGGGTGAGCGGCGAGGTTTCGCCGGTCCGCGGGGCACGTGACCGCCGCTTCTCGCTGCCCGTCGTCTTCTCGCTGCCCGTCGCGTACCCGGGCACGTCGGCAGGGGGCAGCTCCACGCCCTTGCGGAAGGCGGCGGCGAACCCGCGGGCGCCGAGGTGCTCGCGCGCCGCCGCCTCGGCGGCCTCGTGGTAGCCCTCCAGGTAGCCGAACAGCGGCCCGCCGAACGCCCGCCAGCTCTCCTGCGAGGCGCCGAGCAGCGTGGCGGCCCGCTCGGCCGAGGCGTCCGCGGTCATCCAGGCCAGCGCCTCGACGCAGAGCGCGACGCCGAGCCGGTCGTCGAAGGGCTGCTTGAGCCGGATGGCCTCGCGCTCCATCTCGATCGCGCGGGCCGGGTCGCCCTGCCGCCAGGTCTCGATGCCGAACATCCACAGCGTGTAGGAGCGGAACCAGTGCTCGTGGCGCGCCTCGCACCGCGCCAGGCACTCCTTGAACCGGTCGATCGCCTGCTCGTCGTCGCCGAGCAGGCCGTGCGCCGTCGCCAGGTACATCAGCGCGTTGACCACGCCGCTCTCCTCGCCGGCCGCCCGGTGGCCGTCGGCGGCCTCGCCGAGCAGCGTCACCGCTTCCCTGAGGTCGTGGCGCATCAGCGCGGCCAGGCCGGCGACGTACGCGACGGGCGCGGCCGGCGGCGGGTCGGGCAGGGCGTCGCCCAGCTCCCGGCACTCCCGCAGGAGCGTGTCCGCCTCCTCGAAGTCGCTCTGCAGCACCGCGAGGCGGGCCTGGACGCACAGCGCCTCGGCCCGCTCCGGCGTCGGCTCGGGCGCGGCGGCCAGCAGCCGCGCCAGCCACACCCGGCCCTCGCGCAACGCCCCGGCCGCGATCCAGTAGAAGCAGAGCGCCGTGGTGAGCACCAGCCCGTCGCGAAGGCCGTCCGGCCCCGGCGCGTACGGGGAGGAGCCGGGCGAGCCGGACGGCAGGGCGGAGTCGAGGGCGGTGCGCAGGTTGCCGTGGTCGGCGCGCAGGCGGGCGAACCAGGCGACCTGGTCCGGCCCGTACCAGCCGCGGCGGGCGCGCAGGGCCAGGTCACGGAAGTAGGCGCGGTGCCGGGCACGCAGCTCCGCCTCCTCGCCCGACTCGCGCAGCCGCTCGCGCCCGTACTGCCTGATGGTCTCCAGCAGCCGGTATCTCACGCTCTGCCGGTGCTCCTCGCGGGCCAGCACCGACTTGTCCACCAGCCCGCCGACCAGGTCCATCACGTCCTCGGGCGGGATGCCGCCGCCGGAGCACACCTGCTCGGCCGCCTCCAGGTCGAGCCCGCCGGAGAACACCGACAGCCGGCTCCACAGCAGCCGTTCCTGCTCGGTGCAGAGGGCGTGGCTCCAGTCGATGAGCGAGCGGAGGGTCTGCTGGCGCGGCATGGCGGTCCTGGCGCCGGTGGTGAGCAGCCGGAAGCGGTCGTCCAGCCGTTCCAGGAGCTGCTCTACCGACAGCGCCCGCAGCCGTACGGCCGCGAGCTCGATGGCGAGCGGGATGCCGTCGAGCCGGCGGCAGACGCGGGCGACGGCCTCGCGGTTGGCGTCGGTGATCTCGAAGCCGGGCAGCACGGCCCGCGCCCGCTCGGCGAACAGCCGCACCGCGTCGGTCTGTCCGTCCGCCCGCGCACCGGCCTCGGCGTCCCCGGCGGTCTCGGCGGCCTCGGTGTCCTCGGGGACGGCCAGCGTCGGCACCTGCAGCACCTGCTCGCCCGTGACGCCGAGCGCCTGCCTGCTGGTGGTGAGGATCCGCAGGCCGGGCGCGGCGCGTACGAGCCGGTCGGCCAGGGCCGCGCACGCGTCCAGCAGGTGCTCGCAGTTGTCCAGCACCACCAGGGTCCGCCGGTCGCGCAGGTGGGCGGCCAGCACCTCGATGGAGGGCCGCGACGCCCTGTCCTGGATGCCCAGCGCCGCCATGACGGTCGCGACCAGCAGCTCGGCGCTCTCCAGCGCGGCCAGCTCCACCAGCCACACCCCGTCGTGGTACGCCCGCCGCAGGTCGAAGGCCACCCGCAGCGCCAGCCGCGACTTGCCGACGCCGCCCACGCCGGCCAGCGTCACCAGCCTGCCCTCGCCCAGCAGCCGCTTGACCTCGGCGATCTCCCGCCGGCGGCCCACGAAGCTGTTGAGCTCGGCCGGCAGCGAGCCGGCCGGCGACACGCTCTGCCACCTGTCCGGTCCCAGGTTCGGCCCGATCTTCGGCCCAGCGATGGTCATGATGGAAGCCCCCAAGGACCCAGGCTATGTCGTGACCCTTTTCGTACGCCTTTGTCTTGGTATGGGGTTGGCAAAACCCGCTTCAGCCCTGGTTGAGCGCCGAGTGCCGCCTGCCGTAGGAGAGGTAGACCACGAGCCCGATCAGGAACCACACCGCGAAGCGCAGCCAGGTCAGCGGCTCCAGGAACGTGATCAGCCAGAGGGAGAACACCACGCCGATCGCCGGCACCACCGGCATCCCCGGCGTGCGGAACTCCCGGTGCAGGTCCGGCTGCCGGTAGCGGAGCACGATCACCGCCGCGCACACCACCACGAACGCCAGCAGGATCCCGATGTTGGTCAGCTCGGCCGCCTCCCTGATCGGCAGGAACCCGGCGATCAGCGCCGAGGCCACGCCCACGATCCAGGTGACCCGCGAGGGCACCCGCCGCACCGGGTGCAGCCGGGCGAACCAGGCGGGCAGCAGCCCGTCCCTGCTCATCGAGAACCACACGCGGGTGACGCCCAGCATGAACGTGAACATCACGGTCAGGATGCCGACGATGGCGCCCACCGCGATCAGCGCCGCCAGCCCCCGCAGCCCGACGGAGGCGAACGCCGAGGAGAAGCCGCTCTCCGGGTCGATCTCCCGGTAGTTCTGCATGCCGGTGAGCACCAGCGTGGCCAGCACGTACAGGATCATCGAGACGACCAGCGAGTAGATGATGGCCTTCGGCATGTGCCGCCGGGCGTCGCGCGCCTCCTCGGCCGCCGTGCTCATCGCGTCGTAGCCGAACACCGCGAAGAACACCGTGGCCGCGCCGGTGATCGCCCCGCCGACGCCGAACGGGAAGAACGGCGAGTAGTTGGCCGGGTCGATGAAGAAGAACCCGACCACGATCACCACCAGCACCACCGCGACCTTGATCGCCACCACGGACGTCTCGAACCGGGCGGCCGTCTTGATGCCGCGGTTCAGCAGGAAGGCGATGAGCAGGCACAGCAGCACGGCGAACAGGTCCACCACGTGGCCGTCCCCGGTGCCGGGCGCGCCCAGCATCCAGGCCGGCAGCCGCAGGCCCAGCTCCTCCACCAGGAAGCCGAAGTAGCCGGAGATGCCGATGGCGACCACCGCCACGATCGCGGTGTACTCCAGCAGCAGGTCCCAGCCGATGAACCAGCCGACGATCTCGCCGAGCACCGCGTAGCCGTAGGTGTAGGCGGAGCCGGCCTTCGGGATCATGCCCGCGAACTCGGCGTAGGAGAACGCCGCCGCCCCGCTCGCCACCCCCGCCAGCAGGAACGACACCAGCACCGCGGGCCCGGCCGTCTGGTTGGCCACCGCGCCCGCGAGGGCGAAGATGCCCGCCCCGATGATGCCGCCGACGCCGATCGCGGTGAGCTGCCACAGCCCCAGCGACCGGGACAGCTCGCCCTCGTGCTCCTCCGCGATCTGCTCGACCGGTTTGCGGCGGAACATGCTGTGTGACGCGGCCATGACGACCTCCTGAGCACCCTGTCGGTTCTCAGGAGGTCCTTTCCCGGCCCGCTCCCGGCATGCCCCGGCGACGGCGGACCGGACCGGGATTTGACGCGTACGGCGAGGTCAGCGTGCCTTGCCGAAGTCGGCGGGCACCGGCCGGCCGGTGCTCAACAGCGTGAACAGCTCCTCCCACAGCGGCATCACGACCTCCGGGGTGTAGGCGTGCGCCGTCGCCGCCGCGGCGGCCCCAAGGCGCGCCCGCAGCTCGCGGTCGGCCATGAGCCGGCCCAGCTCCTCGCCCAGCTTCTGCACGTCGCGTGGCGGCACCAGGACGCCGTTCTGGCCGGAGACCAGCACGTCGGCGGGCCCGGTCGGGCAGTCGAAGGCGACCACGGGCAGGGCGTGGCCCATCGCCTCGATCATCGCCATCGGCAGGCCCTCGATGCGCGAGCTGAGCGCGTAGATCGACGACCGCGCCAGCTCCTCGTGGATGCGGTCGCTGCGGCCCATCAGCGTGATCCGCCCGTCCATGCCGGTGTCGGCGATGCGCTGCTGGAGCTTCTGCTGCGAAGGCCCGGTGCCGAAGATGCGCAGGCGCCACTCGGGGTGCTCCTCCGCCACCGAGGCGAAGGCCGGGATGAGCATGTCGTAGCCCTTCTGCGGCACCAGCCGCCCGGCCGCGATCACCACCGGGTTGCTCTGGTCGGAGTGCTCGCGGTGGTCCATGTGGACGGCGTTGGGGATGCGCACGATGGGCGTGTCGTCCAGGATGGCGTGGTATTCGGCGCGGCTGGTCTCGGTCAGCACGGCGACCGCGTCGAAGCGGCCGTAGTGGCGGGCGATCTGCTCGCGTACGGCCTCGTGGTAGGCGGCCAGGTTCATGTGCTCCTGGGCGATCCTGATGACCTTGCGCGAGGCGCGGCGGGCGGAGATCAGGTTGAGCGCCGGGCGGGTGGTGACGAGGATGCCGTCGTTCAGCGACGACACGTAGTCCATCACGGCGGCCTCGACGCGCTCGGTGAACCACTCGGCGGCGAACTCGCCGTACGGGACGATCTTGCCGCGGGCCCGCCGCCACACCTTGCGCACCAGGGAGTCGGCCGACACCCCGTCGCGCTGGTCGACCAGCGCGGACAGGCGCACCCGCGGGTCGATGGCGAACTGCGGCTTGCCGCGCCGGCGCACCACGCTGACGATCTCCACGTCGTGGCCCGCCTCGGCCATCGCGTTGGCCTGGTTGACGACCGTGCGGATGGTGCCGCCCATCCCGTACGCGTGCAGCAGCATGTAGCGGATCCTCACGGGAGGTACCCCCACGTGCGCGCCATCCCCTTGAGGACGTCGGGCACCTCCTCGGGCCCCGGCAGCTCGCGGCCGGGCTGCACCTGCCCGGAGCGGATCTTGTCCTTCCAGTCGCCGAGACCCTTGGTCACCACCTCGGGAGTCCCGTAGCTGAGCATGGCGGGCTCCCACGCGATGGCGAGGAAGTCGCAGATCCCGCGCAGCGTCCGCTCCGGGTCGGCGGTCAGCTCCTCGTAGCGCACGGTGAGGCCGGGCAGCGCCTTCCTGGCACGCTCCACCGCCTTCATGTAGCGCAGCGCGTCCTTCGCCGCCTCCTCGGGCGTGCGCTTGTCCGGGCTGGCCTCGTGCCAGGAGGTCGCGATCGAGGCGGGATGGCGCAGCAGGAACACGAAGCGCGCGTCCGGCCAGCAGGCGGCCAGGCGCTCGTAGGCGAAGGCGTTGGCGGGCGTCTTGTCCACGACGTACCGCTTGCCGCTGCGGACCAGCTCCCGGTGCAGCACCCGGTCCCACAGCAGGTGCTCCAGGTCGGCCTTGTTGTGGCCGAGCGCGGCCATCGCCTTCTCGGCCAGGCTCGTGCCGAAGTCGACGCCGAGCCGCCGGACGTGCAGCTCGTGCGGGGCGTGCAGGTCGGGGTGGGAGTTCAGCATCGAGCGCAGCAGCGTCGAGCCGGACCGCACGGGGGAGATGACGAACACGGGCGCCCTCAGCAGCCGGTCCGCCTCGGGGTCCGCCGGCGGGCGGAACGAGACGTCGGCGGCCTTCTTGGCGGGCACGACCGATTTGGCGGCCGGGCCGGAGGTCTTGGACACCCGCTCGATGCGCAGGCCCGTGTGCCTTTCCAGCGCGGTGGTGATCTTACGCTGCCACTTCATGGTGGGGGAGGGTACTTACCTTTTCTGCAGATTGTCTGAAAGCGGCCTCAGTGGATGCGGCGCTCCCGGCCTGCCCAGGCCTCGTCCCGCAGGACGTACTTCTGGATCTTGCCGGTGGAGGTCTTGGGCAGCTCGCCGAACTCCACGCGCTTCGGCACCTTGAACCGCGCGAGCCGCGCCCGCACGTGCTCCCTGATCTCCTCCGCCGTGGCCGTCGCGCCCTCGCGCAGCGTCACGTACGCGGCGGGCACCTCGCCCCAGTGCTCGTCCGGCACCGCGACGACCGCCACCTCCAGCACCGCCGGATGGTCCGCGATGGCCTGCTCGACCTCCACCGAGGCGATGTTCTCGCCGCCCGAGATGATCACGTCCTTGCTGCGGTCGCGCAGCTCCACGTACCCGTCGGGATGGCGGACGCCGAGGTCGCCGGTGCGGAACCAGCCGTCAGGCGCGGCCGCCGCGGTCGCCTCGGGATCGCGGTAGTAGCCGAGCATGACGTTGTTGCCGCGCAGCGCGATCTCCCCGACCGTCGCGCCGTCGGCGGGCACGTCGCGGCCGTCCGCGGCCACGACGCGGGCGGTGCAGGCGATCATGTTGCCGACGCCCTGCCGGGCCTTCAGCCGCGCCTGGCGCTCGCCGGTCAGCTCGTCCCACTCCGGCCGCCAGTCGCAGATCATCGCCGGGCCGAAGGTCTCGGTGAGCCCGTACAGGTGGATGACGTCGAAGCCGAGGCCCGACACGCGGCGCAGGATCGCGGGGGACGGCGGCGCGCCGCCCGTCGAGACCCGCACCGTGCGCTCCAGCGGAGCCGCGTCCGGCGCGTGGGCGATCATGGACAGCACGGTCGGCGCGCCCTCCAGATGGGTGACGCCCTCGGCCCGCAGCAGCCGCCACACCTCGGCCGGGTCCGGCTTCGGCAGGCACACGTGCGTCCCGGCCGCCGCCGTCACCGCCCACGGGAAGCACCAGCCGTTGCAGTGGAACATCGGCAGCGTCCACAGGTGCACGGTGGCCGGCGACAGCCCGGCGTGCCCCACCATGGCGAGGGCCTGCAGATAGGCGCCGCGATGGTGGTACATGACGCCCTTCGGGCGGCCGGTGGTGCCGGAGGTGTAGTTGATCGACAGCAGCGCCCGCTCGTCGGCCGGGGTGAGCGCCAGCGGCGACGCCTTCGCGAGCAGGTCCTCGTACTCCGCGCCGGCCCGGATCCGGAGCGGCGGCTCGGCCAGTCCGGCGCACGCCGCGTCCACCAGGCCGTCGAAGACCGGGTCGTGCACCAGCACGCCCGCCCCCGAGTGCTCCAGGATGTAGCCGACCTCGCCCGGCGCCAGCCGGGTGTTGATCGCCACCAGCGGCACGCCCGCCCACGGCACCCCGAAGTTCGCCTCCAGCAGCACGGAGGTGTTCGGCGCGAGCACCGCCACCGGGCGGCCCCGCGCCGGCGACGCCAGCGCGCCCGCCATCCGGCGGCAGCGCTCGCGCAGCTCGTGGTAGGTGACGCGGCGGTCGCCGTCGATCACGGCGATCCGGTCGCCGTGCGCGTCGGCGGCCCGGTCGAGGAAGGAGACGGGGGTCAGCGGCTCGTACGACAATCCGTCCAGATCGGGCATGCGATGGTCCTCCGGCCGAGAGGCGGGCTCACCGCCATCCTGAGCCGCCATCCCACGCCGCGTCCACCCAGTTCGGCAGGACTTTCCGCCCCCGCGCTGGGTAGTCGTGACGGCCGGACCGAGAGCGAAGGAGCGTTGCCGTGCAGATCCCTCAGCGGCCCGGCATCAGCCAGGTGCACACCGGCATGAAGGTCGTCGACCGCGACGGCAAGGAGGTCGGGACGGTGGAGCTGGTCAAGATGGGCGACCCGCAGGCGGCCACCACCGACGGACAGCAGATCGACGGGCAGCAGACCGACGGACAGCGGACCGGGCGCGGCCCCGGCTTCGTGCCCGTGCTGTCGGACGTCTTCAGCCACGCCGAGCCCGACCTGCCCCCCGTGCTGGCGGCCCGGCTGCTGCGGACCGGCTTCGTGAAGGTGGACGGCCGCGGGCTGTTCGCGCGCGACCTGTACGTCGCGCCCGAGCAGGTCGCCAGGATCGAGGACAACGTGGTGCACCTGTCGACCGACGGCGACTCCCTGGCCAAGGAGAGTTAGGCCGGGGGTTCCTCCGGGCCGAGGAGGCGGGCGATGGTCTCGGACTGGCGGGCGCGGAACCAGGCGCGCTCGCGAGGGCCCGCCTCCAGGCCGCAGGGGCGTTCGACGTCGTGGCGGGCGTACTCGTCGGCCCACAGCGCGGCCTTGACCCGGCTCGGCAGGTTCGCCAGGCCGGGGCGGCGGCGGGCGCGGCGCAGCGCCGCGAGGTCCAGCTCGGCCGCGGCGACCAGCGTCTCGCCCGACCCCGCCCGTGCGAGGGCCCGGCCCTGGGGATCGATCAGCTCCGAGCCGCCGTTGACGGAGTCGCCGGGGACGGCGGTGCCGGTCAGGCCGCCGGAGTTGGCCGCCACCACGTACGCCAGGTTCTCCACGGCGCGGGCGCGGCGGGCGATCGCCTTCGGCGTCAGATCGGGCGAGGACGCCTCCGAGGTGGGGTTGCAGAACACCTCGGCCCCGCGCAGGGCGAGCGCGCGGGCCAGCTCCGGCATCTGGACCTCCTCCGAGGCCAGCGCCGCCAGGTTGCCGATCTCGGTGCGGGCCACCGGCAGCACCCCGTCGATGCCGTACACCTCCGTGTAGCGCTCCCACACGTCGTACGGCGAAGGCGTGAACAGCGAGTGCAGCCGCCGGTAACGCAGCACCACCTCCCCGGCGGGGGAGAGGATCACCGTCGCCTGGAAGTACAGCCCGGGGAAGTGCTCGTCGCGCTCGTAGGCGTTGACGCACAGGAACACCTCGTCGCGGACGGCGATCCCGGCCAGCATGCGGTATTCGGGCCCGCCCGGGTCGAGCGCCGCCCGCTCGCGCCACTCCGGTAGGCTCTCGCGCATCGGGAAGCCGGTCAGCGCGTACTCGGGCAGCACCACCAGCCGCAGCTCCGGCCCGAGCCACGCCTTGGAGCCCGCGACCCGTTCGGAGACGTGGGCGACGGCGGCGGCGATCTCGGCGCGCGGGTCGGCGGCCGCGTTGATCGCCCGCGTGCCGAGCTGCAGGGCCAGGGCCAGGTAGGCGGTCACGCGCCGGTCCTCCGCTCGTCGATCAGCGTCCTGCGTACGCACACGCCGTCCTCCAGCCACTGCCACACCCGGCTGCGGGAGCGGCCGTCCTCACTCAGCACGATCAGCTCGAACAGCCGCAGCGGCCGGCCCTTGTAGCGCCAGGTGAGGTAGATCGTGCTGTCGTCCACCTCGCGGAACTCGCCCTCCAGCCGGTCGGTGTCGATGCGGCACCGGCCGCCGCCCAGGTACGCGGCAGGGAACTCGTGCACCTCGGCGCGGCCGTCGTCCCAGGTGTAGCGGTTGGTCTGGTGGTAGGCGGCGTCGCCGGCGATGCGGCACGTCATGTGGACGCGGTGCCGGTCGAGCAGGGCGCCGTCGCGGCCGAGATGGAGGTATTCGCCCTCCCACTCGCCCTCGTGCCGGGCCAGCAGCGGCATCTCCTCGCGCAGTCCCATCGGCTACTCCTCCGTCGGGTGCCACCAGGGGTCGGCGGCGGGGGATCGGTTGACCAGGAAGGCCCGGCGGCGCAGGAACCGGGCGATCGACGCCGGCCCCATGCGCGAGCCGCCGAGCCCGGACAGGCGGAAGGAGTGCTTCTCGCCCTCGTGCACCAGCGCGGTGAGCGCGGCGTCGTTGACGCTGACCGCGCCGACCGGCAGCCGGGCGGCCACCGCCATGGCCTCCTCCTCGGTGGCGGCGAACACGGCGGCCGACAGCCCGTACGCCGAGTCGGCCGCCAGCGCGACCGCCTCGTCCGGCCCGTCCACGGCCATGACGGGCAGCACCGGCCCGAACGTCTCCTCCGTCATCACCAGCATCGAGTGGTCCACGCCGGACAGCACGGTGGGGCGGCACCAGTGGCCGCCGCCGTGCCGCTCGATCGTCCCGCCGGTGTGCGCGACCGCGCCCCGCGCCGCGGCGTCGGCCAGGTGGGCGGCGATCACGCCGGGCTGGTCGGGCGCGATGATCGGCCCGATGGGGCCGCCCTCGCAGGTCAGCCGGGTCCGCTCCGCCTTGGCCGCGAGCAGCGCCAGGAAGTCGTCGTGGACCTCGCGGGCGACGTAGACCCGCTCGATCGACTGGCAGGACTGGCCGGCGTTGGCGGTGCCGCCCCACAGGATCGCCGAGGAGGCCCGGTCGAGGTCCGCCCCGGCCAGGACGATCGCCGGGTCCTTGCCGCCCAGCTCCAGGTGCGCGGGGACGAACGCGCGGGCCGCCGCCTCGGCCACCTGCCGCCCGGTGGGGACGCTGCCGGTGAACACCACGGCGTCCACCAGCCCCACCAGCGCCGCCCCGGTGGCCGGCCCGCCCTCGACGACCGCCAGCGGCAGCTCGCCGGGCACCAGCCGGGTCAGCGGCTCGATGAAGCGCGGCGTCACCTCGCTCGGCTTGACCAGCACCGCGCAGCCGGCGGCCAGCGCCGGGGCGGCGTCGAGGAGGCCGAGCAGCAGCGGGAAGTTCCACGGCGTGATCGCCCCGACCAGCTCGTACGGCACCGCGTCCCCGGCCACGTGCACCCCGGGCAGCTCGGCGGCGAACCCGGCGGGCGGGGCGAGCAGCGCGGGCGCCCGCCGCGCCCACCGCTCGACCGCCCCCGCGACGACCTGCCGCTCCAGCACCGACTCGGCGACCCGCCCGGTGTCGGCCACCAGCGCGGCCAGCAGGTCCTCGTCGCGGGCCAGCGCCGCGGCGAAGCGGGCGAGCACCGGGCCGCGCCCGGCCGGCCCCGCCGCCGCCCACCCGGCGGCCCGCGCGCGCAGCCCGGCCGCGATCCCGGCGAGCCGGTCCGGCGGGACGGGACGCAGGGGCCGCTCGATCCGGCCGGTCAGCGGGTCGAGGACCGGCGTGCTCACGGCCGGCCGTGGGCGGCGCACCAGCCGGCCCACGTCATGGCGCCCTTGTCGAGCTGCTTGGCGTGGAAGGAGGTCCAGGAGTTCTGGCTCGGCCCCGGCTCGTCCGGCGCGGCGGTGTAGAGCGGGTGATGGGCCTCCACCTCGGCGCGCAGCCACGGCTCGACGTCGGCGTACGAGTCGAGCGACCAGGCGTGGGCGCGGTAGGTGAGCTGCCCGCGCACCTCGCTCTCGGCCAGGCCCATGAACGGCGCCCACGGGGCCGTGCGCGTCCAGCTCACCTTGACCTTCATCGCGCCGTCCGGGATCTCGCCGGGGACGGTCCGCGCGGCCACCTCGCGGTCGTCCACCTGGAACTCGAACATCTCCTGCGCCGTGTAGACGCCGCCGACCAGGCCGAACGTCTCGCCCAGGGTGGCGCCGTAGTCGGCGCGGACGGCGATGTCGCTGGTCCAGACGGTCTCGTCGTGCAGCCGCCGCACGGGCGGCCCGGCGAAGGCGGGGGTGATGGGGAACGGGCCGAAGTTGACCGCGTCGTTGTTGATCGGCACGACCGGGTAGGTGCGGCCGTCGAGGGGGTTCGCCCATTCGCGCAGGACGCGCACGGG
>NZ_BAAJOU010000025.1:0-621726 GCF_057536035.1 Nonomuraea sp. B208
GGGTCGGGCGGGCGCACTCGCCCGAAGCCCGACGCGAACAGCCCGTAGATGGCCACCGCGGTCGCGGCGAACGCCAGCGCCGCGAGCGCCGCCCGCCTGCTCTGCCCGCCCGCGTCCGCGGTTCCGTCCGCGGGTTCCTGCCCGTACACGCGCCCCTCGGGGATCATTCCCCGATGATCCCCTGCTCGGCCCGCCTCCTACCCCTCTTTTGAGCCAACCGATGGCGACGCCGGTGGCAAGATGAGGAGATGCCGAAGTCCCTGGTCACGCTCCCCAAAGCACATCTTCACCTGCACTTCACCGGCTCCATGCGGCACGCCACGCTGATCGAGCTGGCCAGGGATCAGGGGCTGCACCTGCCCGACGCGCTGGAGCAGGACTGGCCGCCCAAGCTGCGGGCCACCGACGAGCGCGGCTGGTTCAGGTTCCAGCGGCTGTACGATATCGCCCGATCCGTCCTGACCCGCCCGGAGCACGTCTACCGGCTGCTGCGCGAGACCGCCGAGGACGAGGCGGAGGCCGGGTCGCGCTGGCTGGAGATCCAGGTGGACCCGTCCGGCTACGCCCAGCGGTTCGGCGGGCTGACGGCCACGCTGGAGCTGATGCTGGACGCCGTGCGCCAGGCCGCCGAGCACTCCGGCGTCGGCATCGCGGTGATCGTGGCCGCGAACCGGACCAGGCACCCGCTGGACGCCAACACGCTGGCCAGGCTCGCCCTCCAGTACCGCGACCACGGGGTCATCGGCTTCGGGCTGTCCAACGACGAGCGCCGGGGCGAGGCCCGCGACTTCGAGCGCGCCTTCAGGATCGCCAAGCGGGGCGGGCTGCTGGCCGTGCCGCACGGCGGCGAGCTGCTGGGGCCGCGCAGCGTCCAGCAGTGCGTGGACGACCTGGGGGCCGACCGGGTCGGGCACGGCGTGCGGTCGGCCGAGGACGACTGGCTCATGAGCCGCCTGGCCGACCGGCAGATCTGCTGCGAGGTCTGCCCGACCTCCAACGTCGGGCTGGGGGTGGCCGAGCGGGCCGCCGACGTGCCGCTGCGGCGGCTGTTCGACGCGGGGGTGCCGATCGCGCTGGGGGCCGACGACCCGCTGCTGTTCGGCGACCGGCTGCTGCGGCAGTACGAGCTGGCCAGGGACGAGTACGGCTTCTCCGACGCCGAGCTCGCCGAGCTGGCGCGGCAGTCGGTGCGCTCGTCGGCGGCGCCCGAGGCGGTGCGCAAGGAGCTGCTGAAGGGCGTCGACGACTGGCTCACCGCGTCACCGGAGTGATGCGGCGATCTCGGCGGCCTCGCGCGCGGTGCGTACGCCCTCCAGGCGGTGGTTGACGCCGCCGCTCGTCCAGATGAGGGTGGGCGCCGCCTGGCGGAGCGGCACGGCCGTGCCGTCCGCGCGGCGGAGGTAGCCGAGCGGGTGCTCGCCGCCGAGCCACCAGCCCTCCGCGGCGCCGCCGTCGAGCTCGACGTGCGTGGGGAACGGGGGGCCGAGCTGTTTGAAGAAGTACGGGCTCATCTCGCCGTCGAACTGGTCGAGGCGGATGCCGTCCGGCCAGAACATCGACACCACCCGGCCGCCGTCGGAGACCGTCGCCGTCTGCGGGGGGCCCAGGCGGGTGGGGGTGCGTACCGGGAAGCGGGCCAGGGCCGGCAGCTCCTCCGGGGCCACGGTGCGCTCGCCTGGGAGCGGCGCGGTGGTGGTGAGCGGCGTGGGCGGGGTGTCGGAGACCCGCAGCTCGACACCCGCGAAGCGGAGGATCTTCACCACGGCGGCCCGGCCCTGCGGGGTTGCGGCGGTGATGGCCACGACCACCGCCACCACGGCCACCACGACCACCCACCGCCGCCTCCGCCGCCCACCCGGCCGCCGCGACCCGTGGGCCTCCCGCACTGGATCGGCCGGAGCAGCGGGCACATCGGGGCGGGATGGGGCGGACGCGCCGGGGTCCGGTGAGGCGGACACGTCGGGGTCCGGCCGGGCAGGCGCACCAGGGTCCGGTGAGACGGGCACGTCGGGGTCCGGTCGGGCGGATACGCCGGGGTCGGATTGGGTGAGGCGGGTGCGGACGGTGGCGGCCATGTCGCTGGCGGGTGTGGGGGTGGGCACGTCGAGCAGGGCGCCGAGGGCGAGCAGTTCGGCCTCCAGCGTGTCCGGAGTGTCCGGGTCGCTCGGGTCATGCGAGTTCATTGCCCACCTCCTCCCTCAGCCGCGCCAGCCCCCGGTGGGTGCTGGACTTGACGGTGCCCAGCGGACAGTCCAGCACCTGGGCCGTCTCCGCCTCCGTCAGCTGTAAGAAGTACCGGCACACCACGGCCTGGCGTTCCCGTTCGGGCAGTGACCGGACGGCGGCCAGCAGCCGGGCGCGGCGGTCGGTGGCGACGGCGGCCCCCTCGGGGTCGTCGGGCGCCCGCTCGTCGGCGGCCGCGCCCAGCCGGAGCGCCAGCTCCGCGCGCCGCCCCCGTGACCGGGTCAGGTTGTGCGTCTCGTTGGCCACGATCCGCAGCAGCCACGGCCGGAAGGGCGACTCCCGCCGGAAGCCCGGCAGGTGCCGGAACGCCTTGACGAACGCCTCCTGCACCACGTCCTCGGCTTCGTCTCCCGCGCCGAGCAGGTACGCGGTACGGTGAGCGAGCGCGCTGTAGCGGGCGACCAGAGCCTCATAGGCGTTCAGGTCACCGTCGAGCGAGCGCGCGATCGCCTCGTCGTCGTCCATGACGAGTCAGATTCCACCGCAAACCAGGGCCAGCAGGGAAGAGCGTCCATCGGATCGCGTGACCCCTGCCGCTGATCGGGGCATTAGACTCGGGCAATCCGTGTGCTCCCTTGAAGGAACGGGACTATGTCTTCTGGGTATGACCGTGTAGTGCAACCGGCGGCCGGTGACGAGGCCCTGGAGAACCACCTCGGTGGGGACGAGGCCAAGAACTACCGGCAGTACGAGTTCGACATGGTCGCCCCGCATGTGGGCCGCTCGATGCTGGAGATCGGTTCGGGTCTCGGGCACTTCGCCGAGCAGTTCCTGCCGCGCCTCGACCGGCTCGTGGTCAGCGACTTCGACCCCTACTGCGTCGAGCAGCTGGAGAAGCGCTTCGCGGGGCGCGACGAGATCGACGTGCTGCAGTTCGGCCTGCCGACCGACATCCCGCTGGAGGACAAGGTCGACACCGTCGTGCTGATGAACGTCCTGGAGCACATCGAGGACGACGCCGAGGCGCTGCGCTCGCTGGCGCGGGTGACGCTGCCGGGTGGCCGGATCATCATCTGGGTGCCGGGCTACCCCCAGCTCTACGGCGACTTCGACCGCAAGGTCGGCCACGTCCAGCGCTACACGCCGAAGACGCTGGGCGCCACGGTCGCGCGGGCGGGCCTGGACGTCGAGGTGCTCAAGCCGATCAACTTCCTGGGCGGCATCGCCTGGTGGGCGGCGGTGCGCCGGGGCGGCGTCGGCTATCCCGACCCGCGCCTGGTCAAGATCTACGACCGCACGGTGGTGCCGCTGACGCGGCTCATCGAGCGGTTCTTCCGTCCGCCGTTCGGCCAGACGGTCTTCTGCGTGGCGCGCGTCCCCCAGAGCTGAGGGCGGCCGGGGGAGGCCGGTGGGCCTCCCCCGCGCCTCACTTGATCGATCCGGCGGTCAGGCCGCCGACGACCTTGCGCTCGATCAGCGCGAACAGGATGATCACCGGGATCGTGGCGATCACCGAACCGGCGAACAGGTTCTGCCAGTCCACCTGGTACTGCCCGATGAAGGAGTTCAGCGCCACGGTGAGCGGCTGCCTGTCGGGCGTCGTGGTCAGCGTGAGCGCGACCACGAACTCGTTCCACGCCGCGATGAACGTGAAGATCAGTGCCGTGATGACCCCGGGCATGGCGAGCGGCATCGTGATGCGGAACAGCGCGCCGAAGCGCCCGTTGCCGTCGATGAACGCCGCCTCCTCCAGCTCCCGAGGGATCGAGGCGAAGTACGCGTTCAGGATCCACACCGCGAACGCCAGGTTGAACCCGCCGTTGACCAGGATCAGCGACCAGATCGAGTCCACCAGCCCGAACTGGTAGAACTCGCGGTAGATGCCGACCAGCATGGCCGTGGGCTGGAACATCTGGGTGATCAGCACCAGGATCAGGAACGCGGTCCGTCCCCTGAAGCGGTGCCGGGCCGAGTAGTACGCCGCGGGCAGCGCCACCAGGAGCACCAGCACGGTGGAGCCGGCGGCCACCTTGATCGTGACCCAGAGGTTGCCCGCCAGGCCGCTGCTCCAGAAGCCGGCGAGGTTCGACCACACCCACTCGTCGGGCCAGAACGTCACGTCCCGCAGCGAGTCCTGGCTCCGCAGCGAGGTGAGCAGCATCACCACGTACGGGAACAGGAAGATCAGCGCCACGACGTAGGCGGCGGCCGCGACGAGCACGGTCTTGAGCCTGGGCATGGTGCGCACGACGGCGCCACGGCCAGCCATCACGCCACCTCCTTGTTCCACCGCGACACCCGCAGGAAGATCACGGTCAGCACGACGACCATGCCGAAGTTGACCACGGACATGGCGGCCGACTCGCCGATGTCGGAGCTCTTGAGAATGAACATGAGGATCGTCGAGGTGGCCGTGGAGTAGCCGGGCTGCCCGTGGGTCATGGCCCAGATGATCGGGAAGCTGTTGAAGACGTTCATCACGTTGATCAGCGCGGCCACGGTGAGCGCGGGGCGCAGCAGCGGCAGCGTGATCGACCAGTACGTACGCAGCCGCCCCGCCCCGTCCATCCTGGCCGCCTCGTAGACGTCGCCGGGGATGGTGGCGAGGCCGGCGAGCAGCGCGTACGTGGTGAACGGCACCGACACGAACACGGCCACGAACACCAGCCACGGCATGGCCGTGGAGGCGTCGCCGAGCTGGTCGGCCGCCGCGCCGCCCATCGCGTCGATGAGCCCGAGTTTGAGGCGGATCTGGTTGATGACGCCCACTTCGGGGTCGAGCATCCACTTGAAGATGATCGCCGTCATCAGCACGGACGCCGCCCAGGGCGCGATGAGCGCCCAGCGGGCAACCTTGCGCAGCGGGAAGCGCTGGTTGAACAGCTGGGCGAGGGCCAGCGAGACCAGCACGGTGAGCACGACGACCGCGACCACCCAGATCACGCTGCGGACCATGATGTCCGCGAAGTCCTTCTCGTTGAAGAGCTTCTCGTAGTTCGCCAGCCCGTTGCCGCCCTGGACCACGCCGAACCGGCTGATCTTGAGGAACGACGACCGGATCATCTCGATCACCGGCCAGAGCACGACCACCGCGATGAGCACCACGGCCGGCCCGACCCAGGCGAGGGGTTCGAGGGCGCGCAACCTTCTCATGCAGAACCTTCCACGTGGGACAGTGTCGTCACGGGAGGCGGCCCGGCGCCCGTCACGGACGCCGGGCCGGCCACCGTGATCAGCCCGCCTCGGCGACCTTCTGCAGCTCGCCGAGGACCTTGGCCGGGTCCTCCTTGACGGCGCCGCCGATGGTCTGCTTGATCGCCGGGTTCACCTCGGCCCACTTCGGGTCCTGGAAGGGGTAGAAGCTGGCGTTGGGCAGCGCGTCCAGGAACGGCTTCAGCTTCTCGTCGCCCGACAGCTTCTCGATGCCGCCGTTGGTGACCGGCAGCAGCTTGTAGGTGTCGGAGATCTTCTGCGCGGCGTTGCCGGTGTAGAAGAAGTCGAAGAACTTCTTGATCTCGGCGGCGTGGCCGTTCTTGTTGAACGCCATGATCCAGTCCATGACGCCGAGCGTGGTGTCGAGCGGCCCGCTCTTGCCGGGGATGGGCGCGACGCCGTAGTTCTTCAGTCCGGCCGCGTCGAAGATCGGGATCGACATGGGGCCGCCGTTGACCATACCGACCTTGCCGGCGCCGAAGTCCTCCCAGACCGTCTTGCGGTCCTTGGTGCCGGGGTTGGGGGTGGTCAGGCCGGCGTCGACCAGGCCCTTCATGTACGTGAAGGTCTCGACGTTCTGCGGGGAGTTGATGGCCCACTTGCCGGAGGCGTCCTTGTAGCCGCCGCCGTTGCCGAGCATCCACAGGAACGACTCGCCCTGGGCCTCCTCCTGGCCGAGGGGCAGGCCGAACGGCTGGGTCACGCCGGCCGCCTTCAGCTTCTCGGCGGCGGCCTTGAGCTCGTCCCAGGTCTTGGGGGGCTCGCTGATGCCGGCCTTGCTGAACAGGTCCTTGTTGTAGAACATGGCGCGGGCGGAGGAGACGAACGGGATGCCGTACCCGGTGCCGTCCACCTTGCCGAAGTCGGCGAACTTCTGCAGCAGGTCGCCGGAGACGTTCGGGGAGAGGACCTCGTCGGTCTTGTAGAGCAGCCCGTCCTTGACGAAGCCGGAGTAGTCGCCGGTCTGCAGGATGTCGGGCACCTGGCCGTTCTGGACCATGGTGGCGACCTGCTTGTCGATGTCGTTCCAGTTGATGACCTGGACGTCGACCTTGATGCCGGGGTTCGCGGCCTGGAACTCGTCCACGACGCCCTTCCAGAACGTCTCGCCCGAGTTCGGCTTGCCCGGCCCGTCGCCGTAGTCGGCGGCGACCATCTTGAGCGTGACCTCGCCGCCGGAGGACGCCTGGTCGCCGCTGCCGTTGCCGCTGCCGCCGTCGCCCGAGCCGCAGCTGGTCAGGACCAGCAGCGTGGCAAGGCTGAGAGCGGCGCCGCCCACAAGCTTCATGTTCACTGGAGATACCGCCTTCTCGTCGGACGGGTGACGCTGGTCCGTACCAGTGGTCGGACCCCGCCCAGGGGGATGAGCTCACGGAGGCACTGCGATGACCCGGAAGCCCTCCGTGTTTGCGCCAGCGTAAGCGAGCGTTCCCCACCCGGTCTATACCGGTCTATTGCGGTTCGACAACAGTCATCGCGACGGCTGCGCACAACCGGTCTAGACCAGATGTCAGGTGATCTTCCGCCGGACGTTCTCGCCGCCCTCGGGCGCGCCGATCCACGGCCCGTCGATGGACGGGTCGAGCACGCCTTCCTCGACGAAGTCGTAGCGGCCGTCCAGCACGTACCCGGCCAGCCGGACGTCCCGGGCGTCGGTGTTGTCCCAGAGCCGGTCGAGCAGCGTGTCCACCCGGCGTCTCGCCTGGTGGCAGAAGGTGTCGGCCAGCTCGTACGGCCGCCGCCCGAGATCGGCGGAGTCGCTCTCGGCCTTGACGCAGACGGCGGTCATGGCGAGCAGCTCCGCCCCGATGTCCACGACCCGCCCGAGGAACGCCTGCCGGTGCTCCAGCCTGCCCTGCCAGCGGGACATCGCGTAGAAGGTGGACCGGGCGAGCTTCCTGCTGGTCCGCTCCACGAAACGGAGGTGGGCGGCGAGGGGGCCGAAGGCGGCGTACCCGCCGGGCAGGGTGCCCGCGCCGGCGACCAGCGTGGGCAGCCAGCCGGCGTAGAAGCGGCCGGCCCGCTTGACCGCCGCGGCGCGTTCCTGGCGGGAGGCGTCCGGGTTGATCAGCTCGCCGGCGGCCGACAGGTGGGCGTCCACGGCCTCGCGGGTGATCGCCAGGTGCATGATCTCGGTGGAGCCCTCGAAGATGCGGTTGATCCTGGCGTCGCGGAGCATCTGCTCGGCGGGCACGCCGCGCTCGCCGCGCGCGGCCAGCGACTCCGCGCTCTCGTAGCCGCGCCCGCCCCTGATCTGGACCAGCTCGTCCAGCACCCGGTAGCCCATCTCCGAGGCGTACAGCTTGCCGAGCGCGGCCTCGATCCTGATGTCGTTGCGTTTGTCGTCGGCCAGGCGGCAGTTGAGCTCCATGACGGCCTCCAGCGCGTAGGCGGTGGCCGCGATGAAGGCGATCTTCGTGGCCACGGCCTCGTGCCGGCCGATGGCGTGGCCCCACTGCACCCGGGCGTTGCTCCACTCGCGGGCGATCCGCACCGCCCACTTGGCGTTGCCCGCGCAGGTGGCGGGCAGGGAGAGCCGGCCGGTGTTCAGGGTGGTGAGCGCGATCCGCAGCCCGTCGCCCTCGCGTCCGATCAGGTTCCCCGCGGGCACTCTGACCTGCTTGAACTCGGTGACGCCGTTCTCGATGCCGCGCAGGCCCATGAACGTGTTGCGCCGCCTGACCGTGATGCCCGGCGAGTCGGCCTCGACCACGAACGCGCTGATCTTCTTCCCGGTCCGCGCCATGACCACGAGCAGGTCGGCGATGACGCCGTTCGTCGTCCACAGCTTGACGCCGTCGAGCACGTAGTCGTCACCGTCGCGGACGGCGGTGGTCGCCAGGCGGGCCGGGTCGGAGCCCACGTCGGGCTCGGTCAGCAGGAACGCCGAGATCTCGCCCCTCGCGCAGCGCGGCAGGAACGCGCGCTTCTGCTCCTCGGTGCCGAACAGCTTCAGCGGCTGCGGCACCCCGATCGACTGGTGCGCCGACAGCAGCGTGGCCAGCGCAGGGCAGTACGAGCCGACGAGCATGAGGGCCCGGCAGTAGTACAGGTAGGGCAGGCCGAGCCCGCCGTACTCCTCGCCGATCGTGATGCCGAACGCGCCCAGCCCGGCCAGGCCCTTGACCACGTCGTCCGGGATCTGCCCGGTCCGCTCGATGAGCGCGGGATCGACGTGCCCGTCCAGGAACCGGCGGACCGCCCGGACGAACTCCTCCCCCCGCTTGGCGGCCTCGTCGGGCAGGGCGGGCGCCGGATGGACCAGCTCCAGCCGGAAGTCGCCGAGGAAGAGCTGCTTGCCGAAGCTGGGCCGGGTCCACTCCTGCTCGCGGGCCTGCTCGCCGACCGCTCTGGACTCCTCGTACCTGGTGTGCTGCGTCATCGCGCCTCCAGACGTCACGCCGTCCCGGTGCCGGTTATATGCCCTCTTTCTCAGATGAGACCCGACTTTCGTCAGGGGTGCCGGTGACCGGACGGCAGATCCGGAGGGGGTTGCTCCTTCCCTAGGTTTCGTGATGTGAAATCGCTCCTGATCAGCCTGTTCGCGGCGGGCGCCCTCTTCCCGGCCCCCGCTCCCGCCCTGACTCCCGCCTCCGTGGACGCGTACGTGCGCGACGCCGTCGCCACCACCGGCCTGCCGGGCGTGTCGGTGGTCGTGACCCACGACGGGCAGGTCGTGCACGCCGCCGGGTACGGCCACGACTCCGAGGGCCACGCGGTCACCGCCGACACGCCGATGCGGGTGGCCTCGGTGAGCAAGGCGTTCACCGCGACGGCGGTCATGACGCTCGTCGAGCGCGGCAAGATCCGGCTGGACGACCCGGTCGCCGCGCAGCTCCCCGGCTTCCGGATGGCCGACCCGCGCGCCGCCCGCGTCACCGTGCGCCAGCTGCTCAACCAGACCTCCGGCCTGTCGGACACCACGGTCGACGTCAACGCCCTGGAGGAGACGACCACGCTGGCCGACTACACCGCCCGGCTGTCCGGCGGGCGGCTGCGGGCCGAGCCGGGCACCCGCTGGGAGTACTGCAACGTCAACTACGACCTCGCCGCCCGGCTGGTGGAGGTGGCCGGGGGCCGGGACTTCGGCTCGTACCTGCGGGATCGGGTCTTCGGCCCGCTCGGCATGACCACCAGCGCCGTCAGCGACCAGGTGGTCCGCCCCGCCGACGGCTACAACTCCGTCTACGGGGCCTGGCTGCCGCGCCCCGAGCTGCCCGCCTTCCTCAACGGCAGCGGCTCGGGCGGCGTCGTCACCACGGCGAACGACATGGGCAAGTGGCTCATCGCCCAGTCCGGGGACGGCCGTCCGGTGGTCGGGAAGCGGAGCCTGGAGACCATGCACACGCCCGCCGCGGTCCGCCCGTACGGGATGGGCTGGGGCGTGGAGGAAGAGTCCGGGCAGCTCGTGCATTCCGGGAACCTGTTCACGTACACGGCGGTGGCCGCCCTCTCGCCGCGCACCGGTTACGGCTTCGCGGTGATGAGCAACAGCGCGGCCTTGCAGGACGACACGTACACGATCATGCAGGGGCTGACGGCGCTGAGCGAGGGCCGCGTGCCCGAGCCGCCGGGCGCCGACCGGCGGCTCTACGACGGCATCCTGGCCGCGGTCGCGCTCGTGGCGGCCGGGCTCGGCGCGCTGGGGGTGCTTCGCGCCCGCCGCTGGGCGGCCAGGCCCCGCCGCTGGTACGCGCTCCGGCTGCTGCCCGCCCTGCTGCCGGCCGTGGTGCTGGCGACCTACCCCGACTGGGTGTCGTTCCTCATGAACGGCAGGACCGTCACGTGGGCGCAGCTCACGTACTTCGCGGCGCCGCTGTCGATCACGTTGCTGGTGACGGCCCTCGCGGGAGCCGCCGTCACGCTCGCCCGCGTGCTCGCGCTACGGAACCGCCGGCCGCGCTGACCTGACGGCGGGCCGCCGGGACGGCCGCGTAGCTCACGGCCAGCGCGGCCAGGGCGAGCGCGGCGGCGGCGAGCCCGAGCCACCGCAGGCCGTCCGCCGCGACCAGGCCGCCACCGAGCGCGGAGCCGGCCGCGATGCCGATGTTGAACGCGCACACGTTCACCGACACCGCCAGCGTCGGCGCGCCGCCCGCGTGCCGCAGCAGCAGGCTCTGCAGCACCGGCGTCGTGGCGGAGGTCAGCAGGCCGAACGCGAGCACCACGGCCACGGCCGCCACCGGCCACCCCAGCGCGAACGGGAACAGCGCCAGCACCACCGCGAGCCCGGCGAACGTCCCGCGCACCGTGGCCGGCAGCGACCGGTCGGCCAGCCGTCCCGCGACCAGGCCGCCCGCCAGGCCGCCCACGCCGTACACCAGCAGCAGCGCCGACACCGCCGCCGGCGCGAACCCGGTGATCCGCGACAGCGCGGGCGCGAGGTAGGTGTACACGGTCGAGGTGGCGGCCAGCCCCACGGCGGTGGTCGCGATCACGACCGGCACCGGCCGGCGCAGCATCGTCCGCAGCTCGGCCGCGACGCTGGTGTCCGGCGCGGCCTCCCGTGGCAGCACCACGGCCAGCAGCACGACGGCGGCCAGCGCCAGCACCGCGAGTCCCGCGAACGGCGCCCGCCACCCGGCCCCGTCCCCCACCAGCACGCCGACCGGCACGCCCAGCAGGGTCGCCGCCGAGAACCCTGAGCCGACGACCGCGATGGCCGTCCCGACCCGCTCCGGCGCGACCGCCCGTACGGTCAGCATGAGCGCCAGCGTCAGGAAGGCTGCGTGGCTGAGCGAGGCGACCACCCGGCCCGCGATCAGCAGTCCGTACGACCCGGCGACCGCGCAGATCGCGTTGCCCGCCGCGAACAGCACCAGCAGCCCCAGCGCCAGCCCCTTGCGCGGCAGCCGGACCGTCGCGATCGTCACCAGCGGCCCGCCGGCCACGACGCCCAGCGCGTACGCCGTCACCGCGTGCCCGGCCGTGGAAAGCGTGACGTCCAAGTCGGCGGCCACCTGCGGCAGCAACCCGGCGATCAGATACTCGGAGGTGCCGACCACGAAGACGCTCACCATGAGCATGGCCGGCACGAAAAGTCCCTGTTTCATGCGGGTACGCTAAAGTCTCACATGGATGTGAGAGTCAATCGGCGGTGAGGGAGATCACATGCGGATCGGCGAGCTGGTCCGGCGCACCGGCGTGAGCGAGCGGCTGCTGCGCTACTACGAGGAGCAGGGCCTGCTGGCCCCGGAGCGCCTTCCCAGCGGCTACCGCGTCTACACGGAGGCCCACGTGGAGACCGTGCGCCGCATCCGCTGCCTGCTCTCGGCGGGCCTGTCCACCTCGACGATCGCGACCGTGCTGCCCTGCCTGGAGCCCGAGGGCGAGGTGCTGGCCCCCACCTGCCGGGACGTCGTCGGGCAGCTACGCGGCGAGCGCGAGCGCATCGACCGGGCGATGGCGGACCTGAGCGAGTCCCGCGACGCCCTCGACCGGGTGATCGCGGCGTCCCGCGTGTGACATGCGGAAGCGCCGCCTCCTCGTCGGCCGAGGAGACGGCGCTCCGCCTCTTTCACCAGCTCCTAGAGCCGCTCGATGATCGTGACGTTGGCCTGGCCGCCGCCCTCGCACATCGTCTGCAGGCCGTAGCGGCCGCCCGTGCGCTCCAGCTCGTGCAGGAGCTTGGTCATCAGGATCGCGCCGGTGCCGCCCAGGGGGTGGCCGAGCGCGATGGCGCCGCCGTTGGGGTTGACCTTGGCGGGGTCGGCCCCGAGCTCGTGCATCCAGGCCAGCGGCACCGGGGCGAACGCCTCGTTGATCTCCACGACGTCGATCTGGTCGATCGACATGCCGGCCTTCTTCAGCGCCCGCTGCGTTGCGGGGATCGGCGCGGTCAGCATGTAGACCGGGTCGTCGCCCATGAGCGCGAGCTGGTGGATGCGGGCGCGCGGGGTCAGCCCGTGGTCCTTGACCGCCTGCTCGGAGGCGATGAGCACGGCGCCCGAGCCGTCGGAGATCTGCGAGGAGGTGGCCGCGGTGATCTGGCCGCCCTCCTTCAGGGTCTTGAGGGTGCCCATCTTCTCCAGGGTGGTGTCCGCCCGCGGGCCCTCGTCGTCCTCGACGCCGTTGATCGGGGCGATCTGCTCCTTGAAGTAACCGTTCGCGATGGCCTTGGCGGCCCGCTGGTGCGACTCCAGCGCGAACTGCTCCAGGACCTCGCGGGTGTAGCCCCACTTCTCGCACATCAGCTCCGCGCCGCGGAACTGCGAGATCTCCTGCTTGCCGTACCGCTCGACCCACTTCTCGCCGAACGGGAACGGCATCCCCATGTCGAGCGCGGCCTTGATGGACGAGCCCATGGGGACGATGCTCATCGACTCGACGCCGCCGGCCACGACGAGGTCCTGCGTGCCGGACATGACGCCCTGGGCGGCGAAGTGGATCGACTGCTGCGAGGAGCCGCACTGGCGGTCGATGGTGACGCCGGGGACGGTCTCCGGCAGGCCGGCCGACAGCCAGGCGTTACGGGCGATGTCCATGCTCTGGGGGCCGAACTGCATGACGCATCCCAGAATGACGTCCTCGACCGCGGCGGGGTCCACGCCGGTGCGCTCGACGAGCGCCTTCAGCGTGTGAGCGGCCAGGTCAGTGGGGTGGACGGTGGAAAGACCGCCCTTCTTCTTGCCGACCGGGGTGCGGACCGCCCCGACGATGTACGCCTCTGCCACAGTGCCTCCTGGGAACCGAGCATTATTCGGTTACTAAGGGCAGCCTACAACAGAACGACGTTCTGGCGCTGCTCACTCCGGGGGCAGAAGGTCCTCCGCGGCATCCACGCGGAACCGCCACCGGTCCACCACCAGCCCGTTGAGCTGGTCGGCGAGCTCCAGCGCCAACGCACCCAGCTTGGCCGGCTCGTCGCCGCGCAGCTCGATCGCGGTCAGCTCGGTCGCGAACGGCAACAGCTCCCCCACCGCGGGCGGCTGCCCCTTCTGCGGCACCAGCACGGCCCGGATCTCCCCCGCCGTGAACGTGAACTCGTCGTCCTCCTGCGGCTCCAGCAGCGGCGCCAGCTCCTCGGCGGACGGACGTACCGGGACGATGACCGCGGGGCCCGTGTCCTCCTCGTCGGCCGGGTCGCTCACCTCGCCGCGGCAGACCGCGAGCCCCTTCAGCCGGAACGCGATGCCCTCGGCCAGGAACCGGTCGAAGAAGTCCAGCGGCAGCGGCCCCTCGCCGGCCACCCGCACCGCCCACGACTTCTCCAGCACGCCGCCCGTCAGCCCGGGCTCGGCCTCCACGGGCGCGCACACCCGTACGTCCGTGGCCACGACGTCGTCGCCGTCCAGGCGGGCGGCCGGGTCGGCCAGCCGTACGACCCGCAACAGCTCGGCCGGCTGGACCTTGGCGGGCAGCACCGCCGTCGGGCCCGTACGCAGTCTCCGCTTGGCCATCCAGCCCATGCCCGCCTCCGCGCTTGCCAGTGAGCCGCTCTATGCGGTCAGCTTCGATAGGAGCTCGTCATCGTCGCGTAGACGATGACGTTGTCGGTGTAGTGACCGGTACGCCGGTCGTAGGTCCCGCCGCAGGTGATCAGATGCAGCTGGGCGTTGTCCTGCGGCCCGTAGACGCGCTGGGTCGGGAACGTCTTCTTGTTCGCCTGCTCCACGCCGCCCACGGTGAACACCGCCGTGGTCTTGTCCTGCCGCTTGATCTCGATGGTGTCGCCGTTCTTGATCTCGGGCAGCCTGCTGAACACCGCGCTGCGCGTCCTGGTGTCCTTGTGCCCGAGCAGCACGGCCGGGCCCGCCTCGCCCGGCGTGGACATGTTGCGGTACCAGCCCACGAGGTTCGGGTCGTCCGCCGGCGGCACCTCGATCGTGCCGTCCTTGGCCAGGCCCACGGTCTTCACCGGGGCGTTGATCCCCAGCCGCTTGATCACGACCCGGATCGGGGTGGACGGCAGCATCGGCGGGGCCGGGGTGATCTGCGGCAGCGGCGGCGGCGCGTCGGGGTCGGCCTGGAAGAGCGCCTGCTCCGGGTTGTTGCCCGCGGCGTGCGGCTGGGACGGCAGCGCCAGGCTGTCGCGGTTGTTCGCGGCCAGGCCGTACTCGTCGGGCGAGCCCAGCACGATCAGCAGCCCGGCCACGACCGTCACGACCCCGGCGATGGCCGCCACGATCAGCACCGCCCTGAGCGCCGTGCTCCCCTTGTCCGGCTGCGGCGGCTGCGGGGCGGGAAGTCCGCCGCCGTACGGGTGGTATCCCGACACCGCGCTCAGCCCCTGGTCGCGTTGCGCCGGCGCATGAGCAGCCCGCCCACCGTGGCGGCGCCGATCAGCGCGGTTCCGGCCAGGATGAACGTCCGCCCGTCCGGCCCCATCGTGCCGCCCAGACCGGTGTCGGCGCCCGCCTTCGGGGTCTGGGACTTCCTCGTGGACTGCTTGCTGGACGGGGTGACGGTGACGATCTCGGTGGTCGTCTTGGTCGGCCGGGGGGTGGAGGTGGTGGGCGTGGGCGTCGGCGTGCCGGTCCCGGTGCTGGTGGGGGTGCCGGTGCCCGTCGGCGTGCCCGTGCCCCCGGTCGTCACGACGAACTGCGCCGACGGCCCCCCGGACGCGCCCGGCTCGCACTCGTACCAGGTGTCGCCGTTGACCTGGAGCTCGAAGTTGCCGCCCTTGAGGCCGATCGTGCCCGTCGCCGTCGGCTTGATCACCATCGTCATGGCCACCGCCGGCATGGTGGCGCCGGGCGAGATGGTCGTGTACTGAGCGGCGGCGCCACTGGCGGTGATCGAGGTGGACGGCATCGGCGAGCCGCTGGGGTTCACCGCGCCCCTCGCGACGATGGTGCTGGTCGGGGTGATCTGCGCGCTGGCGGTCGCCGCCGGCGAGTGCGACGGGGTCCCGGTCGGGGGCTTGACGTCCCACGTGACGGTCACCGTCGCGTTGGGCGTGACCGCGCTCGCCGGAGTCCTCAGCTCCATGTTGAACCAGTGAGAGGACTTCGCGCCCGCCGCCGGTCCGCAGTTGTAGACCACGTCGACCGGGGCGGCCAGCGCGGCCACCACCGGCAGCCCACCGAAGATCCCTGCACCGAGGACGGCCATGGCGGATGTCTTGAGGGCGAGGCGGCGCCGCGCCTTGGACGTCAGCACTTCCATCTCCAATTCAGCGCAGGTTGGCGGGAGTGTGCCAGTTTTCCAATTCTTGGTCTCGGCTAGGTAGAGATCTTACGAACTCTACCTGTCAACTTCCCGTAAACCGTCAAACCGGTTGCTCCCGGGTCAGACCTTCTTCTTCGAGAGCGTGGCGTACACGACGATGTTGTCCTTGTAGCTGTGCGCTCCCTTGTTGTAGACGCCGCCGCAGGTGATCAGCCGGAGCTGCGCGCCCTCGGTGTTGCCGTAGACCCGCTTCGTCGGGAACGTCGTCTTGCTGACCTGCTCGATCCCGCTCACCGTGTAGCGGGCGACCTTGCCGTCCGACCGGTACACGTAGATGTTGTCGCCCTTCACCAGCTCCGAGAGCCGGGCGAAGACGGCAGGGCCCTTGCGGGTGCTGACGTGCCCGTTGATGACCGTCGGGCCGTTCTCGCCCGGGAGCGGGGAGAAGCGGTACCAGCCGGTCTGGTTCGGCTTGCTCAGCGACGGGGTGCCCAGGTTGCCCTTGAGGTCCACCGTCACCTGGCCGACCGGCGCGTTCACCTTGATCTTCGGGATCTTGATCCGCGACGGCTTCGCCTTGGCCTTGGCCTTCGTGGTCCTGGCCGCCGGGATCGGGGCCACGGTCGGCACCGCCGCCAGCGGCGGCGGCGCGTCGATGCGGGCCGGGGTCAGGCCGCTCTTGCCGCCGGGGCCGACGGTCGGCGGCAGGACGAACGCGCCCGCGTTCTCGATCTGCACCGTGGACGGCTGGCCCGCCGCGAGGGGGCCGCCGGGGCCGGAGCCGTCGTCCACCGTGGGCGCCAGCGAGAGCAGGCCCACCATGACGGCGCCCACCCCGGCCAGCGAGCCCGCGATCAGCAGGCCCGGCATCGCCTTGTCGAGAGTCGACTTCTGCTTCTGCTCGCTCATCACTTCACACCTCCGGCGTGCGCGGCGCGGCGACGCCACAGCACCAGGCCGCCCGCGGCGCTGCCCATGATCATCGCGGAACCGCCCGCGATCAACGTGTACGCCCCGGAGTCCACCGGCGGATCCGGCGCCTCACCGGTGTTCACCCCGCCCTTGGGCGTCTTGACCACCTGCGGCCTGACGTACTTGGTCACGGTCGGGGTGGCGGAGGTCGAGGTGGTGGGGGTGGTGGTGCTGGTGCCGCCGGGCCCGACGATCACGATCCCCGGGTGGGTGTACTGGGAGCTCGGCGACGGCGAGTTCGTGCCGGTCGCCGTGTTCGTCGGGGTGCCGGTGCTGGTGTTGGTCGCCGGCGGGCTGGTCGGCGGGGTGGTCGTGGGCTCGTTCGTCGTGGGCGGCGGGCTGGTCACTCTCTCCCCGACGGTGACCACGATGGATCCGGGAGGGCTGGCCGGCGTGCACTTCGCACCGTGGAATCCGGTCGGAAGCTGCGCGGTGGCCGTCGACACCTCGAACGCGTCCAGCCAGGCAGGCTTGGTCGAGGCGTTCTCGACCTTGATCACATGCTTGCCGTAGGTCAGCTTGGGCGAGACCCACAACTCCTGGCCGCCGTTGAGGTCGTGGTTCACCGGGTCGTCGTTGCCGTCGCGCGAGGGGTCCACCGTCGCCCGCTTGATGCCGTCGATGTAGATGTTGACCGGTCCGGCGTCCTTGTCCGTCGGGCCGATGTACTTGACGCTCGTGCCGACGAAGGTCAGCTCAGCGGAGGCGTTCAACTCGGTGGTCTCGTGCAGGTCGTTGTGCACGTGATGCTCGGAGGACGGGCGGCCTCCCACGGGCGTCCACGTGCCGTGGTAGACGATCTGCATGTCGCTCGGGTTGTCGGTGTCGTCACCGTCGTTGATGACCACACTGCTGTCCGGCGGAGTGAAGTCGAGGTCGATGTCCTTCGGGGTGATCTTGATAGTGCCCGGCTTGTCGATGAGGCCGGGGTCGTTCAGCATGGGAGGCAGGCCGAGTTCGTCATCAGGCCTCAGGGCCTTCTCCGGATCGGCGCTGCCCTTGGGCTGCAGGATGCCAACCCAGTTGCTCTTGAGCTCGAGGTTGCCGATGGCGTGAACCTCTCCGCCCGGCCCGAAGTAGCCGGGTGACTGCAACCGGCTGCCGTCACCGGTGTACTGGAGCTTCCACGTGTAGTTGAGTGGGCCGCCCACGACGAGGTCGGTGTCGAATGTCAGATTGGTGACCAGCCGCACCGGACCGTGCCTGACGATGCTGCTCGTACCGGTCGGCTTACAGATGTACTCGACCTCAAGATCGGCCTGCGCCGCCGACGCGGGCAGGTTCGACGACACCATCGCACCTAATGCCGCCACGGAACCGACCGATGCGGCGATCAACGCCTTGCGCAACCGACTCACGGGAGACTCCGATCACCCACAAATAGACCGAGGGTAGATCCTAGAGTCGCGAAGACCGACAACACATGCGGAATGCCCCATCTTCCATCACTTGTGATGAAGCCGTGTCCAGTAACAGAATCCCGTTCTGGAGGTGGCGTATGGAGAGAGATCTTTTCGACGAGGAGCACCTGCTCTTCCGTGAGACGGTGCGCGAGTTCATGACCCGCGAGGTGGTGCCGCATCACGCGCGGTGGGAGAAGGAGGGCATCGTCCCGCGCGAGGTCTGGAAACAGGCCGGCGAGCTGGGGATGTTCGGGTTCTCGGTGCCCGAGGAGTACGGCGGCGCGGGCGTCAAGGACTTCCGCTACAACGCGGTGATCGTCGAGGAGATCATCCGGCACGGCGCGTCCGGCCTCGGGTTCTCGCTGCACAACGACGTCATGGCCCCGTACGTCGTGGACCTCACCAACGACGAGCAGAAGCAGCGCTGGCTGCCCGGCTTCGTGAGCGGCGAGCTGATCACCGCGATCGCGATGAGCGAGCCCGGCGCGGGCAGCGACCTGCAGGGCATCAGGACGACCGCGGTCCGCGAGGGCGACCACTACGTCATCAACGGCCAGAAGACCTTCATCACCAACGGCATCAACGCCGACCTGGTGGTCGTGGTCACCAAGACCGATCCGGCCGCCAGGGCCAGGGGCACGACGCTGATCGTGGTCGAGCGGGGCACGGAGGGCTTCCAGCGCGGGCGCAACCTGGACAAGGTCGGCATGAAGGCCCAGGACACCGCCGAGCTGTTCTTCGAGAACGTCCGGGTCCCCGTCGCCAACCGTCTCGGCCCGAACGACGGCGAGGGCTTCTTCCAGCTCATGCACAACCTGCCCCAGGAGCGCCTGTCGATCGCCGTGGCGGCCGTGGCCTCGGCGGAGTCGGTGCTGGAGCAGACCATCGAGTACTGCAGGTCCCGCCAGGCCTTCGGCCGCAACATCGGCTCGTTCCAGAACACCAGGTTCGTCCTGGCCGAGCTGGCGACCGAGACCGACATCGCCCGCGCCTACGTCGACAAGTGCATCCTCGCGCTCAACGCCGGCGAGCTCACGGCGGTGGACGCGGCCAAGGCCAAGTGGTGGACCACCGAGCTGCAGAACAAGGTCATCGACCGCTGCCTCCAGCTCCATGGCGGCTACGGCTACATGACGGAGTACCCCGTGGCGAGGGCCTGGCTGGACAGCCGGGTGCAGACGATCTACGGCGGCACCACCGAGATCATGAAGGAGATCATCGGCCGGTCCTTCGATTTCTGACCGGAAGCCCGCGGGGCCGCGCGCGGACCGGCCCCGCGCCGCATACTGGACAGCATGGAATCCGGCGGCCTGATCCTCCTGGTCTTCCTGGCGTTGCTGTTCGCCTGGCTGCTCAACCGGGTGCGCCGGGCCTTCCGCCTGGGAGCCGTGGGCTACGCGGGCGTGATGATCGTGTTCATCATCGCCATGCTGCTCGTCTGGGGCCAGACGAAGGTCTAGCGCATCCCTTCCACGAACCGGGTGAGCAGCCGGGCGAACTCCGCCCGCTCGGCCGCCGTCCACGTCCGCGTGGCCTCGGCGAAGCTCGCCTGCCTGCTCTCGTGCGCGCGGGCCAGCGCGTCCCGCCCGGCGTCGGTCAGCACGAGGTGCGAGCGCCGGCCGTCGGCCTGGTCGGCCTCGCGCCGCACCAGGCCGCCCGTCACGGCGGCGGCCACCAGCCGGCTCGCCCGCGGCTGGTCCACGCCGAGCGCCTCGGCGACCCCGGTCACCGTGACCGGCTCGCGGGCGCCCTCGATGACGTCGAGGACGTCGTGCTCGGGGCCCGCGCCGTCGGCCGCGGCGAGGGCGCGCCGCCGCTGCCTGCGCCTGATGGCGACCATCGCGCGTTCGATGGCGGCGATGTCCTTGTCCTCGTGCATAGGGTGGCGATGCTACCCCGGCACGACCGGCTGGATCGCGTCCAGGATCACCCGCGCGACCAGCGCCGGATCGTCGCTCATCGGGACGTGGCCGCACCCGTTCAGCAGCTTGACCCGCTGCCCCGACCACCGCCCGGCGCGGACCGCCTGCCTGCGCAGCAGCAGCCGGTCGTGCTCGCCCCACGCGATGGTGATCGGCGATTTCGGCGGCGCGGGCGGCATGAGCCCCTCGAAGGAGGCGAGCGTCTCGTCGAAGCCGGGCGCGGCGGCCAGCGCCTGCGTGGCCGCGACCAGCGCCGTGGGCTCCATCCTCGTGGGGTGGGCGACCAGCACCCCGGCGGACAGCGCCCGCGAGGCGGGCTCCTCCGCCATGCGGGCGGCCTGCTCGGGCGGCAGGGCGCGGGCCGTGGCGCGCAGCGCGCGCAGCACCGTGCGGGCGTACAGGAACTCCGAACGGGTCCAGAAGCCGGCCGGCGACAGCGCGACGGCCGAGCTGACCACGCCGCGGGCGGCCAGTTCGAGCGCGAGGTAGCCGCCGAGCGAGTTGCCCGCGACGGCGGGCTCACGGATGCCGAGCAGCGCGCAGAACGACTCGACCGCGTCCGCCAGCGACTCCGGTGTGTACGGGGTGCCCTCCGGCAGCCCCGGCGAGTCGCCGAACCCGGGCAGGTCCACGGCGAAGACCGTGCGCGCGGCGGCGAGCCGGTCCAGCACCGGCAGCCAGGCCTGCCAGTGGTGCCCGATGCCGTGGATGAGGATCAGCGGCGCGCCGGTGCCCCGCCGTTCGAAGGCCAGGTCCATGCGGCCAGTAGACCACTCACCTGCCGCGGGTGGGAATCTCGAACCAGACGGCTTTGCCTTCCTTGGTAGGACGCGAGCCCCAACGCCGAGCAAGCTGGTCCACGAGGTAGAGGCCGCGTCCGCCCTCGTCGTTCTCGCCGGCGCTGCGGATCCGCGGCAGGCGCAGGTCCTGGTCGAACACCTCGACCCAGACCGCCTCCTCGCCCCTGCGCAGCCGGAGCGTGAACTCCTTGTCGCCGATCGCCTCGTCCTCGAAGCCCGGCAGGTCCCAGGACTCCTCGAACGGCAGCGGCGGCCCGTCCACGGACAGCTCCCTGCGCGGCACGGTGGCGGTGGAGGCGTGCAGCACGACGTTGGTGACGACCTCGGAGACCAGCAGACAGGCCAGCTCGGCCCGCTCCTCGGGCACGTTCCAGCCGGAGAAGGCCTCGGCGGCCATCCGCCGCGCCTCGCCGACCATGATCGGCTGCGCCGGGAACGTGCGCTCCTCGACGTCGAGATCGACGTCGCTGGAGCGGACCACCAGGATCGCCATGTCGTCGTCGATCTCGCCGGGCACCGCGACCGTGGCGGTCTCGGCGATCCGCTCGACGTCGGCGTCGGACAGCTTGGACAGCTTCTCGCAGAGCACGCCCAGCGTCTCGGACTCGGTCGGCGGGTGGCCGTCGCGGCCGGGCCGCCGGTCGACCAGGCCGTCGGTGTAGAGCAGCAGCGCCGCGCCCGGCGGGAGGGTGCGCGTCTCCTCCTTGTAGACCAGGTCGGCGTGCAGGCCCTTGGCGCGGACGCCGAGCGGCTGGCCGACCTCCTCGATGTCGAGCTCCACGCACTGGCCGTCGACCAGCAGCAACGGCGGGGCGTGCCCGGCGTTGGCGAAGGAAAGCTGCCGCGACCAGGCGTCGTAGACGAGGTATTGGCAGGTCACGATGGGCGGGATGCTGATGTCGGCGCCGTTGTCGTCCTGCTCGGGCGTGGCGATGATGCGGGTCCACTCGTCGAGCCTGGCGAGGATGTCGGCGGGCGACTTGTCGTCCTGCGCGAAGGCCCGCAGGGCGGCCCTGAGCTGGCCCATGACGGCCGCCGCCTTGGCGCCCCGGCCCTCGACGTCGCCGATGACGATGCCGACCCGGCCGGCCGACAGCGGGATCACGTCGTACCAGTCGCCGCCGACCTGGGTCTGGATGCCCTGCCCGTGGGAGGCCAGCGGAGCCGCCGGGAAGTAGCGCACCGCGATCTGCAGGCCGTCGAGACGGGGCATCGCGCCGCGCGGCAGCAGGTATTTCTGGAACGACTCGGCGGTGTGCCGCTCCTCCTCGAACAGCAGCGCGTTGTCGATCGCGACCGCGACCCGGGTGGCGATGGCCCCGACGAAGTCACGGTCGAAGGCGTCGTAATGAGGGCTGCGGCGGTCGGTGAGGTTGGACAGGCCGAGGTACATCAGGCCCAGGGTCTCGCCGCGCACCAGCAGCGGGGCGACGATGGCCGAGGTCATGCCGATCTCGCCGCACAGGCGGGCGCTGCCCTCGCTGGGCGAGGGGAAGCTGCTGGTGGCGAAGTCCTCGACGAGGATGGTCTCCTGGCGGCGCAGCGCGGTGTCGGCGTAGTGGCCGATGGGGTAGCGGATCTCCGCGCCCACCGGCTTCCACGTGCCCGACGGCGGGGTCCACCCCTGCACGTGGTGCGCGACCCGCCGGACGAGGCGGTCGCCCTCCATCAGCTCGATGAAGCAGTGGTCGGCGAACTGCGGGACGAGCATCTCGGCGACCCGCTTGAGCGTCTCCTCGACGTAGAGGGAGCCGGCCAGCCGCTCGCCGATGCGCTCCAGCAGGCCGAAGCGGTCCTTCTCGCGCTCGTTGCTGCGCAGGGCCTCGCGGGCGGTGATCACGATGCCGGTGACGGCTCCGGAGGTGTGGCGCAGCGGCACGGCCTGGGCGCGGACGTAGACGATGGTGCCGTCGCCGCGCTTGACGTCGAAGGTGCCCTCCCACACCCCGCCCTTGAGCACGTGCTTGGCCAGCTCGATCGCCTGCGGGTGGTCCTTCTCCATGATCCCGAGGGACAGGACCGAGGTGTCGCCCGGCGAAGCGGGGCCCGGCCGGCCGAAGAGCTTCTCGGCGAAGGGGTTCCAGTAGAGGAGATTGCTGAAACGGTCGGTGACGACCACCGCCATCTCGGCATGGTCGAGAACGGACCCGGCGGCGAGATGATCAACCCCGTCCTGTGACAGATCCCCCCAACGCTTCATCCGAAGACCACTCCTCGGGGTGGCGAGCATGCACAGCGAACCACGAGCGCTCCTGCAACAGTCTTGGTCTGGGGAGAGTGGAGGGCCTCCCAGAAGGGATTCAACCAAGCCGCTGCGCGCACGTCAGCGCTTGGAGACAAAAACGTGCGCGGCAACATCACGCGGAAGCTCCGCGGGATTGTCGTTCGCGTCACCGTCACCTGTCACCCGCACACCGTCGTCGCTCGCCGCGAGCGTGACCTCGCGTCCGGGTTGTATCCCAACTTGCTTGAGTTTAAGCATCACAGCGGGATCACTTTGCACTTGTTCGCTAATTCGCCGCACCACCACGGGCACGCCCATGGGGCCCACCGCGATGTCGCTCATCGACGTGAGCCCGTCGGGAGCGGCCTCGGCCGGCTCCTTGGCGCCGAGCTCCGCCAGACCGGGGATGGGGTTGCCGTGCGGGCACACGGTGGGGTTGTCGAGCAGGGTCACCAGCCGGGCCTCCACCGACTCCGACATCACGTGCTCCCAGCGGCACGCCTCGACGTGGACCTCTTCCCACGGCAGGCCGATGACCTGGGTGAGCAGGCATTCGGCGAGGCGGTGCTTGCGCATCACGCGGGTGGCGAGCTGGCGGCCCAGGTCGGTCATCGCGAGGTGGCGGTCGCCCTCGACCCGGACGAGGCCGTCGCGCTCCATGCGGGCGACGGTCTGGCTCACGGTGGGGCCGCTCTGCTGCAGGCGCTCGGCGATGCGGGCACGCAGCGGGACGATGCCCTCCTCCTCGAGCTCGTAAATCGTGCGGAGGTACATCTCCGTCGTGTCGATCAGGCCGTGTGCGGTCAAGGCAGTCCTCCCAACTGAATGTTACGTCGGTCGTGGCGGGGACTGAGCCCGTCCGCCTCGGGCACGTAGGTCACGCAGGGAACCCTATTGGGAGAACGACCGACGATGGTCAAGGACGGCAACAACGGCGCGGGCGACTTCCTTCCCGACCGGCTCGACCTCGCCTCGCTGCGCGCGGCGGCGGCCCGTTGCGAGGGCTGCGATCTCTACCGCGACGCCACGCAGACGGTGTTCGGCGAGGGGCCGGGGAAGGCGGCCTTCATGCTCGTGGGCGAGCAGCCAGGCGACCAGGAGGACCGGCAGGGGCACCCGTTCGTGGGCCCGGCGGGCCGCGTCCTGGACAGAGGGCTGGAGGAGGCGGGCATCGCCCGCGACGACGTGTACGTCACCAACGCCGTCAAGCACTTCTCCTGGGTGCCGCGCGGCAAGCGGCGCATCCACCAGAAGCCGACGGCCGGCGAGATCACCGCCTGCCGGCCGTGGCTGGAGGCCGAGCTGGCCGCGGTGGAGCCGCGCGTGGTCGTGGTGCTCGGCGCGACGGCGGCGCGCTCGCTGCTCGGCGCCGCGTTCCGGGTGACGCGGCACCGGGGCGAGGCGGTGCCGCTCGGCGACCGGCTGGCGGTGGCGACGATCCACCCGTCCGCCGTGCTGCGCGCCCCCGACCGGGAGGCCGCGTACGCGGGCTTCCTGTCCGACCTCCGCGCGGCGGCGGAGGTCGCCTAGCGCCTGCTAGCGGGGCCAGGGGGTCTGGGTGACGCCGGAAACGCGGGTCGCCGTCAGGTACTGCCGGTCGAAGCTCACCCTGATGCCGCTCGCCCCGGTCCTGGAACCGGCCGCGACGCACTTCAAGGAGATCGTGGTCGGGCTGGTGAGGGTGATGGTCCTGGTGAAGGACATCGACTCCGATCGGCCCGCGGCCACCTCGACCGCGACCGAGCCACGAATCTTCGAGGCGGGAAGCTCCAGGCCGCATTCGGCGTCGAACATCATCTGCGGCTCCTGCGGCGATGCCTGCCTGACTCTCAGGTCGACGCTGAGCACGTACGCGCCCGCCGGCAGGTTCAGCATCCCGGCCGTCGCCGGTACGGGGTCCGGCGCACCGCTGACGTCGTAGGCGAGGCCCGCTCTCGGAACAGACTGGTAGGTCTCGCCGGCACCGGGACCGGCGGGGCCCGCCGGACCCTGCGGCCCGACGGCGTTCCAGGAGACCGCCTTCTCCCCTTCGGCACAGGTGGCGGAAGAGGCCAGGCGCAGCACGTTGTCCGCGCCCGCACAGGCCGTGATCTCCCCGCTGTCCACGGCGGCGGAGACGGCCGCGACCGTTCCGCTGCCGACGAGCAGACCGGCCGTCACACCGACCGACAACAACACACCGCGCGCTGCTCTGCCGTTCTTTCTCATGGTCACTCCACATCGTTGCTCGTAACGTACGCAGCGATCTTGGAGGCGGCGGCTTGCGATCCACTTGTGGCTCTCTTGGGCCAGGGCGCTAGCCCGCCCGTTCGGCCATCAGGTCGGCGCGGTAGTTGCGGAAGCCCGCGACCGACAGCCCGACGACGAGCACCACGGCCGCGCAGGCGAGGCCGCCGCCCACCCAGGCGCCGCTCAGCCCGAGCATCGTGGCGGTCGCGCCGGCCCGCAGGTCGCCGAGGCGCGGCCCGCCGGCCACCACCACCATGAACGCGCCCTGCATCCGCCCGCGCATCTCGTCCGGCGCGTAGAGCTGGAGTATCGACTGCCGCCACACCGAGGAGATGACGTCGGCCACCCCGCCGACGGCCATGAACGTCACCACCAGCCACAGGTTCCCGGTCATCCCCGCGGCGGCGACGGCGAGCCCCCACACGGCGATGACGACGACCAGCGCGACGCCCTGCCGCCGCACCCGGCCGACCCAGCCGGAGAACAGCGCGCCGACGACGGAGCCGATGGCCATGGCCGCGTTGAGCCAGCCGAGCGCGAGCGCCGAGCCGCCGAACCACAGGTCGGCCGCCTCGGGGAAGAGCGCCCTGGGCAGGGCGAAGACCATGGCGATGATGTCCACGACGAACGACATGAGCAGCACGGGGCTGCGCATGATGAAGGCGAGCCCTTCCAGCACCGCCCGCGCCCCCGGCCGGGTCACCTCGCCCAGCGGGGGCAGCGCGG
The DNA here is from genome assembly GCF_057536035.1 of Nonomuraea sp. B208. Taxonomy (NCBI): domain Bacteria; kingdom Bacillati; phylum Actinomycetota; class Actinomycetes; order Streptosporangiales; family Streptosporangiaceae; genus Nonomuraea; species Nonomuraea sp. B208. The sequence continues at coordinate 25,784 of NZ_BAAJOU010000025.1, forward strand.
GGAGCTTGAAGGCCGCGTAGAGGCCGGCGGTGAAGAGGAGGGCGTCCACGGCGTAGGCGGCCGCGTACCCGCCGCCCACGAGCAGCAGGCCGCCGAGCATCGGCCCGATCACCGCGCCGATGCTGTAGACCAGCGAGTTGAGCGCGTTGGCCGCGGGGACCAGCTCCGGCCGCAGGATGCGGGGGATGATCGCGCCCCGGGTCGGCCCGGTGATGGCGAACCCGGTGGCGTTCACCGCGACCGCGGCGAAGATCACGTAGACGTTGTCGAGCCCGACCAGCGCCTGGACGAGGATGAACAGCGTCGCCGTCCAGGCCACGGCCGATCCGGCGAGCAGCAGCTTGCGCCGGTCGACGGCGTCGGCCACGGCCCCGCCCCACAGCCCGAAGACGATGAGCGGGACCAGGTTGGCCAGGCCGAGCAGCCCGACCCAGAACGAGGACCCCGTGATGTCGTAGACCTGCTTGCCGACCGCGACGACGGTGACCCCGACCCCTACGTGCGAGACCGCCTGGCCGAGCCAGATCCGCCGGTAGGCGGGCACGCCGAGCGGCCGGGTGTCCACGAGATGACGCTTGATCAAGTCCCCGAATGCCACTTAACGAACATTAAGGTGCAAGTCTCTCCAGAACCCATCCGGGTGGCGTCCGCCGGTAGCGGAGCCGGTCGTGCATCCGGTCGAGCTGTCCCTGCCAGAACTCCATCTCCACGGGATGGACGCGGAACCCGCCCCAGAACTCGGGCACCGGCGGCTCCTCCGGCCAACGCGCCGCCAGCTTCTCGTAGCGGGCGTCCAGCTCCTCGCGGGAGCGTACGACGGCCGACTGTCGCGACGCCCACGCGCCGATGCGGGAGCCGTACGGGCGGGAGTTGAAGTATTCGGCCGACTCCTCGTGGGAGAGGCGGCTCACGGTGCCGTCCACGCGGACCTGGCGGCGGATCGCGTGCCAGGGGAACAGCAGGGACGCGCGGGCGTTCTCGGCCAGGTCGCGGCCCTTGCGGGACTCGTAGTTCGTGTAGAAGACGAAGCCGCGCTCGTCGTAGCCCTTGAGCAGGACGATGCGGGCGCTCGGCCGGCCGCCTGCCGAGGCGGTGGCGAGCACCATGGCGTTGGGCTCCGGGATCCCGGCGGCCGTGGCCTCCTGGAACCAGAGAGTGAACTGGGCGATCGGGTCGGCCGCGAGATCGGCTTCGAGCAGCGGCTCGCCCTCGTACGTGCGTCGGAGCCCCGCCAGCGAGGGCGGGCGCGGGGTGGCATCCACGAGACGGTATTCTTGCGCGCTCGTGTGGTAGATCCCACTACACCGCTCCCCACCAGCGGCTTTGGCGCTTCGGCGGGTCCGGAGACCGAGCAGGAGCTGGGAGGGGGTTAAATTGACCCGCCGGTATCTCGACATCAAGGCTTTGCATTGCCGGAACATGGCAGAAAGGGAGGCGGCCGAGTATGTCCGACTTCAAACCCGGGCTCGAAGGCGTCGTAGCTTTCGAGACCGAGATCGCGGAACCGGACAAAGAAGGGGGCGCCCTTCGATACCGGGGCGTCGACATCGAAGAGCTGGTCGGCCGTGTCCCCTTCGGGCACGTTTGGGGCCTGCTGGTCGACAACACGTTCCAGCCGGGTCTGCCCCCGGCGGAGCCGTTCCCCATCCCTGTCCACTCCGGTGACATCCGCGTAGACGTACAGAGCGCGCTCGCCATGCTGGCTCCGGCCTATGGCTTCAAGCCGCTGCTCGACATCAGCGACGACGAGGCCCGCGACCAGCTCGCCCGCGCGTCGGTCATGGCCCTGTCGTTCGTGGCGCAATCCGCCCGTGGTCTCGGCCTGCCGATGGTTCCCGAGAGCAAGGTCGACCAGGCCACCAGCATCGTCGAGCGTTTCATGATCCGCTGGCGCGGCGAGCCCGATCCCAAGCATGTCAGGGCCATCGACGCCTACTGGACCTCCGCGGCCGAGCACGGCATGAACGCCTCCACGTTCACCGCCCGCGTCATCGCCTCCACCGGCGCCGACGTGGCCGCCGCGCTCTCCGGCGCCGTGGGCGCCATGTCGGGCCCGCTGCACGGCGGCGCCCCGGCCCGCGTGCTGCACATGATCGAGGGCGTCGAGCAGCTCGGCGACGCCAAGAAGTACGTGCAGAGCGAGCTCGACAAGGGCAACAGGCTCATGGGCTTCGGCCACCGCGTCTACCGCGCGGAGGACCCGCGGGCCCGCGTGCTGCGCCGCACCGCCAAGGAGCTCGACGCTCCCCGGTACGAGGTCGCCGCGGCGCTGGAGCAGGCCGCGCTGGAGGAGCTGCACGCCCGCAAGCCCGACCGGGTGCTCGCCACGAACGTGGAGTACTGGGCGGCCGTGGTGCTCGACTTCGCCGAGGTCCCCTCCAACATGTTCACCTCGATGTTCACCTGCGCCCGCACGGCCGGCTGGGCGGCGCACATCCTGGAGCAGAAGCGCACGGGCAGGCTCGTCCGCCCCAGCGCGAACTACGTCGGCCCGTCCTCGCGCCCGCTGAGCGACGTGCCGGGCGCCGACGAGGTCGTCGGCAAGCTCTGACACCCCCTCCCCGGACGAGACTCCGGTGACGGAACGGACGGCCGCCGCGTGGCTCGCACCCGCGCGGCGGCCGTCCCGTGCCCGCCTGCCGCCCCCTCCCGCAGGGCCGCCGACCTGGGCACATAGCAGCAAAACGCGCCAATCTCAGATGTCGGACCCCGTGCGAGCCACCCGGCTCCGGTCGGTAGGCTCCATCATGTGGCTGACATCGTGATTCCCGCTGACATCAAGCCCGCCGACGGCCGCTTCGGCTGCGGGCCCTCGAAGGTTCGCACCGAGCAACTGGCCGCGCTCGCCGCCTCCGGGGCGGAGCTCATGGGCACCTCGCACCGCCAGAAGCCGGTCAAGAACCTGGTCGGCCGCGTACGCTCCGGTCTCGCCGACCTGTTCTCGCTGCCCGAGGGCTACCAGGTGGTCCTGGGCAACGGCGGCACCACCGCGTTCTGGGACATCGCCGCCTTCGGGCTGGTGCGCGAGAAGTCGCAGCACCTGTCCTTCGGCGAGTTCTCCTCGAAGTTCGCCGCCGTCACCAAGAAGGCGCCGTGGCTGGCCGAGCCGAGCGTCATCAAGTCCGACGTCGGCACCCACCCCAAGGCGGTCGCCGAGGACGGCGTCGACGCTTACGCGCTCACCCACAACGAGACCTCGACCGGCGTCGCCATGCCGATCGAGCGGGTCGGCGGCGACGACGCCCTGGTGCTCGTGGACGCCACCTCCGGCGCGGGCGGCCTGCCGGTCGACGTCTCCGAGACCGACGTCTACTACTTCGCGCCGCAGAAGAGCTTCGCCTCCGACGGCGGCCTGTGGATCGCGCTCATGTCGCCGCGCGCCCTGGCCCGCGTCGAGGAGATCGCCGCGACCGACCGCTACGTGCCCGAGTTCTTCAGCCTGCCGATCGCGATCGACAACTCCGGCAAGGACCAGACCTACAACACCCCGGCCGTGGCCACGCTGTTCCTGCTGGCCGACCAGCTCGACTGGATGAACGGCAACGGCGGCCTGGCCTGGACCACCTCCCGCACCGCCGACTCCAGCTCGCGCCTCTACACCTGGGCCGAGAAGTCGTCCTACGCCACGCCGTTCGCCGCGCCCGAGTTCCGCTCGCAGGTGGTCGGCACGATCGACTTCAGCGACGACGTGGACGCCGCCGCCGTGGCCAAGGTGCTGCGCGCCAACGGCATCGTCGACACCGAGCCCTACCGCAAGCTGGGCCGCAACCAGCTGCGCATCGCGATGTTCCCGGCCATCGACCCGGCCGACGTCGAGGCGCTCACGACCTGCGTCGACTACGTGGTCGAGCGCCTCTAGCGCTCCTGCGAGGTCCCCGCCTGCGCGCTCAGTAGGCGGGGATCTCCTTTTTGCTCCTGCGGCGCAGCAGCCAGCCGGCCAGCACGCCGGCGATCAGCCCGCACAGGTGTCCCTGCCAGGAGATGCCCGGCTGGTTGGGCAGCAGACCGGCCAGGATCCCCCAGTAGGCGATGCCGACGCCCACGGCGATGACGAGGTCGAGCAGCCGCCGGTCGAACAGCCCTCGCGCCATGATGTAGCCGAAGTAGCCGAAGACCAGCCCGCTCGCGCCCACCGTGATCACCATGGGGCTCATCAGCCAGGTGCCGAGCCCGCCCAGCACGATGATGATCAGGGTGGCCAGGAAGAACTTGCGCAGGTCACGCAGCCCGGCCAGGAAACCCAGCACGAGCAGCGGCAGCGAGTTGGCCATGAGGTGGCCGAAGCCGCCGTGCAGGAACGGCGCGAAGAGGATGCCGACCAGTCCGTCGCTCTCCCAGCCGACGATGCCGAAGTTGCGATCCAGCGCGCCGTTGAGGAAGACGTCCACGACCTCGACGATCCACATGATGGCGAGCATGGCGGCCACGATGAGGAACGCGCTGAACGCGCCCGAGAGCAGCGACCCCGCGCCCCGCTTGACGGAGTCGAACCTCGAACCCGAATAGTCGCCCATGCGCTCTCCCGGTAGCTTGTTCCCTCTTTCTTTACCGTAAGCGGAACGAGCTATGCGCGCGCTAAGTCCCTCCCGTCCCTCAGCGGGGACGGGAGGGCCGGGACCAGGGCGTTACTCGCCCTTCCACTGGGGGGCGCGCTTCTCCGCGAACGCGGCGGCGCCCTCCATGGCGTCCTTGGAGCCGAACACCGGGTTGATGATCGCCCCCTGCTTCTTGAACATCTCCTCCAGCGACCAGTCCTGCGACTCGATGACGACCTTCTTGGTCGCGGCGAGGGCCAGCGGCGCGTTGGCGGCGACCTTGCGGGCCAGCTCCAGCGCCTCCTCAAGGGCCTTGCCCGGCTCGGCGATCCGGTTGACCAGGCCCAGCTCGTACAGGCGCGAGGCCGGGTAGTGGTCGCCCGTCAGCGCCATCTCCATGGCCACGTGGTACGGGATCCGCCGCGGCAGCCGCATGATGCCGCCCGCGCCCGCCACGAGGCCGCGCTTGGGCTCCGGCAGGCCGAAGGTGGACTCCGCGGAGGCGACGATGAGGTCGCAGGCCAGGGCCAGCTCGAAGCCGCCGGCGAGCGCGTAGCCCTCGACGGCCGCGATCAGCGGCTTCTTCGGCGGGGCCTCGGTGAGGCCGCCGAAGCCGCGTCCCTCCACCACCGGGAGGTCGCCGGTCAGGAAGCCCTTCAGGTCCATGCCGGCGCAGAACGTGCCGCCCGCGCCGGTCAGGACGTACGCGGAGATCTCCGGGCGGGCGTCGAGGCCGTCCAGGGCCTCCGCGATCCCGCGCGCCACCGCGCCGTTGACCGCGTTGCGGGCCTTGGGGCGGTTGATCGTGAGGATCGCGACGTTGCCGGACTCCTCGACGAGCACTTCGTCAGACACGAGAAAGACTCCCGGGCTACTTGGGCTGGAAGCGGATGCCGCCGTCGAAGCGGATGACCTCGCCGTTCATGTAGTCGTTCTCGACCAGCGAGCGCACCAGGTGCGCGAACTCGTCGGCGCGCCCCATGCGCTTGGGGAAGACGACCGGCGCGACGAGCTTGGCCTTGAACTCCTCGGAGTTGGGCGAGAAGCCGTAGATGGGGGTGTCGATGATGCCGGGGCAGATCGTGTTCACCCGGACGCCGATGGCGGACAGGTCGCGCGCCGCGGGCAGGGTCATGCCCACGATGCCGCCCTTGGACGCCGAGTAGGCGAGCTGGCCGGTCTGGCCCTCCAGAGCGGCGACGGAGGCGGTGTTGACGACGACGCCGCGCTGACCGTCGGCGTCGGCCGGCTCGGTCTTGGCGATGGCGGCCGCCGCCAGGCGCATGAGGTTGAACGTGCCGATCAGGTTGACCTCGATGACCTTGCGGTAGGTGGCCGGGTTGTGCGGGCTGCCATCGCGGTTGACCGTGCGCTCGGCCCAGCCGATGCCGGCGCTGTTGACCACCACGCGGAGGGGCTTGCCGGTGGCGACGGCGGCGTCCACGGCCGCCTGCACCTGCTCCTCGTCCGACACGTCGGTCTTGACGAAGACGCCGCCGATCTCGTCGGCCACCGACTTGCCGCGCTCTTCGTTGAGGTCGGCCACGACCACGGTGGCGCCGGCGCGGGCCAGCTCGCGGGCGGTCGCCTCGCCGAGGCCGCTGGCGCCGCCGGAGATGATTGCTGAGGATCCGTTCACGTCCATAACCCGGACCCTAACCCGAGAACCGAATGAAGTTCTACTTGGGGGTGGTTAAATCTCGCCCACGGCGCTGTCCACGTCGGAGTAAACCTTGATCCGGCGGTCCAGGCCCGTGGTGCGCAGGATGCGCGCGACGGGGGCCTGCGGTGCCGCGAGCGACACCCCGCCGCCCTCTCCGGTGGCCAGGCGCCAGGCCTCGATCAGCACCGACAGCCCGCTGGAGTCCATGAACGACAGCTGCTGCAGGTCGAGCACGAGCTTCGCGCTGTCCTGCTTGATGGCGTCGCGTACTTCGTCCCGGAGGAACGGTGCGGTGAACAGGTCGAGCTCTCCCTCAACGGCCACCACCACGGCGTCTCCCAGGGCATGTCGCGCAAGCCGCAGCTTCATTTGGGCCCCTCCTCGATGAGCCACTGTACTTCGACATGCCCCTCCACTGGGCATGCACAGACCACGAACAGCCGGATAAAACGGGCGAGTTGGGACAGCCCTGGTCACGCGGCCGGGATGGTGAACCCGTACGGGAGCTCCAGGCGGTGCTCGGCCAGCAGCTCCGCGTCGGCCAGGAGCTCGCGTGTGGGCCCGTCGGCGGCGATCACGCCTCCGGAGAGGATGAGGGAGCGCTCGCACAGCTCCAGCGCGTACGGCAGGTCGTGCGTGACCATGAGCACGGTCACGTCGAGCGAGCGCAGGATCTCGGCCAGCTCCCGCCGCGCGGCCGGGTCGAGGTTGGAGGAGGGCTCGTCGAGCACCAGGATCTCGGGCTCCATGGCGAGCACCGTTGCCACGGCCACCCGGCGCCGCTGGCCGAACGACAGGTGGTGCGGCGGCCGGTCGATCGCGTCCAGCATGCCCACCCGCTCCAGGGCCGCCGTCACGACCCGGTCCAGCTCCGCGCCGCGCAGTCCGGCGTTGGCCGGGCCGAAGGCCACGTCGTCGCGGACCGTGGGCATGAAGAGCTGGTCGTCGGGGTCCTGGAAGACCAGGCCGACGCGCTGCCTGATCTCCTTGAGCGTGTCCTTGCGCACCGGGGTGCCGGCCACGGTGACGGTGCCGTGGCCCGCCGCGAGTATGCCGTTGAGATGCATGACGAGCGTGGTCTTGCCCGCGCCGTTGGGGCCGAGGAGCGCCACCCGCTCGCCCCGGGCGATCGACAGGTCCACGCCGAACAGGGCCTGCGTGCCGTCCGGGTAGGCGTAGGCGAGCCGCCTCACCTCCAGGGAGTTCACCACCCGAGCCCCGCCAGGGAGAGTCCCAGCACGGCGAGGGCCCCGGCGGGCAGGGCGAGGGCGGTGGCCCATTGGGTGGTTGATGCCGTCATGTCTGCCATTATCGGCATCCGCCCGGTGTAACCGCGGCTCAGCATGGCCAGGTGCACCCGCTCGCCCCGCTCGTACGAGCGGATGAACAGCGCCCCCGCCGAGCGGGCGATCACCGGGATGTGCCGGGCGTTCCTGGCCTCGAACCCCCGCGACTCCCGCGCCACCCGCATCCTGCGCATCTCGTCGAGGATCACGTCCATGTAGCGCAGCATGAACATGGCGATCTGCACGAGCAGGTCCGGCAGCCGCAGCCGCTGCGCGCCGAGCAGGATCACCCGCGGCTCCGTGGTGGCGGCCAGCAGGATGGAGGCCACCACGCCGAGTGTGGCCTTGGCCAGGATGTTCCAGGCCGCCCAGAGCCCTTCCACGCTCAGCGAGACGCCGAGCACGCTCACCCGCTCCCCCAGCCCGATGACCGGGATGAGCACCGCGAACAGCACGAACGGCACCTCGATCACCATCCGCCTGGCGATGTGCCCGGCCGGCACCCTGGCGGCCGCCGCGACCGCGCCGAGCAGCACGGCGTAGGCGGCGAACGCCCAGAACCGCTCCCGAGGGGTGGCCACCACCACGATCGCGAACGCGAGGACCGCCAGCAGCTTGCACTGCGGCGGCAGCCGGTGCACGACGGAGTCGCCCGGCAGGTGGAGCCGGTGGTGGTGGCCCGCGCTCACGTCGTCACGCCCTGACGCCGTGGCGGTTCCCGGCGGCGTCGCGGTTCCTGGCGGCGAAGGCCACCGCTCCGGCGATGAGCAGCACCAGGCCGACGCCGATGATCCCCGCGATGCCGACCGGGATCCCGCCGACCTCGCCGTAGTCGGCCAGCGCCCACCCGCCGAAGGCGTGCTCGCCCGCCTGCCCGCCGAAGCCCTGGTTCTCGGCCACGGCCTCCAGCCCGTCGGGGTTGGGCGAGGCGAAGAACGACACGAGCCCGGCCAGCACCAGCGTCACGCCGACGCCGCCGAGCAGGAACGGCTTGAGCCGCCCTCCCGCCGGGGCCGCCACGGGCTCGGGCGCGCCGACGGTCGTGCTCTCGCCGTCCGCGCCGCGCAGCACCAGCGGCTTGGCCAGGCCGCGCGCGCCGTACACGAGGTCGGGCCGGACGGCCAGGACCGCGCCCACGGTGACCGCCGTGATGACGCCCTCGCCGATGCCGATGAGCAGGTGCACGCCGCCCATCGCCGCCGCGACCGCGCCGACCGAGATCGGCGCGGTGCCGCCGATCCAGAACAGCAGCGTGAACACCAGCGCCGAGGCCGGTACGGAGACCAGCGCCGCGAGGAAGGCCGCCGCCGTCACCCCGCCCTTGCCCCGCGCGAAGCCGGTGACCACGCGGAAGACCGCCCATCCGGCGAGCACGGTGACCAGGCCCATGATCGTGACGTTGACGCCCAGCGCGGTCAGCCCGCCGTCGGCGAAGAACACGGCCTGGACGAGGAGGACCACGGCCATGCACAACACGCCGGTGTAGGGGCCGACGAGTATCGCGGCGAGCGCCCCTCCCAGCAGGTGCCCGCTGGTGCCGGCCGCGACGGGGAAGTTGAGCATCTGGACGGCGAAGATGAAGGCCGCGACCAGCCCGGCCATGGGCGCGGTACGGTCGTCGAGCTCCCGCCGCGCGCCGCGCAGGCACACGGCGACGCCGGCCGCCGCCACCGCTCCGGCGGAAACCGACGTCGCCACATTGAAGAACCCATCAGGTACGTGCACGACCTTGCCTCCCAAAAAGGGGACGACCCGCCAAATGGGGACGAACAACCCCCTACTTTAGGACATGGTGTTGCACCTGCACATGGGTGGCAATTACTTGAGAATGCGCCGGGCGAGGCTCCTGGCCGACATCCGCCTGACCACCGCGCTCAGCCGCCCCTTGCCCGACGTCGCGTACGGCCGCACGCTCCGCAGCAGGGCGGCCCCCGGCCACCGGCGCGGCGTGGCGACCGCGTCCGCGTCGGCCTCGATCCTGAACCGCGCGGGCGGACCGCCGAGATCGAGCTCCAGGTAGGCGTCCCAGGTGCCGGGCGCGAGCCGCCCGATCGCCGGCCGGGCCGTGAAGGCGCCGCCGGGCAGCGCCGTCACCGGCTCGGCCCGCTCGCGCCCGCTGCGCCGCTCACGCCAGACGAGCTGCCGGACCGCCGCGGCGGACGGGGTGGACCCGGCGACGCTCACCTCGCCGTGGACCTGCAGCCGGCGCCCGAGCGACCAGCGGGTGCGCAGCAGCCGCACCGCGCCGGGCACGTCGACCACGTGCCCGCCGACGTCGATGCTCAGGTTGCCGTTGTCGCGGGTGAAGTAAGGGAGCACCGCCATCTCGCCCACCAGCCGGGGCTCCGGGCGGGCGACGCCCTTGTCGCGCTCGGCGCCGAGCCGGCCGTGACGCACCACGCCCTCCAGCTCGACGGCGACCCGGAGGTCCCAGACGCCGGAGTCGAGCGCCGCCACGTCGATCGGGGCGACGAACTCGCCGCCCTTGCGCCGGGCGGGGACGACCAGCTCGGAGTGCGGGTCGTAGCGCGAGCGCAGGACCAGGGTGACCCCGTCGTCCCTGCTGATCCCGTCGAGGCGGGCGGCTCCCGTCACCACCAGGCGGTCGCCGTCCCAGCTCAGCCCGGTCAGCCGGCGGCGTACGGTGGCGCTCTCGATGCGGGCCAGGCGCACCAGCCGGTCGATGTCGTCGAGCGCGCCCGCCCGCTGCCGGTCGATGCTGTTGAGCCGCTCGTGCACGCCCGGGGTGTACCACTCCTCGCACAGGGCGGCGACCTCGCGGGCGATGTCCTTGCGCCGGATGTCGTCGCTCTCCAGGAAGACCGAGCCGAGCTGGGCGAAGGCGTCGAGCCTGAAGTGCCGGCGCAGCAGGTGGTCGCGGAGCGCGCCGGGCGGGATGTGCCGGGCCATGAGCCGGATCGGCTCGCGGATCATGGCGAGCCACGCGAGCGGGTCGCGGCTGCCTGGTTGCTGCATGATGCTGCTGCCGTCGGGCCTGGACACCAGGTGGTAGCAGTCGTAGTCGGCGACCACGGAGATCACCCGGGCGTGGCAGTAGGCGTGGACGGTGAAGATGATGTCCTCGCCGACGAGCATGCCCTCGCCGAAGCGGATGCGGTGGCGCTCCAGCAGGTCTCTGCGGAACAGCTTGAAGCAGCTCAGGCTGTTGTAGACGGTGCTGTCGCCGAGGTCGGCACGGTCGGCGTTGTGCTGGAACATCGACTGCGGCGCGCGGCGGCCGTGCCCGACGATCTTGCCGAGGACGATGTCGGAGCCGTTGCGGTCGCCCATGGCCACCATGCGTTCGAGCGCCTCGGGGCCGAGGTAGTCGTCGGCGTCGCAGAAGAACACGTAGCGGCCGGTGGCGTGCTCCATGCCGACGTTGCGCGGGCGGCCGGCGCCGCCGCCGCCCCTGATGTGCACGACGCGCACGCTGTCGCGGTGGTAGGCGGCGTAGAGGTCGAGCAGGTCGGCGCTGCCGTCGGTGGAGCCGTCGTCCACCACGACGATCTCCTTCTTTACCCGCTGCACCAGCACGGACGTGAGGCATCTGTCCAGGTAGTCGCGGCAGTTGTGTGCGGGGATGACGACACTGACGTCCACCGCGTCGTCGTTGCCAGGCGCCGGCATCGCTCCACCACTCCCGTGATCACTGTCAGTCGCGTTGTGGTCTCAGTATGTGACCAAGACGCGACCTCCGGGGGGCCGATCGGCTGTCTTCGTCTCCGGCTTTTTGCAGACAACGGATAATGACCGCATTTCGCCAATAGGCACCGGCAGGGCCGCCAATTGCCGCATTACCGCGCGACCGAACGCGGCTCAGGAAAGAGGTTTTCCCTCCCGGTGGTAGAAACCTCTCCGGGGGGTGCACTGAGGTACTCCCCTACGGACGGTGTGATCCACTCATGGGGTACGCGCGTCTACAGTTAGGCAACCGTGACCGGGAGGTGGCAGGAAATGGGATCGGCCGTGCATGTCGCTGAGTTCATCGTCTCCTCGGCTCGGTTGACCGAGTTGCACGAATGCTCGGCGCTGCTCCGCCGTACGAGGAAGCGCGCCGAGGAGATCGTCGCCGAGGCCCGCGCGCTGCTGGCCGAGGCCGAGCTGGGCGGCGACGCCGAACGCATCCTCGCCCTGCGTGCGGACGTGGAGCGGGCGCGGCAGTCGTACTGCAAGGTGCTGAACGCCTACGTGGCGATCTGCGGGCGCATCACCGAGGAGCGCCGGGCCATCGTGGAGGAGCAGTTCGCGCGAGATTCGCGACAGGGCTTGTCAGGAGTCGCCTGACGGGCGTATCGTCAGGCCATGCCTGACTGGAAAGAAAAACTCCGGTGCTCCTTCTGTCACAAGAGAAGCGCGGAAGTGAGCAAACTCATCGCAGGCCCAGGTGTACACATCTGCAACGAATGCGTAGACCTGTGCAACGCAATCCTGGAAAGCGAACGCACCACCGCTTCCCCGGAGCCCCGGCTTCCCGCCTGGGAATCCATGTCCGATCAGGAAATTCTCGACCATCTGCCGAAAATCGCCGCCGTACAGGCTCAGGTGGACGACAATCTGCACGACTGGGTCGCGCAACTCCGCGACCGGAACGTGAGCTGGGAACGCATCGGCTCCGCGCTCGGCATGACGCGGCAGTCGGCGTGGGAACGGTTCAGATCCGAGGGCCCGGTCGGTAATCCCGTGTGACCCTTGGGGCGTCTCATCGGCAGGGAGGCTGATGATGCGCGTCCTCGGCGGCCTCGCCGCGCCGGACCTCGACGAGCTCCGCCTGGAGCTGGTGCTGGTCCTCGCGCTGCACGAAGAGGCGGAACGGCTCGGCGCCCCGGCGCAGGAAGCCGGTTAGAACGGGCTCCAGCTCCCCGTCCGCGCACGGGGAGCTGGAGCAAGGGGTTTTCACTCCCCCGCGCGGCCCCGGGCGCGGAAGGCGGCCGTCTTGACCCGGTTCTGGCAGGCGGTGGAGCAGAACCTGCGGGTGCCGTTGCGCGAGACGTCCACGTAGACGCGGTCGCAGTGCGGCGCCGTGCACACCCCGAGCCGGTCGGCGAACTCACCGCCGAGCACGATGGCGAGGCCCGTCGCGCAGCTCGCCCCCCACTCGCCGGCCGGAGTGCCGCCCGGGCCGTGGAAGTGCAGGTGCCAGGGCTCGCCGTCGTGCCGTTCGAGCATCGGGCGGGCGCGGAACTCCTCCAGCAGCCCGTTGACCGTGATCGCGGCGGTGTCGACGTCGTCGGCCGCGACGGCGGCGAAGACCGCGCGCAGGCGGGCGGCGACCGCGGCCAGCTCGCTGCCCTCGGCGGCGCTCACCTCCCGGTACGTCCGGTAGACGGTCCGCAGCGCGTCGGTGGCCGCGACGCCGGCGTCCGCGGGCCCCGGATAGGGGCGTCCGCGCTGCTCGCCGGGGGTCAGGGCGTTCACCAACGCCACCGTCACCCGGACCACTCCATCGGTGTGACTGTTGAAGTCCAATTGACCGGTTACACCTTCGCGTTCTATGTTGTGACTGACGAAAGCATAAACGACAGTCACAAGGAGATGTCTGTGCTCACTCACGATGCCGCACGGGAGTGGATCGCGCGCTGGGACCGCCAGCAGGAGGGCTACCTGCCCGACCGCGAGGAGCGCTTCACCGCCCTGATCGACGCCCTCGAAGCCCTGGACCGGCCCGATCCGCTGGTCATCGACCTGGGGTGCGGGCCGGGGTCGCTGTCGGCGCGGATCGTGGAGCGGCTGCCCGAGGCCAGGGTCGTGTCCGTGGACGCCGACCCGCTGCTGCTCGGGCTCGGCCGGGCGGCCTATCCGGGGCTCACGTTCGTCCCCGCCGATCTGCGTACGCCCGGCTGGAGCGACCTGCTCGGCCTCGACCGGCCCGCGGACGCGGCCGTCAGCACGACGGCGCTGCACTGGATCTCCGGCCCCGACCTGCTCAGGGTCTACACCGAGCTGGCCGGGGTGCTCCGCCCCGGCGGGCTGCTGCTCAACGGCGACCACCTGGACAGCGACGACGTCACGCCCGAGCTCGCCCGGCTGGAGCGCGCGCTGCACGAGCGCGAGACCGAGCGGGTCTTCGGCGCCGAGCGGCCCGAGGACTGGCGCGCCTGGTGGGAGGCCGTCAGCGCGGACCCGGCGCTCGCCGAGCTCGACCGCGAGCGCACCACCGCCGGGGCGGACCACCACGGCTCGGAGTCCCACCTGCTGTCGGAGCACGTCGAGGCGCTGCGGGCGGCCGGGTTCCGCGAGGTGGGCACGCTCTGGCAGCGCGGCAACAACCGGCTGCTGTGCGCCGTACGCGGGTGACCCCGGCTGGGACCCTGGTATGACACGATTTCCTACTTCAGTCGGATGCTCTTGTCGGGTTCGCTGACCGATGATCGAGTCCCCCGACGATGGGAATCGTGATGCGAAGACCAGTCCTGATCCTCGCCCTCCTCCTGGGTCTCGTCGCGCCGCTCGCGCCGGCGACCGCCGCCGGCGCGACAGCCGCCCCGGCCGACCCGACCAGCACGACCGCCACCACCAGCACGACCGGCGCGACGGGCGCGGCGCCGGCCGTGCGGTGGGCCCCCTGCGCGGAGAACGCCGCCGTCGAGTGCGGGACACTGACCGTGCCGATCGACTGGAACAACCCGCGCGGCGGGACCTTCGAGCTGGCCCTCGCCCGGCGCAGGGCGAGCGACCCGGCCGCCCGCATCGGCTCCCTGGTGATCAACCCCGGCGGCCCCGGCGGCTCCGGCGTGGACGCCGTGCTGGGCGAATGGCTCGGCTTCACCCCCGAGATCACCAGCCGGTTCGACGTGGTCGGCTTCGACCCGCGCGGCGTGGCCCGCAGCCACCCCATCACCTGCTCGCTGGAGCTCGCCGTCCAGGCCCCCGACCCGACCGCGCTGCGCGGCCAGGCCGACTGGAACGCGATGCTGGCCTTCAACCGGCGCTACGCCGACGACTGCCGCCGGCGCACCGGCCCGCTGTTCGACCACGTCCACACCGGTAATGTGATCCGCGACCTCGACGCCCTGCGCGCCGCGCTCGGCGACGACAAGCTCACCTACTACGGCATCTCCTACGGCACGCTGATCGGCCAGCTCTACGCCGAGCGCTACCCCCGCCGGGTCCGGGCCCTCGCGCTCGACAGCAACATGGACCACAGCCTCGGCACCCAGGCGTTCCTGGACACCGAGTCGTGGACCGCGCAGGACTCCTTCGACGAGTTCGTGGCCTGGTGCGGCCGGACCGACACGTGCGCACTGCACGGCAGGGACGTCCGCGCGCTCTGGCACGAGCTGCTGGCGAAGGCCGAGCGCGGCGAGCTGACCTTCCCCGGGCAGCCTGATTTCGTGCTGCGCAAGCTCGACCTCGTCGGGATCGCCTTCAGCGCCTTCTACGGCCCGATCTGGCGCGAGCTGGCCGAGCTGCTGGCGGCCATGGAGAGCGGCACGGGGACCGTGAGCCCCCTCCTCGCCCCGGTGACCGCCAAGAAGGCCGCCGTCGCCGCCGAGGAGACCATCAACGACGCGAGCTTCGTCTTCTGCCAGGACTACGCGCTGCCCGTACGCGACTTCCGCGAATGGGACCGGCTGCTCCGCAGGTCGGCGGCCATCGCCCCGGACATGCTGATCAGCTCCGCGGCGCACCCGCTGACGCTGACCTGCCAGGGCACGCGCACGCCGAACCCGCAGCACCGGCTGAAGGTGGACGGCTCGCCGACGCTGCTGGTCGGCAACTCCCTGCACGACCCCGCCACGCCCTACCCGTGGGCGGTCAACGCGGCGGCGCAGATCGGGCGCGAGGCCCGGCTGCTGACGTACGAAGGGTGGGGGCACGGCATCTACGGCCACGGCGAGTGCCCGACGGGGGCCATCGACCGCTACCTGGTCTCCGGCGAGCTGCCCGCCAAGGGCGCCCGCTGCCCGGCGGTACCGCCCGCCGAGGTGAGCGCCAAGAGCGCGCCGCGTCCGTACCCGGGTCCGCGGCCCGGCCTGCCCGGCTGGACGTACGCCCGCCGGTGACCCGCCCCTAGCTCCGGCCGCCCGCCTCGACGCGCTCGCGGAGCGCGTCGAGGCGGTTCATGGCCGGGGTGGCGGTGATGCCGTGCAGGACGACCGAGACCACCACGGTGAAGGCGGTCACCGCCCACAGCTCCTCCGCGGGCACGCCGAAGTCGGCGTGGCCCAGCGCGTACGCCAGATAGAACAGCGACCCGATCCCCCGGATGCCGAAGAACGAGATCACCCCCCGCTCCCGTGGCCCGGCCGGGCCGCGGAGCTGGGAGAGCCAGCCGGCCAGCGGGCGGATCACCAGGAGCAGCAGCAGGCCGACGGCGGCGCCGCCCCAGGTGAGCGGGGCCAGGCCGCCGGCCGCCACGAAGCCGCCGAGCAGGAGCAGCAGCCAGGCGGTGAAGAGCCGTTCGAGCTGCTCGACGAAGCCGTGCAGGACGCTGTTGTAGCCGTGGCCGTGCTCGACCCTGCGGATGGCGCAGGCGGTGACGAACACGGCGATGAAGCCGTAGCCGCCGGCCAGCTCGGTCACCCCGTAGGCGAGGAGGGTGGCGGCCAGCGCCACGAAGCCGTCGCGGCGCTCGGCCAGGCGCAGCTCCTCCGCCGGCGAGTGGAAGGTGAGCCGGCCGATCAGGCGGCCGATGAGCAGGCCGCAGACCACGCCGGCGACCACCCGGTAGAGCACGTCGGTCAGCGCCCATTCGCCCAGCCAGCCCGTGCCGCCGACGGTGGCGAGGGCGATGGCGGCGTACACGAAGGGGAAGGCGAGGCCGTCGTTCAGCCCGGCCTCGGAGGTGAGGGCGAAGCGGACCTCGTCGTCGGCGTTCTCGGCGTCGACCGGCTCGCCCACGCTGACGTCGGAGGCGAGCACCGGGTCGGTCGGCGCGAGCACCGCCCCGAGCAGCAGCGCGGCGGCGAGCGGCCAGCCGAGGATGCCCGTCGCGGCGGCGGCGACCCCGGCGACGGTCAGCGGCATGGCCCAGCCGAGCAGCCGCCACGTGCTCGACCAGCTCCGTAACCCGGCCGCCCGGTTGAGCGCCAGCCCGGCGCCCATGAGCGAGACCAGCACGCAGATCTCGGTGACGTGCTCGACGGCGGTCCGGTGGACGACGGGGTCGGGCTCGGGGAGCCCGAACGGCAGCAGGTACAGCGCCATGCCGGCGAGCAGGTACACGAGGGGAAGCGAGAGCGCCCGGCGGGCCAGCAGGCCGGGCAGGACGGCGGCGAGCAGCGCGGCGGCACCCGCGAGGGCCAGGACAAGATCAGGGGAGGACATCAGCCGGGTCACTTCCCTGCCCGGCCGCGGACAGTCGTGCCGTGGCCGCGACCTTTTTATCCAACCTTGGGGTGGCTGATCCTTCGCCGAAGACATGGGCTGTGATGTCCTGGCCAGCGGGGGAGGGGCGTGAAGACACGTTTGGGGCATTCGCTCCGCAGCCGGCTGGCACTGTACGCCGCCATCATCATGCTGCTGCTGAACGTGGTGGTCAGCGCGTTCGTGCTGTGGGGCGTCCGGAGCCAGGCGGCGACCATCCACGGCCACGAGACGGCGAGCAGGGCCCTGTTCGTGCTCATCCTCCTCAAACGAAACAGGCTCGGCGCGACCCTGCCGGCCAACGGCCTCGACGGCATCCAGGTGCTCGACCCGGCCGGCCGGCCGATCTCCTCGACCCCCAACCTGGTCGGGCAGCCCCGGCAGACGGATCTGGTCCCCCGCGCGAACATGGCCAGCGACGTCGCCGATCAGGTCTGCGACCTGCCCGCCTTCCCCGGCTCCTGCAAGACGGTGGTCGGGCTGGTCGCCTATCAGCCAGAAGGCGACTACGACATCCTCGCTTTCTCTCCTTCCGTCCCCTGGTACGTCAGTCCGCAGACCGTCATCTTCCAGGTGTGCATGACGGCGCTGCTGGTCGCGCTGGCCTATTTCGGGGTCTTCCACATCGTGGCCAAGGCGCTCGCCCCGGTGAGTGCCATCACGAGGAGGCTGGCCGACATCACGGCGAGCGGCGGCGGCGCCATGCGCCTGCCCGTCCCGCAGCACGACGACGAGATCAGGGACCTCGCCGTGACCGGCAACCACATGCTGGAGCGGCTGGAGAAGGCGAGACACCAGCAGGAGCTCGCGATGGAGCGGCAGCGCAGGTTCGCCACCGACGCCTCACACGACCTGCGCAGCCCGATCACCGCCATGCGCACCCAGGTCGAGGACGCGCTGCTCCACCCCGAGGACACCGACTGGCCGGAGACCGGACGTGAGGTGCTGACCAGCCTCGACCGGCTCCAGGGCATCGTCGGCGACCTGCTCACTCTCACCAAGCTGGACGCGGGCGCGCCCTCATCCCGGGAGCCGGTGGACCTCGGCGAGCTGGTCGCCGCCGAGACCGTCCGGCCCCGCGCCAAGCAGGTGATCACCAGCCTGCGGCCGGGCGTCGTCGTCAGCGGCGACCCGCTCCAGCTCGTCCGCCTGCTCACCAACCTGCTGGACAACGCAGAACGGCACGCCGAGCGGAAGATCCTCGTCACCGTGCGGCAGCAGGACGGGGAGGCCGTGCTGGAGGTGCTGGACGACGGCGCGGGCATCGCGCCCGAGCACCGCGAGATGGTCTTCCAGCGCTTCACCCGCCTCGACGCCTCCCGCAGCAGGGACACGGGGGGCACCGGGCTCGGCCTGCCGATCGCCCGCGAGATCGCCCGGACGCACGGCGGCACGCTGACGATCGAGGACTCCGACGCGGGCGCCCGCTTCGTGCTGCGGCTGCCGGCTCTCAGAGGGCGATGACCACCTTGCCGAACGGGCGCTCTTCCGCGTAGTGGCGGAAGGCCGCGACGGCCTCCTCGAACCCGAACACCCGGTCCACCACCGGCCGCATCCCGCCCGCCTCGATGGCCCGGTTCATCGCCTCGAACTGGGCCCGGCTGCCCACCGCGAGCGGCCGTACCCGCGCGCCGGCCCCGAACAGCGCCCGCGGATCCAGCACGGGCGGCTCCCCGCCGAGGAACCCGACCAGCGCCACCTCCCCCGATATCGCCACCGCGCGGAGCGCGCGCGGCAGGTCGCCCACCACGTCGACGACCCGGTCCACGCCCCGCCCGCCGTCCGTGAGCGCGCGTACCCGCTCGGGCCAGTCGCCGTCGCCGCGGACCACCACCTCGTCCACGCCCAGCGCGCGCAGCCGCCCGGCCTTGGCGGCGTCGCCGGTGGTGGCGAGGACCCGCGCGCCGAGCAGCTTGGCGAGCTGGGCCGCGAACAGCGACACGCCGCCGGTGCCGAGCGTCAGCACGGTGTCGCCGGCCCGTACGCCGTCCAGCGCGTGCCAGGCGGTCACCGCGGCGCACGGCAGCGTCGCGGTCTCGGCGTAGGACAGGTGGGCGGGCACCGGCACGAGGGCGCTCTCCGGCAGGACCACCTTCTGGGCGAGCCAGCCGTCCAGCGAGCCGCCGAGCTGCGGGAAGTGCTCAGGCCGGCCGAACGGCCCGTCCAGCCAGTACGGGAACAGCCCGGCCGTCACCCGGTCGCCGATCCGCGCCCGCCGCACCCCCGGCCCGAGCTCCACCACCTCACCCGCGCCGTCCGACACCGGCACGAGGTCGTCCTTGACCGGCAGGACGTACTCGCCCCGCAGCACCAGCAGCTCCCGATAGCCGAGCGTGACCGCCCGCACCGCCACCAGCACCTCGCCGGGCCCGGGGACGGGCTCCGGCTCCTCGCGCAGCTCCAGCCCGTCGATCCCGGCCCCGCTGCGCGCGCGCCAGCCGAGCATCCGCCGTCTCGTCGTCGTGCCGGTCGTCGTGCCGGTCGTCGTGCCGGTCGTCGTGCCGGTCGTCGTGCCGGTCGTCGTGTCGGTCATGGGCCGATCCTGGGGTGACCGCGCGGTCCTGGACAATTCCCCGCGGGGAATGACGCGGCCCCGCCCGTTCACCGGGCGGGGCCGTCGAGAACGCGCTCTCTCAGGAGCGGGACCACTTCTGGTTGGCGCCGCCGCCGCAGTCCCAGATCTGCAGGCGGGTGCCGTTGGCCGAGCTCACGTCGGTCGCGTCGAGGCACCTGCCCGACTGCGGGTTGACGATCTGGCCGTTGCCGGAGTTGTACGTCCACTTCTGGGCGCCGGTGCCGTTGCAGTCGTAGAGCTGCACCTTCGCGCCGTTGGCCGTGGAGCCGCCGGTGACGTCCATGCACTTGCCGAGCGCGCGCACCGAGCCGTCGGCGTTCCACGACCAGTTCTGGGCGCCCGTGCCGTTGCAGTCCCAGAGCTGGACGGCGGTGCCGTTGGCGGTGGCGGCTCCCGCCACGTCGACGCACTTGCCGCCGATGCCGGTGATGCGGCCGCCGGTGCCGGTGTCGGTGGGCGGGGCGTAGACGCGGACGTAGTCGACGGTCATCGTCTGCGGGAACGTGGTGGTCGCGTCGGGGTAGCCGGGCCAGTTGCCGCCGACCGCGACGTTCATGATCATGAAGAACGGGTGGTCGAAGACCCAGCGGTTGCCGCCGAGGTCGGCGGGGGTGCGCCGCTGGTACTCCACGCCGTCCACGTACCAGACGATCAGGTTGGGCGACCAGTCGACGGCGAAGGTGTGGAAGGCGTCGGCGAACGCGCCGCCGATCGTGTAGCCCGCGCCGATGCCGCCCCCGCCGGAGTAGCCGGGGCCGTGGATGGTGCCGTGGACGGTTTTCGGCTCGCGGCCGATGTTCTCCATGATGTCGATCTCGCCGCTGTTGGGCCAGCCGACCGAGCCGATGTCGTTGCCCAGCATCCAGAAGGCCGGCCAGATGCCCTGGCCCCTGGGGAGCTTCATGCGGGCCTCGAAGCGGCCGTAGGCACGGGTGAAGGTGGCGGAGGTGAGCAGCCGGGCCGAGGTGTACTGGCAGGTGCCGTAGTGGCACTGGTAGTTGGCCGGGTTCTCGCGGCGGGCGGTGATGACCAGGTTGCCCGAGCCGTCGAGGGCGGCGTTGCGGGTGCTGTCGGTGTAGTACTGCTGCTCGTTGTTGCCCCAGCCGCCGCCGCCGATGTCGAAGCGCCACTTGGCGGCGTTCACGGCGCTGCCGGCGGCTCCGTCGAACTCGTCGGACCAGACCAGCGGGCCGGGGGCGGGGGCGGCGCTCGCGGTGCCGGCCAGGGGCACGAGCAGGGCGAGCACCGAGACGAGCGCGGCGCCGACGGCGAGCAACGTGCGGGGTGTTCGGGGGGTGCGGATCATTCGGGTTACCTCATCGGATCCACGAGTCGTGATTTTACGGAAACCTTCCGGCAATCTCACCGTCCCTGTCAAGAGAGCGCTCTCACTGCGAGACCGGACTTCGCTTCGAAGTAGCAACCGTTAGGACATCGCCCCGAAATAATCCGTTCAGAGACTGGCGATTCCGTGCAGAAGTGGCAGGAGGGGCTGTTGTGGACATCGATCACAAGAGCATGGAGGCCGCCGGCAAGGCGATCCACGACGAGGGCGGCGAGTTCGCCAGGGCCGTCAGCCTGGACCGCTCGGCGGTGGAGACCCTCAGGGCCTACCTCGGCGAGGACGAGGCGGCGCTGATCTTCCGCAGGGGCAAGGACGGCCACCCCGGCTACGACGCCGCGCAGAGGGACCTGTTCACCGCCCTGGACAACCTCACCAAGTCGTACGAGGCCATCGGCGCGGCCGTCACGGCCATGAGCAAGAACGTCAAGACCGCCGACTGGGCCAGCATGGTCGACAAGAACGCCTTCGTGCACGACCTGGTGGAGTTCGGCAAGCAGCAGCCGAAGGACCTCGCCGTGCCCACCACACCGGTCGAGCTGGCCTGACGACCGGCGAGGAAGGGGACGGGCATGGCCCTGGGGCTCGGAGCGAAGGTCGCGCTGACCGGCATGGCCGGGGCCGGAGCCGCGGGCGTGCTGGCGCCCGAGGTGCTGTTCGGCATCTCGTACCTGGACGGCGACCCGAAGAAGATCCGCGAGCTGGCCGACGCGCTGGACGACGTCGCCGACGACATCGACAAGCACTTCCGCGAGGCCAACGCGGCCGCCGAGAAGGTCTGGAAGACCAGCGAGGACCCGGCGGTCGAGGAGTTCAAGAAGTTCTGGACCACCCAGTACGGCCCGGCCGTGCTCGCGGTCTCGCTCAAGCACCGGAACGTGGCCAACGCCTGCCGCGCCTACGCCGACACGATCGAGAAGATCAATCACGCCCTGCACGTGCTGTGCTGGATCCTGACGGTGGACATGATGTACACCATCGGCTACCAGGTGGTCACCTGGAAGATCCTCCAGGCGATCATGAAGCGGAAGGCGCTGGTCCTCAAGTACACCGCCAACCGGTTCGTCGTCATGCTGCTGCCGCTGTTCGCGTACATGCTGGCCGACAGCGCCGCGTACGCGACCGGCGAGGTCGTCCTGCCCCTGGGGATCAACTACCTGGGCGGCGTCAAGAAGGACCTGTCGGGCAACGACGTCAGATCGGCCGGCTACAACCTCGACGCCTTCCGCGAGCACTTCGTCGCGAACATGGCCTTCGACACGGTGGCCGAGGGCAGCACGGCGCTCATGGCGAAGGTGCCCGGCCTGCGGAACGTCGCCACCCACGTCAAGCTGCCGAACGGCACCGAGCTGAACACCGGCAGCTTCCTGCCCCGGATGGCGTCCTCCGTCACGTACTCGATGACGATGGACGCGCAGCACGGGGACAACCCGCTGCCCGGCGCGGAGCACGGCCTGACCAAGGAGGAGATGTACCAGAAGTTCCTCATCCACGGCACGCGCAGCCTCATCGCGCGCCCGTGACGAGGCTGCGGCTATCGGCGGCGCCGATCGCCCTGGGCGGGAGGCCGGTCGCCGTCGAGGTAGGGCCGTGTCACCTCCATGAGCCGTCGCGCCGCGTCGTCGGTCGCGCGCCGCGACAGCTCCATGATCGCGCCCGCCAGCTCCTGCGACCCCAGCCGCATCGCCCTGGGGTCGAGGTGCAGGCCGAGGAGCTGCCCCGAGGACGAGACGCGCACCTTGATCTTGCCGTCCGCGCTCTCGGCCTGTCCCACCACGTCACCGACCTTGCCGATGACCTCGGAGAACTCCTGAGAACTCGCCTGGAGCTCCGCCATGAGGCGGTCGAGCTCCGGATCGCCGCTGCGGAGATCGCGCTGAATCATGCGCCAGTTCTGCCACAAAACTCACATAAGGCGCAATACCTAACAAAAGACACAGCAGATCAGGGGACGCGGAGCACGATCTTGCCCCGGTTGCGTCCCCGCTCGCCGCGCGCGTGCGCCTCGGCGGCCTCCGCGAGCGGGAAGACCTCCTCGACCTCGACGTTCAGCTCGCCCTTGTCGATCAGCTCGGCGATCCTGGTCAGCGCCGCGCCGTCCGGCTCGACCAGGATGCCGGTGGCGCGCACGCCGCGTTCGCGGGCGCGCTCGACCAGCTCGGGCTGCACGCCCGACGGCACCGCGATGAGCAGCCCGCCCGGCCGCAGCACCTCCAGCGAACGGGTGCTCGTCCGGTCGTGGGAGTCGCCGACGAGGTCGAGGACCACGTCCACGTCGCGTACGACCTCCTCGAACCTGGTCGTGGTGTAGTCGATCGTCTCGTCCACGCCCAGCGAGCGCAGCCAGTCGTGCCGGGCGGCGCTGGCGGTGCCGATCACGTACGCGCCCGCGTGCCGGGCGAGCTGCACCGCCAGATGGCCGACGCCGCCCGCCGCCGCGTGGACCAGCACCCGCTGCCCGCTGCTCAGCGCGGCGGTGTCGACGAGAGCCTGCCAGGCGGTGAGCGCGGCCAGCGGGGTCCCGGCGGCGGCCTCGTGGCCGAAGGCGCGCGGCTTGCGGGCGAAGTGGCGGGCGGGCGCGGTGACGTACTCCGCGTAGGCCCCCGCCTGGCGCGGGAACCACGGCATGCCGAACACCTCGTCCCCCGGCTCGAAGATCGTCACGCCGAACCCGGTCTCCTCGACCACGCCGGAGACGTCCCAGCCCAGGATGAACGGCGGCTCCCCCAGCACCCCGGCCATGCCGCCGCCCTGGCGGGTCTTCCAGTCGACGGGGTTCACGCCGGCGGCGTGCACCCGTACGAGGATTTCGGTGGGCAGCGGGGCCGGTCGCGGCACCTCGGCGAGGCGCAGCACCTCCGGGCCGCCGAAGGAGTCCTGAACGATCGCATGCATGGTGGATGACATGCAGGCGACGCTACCCAAAGGAGGGTAGTAACTAGCAAGGGACACTACTATCCTTTGGGAAGTAATCACCCATGAAGGAAAGGACCAGGTCATGGCGCTGACCTGCCGCTCCGGCCTGCACGACCGGCACGACGTCTACGCCGCGCAGTGCCCCTGCCGGGACGTCCTCGATCTGCTGGCCAACAAGTGGTCCGCCCTCGCCGTCGGCGCGCTGGAGGAGGGGCCGCAGCGGTTCGGCGCGCTGCAGCGCCGCCTGGAGGGCGTGAGCCCCAAGGTGCTCACCCAGACCCTGCGCCGCCTGGAGGAGAACGGGTTCGTCGACCGGACGATCTACCCGGCGGTCCCGCTGCACGTCGAGTACGCGCTCACCGACCTCGGCCGCGGCGTGGCCGGCCCCCTCGGCCTGCTGCGCTCCTGGGTGGAGCAGCACCTCGACGAGATCCACGCCGCGCGCGCCGACGCGGGTGGCCACGGGTAGCGTGGCCACCCTTCCATCAACCTGGTGTGCGCTACTTCCTGGCGAACACCCCGAACTCGTCCGCGTTGTCGGCGGTGACCAGCTCGCAGTCGATCGACTGCTTCTCCTCCTTGCCCGTCTTGCCGGTCTTGATGAACTGGTCGGCCTGGTCGACGGCGCTGATGGCGCCGAGCGCGGCGGGCTGCAGCGCGGTGGCGTGCATCTCACCGGCCTTGATCGCGGCGATCGCGTCGGGGCTGCCGTCGAAGCCGACGACCGTGACCTTGTCCAGCAGACCGGCGGCCTTGAGCGCGGCGACCGCGCCGAGGGCCATGGTGTCGTTGCCGGCGATCACGCCCTGGATGTCGCGGTTCTTCTGGATGATGGTCTCCATCTTGGTGAACGCCTCCTGCTGGTCCCAGTTGGCGCTCTCCTTGGCGACCTGCTTCAGGTCCGGATACTGCGAGATGACGTCGGCGAAGCCCTTGGAACGCACGCTGGCGTTGGTGTCGGACTCCTTGCCGACCAGCTCGACGTAGTTGCCCTTGTTCTTCATGGCCTCGACGAACGACTGCGCGGCGAGCTGCGCGCCCTGGGCGTTGTTGGAGACGATCTGCGCCTTGGCGATGCCGGTGGCGTTGATCTCCCGGTCGATCAGGAAGACGGGGATGCCGCCGTCGGTCGCCTTGCGCACCGGGCCGATGGAGGCGTCCGCGCCGGCGTTGTCCAGGATGATCGCCTTGGCCTGGCGGGAGATCGCCGCGTCGATCAGCTCGCTCTGCTTGTTGGGGTCGTCATCGTGGGAGGCCACGGACGTCTGGTAGCCGAGCTTCTCCGCCTGGGCCTTGGCGGCGTCGGCCTCGGCCTTGAAGAACGGGTTGTCGTGCGAGGGCGTGATGATCGCGATCAGCCCGCCGGCCGCGCTCGCGCCGCCGCTCGCGGACGCGCTGGTGGCAGGCTGCTCGCCGCCGCTCCCTCCGCAGGCGGTCAGCGCGGCGCAGCCGATGGTCAGGGACAGGGCCATGGTGAGCACACGGCGCATGGTGGTTCTCCTTCGGGGGGTGGTGCTGTCTAGTCGTGGTGCTTGGTCGCGGCGACCGCCGCGGCGGCGGCCCCACGGCGCTTGAATCGCTGCTGGCCCTGGTCGAGCATGACGGCGAGGATGATCACGGCGCCCTTGATGAGGATCTGCCAGAACGTCGACACGCCCAGGATCACCAGGCCGTCGGCGAGGAAGCCGATGACGAACGCGCCGACCAGGGTGCCGCGCACGGTGCCCCGGCCGCCGCTGAGCGCCGCGCCGCCGATGACGACCGCGGCGATGGCGTTCAGCTCGTACGTCTCCCCCGCCTGCGGCGCGGCCGAGGTCAGCTCGGAGGCGATGATGAGCCCGGCCACGGCGGCGCACGCGCCGGAGATGACGTACACCAGGGTCTTGACCCGCCGGATCGGCACGCCGGACAGGTCGGCGGCCCGCTCGTTGCCGCCCGTGGCGTAGAGCCAGCGGCCGAACGGCGACTTGGCGAGCAGCAGGGTCGCCGCCACCGCCAGCGCGATCATGATCCAGATCGAGGTGGGCAGGCCGAGCGGACGGCCGCTGCCGAGCAGGCCGAAGCCGGTGTTGCCGAGGGCGGGGTTGCCGGCCAGATTGGGATAGGTGGCGCCGTCGGAGATGAGCATCGCCGCGCCGCGGGCCACGTACAGCATGCCGAGCGTCGCGATGAACGGCGCGACGTTGAAGCGGGTGACGAGCAGCCCGTTGAGCGCGCCGACGGCCATGCCGACCGTCACGCACACCACGATCACCACCCACACCGGCGGATAGGCGATCACGCCGCCGACGTGCAGGCCGCCCAGCAGCTCGCCCGCGACCACGCCGGACAGCCCGACGATGGAGCCGACCGACAGGTCGATGCCGCCCTTGAGTATGACCAGCAGCATGCCGAGCGCGATGACCGCGTTGATGGCGACGTGCTTGGTCATCGTGATCAGGTTCGGGACGGTCAGGAACGCGTCCGACAGCAGGGCGAAGACGACGATGAGCACGGCGAGCGCGATGAACGCGCGCGCCTCGAAGGCCACGTTGAGCAGCGACAGGCGGCGGGCGCGGGCGGCGGCCTCCCGCTCCGGGGGCGCGGCGGTGGCGGTCGCCGTCATGACGCGCCGTCCCGTTCTTCGGCCTGGGTACCGCCGTCGGACACGCGCATGAGTTCCTCCCGGGTCAGCTCGCCGCGCCGAAACTCGCCGACGAGGGCGCCGCGGGCGAGCACGAGCAGCCGGTCGGGGATGTGCAGAGCCTCTTCGGCGTCGGATGTGGTGAAAAGGACGGCCAGCCCGCTCCTGGCCTGGGCCGCCATCAACTCGAAGATGTCGGCCTTGGCGCCGACGTCGACCCCGCGTGACGGCTCGTCGAGCAGCAGCACGCGCGGCTCGGTCAGCAGCGCCTTGCCGATGACCACCTTCTGCTGGTTGCCGCCGCTGAGCGAGCCGATGGCCGCCGCGTGGCCGCTGGTCTTGACGGTGACGTCGGTGATCGCGCGGGTGACCGCGGCTCGCTCGCGCGGCTGCGACACGAACAGGCCGCGGACGTACGAGCCGAGCGCCGCGAGTGACAGGTTCTGCCCCACCGACATGGTCTGGACGAGGCCGTCACGCTGGCGGTCCTCGGGCACCAGCACCACGCCGCGCTCGATGCGCTCGCGGATGCCGGGCCCCTCCAGGGGTGTCCCGGCCAGCAGGATCTCGCCGGACACCGGCCGGAGCCGGCCCGCGACCGCCTCCAGCAGCTCGGTGCGGCCCGCGCCCATCAGGCCGTAGACGCCGACGATCTCGCCCGCGCGCACGGCGAGCGACAGCCCGTCCACGGCGAGCCGGTCGGGGACGGCCGGGTCGGCGACCGTGAGGCCGCGCACGGTCAGCGCCTCCTCGCCGAGCACGGGCTCGCGGTCGGGGAAGAGGGTGTCCTGGTCGCGGCCGACCATCTGCTCGACGATCCAGCGGATGTCCACCTCGTCCGCCCTGGCGGTGGCGACGAGCGCGCCGTCACGCAGCACCACGACGTCGTCGGCGATGTCGAGCGCCTCGTCGAGGTGGTGGGAGATGTAGACGACGGCCACGCCCGCGGCGGTCAGCTCCCTGATCACCTTGAACAGCACCTCGACCTCGGGCGCGGTCAGCGCGGAGGTCGGCTCGTCCATGATCAGGACGCGCGCCTCCTGGAGCAGGGCGCGGGCGATCTCCACGAGCTGCTGCTGGCCCAGCCGCAGGTCGCCGACCAGCTCGTCCGGGTCGGTGTGCTCCTCCAGCCGGTCGAGCACGGCCCGGGTGGCCGCGCGCTGCGCCTTGCGATCGACGGTGCCGAACCCGGTGCGGACCTCGCGGGCCAGGAACAGGTTGTCGGTGACGCTGAGGTTCGGGCACAGGCTCAGCTCCTGGTGGATGATGGCGATGCCCAGGTCGGCGGCGTGCCGGGAGGACTGGAGCCGGACGGCCCGCCCGTCCAGCTCGACGTGACCCGTGGTGGGCCGCTCGATGCCGGCCAGGATCTTCATCAGCGTGGACTTTCCGGCCCCGTTCTCGCCGAACAGCGCGGTCACGCGGCCCGCGGTGACGGGGAAGTCGACGCCTCTGAGCGCGTGGGTGCCGCCGTAGACCTTGGTGACCTCGCAGGCCCGCAGCACGGGAGCGTTCATGAGATCGCCACCGGGGTGATGGTCACGGTCTGCGGGGTGAGCAGCGTGAACGCGCCGGTGAAGGTGATCTCCTTGCCGTCCAGGGCGGCGACGTCGAGGCCGTTCAGCAGCTTGCCGCGCAGCTCGTTGTTCAGCGCGGTGGCGGCGTCCGCGTACTCGACCTGGTTCGTGAACTGGCCGAAGGTGATGAAGCCTGCGGCGTCGCGCAGCGCCGTGCCGTTGATGGCCGGGCCGATCTGCAGCGACACCTTCGTGTCGGCGGGCAGGCCCTCGACCGTGACGGGCAGCAGGCCGGAGCGCGCCTTGCCCGCGGTGCCCGTGCCCTTGACGGCGAAGCTGTACGGGCCGGTGCCCTGGCGTTTGCCGTACTTCTGGCCGGCGGCCTCCTTGTCGTCGGCCAGGGCCTTGAGCAGGACCGGCAGGTCGACGGCGGACTGCTCGATGGCGGGCACCACTTTGGCCTGGTAGTTCTGGGCGCCGAAGGCGGCCGGGTCGAACTTCGCGGGCGCCGCGGCGGCGGCCGTCTCGGCGGTGCGGTACTCGGTGTCGACCGCCATGAGCACGATCAGCAGGGCGACCAGTGCGGCGGCGATCCACCGGGCCGGGACGCGCCGGCGGGCGGCCGGCGCCGATGCGGTCATGTGACTTCTCCTTCCTGCGAGGGCCCGGAGTGCTCGGGACGGGCCTGACGGACGGCCGCGTGCCAGGCGGCCTTCCTTCTGGCGCGCCCGGCCTCGTCGATGGCGGGCCGGTAGGTGTCGGCGGGCCGGTGCCTGGCCTCCAGGCGGTCGAGGGTCCAGAGCTTGGCGGCGAGCCCGGCGGCGTCGGCCGCGCCCAGCGCGGACAGGTCGTGCTCGCCGCTGCGGGCGACGATCCGCCCGCTGAGGTCGGCCTGCAGGCGCATGAGCCGGGCGCTGCGGGTGAGCCCGCCGTCCGCCATGAGGACGCGGACCCGTCCGGTCGCCGCCTCGACGGCGGCCACGACGTCCTCGACCTGGAAGGCCACGGCCTCCAGTGCGGCGGCCACCAGCTGCGCCCGCCGGGTGCCCAGCGAGAAGCCGGTGATGACGGGCGTCGCGTCCGGGTCCCACCAGGGGGCGCCGAGGCCGCCGAAGGCGGGCACGAAGTGCGTCCCGCCGGTGTCCGCGTCCTCCGCCTCGGCCAGCAGGGTCTCGGCGGGCGCGTCCAGCAGGTCCGCCAGCCAGGAGATCGCGCGGCCGGTGGCCCGGATGTTGCCCTCGACGGCCGGCACCGGGCCGTCGCCGAGGTCCCACGCGATGCTGCGGCACAGCCCGGGCGCGTCCCCGCCGCCGACCGCCATCACCGATGAACCGGTCCCGTAGGTGGCCTTGACCACCCCGGGCCGCCAGCCGGCGTGGGCGAACATCGCGGCGTGCGAGTCGCCCAGCACCGCCAGCACCGGCGTCCCGTCGGGCAGCGGCGCCAGGTCGCGGACGCCGGGGAACGGCCCGGTCGAGGCCGTCACCCGGGGCAGCACCTCGGCCGGCACGCCGAACAGCTCCAGCAGCCGTTCGTCCCACTGCCCGGTCCCGATGTCGAGGAGCTGGGTGCGGGAGGCGTTGCCGACCTCGATGACGTGCTCGCCGCCGAAGCGGCTGAGCAGCCAGGAATCAATCGTGCCGAGGCAGAGCCCGCGCCGCCCGTACGTGTCGAGCAGCCAGCGGGCCTTCAGCGCGGAGAACATCGGGTCCAGCGGCAGGCCGCTGACCGAGCGGACCAGCTCGGCCGAGCCGGCCAGCTCGTGGCAGCGGTCGGCGGTGCGCTGGTCCTGCCAGCTCAGCAGCGGCCCGGCGGGCTCGCCGGTGCGCCGGTCCCACAGGACCAGGGACTCGCGCTGGTTGCTGATCCCGACACCGGCGACCCGGTGGGCGTGCTCGGGGGCGACGCAGGCGGCGACCGCTCGCCGCACGCTCTGCCACAGCTCCGCGGGGTCCTGCTCGACCCAGCCCGGCCGCGGCTGGGCCTCGGCGAGCGGGACGGCCGCGCGGGAGACGACCCGGCCGTCCTCATCGACCAGGAGCGCCTTGGTGGAGCTGGTGCCCTGGTCGATGGCGAGGATGAGCGGGCTAGCCATGGCTGAGCAGGCTCCGCGCCGAGGCGGCGATGCCCTCCGGGGACATGCCGTAGCGGTCGAGCAGGAAGGCGGCCGACCCGGTGGGGGCGAACTCGGGGACGCCGAGGATGGCGACCCTGGCGGGGTGGTGCTGGACGACGGTCTCGGCGACGGCGCCTCCGAGACCGCCGGCGATGGTCGACTCCTCGACGGTGACGATGCCCGCGGTCTCCCGCGCGGCCGCTACGACCGCCTCCGTGTCGAGCGGCTTGACCGTCGGCATCGACAGCACCCGTGCCGAGACGCCCTCGGCCTCCAGCTGCTCGGCGGCGACCAGCGCCCGCCACAGCACGGTGCCGTTGGCGATCAGCGTCACGTCGCCGCCCTCGCGCAGCGTCACCGCCCGGCCGGGGACGAAGGTGTAGTCGTCGGCGTTGACCTGCGGCACGCTCATCCTGCTGACCCGGACGAACACCGGCCCCTCCACCTCGGCCGCCCAGCGCAGCGCGGCGCTGGTCTCGATCGGGTCGGCGGGGACGATGACGGTCAGGTTGTCGATGGCCCGCAGCCAGGCGATGTCCTCGATGGAGTGGTGGGTGGCGCCCAGCTCGCCGTAGGCCAGGCCGGGGCTCATGCCGCACAGCTTGACGTTGTGGTTGGAGTAGGCGACGTCGGCCTTGATCTGCTCCAAGGCCCGGGCGGTGAGGAAGCAGGAGGCCGCGGAGACGAACGGGATCCGGCCGCCGTTGGCCAGGCCGGCGGCCACGCCGACCATGTCCTGCTCGGCGATGCCGACGTTGATCAGCCGGTCGGGGAAGGACGTGCGGAAGCCGGCGAGCTTGCTGGAGCCGACCGAGTCGTTGACCACGCCGACGATCCGGTGGTCCTCGTGCGCCAGCTCCGACAGGGTCGCGACGTAGGCGTCCCGGCAGTCGAAGCGGGGCAGGTCGGCGACCGAGGTCATGCCTTGTCCTCCAGTTCGGTGAGCGCCTGCTGATACTCGGCCTCGTTCGGCACCTTGTGGTGCCAGGCGACGTTGTCGCTCATGAACGAGATCGGGTGGCCCTTGTGCGTGTGGGCGATCACGAAGGTCGGCTTGCCGGGCCGCAGCGGCACCGACGACAGCACGTCCAGCAGCTCGCCGTGGTCGTGCCCGTCGACCTCGGTCACGGCGAAGCCGAACGCGGCCGCCTTGTCGTGCAGCGGGTCGAGGTCGTTGGTCTCCTCGACGGTGGCGCCCTGCTGCAGCCGGTTGCGGTCGACGATCACGGTCAGCCGGTCGAGCTGGTGCTGGGAGGCCGCCATCATCGCCTCCCAGTTGCTGCCCTCCTGCAGCTCGCCGTCGCCGACCAGCACGTACGTCCGGCGCGGTGAGCCGTCCAGCTTGGCCGACAGCGCGTGCCCGACCGCGACCGGCAGCCCGTGCCCGAGCGGCCCGGTGTTGGCCTCGACGGCCGCGACCTTCGTCCGGCTGGGATGGCCGTTGAGCGCCGACAGCGGCTGCAGGAACGTCGCCAGCTCGGCCACCGGCAGATAGCCGAACGCGGCCAGCGTCGTGTACAAAGCCCCTGCGACGTGGCCCTTGCTCAGGATGAACCGGTCGCGTTCCGGGTCGGCGACCCGCTCGGGGCTGAGGTCGAGCACCGCGCCGTACAAGGTGGCCAGGATGTCGATGGCCGAGAAGTCGCCGCCGATGTGGCCCGCCCTGGCGTGGTGGACGAGCTTGAGGTCCTGGATGCGGATCTGCCGGGCGGCCTCGGCCAGGTGCGCGACCTGCTCGGCGCGGCTCGCGTGCGGGCCGAGCCGCTCGAAGACGGGCAGGCCGACGTGCTCGTGCACGGCCAGCTCGGTCATGCCTCCTCCAGCCCGGCCATCGAGGTGAGCAGCGCGTTCTGGACGAGCCGCTGCGCCGCCAGCGCGTCGTGCGCGGCCTGGGCGGCGGCGAGCGCGTCGTCGTCGAGGACGTCGAGCGCGCGGTGCACCGCCTTGAGGAAGCGGATCGCCTGCTTGGCGGCCTGGACGCTGTCCTCGCGGAAGGGGAACTGGTCGAGCTGCCAGACGCCGTCCCAGTTGTTGCGGCGCAGGGTGTGGAAGAACTCGAACGTCTCCACCAGGTGCACCGAGCCGACCACCATGTCGTCGTCCCAGCCGCGCATGTTGTCGTTGACGTCGATGGCGAACAGCCGGCCGTGGTCGATGGCGAGCTGCGCGGCGTCGGCCGGGGTCTCCTGGCCGTAGAGCGAGTGGCCGAAGTCGAGCAGGATGCCGAGGTTGGGCAGGCCGATGCGCTCGATGCCGAGCAGCGTGCGGGCCACGCTCGGGAAGATGATCTTCACGCGGGGCTCGCGCGGCTTGTACTCGATCACATAGTTGATCTCAGGGTGGGCGGAGCACAGCTCCGTCAGGCCGTCCAGTGCGAGCTGCCAGATGTCGTGGTAGTTCACCTGGAACGGGTAGTCCCAGCCGTCCTGGCCCGGCCACAGCTTCACGTACGAGCAGCCCAGCTCCAAGGCCACCTCGGTGGCGTCGTGCATCAACGCGATCGCCTTCTTGCGCACGGCGGGGTCGGGGTTGGTGAACGAGCCCTTGACGAAGTCGCGCGTGTAGATCTCGGGCGTGATCGCGATGGCCTTCAGGTCGTTCTTGGCCAGCGCCGCCTTGACGTCGTCCAGGCTGCCGTCGAACCCGACGAACGGCCAGTTCAGGTCCACCACCGACAGCTCGCCCACCGCGCCGGCGCGGTCGATCTGCTCCAGCAGCCCGACCGGTGGACCGTACCCGTCGGTGGCGTAACGGTCCTTGTAGGTGGCGAAGTGCCAGATCCCGGCACCGAAGGTCGGCATGCCCGTCACGTCGATCACTCCTTGTTGAGCAGGTCGTGGTGTCCCGGCGGTCAGCACGCGGCACATCACCACGGTCCATTGCATATTTATGCTCTAACGCATAATCTTCCGTTCCCGTAGGGTGGCTGATCCGTGAGGTGGCTGTCAATAACTTCTCGCCACCTCCTCCACCCGACTGTGAGGATGACGTAGCGTGCGCGAAACAATCAGCCGTCGCCGCGGCGGCGCGGGGAACGACCCGTCCGATGGAAAATGTTGGGCGAGGAGTCTTCGCGGTGGCGAGAAGGGCGGATCCTGATGGCTGTGCACGCGAGCGGCGTCGGCCGGTCCGGCCCCGAAGGGCGGGTGCGGCTGATCACCAAGGTCGCGCACATGTACCACGAGCGCGGCATCCGCCAGGCCGACATCGCCGACGCCCTGCACATCTCGCAGACGAAGGTGTCCCGGCTGCTCAAGCGGGCCGGCGAGATCGGCATCGTACGAACCGTCGTCGTGGTCTCCCAGGGCGTGCACCTGACGCTCGAACAGGCGCTGGAGGACCGCTACGGGTTACGGGAGGCGGTCGTCGTCGACGTCGACGGCGACGAGTCGGAGATCCTCGCCGGCATCGGCTCGGCCGGGGCGGCCTACCTCGAGTCGACCCTCGCCGGCGGCGAGCGCATCGGCATCTCGCCGTGGAGCCAGACGCTCCTGTCCGTCGCCGACCGGCTCCGCCCGCTGCGGGTGGCCGGCGCCGATCGCGTGGTCCAGCTCGTCGGCGGCGTCGGCGAGCGCACCGTCCAGGCCAAGGCCAACCGGCTCCTCGGCCACCTCGCCGAGCTGGTCGGCGCCGAGCCGATCTACGTCCAGGCGCCCGGCCTGGTCGGCACCGCCGAGATCAGCCAGAGCCTGGTCGGCGACGCCGCCATGCGCGCGGTGACCGAGGAGTGGCAGAGCCTGACGATGGCGCTGGTCGGCATCGGCAGCGTGCAGCCCTCGCCGCTGCTGCGCGACAGCGGCAACGCCCTCGCCGCCACCGACCAGGACAAACTCATCGCCGCCCACGCGGTCGGCGACGTCTGCCAGCGCTTCTTCGACGCGACCGGCGAGCTGATCCACAGCGACCTCAACAGCCGGGTCGTCGGCATCGACCCCAAGGTCTTCCGCTCGATCCCGCGCCGCATCGGGATGGCGGGCGGCGAGCGCAAGCACGCCGCCATCCGAGCGGCGATCAGCGGCGGCTGGGTCAACGTCATCATCACCGACGTCGCCACGGCCCGCGCCCTGCTCGACGAGCCGGACGACGCCTGATCTCCCAGGACTGCCGCCCGCCCTGGCGGCGGGGAAGCCGGCTCTCCCGCCGCCCGCCCTGCTGGTTCCCGGACAGCCCGCCGTCAGAGCCTGGTCCTCGGACCGCCGCGGCGCACGCCGCGCGCGCCGACACGGGCCGCCCGCCGGAGGCGTGAGAGGATCGTCGCCGTGTCACGCCTGCTGATCGTGCACCACACCGCCTCGCCCACGCTCCAGGAGCTCTTCACCGCCGTGCGCGACGGCGCCACGACCGACGAGGTCGAAGGCGTGGAGGTGGTCACCCGGGCGGCGCTGCGGGCCACCGCCGTCGACGTGTTCGAGGCCGACGGGATCGTCCTGGGCACGCCCGCCAACATCGGCTACATGAGCGGCGCGCTCAAGCACTTCTTCGACACCGTCTACTACCCGTGCCTGGAGGAGACGCGGCGGATGCCGTACGGGCTGTACGTCCACGGCAACAACGACACGACCGGGGCCGTGCGCGCCGTCGAGTCGATCGCGGCCGGGCTCGGGTGGGAGCGGGTCGTCCGGCCGGTCACGGTGACGGGGCCGCCGGGCAAGGACGACCTCGCGGCCTGCTGGGAACTCGGCGCCACCCTCGCCGCGACCATCAGCCCCACGTAGGGCGCGTCATCGGGTGGCCGCCAGGTCGGCGAGTCCGGCCCGTACGTCGGGGAACGAGCCGTCGCCGAACAGGACCCGCGCCGCCAGCGCCCGCCCGGCCCGGTTGCGCAGCAGCCCCACCGCCGCCTCGGCCGCCGCGGCCGTCCGTACGCCGGCGAGCGCCCGCCGCAGCAGCAGCCGCCCCCGGAACCGCGCCCGCAGCACGCCCCCGTCGTACCGTCGCAGCACCTCCTGGTCGCCGGTCCGCAGGTATCCCGCCACGACGGCCGCCGCCAGCTCCGACAGGCGCAGGCACGGGTCCAGCCCCCCGGCCGTCAGCGGCGACACCGCGCCCGCCGCGTCCCCGACGAGCAGCCCGGCCGGGCAGGCCAGCCGCCGCAGCACCCCGCCCACCGGGATCGGCCCGCCCCGCCGCTCGACCGGCCCGGCCGGCGGCGCGTGCCCCGGCGCGCCGTCCGCCAGGAAGGCGTCCAGCAGGTGCCGTACCCCGGCGCGCATCGCGCCCGGATCCCCCGCGACGCCGACGTGCGCCTGCCGCCCGTCGTCCACCACCCACCCGAGGTAGCCGGGCGCGACCCGCGGATCCAGCACGCAGTGGAACGCCGGGCCGTCCGTCCCCGGCGCGATCGGGTGCACCAGCTCGGCGCCGACCAGGAACCGCCGGTTGACGTCGAGGCCGAGGTCACGGGCCACGTGCGAGCGGGCGCCGTCCGCGCCGACCACGAACCGCGCCGCTACCGGCTCCGCCCCCTCCAGGGTCACGACGCCCGACCGCGCCCCGACGTACCGGACACCGGGGACGACCTCCGCCCCGGCGGCCTCCGCCGCGCGGCGCGCGTACCGGTAGACGCCCGGCATGTCGGCCACGCGGTACTCGTCCCGATCGCTGGTGAGCCGGACCGGCGAGCGCCGCGACGGCGGGTACAGCAGCACGTCCCGGATGCCCGGCCCGAGCAGGTGCTCGGGCAGGTCGAAGTCGTCGAGGGTACGGCGGACGAAGATCCCCGTCGTCCGGATCCCCGAGTCCGGCGACCTGCGCCGGTCGATCACCAGCACGTCCAGATCGCGCCGGGCGAGCAGCC
Source organism: Nonomuraea sp. B208 (assembly GCF_057536035.1). Classification (NCBI taxonomy): domain Bacteria; kingdom Bacillati; phylum Actinomycetota; class Actinomycetes; order Streptosporangiales; family Streptosporangiaceae; genus Nonomuraea; species Nonomuraea sp. B208. Next base: position 61,463 of record NZ_BAAJOU010000025.1, read on the forward strand.
GGGCGGTGTGCAGACCGGCCAGCCCCGCCCCCACCACCAGTACGTCCACTCTTCGCATATCTCGCAAGGTAGGCGCGCTCCCGCGCCGGGACGGCGGTCTGCACGGTATCCGCCCGGCACCCTCACCCCTTCTCCGCATTCACCACAAATGCGCGGCCAGCTCGCGCCACTGCCGCCGACGCGGCGGCCCAAGCCGACCGGCTGCTCACCCTCGGGCTGACCGGAGTGCGCCCGGGAGCAGCACCAGACCTCAGCCGGCGGGCGCGACGAAGCAGAACTCGTTGCCCTCGGGATCGGCCATGACCTGGAACGCCCCCTGATCGTCCACGACCTGCTCGCCGATCGGCTCGGCGCCGAGCCGTACCGCGGCAGTGACGGCCGGCCCGATCGCCTCGACCTCGATGTCCAGATGCAGCCGGTTCTTCACCGCCTTGCCCTCGGCGACCGGCTGGAACGCGAGCCGTACGCCGCCGGGCGGCTCCACGTGCGCCCACCCCCGCGCCCGGTGCACCGGCTCCCCGCCCAGCAGCGCCGCCCAGAACCCCACCAGGTTCGCCGGATCCCGGCAGTCCACCACAATCTGGCTCACACGCATGACCGCCAGCGTAGCGATCATCCGCGGCCGAACCTGCGCGCGATCCGCGCCATCAACCGCGACAGACGCGAAGGAAGGGCGTCAGGTTCGGGAACGGTGACGGGACGGACGCGCCCGTTGTGGATGGCGCCGATCCTCCATCCGGCGTCCGTCCGCACCATGACGACGGTCTGCCGGGACAGCCGCCGCTTGGGGAGAGCGGACCGCCACGGCATCAGGACGGAGGCCGTGCCGTGCACGACCGCCACGTCAGGGGTGAGGTAGCGGATCGACTCCAGCTCGCCGACCAGCGCCGAGCCGGCCAGGACGCCGCGGAAGAGCGTGTCGTGGTTGCGCTGGTGCTCGTGCCGGCCGCGGGCGATGGTGCCGTCGTAGGAGACGTAGTCGGAGTCGTCGGTGAACAGCGCCCCGAACGCCTCCGCGTCCCCCGCCGTCCAGGCGGCCTTGAAGTCGGCGAAGAGCCGCTCGATCCGCTCGGTGTCGCGACTGGTGGACCCTTCGGCGAGGGCAGGTGTACGCATGATGCCTCCTCGGCTGATATCGTTCTTTCGATCAACGAAATGTACGATAACAGAAAGATTCGAATGTCGAAACGTCAACTCATCGGGGAGATCGCCATGCAGCTCCGGCTGCTGCAGCAGAGCTTCGACGCCTTCGACGAAGCCGCCGCCGCCCGGCTCGCACTGAACCGCACCGACCTGCGCTGCCTCGACGGCGTGCTGACCGACGGCCCGGTGACGGCAGGCCAGATCAGTGCCGCGCTCAAGCTCAGCCCGGCGGCCACCACCACGGTCATCGACCGGCTGGAGCGCGCGGGCATGGTGACCCGTTCCCCCGATCCGGACAACCGCCGCCGCGTCCTCGTCACAGCGACCGACGCCGCCCGTACGGTCGAGTCCGAGATCTTCGCCCCGGTCGGCCTGGCGGGCGCCCAGGCGCTCCAGCGGTACGGCCCGGACGAGCTCGCCGTCATCCTCGACTTCCTGCGCACCGCCCGGGCCGTCCAGGAGGACCAGGCCACCCGCCTCAGAAGCTCTTCATGAACGGGCGACGCCGGGACCCGGCGTCGGCGAACACCCCGAGGTGCCTGCGCAGCTCGTCCACCGCCTGCCTGCCGATGGTCGTAACGGCCGCCGTGCCGGTTTCAGCTTGTTGAGCGCCGACCCGCAGTGGGAGGCCGCGGTCGCCGTGCCGCTGGCGCACCCGCAGGCACCCCCGGTACCCCAGCGTCCGCAGGGCTTGAGGGGGTGGAAGACCGCGGCTACCGGGACCTGTGCACGTGAATCACGCACACATGGTGAAAAGGCGGCTGATGCTCTGCCCGGGTTCTTCCCCCTCGGTGTGGAGGACCGTCGTCGCAAGAGCCTCGTTCCCCGGGTCGTGCACCCACTGACGGAGGAAGTCGTGCCCGTCCCGGCTGATCCAGTCGGTCCCCTTCGTGGCGAGACTGCGCTGCCGCAGGATCTGGACGGACCGTTCGCGGTCGGAGGAGGGCAGTACGAGCACCACATGATCGACAGGGCGAAGCGCGAGCCGAACCCGCTCGAACAACTCGGACCGCGTGTAGTGGCTGTGCCCGGCTCCGAGGGAGACGATCGCGCCCGGATGGTCGGCCATCATGCGCTCCACGGCATGAGCACGCGCGGGTTCCCACTCCCGCTCGGCCTCGACCCTGCCCACGGCCTGGATCCGGTCACGCAGCCGATCCATGCTCCATCCGACCTCGGCGTAATAGACCTCGCCGAGCGCGTCCACATCGACGAACTCTCTTCCTGTGGCTGAGGCCAGTCCCTCCCCCAGCGTGGTCTTTCCTGCTGCGGCCGGACCGATGAGAACCATCCACGGGGCTGTACGCATTCCTCCATCCTGGCGGCCCGCGACAGGTTGCCATGCTCCGGCACCGTGACAGCGCTCGCCATCATGGCCCTGTTCGGCGCGACAGGCGAGATCGGCCCCATACGCGTGCGCTCCCCCGCCCCATGGACTCCCCGACGACTTCGGCATGCGACGAACCACTCCGCCGGGTGGCCGTACACCGCACACCCGCCCCTGAACCGACCGAAAGTATGATCCCGGCCCCCACAGCCCCTGCTTCCGACCGGTGCCGTCACCTCGCGTGGCTCTCCAGGATGAAGCCCCATGCCACGCGAAGACCTCCCCCAAAACTCGCACCCCCAGGTCCCGGCCGACCGGCAACCCGAGAGCGCCGCGCCCTCCTCGGGCCGCCCTCGGATCATCGCGCTCGACGTGCTGCGCGGCTTCGCGCTGTGCGAGATCCTGCTCGCCAACATCCAGCTCATGGCCACCGGCGGCTCCGCCGTCGCGGTGCAACCCATGGGCGACTGGGACCCCTGGCTCGGGCTGCCGATCTTCTCCCTGCTGTTCGGCATCGGCTTCGCGCTGCTGCTGGACTCCGCCGCGAGCCGCGTCCCTCGCCCACGCCTGGTCCTGCTGCGCCGGCTCGGGGCGCTGCTCGCGATCGGTCTCGTACACATGCTGCTGTGGCCGGGCGAGATCCTGACCGACTACGCCGTCGTCGGCATGCTGGTGCTGCTGCCCTCGACCTGGCTGCCGCGCTGGGCCACGGCCGGCCTCGCCGCCGTACTCATCCCGGCGGCGCTGGTCCTCGGCGGGGGCGGCCCCTTGCTGATCGCCGGCCTGTTCCTGCTGGGCGCGACACTGGTCCGCTACGGGGTGATCGGCCAGATCGAGCGCTCCACCCGCGGCCCGCTCCTGCTGGGCCTGGCGTTCGCGGCGGGACTGGCCGCCGCTCTGTGGGCCCAGGCGAGCATGCGGGCCGTGGGGGCCACGACGTACCTGCCCGCCGTGACCACCCTGGCCGATCTGCTGCTCGTCGGCGTGTACGTGTGCGGCATGCTGATCCTGCTCAGAACCCCGCTGCGACCGGCGCTGCGCTTCGTCTTCGCACCACTGGGCCGGATGGCGCTGACCGGCTACCTGACCGCCACGCTCCTCGTTCTCCTGGCCGCGCGCGTCCTCGGCCTGCCGATCGGCGAGTCCTTGACGACGGCGTACTGGACCGCCGGAGCCATCCTCGCCGCCCAGTGGCTGTTCTGCACGCTCTGGCTCCGCCACTACCGCCAGGGCCCCGTCGAGTGGCTCTGGCGCTGGGCCACCTGGACGCACCGCCCACCCCTCAGCCGGGACGGGAGGGCATAGTGAGTGATCCATGCCCCGAACCGGACAACCGGCCGTTCACCGAACAAGGAGCGAACCCATGAGATTCGACGACCATCGCGTTGTCATCACCGCTGCCGGCCGCGACTTCGGGCGAACCCTGGCCCTCCGATTCGCGGACCTCGGCGCGGAGGTCTTCCTGTCCGCGCGCACCCTCGCCGCCGCCGAGCGCGTCCGCGACGAGATCCGCGGCCGAGGCCATCAGCAGGTCCACGCGTACGCCTGCGACCTGACCGATCCCGCCTCGATCCGCGACTTCGCGTCCGGCGTCGCCCAGCACACCGACCGCGTCGACATCCTGATCAACAACGGCGCGAGCTACCTCCACGGGCCGGACCTCCAGTCGGCCTCCGACGCCGCTGTCGTCGACACCATCGCCTCCGGCGCGACCGGCACGGTCCTGACCGTGAAGAACTTCCTCCCCCTCCTGCTCAACTCGGACAAGCCGGACGTGGTGACGATGGTCTCCGCCTGCGGAACGGCCGGGCATCACCGCTCGGACGCGCACGACGCCTTCTACGCGGCCAAGAGCGCCCAAGCCGGTTTCACCGAGATCCTCTCCAAGCGCCTGCGGCCCCGGGGAGTCCGGGTGATATCGCTCTACCCGCCCGACTTCGACAACCCCGACCCCCTCTCCGAGGAGTGGGAGTCCACGCCACGGGAGGCCAAGGACGCCCTCACCGCGCAGTCACTCGTGGATTGCATCCTCTTCGCGGTCACCCAGCCCCGCGACTGCTTCATCAAGGCATTCCACTTCGAACAGGTCTGAGCGGGTCACATCGCCGCCCGCTCTTTACCTGTGACGTCATCGACTCACTGCACGGCCGCCTGCCACGATCACGGAGTACGAAGCGCGACCGACCGGAAGGGATCCCATGTCTGCCTACGTCATAGCTCACCTGCGAGAGGCCGCCCCGCACCCGGAGATCGTCGAGTACATGGAGCGCATCCCCGCCACCTTCGAGCCGTACGGCGGCCGCTTTCTCGTGCGCGGCGCGAAGCGCAAGGTGCTGGAGGGCAGCTGGCCGGGGGACATCGTGATGATCGGCTTCCCGGGGATCGAAGAAGCGCAGAGCTGGTGGGACTCGCCCGCGTACCAGGAGATCGCACCGCTGCGCTCACGGCACATCGAGGGCGACATCATCCTGGTGGAAGGCGTCCCCGAGGGCTTCGACCCGATTTCCACCGCGAACGAGATGCGGGAGGCGCTAGGCGCCCGTGGATAGGCACTGACGACGTCGCGCCCGGGTCGGCAGGTTCACCGGGCGGCCCATTGTGCCGTCCCTCGTGGCCATCGCCACTCTCACGAACCCAGATTGTTGAAGAAGCAGGCGTCGGAGAGCTCGGTCAGGTGCTTGAGTTTGTCCTTCGCCACGGCCTGCCGATATGTCTCGGGGTCATCGGCACGAAGCGCCTTGAGTGCCCTCTCAGCGATGTCGATGTCGTTCTGGAGCGCGGTCTTGACCGCCGGCCGAACCGCCTTCGCCAGATTGGCCTTCTGAAGGTCCAGGATCTCGGTCAGGACGTGCTCGGTCGGCGGAAGCGGCACCGTTCCGCTCAACGGGACCTGGTTCCACTTCTCCATGACTTCGGTCAGGTTCTCGCACCCCGGCGGCATCCCCTGCCCTTTCGCGCCGGATTCTTTCGCGGCAGGCGCCGTGGAATCCGCTGCCGAACTGGACGAATCAGCCTGCGGAACCTGAGTTCCGTCTCCTTGGGTGGCCACGACGATGACAACCGCAGCTGTCACCGCAGCGACCACCGCACCACCCGCGATAAGCAGCTTGCGATTCCCCTGCGGAGGAGGAGGGACGTTCTCGGTACGGGTCGGCGACGAGACCGCCGAGACAGGACGACCGGCCGCCGCCACAGGGCCGTTCGGCACCCGGGGCAGCTCAAGAGCATCAATCATGGCCAGAGCCTCGGCAGCGGTGGGCCGCCTGGCCGGATCCTTATCCAGCAGCCGGGTGATCAGTGTCCCAAGCCCGCCGGCCTCGCGAGGAACAGGCGCTTCCCCTAACAGCACAGCGGTGAGCGTCTCCGTCGGGGTGTCCCGATGGAACGGGGACACCCCCTCCAACGCTTGGTACAGCGTCACCCCGAGCGAGTACAGATCCCCCGCACCCCCGCTGTCCACGCCGTTGAACCGTTCCGGCGCGATGTACTCCAGCGAGCCCATCAGCCCACCGCTCATCGTGAGAGCGGTGTCCCCCTGCTTCACCGCGATCCCGAAGTCGGTGAGAAGCACGCGCCCGTCCCCCCCGAACATCACGTTCGCCGGCTTCACGTCCCGGTGCACGATCCCGGACGCGTGCGCCGTACCGAGGGCCTCCAACAACCCCTTGGCGACCAGTGCGACCGCGCGGGCCTCCAACGGACCATTCTGGAGAATCCGCTCAGCGAGAGTGCCGCCGTCGACGAGTTCCATGACGATCCACGGCGCCTGATCCTCGATCACCACGTCATGGAGGGTGACGATGTGCGGATGCGACCGCAGCCGTGCCGCGTTGCGCGCCTCCCGCTCGGCGCGCCGCAGCCGCTGCGCATGCTCCTCGTCGGAGGCGGCCGACGGGAGCCAGACCTCCTTCACCGCCACATCCACATCGAGAGATTCGTCGTGAGCCTTCCAGACCCGCCCGAAGCCCCCGCCGCCCAGAACAGACTCCAGGCGGTACCGCCCGCTGATCAGACGTCCTGGCTGTGTCTGCGCGGCCACCATGCTCCCTCGTCTGCGCCGAAGTCCTGACAGCGTACCTGTGCGTACGCGCGCGAATCTGTCAAATCCCCAGACCCGCGGTGTACGCCGAACGCCTTCGGAAAGGTGACGTGGCAGGCACGACCCCCTACCCGTCAAGGGTGCGGCGGCGACCACACGTACGGCGTGGTCGTGGTCACCGCGCGGAAGCCGAGCCGCCGCAAGATCGGCGCGCTGTCGTCGGACGCGTCCACGTGCAGGTACCTGACCTCGCGGGCAACGGCGCGATCCGCCCGGGCGGCGACCAGCGCCCGGTAGATGCCCCGGCCACGCCATGCCGGCAACGTGGAGCCGCCCCACAGACCGGCGAACTCGGTGCCCTCCCGGAAGACCAGCCAGGCTGCGGAGACCACCTCCCCATCGGCTTCGGCGACCATGACCACGATCTCGTCCGGAGCCGCCGACACGCGGGCGATCAGATCATCGCCGAGCCAGGACCAGTCCTGTCCCCAGACGACGGACTCCATGGCCGCGATGCGACGCATGTCGACATCGTCGGTCATCTGCCGCAGGGTGACACCACTCGGCAGAGCCGGTGCGGCGGTCATGTCCTTGGCCAGGCCGATGAGGACCGTCTCCTGCTCCTCCGGTACGAAGCCCGCCGCGAGCAGACGCTCGGTGAGGTCGGCCGGCTGGTCGTGCCCGCGGGTCTTCCATTCGACCGCCTCGCCACGCGCGGCGAAGTAGTCGCGCTGGCGGATGATCAGCCGGTCGAGCTCTCCGCCGCGGACGCCGACGTCACGCGGGGCGCTGACGAAGCCGCGGAACTGGCCGACGATCCGCAACAGCGGACCGTCCTGCTCGTACGTGACCCCGGCGGGCGGGTGGGGAGGCACTCCCCGCATCTGCTGGTCATAGGCCGCGAGCAAGTCGTCGATGTCTGTCACAGGACAAGACAGTAAGGGTCATGACAACTGATTTGTCCGGCCACACCACTAGGCGCAACCGAGCGAACCCCGGCGGCGCCTCGTCACGCCGGCGATCCGAACCATTGGCGGGTGAGGTCGCGTACGGCCTCCAACCAGCGCTCCGGTGGATCGCCGGCGGCGATCACGTCCGCGGCGCCATGCACGACGGTGAACAGGTTCGCCAAGACGCTCATCACCTGCAATGAGGCCGACGACTCTATGGCCCTCCCCAGGATCACAAGACATGTTGCCCTGCCGCTGACTTCTGCCATCAGTCGCCCGGCATACGCAGCATCTCGCGGATGGCCTCCCGGAGAGGTGGCCAATCGTTGCCGAATGCCAAGCTCGCGTGGTGGTAGGCGCCGAATCCCCTGGGGTGACTTCCTGGTCCTCGCGCCGCGATGTCAAGAGCAATACCGGCCTGCATCTTGAGCCACGCCGGGTTCTCCTCCATCGGTATATCGTCGTCTTCGTCTTCGTTCAGAGTGTCGTAGTATTCCCCGGTCAGTGGCGCCACGAGCTGTTCTCTAAGCTCCACGATCCTCTGATAGTCGGCACAACGCCCGACGCGCAGGTCGGCGAGAACCTCCCGGGCCACAGGGAACTCATCGAGCCGGAATCGCAAGCTCAACTGATCTGCCAGATGCGACAAGACGGTGAATTGACGAGATTCTGATGCGGCCCTGGCCTCTATCCTCAGCTGCAGCTCGGGATCTCTATCGAACTCAGCCTTCATCTTCGCCGATATCGGCTCATCGGCGATGGGCCATTTGAAGGTGATGCAGGGCAGCGGCCTGTTGAACCATTCGCCACTGATCCTGACCCCCGTGCACAGCTCAACGGCGGCCATCGCCCCTGCACGCCAATCCGCCTCTTCTTCGGCGAGAGCGGTCGCGAGCCGGTGCAGCTCATTCTCGATGAACGGATGCCGCTTGTCCGCCCACCCATCAGGGAACATGGCGTCGATCCTGACCACGACTTCGCCGTCAACCGCATAGTTGAAGCTGTTGTGGGCGTTGACATTCCACTGAACGCTGCACGCACGCCCCCCGCGGCTGAGCCGTCGCAGGGCGGAATCCAGTGTTCCCAGGAAGCCGTTGTTCTCGAACAAGATCAGAGCCGAATCCACGCGGTCGATCAGCATCAGATGGTCGCCGAGGTATCCATAATCGGCTGGATCCGTCACCCCGAAAACCTCGTGCTGACTACCACCGCTCACAAGCATCCCTACATCTGCATCCGAGACGGGTGTTCCGTCATGCGGGAGGACGACAGTCCAGCAGGATGCCACTCGTAACCCCGGCTCCTCTTGAAGAAACTGACGGTAGTGAGAAAGCAGTCAGAAAGACCGCCTTCGGCCCTTCGTCACGAAATCAGTTCGACATAACCACATGATGATGTGCAGTTCTACGGCTCAGCCCGCACCCACTGACCGTCATGATTCGCAGACGCTCACTGGCGATCGGTCGCTCACCCTGTAGCGAGATCTTCGAAACCCAGCTTCAGCCAGCTCTGCCCCACGACGACATGAAGCTCACTGCCTCGACCCAGCACAGTCGCCGTCCTGGACACCGCTCGCCCGTTGGGCATCACCAGCTGTGCCGGACGATCCGCCGAAAAGGCTCCTCCTCGAATGCTCCCAGCGACCAGCCGACGCCGGCCCTTATAGCCGCCCACGAAGACGACTCGGTCATCGGCGACTACAAGCGCATGAGCGCCGCGCACCTCCGTGGACCAGCCGGCGATCACCGCAGCCCGGATTCGCACGATGGGGAAATCGGTGTAGTAGTAAGCCCAGGCATCCTCTCCCACCACATTCAACGCGTAGCAGTCGGCGATCCCACCGAACTCCCCGTCGTACGGATAACGCCACGCGATGTCCAGATAAGACCGGAAGCGAATCAGTCCGGGGGAGCCGATAGGTGCAGGACTGTCCGCCTCTCCCCATCCGCGGTTGCCGCACACCCCTTCGTCGAAGTAGCTCACCCATATCTCGCCGGAAGGCGTCGTCTGCACGTCTTCTATTCCGTCTCCCAGCACACCCTCTCGCTGGCGCTTCCCGTCGGCATCGTAGATGGCGGCGTTGGACTCGGCAGCCCCGTTACGCCAGCGGCACCGCGCACCCACCAAGAGCACCCTCCCGTCCCGCAGCGGCTGGGCAATGGGGTGCGCGAGTGACTGCCCGGCGATGGGCACCGTCGTCGTCAGGTGGGGTCTGTACGTAGCGACATGCACGGAGACGGGCGCGGCCGTACGTGAATGAGGAAAGGACGTTCCACCTGGTCCGACAGTACGTGCGGTCAGCGCCTCGGCGTTCTCTCGCGGCGCCCACAAGACGACCAGTTCCCCCTCGGGACCTGTCGCCGCACGCACCAGCTTCGCATCCTGGAATGGCGCAACCAAGTCAGCATGGTGGCGCAGCCTCGCAACGCCCACCTTCCGACTTCTCCCGCTTCGGCCTCGCATGGGGGACACATTATTGATCGCTCGGCTGGATCGTGACTGATATATCCGCCAGTGCATCTGCGCGGAGCGGAAGCGGGCCGGGGACAGAAGGGCTATGCCGGCCTCGCGTGTACGTCAACCTGGTCGCAGTTCCTGGTCATTGGATGCCATCGGCCGCAGTCGAGCTTGAGCTGGAGGAGTCGGTCTGCTGAGCCTGCCCGGGTCGATGGCGGGCGAGACGATCAGGCTGTCGTCAGCACGATTTCGACATGGTCCTGACAGAACAAGAAGCCTCTGACCGCGAATCCCCTGTTCAGGAACCACGTCGCCGATTCATGGGCTTGAGCTCGGCCAGGGCGTCGAAGAACTCCTGCCGAGAGATCTCGAAAGGCGAGAACTCCTTCAGATCGAGGTCCGCGTAGGTCAGTCCGCCGAACTCGTCATCATCGTGCAGCTCGTCATACGCGAGGACTACTCCGTTGGCGTATACCTCGACCTGTTGACGAACGGTTCCGGCGCCGTCGATCGCGAGGTAGTACACCGACGTTCCCCAACTGGCGTACTGGTCCCCACGATCAGCGTCCCAGAGCCGGCGAAAGTATCTCACCGAAGTCATCTTGGGCCGGCCGTCGCCGCTGTCGCCAGAAGGTCCGTCCACTCGTCGAGGGGCCGACCTCGTCCGAAGTCCAGGTCTTCGCCTCGGCAGCGAGCTATCGGGTGACGGAGAAGGCCAAGGATCATCTGATCATCTACACGAAGACGGATGGGATGGAGCATCACGACGATCTCCAAGCTGCCTCCGACAACTACGTCCGTGCAGTGCGGCTTCGTGTGCAGTAGGCGTCGGATCGGTGCGAGGCCGTTGCTGTACGGCGCAGCTGCACAGAGATCAAAAAAAGCCCCTCCCGAATCCCGGAAGGGGCCTTTGAGCTGCAGAGCCGACGAGGGGAATCGAACCCCTGACCTTCTCCACCGCCATCACGGACGCCTGCTTGGCGACCCCCATAGCTTGATCGATTTCCAAGGACCTCCACCCGCGTCCACGGACGTTGTTGACATCCGCGTTAGCAAGATCAGGTACGGACTAGGACCAGCGGAGACGCGCTTCGGAGCGATCAGAAGCAACCCAGCGGAGGAAGCTTACTGTCAGCAGGAGTTGTGACAGCCGAGTCCGGCGACCGTACGGCGGCTCAGCGCCGCCTAGCATGCGACCATGCAGGAATGACAACGAGAAAGGCTCATGGTCGCTGAGCACCGCCTCGCGCTCCACGCGACGCTCCCCGACCGCTACGCCCGACATGAGGTCCTGGCCTCGACCATCGACCGCTGCGGCCGGCTCGCCGCCCTGGTCGCCGACCCCGCCCAGGGCTTCGTCGCCATCCCGCGTCTCTCCGCACTCCGGCCACCCCCACGCTACGACGCAACCGCCGTCATCTGCGACGGGGCGGAGGTCCACGAGATTCCGCTGACAGGCCTCGACCAACGGTTCACCCTGATCGACAGCTACGGCGACGGCATCGTGGTGGCCGCTGCCCGCTGTAGGCCCATAGGCCTCGGCAGCAAGCACTATCAAGAGCCGGTTCCAGAGGACGAACTACACCTCACCGACAACGTTCGAATCATCGATGGAAGCGGACAAACCCAGTCGGCTTTCTACGCCGGTGACGGCCTCGAGCAACTCATGACAGACGCCCAGGGCGGCATCTGGATCAGCTACTTCGACGAGTCGAACTACTGGTTTCCCAACCCAGACGGCACCCGCTCCAACGGCTTCGCGATCGGCCTGACGCGCTGGAGCAGCGACGGTGGCCAACCCTGGATGGCGCCGTTCCACACTCCAGACGTCTTCTGGTGCCACTGCTACGCGTTGAACGTCGGTCGTGACGTGGTCCACGCCTACCCCTACCCCGACTTTCCGCTGATCGAGATCGATCATCACGACGTCCGCAGCATCACCCCGAACCCCATCACAAGCTGCCACGGCCTGGCCATCTCTGGTCCTGAGATGGCCTTCCTCGATCAACACCGAACGGGCGGCGGATTCCGCTGGGAGATCCGCAGAGCCCGCCGACAAAGCGGCGCCGTCACCGAGTCGGACCGGCTGAACCTGCTGCTGCCACACGACCGACACCCGAACGGCTGGGCACGAGGGAAGATCGGCAGAGACGGAACACTGTGGCTACACGAGGACGGAGACCCGCGCCATTGGTACCGCTATGAAATGAACTCCTAGCTCCAATCCAGGGCCGCCACCAACGCCTGAAGCCCCTGAACCGGAAAAGCCAGTTCAGGGGCTTCATCTCGCAGAGCCGACGAGGGGAATCGAACCCCTGACCTTCTGTTTACAAGACAGATGCTCTGCCGATTGAGCTACGTCGGCGCGGCCTATCAGTGTAGACGCTAGAGGCGTCTCTGACGAGCGACCTCGTACAACGCCACTCCGGCCGCCACCCCCGCGTTCAGGGATTCGGCGGCGGCCTGCATCGGGATGCGGGCCAGGACGTCGCATTGTTCGCGGACCAGGCGGGACAGGCCCTTGCCCTCGGAGCCGACGACGATGACGGCCGGTTCGGTCAGGAGGTCGACGTCGGCGATGTCGGTGTCGCCGGTGCCGTCCAGGCCGATGACGAACAGGCCGGCGTCGCGGTATTCGCGGAGGGCGGCGGTGAGGTTGGAGGCGCGGGCGACGCGGAGGCTGGCGAGGGTGCCGGCCGAGGTCTTCCAGGCCCCCGCCGTGACGCCGGCCGAGCGGCGGGACGGGATGAGCAGGCCGTGGGCGCCGAACGCGGTGGCCGAGCGGGCGATGGCCCCCAGGTTGCGCGGGTCCGTGACCGAGTCGAGGGCGACGATCAGCGGGGTCTCGGCGGCGTCCTGCGCGAGTTCGACGAGCTCGGACGGGTGCGCGTAGTCGTACGCCGGGATCTGGAGTGCGATGCCCTGGTGGACCGCGCCCTCGGTCAGGCGGTCGAGCTTGTCGCGGGTGATCTCGAGCAGCGCGATGCCCTGCTCCGCGGCGATCTTGATGGAGTCGCGGACGCGGTCGTCGTTGTCGAGGCGCTGGGCGATGTAGAGGGCGGTGCAGGGCACGCCGGCCTGCAGGGCCTCAAGGACCGGGTTGCGGCCGCCGATGTATTCCGGTGTGTCCTCGGAGCGGCGCTGGCGGGACGCTCCGGCGGACGGGCGGCGGGCGCCCGTGCCCCCGCCGCGCTCCTCGCGCGCGACGCGCTCGGAGCGGGCCTTGTCCTTGTACCAGTGACGCATCTCGGCAGGCGGGGTCGCGCCCTTGCCCTGGAGACCGCGGCGTACCTGGCCTCCGGTGCCCTTGGTCGGGCCCTTCTTCTTCGCGGGCCTGCCCGAAGCCCTACCGCCTGCTGCCATGTGAACAAGGGTACTCGGGCCGCCGGGCGCCTCACTCCACTCGCACTCGGGCGGAGTGAGGCTCCGTCAGCGGGACAGCTCCCAGCGGGCGCCGTGCGGCGTGTCCTCGACCGTGATGCCCGCGGCCGCGAGCTGGTCGCGGATCGCGTCAGCCGCCGCGTAGTCCTTACGGGCGCGGGCCGCCTTGCGCTGCTCCAGGGCCACCGCCACCAGCGCGTCCACGACGGGCGACAGGTCGGAGCCGGTGCCGCGCCACTGCGGCGAACGCGGGTCGAGACCGAGGACGTCGAGCATGTTCTGGGTCTCGGCGAGCAGCCGCGCCACGGCCTCCTTGTCGCCGCGCGACAGCGCCACGTTGCCCTCGCGCACCACCTCGTGGACGACCGCCAGCGCCTGGGGCGTGCCCAGGTCGTCGTTGAGAGCGTCGACGAACGCCTGCGGCAGCGGCGCGTCCGCGTCCACGTCGTGGATGACCTCGGCGGCGCGGGTGACGAAGCCCTCGATGCGCTGGTAGGCGGCCGCCGCCTCCAGCAGCGCCTCCTCGGAGTACTCGATCGAGGAGCGGTAGTGCGGCGCCGCCAGGTAGTAGCGGAGCTCGACCGGCCGCACCTTCTGCACCATCTCGGGGATCAGCAGGGAGTTGCCGAGCGACTTGCTCATCTTCTCCGCGCCGATCTTGAGCATGCCGTTGTGCATCCAGTTGCGGGCGAACCCGTCGCCGGCCGCCTGGGACTGGGCGATCTCGTTCTCGTGGTGCGGGAAGATCAGGTCGATGCCGCCCCCGTGGATGTCGAACGTCGGCCCGAGGTATTTCGTGGCCATCGCCGAGCATTCGAGGTGCCAGCCGGGACGCCCGGGGCCCCACGGCGTGGGCCAGGTGGGCTCGCCCGGCTTCTCGCCCTTCCACAGGGCGAAGTCGCGCGGGTCGCGCTTGCAGCTCTCGTCGTCGGTGTCGCCCGCGCCCCGCATGTTCTCCAGCTTCTGGTTGGAGAGGGAGCCGTAGTGCTCGGCCCAGGAGCGGACGTCGAAGTAGACGTCACCACCGGAGGCGTAGGCGTGCCCGCGATCGATCAGCCGCTGCATGAGGGTGATCATCTCGGGCACGTGCCCCGTCGCCCGCGGCTCGACCGTCGGCGGCAGGCAGCCCAGCGTGTCGTACGCCCACGTGAAGGCCCGCTGGTTGCGCTCGGCCACCACGAACCAGGGCACGCCCTCCGCGGCCGACACCCTGATGATCTTGTCGTCGATGTCGGTGACATTGCGGCAGAACGTCACCTCATAGCCGGAACGGGTCAGCCAGCGCCGGAGCACGTCGAAGTTCACGCCCGAGCGGATGTGCCCGATATGCGGCGGAGCCTGCACGGTGGCCCCACACAGGTAAATCGACGCCCGGCCGGCTTCGACCGGAACGAATTCACGGATGGCGCGCGTGCTGGTGTCGTAGATGTGCAGGCTCACGAAGGCAAGGCTAACGCCTCATGGCCGTCATCAGGCCGATAAATCAGTCTCGCAACACGACCCTGTCCGGCCGAATCCGGACAACAAGGCGCTCGGTGCCCGGCTTGTCCTGCCACGGCTGGCCCCGGTACTTCTGCGAGAGCTCCTGAATCAGCGCTCCCTCGGGGTCCGGCGTCATGGTCACGGTGCCCCGGACCTCCAGATACCGGTACGGATCGTCGGGATCGATGATCAGCAGGCTCGCCCGCGGGTCGCGCTCGAAGTTGCGCGGCTTCACGCGGCCCTTCACGGTGGAGAAGAGCACATCGTCGCCGTCGGCGCGTACCCACACCACCGTCGACTGGGGGCCGCCGTCGGCGTTGAGGCTGGTGACGGTGGCGTAATTGGGCGCGTCCAGGAGTTTGCGCGCTTCCTCGGGCAACTCGGCCATGTCTCTCCTTGATCGGTCTCGGATCACATTCTTCTGTAGTCTCGAAACCGCCATGGACGTGACTCCCCCCTCTTTGCTCCGCCGCCTGGGCATCGCCCTCGCGGGGCTCGCGGTCGCCGCGCTCGCCGGTGCCGCGTGCGCGCTCTCGTTCGACGACCTGCGTGCGCTCGCCGTCGTCGGCGAGGCCAGGACCGACCTCGCCTACCTCTACCCGGCCGCCTTCGACGCGCTGCTCGTGGTCGCGCTGGTGTGCGTGCTGCTGCTGCGTTCGGCCCGCGTGCTGGTACGCGTGCAGGCGGCGACCGTGCTGGTCCTGCTCATCGTCGCCGCGGCGGCGGTCAACGTGGCCACCGCGACGCGTTTCGCCTTCGACGCCCGGCAGGTGGCCGTGGGGGTGGCGCTGGCTCCGTGGGTCATGCTCGCCGTGGCCCTGTGGCTGTGGCTGCTGCTGATCAAGCATGTCCAGTCGGGCGGGAGGGTGACCGGTGGGCGTGCCTCGGGTGCTGGGGACGACGGCACAGCGGAGACGGACATCGTGCCGTTCCACCGGGGGCGGAGCGCGGCCGAGGCGAGTCCGCCGCCCCTGGTGACGGCGAGTGCGACGGGTTCCCCGGCTGCGGCGGCGGCCGCGGTGCTTGAGCCCACGCCGGTCGTCGGGCCCACCCCCGCCCCCGAGACTCCCCCGGTCTCGCCTTACGAAGCGGTAGCGGCGGCCACGAGGGAGGACGACGAGCCCGGGTCGCTGAGCGCTTCGGCATCGCCTCAGGCCCCAGTATCGGCTCAGGTCGCCGAGTGGCATGCCGCCCAGAAGTCTCAGGAGCCCCAGGAAGACCGGGAGCGGGCTTCGGAGCGGGCTTCGGGGCAGTCAGCGGAGCTCCGGGAACAGGAGCGGCAGCAGCCGGAGTTCCGGGAGCCACAAGCTTCGGAGCCAGAGCCCCAGGAGCCGGAGTTCCGGGAGCCGGAGTTCCGGGAGCCGGAGTCCCGAGAGTCGGAGTCCCGAGAGCCGGAGTCCCGGCCTGAGTTCACGGACGCGCCCGCGTCTGAGCGCGCCCAGGAGCCGCCGCAGGAACACCCCGCCCCCCGCGACGACCATCACAACGACGCTCTGGACGACGAGCATGAGGGCCGTGACGCTCAGCCCAGCCAGGACGCCGCCCCAGAGCCCGCACAGCCCGCAGAACCCGCCCCCCGACCGCAGGAGCCCCCCACCCGCCCGGTCCGCTGGGGTGACCGTTACAAGCCCACCGACGTCCTGGTCCACCCTCGCCCCGACCCCAGGAACGCCGACACCCAGCCCCAGCCCGTCATCAGGGACGAGCCCCCCAAGCCCCAGTCCCCGCCGGACGGCCCTGAGGGCGAGTTAGAGGACACGGCCCCCCACCCGGTGATCCGCGAGGACACCCCGGCCCCCTCCGGCCGTCTACGGAGCACTCCGCGCCCTCCGGAGCCGGAGGACTGACGAACAAGCCGCAGCAGGAAGGCCCGCCTCGCGGAGCGAGGCGGGCCGATGTATGTCCGGCGCATCTCCGGCGTAAGCGCGCCAGTGCCGTGCCGCCGGCCTGCTGTCTGTTCGCGTTCGCTAGACGCGATGGCCGCGCTTGAGTCCGGCGACCAGGCCGACGCCCACGACGGCGAGCACGACCTGCATCACCAGCTCGATCCAGTCGATGCCGGGGGTCGTCTCCACGCCCAGCACCTGCGCGAGCAGCGTGCCCACGAGGGCGGCCACGATGCCGACGACGACGGTGAGGATCCACCCGATGGCCTGCCTACCGGGAAGCAGCAGGCGACCGATTGCGCCAATCACGGCACCAATCACGATGGCGCCAAGGATGGACTGGATTGTCATGGTTCGAAACCTCCCCGTGAGGTGACCCATTCACGCTCACGGGAATGTCGCTACCCGGTCTCCGGCGATTATGCGCTTATTTTGATTTGCGCAGGTCATGTGGTCGTCCTGCCGCGAGAACGTCCTCCGCGGCCGCCCCCGATGCCCATCCGGGTGACGAGCAGCACGCCTATGACGGCCAGAACGATCTGGATGATGTGCTCGATCCAGTTGATGCCTCTCGTGTTGGCCACGCCGAGCGCTGCCGCGATCGCTGTGCCGATCAAGGCCGCGACGATGCCGACGATGAGGGTCAGGCCGATGGACATGTTCTGCCGGCCCGGGACCAGCAGGCGGCCGAGCGCACCGACGATGGCGCCGATGATCACGGCGGAGACAATCGCGCCGATCATGTGTAGCTCCCCCCGAAGACGTTCACATGTCTCGGGAAGACGTACCCCTGAGCAGGACAAACAACCCAATGGACGAGGAAGGCGGCGGTCCGTACCGCGCCAGTGACGAACCGCCGCCTCCGATTCAGGCGGGCTGGCTGACGACCCGCCGGGACACCCTCACGCATCCCACATGAGAGACGCCCGGCTAGCCGGAGAGGTTCACCACCAGCGCGGTCGCGACGGCGGCGATGCCCTCACCACGGCCGGTCAGCCCGAGCCCGTCGGTGGTGGTGGCGGAGACGCTCACGGGCGCGCCCGCGGCGTTGGTCAGCGCGAGCTCGGCCTCGACGCGGCGTGGCGCGAGCTTCGGCCGGTTGCCGATCACCTGGACGGCGATGTTGCCGATCTCGTAGCCCGCGGCGCGCACCTGGCGGGCGGTCTCCTCCAGCAGGACGACGCCCGTGGCGCCCGCCCAGCGCGGGTCGGCGGTGCCGAACAGGCGGCCGAGGTCGCCGAGACCGGCCGCGGACAGCAGCGCGTCGCAGGCCGCGTGGGCGGCGGCGTCGCCGTCGGAGTGGCCCTCAAGGCCGAGCTCCCCCGGCCAGCGCAGGCCGGCGAGGCTGAGCTCGCGCCCTGAGTCCTTGGAAGCGAACGGGTGGACGTCGACACCGACGCCCACCCGTGGAAGATTCGTGTTCAGCTGTTGAGAACCTCGTCGAGAAGGGCCTCGGCCTTGTCCTCATTGGTCTTCTCGGCGAGCGCCAACTCACTGACCAGGATCTGGCGCGCCTTGGCGAGCATGCGCTTCTCGCCCGCGGACAGACCGCGCTCGCGGTCCCTCCGCCACAGGTCCCGAACGACTTCGGCGACCTTGTTCACATCTCCGGACGCGAGCTTCTCCAGATTGGCCTTGTATCGACGAGACCAGTTGGTCGGCTCTTCCGTGTGCGGCATGCGAAGGACATCGAAAACCCGCTCAAGGCCTTCCTGGCCGACGACATCGCGCACACCGACAAGTTCTGCGTTTTCGGCTGGCACCTGGACGGTAAGGTCGCCCTTGTCGACCTTGAGCACCAGGTAGGTCTTTTCCTCACCCTTGATGGATCGCGTCGTGATTGCTTCGATCCGAGCAGCCCCATGGTGGGGGTAGACGACAGTGTCGCCGACCTGGAAAGTCATGTGACAAGTACCCCTTCCGCTGTACTCCAGGGTACCACGCATCCACAGCCTCCCGGAACAGTGAAATCCTCATAACTGCAGGTCAAAGCCGCATATTGGGGCTTGACATGCGCTCAACTCTATGCCTGACATTTCCGGACATAGCGAATGACCTGCGGGGGCGCGGATATGACCATGGATTCGGATCGATATGGTTGGCGCTGCACTCACGCGCCGTTGATACATGCGCGAGAGCCCCCGACACGCATGCGCAAGACCCAAGGAGTACCCGCTCGTGACCAGCCGTCGCTGGATTGTCGCCGCCGCAGCGTTCTTGGCTGCCCCCGTGCTCGCCGGCTGCGGCGCGGGATTCGACGCCACCACCGCCAAGCCGTACGCCCCTAACGAAGCTCAGGTTCTGATCGAGAACGGCGCTTACGGTTCGCGTGGCATCAACATCCCGCAGGCGTTCATCCTCGGCCCCGACTCCGGAGCCCAGCTCCCGTGGCGCGGCTCCGCCCCGATCTATCTCAACATCCTCAACACCGCGGCCACCCCTGACACCCTGCAGGCGGTCTCGGCCGGGAACATGGGCAGCGTCAAGATCGCCAGCCCGATCCAGATCCCGAGCAACCAGCTCGTCAACACCGGCAAGCCCAGCCCCCAGCTCATGCTCGAGAGCATCTCCAAGAGCCTCAGGGGCGGCGAGACCATCAAGCTGGACCTCCAGTTCGCCAACGCCGGCACCGTGTCCCTCAACGTGCCTGTGGTCACGCGCAGCCGCGAGTTCGCCGAATACCCCCCGGCCCCCGGCGCGACCCCCGCCCCCACGCCCACCCCCTCCGCCTCGGCCCCCGCCGAGGAGGAGTCGCACTAGCGACAGCCCGAGACAGCGGAAAACCCCTTGTTCCGGTACGCGTCACGTACCGGAACAAGGGGTTTTTCAGTCGTCCACCACGTCGAACTTGTAGCCGAGGCCGCGCACGGTGAGGATGCACCGCGGGTTGGACGGATCGGCCTCGATCTTCGCGCGCAGGCGCTTGACGTGCACGTCGAGCGTCTTGGTGTCGCCCACGTAGTCGGCGCCCCAGACGCGGTCGATGAGCTGGCCGCGGGTGAGCACCCGGCCGGCGTTGCGCAGCAGCACCTCCAGCAGCTCGAACTCCTTCAGCGGCAGCTGCACCTGCTCGCCGCGCACCGCCACCACGTGCCGGTCGACGTCCATGCGCACCGGGCCGACGGCGAGCACGGCGCTCTCCAGCTCCTCCACGACGTCGCCCTGGCGGCGCAGCACCGCCCGGATGCGGGCGACCAGCTCGCGCGAGGAGAACGGCTTGGTCACGTAGTCGTCGGCGCCGAGCTCCAGGCCGACGACCTTGTCGATCTCGCTGTCCTTGGCGGTCAGCATGATCACCGGCACCTTGGAGCGCTGCCGCAGCGACCGGCACACCTCCGTGCCGGGCAGGCCGGGCAGCATGAGGTCGAGCAGCACCAGGTCGGCGCCGTTGCGGTCGAACGTGTCGAGCGCCTCCGGCCCGGTGGCCGCGACCGACACCTCGAACCCCTCCTTGCGCAACATGTAGGACAGGGCGTCGGAGAACGACTCCTCGTCCTCGACGACGAGCACCCGGGTCACGACGCCTCCCTGGGGGTGCTGTGTCCGATGGTTCGTGGGCTCCGCTCAGTCACGGGCTGCCTCCAGAGGGGTTGCGGGTGGTACTGCCACCGCCGTGCCGCCGAAGGCCGGCAGGCGGAGGGTGAAGGTGGAGCCGGACCCTTCCTTGCTCCAGACGGACACCTCGCCGGCGTGCGCGACGGCGACGTGCTTGACGATGGCGAGGCCGAGACCGGTGCCGCCGGTGGCTCGGGACCGCGCCGCGTCGACCCGGAAGAAGCGCTCGAAGATGCGCTCCAGCGCCTCCTCCGGGATGCCGATGCCCTGGTCGCTGACGCTGATCTCGACCGAGTCACCGGCCGGTCTGACGCTGACGACGACCCGGGTGTGCTCGGGGCTGTAGGCGACGGCGTTGTCGATGAGGTTGCGCAGGGCGGTGACGAGCAGCTCGTCGTCGCCCCAGACCCGCAGGCCCTCGGTGCCGCCGGTGACGATCGCGATGTCCTTCGCCCCGGCCTTGGTGTTGCAGTGGTCGATGGCGTCCTGGACGGCCTCGTCGATCGCGACCTGCTCAGGGATGGGGATGGGCTCGGCGCCCTGGATCCTGCTCAGCGTGATGAGGTCCTGGACCAGGTAGTTGAGCCGGGCCGCCTCGTGCTGCATGCGGTTGGCGAAGCGGGTGACGGCCTCGGGGTCGTCGGCGGCGTCCTGGATGGTCTCGGCCAGCAGGCTGAGCGCGCCGACGGGGGTCTTCAGCTCGTGGCTGACGTTGGCGACGAAGTCGCGGCGCACGGCCTCGACGCGGCGCCGCTCGGTCTGGTCCTCCGCCAGCACCAGCACCTGGCCGTAGGAGCCGAGCGGCGCGACGCGGACGGCGAAGTTCGTGGTCTCCTGGCCGAACTTGTGCCCGGCGACGTCGATCTCGCTCTCGCGGATCTCGCCGTCGCGGCGTACCTGGCGGGCCAGGGCGAGCAGTTCGGCGGCCATCAGCCGGTCCCCCCTGACCAGCCCGAACGCCCGCGCCGCGGAGCTGGCGCGCAGCACCCGGTCGTGCGCGTCGAGCACCACGGCGGAGGAGGGCAGCACGGCGAGCACGGAGGCCACGCCCTGCGGCAGCGCCGTCCCCGGCGTCGCCCCCTCGTCGGCGGCGGCGCGGCTCGGCGCCTCGATCTGGTTGCGGTAGAACAGGACCGCCAGGGCTCCCACGACGAACCCGGCCAGGGCCGCGAAGCTCATGGCCATCTCACTCATGTCTTCGATGGTAGGTGGCCCGCTTCGGGCTACATGCCCTCTCATCAGGGGATGAACGTCCCTTTCGTGGAAAGTTCATCTCGCGGTCGAAGTTCGTTCATCATGCGCCTCGTACGGTGACGACATGCGCGACGCCTACCATGAAGAACTCGAAGGACTGACCGACAAACTGGTCGAGATGACCAGGCTGGTCCGGTCCGCCATCTCCCGTGCCACCACCGCCCTCCTCGACTCGGACCTGGCGATCGCCGAGAGCGTCATCTCGCGCGACGAGGAGGTCAACGCGATCTTCGCCGAGATCGAGACCACCATCTTCGACCTGATGGCCAGGCAGCAGCCGGTGGCGGTGGACCTGCGGCTGGTCATCACCGCGCTGCGCATGGGCACCGACCTGGAGCGGATGGGCGACCTCGCGGTCCACGTCGCCAAGGTCGCCCGGCTGCGCCACCCCGACTCGGCGATCCCGGCGCAGATGCGCTCCACGATCGTGGAGATGGGCCAGATCGCCGAGGCCCTCGTCACCAAGGCCGGCAGCTGCGTCGCCTCGCGCGACGTGGAGTCGGCGCTGGAGCTGCCGCAGGACGACGACGCGATGGACCGGCTGCACCGCCGGCTGTTCCGGATGCTGCTCAGCAAGGACTGGCCGCACGGGGTGGAGTCGGCCATCGACGTCACGCTCATCGGCCGCTACTACGAGCGTTACGCCGACCACGCCGTACGGGTCGCGCAGGACGTCGTCTACCTCGTCACCGGCAGCCGCCCGAGCTGAAACCACGTCGTAGGCTGGGGCCCGTCGGGCGTCGGAAGGGGCGGGCCTCATGGAGCGCGGTCGCTGCTACGCGTGCAGGCGGGAGTTCGACTACGACCCCGCGGAGGTGACGACGTTCCTGGTGGACCGGGCGACCGGGCTGCCGCCGGGCATCACCGTCGCGGGCACGCTGCGGCCGGCGACGCCGGAGGCGCTGGCCCGCTCGGCGGACCAGCCGGTCTGCCCGGACTGCGTAAACAAGGCCGAACGGGGTCTCCCGTTCGGCCCTACCACGGGCGGGTGAAGCCTCAGCGGCCCTGGTTGGCCACGGCCTCGATGGCGGCCTTGGCGGCCTCGGGGTCGAGGTATTCGCCGCCCTTGACGAGCGGGCGGAAGTCGGCGTCGAGCTCGTAGCGCAGCGGGATGCCGGTCGGGATGTTGAGCCCGGCGATGGCCTCGTCGCTGACGCCGTCGAGGTGCTTGACCAGGGCCCGCAGCGAGTTGCCGTGGGCGGCCACCAGCACCGTGCGGCCGGCCGAGAGGTCGGGGACGATCTCGTCGTACCAGTAGGGGAGCATGCGCTCCACAACGTCCTTCAGGCACTCCGTGCGGGGCATGAGCTCCGGCGGGAGCAGCGCGTAGCGGCGGTCGCCGGCCTGGGAGAACTCGTCGTCGTCGGCGATCGGGGGCGGCGGCACGTCGTAGGAGCGGCGCCAGAGCATGAACTGCTCGTCGCCGAACTCCTCGCGCGTCTGCGCCTTGTTCTTGCCCTGGAGAGCGCCGTAGTGGCGCTCGTTGAGCCGCCAGCTCCGCTTGACCGGCAGCCAGGCCAGGTCGGCCTCGGCCAGCGCGAGCTGGGCCGTCTGGATGGCCCGGCTGAGCAGGCTGGTGTGGACGATGTCCGGGCGCAGCCCGGCCTCCACCAGGAGCTTGCCGCCCCGGCGGGCCTCTTCCTCGCCCTTGGCGGACAGGCTCACGTCCACCCAGCCGGTGAACAGGCCCTTCGCGTTCCAGTCACTCTCGCCATGCCGTAGCAGCACCAAAGTCGCCATGGCCCCAATCCTAGGGGTGGCCGGTCCGCGCGGGCTTTCAGCGGTCGGGGTCGGCGAAGCGGGCGAACGCCTGGAGGTTCGCCAGCGACTCGCCGCGCTTGGCCCGCCAGGCCCACTCGCGCCGGATCGAGGAGGCGAAGCCCAGCTCAAGGGCCCGGTCGAACCAGTCGTCGGCGTAGGTGAGCACGCAGCCGAGCAGCCGGTCGATCTCGTCGGCGTCCACGGCGGCCAGTGGGACGCGGCCCACGAGGTAGACGTCGCCGACGGGGTCGAGGGAGAAGTGCACGCCGTACATGGAGCCGTTCTTCTCCAGCAGCCAGCGCTGGAACTCCTCGTGGTTCTCGTCCGGCCTGCGGCAGAAGAACGCCTCGACGTGCAGCACCCGCTCGCCGACGATGAGCCAGGTCATGGTGGCGAGCTTGTGCTGTCCGGGGAGCTTGACGAGGAACGCCCCCGGCCTCGGCTCGTCGTAGGTGACCTCCGAGGCCTTCAGCGCGGCTTCTACGATCTCTCGCATGGTTACGCAGGCTACAGATTGATCGCCACGGGCGTCTTGTGCAGGTGGGCGACCGCGGCCGCGTAGACCTCCACCAGCCGGGACGCCGTGGCCTGCCAGCCGAAGGCGGCGGCGTGCGCGCGGGCGCCGTCGGCGAGCCGGTCGCGCCAGGCGGGCTCGGTGACGAAGCGGCTCAGCGCCCGCGCCCACTCGGCCGGGTCGTGGGTGTCGAGGAGCAGGCCGGAGACGCCGTCCCTGACGGCGGTGCGCAGCCCGCCGACGGCCGCGGCGGCGACCGGCGTCCCGCACGCCTGCGACTCCAGGGCGACGAGGCCGAAGGACTCGCTGTACGACGGCACGACCGTGACCGTGGCCGCCCGGTACCAGTCGGCGAGCTCCTGCTGCGGCACCGCGGGCACGAGCCTGACGACGTCGAGGATGCCCCGCTCGACGGCCAGCTCGGCGAGGATCGACGGGCGGGCGAGTCCGTTGCCTGACGGGCCGCCGACGCAGGCCACGACGAGCCGCCCGCGCAGCGACGGGTCCTCGATGAGCAGCCGGGACGCGGCCCGCAGCAGCACGTCGGGCGCCTTGAGCGGCTGGATGCGGCCGACGAACAGCAGCACGTGCGCGCCCAGCGGCAGGCCCAGCCGGTGCCGGGCGGCGGCCTGCGAGGCGGGCCTGAAGACGTTGAGGTTGACGCCGGGGTTGACGACGGCGACGCGCTGCTCGGGGGCGCCGTACAGGTCGATGAGCTCGCGGGCCTCGTCGCCGGTGTTGGCGACCAGGCGGTCGGCGATCTGCACGACCTGCTCCTCGCCGACCACGCGGGCCTGCGGCTCGGGCTTGTCGCCGGCGGCGAGCAGGAGGTTCTTGACCTTGGCCATGGTGTGCATGGTGTGGACGAGGGGGACGCCCCAGCGCTCCTTGGCCAGCCAGCCGACCTGGCCGGAGAGCCAGTAGTGGGAGTGGATGACGTCGTAGCGGCCGGGGTCGTACATGGCCTCGATGCGCAGCACCTCGGACAGGAACGCGCACAGCTGGGCGGGCAGGTCGGCGCGGTCCATCTCCTCGTACGGGCCGGCGGTGACGTGCCGGACGAGGACGCCGGGGGCGAGCTCGGCCACGGGGGGCAGGTCGCGGGCGGTGGCGCGGGTGAAGATCTCCACCTCCACGCCGAGCTCGGCGAGCCGCTTGGCGGACTCCACGATGTACACGTTCATGCCGCCGGCGTCGCCCGTACCGGGCTGGTGCAGCGGCGACGTGTGCATGCTGATGGTCGCGACCCGGCTGACCCGTCGTCGCCTCACTCGACATCACCTCCCTGCTGCTAACCATCCAGATTTTTACGACATTCCCGACATGTGACCACACCGGGGGCACGTCGGACGCGCCGGCCCCGCGCTGGCAGGATGTGGGGCATGCGGAAGACGGCTGTGGTGACCGGGGCGAGCAGCGGGATCGGCGAGGCGACGGCGCGCCGGCTCGCCGCCGAGGGGTACGACGTGGTGGCCGGCGCGCGTCGGCGCGACCGGCTCGACAAGCTGGCCGCCGAGGTGCCCGCCATCCGGGCGGTGACGCTCGACGTGACCTCCGACGAGTCGGTGTCCGCGCTCGCGGCCTCGCTGGAGCGCTGCGACGTGCTGGTCAACAACGCGGGCGGCGCGCTCGGCCTGGAGTCCGTGGCCGAGGGGCGGCTCGACGACTGGCAGCGCATGTACGACGTCAACGTGCTCGGCTCCCTGCGCATGACCCAGGCGCTGACCCCCAAGCTGATCGACTCCGGCGACGGCGTGCTGGTGATGCTGACCTCGACCGCGGGCCTGGTGTCGTACGAGGGCGGCGGCGGCTACTGCGCGGCCAAGCACGCCCAGAGCTCGATGGCCGAGACCCTGCGCCTGGAGCTGGTCGGTCAGCCGGTGCGCGTGGTGGAGATCGCGCCGGGCATGGTGCGGAGCGAGGGCTTCGCGGTCACCAGGTTCCGCGGCGACCAGGAGGCCGCCGACCGCGTCTACGAAGGCGTCCCCGACCCGCTGAGCAGCGACGACGTCGCCGACGCCATCGCCTGGTGCGTCACCAGGCCGGCCCACGTCAACATCGACCGCCTGGTCATCAGGCCGCGCGCCCAGGCGGCCCAGCACAAGGTGCACCGCGTCCGATGAACAGGGTCCAGTGAGCAGGGTCCAGTGAGCAGGGTCCGATGAGCAGGGTCAGGTGAGCAGGCCCGTCGGGGCCGTCACCAGGGGCACGACCGGCCACAACCGGCTGCGCCGCAGCGACCGCTGGGTGGTCGCGGTCCACGGGCGGCGGCTGCGGGCGGCCGAGCGGCCCCTGGTGGTCGACCTGGGCTACGGGGCCTCGCACACCACGACGCTGGAGCTGTTCACCCGGCTGCGCCGGGTCGCGCCCCGGGTCGAGGTGGTGGGCATCGAGATCGACCCGGCGCGGGTGGCGCTGGCGAAGCCGTACGAGCGGGAGGGCCTGAGCTTCCGGCTCGGCGGCTTCGAGCTGCCCGTGGACCGGCCGCCGGCGCTGGTCCGGGCGTTCAACGTGCTGCGCCAGTACCCCGAGGCGGACGCCTGGCACTACTGGGAGGTGCTGTGCGGCAAGCTCGCCCCGGACGGCGCGCTGGTCGAGGGCACCTGCTCGGAGAACGGGCGGCGGGCGGTCTGGGTGGGCCTGTCGCCCGAGGGGCCGGGCACGCTGACGTTCTCGGCCAGGTTCGACGCCTTCGAGCGGCCCTCAGACCTCGCCGACCGGCTGCCGAAGACGCTCATCCACCGGAACGTGCCGGGTGAGCGGATCCATGCGTTCCTGCGCGATTTCGACCACGCCTGGGCGGTGAGCGCCCCCTATGGGGCGCACGGGGCGCGGCAGCGGTGGCTGGCCGCCGTACGCCTCCTCATGGACTCCTGGCCGGTGTGCGACCGGCCGCCGCTCGGCGGGCGGCGGCGGTGGCGGCTCGGCGAGCTGACCCTGCCGTGGGCCGCGGTCGATCCTCGGACAGGGAACGCGCCCTAACCCAGCCGCGCCGCGAAGACCTCGTACGCCGCGGAGTCGAACAGCACGAACCTCACCTCCGTCACCGAGGTCACCGAGGTCTCCGCCGCCCGCACGGCCGCCAGGGCGATGCGGGCGGCGTCGTCCATCGGCCAGCCGTAGATGCCGGTGGAGATGGCGGGGAAGGCCACCGTGGCGGCTTCCAGCTCGTCGGCCACCCGCAGCGACTCGCGGTAGCAGGAGGCCAGCAGGTGCGAGCGGTCCTCCGCGGCCGAGTGGACGGGCCCGACGGTGTGGATCACCCAGCGGGCGGGCAGCAGGCCCGCGGTCGTGGCCACGGCCTGACCGGTCGGCAGGCCGCGCCCGTAGTGACCGGCGCGCAGCTCCCGGCAGGCCCGCAGGATGTCGGGGCCGCCGCGCCGGTGGATGGCGCCGTCCACGCCGCCGCCGCCCATGAGGGAGGAGTTGGCGGCGTTGACGACGGCGTCCACCGGCTGCGCGGTGATGTCGCCCTGGACCAGCGTGATGTTCATGTCCGCCTCTTCCCCCGGCAAGAATCGGGTCTGTGACATCCGGCACCCGAATGCCTGCTCGACGCCTTGTAGAGCTACCCTGAAGGACGTGAAGGGTCTTGGCGAGCTTGAGCGCAGCATCATGGACATCCTGTGGGCGGAGGACGGCGCACTGACCGCCCGCGAGGTCGGCAGGCTCATCGCCGACCGTGACCTCGCGCCGACCACGGTGATGACCGTGCTCGACCGCCTCACCCGCAAAGGGTTCCTGCAGCGCACCCGCGACGGCCGGGCCTGGAGATATCAGCCGGCCGAAAGCCGCGACGCCTACGTCGCCGAGCTTATGCTGGAAGCCTTGGGCATGACGGGCGACCGGTCGGCCGCCCTCACCCGCTTCGCCCAGGCCGTCTCAGGCCCCGAGGCGGACATCCTGCGCAGAGCCCTCACGGAGCTGGAGGAAGAGTGATCACGGCAGCGGCGCTGGCGGTGCTCGCTGCGGCGTGCGCTGTCGGCTCCTGGCGTTTCACCAGAGCCGACTGGACTCCGCGCGCGCCGCGGCTGGCCATCTTTCTCTGGCAGTCCCTGGGCGTGGCCTGGGGGCTCGCGACGACCGGCGCGATGCTGGCGTACGCGGTCCAGCCCTACGACCTCGGCGTGCTGCCGGGGCTCATCGCGTTCGCGCGGGGGGAGACTCCGGCGACCCCGTGGGACGCGCTGCACGTGCTCGCCATGATCGCGGGCGTCACCGCGCTGGCCGTCCTCGTCGCGGTGCTGCTCACCGCCGGGGTCCAGGCGCTGCGGGCGCGTCACCGGCACCGCACGCTGCTCGCGCTCATCGCCCACGACGATCCGGCGATCCCGGGCGTGCGGGTGCTCGACCACCCGGGCGCGGCCGCCTACTGCGTCCCCGGGCTGCGCTCGCAGGTCGTGGTCAGCGAGGGCGCGCGCAGGCTGCTGTCGCAGGACGAGCTCGCGGCCGTGCTCGCGCACGAGGCGGCGCACGTACGCGAGCGTCACGACCTGGTGCTGCTGCCCTTCGCCGCGCTGCGCAGGGCGCTGCCGTGGTCGAAGGTCGTGGCCGACGCGCAGGCGCAGGTCGAGCTGCTCATCGAGATGGCCGCCGACGACCGGGCCCGGCGCTACTGCTCGCCGCGGCGGCTCGCCACGGCGCTGCTCAGGTTCGGCTCGGCGGGGGCCATGCCGACGCCCCACGGCATGCTCGGCGTGCACGCCCACAACGTCATGGCGCGGGTGAACCGCCTGGTCAAGCCCGGTCCCGAGCTCGCGGCGACAGTGCGTTACGGTTATCTCACGCTCGCTGTGACATTGCTCACCGCCGCTCCCACCCTGTGGGTCTACCAGCTCTGATGCTTGCTGGTGTTAACTTCCGCGTTTGCAATTGCAAGCAGCGGGCGGCAGACTATGGGTATGGCACTACCCAAGGTCGGTTCGATCGGTGAATACATCCGCGAGCAGCGGCAGCAGGCGAAGATCTCCCTGCGCCAGCTCGCGGAGGCTGCCGGGGTCTCCAACCCCTACCTCAGCCAGATCGAACGGGGGCTGCGCAAGCCGAGCGCGGAGATCCTCAACCAGATCGCCAAGGGTCTGCGGATCTCCTCACAGGCGCTCTACGTGCAAGCCGGCCTGATCGAGGACCGGGAGCCGCCGAGCGACGTGATCACGGCGATCCGGGCTGATCCGCGTCTCACCGAGCGGCAACGCCAGGTGCTGATCGACATCTACGAGTCGTTCCGCAAGGAGAACCCGGAGGAGGGCGAGCAGACCTCCCAGAACGCTCGCCCCCACTCCGGATCCGAGCAGGACGACGAGCCGCTGCCCGAGGAGTTTCTCGCCGCGCTTGAGCCCTACGCGGCGACCTCACGCAACGGCAACGTCAACCAGGAAACCAAGGAAGGTTAACCCATGACGCTCGCGACCGAGGTCAAGAAGCTCACCGATTCCAAGCCGTTCTACGTCGTCGCCGGTGTCGGCGACTACGCCGTCGAGAAGCTGCGCGAGCTGCCCGAGCAGCTTCAGAAGCTCCAGTCGCGGCGCTCCGAGCTCACCCGCGAGCTGCCCGAGCGCACCCGCGCCTACGCCGACAAGGTCGAGGCCGTCGCCCGCGAGTTCCCCGACAAGGCCCGCGAGTACGCCGACCAGCTGACCAACCGCGCCACCGAGGTCTACGAGGACCTCGCCACGCGCGGCCGCAAGGTCGTCAGCCAGGCCAGCGGCACGGCCGCCCTTGAGCTGGAGGAGGTGTCGGAGGCCGCCGAGCCGCCCGTCGCCAAGCCCGTCGAGCCGAAGAAGCCGGCCGCCCGCCCTCGCACCGCCGCCACCAAGGCCGCCAAGGCCTGACCCGTCGACCCCGCTGATCCGCTGATCCGCTGATCCGCCGATCCGCTGATCCGCGCCGGTCGCGCACGGCCCGTCTCCGTACCGCGGAGGCGGGCCTTTCTGTTCTGGGGTGCCCGGCTGTCGGTCCCGGCTATTAGGCTGGGGAACGGTTTTTCATCACGGGCGTTGGGCGGAGCCGACACATGAGTCTGATCAACGGAGTCTTCAACCTCCTCTTCCTGGTGCTCGCCGCCGTCATCTTCGGCATGTCGGTCTACGCGCTCGTGCACGCGCTGCGGGTGCCGGCCAACGCGTTCCTCGCGGCGGGCAAGCTCCAGAAGCCGCTCTGGCTGCTCATCCTGGTGCTCGCCACGCTGTTCTCCGCCGCGAACGCCTACGAATACCTCATCACCTTCCTCTTCCTCGGCAGCAGCCAGTTCATGGGCATCGGGCTCGGGATCTTCTCGATCCTGGCCGTCATCGCCGCGGCCGTCTACATCGTGGACGTCAAGCCCGCCGTGAAGGGCATGGGTCGGGGCGGCAACAACGGCCCCTACGGGCCCTGGTGACCCACCCCGAGCGCGCCGGCCAGGAAGGCGAGGATCTCTCGTCCCTGGCCGCGAGCGTGGGATGTCCCTCTTCGTCCACGAGGTGGGCGGTGACCACGCTGTGCGGGGTTCCCACCACGTCGCGGAAGAACGGCGGCGGGTCCTCGCGGGCGACGCCGCCCGGTAGGATCCGGCCGTCGAAGGCGTTCCCCAGGAGCGCCCGATAGGCGGCGAAGCGCCGGCCGGTGCACCAGGGGTCGCCCTCGAAGCGGTAGCCGAGCACCTTGAGCCCGTCGCGCCTCACGCGTTCGCGCACCGCGAGCGCGTCGGCCTCGCTGAGCTCCAGCCCGGCGGGGTCGTCCAGCGGCAGTGACGGGTGGTTGACCACCGGCGCGACGACGGCCGGCTCCAGCGCCATGGTGAGGGCGAAGTTGCCGGTGAAGCACAGTCCGATCGCGCCGACGCCCGGACCTCCGCACTCGGCGTGGGCCTGCCGCGCGAGCCCGCGCAGCCATGCCGTGACCGGGCTGGTGCCGCCTCCGGCGAACGCCCGGAACTCCTCGCTCACGCACGCGCGGCGGACGACCTTCTCGCCGTCCTCCACGGTGGGATAGGCGCCGTCCCTGCCGAAGAGCGACGGAACATGCACGGTGAAGCCGGCGTCGCGGATCCACCGCGCCAGGCGGAGGACGTCAGGGCTGATGCCCGGCATCTCCGGCATCAGCACCACCGCGGGCCCGGAGCCCGCGACGTACACCGTCTTCACCACCCCCTCCACGTCCACGCTGCGGCGGCGGAGATCGGTGATGGGATCGTCAAGGCTCATGAGGGCAGCCTGTACTGATCGGGCAGGCCGGGGCGATCGGCCGGATCGCCAGGTCCAGGGGTAATCTCGCCACAGGCGTGCCGAGGAGGGCGGGCGTGAGCGAGCTGCGTGTGGGCGTCCTGGCCTATCCGGGGTGTTTCGCCTCCGAGGTGTTCGGTGTCCCCGATCTGCTCACGATGGCCACCCACCTCGGCGGTCCCGGCCTCGTGAGGTACGAGGTGGCGGTCATGTCGCCGCGGAGCCGGGTCGCCGCCTCGGGCGGCACGACGCTGGGCGTCCGCCCGGTACGCGAGGTCGACGTCCTCGTGGTGCCGGGATTCGAGCTCGGACCCGGCCTCGACGTGGCCGCGAAGCTCGCGCCCCTCGGCCCTGAGATCGCCGTGATCCGCTCGCACGCGGCCGCGGGCAACGCCGTGGTCGCCATCTGCGCCGGCGCCTTCCTGGTCGCCGAGGCGGGGCTGCTCCATCGGCGCAGGGCCACGACGGCCTGGCTCCTCGCCGACGAGCTGGCCCGGCGCTGCCCGGACGCCGAGGTCCGGCCCGAGCACCTGGTCGTCACCGACGGAGGGGTGACGACGACGGCGGCCTTCAGCGCGATGTACGACTTCGCGCTGGCGTTGATCCGCGAGCACAGCGGCGCCCGCGTGGCGCGTACGACGGCGCGGGTGGCGCTCGTGGACGACGCCCGCTCGTCCCAGACCCCGTACGTCGACACCCGGCTTTTGCCGCGACCCGGGCACGAGTTCTCGCGCCGGATCATGCGCCGGCTCGACCAGAACCTCGCCGAGCGGTACGACCTCGCCGCGCTGTCGAGGACGTTCGACGTCAGCACCCGCACGCTGCTGCGGCGCTTTGCGGGCGAGACCGGTCAGAGCCCGCTCGCCTATCTCCAGTCCTCGCGCGTCCGCCGCGCCCGCCATCTCCTGGAGACGACCGACCGCACGGTGGCCGGCATCGCCGCGGCCGTCGGCTACCGGGACCCCGGCACCTTCGCCGCCCTGTTCGCCAGGCACACCGGGCGACGCCCGCAGGACTACCGGGCGGCCT
The DNA here is from genome assembly GCF_057536035.1 of Nonomuraea sp. B208. Classification (NCBI taxonomy): domain Bacteria; kingdom Bacillati; phylum Actinomycetota; class Actinomycetes; order Streptosporangiales; family Streptosporangiaceae; genus Nonomuraea; species Nonomuraea sp. B208. The sequence goes on from NZ_BAAJOU010000025.1 coordinate 93,443, forward strand.
TCCGCCGCGATGCAGGCCGAGGACCTTCCGCACCGGACACCGAAAATCTGTCTTCGCCGCAGTAGACATTTGTGGCCGCTGAGGCTAGTGTTTCTCGTATCGCAAGGAACGGTTTGACCGGGCAGCGGAAGTATTGGCAACACGATGAACTGCCCGGAGCACGATGAACGGCAGAAGGTCGGACGTGAAGGGCCAGCGCAGTTGTCAGGGGCCCAGATCGTGGACGCGCTGCCACAGGTGAAGTCGGACAGTGGTCCGGAAGTCAGAGATGAAGGGAGTGTTGAACGCCATCGGGATCGCCCGTTGCCGGCTGAGTCTCGCCGCTCGGGTACCGCAGTTCCACAGATAGGAAGGTGGTCTACGGTCACGCATCCGCGATCCCCGCAGCACCGCCGTTCAGCACGGCGAATGCGGAAAACAGTGAGCCGGCCGAACGGCCGGTAGATGGTGTTGAACTCTTCGGGGCCCCGGCGCTACAGGCGCCGGGGCCCCCTGTGCGCGTGAGGGAAAGGAATGCATGGATCAACCTCGCTCGGCTGCCGACGGTGACACGCTCCCGCGAGGCAGGATTGCGGACACCGCCGGATCCACGACTGGAGCCGGCGCAGAAGACCGGTTCGACGATGAGGACTACCCCGCCTACAGCATGGGCGCCGCCGCGGAGATGCTCGGGGTCAGCCCGGCGTTCCTGCGGGCTCTCGGCGCCGCGCAGCTGATCGAACCGAAACGCTCCGGCGGCGGGCACCGCCGCTACTCCCGCCGGCAGCTGCGGCTGGCCGCGCGCGCCCGCGAACTCGTCGATCAGGGCACACCCGTCGAAGCGGCCTGCCGGATCATCGTCCTCGAAGATCAGCTCGCCGAGGCGCTGCGCGTGAACGACGCGCGCGACCAGCCGGCCGGACAGTAGCACCCCGTGACGCAAAAAGACCCGGCGGCGTGAAGCCGACCGGGTCTTGGTGTGGCGCTGTCGCGTCAGGCGGCCACGATGTTCTCGGCCTGCGGGCCCTTCTGGCCCTGCGTGATGTCGAAGGACACCTTCTGGCCCTCGTGCAGCTCGCGGTAGCCGCCCTGGGAGACGATGTTGGAGTAGTGGGCGAAGACGTCGGCGCCGCCGCCGTCCTGCTCGATGAAGCCGAAGCCCTTTTCCGCGTTGAACCACTTGACGGTGCCGGAAGCCATGATGATCTCCTCTTGGTCGGTGCAAAGCCGAAATCCGCACGGCACGGATCTCGCGTCGCCAGAAAGGCCCACACCCGGAGAAGACCGGCAAACAAAAAATGCACCTGACGCTACATACCGTCAGGCGCACACAAGTTCATTATGGGTACCACAACTGCAACTTCCGTCAGCCTAGCACACGGTCGACCGTGATGCGAACGGCGCAGCGATGCCAACCTTTCTCCGCGGCCACGGCGTTCAAGGGGCAGTGCCGACATGAGGAGAGACGTTGGATCGCGATGCCGCGTTCACGGCGTTCCTGGATGCCCACCAACGCCCGTTGCTGCGCCTGTGCTACCTGCTCACCGGGGAGGTCCATCTCGCGGAGGACCTCCTGCAGAGCGTGCTGGTCCGCATGCTCGGCCGGTGGCCGAAGCTGCGTCATATCGACAATATGGACGCCTACGCCCGCAAGGCGCTGGTGAACCAGTACATCTCGTGGCGACGGCGCCGCCGCTCAGGTGAAGTGCTGAGCGCCGAGTTGCCCGAGCGCGCCCATTCGAGCGAGGACTCCGCCGTCCTGCGGATCGTGCTGCGTCAGGCGCTCATGCGGCTGACGCCCAAGCAGCGCGCCGTGCTGGTGCTGCGCTTCTACGAGGACCGGACCGAACGCGAGGTGGCCGCCCTCATGGGCTGCTCGGTCGGCACGGTCAAGAGCCAGGCGCACCACGCGCTGGCCCGGCTGCGCGCGCTCGCGCCCGAGCTGGCGTCCCATCTGCCCGTACTGAACGACGACCCGGCCTGGAACGAGGGGGCACGCCGATGACCTGGCTCGGAGATGAGCTCGGCCGCATCGCCGACGAGATGCCGCAGCGCGACCTCGGCGCGGCGGTGTTGGAGCGCCATCAGCGGAGGAGGCGCACCCTGGTGGCGTTCGCCGCCGCCGCGACGGTCGTGGTCACCCTGCTCGCCGCCACGATCGGGGCGCGGACGTTGCTCGCGGAACCGCGCGCCGCGGTCGGCCCCACCCTCCCGCCGGAGCGGCCGAGCATCAGCGTCGGCGTGGTGCCGACAGTGGAGTCTGCGGTCCTGCACGTGGCCCAGAGGATGGGCTATTTCCGGGAGGAGGGGCTGAGCGTGCGGCCGGTGTTCCTGCAGTCGTCGGCGGTCGGGGTGCCCCTGCTTGAGCTGAAGCGGCTGGATCTGGCCCAGCTCGACTACGCGACGCTTTTCATGGCGAACGAGAACGGCAAGGACCTCAAGCTCGTGACGGCCTTGCATCAGTCCGCGCCGGGAACGCTGGCCCTCGTGGTGAACGCCACCTCGAAGGTGCGGACGGTCGCCGGCCTCAAGCGCAAGGAGATCGCCGTCCCCGGACTCCGCGGGCTCCCGACGCTGGCTCTGACCGCCGTGCTGAAGCGGGCCGGGCTGACGTTGGAGGACGTCTTGCTGATCGAGACCTCCTATCCCGAGATGCTCGGCGGGCTGAAGCGGGGACGGTACGCCGCCGCGCTGCTGGCCGAGCCCTTCATCACGGTCGGACGCGAGGGCGGGCAGGTGCGGGTCGTCGGGGACCTGACGAGCGGGGACCTCGCGAACCTGCAGACCTCGGGCATGGCCGCCACCGAGGACTGGATCCGGCGCAACCCGCGCACGCTGGCGGCCTTCCAGCGGGCGCTGGGCAAGGCGCAACGCCTGGTCGCCGCCGACCCGGAGCGCGCCCGCGCGGTGCTGCCCACGTACACCAAGATCTCCGAGAAGGCGGTCGCGAAGGTCACGCTCGGCTCCTATCCCGACAAGCTGGATCTGACCCATCTGACGCGGATCGCCGTCCTGGCCCGTGCTCACGGCTGGCTCAAACGCCTGCCGGAGCCCGGAGAGGCGGTCGCGAAGACCGAGTGAGCGGCCTCAGCCCGGCTGGTCGATCTGCCGGGCCAGGCCGTCGAGCAGCGGCCGCAGCCCGAACTCGAAGAGCCGGTCGAGATCGAGGTCGAACTCCCCCAGCTCGCCCAGGAAAGCGGCGAAGGCCGCGTATCCCGGCGACTCGCTGACCGCCCGCATGCGCTCCTCCTGCGCGCTCATCCACTCCTCGTCCGACAGGCCGGTGGCGGCGCGGGCCCGCCGCTCCTGCTCGAAGTTGGCGGCCAGGCCCTGCACGAAGCTGTAGAGCAGGATGTGGACGTTCATCTTGGCCGTCGCGTCGAGCCGGGTGTCGGCCAGGGCGCTCATCACCCACTCCGAGTGCTTCAGCAGGGCCGCGGAGGGCAGCGGGCGGTACAGCGAGGTGACCCCCGCCATCCAGGGGTGCGCCCGGTAGGCGGCCCACTGCAGCCGGGCGCTCGTCTCCAGCGCCTCGCGCCAGCCGGCGGGACGCTCCCCGGGCAGCGGGTGGTCGTCGAGCACCGCGTCGACCATGAGCAGGACCAGCTCGTCCTTGCCGCTGACGTGGCGGTAGAGGGACATGGTGGCCATCCCCAGCCGGTCGGCGAGCGCGCGCATGGTCAGCTCGTCGAGCCCGTCGGCGTCGGCGAGCTCGACGGCCGCCCGCACGACGCGCTCGCGGGCGCCGCCCGGCTCGCGGGCCGCCTGCCCTGAGCCGCGGCGGCCAGTGGAACGGCCGGTCGAACGACCCGGCCCTCGGAGCTCGGCGACCACCGTGCCGACCCGCGGCTCCGCGACCACCACTCCCTCCTGGGCCAGCAGCGCGAGGGCCTTGGCGGCGGTGGCCAGGGCGACGTCCCAGTCGCGGGCGAGCTGGCGGGTGGAGGGCACGCGGTCGCCGGGGCGCAGCCTGCCGTCGGCGATGCGGCGCTTGATGTCGCCGGCGATGCGGGCGTAGGGCGGAGTGTCCATCTCATCCCCTGTTCTAGTACAGATCATCTCATCATAGCCTTGTGGCCTGCTGTATGTACGACGTACATTCAGTTCCGCGTACAACGTACAAACCAAGGAGCGGAACATGAAGGTGCTCATCTCGGGCGCGAGCGTCGGCGGTCCCGTCCTGGCCTACTGGCTGGGGCGGCACGGGATCGAGGCGGAGATCGTCGAGCGGGCCCCGGCCCCGCGCACCGGCGGGCAGGCCATCGACGTCCGGGGCGCGGCGCTCACGGTCGCCGACCGGATGGGCGTCCTGGAGCGGGCCAGGGCCCTGCGCACCCGGATGCGCGGCATGTCGATGGTGGACGGCTCCGGCACCGAGCTCATGCGCAGCACCGAGGGCACGCTGAGCGGCGGCGCGTTCGACAGCCCCGACGTCGAGATCATGCGCGACGACCTGACCGCGCTGGTCCTCGCCGCCGCCGACCCGGCCATCGTCTACGGCGACTCGATCGCCGCCCTCGACCAGGACGCGGACGGCGTGGACGTCACGTTCGACAGCGGCCGGCGCGAGCGCTACGACCACGTGGTCGGCGCGGACGGGCTGCACTCCAACGTGCGCCGCCTGGCCTTCGGCCCCGAGGAGCGCTACGTCCGCCACCTCGGCGCGTACGTCTCCATCTTCACCGCGCCCAACTTCCTCGGCCTCGACCACTGGCAGACCTGGTTCCGCGAGGGCCAGGTGGGCGGCGTCGTCTACAGCGACCGCGACGCCACCACGATGCGGGTCAACCTGGGCTTCGAGGACGGCCCGATCGCCTACGACCACCGCGACCTCGACGCCCAGAAGCGGCTCGTCCACGAGCGCTGCGCCGGCCTCGGCTGGGAGGTGCCCCGGTTGCTCGACGCGATGGGGAAGGCGGACGACTTCTACTTCGACGCGATGGCGCAGGTCGTGATGGACCGCTGGTCGGCCGGGCGGGTGACGCTGGTGGGCGACGCCGGCTACTGCGCCTCGCCGCTGTCGGGGCAGGGCACCAGCCTCGCGATGGTGGGGGCGTACGTGCTGGCGCAGGAGCTCGGCGCGGCCCCGGACGGCGCGTTCGACCGTTACGAGCGGCGGATGCGCCCGTTCGTGGCCGCCAACCAGGCGCTCGCCACCGAGAACCCCGGGCAGGGTGCGGCCCCGGAGAGCATCGAGCGGGCGGCGAACGCCATCACGCTCGATTGACGGGACAAACCGCTACGATTTGCCGCCATGACCGGTTTCAGACTCACGCTGGCCGCGCTGGGGGCCACCGCTCTGACGCTGACCGCCGCTCCCGCCGCCCTCGCCGGCACGGCCGGGATCACGGACGACGTCACGATGACCCTCGGCAAGGACGGCACCCTGCACGTGGTCGAGAAGATCAGCGGCGGGTCGAGCGGTCTGAAGCGCACCTTCATCACCCGCACCCGGTACGACGACGGCAACGACCGCCTCTACCAGATCTCGAACGTCAAGGGCGGCACCTTCGACGGCGACGTCCTCACCGTGACGAGCGGCACCGTCGAGTACGACGTCAAGGGCGCGGTGATGTCCTCGGGCGGCGTCGAGGAGCTGCGCTGGTTCGCGGTGAGCGGCTGGAACCAGCAGGTCGCCAAGGCCACCGTCAAGGTGCAGGGCCCCGGCCAGGTGCAGAACTTGTCCTGCTTCGCCGGCGAGCTCAGCTCCGCCGTCGGCTGCACCGCCGCCTCCATGGACCACACCGGCACGCAGGCCGACTTCGAGCAGGAGAACCTGGCGACCGGCGAGGCCCTGACCGTCGTCATCGGCTATCCGGCGGGCTCCAGCAAGGGCACGCCGATCCTGGAGCGGCGCTTCTCGCTGGCCTCGGCGTTCACGCTGAACACCGTCACCGGCGGCGCCCTGGCCGGCCTGCTGGTGCTGCTGCTCGGCGGCGTGGGCCTGCTCTACTGGACGCGGGGCCGCGACGCCCGCGTGGCGGGCGGCGACCAGGGGGCGGTCAACCCCGTACAGAACGGGCACTTCTCCCCGCCGGACGGGGTCCGTCCCGGCCAGATCGGCACGCTCGTGGACGAGCAGGCCGACGTCGTGGACGTCACCGCCACCATCGTGGACCTCGCCGTCCGCGGCTACCTGCGCATCGACGAGCAGCCCCGCCAGACCTACGACGCGCCCGACTGGCTGCTCGTACGCCTCCCCACCGCGCCGGTCGACGCCCTGCTGCCCTACGAGAAGGCGCTCCACGACGCCATCTTCGACGGCCGGGACGCGGTGCTGCTGTCGCAACTGTCGGGGACGTTCGCCGCGCACCTGGGCAAGGTCCGCGACGCGCTCTACGCCGACGTGGTCAAGCAGGGCTGGTTCGCCCGGCGGCCCGACACCGAGCGCACCCGCTGGACGACGGTCGGCGTCGTCCTCATCGTGGCCGGCGTGCTCGCCACGGCGGGGCTCGCCTGGTTCACCACGTACGGGCTGCTCGGCCTCGCCGTCATCATCGCGGGGGCCGCGCTCGCCATCGGCGGACAGTACATGCCGGCCAAGACCGCCAAGGGCTCGGCGGCGCTGGCCCACACCCTGGGCTTCCGCGAGTACCTGTTCTCCGGGGAGCTGGGCCACGTGCCCGAGCAGCACCGGGTGGAGCTGTTCTCGCGCTACCTGCCGTACGCGGTGATCTTCGACGGCGTGGAGCACTGGTCGCGGGTGGTGGCCTCCGTCACCGGCAACGGCCACCAGGCCGACAACCTCTACTGGTATCACGGGCCCGCGGAGTGGGACCTGTCGAAGTTCGCCGGCTCGATGCGCACGTTCTGCACGACGACCTCGGGCGCCATCTCCGCCACCCGCCAGTTCCGCAGCCTGTGACCGGCTAGCGGATCCGGATCTCGCCGACCGGCCGCCCCCCGCCGAGCACCTGCGGGGCGGCCAGCTCGGCCAGCTCAGGGGCGTCGAGGCCGAGCGAGCGCAGCGCCGCCACCGTGACCGGCCCGCGGGCGCGCGCCGAGCCGTCCTCGATCTTGACGGCGCCCGCCCTGCCGTCCTCGAAGGCGAACGCGTCGAACCCCTCGGCGCCCGCCTTCAGCATCAGGCCGGGCAGCGCGCGCATGAGCTTCGCCTCGGGCCGGTCGGTGCCGGACGTCCACTCGGGGTGGGCGCGCATCGCGTCGAAGATCCTGCGTTCGTACGAGTCCTCAGACGACCTCGGGAACGCCCGGAACGCCTTGGTCACCCCCAGCATCGACACGAAGAACAGCGGCGCCCCGCAGCCGTCCACGCCCGAGGCCGCCACCCGCTCGCCGGTGAGCTCCTCGACGGTCTGCCTGATCGCCCGCTGCAGCGGATGCGACGGCTCCAGGTAGGTGGTCAGCGGCCAGTCGTTGACCACGCAGGTGGCCAGCATGGCGGCGTGCTTGCCCGAGCAGTTCATGTAGATCCGGCCGTACTCGGTCGAGCGCCGGTCGGCCGGGTGGTCCTCGGGGCACTGCAGCGCCGACTCCTCCAGCCCGGCGCCCGCGAGGATCTTGCGTACCCCCTCCACGTGGAACGGCTCGCCCGAGTGCGAGGCGCAGGCCAGCGCCAGCAGCTCGCCCTCCAGCGCCAGCCCGCTGCGCAGCATGCCGAGCGCCTGGAGCGGCTTCATCGACGAGCGCGGCGAGGCGGGCACGTGCACCGCGCCCCGCGTCTCGACCAGGCGGCCTTCGGCGTCCACGGTCAGCATGCGGGCCTGATGCGTGGACTCCACGAACCCGGATCGCACGACTTCCACGAGCAACGACATATCCGAACCCCTTTCGGGACGAGTCTACGGAGGGTCTTTCCTGGTCCAGAATGAGATGTCATGCGAGCAGTGGTGCAGCGAGTGAGTTCAGCGTCGGTGGAGGTCGAGGGCCGCACGGTCGGCGAGATCGCCGAGCCCGGCCTGCTCGTCCTGGTCGGGGTCACGCACACCGACACGAGGGTCGAGGCGGCCAAGCTCGCCGCCAAGCTGTGGGGCCTGCGGATCCTGCACGGCGAGAAGTCGTGCTCCGACGTCGCCGCCCCGCTCCTGGTGATCAGCCAGTTCACCCTCTACGGCGACGCGCGCAAGGGCCGGCGGCCCACCTGGCAGGCCGCCGCCCCGGGGCCCGTCGCCGAGCCCCTGGTGGACGCCGTCGTCGAGGAGCTGCGCGCGCTCGGCGCCCGCGTGGAGACGGGCGTGTTCGGCGCGGACATGAAGGTCTCGCTCGTCAACGACGGCCCGATCACCCTCGTCCTGGAGTTCTGAACCCCGGCTTACCTGATCCGGCGGCGCAGCGACGGGTCGATGGAGACGTTGCGCCCCGCGTCCGGCGGCACCACGACCTCCTGGCTGGCCGCGACGCCGCCCGCCAGCAGCGGCGCGTCGACCGGCACCGTGCGCTTGACCACAGCCAGCGCGATCGGGCCCAGCTCGTGGTGGCGGGCCGCCGAGCCGACCACGCCGACCTCCTGGCTCTCGAAGATCACCGGGTCGCCGTGCACGGGCAGCGTGTCCACGCTGCCGTCGAGGTGCAGGAACACCAGGCGGCGCGGCGGGTGCCCGAGGTTGTGCACCCGCGCCACGGTCTCCTGGCCGCGGTAGCAGCCCTTGGTCAGGTGGACGGCCGCGCCGATCCAGCCCACCTCGTGCGGGATCGTCTTGTGGTCGGTCTCGAAGCCCAGCCGCGGCCGGTGCGCCTCGATGCGCAGCGCCTCGTACGCCCACAGCCCCGCCAGCGGCCTGCCCAGGTGCTCGGGCAGCTCGGCGCGCGGCACCAGGACGTCGGCGTCGGCCGTGGAGAGCACGGCGAGGTCGTCGGCCCGCGACACCTCGACCCGCAGCATGAACCGCATGCGGTCGAGATAGTCGATCAGGCTCTGCGCGGTGCCCGGCTCGACGTGGGCCAGCACGCTCTCGCCGTCGTCGACCAGGGTCAGGTGGTGCAGCACGCGGCCCTGCAGGTCGAGGTCGAGCGTCTGCGTCCACTCGCCCGGTTTGAGCGTGTCGAGCTTCTGCGAGGTCAGGTCGTTGAGCCATTTCAGCCGGTCTGCGCCGGAGATCCGGACCACCTCGCGGTTGCTGCGATCGACGACCGCCTCGCCCTTGGCCAGCGCGCGCTGCTCGGCGAACAGGTCGCCGTAGTGGGCGGCTACGTCGGAGTCCGGGGCGTCAGCGGCGACCGCGCCGGGAAGGTCGAGCAGAGGGCTACGCATGCCCTCCAGGCTATCGGCAGTCGCGGCAACGTCCGAAGACGGTCAGGTGGTGGACGTCGGCGACGAACCCCATCTCGTCGTCCAGCGCCTTCACCATCCCCTCGGCCAGCTCCGGCCGCACCTCGAACACCTGGTCACAGCCCCGGCACACCAGGTGGACGTGGTCGGCCTCGGCCGCCAGGTGGTAGGTCGGCGCGCCGTGCCCGAGATGCGTGTGGGTGACCAGCCCCAGCTCCTCCAGCAGCTCCAGCGTGCGGTAGACGGTCGAGATGTTGACCCCGCGCGCCGTCTCGCGCACCTTGACGCAGATCTCCTCGGGTGTGGCGTGCTCCAGATCCTTGACCGCTTCGAGGACGAGCTGGCGCTGCGGCGTGACCCGGTAGCCCTTCGCGCGGAGTTCCTCGTGCCACTGCGTGTCGGTCATGCTCCCGAGTCTACGGCCCGGTGATATTCATTTGCCTCCCACGCGAACGAGCACATAACTTCATGAGTACGCGGAAAGGAGGTGGTCCGAATAATGGTGAGTCATAGTCGGGCTAGCGAGGTGGTTGTCCGCTGACGTCGCGGACGCCTGTCTCGGTCTCGTGACGTGACGCGAATACGAGGCAACCACCGGGGCCCCTGACAGCCGGAGGGCGGGAGCGAACGCATCCCGTCCGTGGTCCATCCGGCCCGTCCGCACGAGCGGGCGGAGTGTTGTCCGGGGCCCTTCTTCATTTCCCGGCACCCCCGATGAGTTCCGCGCCCGGTTCCGGTCCACAGCTGTGTACCCGCACATCCGTGGAGAGAGGGACCATGAGCGCCAACCCTTTGCCGCCCGTCGTCGACGCCGCGACCTGGCGGCGTGAGCTCGACGCGCTGCGCGCCCGCGAGAAGGCCGCCACCCGCGAGCTCGACGCCATCGCCGCCCAGCGCCGCCGCCTGCCCATGGTGCGGCTGCCCGACTACGTCCTCGACGGCGAGCACGGCCCCGTCCGGCTGGCGGACGTCTTCGACGGCGCGCGGCAGCTGATCGTCTACCACCACATGTGGTTCCCGGGCAAGGAGTGGCAGTGCCCGGGCTGCACCGGCTTCACCGCGCAGTTCACCCGCCTGGAGTTCCTCCACGACTACGACGCCAGGTTCGTCGTCGTCACCCAGGGCCCGATCGACGAGGCGCTCGCCTACAAGCGGCGCGTCGGCAACGCCATGACGTGGTACTCCACCGCGAACAGCCCGTTCGGGGCCGACGTCGGCGCCCCGCCCGGCGGCGGCTTCGCCGTCAACGTGTTCCTGCGCGACGGCGACGACACCGTCTACCGCACCTGGCACACCGACGGGCGCGGCACCGAGCAGCTCACCCACACCTTCGCGCTGATCGACCTGCTGCCGTACGGGCGGCAGGAGGAGTGGCAGGACTCCCCGGAGGGCTGGCCGCAGCGGCCGGCCTACAGCGGCTGGGCGTCCTCGCAGGACCTCGCCGCGCGCTACGGCCCCGGCTAGCCGGTCGGTCCGTCGGTCAGTGCTCGCCGCGCGGCGTGACGCCGAGGTCGGCGCAGGCGCGCCGGTAGAGGGTGACGACGGCCTTGCGCACCTGCGCCCGCTCGGTCAGCGTCTCGCCCCACGGCACGCGTACGCGCTCGCCCCCGTCGATCGTGAACTCGATCGCCTCGGCGTCCACGTCGCTGGTCACCGCCGTGGTGGCGGACGGCCGGCCGGCGAGCGCCCGGACGATGAGCAGCGAGTCGCCGGCGTGGTCGTCGTTCATGTGGCGCTTGATCGCCTCGACCGCGTCGGGGGTGAACGGCGTGCTCACGCGACCTTCTTCAGCTCGGCCGACATGTGGTCGGACAGCGGCTGTCCCATCGCGGCCATCTCGTAGGCCCACATGAGGTTGCCGTTGACCAGCCCGTAGAGGCGGTAGCCCGCGGTGTATTCCTTCGCGCTCGCGGTGCGGGCCACCACGTCGGTGCGCAGCTCGATCTTGTGGAAGACGACCTCGCCGATGTAGATCTCGACGATGCCGGTCGGGTGCGAGAGCACCACTTCGAGCTGCCGGTCGGGCAGGGCCCGCCAGTAGCCGGACTCGGTGGCCAGCGGCCGGACCCGGTTGCCGTCCTCGTCGAGCAGCCAGGTGCGGCTGACGTAGGTCAGGAACGGCTTGCCGTTGTGGCCGAACTCGATCTCCTGCCCGAAGTTGAAGCTCTCGATCGTCGGGTAGCCGCCGACGCCCGCGCCCTCCCACCGGCCGAGCAGGAACGCGATCGGCTCCAGGGCGGGGTGCACCTCAGGTTCTTCCATGGTCCCCAAGCCTAGTGGCCGGGGCTAGGGTGGCGGGCATGGCACGATCTCTGGTGATCAAGGTTACCGCCGGGGCCGACGCCCCCGAGCGCTGCAACCAGGCGTTCAACGTCGCGGCCGCCGCGCTGGCGAGCGGTGTCCCCGTCTCCCTGTGGCTGACCGGCGAGTCGTCGTGGTTCGCGCTGCCGGGGCGGGCCGCGGAGTTCGAGCTCCCGCACGCCGCGCCGCTCGCCGACCTGCTCGCGGCCGTGCTCGCCGCGGGCCGCGTGACGCTCTGCACGCAGTGCGCCGCCCGCCGCGGGATCACCGTGGACGACGTCATCGACGGCGTACGCATCGCCGGGGCGCCGACGTTCGTCGAGGAGGCGACCGCGGAGGGCGTGCAGGCGCTCGTCTACTGAGCGGTCTACTGGGCGCCCGTGCCGTCCGGCAGCGGGTCGGGGTGGGCGGGCGCGGCGCAGCCGGCCCGGCACGCCTCCAGCTGCGCCGCGAACGCCATCCCCAGGAAGAGCGCGATCGAGCTGAGGAACGACCACAGCAGCAGCGCCATGACGGCGGTCAGCGGCCCGTACGTCTCGCCGAACGAGCTGTTGTTGTCGGTGTAGAGCGCGAGCGCCAGCGTGAAGACCGTCCACAGGGCGAGCGCCACCAGCGCGCCCACGGCCAGCCAGGTGTGGCCCGGCTGCCGCCGCCGGGGCGAGGCCCGGAACAGCGTGACCGTGCTCACCATCGCCAGCAGGAAGCCGAGCGGCCAGCGGATCAGCGAGAACGCCTGCCGCATCCCGTCACCCCAGCCGTAGACCTCGGTGAGCGCGTGGCCGAGCGCGCCGCCGCCCACCAGGACCGTGAACCCGGTGATCATGAGGACGCCGGCGGTCAGCGCCAGCGCGGCCGCCCGCGCGTACTTGCGGGGGAAGGGCCGGTCGCGTTCGACGCCGTAGATGCGGTTGGCGCCGCGCTCGAACTGCGCCATCGCGGTCGCCAGCGCCACCAGCGTGGTGCCGAGGCCGAGCAGGAGGGCGAGCGTGCCGGAGAGGTGGTTGCCGCCCTCCAGGGCCTCCTTGACCGCCTCGGCCCCGCCGCCGGGCGCCAGGCCGCGCAGCGTGAGCCCCAGCACCCGGCCGAGCTGGCCGTGGTCGGTCACCTCGCTCAGCCCGACCAGCGCGATCGTGCCGGGGATGATGGCCAGGCAGAGCTGGAAGGCCAGCGCGCGGGCGTGGCTCATGCCGTCGCCGTAGCGGAACCTCACCAGCGAGTCGCGTACGAGCTGCCAGCCGCCGTAGCTGCGCATGGTCGCCCAGGCGTCGTCGGCGGACAGCTCCTCGCCGCTCATCGTCCGGGTCTGGGGGACCGTCACCGTTGAACCCACGACGAACGGACTACCCTGGTTCGCCCGGATTGATCAGGGAATCAGTCGGCCAGGACCGTGGCCAGGCGTTCCTGGCGCAGCGCCTCGTAGCGGGAGTCGTCGAGCGGGGCGAGCTGCCCCACCCGCCAGGCCAGCAGCAGGTCCGCGAGCGCCGGGTTACGGGCCAGCGCCGGGCCGTGCAGGTAGGTGCCGACCACGTGGCCCGCGTAGCAGCCTTCGTAGCCGTCGCCGTTGCCGGTGCCCTTGACCGTGCGCGACAGCGGCCGGACGCCGGGGCCGAGGCGGGTGACGCCCATGTGGTTCTCGAACCCGGTCAGCGTGGGCAGGCCGAGCGCCGCGTCCACCTCGGCCACCAGCTCGCCCACGGCGCGGGCCGGGCCGCGCGTGCTCGCGATGTCGAGCAGGCCGATGCCGTCGACCGGCTGCCCCTCCTCGCCGCCGAACGTGCTGCCCATGATCTGGTAGCCGGCGCACACCGCCAGCATGGACGCCCCGCCTGCGATGGCGCGATGCAGGCCGCCGTCCTTGCGCAGGCGCTGGGCGGCCAGGATCTGCGGGCGGTCCTCGCCGCCGCCGATGAGGTAGACGTCGCCGCTCTCCGGCACCGGGTCGGACGAGCGCACGTGGACCGTCTCGGTGTCGATCCCCCGCCGCCGCGCGCGCTGCTCCAGCACCAGGACGTTGCCCTGGTCGCCGTAGGTGCTCAGCAGGTCGGGGTAGATCCAGACGATGCGCAGGACGCTGTCAGACGGCACGACCGAACTCCGATCGGATCTGCTGGAAGGCGGTGTAGTTGGCGATGACGTCGACCCGGCCGGGCGGCTGCATGGCCAGCGCCTCGTTGAACGAGCTGCACAGCGTGAACGGCACGTCCGCCACGTCGAGCCGGAGCGCGAGGTCGAGCCGGCGCTCACCGGTCACGAACACCGGCCGGCCGCGCAGGATGCGGTAGTCGACGTCCCACAGCCACGACGTGTCGCGCCCGTCGGGGCCCTGAGCGTTGACCGACAGGATGATCGGCAGTTGCGCGTCGGCGACGTCGAACGCCTCCAGCCAGCCCGCCGGGTTCTTCGCCAGCAGCAGCCGGGCGTGCCGGCCGTCGCGCTCGACCATCGTGTAGCGGCCGGCCACCGAGGTGACCTCGCGCAGCCGCGGCAGCGCCCGGTCCACGGGCACCCCGAACGTCTCCGCCACCGCGAGCGCCATCACCGCGTTGGAGCGGTTGGCCGAGCCGGGCAGCTGGATGTCGAGCATCCAGCGCTGCCCGCGCGGGTCGATCGCCATGTCGTCGTCGAGCACCCAGTGCGGCTCGGGACGGTGGAAGGTGCACTCACGGCAGGCCCAGAAGGAGTCCTTGCGGTCGAGCGGGCCGCCGCACTCGGGGCAGCACCAGGAGTCCTCCTTCCAGCGCTGGCCGCCGGCGACCCAGGTGACCGAGGCGGCCGTCGAGGCGCCCCAGGTGACCAGCGGGTCGTCGCAGTTGGCGATGACGTGCGTGGGCTTGCCCGCCAGCGCGCGCCGCCACTTCTGCGCCAGCAGCCAGATCTCGGCCGCGCGGTCCATCTGGTCGCGGCTGAGGTTCATCAGGCAGACCACGCTCGCGCCGGTGGTGTCGAGCACCTCCGGCAGGTATTTCTCGTCCACCTCCAGCACGCCGTAGGGGGCGTGCTTGTGCTGCGACAGCGCCGAGACGTGACCGGCCGGCATGTTGGCGCCGAAGGCGTTGGTCGCGACCTCGCCGAGGTCGAGCAGGGCGTTGACGATCAGGCGCGTGGTGGTGGTCTTGCCGTTCGTGGCGCTGACCAGGGCCAGCTTTCGGTCGCGGGCCAGCTTGCGCAGGAGATCGGGCTCCAGCATCAGGCCGACCCGGCCCCCGATCACAGAGCCGTCGCCGCGCCCGGTCATCCTGGACAGCGTGGCGGCACTGCGGCCCAGGGCGCTGGCGAGCTGGGCCCGCAGAGGAAGCTGGGTCATGTGCATGAATCCTAGTCGGGATTGGGCCCTACTCTCGTTACGCACACGAAAACGTGCCGATCCACCCTCGGTCAGAGCGCCGGTGCCGGGGCGGAGAAGCTGAGCTCGGGCGTGCCGCCGTGGTCGAAGGGCAGGACGAAGCGCCGGGGCCAGGACAGCACGCCTTCCAGCCAGCCCGCCCCCATCGTCTGCCCCACGTGCCGGATCCTGGCCGAGGCCTCGATGCCGATGGCGACGGTCGTGATGTCGCGCTGCACGGACTCGTTCTCGTCGTCGCCCAGGATGACCCGCCAGGCCAGCGCCCGGTTGCGGTCCACCTCCATGGACAGCGGGTGGTGGCGCAGCGCCTTGGCGCGGTGGCCGAGCAGCTCCGTGTGCACCCGGTCGGGCGACCCGTTGACGGCGGGGCCCGCGTGGGGCGGGCGGAACAGGGCGTACTCCATCGGCGGGGCCGGGCTGCGCAGGTTGGGGGCGGACTGCCCGTGCGGGAAGAGCCGGTCCACCTCGTGCAGCCACCGCACCTGCGGGATCACCCACGACGCCCCCGGCCGCTCGCCGCCGCCCTCCAGCCCCGCGAGCAGCCGCGTGGCCTTCTCGGCCGCCTTCTCGGTCAGCAGCGTGGGGTCGAACCAGCTCCGCAGCGACCAGGCCCGCCGCTGCACCGACCGTTCGACGAGGGTGGCGAGCAGGCATTCGCGCCGCCGCGCGGGCAGCTCGCCCCATGCCGCGGCGAGGACGCGCGGCACGCCCGGCAGCGGCCGGTTGCTGACGAAGGCGAGCACGACCGTGTCGCACCAGATGCGCAGCCACGCCCACTCCGGCGCGTCGGCGAGCACGTCCGCCTCGCGCAGCTCGACCAGCGTGCACGCCTGCCCGCCGCGGCACTGGGCGCCGCAGGCGGCCGAGCGGCGGCCGCGGATGGGCGGCGGCGGCCCCGGCAGCAGCTTCTCCCTCGACTCGCCGAGCGGCACGCGGACCCGCAGCGGCCGGTCCATGCCGTCGGCGAAGACGGCGGCCGAGCCGGGCTGCAGCGACACGACGTGCCTGGACTGCTCCTCGCTGAGGTTCATGGCCGCGCCGACGAGCTTCCTGTCGTCCTCGGCGGGCAGCCGGTGCACGACCTTGAGCGCGGTGTTCTTGACCACGTCGGAGACGAGCTTGGACGGGATCTGCTCGGCGACGACGATGCCCTCGCCGTACGCCCTGATCTCGGCCAGCAGCCCCGCCAGCAGCTCGACCGCGTGCGTGGAGGCCCGCCCGTGCCCGCGGTCGCGCAGCAGCCGGTGCGCCTCCTCGATGACGATGACGTGCCGCAGGTCGTGGGACTTCTCCTTGCGCGCCCGCATCCGCAGGTGCTCGACGATCCGGATGATCAGCGTGCCCATGAGGAACGCCTTGTCCTCGTCGTTGGCGACGTCCTCGATGGCGAGCACGACGTTGCGCTCCAGCAGGCCGCCGACGTCGGCGGGGTGGCCGCCCTCGAAGAAGCGCCCGGCCGAGCCGACGCGCAGTGAGCGCAGCCGCAGCGAGATGAAGCCCTCGACGTCGGCCTGGACCTCGCGGCCGTAGCCGATCTCCTTGATGACGTCCATGGCGTGCTGCTGGAGCTGTTCGAGCGTGGGGACGCTCGGTGGGACGCTGGAGCCGGGGACCGCGCCGCCGGTGACGACGTCCCAGCCGGTGGCCTCGTAGACGCGCTGCAGCGCCAGCGACATGATCTGCGGGAACGGCTCCTCGGCGTCGAACGCGGCCATGAACAGCGCCCTGATCATGTCGATGTGGGCCTGTACGGGGTAGCCGGGCTCGGGTTCGAGCGGGTTGACGCTGAACGGCACACCCTCGGGCGCGGACGGGTTGATCACGGTGATCGGCTCGTCCACGCGGCCGGCCATGGCGGCGTACTCGGACTTGGCCGGCTCGATCGCCAGCCACGGGATGCGGGCCCGGCTGAGCTGCTCCAGCAGGTGCCGTACGGTCTGCGACTTGCCCGAGCCGGTCGCCCCGGTGACGAAGGCGTGCCGGTTGAGCGTGGCGAGCGGCACCCGGAACGTGCCGACGGCGCGGTCCTGCCCGTCGAGGATCTCGCCGAGCTCCAGCTCGCCCCCGTCGGCCTCGGACGTCACGTCGAAGAAGCCCGAGTCGAGCACGCGGACGCCGGGCACCTCGCGCCGGGGCAGCCCGGCCAGCGCGGCGAGCGCTCCCGCGGTCGCGGCGAACGGCGCGGCGGCCCCGTCGGCCGGGTCCTGCACGGTGACGGCCAGCGACTCCGCCAGCGAGTACGCGGCCCCGTGCGAGCTCCGCAGCCGGTACGGGTGATGGCTCATCTCGACCGACCCGACCAGCACGGGCGCGAGCTGCCGCAGCTCGTCGGCGGTGGCCGCGCCGGCCAGCACCCGCACGTTCCAGAGCCCCGCCTCGCGGAAGGCGTCGAGCTCCTGCATGCGCCGCTCGGCCCGTTCGGCGTCGAACCGGGAGCGCTCGGAGGCGTCGCCGTACTGGCGCAGCACGTTGAGCTGGGTGCGCAGGTGGGCCACCTCGGCGTCCAGCAGGTCGGTCGGCTCGGCCACGACGAGCCAGGCGAACGGCCGCGACATCAGCGTGACCAGGGTCGCCTCGAACAGCGTGGGCCGGGTCAGCTCGTCGTGGTCGGCGTGGCGTTCGCGGCCGCCCAGCGGCGGCGCCTGCCGCCCGGGGCAGGGCGCCCACACGAGGTCGGCCAGGTCGGCGAGGTACTCGTCAGAGAGCTGGACGCCGCGCGCCCCGCCGGGGAACAGCAGCGGCTGCGGCCCCCTCGGCCGGTCGGGCACGTCGGTGGCGCGGCGCGGCTGACGCGGCGGCGACAGCGGGCCCGCGTTGGTGATGAGTTCGAGCGGCGCGCCGGATCCCCGTGACAGCCAGCCGATGACGAACGGCCGGTCGCGCTGCGCCGCCGACAACACGGCGGGCAGCACGGTGACGAAGTCCCATTCCGCCGACGAGCTTCGCGAGGGCGCGGCGATCGACTGGATTCGATACCAGGGCCCGCTCAGCGAGACGCTCGGCTGCATCATCAATCCCCCAGAGACGGTTCTTCGCCAAATTCCAGCAACCGCCAGCTCGTCACCTTGACATTGACCATGTCATTACCCGGTCATGCCCGGCCCTTTCGCCAGTCGAGCCGTGGCGGGGGCGGTCCGAGGTTGGGCGGCGGCTCCTCCCCGTCGGCGGCCTGGGGGTCGAGCGCCAGCACGGCCTCGCGCACGTCCTCCAGCTGGCCGAGCGTGGTCTTGGGGAAGGTGAGGATGGCGGGGTTGGCGTCGGCGAGGCGGACCCGCCGGCCGGTGGCCGTGGCGTCGGTGACGATGACGGAGGTCGTGGGGAGCTGCTGGAGCTCGTGCGGCTCGACCAGGAACTCGCGTGAGCGCTGGAGCACGCGCTCCTTCTCGGAGATCTTGTCGGCGGTGCGGCCCCACTCGGTGGACTCGGTGATGTCCTCGGCGAGGTCGGCCTCGCCCTCGTCGCGCAGCTCGCGCTCGTCGTCCACCTGGGAGACCGTGGAGGTGTAGCCGCCGTTGAGCCCCGGCAGCGACGCGCTGATGGTCTCGGTGAGCTGGGCCAGCTCCAGGCGGTGCTCGGTGCCGACGTGCTCGCTCGCGACGCGGGCGTCCTCGGCGTTGCCGAGCCGCATGAACGCCACCGCCGCGTGCCCCCTGCCGAGCCGTTCGCGCACGGTGGGGGTGAGCGAGCGGTAGGTCAGGACGAGCCCGGTACGGGAGGTCTCGCAGGCGTCCATGAGCCGGTCGAGCACGTCGCCCCTGAGCTTGTCCGCGCCCGCCACGATGATCGTGTGGTACCAGGGGCGGTCGGAGGCGGGCGACTGGCGCAGGATGTGGGTGAGGGCGGTGGCCACGTACGTGCCGAGCACCCGGTTGCCGAACACCCCCGCCTGCCGGTCCATGCTCACCACCCGCAGCCGGGCCGGCGGCAGCCGTACGGCCTCGGTGCCGAGCGTCTCCAGCTTGCGGAGCTGCGATTCGAGGGCCCAGGCCCGCTCGATCACCACGCGGTCGCTGACGCCGCGGCCGAAGAGCGTGCCGATGCGTTCGAGCTGGGTGGCGGTGAGCAGCCCGAAGCGCAGGTCGTCGCGCGGGTCGCCGACCTGCGCGAGCGCCCGCAGGGCGGCCGTGACCTGGCTGATGGTGGCGTTCTCGCCGAGGACCTCCAGCACCCGCTCCAGGATGGCGTTGTCGAAGCTGAGGTCGCGGGTGGTGCGGTGCTCCTCGCTCACGCTGACCACGTGGGCGAGGACGTCCGCGAACGCCTCCGGCTTGAGCGTCGCGCCGAGGTCGAGCTTGGGCAGGTCGACCGGCAGCACCCACACGAGGGGGTCGTCGCCGCCCTTGCGGGCCAGCTCGATGAGGTCCTTGGCGATGGCGCCCTCGGACAGGTCGAGCACGGTGAGGTGGCCGCCGCTGTAGAGGCGGGTCGCGCCGAGCAGCGTGATGAGCGCGGACCAGCCGGGCAGGGTGCCGCCCGCCACGTCGATGCGGTCGATCTCGTCGGGGACGGCGACGGCGTACCAGCTGAGCTGGCGGTCGTGGCGGTCCTTGGACTCCTGCCACTCGCGGTAGCGCCTGGCGTGCTCCTCCTGGGCCTGGAAGAGCTCCTTGTCACGTTCCTGACGTCGGCGCTGGTCCCGCGCCTGCTGCTCCAGCGCGCGGTAGCGGACCGCCTTGTCGCCCTGCATGAGGGCGAAGGTGCAGATGGCCGCCACGCCGCCGGCCGCCACCAGCCCGACGATCGCGAACGACCAGTCGAGGTAGCCCGCGACGGCGACGGCCAGGATCAGCACGCTCAGCACGAGCGCGAACACGCGGAACAGCCGGACCGGCCGGTTGAGCATGTCCTCCTGCATCTGCTCGCGGCGGCCCGCCTCGGCCTGGACCGGATCGGGCCCGGCCGCGGGCTCCTCGCCCGACGAGGCCGGTGAGGGCCGTTTGGGCGGGGGGCCGGGGTCGGGGTGCAGCAGGAGGTACTGCCAGCCCAGGTAGATGCGGTCAGCCTGAAGCTGGGCATGCTCGGGATGCACGTCTGCCACGTGACCCTCCGGCCGCGATCGTTCTCCCAATGTCGGGTCGCCCTTTCCCGCCTCGTGACAGCGTAAGAGCTTCAACCCCCGGAACGGCAGAGTTTCTCGGCAATTCGGCCGAAGCGTTGGGAGCAATGCGGCAGATGGTACAAGCGATACCTATTACCATCCATAGCCATGACGGAACCCGCCGGCGGCAGCGACGAGAGGCCGAGACGCCCGGTGGTGGTGCCCGCCATCGCCCTGGTGGCGCTCACCGGCCTCGGCATCACCGCTCTGCTGGGCGGGCTCGACGAGGCTCCCGACGTCCCGAAGCCGCTCGGCCAGGGCGCGGTGCTGGACCAGGGCATGTACTCCACCAAGTTCGTGGAGTCACGGGTCAAGGTGGAGAAGGGCGAGCTCTCCTTCGACGAGGACAAGCGCTTCGTCGAGCTCGTCTTCGACGTCACCAACAAGACCGACGAGACCGCCAGGGTCGGCATGCCGCCCGAGCAGCCCTCGCAGGCGTTCACGCTGACCAGCTTCGCGGGCTCGCTCCTGAAGATCAGCCCCGCCTTCTCCAAGGAGTCGGGGCCGTTCACCTTCGCGCTGATCAAGGGCGATGAGTCGCAGCAGCTCCAGCCGGACGTCCCGACGCAGGTCATCGTCCGCTACCGGCTCAAGGAGGGCGAGCGGCCACCGGACCAGATCACCATCGACGTCGGCTCCTTCGAGGAGGGGACCAGCTTCCTCAACGCCGCGTCCCAGTGGCAGATGGTGTCCGAGCAGGTGGGCGAGAAGTTCGTCCCCGAGATCAAGGCGCGGGTGACGCTGCCCGTCAAGCAGGAGGCCGGCGCATGACCGCCACCGCGCCCCGCGCCGCCGCGCTCCCCGCGCCCGGCGGGCCGCCGGCCGGCCGCAGGCCCGGTCTCGGCGCGCGGCTGCTCGCCGTGGCGGCCGGAGTGCTCCTGATCGCGGGCGCGATGGCACTGCAGACGCTCAAGCTCGGGGAGACCGAGGTCGGCGACGCGATCGTCTACACGGGCGCCAAGGGCGAGAACGTCGACGCCCGCAGGTTCACCCTCCGGCTCGACTCGATCACCGCCGCCAAGGCCCTCCAGGGCTCGTCCGAGACCCTCGCCACGGACAACGTCTTCCTCGTCGTCGGGGCCTCCGCCAAGTCGAGTCTCAAGCCGTACCACCTGGCGACGCCCGTCCTCGTCACCGCCGACGGCAAGCGGTTCGAGGCCACCGACCGGGTGGACAGGTCCGTCACGCTGTCCAACACCTTCGTGCAGCCGGACATCTGGGTGAGCGGGCGGTTCTACTTCGAGGTGCCGGCGTCGGCGCTGCCGGGGGCGAGCGTGCGGTTCGGCCTGCCGCAGGGGGTCGGGTGGGTGGAGCCGTACCAGCCGGAGGTGGAGATCGATCTCGGTCTGGACGACGAGGGCGCGCGCAAGCTCGTGGCCTCGGCCCAGGACGTCTACCCGACCGTCAAGAAGTGATCGGCACATGAGCACGAACGAGCGTGACTGGTTCTCTCCGGAGCAGCGGCAACCCCAGCAGGGCTGGACGCCGGTCCCCGAGGGCTACACCGGGCAGCCCGCCCGTCCGGGGCCCGCCGCGCCGCCGCGCCGCCCCGCCAGGCCGCAGCCGTACGACGCCCGGCGGCCCAGGGTCCCGCATCCGGACCAGCAGGTGTGGCCGCCCGTCGGCCGCCGGCAGCAGGGCAGCTCGACGCAGCCCATCCCGGCCGTCCCCGGAGCCCCGCCCTCCCGGCCGTGGCCGCCCCAGGGCCTCCCGCCACGGCCCGCGGACGCCGGGCAGGCCGCCGCGCGGACGGGAAAGCCCCGCCGCCGCCTGCTCGTCGCCGTCGCCGCCGTCGCGGTCTCGCTGCTCACCGTCGCGGTGAACCTCTACGACCACCACGACTTCTACGAGCAGCAGGTCACCCGCGGCCTGAACCACATCGAGACCGTCGTCCCCGCCGGGCAGCCCGGCAAGGTCTACAACACCGAGTGGCGGGTCGCCGTCGCCCCGATGAAGCCCCCGGAGGGCAACAAGCACGGCCCCGAGGTGACCTGGCTGAAGATCGACATCACGAGGAGGGTCGTGGACGCGGCCTCCGCCACCATGATCGGCGATCCCGGCGACATGAAGCTCCGCGACCGGGCCGGCCGCGAGTGGACGGTCCCCTTCGAGGTCGTCGGCGACCGCCCGCTGGAACGCATGGAGGTGGGCAAGGACTACCGGATCCAGGGCATGGCGATCGTCCCGACACCCGTGGCGGAGGAGGTCGAGCTGTCGTTCGAGCCGAGCAACTACCGCTCGGACACCCCGACGGAGGACCTGTTCGACCACGAGAAGGTGAAGGCGCTGGGCCTGGACGTGTACGTGCTGCGGTTCAGACGTCGTTGAGCGGCCGGCCGCGCAGCCGCGCCCGGGTGGCCGCCAGATCGTACGTCGCCGCCAGCAGCGCCATGGTCAGCACGGTCACGACCATCTCGCGCAGGTAGACCAGCGGCACGCCCTGGTAGACCCACACCCATTCCTCGCGGGAGCCGACGAGCGCCACCACGGCGCGCTGCGCGTAGGCGCCGCCCACCGAGAGGGCCACGTAGCACAGGCACATCATGCCGAACAGCGGGAAGCCGCTCCTGAACACCAGCCGCAGCGAGTTCGCGAGCGGCAGCCAGCGGTCCCTGAAGCCGCCGGTGAGCCGGTCGAACGACTTCTGGGTGAGGTCGTGGCTGCTCTCCAGCCGGTCCACGCCCTTCTCCAGCCTGGTCCCCTTGACCAGGACGCGGGTCTCGTCGGAGTAGGCGCCGAAGACCAGCATCGCCACGGTGAGCCAGGCCAGCGGCACGGCGACGGCGTCGATGAACAGCGGCCAGTAGTCGCCGGCGATCGCGTCCCACACCGGGAGGTTCTCCTTGGCCGCGGTCACGACCTCCTCGGTGCCCGCGACGACGCTGCGGTGCTCCACCCACTCGGAGCGGGCGTCGGCGAAGGCCACGGTGGCGTTCAGCCCGTAGAAGACGAACGCGAACTCGGAGAAGGCGGCCAGGAACCCGAAGAAGCCGCCTTTGCCCTTCTCCAGCGCCTTGGCGAAGAGCGTCTTCAGCGCGAAGGTGACGACCATCGCGCCGAGCGAGACCCGCCAGTCGAGGTCGGTCAGGCCGCGGCCGACGTCGCTGCTCTCGCCGAAGAACGAGGCCGTCATCTGCTCGTCGAGATGATGGAACATGTCCATCTGGTAGACGTCCCTGGCGTCCTCGGTCTGGAAGCCCCAGGCGAGGTAGAGGACGGCGAAGGCCGGCGCGACCCGGTCGAGGGTGCGGAAGAACGGCTCGTCCGCCACGCCCTCCCCGGCCCTCGCGCGCATCTCCCAGAGCGCGCCGCGCAGCGCGTGCAGCATCCCGGTCGTGACGACCATCGCGGCCAGGACGATGAACGTGAGCAGCGTCATGACCAGCACCAGGCGGACCTGGCGCCATTCGCCGTAGGCGACCTCGCTGGCCCCGTAGAGGAGCGCGTAGCGGGCCGCCTCGCCGGCGGCGAACCAGAGGATCAGGGGCAGCGCGCACTTCCCCGCCAGCCGCAGCGCGTGCAGGGGCAGTGAGTACGGCGAGGGCATCCGCCGAGCCGGTGCAGGCCCGGACGCGGGTGGTGCCATCACGCCTGTCGAACCGGACATCTGTGGAATCGTAGCGGCCTGTCCCTGGTGTCGCAGCAGCAACCTCGGAAACGCGGCCGGGGTGACAAGTCGCTAGTCCCCCGTAGGAACCCCGGCGGCACGGGGGGAGCATGAGCGCATGGAACCGCTCCCCGCGTTCGACACCGACCCTCGCGCGGTGGGGGATCGACTGCGGCGGCTGCGTCAGGAGCGCGGCGTCTCGCTCTCCGAGCTGGCCGGCCGGGCCGGCATCGGCAAGGACGCGCTCGCGGGCGTCGAGACCGGCGCCCACAGCCCGACGCTCGCGACGCTCTGGGCCATCACCGCCCAGCTCGGCGTGCCCATCGGGGCCATACTCGACCCGCCGCCCGAGCCGCGGATCATGCGCGGCACGGCCATGGAGGCCGAACTGCTGGAGGTCTTCGAGGACGACCGCGTCATCTACGAGCTCTACCGGGTGCGCGTCCCGCCCGGACTCACCCAGACCAGCCCCGCCCACCACGAAGGCGTCACCGAGCACATGACGGTCTTCACCGGCATGCTCAGCGCCGGGCCCATCAAGGAGCCGCTGACCGCCGGCCCCGGCGACCACATCTCCTGGCGCTCCGACGTGCTCCACGGCTACCGCGCGCACGGCCCCGACCTCGTCCGGGCCACGCTGCTCATGCGCTACCCGGTCAAGCCCTGACACACGAAAAGGCCCGCGCCGGAGACCGGCGCGGGCCCTGCCACGAAGAGGTCAGACGGCGACCGCGAGCTGGGCGACCTCGCCCAGCTTGGCCTCCACCTGCACGTCCCTGGTGACGCCGCCGCCCGCGATGATGCGGACGGTCCAGTCGCCGGGGGCGGCGAAGAAGCGGAAGACGCCGTCGTCGGACACCACGACCTCGCCGGTGAACTCACCGGTGCGGTCGAGCAGGCGGGCGTAGGCGGTGCCCGTGCCGGTCACCACACCCTGGATCACGGCCTGGTTGGACAGATCGATCCCTGCGGGCAGCGCCACGGTCTGCTCCGGCGCTCCGCAACCCTGTGCCGTCATCAGCGGGCCTCCCCCAGCTCGATCGGCACGCCCACGAGCGAGCCGTACTCGGTCCACGAACCGTCGTAGTTCTTCACGTTCGCCTGCCCGAGGATCTCGTGCAGCACGAACCAGCTGTGCGCCGACCGCTCGCCGATGCGGCAGTAGGCGATGGTGTCCTTGCCGAAGTCGACGCCCGCGTCCTGGTAGAGGGTGCGCAGCTCGTCGTCGGACTTGAAGGTGCCGTCGTCGTTGGCCGCCTTGGACCACGGGATGTTGCGGGCGGTCGGCACGTGGCCGCCGCGCTGCGCCGCCTCCTGCGGAAGGTGGGCCGGGGCCAGCAGCTTGCCGGTGAACTCGTCGGGCGAGCGCACGTCGACCAGGTTGAGCTTGCCGATGGCGTTGACCACGTCGTCGCGGAAGGCGCGGATCGCGGTGTCCTGCTCCTGCGCGGTGTACTGGGTCTTGGGCCGCTCGGTGACGTCCTTGACCAGCTCGCGCGAGTCGAGCTCCCACTTCTTGCGCCCGCCGTCGAGCAGCTTGACGTTGTCGTGGCCGTAGAGCTTGAAGTACCAGTAGGCGTAGGCGGCGAACCAGTTGTTGTTGCCGCCGTACAGCACCACGGTGTCGTCGTTGGAGATGCCTCGGTCGGACAGCAGGGCCTCGAAGCCGGTCTTGTCCACGAAGTCGCGGCGGACCGGGTCCTGCAGGTCCGTCCGCCAGTCGATCTTCACAGCGCCACGGATGTGGCCGCTGTCGTAGGCGCTGACGTCCTCGTCGACCTCGACGATGACGACTCCGGGCGTGTCGAGGTTGGCCTCGACCCAGTCGGCGTCCACCAGTGCGGCGGAGCGGCTCATTGGGAAACCTCCATGTTGGCGGCGGGCAGTAGACGGCGAATATGCGGGTACGTGGCGCAGCCGAGGATGGATCCCGAGGCTGCGGTGAGGATCTTCGTGAGGAGCTCCGGCGGGATGCGCGCGGCCGCAGGCGCCCGGAAGCGCCCCGTCGAAGTGACGAGGGCGGTGGTCAGGGTCGTGATCGGCGCGCGGAGGCGCGACAATGCAAGGTCGGCACGCATCGCGGGATGCTCCTGAAGGGTCGATTGGGGCGGATCCGCTAGATCCGCGCTAGATCGTCCTCAGGCAGCGCGACAGAGCGCGGTGGCCACGCGGCAGAAATCAACCGCGCGCCGCTTCGTGAGCAGCTCTGTCGAAGGGGTCATAGCCAAGACACTACTCGGCGTCTCGCCATCTGTCACATCTCGTCCGGTTGATGAGACGATTCCTGATTCAACGCCCCTGCGAGCGCCACCAGGACGTCGGCCTTGCGCGGCTGCCCGGCGGCCCGCTTGACGATCCGTCCCGCGCCGTCGAGCACGAACACCGTCGGCGTGCCGGTGACCTCCAGCCTGCGCACCAGGTCGAGCCGGGACTCCGCGTCCACCTCGACGTGCCGCACGCCCGGCACGAGCGCGCTCACGTCGGCGAGCACCCGCCTGGTCGCCCGGCACGGCTGGCAGAACGCGGTGGAGAACTGCACCAGCGTCGCCCGCTCACCGAGGGCGGCGCCGAGGTCCCCCTCGGACAACGAAGTCACGTCGGATGCAACCGGCGCGACCGGCGATTGCTTCCCGCCCCCGGCCTACCTGCCCGGCACCTTGACCCGGACCAGCACCTTGCCCGTGCGCTCGTCGATCACGTCGAAGCGGACGATGTCGGCGAGCGGCAGCCCGGTCGTGGTCTTGAACGCGTCGCGCTCCTCGAAGCCGGCGCCTCCGGCGATCCAGCCGTCGGTGACGTCCCGCCGTCCGCCCTCGCCGACGACGCGGACCTTGCAGGGGGTGCCGGCCGGCACGCCGCGCAGCCGTACGGCCAGCTCGGAACCGTCGTCCGCGGGCCAGGCCAGGATCGTGGCGTGGTAGCCGTCGGCGGCGTTCTCGCCGGTGAACTCGGGGCCCGCCACCGCCTGCTTCTTCTGCTTCGTGGGCATGGCGGACGGGCTGGGGAGCGGGTCGCCGGTCGCGCGCAGCTCGCTGTTCTGGTCGGCGAGCGGCACGGGCTGCTCGGCGGCGGTGGCGGCCGAGTCGGCCGCACCCGACGAGGACGCGGCGGAGGAGGCCGCCCGCTCCGGCGCGCTCGCCGCGGTCATGGTCTGCCCGTCGCCGGTCACGGCCGTCCAGACCGCGCCGCCGACCACCAGCGCCGCTACGGACGCGGCCGACAGCAGCAGCATCCGGCCGCGCCTGGTGCGCCGGGCGCGGTCGTCGAGCAGCCGGTCCAGCACCTGGCGCGGCGGGCTGGCGACCAGCTCGACGTCCCGCTCCGACACCTTGCCCAGGAACGAGGTGACGTCCTCCAGCTCCAGCAGCTCGGCGGCGCACGCCTCGCAGCCGGCCAGGTGGCGGTCGACCTCCTGCGCCTCCTCGGGGTCGAGCGCGCCGAGCGCCCGCACCCCCAGGGACATCCGGACCTCCTCGCAGGTCATCACGGCGCCAGCCCCCGCTCCTCCAGCGCGAGCTTGAGCGCGCGCAACGCGTAGTAGGTGCGCGACTTGACCGTCCCCGGTGGAATGCCCAGCGTGTCCGACGCCTCCTTCACCGATCGCCCCCGGTAGTAGACCTCCATCAGCACCTCGCGGTGCTCGGGCCGCAACGCGGCCAGCGCCTCGGCCACCGCCCACGATTCGACGGCGCGCTCCAGCTCGTCCTCGGCCGGCACGACGGTGAGCGCCTCGTCGCTGATCTCGGGCGGCCTGGCCTTCCTGGCGCGGTGCTGGTCCACCACGAGGTTACGGGCCACCGTGAACAGCCACGCCCTGATCGGCCGGTCGGTGAGCGCGTCGGGATGCCGCCAGGCCCGCAGCAGCGTCTCCTGCACCACGTCCTCCGCCCTTCCCGAGTCGCCGGTCAGTCGCAGCACGTAGCCGTAGAGCGGCCCCGCGTGCTCGTCGAAGAGGGTCTTCACGAGTTCCTCGTCGGCGGTCCCGGCTGCGCTCACGCCCTCATCACGTACGGCGGCGCCGATCGGTTCAGGCTCATCCACGAGGTTTATCCACGGAGCGGCACGTCGGTCGCCTCGGCGGTGAACTCCAGTCCGTCGGCCACGCTCCTGACCCGGGTGACCTTCACGTCGAAGGGCAGGTCGGCCTTGAACGGGATCGGGATCGAGACGAACTGCGCGAGCGCCGCGGGCACGCCCTCGATC
Organism: Nonomuraea sp. B208; assembly: GCF_057536035.1. Taxonomy (NCBI): domain Bacteria; kingdom Bacillati; phylum Actinomycetota; class Actinomycetes; order Streptosporangiales; family Streptosporangiaceae; genus Nonomuraea; species Nonomuraea sp. B208. The sequence goes on from NZ_BAAJOU010000025.1 coordinate 121,203, forward strand.
TTCTCGGCCTGCAGCCTGATCTGCCCGTCGACCACCGAGACCCGCAGCTCGGCGTCGAACTTCACCTTGTTCGCCCCCACCGTCAGCTCGCCCGACGCGGTGAGCCGCGACCCGTTGCCGCCGATCTTGACGCCGCGGGGGGCGTACTTGTCGATCGTGGCCCTGGTGAGGGTGCCGCTGACGGTCATGCGGTCGGCCCGGATGTCGGCTCTGTTCTGCAGGATGTCGGCGAGCGGCGCGGTCACGTCGTAGGCGGCGCCCCGCAGGTTCTTCACCGGCACGCCGCCGTAGGTGAGGGTGCCGAGGTCGAACCGGACCTCCGGATAATGCCCGCTGACGGCCTGGGTGAGAAAGGGGATGCCCTCAATGGTGACCGTGGGCGTGCCGGAGAGGTCGGCGGCGGCCGCGATGCGGTTGGCGAGGTCGCGTTCGACCCCGGCGGCCGCGACGCGGTCGACGGCGACAAGGAGAATGACCAGCACGATCAGAAAAACGATCAGCTTGCGCATGGGGCTCCCTGTGCAGGCGGGGGTACGAGCCTATCGATCGAGACCTCTCATTCCCCCGCGAAGCCGTTGATCACCCACCGGCGAAAGGCGGCAGCACCTCGACGGTGACGCCGTCGCCGAGCATGACCTCGTCGTGCGGGCGCTTCCCCACGGGCGCGCCGTCGACCAGGAACGAGCAGCGCCGCACGACGCGCGCCAGCTCGGCCCGGTCCGCTGTGATTTTCGTCATCAACTCACTCAGCGTGACCGCGTCGAACGACTCCTCGGCGACACCAGCCGCTTCCTTGGCCGCCGCCCAATACCGTATTTTGCCTGTGGCCATTTGATCCTCACAATCCTTGCCGAACCATTGTGCGTCTTCCTTAACAAGGTTGTTTCACGAGACGCGCTGTTCACCTGGTGGACCCGCAATGGACGGGTCTTACTCGTGGGATATCCTCACTCACAGGACCTGGGCGACGTAGCCCCCGGGTCCTTGCGTGTTTGAGGAGGCCGTAATGAGCAATCTGCTCCTGCTGACCAACGCCCTCGAGCCGTCATCCGAGGTGCTCCCGGCGCTGGGGTTGCTGCTCCACTCGGTCCGCGTGGCGCCCGCCGAGGCGTCCGCGCTCATCGACACACCGCCCGCCGACGCCGTCATCGTCGACGCGCGCAGGGAGCTCGTCCAGGCCAAGAGCCTGTGCCGGCTCATCCGCACCACGGGCATCGACTGCCCGCTGCTGGTGATCGTCACCGAGGGCGGCCTCGCCGCCATGACCGCGGAATGGGGCGTCGACGACGTCCTCCTCGACAGCGCGGGCCCGGCCGAGGTCGAGGCGCGGCTGCGCATGGCGACCGGCCGCATCAGCCAGGCCGCCGCCGAGGACGTGCCCGACGAGATCCGCAGCGGCGACCTGTCCATCGACGAGGCCACCTACACCGCCCGGCTGCGCGGCCGGGTGCTCGACCTCACCTTCAAGGAGTTCGAGCTGCTGAAATACCTCGCGCAGCACCCGGGCAGGGTCTTCACCCGCGCCCAGCTCCTCCAGGAGGTCTGGGGCTACGACTACTTCGGCGGCACCCGCACGGTGGACGTGCACGTCCGGCGGCTGCGCGCCAAGCTCGGCACCGAGTACGAATCCCTGATCGGCACGGTCCGCAACGTCGGCTACCGTTTCGTCCCCGACCGGGCCGACACCGCGACCGTCTGAACGGCATCGACAGCCCGGCATCGACAGCCCGGCATTGACAATGGGCCCGCCCGATGTGACACATTGGTGGTCAATCCGTTCAGCAAGTGTCAGGCCGAGGACACCGCCGTCCGACGATGGGTGGTGTCGGGGTGCAGTCGTTCAGGTCACTGGTGGACGAGGGCGCCCGGCCGCGCGTGTTCCGGCGTAACGAGACCATCTGCTCCCCGTTACGCGCCCCTCATCACGTTTACGTCATCGACTACGGCTACGCCCGCGAATACACCCCCGGCGGCGACCGCGAATGCCTCCACGACCTCCGCGGCGACGGCGACCTGATCGGCGAGCTGGCCTTCTGGAGCCCCGCCGAGCGGGTCAGGGTGGACGCGCTGACCGAGCTGCGGGCCTGGCCGATCGACCTGCGGCGGCTGCGCGAGCACGCCGCCGCCGGCCCCGGCGTGGCCACGGCGCTGGTGCAGGAGCTGTTCGCCAGGAACGTCGCCGCCCGCAGGCACGAGGCCCTGTCCCGCGCCCCGGTCGCCGCCCGGCTCGCGGTGTGGCTGCTGCACCTCGACGAGCGCTACGGGCTCGCCTCCGAGTCGGCGCCGCCGCTGTCCATGGAGACCCTGGCCGACCTGGTCGGCAGCTCCCCCGACGTGGTGCAGCGCCAGCTCCAGCAGTGGACGCGGCGCGGCTGGCTGGTCCGCCCCGGCTACCGGCGGCTGCGCGTGGCGGACCCGCCCGCGCTGCGGGCCGCCGCCGGCGACTGGGAGCACCTGTCGGCGCCCTTCACCGGCCGCGTGACCCCGTTCCTGACCCGGCCCGGCGCGCCGGCGGAGCCGCTGCCGGTCGGCGAGCTGCCGAAGCCCCGCCAGCTCCCCGCCGACGTGCCCGACTTCACCGGCCGCCAGCAGAGCCTCGACCTGCTCACCGCCTGGCTGGACCGGCCCCGCCGCACCGGCACCATGGTCGTGCAGGGCCTGCCCGGCGTCGGCAAGACCGCGCTGGTGACGCACTGGGGGCACCTGCACGCCGGCCGCTTCCCCGACGGACAGATCGTCATCGACCTGCGCGGGCAGTCGCCCAGCCAGCCGCCGATGAGCGCGGTCGAGGCGCTCGGCCAGATCCTGCGCTCGCTCGGCGTCGGCGAGCCCGCCGCCGACGAGGCCGAGCTGATGCTGCTCTACCGCAGCAGGACGGCCGGGCGCAGGCTGCTGCTCATCCTCGACAACGCCGCCGACGCCGCCCAGGTGCGCCCGCTGCTTCCGGGCGGCAAGGACTGCGTGGTGCTGGTGACCAGCCGCACCCGCATGGCGCCGCTGCGCGCGACCGGCCACGCCGACCTCATGGACCTGCCCGTGCTCGACCCGGGCAACGCGGTCGCGCTGCTGGTCGGGGTGCTCGGGAAGGGCTCGCCGCGGGCGGCCGACCGGGACGCGCTGGCCGAGCTGGCCCGGGTGTGCTCCTACCATCCGTTCGCGCTGCGCATCTCGGCCGCCAAGCTGGCCGAGAACCCCGGCATGAGCGTCGGGGAGCGGATCCAGGAGCTGCGCCGGCCCGGCCGGGTGCTGGTGGGCGATCCCGAGGAGGCGTTCCGGTCGGCGCTGGACCTCGCGTACGAGTCTTTGACCCCGGCGCGGCGGCGGGCCTTCCGGCACGTCGGGCTGCTGCCGGGGCGCGACTTCACCCCGCAGGTGCTGGCCGCCGCGCTGGGCGTGCCGGTGGCCGAGGCCGTCGCGGCGGTCGAGGGGCTGCACCGGGCCTACCTGGTGGAGCCGCTGCCGGGGCCGCGCTACCGGGTGCACGACCTGGTCAAGCGGCTGGCCAGGGAGCTCGGCCGGCACGCGGAGGCGGGCGTGCGCGAGGCGCGGGCGCGGCTGCTCGACCACTACCTGGCGGTCGCCGGCGATCCGGCGACGCCGCGCGAGTGGTTCGAGGCCGAGCGGCGCTCGCTGGTGTCGGCCGTGCGGCTGGCCGAGGAGAGCGGCGCGTACGGGATGGCGTGGCGGCTGGCCGAGGCGGTGTTCGCGCCGTTCAGGCGGCTCCGCTTCTACGAGAACAACCTGGAGATCCAGCAGTCCGGCCTCACCTCCGCGCTCCAGGTCGGCAACCGGCGGGCGATCGCGCTCATGCGCGGCAACCTCGGCTCCATCCACCGCGACATCGGCCCGTCCACGCTGGCCGCCCGCTTCATCGGCGAGGCGCTCGCCGACCACACCTCGCTCGGCGACGACGTCGGCCGGGCCCGCGCGCTCATCGACCTGGCCGAGGTGTACGGCATCGCGGGCAAGGTCGAGGACGCGCTCCGCCGCGCCGGCGAGGCCCTGGACCTGTACGGCGAGATCGGCGACCGGACCGGCGTGGCGAGCTGCCTGCACACGCTGTCCCGGCTGCACCTGTCGCAGGAGCGCTATGAGCCGGCGCTCACGTACGCCCGCCAGGCCCTCGCCGTACGCGCGGAGCTGGGCGACCGGCGCGGCACCGCCCAGAGCCTGATCCTGCTGGCCCGCGTCCAGCGCGACCTCGGCGAGCCGGAGGCGGCGCTGTCGGAGGGCCTGGAGGCGCTGTCGATCTGCCAGGAGCTGGGCGACGAGCAGGCCGAGGCCGAGACCCTGCTCTGCCTGGCCGAGATCTACGATCTGCTGCGCCTGCCGCACGACGCCCGGCGCGACGCCGAACGCGCGCTCGCCGGCTACACCGCCGCCGGCGACCACCACGGCAGCGGCCGGGCCCTGTGCGCGCTCGGCCGCGTCGCCCGCAACGGCGCCCGCTACGACGAGGCCCTGGCCTGTTACGAGCAGGCGCTCACGGTGCAGGTGGAGCTCCACCACGAGCAGGGCAAGGCCGAGACGCTGGCCGACATCGGGCTCGTGTACTGGCGGCTGGCCGACTACCTGCGTGCCGACGACTATCTCAACCAGGCGCTGGCGATCAGCCGGGTGATCCACGACGCGCCGGGAGAGGCCCGCACGCTCAACCGGCTGGCCCGGGTGCGCAGGCGGCAGGGGCAGCCGCAGGTGGCGTTCGTGTACGCGCTGGAGGCCCTGGACATCGTGCAGGGCACCGGCAACCGGCGGGCCGAGGCGGACGTGCAGGAGACGCTGGCGTACACGTACCTGTCGCTCGGCCGGCACGCCTCCGCGCTGCGGGCGGCGCGGGCGTCGCTGGCGATCAGGGAGGAGCTGGGCGACAACCGGGCCAGCGCGCTGCTGTCGGTCGCGCAGGCCAGGCACGCGGCCGGCCGGGCGGCGGAGGCGCTCGGCCCGGCGACGGAGGCGGTCGAGCTGCAACGGGCGGCCGGCAGCCGCGACCGGTGGGCGGCGGCGCTCACCGCCCTGGCGCTGGTCCTGCTCGACCTGGACCGGCCCGGGGAGGCGCTGGAGCTGGCCCGGCAGGCCAGGGACGTGCACCAGGAGTGCGGCACGCGGCGGGACCTCGGCTGCGCGCTGCGGGCGCTCGGGCTGGTCTCGGCGCGGCTCGGCGACCGGGACGGGGCCGTCGCGTGCCTGACGGAGGCGGCGCGCACGCTGGAGGAGGTCGGGGACGTGCAGGAGGCCGGCCGGGTGGCGGAAGAACTCCGGTATCTGCCGTGAATCGCCGATGAAAGTAGGGAAATCCGGGGGCTGAGGTCGCAGATCTTCGGCGGGGGCCTCGTGTTCGCTGGTGGCTTCGACCGAACCAGCGGAGGTGATCCTGATGCTCCGGCAGAACCGGACCCGGCGTGGCGACCTGAAGTGGCTGAAACGGCAGGCCCGTACAGACCGGCGGATCACCCTCGCGCTGCTCGCGGGCGTGGCCGCCGCCTGGGTGAGACAGCTGCCGTGGGAGGTGCCCGGCGGGGCCGAGCCGCTGCTCGGGCTCTCGGTCGCGCTGCTCCTGGTCTCCGGGTTCGCCTGGCTGAACGCCGCCTGCCTGGTGACCAGGACCCTGCGCGCCCGCAGGGACCCGGTGGAGGAGCTGCGCTGGGTGTCCCGGATCCGGCGGGGCAAGGAGTGGGCGTTCTGGGCGGCGGGGGCGTACGGGGCCTGGCATCTCCTCCAGTTCGTGACGGCGCTGCTGCTGCTGCGCTGACCGGGGGCGGGTCACCCCACGGGCAGCGGGAACGACCAGTGGTCGCCGTAGCGCTCGCGCAGGTCGGCCCGTCTCCAGTCCTCCCCGGTCACCCGTCCCCGGCACAGCGGGGCGCCGCACCGGCACTCCAGCACGAATCCGGGCGCCTTCGTGCAGGTCGCGTAGTCCAGCGTCAGCTCCTCCCCTCGTCGCACGTCGCGGCGGGCGACGAGGGCGTAGGGGCCGCTCCACCACAGGTTGGGGTCACAGCCGTGGTTGCCCTTGCCGTTCGGGCTGCCCGGCGGCAGGACCAGGTGCAGGTCATCGCCGACGGCCAGGGTGTCGACGTACGGGACGGCGGGGTCGGCGAGCAGCTCCCGCAGCGCGTCCCAGGTCACCAGCCGGCCGCCGAGACGGGAGACGACGGTCCCCGCGGGCAGCGGGGCCACGGCGAACAGGCCCTCGCCGGCGATCGGCGAGGGCCGGACCTCGACGGCGGGATGCAGCAGGCAGTGCGGGGCGGGAGTCTCAGGCATGGCACCAGCGTGGAGCAGGCGAGGGCCGGTGGATAGAGGGAGCCTGCCGGGGTAGCGGCCCTGGCAGGGGGAGGTGTTGCGCGTGTCCGGGGAGGGTGATCTGGTCGTCCCTGACGCCGCTCAGGGGCTGGTGCTGTTCGCGCACGGCAGCGGCAGCAGCCGGCACAGCCCGCGCAACCGGTACGTGGCCGGCGCGCTCAACGAGGCCGGGCTGGCGACGCTGCTGTTCGACCTGCTGACGCCCGAGGAGGAGGCCGACCGGGCGAACGTGTTCGACATCGGCCTGCTGGCCGAACGCCTGCTGGAGCGCACCCGCGAGGCGCGGGAGCACCCGGACTCGGCCGGCCTGCCGATCGGCTACTTCGGGGCCAGCACCGGCGCGGCGGCCGCGCTCTGGGCGGCGGCCCAGCCGGGCAACGACATCGCGGCCGTCGTCTCGCGGGGCGGCCGGCCCGACCTGGCCGGGCCGCGCCTGGCGGCGGTCCGCGCGCCCACGCTGCTCGTCGTCGGCGGCAGGGACCCGGTCGTGATCGAGCTGAACCAGGAGGCCCAGCAGCGGCTGCCGTGCGAGTGCCGGCTCACGATCGTGCCCGGCGCCACGCACCTGTTCGAGGAGCCCGGCGCCCTGGACGCGGTCGCGGACCTGGCCCGCGGCTGGTTCGTCACGCACTTCGCGGCCCCGCGCACGGGCCGGGCACCCATCTAGCGTGCGCTGATCGGGGCGGCGCCGGTGGCCTCGGCGAGGAGGCGTTCGTAGACCTCGGGGTCGGTGGTCTCGCAGCCGAGCCGGTGGCCGGTCAGCTCGCCGTGGTCGTCGCTGGAGCCGGTCACGGCCAGGCCCAGCTCTCCGGCCAGGCCGCGCAGCCGGGCGCGGGCGGGCCCGTCGTGGTCCAGATGGTCGGCCTCCACCCCGAACAGCCCGTCCGCGGCCAGCTCGGCGATCCACTCGTCGGGCACGGCAGGGCCGCGCCTGGCAGCCTTGGGATGGGCGAGCACCGGGACGCCGCCCGCGGCGCGGACGAGCCGGACCGCCTGCCCGGGGTCGAGCGCGTAGCGGTTGACGTTCGCGCGTCCGCCCGTGCCGATCCACTCCGGCGTGAACGCCAGGTCGGGCGCGGCGATCGCCCCGGCGGCGACCATGGCGCGGGCGATGTGCGGCCGGCCGACCGGACCGCCCGCCGCCAGCTCGGTCACCTGGGCCCAGGTCACCGGCACGCCCAGCTCGGCCAGCCGCTCGACGGTGAGCCGGGCGCGGGTCTCGCGGGCCTCCCTGAGGCGTACGCACTCGGCGCGCAGCTCGGGCTCGGCCGGGTCGAAGAGGTAGGCGAGCAGGTGGATGCCCTGCTCGCCGCGGCGGCAGGACAGCTCCATGCCGGGCACCAGCGTCAGCCCGCCGGGCAGCGCGGCGGCCGCCTCCCCGTGCCCGGCGACGGTGTCGTGGTCGGTCAGCGCCAGCACGTCGAGGCCGCGTTCGCGGGCCCGGCGCACGACGTCGGCCGGCGGCTGCGTGCCGTCGGAGGCGTTGCTGTGACTGTGCAGGTCGATGCGCATGAGGGCCGGATCATACCGCGATCGAGGCGAGCGTCCGGCCGTCGAAGGTCTCGACCGTGAAGTGGTTGAGCTGGTCCTGGGTGAGGCTCGTGCCGCCGTGCAGCAGCAGCGCGTCGGGAGCGCCCGGCACGCCGTAGCCCTTGTCGGGGACGCCCCAGCTCGCCACGACCTCGGAGCGGCCGTCGTCGCCCACCGCGAGCAGCCGGCACTGGAGCGGCCCCTTCACGCCCTTGAGCTGCAGCGCGACGTGGGTGCCCCAGCCCTTGTCCTCCAGGCCGACGACGGCGGTGACGCCGCTGGCCGGGTCGGTCTCGCTGTAGGTCTTCCCGGTCATCAGCAGCGCCGCGGCCGGGCTGTGGACGCTGTCCGGGTTGGGCCCCGCGGCGAACGACCGGACGGCCAGCAGCACGCCGGTCGCGATCAGCACGCACGCGGCGGCGGCCGTCAGCGTACGGTGCAGCCCCCGGCGGCGGCGCTCGGCCGCGGCCCGCCGCACCAGCAGCGACTCGACCTGCGGGTCGGGCGGGCTGGGCAGCAGGTCGTCGGGATGCACGCCCTTGATCAGCTCGCCCATCTCGGCGAACATGCCGACCTCGGCGGCGCAGCTCGGGCAGCCCGCCAGGTGGCGTTCGAACGCCGCCCGCTCCCCCTCGTCGAGCAGGCCCAGCGCGTACGCCGCCACGTCCTCGTGTTGAACCTCGGTCATGGTGTCACCACCCCCACTCCATACTGTGACGCGCCGGCGCTTTCATGGCAGCATCACCCCCCTTTCTTCCAATGCGACGCGCAAGGCCCGCATGGCGTAGTACACGCGGGACTTGATCGTTCCGATCGGCACGCCGATCGTCTCGGCCGCCTCGGCCAGCGAGCGGTCGAGCAGGAAGGTCTCGGTGAGCACCTGGCGGTGCGCGGGGGAGAGCGAGAGCATGGCGTCCGTCACGACGATCTCGCGCAGCAGCCGGTCGTCGTCGGCGGGGGTGGGCTGGGCGCGTTCGGGGATCTGCTCGACGGTGTCCAGAGGGCGGGTGCCGGAGCGGCGGCGGTCGTCGATGACGACGCGGCGGGCGACGGTGGCGAGCCACGGCATGAGCGAGCCGGAGTCGGTACGCAGGTCGGGGAGGTTGCGCCAGGCGCGGACCAGGGTCTCCTGGACGACGTCCTCGGCCCAGCGCCGGTCGCCGCCCGTCAGCCGGACCGCGAAGGCCAACAGGGGGGTGCCGTATTCGCGGTAAAGGGCTCGGACCATGGCGTCTTCGGTTACGCGGCGATTCCTCACTGGGGGGCGGGCTCCTCGCGCACTACGCGATATCAATGCATACCGCGCTGATATGGGATTTATCACTTTAGCCAGGGGCGAGAGCCCGGTCAGGCGCTTCGCCCTATTCGCCCGAAAGCCAGATTTAATTGATAAATCAGGTTAAGCTGGCCGGCCTCCGGAGCCGAGATCGCGGCCGTGAAGCCCACGCTCCCCGCCGGCCGGGTCGTCCCCGCCGCGCGAGCCGACGGCAGGTCGGACAGCGCGAGCGCCAGCGACGCCACCACCGTGCCGATCAGGATGCCGACGAGCACGCCGAGCCCGAGATCCCTCATCACACGCCTCCCGTGGCCAGCGAGGAGACCAGCACGACCGCGCCCGCGAGCAGCGCGACGACGGCCAGGCCGAGCGCGACGCCCGCGAGGAAGGCGGGCCGCCGCCAGAGCGGCGTGCTGATCAGCGTCTCCTCGTACGCGGGCGGCCGGTACGGGACGGTCCTGCTCTCCGCCTCGCGCAGCAGCCGCTCGACCTGGGCGCGGCCACCGGGGACGGGCCGGCCGAGCAGCACGGCGACCAGTTCGGCCGCCGTGGGCCGGGAGTCCGGGTCGGACCCGCGGCACTCGTCGATCAGGGTGCGCAGCGCCGGCGGCAGCCGGTCGAGGCCGGCCTCCCCGCCCTGCCCCGCCTCCGCCCCGGTGGCCGCGAAGATCATCACTTCGGCCCACGCCCGCACGTCGCTCGAAGGGAACTCGCTGTCGCGCGGCCCGGGGGCGAAGAGCGCCTGCCCGTACCGGCCGATCAGCACGTTGTCCGGGCCGAGCCGCAGCCCCGCGATGCCGGCCAGGTGCAGCCTGGCCATGGTGGCGGCGGTGCCGAGCGCGAGCTCGTGGAGTGTCTCGCCCCGGAAGGGGCCGGCGGCCCGTACGACGTCGAGGAGCGGCCGGCCGCTCGCGAGGTAGTCACGCGGCTGCAGCGCGAGGCCGCCGCTCCATCCGTGGAAGTCCATCGCCATCGCATCCCCGTCACAGGTGATCAGCGCAGGTCAGACGCCGTCGTCCGCCACGTGGTACGCCCTGCGGCGACCCCCGGTTCAATGCCATGCCGACTTGTTCCGGCTCAGGACGCGGTCGTCGCCACGGTCTCCCGCCCGCGCGCCGCCCTCCGTCCGGTGGCGAGGTTGACCACCAGCGAGCCGGCGGTCAGCGCCACCCCGAACCAGATCACGCTGGTCACCCCGAGGTGGTCGGCGAACAGTCCGCCGAAGAGCGCCCCGAGCGCGATGGAGGTGTTGTACGCCATCGTGTTGAGCGACATCGCGGCCTCGAAGGTGTCGGGCGCGGCGGCCAGCGTCAGGTTGACCTGGCACAGCTGCACGGCCCCGAAGGAGAGCCCCCACACCACCAGCGCGGCCACCGCGCCCGCCTCCCCGCCGCCGATCGCGAGCAGCGCCAGCAACGACACCACGAGCCCCGCGCAGCCGACGGCGAACGTCCCCCGCAGGCTCCTGCTCACGGTGTGCCCGGCGACGAAGTTCCCGACGGCCCCCGCGGCGCCGAAGACCATGAGCACGACGGTGACGAAGGCGGGCGTCGCGCCCGTGTGGCCCTCCAGGATCGGCCGGACGAACGTGTACGCCCCGAAGTGCCCGAGCACGAACAGCACGACGGTGACCAGCACCAGCCGCAGCGGCACGTTGCTGACCGGCAGCCCGAAGACCTCCCTGACCGGCACGGCGTTGCGCGACGGCAGCGACGGGATCAGCGCCGTGACCGCGACGAACACCAGCACGCTGAGCCCGGCCCAGATGAGGAACGTGGTCCGCCAGTCCGTACGGCTCTCCAGGAACGTCCCCAGCGGTATGCCCGCCACCGTGGCGATCGAGATGCCGGACATCACCGTCGCCGACGCCCTGTTCGCCTGCCGCTCGGGCACCAGGCGCATCGCCATGCCCACGCCGATGGCCCAGAACACCCCGCTGGCGAACCCCATGAACAGCCGCGTGGTCAGGATCAGCGCGTAGCTCGGCGACAGGGCGGTCACCAGGTTGCCGAGGGCCAGCACGGCGAGCAGCGCGGACAGCAGTACCCGCCGGTTGACCTGCCTGGTCCAGGCCACGATGAACGGCACCCCCAGCCCGGCGGAGACGCCCTGGAGCGTGACCATGAGCCCGGCGGCGCCCACCGACACCCCCAGGCTCTCGCTCAAGGGGGTGAGCAGGCCGACCGGCATCAGCTCGGTGGTGAGAAAGACGAACAGGCTCGCCGTGATCGCGGCGACCCCCAGCCAGGCCCGCGTGGCTGACAGCGGGCGATCTCCATGCACAGTCATACATCCAAGAGTGGGCCCCCATCGATCAATGAGTCCAACACATAGTTTTCATCGAGATCGATCGTGCTGCACGATTGATGTCATGGAGCTGCAACAACTGCGGTACGTCGTCGCGGTCGCCGAGACCAGCAACTTCACCCGGGCCGCCGAACACTGCCGGGTCGTGCAGTCGGCGCTCAGCCACCAGATCGCCGCCCTGGAACGCGAGCTCGGCGCCCGCCTGTTCGAGCGCACCAGCCGGCGCGTCCGCCTGACGCCGGCCGGGGAGGCGTTCCTGCCCGCGGCCCGCGAGTGCCTGGAGGCCGCCGACCGGGCCAGGGCCGAGGTGGCCGCGGCGAGCGGCGAGCTGCGCGGGCGGTTGGCCATCGGCGCCATCACCACGGTCGCGGCGGTGGACCTGCCGGCCCTGCTCAAGGAGTTCCGCCGCCGGCACCCGCGGGTGCGCGTCACGCTGGCCGCGGCCGGCAGCGAGGACCTGATCGAGCGGGTCCGGCGGGCCGACGTGGACGTGGCCTTCCTCGGCCTGACCACGCGCGCCGAGCCGAGGGGCGTCCGCGGCCGCGCGCTGGCCAGGGACGAGCTGGTCGCCGTGGTCGCGCCCGACCACCATCTGACGGACGAGGAGACGGACCTGGCGGGCCTCGCCGACGAGCCGTTCGTCGACTTCCGCGCCGGGCACGCCGGCCGCGCCCAGTCCGACGAGGCGTTCGCCGCCGCGGGCGTCCGCCGGGACGTCGCCTTCGAGGTGTCGTCCGCCGAGTTCATGGCCGACCTCGTCCGTCACGGGCTCGGCGTGGGCCTGCTCCCCGCCGCGTACGCGCCCCGGCTCCGCGACCTGCGCGTCATCCGCCTCCGCGACGCCCCGGCCCGCGTCGAGCACCTGATCTGGGCCGAGCGCCCCTCCCCCGCCGCCACCGCCTTCCTCGACCTGATGGGCGACCTCTGATCCCCTGCCGGGCGGCGGCCGGCGTCGCCGCCCGGCGGGTGGACTCAGCCGGCCGCGGCGCTGAGGGCGGCGCGGGCGGCGGTGGCCGTTCTCGGCGGGATGGAGCGCAGGTCGAAGGCGTAGCGGGCGACGGAGTCCGCGATGGCGTCGGAGTCGACGTCCAGCGCCGTCGCGTTCACGTTGGCGAGCGTGTCGCACGCCTGGTGGTAGCAGCCGTCGTACGCGGCCCCGGCCGTGCCGCCGAACAGCGCGGCCTCCTCGGGGGTCTTGACGCCCTCGGCACCGGTGAAGATGCCGCCGGACGGGATGCCGACCGCGATGAACGGCCCGTAGTCGGAGCGGCCGTCGAAGTCGGTGCCGACCGTGGCCAGGCCGCGCGAGCCGAAGAACGTGGCGAGCCGCTGCTCGATCTGGGCCGATCCGGGCGGTCCTGCCGGGGAGCCCGTGGCGTCGGAGTCGTCACCGTCGTACAGCTTGTACGCGTAGTTCGGGGAGGCGATCATGTCGAAGTTCAGGTAGAGCCGGACGCGGTCGCGCTGCTGCTGCGACAGGGAGGCGACGTACTGCGTGGAGCCGAGCAGCCCGATCTCCTCGGCGGCCCAGAACGCGAAACGGACCTTGTGCTTGACCGGGTAGAGCGCCATCTGCTCGGCGACCTCCAAGATGGCGGCGCTGCCCGAGCCGTTGTCGTTGATGCCGGGGCCCTCGGTCACGCTGTCGAGGTGCGCGCCGACCATGACGACCTGGCGCGGGTCGCCGAGCCGGGACTCGGCGATGACGTTGTCCTCGGTGCCGAGCACCATGTTGGCGTCGACCTTGAGGTGCACGGTCGCGCCGGGCGTGGCGGCCAGCGCCTGGCCGACCGCGAAGTCGGCGAACACCATCGGCAGGCCCTGCAGGCCGCCGATGTCCAGCGGGTAGGCGTCGGTCCGTCCCGGCTGGCCCTCGTTGAAGATGATGATCGCGCTCGCGCCGGCGGCGAGGGCGTTCTCGACCTTGGTGACGAACGGGCAGGTGCCGCGCTGGACGAGCGCGATCCGGCCGGCGACGAACCCGGCGAAGTCGGCCACCTCGCAGCCGCTGGTCGAGGAGGGCGACGGCGCGGGCGGCAGGGTCAGGTCCACGCCCTGGACCTGCGCGGTCACGTCGCCGGACGGTGACGGCGCGAAGGTGAAGAAGTCCTCGTTCGGCGCGTACGTCGCGCCGCCCTGCACGGCGAGCGTCGGCGGGGCGTTCTCGCTCCAGCTCTTCACGAACGTGACCGGCTGCAGGGTGACCTTGTAGCCGGCCCTGCGCAGCTTGCCGGCCACGTAGTCGCGGGAGGCCCGGTAGCCGGGGGTGCCGACGGCGCGGGTGCCGCCGCCCGCGTCGGCGATGGCCTGGAACGCCTTGAGGTGCTTGGCCACGTTCGTGCCCTTGACCTGCTGGACGAGCAGTTTGGCGAAGACGTCGTCGAGGCCGCCGGTCCGCGCCTGCGCGGGTGGCGCGGCGAGGACCGCGGCGGGGACCGTGGTGAGGAGCAGGCCGAGCGCGACGGCGATTCTACGCATACGCATGCGACGGATCTCCCTGTGCCGGGATCGGTTACGGGCGCGCGCAGTCCCCCCGAGCCGCGCCGAACGCGAACGTAACCCGGCACCGGGCCGCTGAGAAGGCCCACTGTCGCCGCGGATTCACGCCGTCTCAGGTCGCCTCGCGGCGGGCACGGGCACGCCGCTTCCCCTCGTGCATCGCCTGCACCCGCGCCACCGGGATCGTGTGCCCCTCTTCCACCAGGTCGGCGGGCAGTCGCTGCGGCCCGGGCATCTCCCCCGCCCACGGATCGCTCTTGTCGACCAGCGCCGCCGCCGTCCTGATGGTGAAGTCGCGCGGCGTCACCCGGTCCAGGTCCGGCCACGGCACGGGGAACGACACCGGCACGCCGGGCCGGATCCGCGGGCTGTAGGCGGCCACGACCGTCGCGCCGCCCGCCCGCGTGGAGTCGATGAAGACCTTGCCCGCGCGGTCCTCCCTGATGAACGCCGTCGTCGCGAGCCCCGGGTCCAGCCGCTCGGCGCGGGCCCCGATCGCGCGGGTGGCGGCGGCCAGGTCCTCCATCGGGACACCCGGCTCGACCGGCACGAACACGTGCACGCCCTTGGCCCCGCTGGTCTTCACCGCGCCCGCCAGCCCCGCGTCCGCCAGCGCCTGCCGCACCAGGAACGCCGCCCGCACGGCCAGCCCGAACGCCTCCGCGCCCTCCGGCGGATCGAGGTCCAGCACCAGGTGGGTGAAGTGGTCGCCGGCGATGAGCGCCGGGTGGTACTCCACCGCCCGCTGGTTGCCGAACCAGATCAGCGTCCGCCGGTCGTTGCCCAGCGCGTACGTCACCTGCCGCCGCGAGGAGTCCGCCCACACCGAGACGCGCTCGATCCACGGAGGGGCGTACTTCGGCAGGTTCTTCTGCATGAAGGGCTCCTGCCCGGGGCGTACCCGGACGACCGAGAGCGCCCGGTCGCGCAGCACCGGCACCAGGCGGTCCGCGACCGCGTCGAGATAGTCGACCAGGTCGCGTTTGGTGGCCTCGGCCCCGTCGAACAACGGCTGGTCGAGATTGGTCAGCGTCACGCCCTCGCGGGTCTCCTCGCCGGTCACCCCGTCCACCATATCCGAACACCTGTTACAGTGATCGACTGACGCGGGGTGCCCGGCGATCCGGGCTGAGATCACACCCGTCGAACCTGATCTAGCTCGCACTAGCGAAGGGACGTCATGTTCTGCGATGACATGTGGCTGCGCACGGCCGACCTGATGACCGCGATCCACGGCCACCCGTTCAACGTCGCGCTCGGCGACGGCACCCTCGACGCCGACCGGTTCGCGTTCTACATCGTGCAGGACGCCCGCTACCTGGAGGCGTTCTCCAAGGCGCTCGCCACCGCCTCGGCGCGGGCCACCGACCTGGACGAGGCGGCGTTCTTCGCGAGCAGCGCGCACACGGCGCTGGCCGCCGAGCGCCTGCTGCACGCCGGTTACGTGGCCGAGCTGGGCGCGGACGCGGCCGGGATCGCCACGTCGCCGACGTGCCTGGCGTACGCGTCCTACCTCCAGGCGACGGCGCTGGCGGCGCCGTACCCGGTGCTGGTGGCGGCGGTGCTGCCGTGCTTCTGGATCTACCAGGACGTCGGCACGGCGCTGCTGGGGCGGGCGGGCGACCTCGGCGGCCACCCGTACGGCAAGTGGATCTCCACCTACTCCGACCCGGAGTTCGCGGCGTCGGTGACCCGGGCCAAGGCGATCGCCGACCGGCTCGCCGAAGGCGCGGACGCCGGCACGCGGGCGGCGATGGAGGAGGCTTATCTGACGGCGGCGGCGTACGAGTGGATGTTCTGGGACAGCGCCTGGCGGCGCGAGGGCTGGCCCACGGACCGCTGGCTCCGCTAGGGGCCGGCGGGGCCGCGGGCGGCCATCGCCTCCTTCTCCTCGCGGGTGGCGATGAGGCCGGACGGCGCGAGCAGCTTCGACTCCTCGAACGGCTCCTCCGTGGTCGGCAGCGGCTCGCGCGCCCGGATCGCCGTCACCCACACGCGGACCGCGTCGAGGATCACGATGATGATCATGACGGCGAACAGCGCGGCCAGCACGCCGTCCACGGTGGAGTTGATGACGATCTGCCGCATCGCGTCCATCGACTTGGCGGGCGCGAGCACCTGCCCCTGGTCGATCGCGCTCTGGTAGCGGTCGCGCTGGGCGAAGAAGCCGAGGGTCGGGTCGGCGGAGAAGACCTTCTGGTAGCTCGCGGTCAGGGTGACCGCGGCGTCCCAGGCCAGCGGCACGCCCGTCACCCAGGCCCACTTGAGCCGCCCGCTCTTGATCAGCAGCGTGGTGGCGACGGTGAGCGCCACCGCCGCGAGGAGCTGGTTGGCGATGCCGAACAGCGGGAAGAGCTGGTTGATGCCGCCGAGCGGGTCGTTGACGCCCTGGTAGAGGAAATAGCCCCAGGCCGCCACGACCACCGCGCTCGATCCCACGAGGCCCGGCCACCAGCTCACCCGCGCCATCGGCTTCCACAGGTTGCCGAGGGTGTCCTGGAGCATGAACCGGCCCACCCGGGTGCCGGCGTCCACGGTCGTGAGGATGAACAGCGCCTCGAACATGATCGCGAAGTGGTACCAGAACGCCTGGAGCGCGGCCCCGCCGAGGAAGCCGGAGAAGATCTGCGAGATGCCGACGGCCAGCGTCGGCGCACCGCCGGTGCGGGCGATCAGCGTCTCCTCCTGCACGGCCGCCGCCGCGGCCTGGAGCTGCTCGGGGGTGATCGTGAAGCCCATGTTCGCGACGGCCTCGGAGGCCGACTGCACGGTGGCGCCGAGCACCCCGGCCGGGGCGTTCATCGCGAAGTAGAGGCCGGGCGACAGCACGCAGGCCGCCGTGATGGCCATGACGGCCACGAACGACTCCATGAGCATGGAGCCGTAGCCGATCATCCGGACCTGGCTCTCCTTCTGGATCAGCTTCGGCGTGGTGCCGGAGGAGATCAGCGCGTGGAACCCGGACAGCGCCCCGCAGGCGATGATGATGAACACGAACGGGAACAGCGAGCCCGCGAAGACCGGCCCCTTGCCGTTGAAGGCGAAGTCGGTGAAGGCGGTGGTGCGCAGCGGCGGCATGGTGACCGCGATGCCGATCGCGATCAGCACGATGGTGCCGATCTTCATGAACGTCGAGAGGTAGTCGCGCGGCGCGAGCAGCATCCACACCGGCAGCACCGCGGCGACGAACCCGTACGCGATGAGCCAGAGCGCGAGCGCCGACGGGCTCAGCGTGAAGAACGGCGCCCAGCTCGACCCCTGCACCCAGCCGCCCGCCACGATGGCGAGGACCAGCAGCGCGACCCCGATCACGGTCGTCTCGACGACCCGGCCCGGCCGCAGCACCCGCAGGTAGAAGCCCATGAACAGGGCGATCGGGATGGTCATCGCGATCGAGAAGACGCCCCACGGCGAGCGCGCGAGCGCGTTGACCACGACCAGCGCCAGCACCGCGAGCAGGATGATCATGATGGCGAACACGGCCACGAGCGCGGCCGCCCCGCCGATCGGGCCGATCTCCTCGCGGGCCATCTGGCCGAGGCTGCGGCCGTTGCGGCGCATGGAGAAGAACAGCACCACCATGTCCTGGACGGCCCCGGCGAAGATGACGCCCGCGATGATCCAGATGGTGCCGGGCAGGTAGCCCATCTGGGCGGCCAGCACCGGCCCGACCAGCGGCCCGGCGCCGGCGATGGCCGCGAAGTGGTGGCCGAACAGGATGCGCCGGTCCGTCGGCTGGTAGTCGATGCCGTTGTCGAGCCGCTCGGCCGGGGTGGCCCGGCGGTCGTCGGCCCGCAGCACCCTGCGCACGATGAAGCGGGCGTAGAACCGGTAGGCGATGGCGTACGAGCCGAGCGCGGCGCACAGCAGCCACACCGCGTTGACGTTCTCGCCCCGGGACAGGGCGAGCACCGCCCAGCCGGTGGCGCCCACGACGGCGACCGCCGTCCAGATGATGACGGAACGCAGCTTCACCGGTTACCTCCCATGGGAAGAGCCATACAGCGGACGCCCCAGGCAGCAGCGGAGGCCGGCGTCCGGCGGCAGATCGGTGGTGAAGCGCCGCCAGCGCCACAGCGGGCGGCAGTCGATCGCGACCGGGTCCCCGGCCAGGTGCACCCAGGCGGTGGGGTGCGCGTACACGACGCCGGGCAGCAGGCCGCGCGCCCGCTTCGGCAGGCGGGAGCGGCGCAGCGGCCGGACGGAGAACTCGCCGGCGTCCGCGCAGCAGAGGCCGGTGACGTGCCAGTCGAAGAACACCACTTCGTCGTCACGCAGAGCTTCACGAGCCGCGGGAGTGAGCGTGACAGCGGACATTTGTGGCTCCTGAACAACAGGTAGCGCAGAAATTACCGACGGCCTTACCCGGCGTGGTCGCGCTTGAAACCGCCATGAGCGCGGGTGAAACTTTCAGTGGCCTTATGCCCTGTTTCTCCTGATCAGGCCCTTCCATTGCGCTTTACCCGCTGTCCGAGCGAGGGTTGAGCGCCTTTTTCCCTGACAATCCCGGCAGGAACCGTTCCGCGGGAGGTATCGATGCGCAAAGCACGTGCTCTGCTCGTCTCGGCTCTGCTGGTGGGGGGCGCGCTGACGACGTTCACCGCCGCCCCGGCGCACGCCGAGAGCCTGCGAGGCGTCTACTACGACTACTCCGAGTGCCAGCGGGTAGGCCAGTACGGCTACAGCCAGGGCTGGTGGGGCTTCTGGCACTGCGAGTTCCAGTACAACTACTACTTCCTGTACGCCTGACCCCGGAAATCCCTTTGCGGGCGCGAGCGCCGGCCTGGTAGATCTGGCCGGCGTGCTGACCGGACGACGCGTACGCCTGAGAGCCCTCGAACCCGCCGACAGCGAGCCGCTGTGGCGCTGGTACCACGACCCCGAGGTGGGCCGGTGGATGGACGGCACCCCGCCCATCTCCCTCGCCCAGAACATCGAGAAGGGCCAGAACCGCCCGCGCAACACCTTCGAGCAGATGGTCCTCGGCATCGAGGCGCTCGACGACGGCAAGCTCATCGGCTACGTCGCCCTCGGCGACACCGACTTCCGGCACGGCGAGGCCGAGCTGCAGAGCATCGCCATCGGCGACCGCGACCGCTGGGGCGGCGGCTACGCCACCGACGCCCTGCGGGTCATCTGCCGCTACGCCTTCGAGGAGATGGGCCTGCACCGCATCACGTTGTGGGTGGTGGCCGACAACGCGGCGGCGGTGCGGGCGTACACGAAGGTCGGGTTCGTGGAGGAGGGCCGCAGGCGGGAGGCTTTCCGCACCCGGGGCAAGCGGCACGACTTCCTCATGATGGGGCTGCTGAGCTCCGAGCTCAGGTGAGCTCGTCGTCCCAGTCGGGCGGGGTGATCTCGCCCGACTCCCAGTCGGCGCGCAGGATGCCGTAGCCGATCGTGTCGTGGCGCGTCCCGTCGGGGGCGGGCCAGGCCCGCCGGTAGTGCGCCTCCTTGGCGTAGCCGTTGCGGCGGAAGGCCGCGCGCATGGCGCGGTTGTCCTGGCGGGTGTTGCCCTCGATCCGCTCGATCCCGGGGAACTCGGTGAACAGGTAGCGGGTCAGCCAGGCGACGGCCGCCGTGCCGAGGCCCTTGCCGCGCCAGGCGGCCCGTACGCGCAGGTCGAACATCGGCGTGTCGTCGTCGAGGTCCTGGAGCCTGACCAGCCCCACGCGCTCGCCGCCGGTCACGATCCAGAACGTACGGTTGCCGTCGTCGTCGTAGCCGCCCTCGGCGGCCCGCCGCAGAACGGCCTCCCGCTCCTGGACGCCGGCGTGATAGGGCCACTCCTCGCCGGTCAGGAAGTCGGCCAGGGCGGCGGCGTCGGCCGCCGCGAACCTCGTGAACTCGATGCGCATCCGCCCGACGATGGCCACCGGGCCGACCTCCGGTCAACCGGTTTTCCCCTGTCGCACGCGGGACGGGCCCGCCGTGCGGCGGGCCCGTCCGCCGAGCTCAGCTGGTCACGGTGATGCGGTTCGTGGCCGGCGGGGTGATCGGGCTGTTCGCGCCGAGGTAGTCGACGAAGGCGTCGATGTCCAGCGGCCCGCTCCACAGGTCGGTGCCCTCGGTGAAGGCGGCGAAGGCGTCGCCGCCGCCGACCAGGAAGTTGTTCGCGGCGACCCGGATGGCCTGGGTGTCCGTCACCGGCACGCCGTCGATCTTCATGTCCGACACCTTGGAGCCCCAGGGGGCGCTGGTGCTGTAGGTGTAGGTGAAGTTCGCGGAGGGCTGGAGGATCTTGGTGAACGCCTGGTTGTTGGGCCCGCCGGTGAACTGCTGCTCCAGCACCGTCTTGAGCTGGGCGCCGGTCAGCGTCACGACCTGCATGAGGTTGTTGAACGGCTGCACGGTGAACGCCTCGCCGTAGGTGACGACGCCGTCGCCCTCGCCGGCCGGGGAGGAGGGGTAGTTGAGCGAGGTCCGCACGCCGCCCGGGTTCATGAGGGCGATCTGCGCGTTGCCGCCGGTCCTGGTGGCGGCGAGCTGGGCGTCAGCGATGACGTCGCCGAGCGGGGACTCACCGGAGGGGGCGGCGGTGTTGCTGAGCTCGGCCGTGATGGAGCCGATCGCCTTGTTCGCGACCGGGGCCACCCGGTCCTTCCACGTCTGGACGAAGGTGGAGATCTCCGGATCGGGATCGACCGTCCGGGTCACGACGTGGTTGTCAGCGACGACCGAGGAGCGGTCGATGTCCAGGTTCTTCAGGTTGACCTTGAGGTCCACCTGCGTGATGACCCGCCCGAACGAGCCGCCCTGGGAGTAGAGCCGGTCGTTGCCCGCCGGGTCCTTGATCTTGCAGAGGTACGCCTGGTGCGAGTGGCCGGTGAGCACGACGTCGATCTCCGGGTCCACCTGCGTGGCGATGCGCGCGCCCGCGCCCGCGACGGCCGAGCAGGCGTCCGGCGACTGCCCCGCGTTGACCTGGTCGCCCTCGTGCACCAGCACGACCTGCGCCCTGACGCCGACGAGCTTGAGGATCTTCGAGGCCACGTTCGCGGCCTTGACCTCGTCGATGAACTTGAGGTTCTTGATGCCCTCGGCGGTGACGATGTTCGGGGTGGTCTGGGTGACCAGGCCGATGAAGCCGATCGGCACGCCGTTGACCCACTTGATGCTGACCGGCGGCAGGGCGGGCACGCCCCAGTCGGCCATGAGCTTCTTCGCCTGCGCCTGCTGGGCGCCGAGCGCGGCGAGCGCGTCGGTGCGCTCGTTCGGGTTCTTGAACAGCACGTTCGCGCCCACGTAGTCGAACGAGGCGCCCTTCCACTTCCCGGCCGGCGAACAGCCGTCGACCGGGTGGCAGCCGCCCTTCATGATGCGGCGCAGCTCGGTGTAGCCCTCGTCGAACTCGTGGTTGCCGACCGCGGCCACCTTGAGCCCGAGCTTGCCCAGGAACTCGACGGACGGCTCGTCGTGGTAGGCCGCCGACAGCAGCGGCGAGGCGCCGATGAGGTCGCCCTGGGCCACGGCGATCGTGTTCTTGTCGGTCAGTGCCTTCATGTGCGTGGCGATGTACGCCGCGCCGCCGGCGTCGACGGTCTTGCCGTTCTCGTCCACCATGCGGCCCGAGGAGCCGGTCGGGGGTTCGAGGTTGCCGTGGAAGTCGTTGAGCGCGAGCAGCCGCACGGGGACCGTGAGCGGCGCCTTCGCCTTGCCCGGGCTCGCCGCGCCCGCGGGGACGGCGGCCAGCGCGACCGCGCCCGAGGCGACGGCTCCGGCGAGGACCAGCCGGAGGAATGAACGAGACGTCATGGCCATCCACGTTAGAGCCGGAATCCAAGCGGCCAATGTCGCAAAGGTAACGATTTGCCCGGCTGCCGCATGGCGTTATTTGCCAGTCGTACGCCTAGAGTTCTGGTGTGAGCGCGCACGTGGAAATCAGGCAACGACTGGACGACACCGAGATCGCCGAGGTGCTGGGGCTGGTGGAGGCCGCGACGCGGGCCGACGGCGTCCGCCCGCTCAACGAGCACGTGATGCTCCACCTCCGCTACGGCGGCGACGCGCGAGCCCGTTCGCTCCTGCTCTTCCAGGACGATGTTCTGGCAGGTTACGCCCACGTCGATCCGACCGACGAGGTCGAGGGGCCGAGCGCCGAGCTGGTCATCCACCCCGAGCGCCGGCGGTCCGGCAACGGCGCTCGCCTGCTGCGGGCCGTGCTCGACCTGGCCGGCGGCCGGCTGCGCCTCTGGGCCCACGGCGACCACGCGGCCGCCGGGGCGCTCGCGGCCTCGTTCGGCCTGGAGCGGGTCCGGTCGCTCTGGCAGATGCGCCGCTCGCTGTTCGCGCCGCTGGCGGCGTACACGCTGCCGGAGGGGGTGCGGATGCGGACGTTCGTGCCCGGCCAGGACGAGGAGTCCTGGCTCAAGGTCAACGCCGCCGCCTTCGCCCACCACCCCGAGCAGGGGGCGTGGACCCTGGACGACCTGCTGCGGCGCGAGCGGGAGCCCTGGTTCGACCCGGAGGGCTTCTTCCTCGCCGTCCGCGGCGACCGGCTGGTGGGCTTCCACTGGACGAAGATCCACGGCTCCACCGAGTCCACCGAGCACGGCCACGAGCCGCTGGGCGAGGTCTACGTCGTCGGCGTCGACCCCTCCCAGCAGGGCACCGGCCTGGGCAAGGCCCTCACCCTGGCCGGACTCGACCACCTGCGGGCGCGCGGCCTCGCCCAGGCCATGCTCTACGTGGACGAGGCCAACACGGCCGCGATCCGGCTGTACGAGGGGCTGGGGTTCGCCCGCTGGGACGTGGACGTGATGTACGCGATCGCGTGATCCTGCCTATTCGATGCTCACTCGATGATCGCGTGGAGGATGAAGTAGGACACGGCGGCCACCGCGGCCGCCGCGGGGATGGTCAGGATCCAGGCGGTCACGATGTTGCCGGCTACGCCCCACCGCACGGCGCTGAGCCGCTTGGTCGCGCCGACACCCATGATCGCCGAGGTGATCGTGTGCGTGGTGGAGATGGGCGCCCCGAACCCGATGGCGGCCACGTACAGCACCGTCGCCGCCGCCGACTCCGCGGCGAAGCCCTGGGGCGGGTCGAGCGCGATGATGCGCCGGCCCAGGGTGCGCATGATCCGCCAGCCGCCCGCGTACGTGCCGAGCGAGATCGCGCCCGCGGCGGCCAGGATGACCCACTGCGGGATGTCGTCGCCAGGAGAGGCGAACCCGCCGACGACGAGGGCCAGGAAGATCACACCCATGGTCTTCTGCGCGTCCTGGAGACCGTGCCCGAGCGCCATGGCGGCGGCCGAGACGGTCTGGGCGTAGCGGAAGCCGCGGTTGGTCTTGCCCGGCTGGGCGTGCCGGAAGATCCAGTAGATGGCGATCATGATGGCCGCCGCCAGAGTGAAGCCGACCAGCGGCGACAGCACCATGGGGATGACGACCTTCTCGACCACGCCGTCCCAGTGCACGACGCTGGCCGAGGCGAGCGCCGCGCCGACGAGACCGCCGATCAGCGCATGGCTGGAGGAGGACGGGAGACCGAAGTACCAGGTGATGAGGTTCCAGGCGATCGCGCCGATGAGCCCCGAGGCGACGATCACCAGACCATGTGAGCCGTCCGGTGCGTCGATGATGCCTTTGCCGACCGTCTGGGCGACTTGGGTGCCCAGGTGGGCGCCGATGAAGTTCATGGCCGCCGCCATGAACAGGGCGGCCCTGGGGGTCAGGGCCCGGGTCGAGACGGAGGTCGCGATGGCGTTCGCCGCGTCGTGGAACCCGTTGGTGTAGTCGAAGATCAGAGCGACGACGACCACGCCGATGACGAGGGCGAGCGTGAGGTCCACTGGGCGGGCCTAGCTTTCCTTGACCGCGATCGACTCGACGGTGTTGGCCACGTGCTCGAAGGCGTCGGCGGCCTCCTCGAGAGCGTCGACGACCTCCTTCATCTTCATGACGGTGAGGGCGTCGTACTCGCCGCTGAACAGCTTGGCCAGCAGCCGGCGGTAGACCTGGTCACCCTGGTTCTCCAGGCGGTTGACCTCGATCCAGTACTCGTTGAGGTTCTTCATCGAGCGCAGGCGCGGCATGGCCTCAGCGGTCAGCTCGGCCGCCCGCTCCAGCACCTCGACCTGGCGCACGACGTCCTTGGGGAGGTGGTCGAGCTGGTACAGGACGATGAGGTCGGAGGCGGCCTCCATCGCGTCCATGACGTCGTCGAGGTTGGAGGCGAGACGGTAGATGTCCTCGCGGTCGAACGGAGTGATGAAGCTCTCGTTGAGCCGGTTCATGATCGCGTGGGTGCGTTCGTCACCGGCGTGCTCGCAGGCGCGCATCTTCTCGGCCAGGGTCTCCCTGTCCGAGCCGTCACTGATGATCTCCACCAGCAGGCGCGATGCCGTGACCAGGTTGTTCGCCGAGTCGGCGAACAGGTCGTAGTAGCTGTCCTCACGTGGCGTGAGACGCAGGCGCACGTCGTTCTCCAGATGTGCGGGGATGGTCCGTGGAAGAGGGTATGGCCTACCAGGCGAAATGCGAACTTCATGTCCCCTTCGCCTACTGGCTACCCGTCGTAGGTAGTGCGACACCGAGAAAGCCGCTAGTTTTCGGGCCTTTTTGCAGCTCCAGCCGGGTTCGGCGAGCCTGCGCCCGCCCTTCTGATCAGGCGGGACGCCCGCCCGTTCACCCGACTGTTCCCCGGCCGTTCACCTGATGTTCATCTGATTCAGATCTTCGTACGGTGGAAGTTCCGGTAGGAGCGCGACGGGGTCGGGCCGCGCTGGCCCTGGTAGCGGGAGCCGTACTTGGCGGAGCCGTACGGGTGCTCCGCCGGCGAGCTCAACCGGAACACGCACAGCTGCCCGATCTTCATCCCCGGCCACAACTTGATCGGCAACGTCGCCACGTTCGACAGCTCCAGCGTCACGTGCCCGCTGAACCCCGGATCGATGAACCCCGCCGTCGAATGCGTCAGCAGCCCGAGCCGCCCGAGCGAGCTCTTCCCCTCCAGCCGGGACGCCAGATCGTCGGGCAGCGTGATGACCTCGTACGTCGAGGCCAGCACGAACTCCCCCGGATGCAGGATGAACGGCTCCTCGCCGTCCGGCTCCACCATACGCGTCAGATCCGGCTGCTCCACGGACGGATCGATGTGCGGGTAACGATGGTTCTCGAACACCCGGAAGAACCGGTCGAGCCGCACGTCGATGCTGGACGGCTGGATCATCTCCTGGTCGAAGGGCTCCAGCACCAGCCGGCCGGAGTCGATCTCGGCGAGGATGTCACGATCAGATAGCAGCACGCAGAGCAACTTACCGGTCGAGCTCGAAGTTCGGCGCTCGGGAGTGCTGTTGCGGGCCAAAGTTCCGCTACAGTGGGGGACGCGAGTTTCCCGAAGGCTGCGGGCTGTGAGGTTGTCGGCTGTGGGCTTCGGGGGGTGCGCGCGGGTGTAGTTCAATGGCAGAACATCAGCTTCCCAAGCTGACAGCGCGGGTTCGATTCCCGTCACCCGCTCTCATAGAGAAAGCCCAGGTGGACCGATGGATTCGGCGCCTGGGCTTTGGTGTTTCCTAGGGATGTTGATCTCTGCGTGCCATTAGCGTGCCATTAGGGCTTGTGGTCACCCGGCAGGAACCAGCAGGCCAGGAGGGTCGTCCTCGTCATCGTCGCGTGCCCGTTCGTGCCCGATCAGGTGCTTGTCGATGGCTTCGGTGATCAGTTTGTCTGCTCCCCGGACGGCGTGCTGGTAGATCATCGCGGCCCGGACGTTGTCGTGTCCCATCCGCGCCATGAGGTCCTTGAGCCCCGCGCCCGAGTCCGCCGCGATCATGTTCCCCGTGTGACGGAGATCATGGAAGTGCAGACCCGGAACGCCGATCGCCCGCACTGCCTCCATCCAGCCGGACAGCTTGTTGAACCCGCTCCGGCGCATCGGTCCACCCTTGATCCCGGTGAAGACCAGTGCTCCCGGGTCAGGCTTCACGTAGAGCCGCAGGTGTTCCTTCAGCGCTGGGATGATCGCCTGCGGAACGCCGACGATGCGCTTGCCGGCCTTGGACTTGGGCGGGCCGAGAACCAGCTCACCAGTGGAGCGTTCCACGTAGGCCAGACGCACGCGGACCGTACCTGCGTCGAGGTCGAGATCGGATCGGGTCAGTGCGGTGGTCTCACCCCATCGCAGGCTCGCGAACGTGGCCAGGAGCACGAAGGCCCTGTACCGCCGATCGTGCGTGCAGTCGGCCTGCCCGGTGTCGATCATCCTCCACAGCGCCCGCCCGGCTTCTGCTCGGGTCGAGAAGACCTCTGGGTGGGTCCGCATCTCCCCGTACCTCTGGAACCGGATGCGATACCCCTCTCCTCTCTTGAGCGCTCGAATGCTGCCCACCGGGCGGCGCCCGATCTTGTCCGCCAGCTCGAAGACCTGCCCCACGGAGAGAACGGGTCGCTCTTCGGCGTGCTCGTCGCCGGCCCCGCGGATGCGGCATGGGTTGCGGGAGATGATCCGGTCGTCCTCGGCCGCCGTCATGAGCACGGCGCGGAGGAGGCGGTACGCCTTGGCCGCCATGCTCACGGAGACGCCCTTACTGAGCAGGTCCGCCCGCCACTGCCGAATCATCGCCGTGGAGAGCTTGCCGAGCGAGACGTTGCCGAGATACGGCGTGATGTGCTTCTTGAGCAGCCAGCGATAGAGATCGATCGTCCTCGGCCGCAGTCCGGGGCGCTGGTCGATCCAGGTTGCCGAATACTCTGCGAGCTTGACCTTGGCGCGCTCGGGGTCGGTCCACGTCCCGGCGAGGATTCGACTCTCGATCAGAGTCAGCGCCCGATCCGCGTCACCCTTACGCTCGTACGTCTCCTCACCGGTCCTGATGCGCCCGTCCGGTCCGGGGTAGCGGATCTGGAACCGCCCCGAGGGCAGCTTGCGGATGTTGCCGAAACGGCGGTGGTTGTCCTTGTTCGCCATCAGGCGGCCCTCCCGGTTGCGTCGAAGGTCGTCATGGGCGCGACGGTCCCGGCGACGACGAAGGCGATCAGTGCGGACTCTCGGATGCGGACGTGCCGCCCGACCTTCACGAACTCGATCCGGCGTTCAGCGATCAGCCGGCGGACGAAGCGAACCGAGGTGCTGAGCAGTTCGGCCGCTTCCGGGACGGTGAACAGTTGGTCCAAGATCTCCTCCTCTCAGGCTGCCTGCGGATTTGCCGAAAGTTCTTCGAGCCGTCTCAGGTGAGCGCGCCATCGCTGGCGTTCGGCGATGGACCTGAGGAGCCGGACGCCGATCGGAGCTACATCGGGATCACCCGGCCGTACCGGCTGCCAGACGTAGCGGTGCGGGTCGGTGGGCTCGTCGGCCTGGCCGAGCGCTTCCAGGACCCACGTACGGCGGTCCTGCTTGTGTTCGGCGAGGGTCTTGTTGCTCCACTTGCGGGAGACGAGGACCCGGCGACCGGCGTAGCCGAGGTGTTCAGGCTTGTGGGCCTTGGACCGGCAGCAACCGGGGACCATCCCCGGCTTGGCGTTCTTGGGCTGCACGCCGTACCGGAGCCAGTTCGGGCAGGTCGGCGAGCACGGCTCGTAGCGGAGCGCATCGACGAAGCGGGCGGCGTGCTCCCGCTGAGCTTGGCCGTCCAAGGTCTCGCCGAGGCTCTTCGTCAGGTACTTGGACAGGTACCGAATGCACTGATCGGCGTCCGGCGACCCGGCGAGCACCCCCTTCACGTCCACCTGATCGCCGAAGCGGATCACGTGCATGGGCTCGTCGCCGAGCTGGTCGAGAGCTTCGTCCCAGGTGGGCAGGACCTCACCGGTGTCGGGGTCCGCGTAGCCGTCGTTCCAGATGGGCAGTCGGTCACCCTCGAAGCGCGCTTCATCCGCCTGAGGCCACCAGACCTGGTGATAGGTGGCCGCCGCGATCTGCTTCATCTCGGCGCGCGGAAGGGTGCCCCGGACGGCCATGTGCAGGTGCGGAGCGAGCCGCTTCTGAGGCTCCACCGTGGCGAAGTACTGCACGTCGTAGCCAGCGACCCGGCGCAGGTTCTGCACAAACCGGTCCACGAGCTTGGAGAAGTGCAGCGCGTCACGAGCGGCCCGAGCGTAGTCGTACGCGTCCGGATCGATGGGCGCGCCGTTGAGGACCTTGCCGTAGCTCGGCAGGGTGAGCGTGACGAACAGCGAAGGCCGGTAAGTCCTGCCGTCGGCCGCCTCGAAGGTCCGCCCCAGAGTCGTGCTGGCCATCTTCCGCTTGGGCAGGTCGGGCGCGTCCTGGCGGCGCTTGGTCGAGCGGACCCGCTTGGACCCCATCCGACCCAGCACGTTCCCGCGCATCCCGGCCTCGTTGATCTCGATGTCGAGCCCGGTGAGCACGGCGTCCAGGTCGGAGGTGTCTCCGCCGGCCTTTGCCTCCTCATCACGCTTGGCCTGCATGTCGGCCCGGAACTCGACAAGCCAGCGCTGCCCGTCGGTCGGCTCATCGGGCGTGATGATCGGCTCCTCGTCGAGGTGCCAGCCCTCGCGGCACTGCGCCATCCGGAGCTGCCGGTTGCGCTTGGCACATGGAGGACACTTGCTCTCCAGCGGGGAGCCGCACGGGACATCGACGACCTCTGACTTGCCGGTCGTCATGTCGAGCCGCCTGAGCGCCACGGGCCGGATGCAGACGCCGTGAAGCTTGGCGATCTCCTCGGCGACGTCGCGGGCGAGCGGTTGAGCCATGCGGATGGCTCGCGGAGTCTTGCGGTCGGTCAACGGGCCTCCTCTCCGATCTCGGGGGACGTGAGCGCGGTCTGTCCGCACTCGGAGCACTCGACCAGGCCACGCAGCGAGTCGAGCCAGAGGGCATTCAGCGCGCCGCACAGGGCGCAGCGAAGGCCGTCGAGGAAGTGAGCCAGTGTCATCGGGCCTCACCAGCCATCGCCCGGATGTCGTAGTCCGAGACGTAGGCGGCGCGGACGCGAATCGGATCGGGACTGGTCTCCAGCCGCACATATCCGACGCCTGCGCCCCGCTCCGGACGAGGAGAGATGCGGTCGGCCAGCGCGCCGCGATCCCTCGCCCCGTCGCCGAGCACCATGTCCACCTGCTCCGACTCGTCGAGTCGTAGGGCGATCTTGTCGGGGAACAGGTTGCGGATGTTCATGACCTCCTTGCGTGGGTCCTGAAGAGCCGCCAGGACGCCGACGCCGACCGCACGCCCTTGGGTGGTCAGCGTGGCCAGGGCAGCGGAGATGCGTTGCCTGAGCTGCCTGTCGGACTGGTAGGCAGTCAGGAACGCCACCTCGTCGACCACGACCAGGACGAAGGGATCGTCGAGGGTGGGCGTGTGTGATCGCTGGATCCCGGCGAACCGAGCCGCCCGCTTGTGCATGACGCTCACGGCCTCGTCGAGCAGATCAGCGCAGTCGGCAGGGTCGGCCGCGTACCGACCGCCGAAGAGAGCCTTGCCGTAAGACAGCTCCATGAGCTTGGGGTCGAGCGCCCATATCTCGACCAGGCCCGCACGCATCGCAGGCATGAGCCCGCGAATCACTGACCAGATGATCGAGCCCTTGCCCGCCCCGGTCGCACCGGCGACGAGGACATGAGTCCCGTGCAGTCGTAGGAGCCACGGCGAGCCGTCCTCTTGCCTGCCGATCTCGACCGGCCCGACGGTCGGCGTGTCCGGAATCGGAAGCGCTGCTATCGGCGCGGCCAGCGGATCGTGACGCGGGAACGTCAGCACGAGCCGACCAGCCTTGGCCACCGCCACACGGCATGACTCCGACCCGAAGCCATGGGACAGGTTCTCGATCCTGTCGGACCAGTCCTTGGCCGCCTGGCCGTCGAGCATGCGAACGGTGAGCCTGTCGGCCCAGGAGTCGGAGGTGACCTTGACCAGCCGCGGAACGTACTCCCGTCCGCGTATGTGCCGAGCGAGACCGGCGACGGTCATGACTGGCTGCCAGTGCCGCCGGTAGATCCAGAACCAGCGTGCGAAGGCGAGCAGCCGCCAGCCGACCCACCGCAGGAACGTGGGCCTGTCGAGGACCGCCCAGGCGCCCATGGCCACGAGAGCCGCAACGACGGGCAGCAGCGCGACGCGCCAGCCGTACGTGAGGCAGAGCCCGGCAGGAACGGCGACGGCCGCCAGCGCGATGGGATGCCGCCAGGCCAGCCGGAAGAGGCCGGCCACGAACCGGGCGATGAAGATGACCAGAGTGATGATGGCCGGGGTCTGGACCACGGCCGGCTTGAAGACCACCGCCGTGTCTGGGGTGGTGGAGACGATGCGGTGCGGCTCGTCGCCGGGCATCCTCTTGAACATTAGGGTGAAGTCCTTCCAAGCATGTCGCGTGTGTGCGGAAGACCGAGGGGCCGCCGGAAGTTGCCGCTTCCTGCGGCCCCGCTGAGCATCAGGCCGCCTCGCTGCTGGTGGCCTTGTCCGTCTGACCGGAGTGCAGCCGCTCGCAGTCGGCCAGGTACCGAGCAGCGGCGTTGAAGATCTCGCGAGCAACGGTCACGTCGTGGTCGGTCACCGGCCCCGAGGTCGAGACGGTCACCGACGTGTCCGAGGTGTTCAGGTCGAGGCAGGGCTTGCCGGTGTCCCCGAGCCAGGCATGCACCCGCAGTTCCGCCGAGCAGAAGGAGACGCTGAACCGCGACGGCTGACCGGGACGCATGGAGACGGTGACGTAGGTGTACGGGCTGAGCGTCATCGACCCGCCACCCCCGGCCCGTTCGGCAGGCCGTGGAACATGCGCTCCACCGCACCGGCGAACATGGCGGCCTCGCGCGCCAGACTCCGGGCGAACTCGACGTCGTCCAGGGTGACGTGATCATTGGCCGAGGTGGTGACGAGCACCTGTGTGCCGCCGAAGACGAGCCCCAGGACCGGCGAGCGCTGCGGATACGGATGGTTCCGCACGTCAGCGCCCTGGCCGGCCTTGAGGGCGATCGTGCTGACCGGACGGACCCTCCGCCGCCCCATCACGCCGCGTCCTTGGCAGCGGCGTTCGCCTTACCGGCCGGACGAGGAGCCCGCATCTCACGGACCTTGATCGAGTACGCCAGCCGTCCGGCCTGGTTGACGTACGGCGTGGCGGTCATCTGGTCGAACTCGACCGGCGTAAACGGCATCCCCGCCATCGGAGCGGGAGGAACCGGCTGCACCGGGCTGAGGATCTTGACGGACACGGTCTTCTGGGCCGCCTTGAGCGTCGGGTCCGCGTCCATGACGCTGACCTGCCAGACGAGCTCTCCGCTCTGCTTGTCGCGGGTCTGGACGAAGCGCCCGTTGGTCGAGGCGTCGAAGTCCTTGACGGGCTCGACCTCGCCCACGATGTAGCAGCCGTGCGGGAAGACCATGTCGAACGTGACGGGGATGGGACCTTGCAGTGCCATGAGGCTTGCTCCTAACTAGTCGTCTTGTCGCCAACTCGTCTTGTCGAGTTGTCATGAAGGTATCCGCAGCTCAGCGACTTGACAACACGAGTTAGCGGGATTCTTTCAAGATCTTTTCCGGGCTCGCGACAAATCCATCCATAAGCCATTGCGACATAACAGTTGGATCGGTTTGAATGACCACCAACTCCACGTGATCTCCACGACTCATGCGGGGACCATGTGGCAGTCGCGCCGATATGGGACCGTGCAAGGAGTGTGCGAGATCTCGAAATTACGGTACGACCTGAACCACGCTCGCGACATGTCGATCAGGAGCGAGCCCGACGACGAGCCCATGGGGCCGCCACCACGCGTGCGAGGGACGCGGTGGATCGAAGTCGCCAAAGCCCGTAATCGGCAGCTAGCCAGACATAGGCTGACCGCGGCCGAAGAAAAAGCCCTGTTGCGGCGCATGGCACTAAAACGGGCTTGGGAGCAGGAACAGGAGCGCCGCAGAAACGGGCTCTGAACTATAGGGAGTAAGAGTCTTCCAGCTCGTGGAGGTCACCGGGGAGCACCAAGTCCACGACGAGCACGGGCCGCCCTCCTCCATTGAACACACTCGCCAGCACACCGAGAACGGGCGTCGTCCTGCGGACCTCCATGAGCTTGGCTTCGTCGGCTGACGGATGCCGAGCACTCAGCCGCTCGACAACGTGCTGGAGTTTGACGCCTTTGCTCGCCCGTAGATGCTCCCTGATGCCGGCGGTGAGCGGCCCTGTCTCGCCGAGGTCCGTTCCCTCTGCCTGATGCGCCGGACACCACACGGTCAAGAGGTCAGTCGGCCGCTCGCCATCGCGAAAGAGAACACGGCGCCGCATTACCGTGGACCCCTCCGGCACGTCCAGCAGTTTGGCGACCGCGCCGGTAGCCGCTAGCGATCCAGCCTCGATGACCGTGCAGTTCTCATCCGCTTCCACCCGATCCAGAACAGCCCGACCCGGACGTGAGTTCTGGTTGGACGCGCCCGGTGGGGCGGCCTTCACGAAGGACCCCTTGCCGTGCTCACGCTCGATGACTCCACGGAGCTGGAGCACTTGGAGAGCGCGGACGACGGTCGGCCGGCTCACCTTGAACTCGCGGACAAGCTGCGTCTCGGAGGGCAGCAGGGAGCCGGGCGGATAGGTCCCGTCCGCGATCTTCTGCCTGATCGCCTGCACGATCTGGGCGTACTTCGGTGGCGCGAACTCTTCAGACGACATGACGACCATCCAACAACTCGACTTGTCGTCAAGCGTAATTGGAGATGGACGCCCTGTCTTCCTCTCTGTTTCAGGAAGCGTACGGACTGGTGGAGGAACCATCTGACTGCGCAACAGACAGTCCCTCCACCAGCACCAAGACGCGACGGCCTGGCACCCCTGTACTCGCCGGCCGCCGCGCCCGCTTACTGGGCCTCGCCGTTGAGAAGGGCGATCCAGACCTCGTGCGTCTCCTTGCACCGCCAGCGATACGTCTCGTGGATCGCCTGCACCGCCCCGTCGAGACGGGTGATCCGGCGGATGTAGGCAAGGCCGGCCTCGCGGCACAGCTCGTAAAACGTGTCCTCGCAACCACAGGTGTACTCGACCACGCGCGGAGGATCTTGCTCGCGAGCAACCTCACGCCAAACCAAGCGCATCTGGTTCGGACGAGGCGGACCGACGTGAGGCGCGAAACAGCCGACATAGATCTTCACAGCGACGCACCCGCCCGCCCGGTCCCGTTGCATCGCCAGCAGTTATCGCGGTGCCGGCCGTCCCCAGCGGCATCGTCTGAGCTGTTCTCGGCCACTACCACGGTCCGGCGGAGGCTGACGTATTTCCAGCCCCGGCCTGAGCAGGAGTTACACGGCGCAGTCATGGAACGAGGATTGCCCGAGGACCTGTCACGTCTCGATCGCCCCCGAGCACCGTCTGTAACCGACTAGTCTCTGTTCGTCTCCTCTTTGTCTCGTCCGAGACCGTCTCTGTCGCTAACCTGGGCCTGTATGGCACCCCAGCCCAAGGCGCGGATCATGACTGACCAGCCGATCCTGTTGAAGACCCTCCTGACGCAACGCCATTGGCAGACCTACAGCACGTTCTGTAAGGAGTACGACAAAGCCGCCAAGAAGGTGGACCCGTCATTGCAGGGTGGCTGGCCGAGCCGCGCGCAGCTCCACCGATGGCTGAACGGGGAACTCAAGGGCTTGCCGTACTCAGGCCACTGCCGCGTCTTGGAGGCTATGTTCCCGGACAAGTCGGCACATGAGCTGTTCTCGCCGACGGCCGCCGAGATCCCCGCGCAGAGAACAGCACCGGAGCCAGACAGAAGCGCCGGCCCCGACACCGCAGCCTGCCTCATGCCGCAGATGGCCGATGTAATCGCGGTCTTCAGCAGCCGCTCAGCCTTCTCCTCCGCTTACCCGGCCTCGTCGATGTTCGATGACGCGAAGGAGATCAATGCAGCAGGTTTGTCGCTCAACATCCTCTGCCAGAGCTATCCGGACCATCAGCTCAGGCGTCTGCTGGACTCCGGTACGCGCATCCGCTGTCTCTTCCTCGACCCGAAGGGCCAGGCGATCCGCGCCCGCGAAGCGGAAGAGGGCTACACCGACAACACCCTGACGACCCTCACAGCGCTCAACATCAGCATGCTGACCAGGCTGCGCGATCGGCTCAACACGAAGTCGGCCCAGCGCCTCGAACTCCACGTCTACGACGAGACAATCCGATTCAACCTGCTCTTCGTGGACCGGGCGTTGTGCGTGGTCCAGCCGTACCTGCCGCAGGCACGGGGAGTCGATTCACCGACCTTCGTGATCAAAGACAACACCGCCGCAGAGGGGCTGTTCCCCATCTTCGACCAGGTGTTTAGGGATATGTGGGAGCGGAGCGAACCTGTATGACCATCGATGCCCGAACACTTCTTCCCATCGCCGAGCGCGCCGTGTCGATCGCCAGCGAAATCATTCGAACCAAGGATCCCGGCGTTATCACGGCAAAGGGCGACCGGGACATGGCGACGGAGGTGGACTTCGCCGCAGAGCAGGCCGTACGGGAGTTCCTATCCCGCGAGACACCAGAGTTTGGGTTCCTGGGAGAGGAGGAGGGTGCCAGCCGCAACGATAACGACCTCACGTGGGTGCTCGACCCACTCGATGGGACCGCGAACTTCACTCATGGCATCCCTCTGTGCGGGACTTCGCTGGGCCTGATTGATAAGGACCGTGCAACCTTGGGAGTGATCGATCTGCCGTTTCTCGGCCTGCGTTATGTCTCCGCCGAGGGATTCGGGGCAACCGTGAACGGCGAGACCATCGGCGCCAGTTGCACTGAAGTGTTGGACGCGGCCATCGTGTCGGTTGGCGACTACGCAGTCGGCAGCATGGCCGCGGAGAAGAATCGAATACGGCTGCCACTCAACTATCAACTCGCCACGCGTGTGCAGAGAGTGCGGATGTACGGCTCCGCTGCTGTTGACCTGGCATGGGTAGCTGATGGAAAGTCAGACGCGTGCATCATGCTATCGAACAATCCATGGGACACCACTGCAGGCGTTGCGATTGCGCGTGGGGCTGGGGCCGTTGTCGTGGACTTGGACGGCTCGCCGCACTCTCCCACATCCGCAGCGACAATCGCAGCCGCACCTAAACTCGTGGCCGACCTTGTCGAACTAATCGCTGAGGTAGTTAAGGACGACAAGCCGCGCTAGCCCCGGACTCTCGGAGCCGGGGTATGAGCCGATCGGGTGGGCGCTCAACAGTGGACGCCAGGTGCGCTAGGAGCGCATCGCTGATCTTGGAGGCCTTGTGGCTAAAGTTCGGTCATCTCGCCGCATAGAACGCGCAGGGGTTAATGCACTGCGAACTCTGCTAGAAAACCATGATCACCTTGTGCAGGAGATAGATGGTGGAGCAGATCACGGCGAGGATGTCTTTGTTATTTTCACGAGGAACCGCCGCAGAACCGGCTACGTGGTCGCCATTCAGGTCAAGAGCGGCAAGAAGTATAAGCGATCTAACGGATACGCTATTCCCGTCGGTGATCACGCAGAAGACTGGCGCCGGAGCAAGATCCCAGTACTGGGCGTCGTCTACGACCCGGAGAGTAGAGAACTATTTTGGGTCAACCTGACAAAAATACTCAACGAATACACGACTGCACTCTCATGGGTCCCGGTTCCCCTAGAAAATGAGCTCACGGATAGCAGCATTAGGGGGTTTATTGCCCATTTGGAATCCTATATCGACGACGAAGGCATGAGGGTGCAGCGTGAATCCGTTGCCCTCATGCTGGAGAAAGCAATCCGCGCTCGCAAAAGTGGACGGGTCGGGTATGAGGTCAACGAATCTAATCCTCTTTTCGAGCATTTCGTCGATACGGCCCTTAAACACGAGAAGCTTCTGAAGAAGATTCTGCGATACTCTCCGCTCGCCGCTTTGAGTAGTTTAATGGTCATAGAGTGGCCATATCAGGTAAGGTTCGTTGAGATCTATTCGGATCTGAATCCAACCGTATGGATACTCAATGTTTACTTTTTCACATACTTGCTGGCATTGACTGTATTCTTCGAATTCAAGGCAGGTCGCATACCTCGATTTGCAGGATACTTCCTCACGCTAATTTTGACTAATTTTTATGTGAACCCGTTCTTTGTTGGCGACGGGAAAGAGGACTCCTGGTGGGGAAACATATGGATTTTCGTAGGGGTATTTATGCCAACATTCGGATACAAGCTGATGATCTTCTCCTATGTCCGGGACGCTTTGGATAGGAGGCGGCAGAAAGCGAAAGCATCTGAGGACAAGCCTTGAGCGGGCTCAGTTGCCGAGTTGTTCTTATAGATATCAAGGCGGCGGCGCACGCGCCGCCGCGCGGCCCGAGCTTGCGGGCCGCGCGCTGCGCGTGCGGCCTGGGGGCCGTTCTCGCGCGCGCCCGCCACTCGGCCCGCAGAGGTATCGTCGTGTTCCACGTTGTACCGTCTTGCATCGCGAAGTTCGTGAAGAGCACGACCAACTTGCAAAGTTCCGCTAGCCTTCACAGCAGTGTTCCATGCATGGACGGAATCCGTCCATGCATGGAACGTCGCGGGTGGAACTTCGTTTACCAGGTGATTAGCGGCAGCTTCTTCACCGCGACAAAGGTGCCCACCGCTGCAGCAAGTGCTATCAGCAGCAGGCACATTCGGACGGTACGGCCCCAGTTCGTGGCCGCGAACCGGGCCGTCCGTCCGATCTCCTCGGATGCTCCCATCTCCCCTCCTCTCTCACATCAAAAAAGCGCTGCAAGAAAACCACGCTCAGGTGATCTCCGACATCCCCTGCGTAGGTTCTTACAGCGCTTCGCACAACCGACAGCGTTCGGCCACGCAAAGACATCTCCTGCCTTGAGTTCGGCCGATCGAACTCAGTCACGTCGGAGGTGACAGGCAAGGGAAGTGGTGTACTCCCTGCGTGAGCCAAGGCCAAGATATAGGGAGCTCATCCCGCAATGTAGCCAAATCCAAAAAGCCGCCTCCGGCAGGGCTCTCTGGCTCCGGGATGACCGTCGAGCCTCGCGTTAGGGACAGAGGTGGCTGAGGTGGAAGCCTGATCATCCCGCCCACCATCGACCCGGGACAAGCCGAGCAGACCAGGGCCACGGGGCCAAGGTCGTTCCTCCAGTTGGGGGCTCCACCTTGTCCCCGTGGCCCTGGCCCGCTTCCCCTTCGGGCGGGTCGACGGCAGACGGGATGATCAGGCGGCCGGCGTGTGCGCGTCGCGTGAGAAATACCAGGCCGCGGGCTGATCGTCGTGCCATTAGCGTGCCATTAAGGGCGGTGACGAGGGGTCAACCACGGTCACTCATGACCGGTCTCAGCCGCAGGTCAACGCCCGTACGAGGCAAGATCCCTGCAATTCCCAAGCTGACAGCGCGGGTTCGATTCCCGTCACCCGCTCTCACTATGAAGGCCCAGGTGGGGACGTTGATCCCGACCCGGGCCTTAGTTGTTTCCTGCCTGGTTCGATCTTCGTGGGCCATTGACGGGCCATTAGCTCCTGATCAGCCTGCCGGGACCAGTACGCCCGCAGTGCCCCTCGTCATCGTCGCGACCTCCGAGTTGCCGATCAATGGCGTTGGTGATCGCCTCGTCGGCTCCTCTGACCGCGTGCTGGTGGATCATGGCCGCCCGTACGTCGTCGTGTCCCATGCGCGCCATGAGGTCCTTGAGACCCGCGCCGAGCATGTTCCCGGTGTGGCGCAGGTCGTAAGTGGAGCCCCGGCAGGCCCATCTCCGCGACGACGTCCACCCACCGGGCGCGGTGTTGAAGCCGCTGCGGCGGATCGGGCCGCCCTTGGCCCCTGGGAACATGAGGGCGGCAAGGTCGTCCTGCACGTACGTACTGATGTGCTCCTGGCGGATTGCCGGCCGTCCGGCGTCCGGCCTTAGACTTGGGAGGCCCCAGCACCAGCCCGCCCGTGGAGCGCTCGACGAAGGCGACCCGGACGCGGACCGTACGCGCCTTGAGATCGACATCCATCCGGCGTAGTGCGCTGACCTCACCCCAACGCAGGCTCGCGAACGTGGCCAGCAGCACCATCGCGCGGAACCGCCGGTCCTGGGTGGAGTCTGCCTTTCCCTTCATGGCCATTTTCCACAGTGGGCGCTCAGCGGCAGCACGCGTGTGGAAGGTTTCCGGATGGGCTCGCGAGCCACCAGGGTTGCAGTTCGGGTTGCAATACGATGCCGTTCACAGCTGTTCGGTGTGGACCTCACAGGCCCTCTGACCTGCATTTGAATCTTTTTCATCCTCGTGCGACCTCGTAGTCCTGCCCGAGCGCATGTGAAGATGACCGCATGATCGAGACGAGCCGCGGGGAAAAGCCTGCGGTACGCAGAGCCGCGTACGTGGGTGCGACGCTCCTGGCTGGCATCCTTGTCGTGGCCCTGATCTGGGCTGAGGACCTGCGCTTCATGCACTCGTCAGGGGATATGGAGGCGGTCGCCCGCACCTTGGAGGAGGGCGTCGAACTCAGGGATCAAAGCATCGGAAGCCTCTCGTTCGAGTTCGTCCGCCGGGAGGACGAACAGGTCTACTTCTACCGAGGCAAGGGGTGGGGAGGGGACGGCTACGGCTATGTCTGGAGCCCCGTGAGCCGACCGGGCGATGTCCGGCACGTGAAGGGGCCTTGGTACGAGTTCCGGGACGACGCGCACCAGTGAGCTGCTCCGCCCTCAGGCGGCCTGGGCGACGCGGGGGTTTGGAAGGACGGCGATGGCCTTGCACAGGGGGCCGGCCTTGGACGGGCTGCAGCGTAGCTTTCGGAGGATCTTCCAGCTCTTCGGCTGGGCGTTCGCGCGTTCGCCAGGTCCGCGGATTTTGGCGTGGGCGCGGTTGGCCTGCTTCTGAGATTCAGGCTTGTCCTTGCCCTTGTACGGGGTGAGAACCGGACCTTCGGCCCCTTGATACGCCTTATCCGCCAAGGTGACGATGCCCGCCTGCTCCAGTGCACGCAGGATGCCCCAGATGCGAGCAGCGCTCAGATCATGGGCCTTGCCGGGGCAGGGCTCCAGACGTCCACAGGAAGTGCCGTCCGGGGAGGCGATGACCTGGACGTTCATCCCGTGCACCCGGTGCTTGCCGGAGAAGTACGGCCGATCGGCGGCGATCCGGTCGGTGCGGATCAGCGTGCCGTCCAGCACCAGGTAGTGCATCCCGTCCCGCTTCGCCTTGCGCAGCGCCTGGCCCAGCTTGGGCGAACGCGCCGACAACAGTGCCACCGTCTCCTCCACGTACCGCCACGCGGTTGCCGTTGACACCCCGAAACCGGCCGCGAGCTCGGTATAGGTCTCGCCCTTGCGCAGATAGACCAGGACCAGCAGCGCTTGGCGCCCCGGGTTGAGCCGCCGCCAGGCCGACCTGATCGCCTTGCGGTGCCGGCGGATCACTCCGGCGACGTAGTTCAGGGTCTGATGCGACAAATCGACGGCAGCACGATAGAAAAGCATCCGAGGCCCCTGATTGTGACGGATCTGGTTGTGGTGATCAATCCATCTACCAGGGGTTTCTTACGCCGTCAGGCGAACGCCAGGCTCGCGATCACGCTGTGACCAGCGCCCCGCCGCCAAGGGGATGCAAAAGCCTCATTGAACGATCTGGAACGGCCTGAACTGGATCTTTTGATCCGCATATTGGAGATCCGCTGACTTCCAAGACACCTTCGCCGCGCCAGTGCCCCGACGCGCCGCCATACGGCTCACCAAGCAGGTACGAGGGCGGGCTTGCCAGCGGATCACCACGAGTATCGGCGGCTCACGCGGGCACTGGCAAGTGCGTGCCCATCGCATGCCCGTTCGGAGAGCGATCAGCGGGGAGTCACAGGGACTCACGGTCACTCGACGGACGGATGCCCAGGTCAGCGTTTCACCTGGTCGGAGGGCATGATCTTGAAAGAGTTCCCAAGCTAATAATGCAGGTCGCTCTATTCCATGCCAGTTTTCCTGGATCATTCAGGGTTCAGCCAACATTGAAAGGATGAACTCGTTGATTTGAGCACGGTAGGATAACATGGCGGCTCAGGCCAGATCTGCAGAAAGTAATGATCACCTGGGTCGACCCAGTTCTCTTCGTCCATTCCTCTGATGTGGTATCGCAAACGATATGATCCGGGACCGGCGGGCAGCGGAGGAAGAGAATGCGTCCTCCCTCCTCCCCACTCCTGCAGCGAAAGCCGGCCCGATGGGGACTCGTAGCTGATCTCGACGATGTCTTCGTAGCCATCGAGGTCGGCACCCGGATCCCGATCGGCGACAGCCACCGTGAACTCCACAAGTCCCCACTGAGGGCCCACGATCAAGATGGCCTTGCCTGTCTCCACTCGGATGATTCCCACAGGGTGGCCCGGCACGTCGTCAAACTGGCCGGCCGTATCACACCCCTCGTCCACGAGATAAGCCTGGCTGTAATCCACCTCCACCTCCAGCTGCTTGATCTGCACGACAGGAGTTTCGTCTCTGGTCATGGACGGGAAGCATAAATTCCGCCACCGACAAGATCAGCTATCAGCGGCAGCGCAACCCGACTGCCGTCAAGGAATGGACGACGAGCGAGTTTCCCGTGCCAGATGCGTGCCAGAACAGGCGGGGACCCACGGTCATTCACGGGGGAATCACGGGGACTCGACCCACCCTGACCTGCACTCCTGTTTTCCCAGCTCAGGGCAGCAAGGTCAGTAGATGATCCCCAAGCTGGCAGCGCGGGTTCGATTCCCGTCACCCGCTCCCAGCATGTGGAGGCCTTGCCTGCGCCGCGCCCCTGCCCACGACGCTCACGATCAAAGCCGCATGAGCCCGGCAGCAGTTGGCCGGAACCCACATCGCGCATAGAACTCTTCGAGATGCGGCTCATAGTCGACGTGCAACCACCTGGCACCACGTGAGCGTGCCTCCTGAGCGGCACGCTGCACCAAGCGCACGCCCACCCCCTGTCGACGAACTCGGGGGTGCACGGTGGTATCGAGAATGAAGGCATGAATACCACCATCTGTGGCCACGTTGACGAAGCCCACCAGCGCACCCTCACGGTATGCGGCCACCCAGCAGAGACTGCGGGCCAGCATCCCCGAGAACGAAGCAGGACGATAATCAGGCCACGACGCCCCGAACAACTCGTTCAGCTCCACGTCCCCGAGCGCGGGGCCCACCTCCAACCTGATCTGGTTCTCTGAAGCCTGTTCGCTCATCACCATGCCGAGCAGGGTGCCATAGATGCCTCCGGCGAGGGCACTCCGGCTCCGGGATGATCAGGCGGACGGCGTATGCGCGTTGCGCTCCCACTCGACCTCGTCGTATTCGTCGATCCACACTTCGGCGCCCACCTCCCCCAGGAGTTTGATCACGGGGGCATCCAACATGAAGCACAGAGCACCAACTCCTGGCCCGAGCAGGTCACGCGTAAGGTGCAGTTCGATCGTTGCCCCCTGCCTGGCCAGTGAACCGAGCTTGTCCGCAAGCCCAAGAAGAGGATCA
This sequence comes from Nonomuraea sp. B208, assembly GCF_057536035.1. Lineage (NCBI taxonomy): Bacteria > Bacillati > Actinomycetota > Actinomycetes > Streptosporangiales > Streptosporangiaceae > Nonomuraea > Nonomuraea sp. B208. The sequence continues at coordinate 162,459 of NZ_BAAJOU010000025.1, forward strand.
GTTACTGTCCTGATGAGCTCCTCCAGTGAGGCCTCGTTGCCGTGAGCAGATGCTTCGAGTTCCCAATCGCCAGTATGGGTGACTGCTGAAGGCCGCACCCCTAATGCCTCAGAGATCTCGATGGGACTGTGCACATCGCTCATGATCCGCAATGTCGCGCTGTGTTCAACTCTCACGGCGCACAGGCTAGAGCTTTGTGATCAGGTCATGCCAGGTCGATGGCTCGTCGTCGGGCCATTGACGGGCCATTAAGAGGGGTGACGAGGGGACAACCACGGTCACTCAGGACCAGCTTGCCGCCCAGCTCAGTGCCCCAGTGGGCCGTGATCGATGCAGTTCCCAAGTTGACAGCGCCGGTTCGATTCCCGTCACCCGCTCTCAGCATGTGGAGACCTTGACTGCTAGGTCTTTCGCTTGGGGCGCTTCGCGCTCATTGCTCCAGGCCCTGCTTCCCAGGGGGCTCCGCCCCCTTTGACCCCCGGACGCTCGCTCCGCTCGCCAACCCCCAATCCCTCACGTTGCTCAGGTATACGGCTGGCAGGCCACGTCCTGACCCGAACTGATCACCTGAAGGATCACCTAGCCTGCGTCAGGGACTGGTAACGCGGCCAGACGAGGGTCCGCAGGGGTCCACACGTACGTGCCCAACCAACTCGCCGACCGTCGGCGCCCCGCAACCAGCCGCGATGAACCGACATCGTCCTTCCGCCGAGGCGTCTTACTTCTCGACTCCGTTCGAATCGTTCTGTCGTCTCAGAGCACGGATATAGCCCCAGCGCCAGATGAACATCACTCCGATCAGCCAGAAGAAGGCGAGCACGAGGGGGCGCGCTGTAAGGTACGCCGCCGTGATCCTTTCGGGCCCTTCAGTGATGTAGTCGACGACCAGCTCCACCAAGAAAAAGAGCACGATACCGGCAGTCCACTTGAGCAGGACACTGCGTGACTCTCTACTCCAGGCCTTCGGACGAATCGCCATACCCTTCGCCCTTTCGCCGTGGCCAAGTCGAGCATTCGATCTGTGTGGCTTTAACCTAACGCCTCCGGCGGGGCCTTCCAGCTCCGGGATGATCATCGCTTGGCCTGGAGTCCGCAGGTCGCTGAGGTGGAAACCTCGTCGCGCGAGAAACACCAGGCCACGGGCTGATCGTCGTGCCATTAAGGGCGGTGACGAGGGGTCAACCACGGTCACTCACGACCGGCCTCAGCCCCAGGTCAACGCCCCTGCAAGGCAAGATCCCTTCAATTTCCAAGCTGACAGCGCGGGTTCGATTCCCGTCACCCGCTCCAACTGCATCGCCTTCCGCTTCCGAGCGCTTCGCGCATGTAGGGCTCCAGACAGCGCCTCCCAGGGGGCTCCGCCTCCTTCGAACCCCCGGACGGTCGCTCCGCTCGCCATCCCCCGTCCCGCCCGTTGCCCGGGTAGGTGGCGCGCAGGCGACGGCCCTACCCGGATGGAGAGTCATCTAGCCTGCGCGGGTGACTGCTAACGGTGGCCGGACGGCTGGTGCGCGACCACCACGCCCACGACAGCGGAACATCGACAGGCCCCCAGTAGCTTGGCGCCCGTGGAGGAAGAACATCCCGGCAGACAACCGGTGCAGTGGCCAGAGCGACGCAAGGACGTGCTCGAGGCACTACGAACCCTGAGTGCCCGGGACTACCAGGACCAACACTGGCGATCCGGGAAAGGATGGCCGGACCTCACCGCTGCCGTGCACTGGCTCATCGACGACACCTTCATTGACCAGCACGGCGCACGAGCGCTGATTCCCCACCTCTTCCTTGATCAACGAGAAGCCGACCTCGTGCAGATGGTGGTCGATGCCCTCTTGCGCGTGCTCGATGACCTCGGCCCTACCGCTCCGGACAACGCCTATCTCGACCATCCTGAGTGGATCAACGTCCTGAACTCGGCTGGCGCCGCCTACCTGGCCTTGTCCGCCGACAAGCACGGTTCGTAACCAAACTCTGCGTAACGCCCTCGCACATTGGAGCGTCAGGCGGCCGGCGTGTGTGCGTCGCGCGAGAAACACCAGGTCCCGGGGTGATCACCGTGCCATTAGAGGCCGTGACGAGGGGTCAACCACGGGCACGCACGGCCGGCACCCGCTCCGCGGTGCTGATGCCGATCTTGGTCGCGGCTGCGTCAATCGAGGTCAGCTTCACTCATCGAGATCGAGATCGCGTTCGGCCAGGTGGCTCCTGGCGCGGCGCGTCGCGCCGAAGGGCGAAGCCCCGCCCCGATGTCCCCGCGCCCCCAGATCCGGCGAGGTAGGGTCCAGGCCAGTGACGTGATCTTGGCGTACGAACGCGTCACGAGGGAGGTGGCGCGATGAGCACGCTTGAGGTACGACTGCGGCCGGTGGCAGAGGATGATCTCGCCATGTTCCGGCGTTTCGTCACGGAGCCTGGATTGATCGGGCTGGACTGGACGGGGTTCCGCGATGCGCAGGCACCGGCGCGGCGCTACGCCATCGACGGTTACCTGGGCGAAGCTGACGGCAGGGTCATCGTCGAGGTCGATGGCACAACCGCGGGCTTCATGAGTTGGCTGGCACAAGGGTTCGGGGTCTCCCGATACTGGGAGATAGGGATCGCCCTGCTTCCTGACTGGCGCGGGCGTGGCGTCGGCTGGCGTGCGCAGGCGATGCTGTGCGAGTACCTGTTCACTCACACTCCGGCCGAGCGTATCCAAGCGAGCACCCACCCGGAGAACATCGCAGAACAGAAGTCGTTGGTGAAGGCCGGCTTCACGCTGGAGGGCGTCCTACGCGCGGTGGAGTTCCGTGCCGGTCAGTGGCGGGACGGCTGGATGTACAGCAGACTGCGGAACGATCCGTCTCCGGCCATTCATTGAGCGATGGAATGATCATGCAGGAGCAGGGTGCGCGCCGCGCGGAAAAGACAAGGTCACTGGCTGATCGCTGAGCCATTAGTGGCATTCACCGGGCGCAGCGCACCTGTTGCCTAGGCCCTCTGTTGGACCTCGTATACCATCACACCATGGACATGGGAACGATATTCCGATTGGATCGAGGGCCTATTGTCGAAGAAGTCTTCCTGAGCAAGATTGAGAGACTCTGCTCGGCTACTTACACGAGTGCGCCATGGAGTTTGAATGAAGCGACTGCGGCTCATGCAGTTGACCGCATCCGCCGTCAACTCGCGCTACGGGAAGCTACCGCTTATAGTCACTGGAATCTCCCACAGGCTCTAAGTCCTCTTGCAGGCATACAGCCAGTTCATCCGGGCGCCAGGAAACCGTCGCCACTCTTTGATCAACCGGGGGCATCCGTAGCGGTCATGGCTTTCGGATTTCCGATCAACGGTGATACTGGTCCATTGATTTACGACGAATGGGCGCAGCCTTCGCCTCACGGACGCGAATGCCTCATAAGCATCTTCGCAACTCCCGGCGCCTGGGCAGTTGAAATTACCGTACAGCGCCTAATGATCATGTGTCAAGGAGATCGGGGCTTTGTCGTCCTTCCCGAAGGAGATGACGGCATCGCCTCTTTCCTGGAACGCCGGCGTTGGCACAAGACTGGGCGACTCTACGATGATTTGTCCGGCCTTATGCTCAACGTTTATACTGGCCCCTTGCGCTAATCCCGCACTTCGGCATCACACCGTTGAGAGGAGCGATCCAGACGTCCTGCGCCTCCTTGGACCGACGGGCGATATGTGTCCGCCGACGTGATCAAGGCAGTTCACCGACCGGCGCGACGGTATGCGTTCCATCGCCGGCGCACCGCCAAACGACGATCCCGTTTTCCCCTCCGGCGTGCAGGCCAAGATCGTGCGTTGCGCAGACGGGCCAGGCTATCCAGGTCAACTCCATGATCGTTTCTTGGACGACATCGGCGACCTGCGCGAGCGCCGTTTGAGGGTCGCTTCCCATGATGGGCAGGATGCCGTTGCCGTGATAGCCACCCTGGAACATCACCCAGGCACGGCCGCCCTTGTCCCAGTCATGGGTGACCAAGCGGAGCGTGCCGGTGATTCCTCGAGCGCGAACGTCGCGCTCCACGATTTCTAGCGCGTGCTCCAGCGTCGCCCATAGGCGAGGTTCGAGGGCGAAGGTCGGCTCGAAATTGGTGTCGCGGAGAAGACTCTCGCCCAGGCGGGTCAGATCGGCCGTGGTCAGCTGAGCGGCGGGGCGTCCGAGAAGCTCCTGCGTTGCCGGAGTGCTCATGCCCCATTCCTCCAGGCATGAGGCCAGTTCGAGGACGGGTTCGGCCTCAAGGCCGCCGTCACGCAATGCCGTATAGATACGGCAGCTCAAGTCGTCGACCACCTGTTCGGCTTGCTCTTCGGAGTGCACGATGCAGTGTTTCCTACTGCTTGAACCCAGGCAAGCAAGATCTTCAGGCGGGTCGACAATGGACGACCGATCCGGGTCGCCCTTCTCCTTCCCCGGGGGCCGTTCTCGCGCGCGCCCGGCCCGGGCCAAGCAGATGGAGATTCCGCCTAGTCTCATGCCTCACAGATCAGAGGGTGTTCTTCAGATTTGGCATCGAATGCCCAGCTACCGAACCGAGTCCCGGAAGCCCAGCCCACCAGCCACTCGGTCATGGTTTCCTGGACCGGCGAATCCTCGTCGTGATGGCGAGCGACAATCATGATCGGCCATTCCTCAGGCTTACCTACCGTCATCCAGCCCATGGCGTCACCGTCGATGGTGCTGCCCCACTGGAAGAAGCCACCTGGCTCCGGCCACATCGCGAGCCGGAAGTCGTCCATCCACTCTGGAATCCGAGCGAACTGCTCGTCAGTGAGTGTCCGAAAGTCGAAAATCCAGAGCCATCGGGCGAACTGGCAGTCTCCATATCGCTCGATCAAGGCGATGTAGTCGGGCGGAAGGCGGAGATCGAGAGCTCGGAAGACCTCATCCCAACTGCGAACACCGAAGACGGGTGAGGCGGGCGGGGGAACGAGCGAACTGAGGCGCTCGAGCGCTGTCGGGTCGTAAGCCACGCGAGCGACTGTAACGACATGGAGTGTCAAAACCATGTCTCCGTCGGGGGCCTCCGACTCAGGGGCATCGCCACCGTATGTGGCTGAGGTGGAAATCTGCTCGTCCCGTCCGCCATCGACCCGGGACAAGTCGAACAGACCAGGGCCACGGGGCAGGGGTCGTTCGTCCAGTGGGGCGCGCTCCACCCTTGACCTGTCGCCCTGGTCTGCTTTCCCTTCGGGGGTGCGCGGCGCCACGCCAGGCTTCCGTTCTCAGATCGTGTCATGAGAAGCTGCCTGATGATCCGAACCGGAGCTAGGAGTCGATGGTGCGCAGGAGCTCGCAGCAGGATCCGCCACCGAGCGACGCTGAGACTTCCGAGTACATGCGGAACTTGGCCGAGCTCTTCGTTGAGCACGCGCGCGAGGACGGATACTCCTTCGACTGGGACCCGGCGTTCATTCACCACCTCGACAACTACTGCACCGAGTTCGCCGCCTCGAAGCCGTCTTCTGAAATCATCCACAGCGTGATCATGGGTGCGGGAGCGTATCTGGGCGAGATGATCGTCCGAAACAGCGACTGGAAATGGGTGTACTGCACGAACGAGAACGCCGCTGCTGTGGAAAGTCCTAGGGAACTTCGCGGCTATCCGCACAATAAGGTCGCCAAGCGGATCAACAACGGAGGCGAGCATGACCTTGAGGCGTTCTTCAAGTACGCCATCACAGGCGAGGCGCCACGCGGGACAGCGGCCCGTGTCATCAAGCCTTCGTGGTGGCAGCGATTGAGGTCAAGAGCCTGATCGTCGTTCAGGTCAGTCGCGGTGTCGCGGAGCATCAGTTCGAGCGTGGTGAGTGTTCAGCCGCCGGGGTTTCCCCACTGACGATTGGCAGCGAGAGCGGTCGAGGCGAGGGGCGAGCGTCGTCGAGGCGGTTGTGGGCCAAGCGCCGGCGTTCCGTCGGCAGAGCGTACGCGGTCATGGCCCTGTCCAGGAGATCCGCGTCGTGCCCGTGCGTGGCCAGGTGGTCGAGGAGCGGTTCGTACCGGTCGGGGCGGTCTCGTAGGAGCTCAGTGGCCAGCCGCAGTTCCAGGCGTACGGCAGGAACCCGGTAGGGGCCGCATGCGATCAGGACGTAGTGCTGCCAGGGGCCGCGGCCGATGCACTCCATGGCGTCGGAGTCGGTCTCCCTCTCGACCGTGCTGATCTCCACGTGAACGCCGTTCACCTCGTAGCGGGTGAAATACTGCGCGCTCTCGGGCAGCCAGGATGGCGTGTAGAGGCACGGGAAGGACGAGAGAGCGGCGGCGAACGCGTCCACGTCCTTGCGCCGGGCCACCAGGAGGTCGAGATCCCCGACAGGCAGCCGTACGCCTTGCAGCAGGGCCGCGCCGGTGCCACCCACGCGGTACGTCGGGTCGGCCCCTGCCGTGGTCAAGGCGGTGAGAGTTGCCTCCAACGCCGACGTGACCTCCACGAGCCCCAAGGTTGCCGCACCAGTTCCCATGACGGTCAGCGTGCCAGACCCGGCACGGCTCATGTCATACGCCGGGATCGAATGCTTGGGACCGTCCAGCCGCAGCCGGTAGTGCTGGTCGAGCCGGGTGAGGCGAGCAGCCCAGCCCCGCAGGGCGGGGCCTTTGCTTGGTCAGCGGGTTTGGCGCTGTGAAATGAGAGCGGTCATCGCGTGATCCTTCGTAGCAACGATTCCAAGAAGGAGAACGGCGATGACCGCGAGCAACAGTATGACGGCTGTCCGTGACGGCCGCAGCAGATTGAGACCGTTGACCTGGTCACTTGTGATCCGTGGCGGCATGTTGATGTCGGTCGCCCCGACCTGGACACTCCGCGGGCCGCGGAGTTCTCCCGGTTCGATCGCGGTCACGAACCTGCGCACAACCGCTCCGATCCCATCAACTGCACCCGCCCGCCGCTGCGCGCCGCGGCTTCCTGCAGCGCCCCCTCGCCCCGGTCGTCAGTAGCGCCGCCACCGCCTGGGGGTCCGTGCGGGTGGCCGCGACCAACCGTTGTGCCCACACTGCCGCCTCTCATGCGCGGCCGGCGTCGCAGCCGGGCTGCTTGCCATCGCGCACGCAAAGGCTAGGCGGGACGTCGGCGGACCTTGATGTCGCGCATGTCGGTCACCGCCACTCGCAGGACGTCGTACGCCTGCCCGTACGCGTCGAGTGCCGCGAAAGCGCGCCCGGTGGCGGCGCGCTCGTCGTCGTCCGGGCCGGCCGGCACCTGGCAGCGGAAGGTGAACGCCGACAGGGTGCCGTCGTGGGTGAAGGCGCCGCGCTCGGTGAAGGCCACCTCGGACGCGGCGAGCACGGCGGCGCGGCCGGCCTCGTCGAGGTCGCCGAACCTGCCGGAGATGATCACTCTGAACACTGGGGGGCCTTTCTGGCGGCGTACGTGAGGATGTGGCCGCCGAGCAGCTCCTCGGCGGTGTCGAGGATGTCGAGGACGGCGGCGGCGATGGTGTCGGGCCCCTCCCCGAGGGTCGTGCGCCTGCCGATCTCCGTGTACACGAGTGCGTGCAGGGCGCCGAGCTGCCAGGCCACCACGCGGGGCAGCGGGGCGGTGGGTGCGGCGCCGGTCTCCTCGGCGAGTACGGCGGCGAGCGCGTCGGTCATCTGCCGGCCGAGGTCCTCAAGCCGGGCCGTCAGCGTGGGCGCGGCCCGCATCATCTCGAAGACGCGGCCGAAACCGTCGGTCAGGCCCAGGCTGGGGTCGCGGCGCCGCACCTCGTCGCGCAGGGTGCGCAGCACGGCCGGTGCGGCGGCCTCGCCGGGCCGACGGCCGCGCACCATGTCGGCGAGCCTCTGAGGGGACGCCTCGTCGGGCGGCAGGACGAGGTTCTCCTTCGTCTCGAAGTAGTTGTAGATCGTGTTGGCCGACACCCCGGCGGCGGCGGCGACCTCGGCGATCGTCACGTGCTCGAAGCCCCGCTCGACGAACAGCGCGATGGCGGTCTCCCTGATGTGCCGCCGGGTCTCGCGTTTCTTGCGTTCCCGTAGTCCCTCGGAAGACATGGGGAAACTTTAACCAGACTCCATAGTTGGAGTCGACTGCAATTTTCTCCCCGTGATCGCCGGCCGACTGCGGCGCTAGGGTGAGGCGGTGATCAACAAGCCGCCCGGATTACCCTTCCTGGTCGTCTTCTCGGCCGCGGCGGCCGCGCTCCTGGCCGCGGCCAGCCACCCCTCCTGGTCGAAACTCGACGCGTTCCTGTACGGGCTCCCCGCCGGCTTTCTCCTGCTCACCTACTGGGCGATGCGGATGGCCTGGGCCGATCACAAGGGAACAGTGCCGGACGGCGTCTTCACCCGCTCGCTCATGCCGTGCTACATCTCCGCCGTCGTCCTGCTCGCCCTCGCCACCGGGGCGCCGTCCTGGGTCCGCTTCACGATCTCCGAGCCGGGCATGGAAGCCTACGTCAGAGCCGTGTACGAGAACCCCGGCCATGAACAATCGTGCCAATGGGCCGGCCTGTACCACGCATGCGACGGAACCCGGCACGAGAACGACTCCACAGGAGAGGGCGGCGTGGAGTTCGCCGTGCGAGACCCGTTCCTGCCCGACGGCAGGGGCTTCCTCTGGCTGCCCTCCGGCGAGCCCGGTGAGTACACGGACGGCGACGGCCACTACACCCACCTGACAGGCCACTGGTACAGCTACAGGTATGACCCCTCCTGGTGAGCCGGGGGCTGTTCCGTCAGGGCGCCGAACACGTAGGTTCCGGGAGCGTCCGGGTCGTCGCCGGCCCAGAACTCGGTCCAGTGGACGCGGAACTCCTCCCGGGTGAGGTGGCCGTCGCCGTCCAGGTCGAGGCGCGGGAAGATCTCGTCGGTCGCCGAGGGCGTCCCGTTCCACGTCGCGATGAGCGCGCCGTACTCCGAGCAGGAGATGAGGCCGTCGCCGTCGAGGTCGATGGCCTCGAACATCGCGTCGGCGGTGCCGGAGACGGCGTCGGTCAGGTCGCCGAGCCCGTCCACGACGCGGAGCACCTCGTCGAGGGAGACCCCGTCGTCACCGGTGGAGGCGGCCTTGAGCACCGGCCACCAACCGGTCATGACGGAGGCCAGCCGCTCCGGGTCGGCGGAGCCCGCGACGGCCGTCCAGCGGCGCGCCAGCGCCTGGAAGTCGGCCTGGGTCAGCCGGCCGTCGCCGTCCACGTCCATCGCCCGGAAGACTCCGCCGACTTTTCTCCGCTGGAACTCACTGGCCACATCCGCCTCCGCTCTTCGGGAGACTCCATGCTGTCGAGCCGCCACCGACCGTGACCATAGCCAGGTGAGTGACGGATCTGTCGCGTCGTCATGACAATCTGGGCGGATGCGACAAGTCACCGTCCTCGGCAGTTGTGGCGCCTTCCCTGAGCCAGGCCGTGCCTGCAGCGGTTTCGCGGTGGACTGGGACGGCTACCGCCTGGTGCTCGACCTCGGTTACGGCACGCTGCCCCGGCTGCTCGCGCACTGGCCGGACGGCGCCGTGGACGCCGTCGTCGTCACCCACGAGCACCCTGATCACTGCATCGACCTGCACGGGCTGTTCCGGATGCGGTTCTACGGCGGCGGCCCCGGTGCGTCCAAGGTGCCGTTGTACTGCCCGCCCGGCGTGCTCGACCGGCTCGGCGGCCTGGAGCCCGACGTCGACCTGAACGCGGTCTTCGACGTGCGTCCGCTGCCAGGGAGCCACAGGGTGGGCCCCTTCGAGCTGACAGGGCTGCCGCTCCCCCACTACGTGCCCAATGCGGGGATCCGCCTGGAGGCCGACGGGGTCGCTCTGGCGTACTCCGGGGACACCGGCCCCACTCCGGCGCTCGCCGAGCTCGGCCGCGGCGCCGACCTGTTCATCGTCGAGGCCACCGACCGGGACGGCGAGACCGGCCGCTCCCCGCGCAACCTCCTGACCTCGGCCGAGGCCGGTTACTGGGCCGCACGGGCGGGCGCGCGGCGGCTGATGCTCACCCACTTCTGGCCGGGCAACGACCGGGACGCCTCCGTGGCCGCGGCTCGACGCGCGTTCGGCGGTGACGTGCTGGCGGCCGAAGAAGACCTCAAGGTCACGGTCGGTACGCGAGCGGATTCCAGTGAGTGACGCGGACCTGCCGCAGCCATTCCTCCACGACCGCGCGGCGGGGCTGCGCGGGCAGCGGGGTGGGCGCGGTGTCGAAGGACTTCTCCGTGGACGTCAGCAGGGCGCGGGCCGCCTCGGTGTCTCCGTCGGCGACCCGCTCGCCGAACGCGCGGACGGTCTCGGGGTCGGACAGACGGATGGAGAGGTGCCCGGTCTCGTACAGTTCGCGGCCCTGGTGCAGGAGGCGGGCGAGATGCCGGGCGTGCTTGGCGGTGCGCTTACGGGTGTCGGCCGAGAACGAGCCGTCGCCGCGCTGTTCGAGCCGGCGGAACTGCTGGGTGGCGTAGCCCAGATAGGCGTCGCGGACGCGCGGCGCCGACAGGAACGCGTCCCTGATCGCGATGAGCTCGTCGCCGAGCGGCGTACGGGTCTCGTACAGGTCGTCCGGCAGCCACAGCAGCTCCATGACGGTCGGGTTGCCGCCGAGCGCGAGCGCGCACCACTTGCCCGCCTCGTGCAGCGTCCGGTCGGGACCGGTGGAGACCAGGCTCTCCTTGGGACGGGTCAGGCCGACCAGGTCGAGCGTGGGGGCGGCGTAGACGCCGAGCCGGTCCACGTCGCTGCCCGGCCCGGCCAGTCCGTACGCGGTCGAGCCGACAATCCCGGCGAGTAACACGTTCGCGGTCATAGTGGTCCTCCAGCCATCAGCATGGACGTGATCACCCCGGCGGCGCACGCGGTTTTCAGCCGGCCAGGCCCAGGAGGACCGCCGCGCCGCCCAGGGCGAGCGCCAGCGGGTAGGCCCACCACCGTGGGGCCGGGCCGTCCCTGAGGACCCGCAGCCCCAGCGGGACCAGGGCCACGCACAGGCCGGCGGTGGCGACGACGGACATCGGCCCGGTGCCCTTGAGCACGCCGAGCGGCAGGGCGCTCATCGACGCCAGGGCCACGGACCGGACGGGTCCGAGGACGCCCGCTCGCCACGTGCCCACGGCCAGCACGATCCACCCGAAGAAGATCGCGAACGACAGCGGCTGGAACACGTGGAACGCGCCGTAGGAGTCGGCGACGGCCTGCTGCGCCGGCCGCACCCCTTGGACGTCCACGAGCTGGAAGGCGAGATGGTTGACCCCGGCGTGGAAGGTCCTGGCGAACAGGCCGAGCAGGACCAGCGTCCCGCCCCACAGCGCCCACCTCGGCTGTGCCGGCCACACGCGCCGGACCAGGGCGATGACCGCCGGCCACAGCAGCACGTTCCCGGCGGCGAAGGCCCCGTACGACAGGCTCATCCTGGCCGGGTCGGCGGCGAAGGCGGCGAGCTGGGCGGGGAAGAAGCCGTCCGTGCCGGCGCGGAGCAGGACGCCGGCGAGCATCAGCACCGGCCCGAGGAGCAGCCCGGCCGCCTCGGCCCAACGGCCGGGGAAATCAACGGAGGGGGAGGTCATGCCGTCGATCCAACCGGTGGCGCCCGCGCCGGCGCATTGGCGCACGGACGAGCCTTCAGGGTGGACCTGGCACTACCATCCCGGTTCGGCCTGCAGATAGGCGAGGACCGCGAGCACGCGGCGGTGCCCGTCCACGGTCGGCGGGAGGCCGAGCTTGGTGAAGATGGCGGCGATGTGCTTGGCGACCGCCCCGTCCGTCACGAACAGCGCCCGCGCTATCGACGTGTTCGACCGACCTTCGGCGATCAGGGCGAGCACCTCGCGTTCCCTGGGCGTGAGGCGGTCCAGCGGGTCGCGGTTCCTGCTCAGCAGTTGCCGCACCACCTCGGGGTCGACCACGGTCGCGCCGCCCGCGACCTGGACCAGCGCGTCGGCGAACTCGGTGACCTTCCCGATGCGTTCCTTCAGCAGGTAGCCGACGCCGGCGCCGCGGCCGGAGGCCAGCAGCTCGGCCGCGTACGTCTGCTCGACGTACTGGCTGAGCACCAGCACGGCCAGCTCCGGCCGGGCCGCGCGCAGCGTGAGCGCGGCCCGCAGCCCCTCGTCGGTGAAGGTCGGCGGCATGCGTACGTCGATGACCGCGATGTCCGGCTCGTGCTCGTCCACGGCGGCGGTCAGCGCGGCGGCGTCCGCGACCGCGGCGACGACCGTGTGGCCGAAGCGTTCGAGCAGGCTGACCAGGCCCTCCCGGAGGAGGACGGCGTCTTCGGCGATCACCACGCGCACGGAATCTCCACGCTCATCGTCGTCGGCCCGCCCGCCGGGCTCGACAGCGCCAGTCTGCCGCCCACCGCCGCGACCCGGTCGGCCAGGCCCGCCATGCCGGTGCCGCGCGCCGGGTCGGCGCCGCCGACGCCGTCGTCCCGGATCTCCACGACGAGCACCTCTCCGGTCAGGCGGCCGTGTACGCGCGCCCGGGTCGCCCGGCTGTGCCTGGCGACGTTCGCGAGGGCCTCGGCCACCACGTAGTAGGCGGTCGTCTCGACGGCGCCGGGCAGTCGCGGGAGGCGGACGTCCACCTCGACCGGCACGGGGGACCGCCCGGCCACGTCCCGTACGGCGGCGGCGAGCCCCCGGTCGGTGAGCACCTGCGGATGCACGCCGCGGATCAGCTCCCGCAGCTCGGCGAGGGCGCGCTGGGCCTCCTCGTGCGCCTCGGCCAGCTCTTCTGTGACCGGGGAGTCCGGCGGGAGGTCGAGCCGGGCGAGGCCCAGCCGCATGCTCAACGCGACCAGCCGCTGCTGGGCGCCGTCGTGCAGGTCGCGTTCGATCCTGCGGCGTTCGGCCTCGAACGACTCCAGCAGCCGGGCCCGCGAGCGCAGCACCTCGGCCAGCTCGTCCGGCGCGATCAGCGCCCTGGTCACGGCTCCGCGCGCCCCGGCCCAGGCCGTAAGGACGTACGCGGCCACGGGAAGCAGCAGCAGCCCCGCCCCGGAGACGGCCACGGCCGCCGCGAGGTCCCCGTCCCCCTCCAGAGGTTGCAGGACGGGCGACAGGATCAGCACCACGGGACCCGCCACGGCGAACCCGGCCACCACCAGGTCGATCCACCAGAGCGCGAGCAGGCAGACCACGCCCAGCACCGCCTCCCGCCGCGACAGGCCGCTCTTCCTGTCCGGCGGGACGAGGTCCACGAGCCGCAGCCGCCACCACTCGAACCTCGCCACGAGCGGGGTCAGCGCCGCCACGGCGACGAGCCCGGCGACGGCCGTCAGCGGCGCCGGCCCCACGAGGGACACCGTGGCCGCGGCGGCGGCGACCACGACCCCGACCACGACGCTCGCCAGCAGGTACGCGAGCGACCGCCAGGGCCAGACCGAGCGGAGGAAGGAGAGCGGCCGCCGGGCGAAAGCCTCCAAAGCGGTCGAGGTGCGCACGATCAGACGACCTCATCCGCGCGGGCCAGCAGCGCCCGCCGCTCCGCCTCGCTGTGCGTCCGCGCGGCGGCCTCGCGGAACAGCCCGGCGGCCCTGGCACGGTCACCGGCCCGCGCGGTGAGATCGGCCTCGGCGGCCAGGGCGAGCGGATAACCGTCCAGCGCGCCGCCCGAACGCGCCTCGGCGAGCACGGCCAGCCCCGCGCGCGGGCCGTACGCGTAGCCGTGGGCGACCGCCCGGTTGAGCTCGACGACCGGGTTCGGCTGGAGGGCGGCGAGCCGGTCGTAGAGGCGGGCGACGGCCGGCCAGTCGGCGTCGCCGGTCGCGTGGCAGGCGGCGATCCTGGCCTGCAGCACGTACGGGCCGGTGTGCCGCAGGTCGCGCAGCAGGCCGGTCGCCTCGGCGATGGCGGCGCGGTCCCAGCGGGTACGGTCCTGCCGGTCGAGCGGGACGAGCTCGCCGGCGGCGTCGCGGCGGGCGTCGCGCCGGGAGTTCTGCAGCAGGAAGAGGGCCAGCAGGGCGCGCGGCTCGCCCTCGCCGGGCACCAGGCCGGCGAGCAACCTGGCCAGCCGGATCGCCTCGGCCGCGAACGCGGGCTCCCCGTCGGCGTCGTAGCCGGTGGTGAACAGCAGGTAGAGCACCGCGAGCACGCCCGGCAGCCGCTCGGCCAGCGCGGGCCCGCGCGGCACCCGGTAGGGGATGCGGGCGTCGGCGATCTTCGTCTTCGCCCGGGTCAGCCGGCGGGTCATGGCGGACTCGCTGACCAGGAACGCCCGCGCGACGTCCCGTGTGGGCACCGCGCAGATCGTCCGGAGCGTCAGCGCCACCCTGGCCTCCATCGCCAGCGCCGGATGGCAGCAGGTGAAGATCAGGCGCAGCCGGTCGTCCACGACGTCCTCCCCCTCCTCCTGCGCGGGTCCGCCGGTGGCCGCGGTCAGCGCCAGCACGGCCAGCTCGCGCAGCTTGCGGCGTTCGACGGACGCCCGCCGCAGCTGGTCGAGCGCGCGGTTGCGGGCCACGGTCATCAGCCAGCCGCCCGGATTGTCGGGTACGCCGCTCTCCGGCCACCGCGACAACGCCTGGGCCAGCGCCTCCTGCGCGCAGTCCTCGGCGAGCGTCCAGTCGCCGGTGATCCGGATGAGCGCCGCGACGATCCGCGTGTACGCCTCGGCGGCCGCCTCCGCGACGGCCGCGTCGGCGGGATCTCTCCGGTCGGGTGCGGTCACTGCTCGAAGTCGGCCACCGGCCGGAGCTCCAACCGGCCGCCGCGCGCCATCGGATGCGCCCGCGCCACCTCGATCGCCTCGTCGAGATCGGCGCACTCCAGCAGGTCGAATCCGACGATGATCTCCTTCGTCTCGGTGAACGGCCCGTCGGACACCAGCAGCTCGCCGTTGCGGACCCGGACGGTGGTCGCCGCGGTCTCCGGCGCCAGCTGCATCCCCTGCAGCCGCTGCCCGGCCGCGTCCCGCTCGGCCACCCACACGTCGATGTCGGGGTAGGCGGCGGTGTCGGTGTCGGGCTCGGTGTCGGTGCAGACGAACATCATGTACTTCATCACGCTCTCCTTGGTCGGCTTCACCCTGATGACGTACGGCCGGGCCGGTTCCGGACAGATGCCGCGAAAATTTCTCCTCAGCCGGTGTGCAGGACCCGGAGGCGGCCGGGTCGCGCCGGGTCGCGGTCGACGACCTGGACCGGGGGCCACGCCCACTGCCAGACGCCGATGCCCGGCACGCGGGAGAACGCGATCGGCCCCCGGGTGCCTTCGACCGCGACGTCCGGCCAGGCCGCGCCGCCGCCGGTGCGCAGCGCTTCGGCGAGCACGGCGATCGTGTCGTACCCCTCGAAGGCCACGAAGGACGGCGGTTCTGGCAGCCGCTCGCGAAGGGCCGCCGCGACCCGGGCACCGAGGGGGCCGAGCCGCTCGGGCAGGTAGCGCAGGAACGGGATCCCGGCGCCGTCCTCGCCCAGCGCCGCCTCCCACGCGGCGAACTCCGGCTGTCCGGCCGGAGCGCCCATCGTGATCCCGGCGAGGCGCGGGTCGCGGCGGACCGCCCTGACGATCGACACCGCCGGCTCAGGGTGGCCGACCAGGAGCAGGAGGGCGGTCGCGCGGCTGCCGGCGAGCGCGTCGCACACCGGGGCGCTCATGTCGAGCTCGATGACCTCGCCGAGGTGGTCCCGCAGGATGCGCGTGCCGGACGCCCAGTAGACGCTCGGGTCGGCGGCCACGGCGATCCTGGTGTGGCCCGCGCCGAGGAGGAAGTCCGCGTAGATCCGCCAGCCGTGGGACTGCGCGGGGGCGATGCGCGCGACCTGTTCGGCCGGCTCGTCGGTGAGCGCGTCGAGCACCGCCGACGAGCAGAGGAACGGCAGGCCGAGGGCGTGGGCGCGGGCGGCGGCGGCACGGGCGACGACGCTGTGGTACTCCCCCGCCAGCGCGGCCACGCCCAGCCGGGCGAGTTCGTCCACGGCCGCCTCCGCCCTGCGCGGATCGGCCGCGGTGTCGCGTACCAGCAGTTCGAGCGGCTTTCCGGCGATCCCGCCCGCGTCGTTGACCTCGCGGACGGCGAGCTCGGCCCCGGTGAGCAGGTGCCGGCCCGCCTGGTCCCAGCCGGGCGGGGTCAGCGGCGCGAGGACGCCGATCCGGACGGACGAGCCGTTCATGCGTGCAGGTCTCCCGAGCTCATGACGACCAGCGTAGCGATCCCGGCCCGCGTCATCCGGCGGGGACCCAGCGGCGGGCGGGCAGAGCCGTCTCCCCGCTCCCGCCCGCGCCGTCGGCCTCGACGAACCAGGCGTTCCGGTCGGGGAGCACGCTCACGACCTCGTGCAGCCGGTCGCCCACGTAGTGGAGGGCGACCCCGTCCTCCGTGGCGTACCCGGCCGGCAGCGTCCCGGCTCCCACGGCCTCGCGGAACCGGGACCGCCGGGGCTGGTCGCCCAGGTCGTCGTGGACGCCGTTGCTGAACGGCAGGAATCCCAGGCCGTCCGCGAGAGCGTCCAGGTCGTCGCCGAAGGAGTCGGTCACGCCGCCCGCGTGCCAGCACAGGCTGCCCGCGCTCTGGCCGGCCAGCACGACGCCCTTCTCCCAGCATTCGCGGAGGATCGCGTCGAGCCGGTGCGCGCGCCAGACCGCCAGCAGGTTCACCACGCTGCCGCCGGACACGAAGATCACGTCCTGGGCGAGCAGATACGCCCGTACATCCTTGACGTTCGGCTGCGTGAACAGCCGGAGATGCGACAGCTCCGCGTCGCCGAACGTCGCCGCCCGCGCCAGCCAGCCGTCGACGTGCTCCCGCGCGTCGCCCACCGCCGTGGGAATGAGGCACATGCGTGGCTTACGGACCCCGGCGAGCTGTCTCGCCTGCCATATCTGCACGCCGACGTGCCGGAACCCGTCGGGCGGGTTCAGCACCCCGGAGCAGGCCAGAATCTGCGGCTCCCTGATCATGGACACGTATCCTCGCAGCCCTCCAGCACGGCGATCTCGGGCCGGGGGTCGAAGCCGTGCTCGCTCAGCCAGCGGATCGCCCGCAGGCTGCGCAGCGACCACCACGCGCGGATCACGTCGAGGTCCACGTCGGCGCCGTAACCGGCCACGACGTCGCCGAGGCGCTCCTGGTGCCCGAGCGTCAGGGTGGCGAGGTCGAACAGGGCGTCGCCCCGGCCCGCCTCGGACCAGTCGAGCACGCCGGTGACCTCGTCGCCGTCCACGAACACGTGGGTGACCTGGAGGTCGCCGTGCGCGAACACCGGCGTCCACGGCCGTAACGCGGCCCCGGCGATCCGGCGGTTGCGCGTGACCACCCGGGCGGGAAGGACGTCGTTCGCGACCAGCCACGCGCACTGGGCGTCGAGGTCCGCGGCGATCTCGTCGAGGCTCCGGCCGGGCCACGGGGGCAGCGGCGCGTCGTGCAGCATCCGGGCGGCGGCGCCCGCCGCGGCCCACGCCGCCGGCGACGCGGGCGACGGCTCGCCGAGGCGGCCGAGCGCCGTGCCGCGGAGGGCGGCGAGCGCGAGCACGGGCGGCCTGCGCCACAGGATCTCCGGGGTCGGGACGGGCGCCGCCGCCATCGCCTCGACCTCGGCGTCGGCGCGCGCCCGATCGGCGTCGATCTTCAGGAACACGTCGCCGACGCGCAGGGTGGCGCGCTCCTTGTGGGCGACGACGACCTCGACCTCCTCCACGCCCGCCATCATCGCATCCGCGGTGGTCAGACCTGCTTGAGGAAGCCTGCGTCGACGGCGAAGTCCGCGCCGGTCGTGCTGGCCGAGCGGGGTGAGGCGAGCAGGGCGACCACGTCGGCGATCTCCTGCGGCTCGACCAGCCGGCCGGTCGACAGCTTCATCATCTCGGGCGCGACCTGGGTGATCACGGTGTCGCGGTCGGTGCCGGCCTGGGCGGCGATGATGTCGGCCGCGCCGCCGCTCTCCGTCCACCACGCCGTACGGACCGGGCCGGGGGACACGGTGTTCACCCGGACGCCCTGGGGCGCGAACTCCTCGGACAGGGCCTTGGTCAGGGTGTTGAGTCCCGCCTTGGCGGCGTTGTAGTCGACGTTCATGGGGGCGGGCATGCGGGCGTTGCCCGAGGACACGTTGACGATCGACCCGCCGCCACGGGCGAGCATCGCCGGGACGGCCGCCCGGACCGCGCGTACGACCGCGAACAGGTTGAACTCGAACATCACCCGCCAGTCCTCGTCCGTCGGGGTCAGGAACCCGAAGCGCGGCAGCGCCACGCCGGGCGGCGGCCCGCCCGCGTTGTTGACCAGGATGTCGAGCCCGCCGAACTCGGCCACGGCCCTCTCCACGAGCTGCCCGGGGACCTCGGGGTCCATCAGGTCGGCAGGGACGTGGACCAGGTCGCCGGCGAGCGCCTCCAATTCGGGCGTGCTTTTCCGCGACGCGGCCACGACGCGGGCGCCTTCGGCGAGGAGCGTGCGGGTGACGGCCAGGCCGATGCCCTTGGAAGCGCCGGTGACAATGGCGATCCGGCCGGAAAGCTGAAGGTCCATAATGTTTTTCCTTATTTCGATCGGCTGTGCGCTCAATACGTTATGAGCCGCCGTACGAATAAGGCTGGCGCGATTCAGACTGACAATTGCCGCTGATTTCGGACCTGCCATCCGCAGCAGGGGCGGTAGCATCGCGATTTGTGGTGGATTGGGTGGTTCGGCAGGCTTCGGCGGCGGACGTGGAGGCCGTGGCCGAGTTGCGGGCCGTGGTGATGCGGGCGGATCTCGAAAGGCTCGGCCGCTACGACGAGCATCGGGTGCGGCAGCGGCTGCGCGACGCCTTCCTCCCGGCGCACACCCAGGTGATCGAGGTCGACGGGGTCTTCGCCGGCTGTGTCGCGCTGCGGCCGGCCGGCGACAACGGCCGGAGCGGCTACTGGCTGGAGCACTTCTACCTGGACCCGCGCGCGCAGGGCAGGGGGATCGGCTCCGCGGTGCTGCGGGAGCTGCTGGAGCGATGCGACCGCGAGGACGCGGTCGTCCGGCTGAACGTGTTGCGGGGCAGTGCGGCGCGCCGGCTGTACGAGCGGCACGGGTTCACGTTCGAGCGTGCGGACGCGGTGGATGTGTACCTGGTGCGTCCGGCAGGGAGGCGACGCGGGCGCGAAGGGCTTCGGCATCCCCAGGGGCCAGCTCCGAGATGAGGGCGAGGGCCTGACGCAGCGTCTCGCCGCCCTCGCCCAGCCGGCCCGCGGCGAGCTGGGCCTCGCCGAGGCGGCGCAGGGTGCGAGCGCCGAGCGCGCGTTTGCCGCCGCCCCGCCAGGCGAGGGACCGGCGGTAGTAGGCGATCGCCTCCTCGTACTGGCCGAGCAGGTGGTGGATGTGGCCCATGCTGTCGAGGGTGGCGGACTCGCCGGGCAGGTCGGTCAGCTCGCGGTGGATGGCGAGCGCCTCCTCGCAGCGGCGCAGCGCCTCCTCATACGACCCCAGCTGGGCGTGGAACCAGCCGATGTTGTTGAGCACCCGGCCCTCGCCCGCCCGGTCGCCGGCCGCCCGGCAGAGCCGCAGCGCCTCCTCGCTCAGCGCCAGCCCTTCGGCGTACTGGTCGTGGCGGTCCTTCAGGACGCTGAGGTAGATGAGGCACCGGGCCTCGCCGGCCGGGTCGGCGAGCCCGGCGAACAACTCGCGAACCCGGCGCAGGTGCGCCTCGCCGTCCTCGTCGCGGCCCAGCCGGGTGAAGGCGTGGGCGAGGCCGACACGGGCGTGGGCCTCCGCGGCCCGGTCGCCCAGCCGGGACGCCGACTCCACCGCGATCGCGAACATCGCCGCCTGGTCGTCGGAGCGCCCGTCCTGGGACAGGAAGCCCCAGCAGGCGCCGGCCAGTTGCCAGGCATGGCCGTCGAACCCGGAGCGGGCGGCGTGCCGGATCGCGGCGAGCAGCGTCCGGTGCTCCTGGGCGAACCACGCCTGGCTCTGCGCCCGGTCCGTGATGCGGGCCAGGACCACGCCGGGGCGGGGCGGCGGCGGCGCGAGCGGCACGCGGTGCAGCAGGTCGAGCAGCCGGTCGCCGACGCGGGCGCTGTGCAGGTAGTGGTCGAGCAGCCGGTGCAGGGCCTCGCGGCGCTCGGCCGCGGAGTCGTGCAGGCGCGTCAGCTCCTCCGCGTACGCGCGCAGCAGGTCGTGCCAGCCGTAGCGGCCGGGGGTGCGTTCGGTGGCGAGGTTGGCCCTGGTCAGCTCGGTCAGCAGGCGGCGGGCCCGTTGCACGGGGATGCCGGCCAGGCTGGCGGCCGCGGCGGTGGAGATCTCCGGGGCCGGCAGCAGGCCGCGCAGGCGGAACAGGCGGGCGGCGTCGGGGCTGAGCGCGCGGTAGGACCAGGAGAGGACGGTACGCATGTTCGTCGCGGCATCGCCCCCGTCGAACACGTCCAGGTCCTCAGAGGAATCACCTTCGCCGGCGAGGTCGGAGACGAGGGTGCCGAGCGGGAACGCCGGCCGCTCGTTCGCCCGCGCCGCCACGATGGCGAGCGCCAGCGGCAGCCCGGCGCACCGGGAGACGATGTCGTCCACGGCCCGCGGCTCGGCGCCCACCTTGTCCACGCCGAGCCGGCGCGTCAGCAGCTCACGCGACTGGGCGGGCGAGAACAGCCCGAGCGACAGCGTACGCGCGCCCTCCGCGGCGACCAGCCCGGTCAGCTCGGCGCGGCTGGTGATCAGGGCCAGGCAGCCGGGCGCGCCGGGCAGCAGCGGGCGCACCTGGTCGGAGTCGAGGGCGTTGTCGAGCAGGATGAGCATGCGGCGCTCGGCGAGCAGGCTGCGGTAGAGCCCGACCCGGGCCTCCAGCGTGGCGGGGATGTGCTGCGGCGGCACCTGGAGCGCGTCCAGGAACAGCCGCACCGCCTCGGCGGGCGAGCGCACGCCGTGCGTGGGGCCGAAGCCGTGCAGGTTCACGTAGAGCTGGCCGTCGGGGAAGCGGTCGCGTACGCGGTGTCCCCAGTGCACGGCCAGCGTGGTCTTGCCGACGCCGCCGGTGCCGGTGATCACGCAGGGTGCGAGCACCGGGGAGCCTCCGGGCGGGAGCGTCAACCGGTCGAGGGCGGCCAGCTCCTCCTCGCGGGCGGTGAACAGCTCGGTGTCGGGCGGCAGGTGCCGTGGGACGGCGAGCGCGGGCGACCCGCCGGCTGCGGCGGCGGCCGGGGCCTCGTGGCCGGCGAGGATCGCCTGGTGCAGCCGTTGCAGCTCCTCCCCCGGCTCGATGCCCAGGTCCTCGGCGAAGTGCCGGCGTACGCGGCGGAAGACGGCGAGCGCCTCGGTCCGCCGGTCGCCGCGCAGCAACGCCGTCATCAGCAGGGACACCAGCCGCTCGCGCAGCGGGTGCTCGCCGAGCAGCGCCGCCAGCTCGGTGGCGACCTCCTGGTGGCGGCCCTGCCGCAGGTCGAGCGCGGCCCGCCGTTCCAGCGCCGTGAGCCGTTCCTCCTCCAGGCCCGACACGACCGCGTCGGGCAGCCACCGGCCGGCGGCGTCCGCCAGCGGCGCGCCCTGCCAGAGCGCGAGCGCGGCGCGCAGCAGGCCGGCGGCGCGCTCCGGGTCCGGCTCGCCGCCTGCCTCGCGCACCAGGTCGCGGAAACGGTGCAGATCGACGCGCTCGCGCGCGACGGTCAGGCAGTAGCCGCGCGCGGAGGTGGTCAGCGCCGCCTCGGGGAACGGGGCCAGCAGCCTGCGCAGCCGGGAGATGTGGCCCTGGATGGCGTTACGGGAGGACTCGGGCGGTTCGGCACCCCACAGGGCGGTCTCCAGCCGCGCGACCGGCACCGGGCGTCCCGGTTCGAGCAGCAGCATGGCGAGGACGGTGCGCTGCTGCGCGGTGGACGGACCGAGGAGCCGCCCCGCGTCCCACACCCCCACCGGACCCAGCAGGCGGAACTCGACGCCCTCCCTCGTCACCCGTCCCTGCCTCCTGTTCCCGGCCGCGGGAGCGTGCCGCCAATGATCATTACTCGGCAGCCTAACCGCCGACTCAGCCGAAAGTAAGCGCCATTTCAGTACCAGGAAGCACTCTGGTCACGAGCGGCGCACCCGGCCGCACAACCCTCACGAGGAGGAACGTCATGGAGATCAAGGTCAAGAAGGTCGAGTCCGTCAAGGCCACCCAGAACCCCGCCACGTGAGGCTCTGACGTCGCCTGACGAATGTCCCGCGGGGAGCACGGCTCCCCGCGGGTTCCCTTTGCGTACTGGCCGGCGCTGGAGGCACGATGCGTGTGGCGTTGAAGGAATGCGAGTGGCAGACGATCGGCGAGGACCTCCTCGTGATCTTCGACGCTCGCGAGGCGATGACCCTGGGCGATCCCGAAGGGCAGGTGGCCGCGCTCCTGAGCGAGCTGCGCGAGGCCCCCCGGACCGCCGCCGAGCTGAGCGTCGCCCTCGCCGGGCGCGGCTTCCGGCTCTCCGAGGAGGACGTCGGCCGGGGCCTGGCCGGGCTCGACTCCCTGGGCCTGGTCGAGGACGCCGACGGCCGCGCGCTCGACGATCCGCAGGAGAACGAGCGGCACTTCTCGAACCTCAGCTTCTACGGCACCTACTCCGCCCTGGACCGGCACCGGGGCGCGTTCCAGCGCTCGATGCGCGAGGCGCACGTGCTGGTGCTCGGCGTCGGCGGGGGCGGGTCCTCGCTGGTCCAGTGCCTGGCCGGGCTCGGCGTCGGCGAGATGACGCTGGTGGACCAGGACCGCGTCGAGTCGCGCAACTTCGCCCGCCAGTTCCTCTACCACCACGCCGACATCGGCCTGTCGAAGGCCGAGCGGGCCGCGGCCTGGGTCCGCGAGTACGACCCCGCCATCAAGGTCCACCCGGTCGACCGCTGGGTGTCCGCGCCGGACGACCTGGCGGACCTGGTCCAGGGCGTGGACCTCATCGCGGGCGGCCTCGACGGCCATCCGCACGCCAACCTGTGGGCGAACGAGGCCGCCGTCCGGGCCGGGATCCCGTACGTGCTGGGGGGCGCGAACCGCAGCCAGCTCATGTACCTGTCCGTGGACCCGGGCCGCACGGCGTGCCTGGCCTGCGACTACGCCGACCGGCCAGTGGGGGACGACCCGGAGGCGGTGGCGTACCGGATCGTGGAGAACATGAAGCTGAGCAACCCGCTCACCGGGCCGATGGCGATGCAGGTGGGCTCGCTGCTCGCCCTGGAGGCGCAGCGCTACCTCACCGGGTTCGAGCCGCCGCGGGCGGCCGGGTACCGGGTCACGCTCGACCTGCGCGAGGGCCTGACGCCCGAGTGGCGGCCCCTCCCCGCGAACCCGGAGTGCCAGGTCTGCCGGCTGGCGCCGCCGCGCGAGGGTGACCGGCGGTGACGGTGCCCGCGACGGTCCGGCTCAAGCCGCTCAGCGTCGTCCCCGAGGGCGAGGACGAGGTGCTGGTGGGCGATCCGGCGACCGGTACGTTCGTGACGATCCCGGCGGTCGGCGGGGTGGTGATCGCCGCGCTCCAGCGGGGCGCGAGCGTCGAGGAGGCGGCGGCCGAGGCCGAGGAGTTCGCCGGGGAGCCGGTCAACGTGCCGTCGTTCGTCGACACCCTCGGGGAGCTCGGCTTCCTGGCGGAGGAGGGCGAGGAGGCGGCCGCGCCGGTGCGCACCGCGCCCATCCAGGCCCGCCGGTGGATGACCGGCATCCGCCCGGAGACGGTCCGCCCCTTCTTCGGCCCCGTCGCCTGGACCTTCTACGCCGCCTGTCTGCTCTACTCGGTGGCCGTCGTCGTCGTCCGCCCCGGCCTGGCCCCCGACCCCGCCGAGGACGCCTTCGCCTTCGGCGACACCGGGCTGAGCGCGCTCGCCTGGCTGCCGTTCGTGTGGTTCGCGGCGGCCAGCCACGAGTGCGGGCACTGGCTCGGCGCGCGGGCCCTCGGCATCCAGACCCGCTTCGGCGTCGACCGCCGCCTGTGGATGCTCGTCTTCGAGACCGACCTCACCCAGCTCTGGACGCTGCCGCGCCGGCAGCGGTACGGGCCGCTGCTGGCCGGCCTCGCCGTCGACTCCGTGCTGCTGGCCGCGCTGCTCACCGGCCGGCTGCTGATCGACACCGGCGTGTGGGCGGCTCCCGGGCTGGTGGCCTCGCTGCTGGCCGCGTGGGCGTTCATCAAGATCATGCAGATGCTCTGGCAGAGCCTCGTGTTCCTGCGCACCGACCTCTACGCGGTGCTGGTGAACGCACTCGGCTGCCGCAACCTGTGGCGGGTGAAGACGCTGATGCTGCGGCGGGCGTTCGGGCGGCTGACCGAGGAGGAGGCCGCCGAGCTGGCCGACGCGACCGACACCGACCTGCGGGTGGGACGCTGGTTCCGCTGGGTGTGGCTGGCGGGCTTCGCCGGCGTGGTCGCCTGGTTCTGCCTGCTGCTGCTGCCGGTCTTCGCCGAAGTGCTGCGCTGGACGGCCGAGGGGCTGGCCGAGGGGCCCCTGACCGGCGCGTTCTGGTATCGGCTGCTCTGCGCCGGGCTGCTGCTCGGCCCCGAGGCGCTGGCGCTCTCCCTGGCCGTCAAGGAGTACGTGGCGCGCCTCGCCGCCCGGCGCTGATCAGGCGGCCGTGAGCACCATGGCGACCACGACCGGCGTCAGGTAGAGCAGCGGGAACGGCACGTGCCCGTACGAACGGGCGCGGAGCACGGTGACGACCGCGCCCGTGAAGTACACCACCAGGCCGATCCCGGCGGCCACGCCGATCGGGGGCACGACCAGCCCGGCGAGCAGGCCGGCCGCGCCCAGCGCCTTGGCCGTGCCCAGCCAGGGCCACGCGGCGCGCGGCACGCCGTACTCGGCGAGCGGCTCCACGACCCACTTGGCGCGGATGAAGACCGACAGGGCCGAGAACCCCACCCAGAGGGCGGTGAGGACGGTGACGACGACAGCGGCGGTGGACATCGGTGGCTCTCCTTCCGGCGTTACGGATGCCGGGCCGCGTACGGCCCGGCATCTCGTTGACCCCTCAGCCGCCGGAAGTGTGACCGCTCAGGTACGACGCCAGGCGAGCAGTCCGTCGGGGGCGTCCTCGCGGGTGAAGCCGGCGCCGGTGAGCTCGCTCTCGATGGTCGGCCAGAGCGGCCGGTATGCCTCGCCGACCAGCTCCTCCTCGCTGATCACCGTGTCGCCCTCCTCGATGCGGTGGATGAAGCGGCCCTCGAAGGTCTCCTCGTCCAGCCGGGTGAGCCCGGACCAGATGGAGTAGGTGTGGCGGCCCACCTGGCGGCTCTCCAGCTTCTCGACCGGCCGCGAGGCGGGCGCGCCGCCGTCGTGCCAGGTGAAGACGAGCAGGCCGCCGGGCTCCGTGAGCTCGGCGAGCAGCGGCCAGAGCCGCTTGCGGTAGTCGTGCGGCATCGAGTACATGACGTTGATCATCACGACGGCCTCGACCGGCTCGGGCACCCGCGCGGCGAGCGCGTCGCAGGGCAGGACGGTGACCCGGTCGAGGAGCTCGGGACGGCCGCACAGCCGGGACAGCAGGATGCCGCGCATGCCGTCCGAGGGCTCCAGCGCGAAGATCTCCGCCGGGGTCCACTCGGCCAGCGAGACGGTGATGAGGCCGGAGCCGGCGCCGATCTCCAGGATGCTGCGCGTCACCCCGGTCAGGAGCGGCGGCAGCTTCTCACGGATGATCGGGACGTGACCGTTCTCGTGGAACAGGTCGTAGAAGGGGAGGGAGATGAAGTCGGCCATGAGCGGCAACCGTAGTGCACGTCCGGATCACGCCGTGCCCGCCCGGAGGCGGGAGATCACGGTCTCGGCGGGGCGGCCGAGCACGCGTTCGAGGTCGGGGGTCTGCCGCTCCAGCGCGCCCGCGCGGATCCTGGCGGAGATCCAGCCCATGGGCCCCTCGCCGGCGTCGGTCTCGCGGTAGGTGGCGCCCAGGGCCGCGGCGACCTCCGGGTACGTCCACAGCGGCCCGGTGAAGTCGTAGGCCCGGCCCAGATGGCCGTCGCCGCCGGTCAGGACGTTCGCCGCGGCGGCGGCGAGGTCGGCGCGGAAGGCGGTGTTGAGCCCCCGGCCGCCGGTGGCGCTCACGATCTCCCCGTCCGCGGTGACGCGCGGCACGAACGCGTCGCTGTAGTAGGGGTGGCGGAGCAGCGTGTACGGCAGGCCGCTGTCGACGATCGCCCGCTCGGTCACGTGGTACGCCTCGGTCAGGCCGGTGGCGGCGGTGTCGGCGCCGAGGAAGCTGGTGAAGACGAGCGCGCCCACGCCGGTCTCCTTGGCGGCGGCCACGGCGGCCAGGTGCTGCTCGATCCTGCGGGCGGTGTCGAGCTCGGGCGAGGAGATCAGCAGGAGGCGGTCGGCGCCCTCGAAGGCGGCCCGCAGGCTGCGGGGGTCGTCGTAGTCGCCGTGGCGGGCCGGGACGCCCTCGGGCGCGCGGGCGGGTTCGCGGACGGCGGCCGTCACCTCCGCTCCGGTCGCTCGCAGCCGGTCGAGGACGAGGCGGCCGAGCGCACCGGAGGCGGCCGTGATCACGATCATGCGGGAAGGGCTCCTTCGCGGGGGGAACCGCCCCAGTGAACTCCCGCCGGGCACGGCCGCGCCACGCATTTTCCCGGCTCACCCCTGATCGGGCAGGCGGCTCAGCCATTTGCGCCGGACCTCCGCCTCCACGTCCACGCCGTGGTGGCGGGCGAGGAGCAGCACCTGGCACAGCACGTCGGCCAGCTCCGCGCGGAAGTCGGCCTCGATCTCGGACGGGGTGCGGCCCCTGGTCCTGGCCCTGCCGGTGCGGGTGAGGAACGCCTGGGTGAGCTCGCCGACCTCCTCCTGCAGCTTCAACATGTGCCAGATGTCGTCCCGTTCGACGCCGAGCGAGGCGGCGTACCGGCTGGAGACGGACTCGATCGCGTCGGAGAGCTGCCGCAGGTCCACCCCCGGAGTGTACGGCCCGCACGGGCCGGGCCTATGGGGGATCGAGATTCGGTAAGCGGGGTGCCACGAGGGGCGTTTCGCCACGCTCCGTGCATCCTTGCCGTCCATCATTCGGAACGGACGACGGCGGCGAGAGGCGAGAGGACGGGGCGATGCGGGACATCGAGGTGTTGCTGGAAGCCGGTCCGCGCGGCGGCCAGGGGCTCACCGTCCGGGTGTCCGGGCGGGTGCGGCCGGGGATGGAGCACGGCGAGCGGCGCGTGCCGAAGCCGCCCCCTCCCCCGGAGTTCGACGACGACCTGCTGGACCCGGGCGGCTGCGAGTTCTGAGGCGCCCGGCGCGGTTTCGCCCATGGCGATTCCGCTGCGGGCGTGCAAGGGCACGCGGGGCTGCCGGCTGCGCCAGAGTGGGCGCCATGAGAATCCTGGTGCTGGGCGGCACGGAGTTCGTGGGGCGGGCGGTCGTCGAGGAGGCGCTCGGCCTCGGGTGGGACGTCACCGTGTTCAACCGGGGCACCCACGTGCCCCCGGCCGGGGTCACCGCGCTGCTCGGCGACCGCACGGCCCCCGGCGGCCTCGCGGCGCTGAAGCGCGGCGAGTGGGACGTCGTGGTCGACACCTGGTCGTGGGCGGCCTCGGCGGTGCGTGACGCGGCCGCGCTGCTCGCCGGGCGGGCGGGCCACTACGTCTACGTCTCCAGCAGGTCGGTCCACGCCGAGCCGGTGGCGTTCGGCGCCGACGAGAGCGCGCCGGTGGTGGCGGCCTCGGCCGATGACGACGATCCCTCCGACTACGCCAGGAACAAGGCGGGCGGCGAGCTGGCGGCGGTGGCGGCGTTCGGGGAGCGGGCGTTGCTGGCCAGGGCCGGGCTGATCATCGGGCCGCACGAGAACGTCGGGCGGCTGCCGTGGTGGCTCAGCCGGATCGCGCGGGGCGGGCCGGTCCTCGCGCCCGGCCCCGCCGAGCAGGGGCTCCAGTACATCGACGCGCGCGACCTCGCGCTGTGGTGCCTGCGGGCGGCCGAGCGCGGCGTCGGCGGGGCGTTCAACGTGGTGAGCCCGCCCGGGTTCGTGACGATGCGGGAGATCCTGGAGACCTGCGTCGAGGTGACGGGGGCGGCGGCGGAGCTGCGCTGGGTCGAGCCGGAGACGATCCTGGCGGCCGGGGTGCAGCCGTGGACGGAGCTGCCGTTCTGGCTGGTCGGGCCCGACTACGACTTCCTGCACGGCGGCGACGTGTCGAAGGCGGTGGCGGCCGGGCTGAGCTTCCGGCCGGTGGCCGAGACGGTGGGCGACACGTGGGCGTGGCTGCGCGGCATCGGCGGCGAGGCGCCGCACCGCCCCGACCGCCCCCGCAAGGGCGTCGCCCCGGAGGTGGAGGCCCTCCTGCTGGGGCTGTGAACGAACCGGCGCGTCAGCGGCGGTAGGTGCGGACGAGGTCGAAGCCGGCGGCCAGCAGGGCGATGGAGACGCACGTGAGCACCACAAGGAGGCCGTGGCGGAAGGCGGGCGGCCAGCCCTGGGGAAGGGAGCTGAAGAAGATCGAGCCGGCGGCGGCGATGCCGATCGACGAGCCGAGGCGCTGACCGGTCTGCAGCACGCCCGCCGCGCTGCCGCCGCCCGCGGGCGGCACCTCGGAGAGGGTGATCGCCTGGTTCGGCGAGATGACCAGGCCGCTGCCCACGCCCGCGATCAGCAGCGGCAGGGCGGTGGCCAGGCCGACGTTGTGACCGGGCACGAGCGCGGTGGCGGCCATCGTGGCGCACAGGCCGACGATCACGGTCGTGAGCCCGGCGGCCACCAGCCGGCGGCCCGCCCGGCCCACCAGGCGTCCGCCGACCACGGAGGCGGAGGCCGAGCCCAGCGCGAACGGCGTGATCGACAGCCCCGCCATGAGAGGGCTGTAGTCGAGGCCGCTCTGCAGGTAGAGGGTGAAGGTGAAGAAGATGCCGGTGAAGCCCGCGAAGTAGAACAGGGCGATGGCGGAGCCCAGGCTGTAGGAGCGCTTGCGGAAGAGCGCCAGGTTGATCAGGGGTTCGCGACGGTAGGCGCGCTCCCACGCCACGAAGACGCCCAGGACGATCAGGGCGGCGGGGACGAGCAGCCACTTCGCCTGGCCGTGCCACTGGTGCTGCTGGATGAAGGGCAGGAGCAGGCAGCCCACGCCCAGGCCGAGCAGCACGACGCCGACGGGGTCCATGCTCTCCCGCCGCCCGGAGAGCTGCGCCGGGTCCGGGGTGGGGAGCACGCGGTGGGCCAGCGGGAGGAGGGCGAGGCCGATCGGGAGGTTGACCAGGAAGACCCAGCGCCACCCGAACTCCGTGCCGAACCCGGTCACCAGCGCTCCGCCGATCAGGGGGCCGGCCGCCGTGGAGACGCCGATGGTGGCGCCCAGGGCGCCGAAGGCGCGGCCCCGCTCGTGCCCGCGGAACATCTGCTGGATCAGCCCCGACACCTGCGGGTTCAGCATGCCGGCCGCCATGCCCTGGAGGAGTCTCGACACGATGAGCACGTGCATGTTCCAGGCGAGCCCGCAGGCGACGCTGGCCAGCGTGAACAGCACCACCCCCCACATGAACAGCGTGCGCCGGCTCCGCGCGTCCCCCAGCCGCCCGGCCGGCACCAGCAGCAGGCCGAACGTGAGCGCGTACCCGGACAGCGTCCACTGGAGGCCGTCCTCCATCGCGTGCAGGCCCTCGCGGATGGACGGCAGCGCCACGTTCACGATGCTGACGTCGAGCCCGGTCATGAACGCCGCCACCAGGCAGACGGCGAGCGCACGCCCGCGCGGGTCGGCCCGCCACGACGACGCCTTCTTCAACGGCTGCCCTTCCCCCGGCCGGCCTGCGGATATCGTCCTTCCCTAACCAGGATTTCGTCGCCGTAACGATCCCGATATCCCCATAGGGTGGGTTTCGTCACAGACCGGTTGTAACGTCCGGATCATGGACACGATGGCCGTCGAGCAGAACGGCATCAACGCGGTCCCCGAGGCGGAGCGGCACGGCCGGCCGGGTGACCTCTTCTGGCCCTGGGCCGGCTCCAACCTGTCGCTGTTCGGGGTCGCGTTCGGCGTCTACATCGTCGGGCTCGGGCTCGGCGTCATCCCCGCGATCATCACCGGCGCCGTCGGGTACGCGCTGTCGTTCCTGCTGGTCGGCCTGGTCGCGGTCGGCGGCACCCGGTCCGGCGTGCCGACGATGACGCTGGGCCGGGCGCCCTTCGGCTACCAGGGCAACAAGCTGCCCGCCACGCTGTCGTACATCTCGAACGTCGGCTGGGAGATCGTGCTGGTCACGCTGTCGGCGCAGAGCGGGGCGGCCATCCTCGCCCGGCTCGCGCCCGATCTCCCCCGCACGACCGCCACCGCCGTCTGCTTCGCCGTCGCGGCGCTGGTCGTGATCGCCGTCGGCGTGTACGGGCACGCGCTGATCATGGTGGTGCAGCGGTACCTGACGTACGCGTTCGTCGTGCTGACCGTCGTCTACATGGCGCTCATGACGCCGAGGCTCGGCGTGTCGCTGGAGACCACCACCGGGGCCGGCGGCTGGATCGGCGGGATCATCTTCGCGATGACGCTGCTCGGCCTCGGCTGGGTCAACTGCGGCGCGGACTACTCGCGTTACCTGCCCTCCCGCTCGTCCGGGCGGGCGGTGGCGTTCTGGACGACGCTCGGGGGCGCGCTGCCGCCGATGGTGCTGCTGGTGTTCGGGGTGCTGCTGGCGGGCGGCGACCCGAAGCTCGCCGAGGCGGCCGGGGGCGATCCGGTGGCGGCGCTGGCGGGGGCGTTGCCGACGTGGTTCCTGCTGCCTTATCTGCTGACCGCGATCGGCGGGTTCCTGGCCGGGGCGATCATGGACATCTACTCGTCCGGGCTGTCGATGCTGGCGCTCGGGGTCCCGGTGCGGCGGCATCTCGCGGTGCTCATCGACGGGGTGCTCATGGTGCTCGGCGGCTACTACCTGCTGTTCGTCAGTGACAGCTTCTTCGGCACCTTCCAGGCGTTCCTGGCGATCGTCGGCGTGGTGATGGCCGCCTGGGTGGCGATCTTCCTGGTGGACATGTGGCGGCTGCGTGACGGCGGGCGCGGCTACGACGAGCGGTTGCTGCGTCCCGGCGGGCCCGCCGTCAACTGGACGGGGGTCGCCGCGCTGGTCGTCGCGTCGGTCGTCGGGATGGGGCTGATCACCTCGGCGGACGAGAACATCGCGAAGGTCGTCGGGTTCCTGATGAGCGAGGAGCTGAAGGGGTCCACGTTCGGGGTGGCGAACATCGGCGTGGTGATCGCGCTGGTGGTGGCCGGCGTGCTGTACTTCGCGGCCACGGTGCCGGTGAGCGCGCGCCGCCGCGCGGAGGACCGGGCCGGCGCCTGAGAGCCGGCACCGCCGGGTGCGTCGCGCCGATGGCCGATCGCCGTTACTGTTGGTGATCGATGATGGACATACCGTTGCGACTGCTGGCGTGGGCGGTGCATCTCACGGTCTTCGGGCTGCTGGCGATGGCCGTGGTCACCGTGCTGCGTGAGGACCAGGTGGGGATCGCCGCGGGTGGCGTGCTGCTCGGCGCGCTCTACGCGGCCGGGCCGTCGGCCGAGGGCCGGCCGGTGGCCGGGCCCGTGTGGCTCGGGGCGGTGACGGCGCTCTGGCTGGTGCTGGCCGTCGTTTCGGCGCCGTTCGTGTGGCCGGCGTTCCCGCTGCTCCACGCCTTCGTACGGGTGCTGCCGCTCTGGCTGGCGATGTTCGGGGTGGGGGCGGTGACGTCGGTGGCGGTCCTCGCGGCGGCGTGGCACGCGGGCGAGCTGACGGTGCCGCTGGTGGTGGGCCCCGCGCTGGCGGCGGTCGTGGTCACGCTGCTCGCGCTCGCCTGCCGGTCCATGCGCGAGCACGCCGGCGGGCCCGTTCAGGAGCGGCCCGCGCCGCCGGTCACGCCGTGACGATGGCGAAGTCCGGGATCGGATGGTCGAGGACGGCCACCAGGCGCTTGAGCGCCGTCGTGTCGCCCTCCCGCTCCACGCCCTCCACGCCCTTGCCCGCCATCAGCCCCACGAGCTGCGCCTTCGTCAGCCGCAGGGTCAGGTCGGGCGGCACGTCGGCGGGCGGGTTCGGCTGGTGGATGAGGGCGCCGTTGGACAGGGTCGTGCGGTGGCGCTCGCCGAGATCGGTCAGGTGCCAGTCGATGGCCAGGCGTTCGTGCCAGGCGCGCGGCCCGTCCACCCGTACGGCGAGCGTGTCGAAGATCTGCGCCACGCTCAGCGCGGCGAGCACGTCCGGCGGGGTCCGCTCCGGCGTGGCGGGCACGATGCCGTCGGTCAGCTCCAGCGCGGCCGTCAGGTAGAAGTTGCGCCAGGCGGCGTTCTCCGCGCCGTGGCCGAGCCGGGTGTAGACCTCGGCGAGCAGGTCGCGGGCCTCCTTGTTGCCCTCGTCGGCGAAGATGGCGTGGTTGAGCAACTGGACGGCGAAGCGCAGGTCGTTCTCGCCGAGATAGCGGCGGGCGCAGGCGACCACGGCCGCGCCGCCGCCCAGGCAGTCGACGTACCTGATGGCGCTCTCCCTCGGCGGGTGCTCCCAGAGGTGGGCCGGGTTGCCGTCGAACCAGCCGAGGTAACGCTGGTAGACGGCCTTGACGTTGTGCGCGGTCGAGCCGTGGTGGCCGCGGGCGTGCCAGGCGTGCTCCAGCTCGGGCGGCAGGCGTACGGCCTCGGCGATCTCGGCGGCGGTCAGGCCCTTGTTGAGCAGGCGCAGGGTCTGGTCGTGCAGGTACGCGTACAGGTCGCGCTGCCGGGCGAGGTAGCCGGCGATGCCGTCGCCGCCCCAGGTGGGCCAGTGGTGCGCGGCGAGCGCGACGTCGGCGTGCGGGGCGAGCAGGGCGAGCGCCTCGTCGAGGTGGCGGGACCACGCCCGGGGGTCGCGGACCGCGGAGCCGCGCAGGGACAGGACGGCGTGCTGGCCGCGGCCGGCGTTCTCGGCGAGGAACAGCGCCCGGTGCGCGGGCAGGAGGATGCTCAGCTCGGCGGGCGCGCCGCCGCCGGGGGTGAGCTGGAAGAGCAGGTGCACGCCGTCGACGGTCTCCTCCTGACCGGTACGGGCGACCTCCAGCGTGGGCGGGAGCAGCGAGCGGGTGCCGGGGGCGACGGTCATGCCGAGGCCGGAGCCGAGCTGGCCCTCCGGCGAGCGGGGCAGGGCGGGGCCGTACATGTAGACGGCGCGGCGGGCCCGCGCGGGTCCTGCGTACAGGCTCTCCGCGACCGCGTGCTCCAGGAACCCGGCGGCGGCCAGGATCGGGACGCCGCCGTGGGTGACGCCGCGCCCGCCGCCGAAGTGGTCGGTGTGGGGATGGGTGTAGACGACGCCGGTGACGGGGCGCTCCCCGCGGTGGGCGCGGTAGAGCTTGAGCGCGGCGGCGGCGCACTCGACGGAGCCGAGCGGGTCGATGACGACGACGCCCCGCTCGCCCTCGACCAGCGTCATGTTGGCCAGGTCGAGGCCGCGTACCTGGTAGACGCCCGGGGTGACCTCGTACAGACCTTGGCGGGCGCAGAGCCTGGCCTGGCGCCACAGGCTGGGGTGGGCCGTCTCGGGGCGTTCGTCGTGGAGGAAGTCGTAGGCGTCGATGTCCCAGATGACCCTGCCGTCGGCCGTTTTGATCACTCCGGGGTCGAGCTTGGCGATGAAGCCGCGATCGGCGTCCTCGAAGTCGCCCGTGTCGCGAAGTGGAAGGTCTGCCATGTCTGTCCGCCTGCCCGGGAGAGGTTCCCGGGTAGCTCAACAATTCCCCCTTAGAGCATGAATCTCGGGCAATAGGGACAAGCGGGACGGCCGGTCGGGTGGTTAGAGTGATCGTTCATGGGAGCGTGCGTGTTCGATCTCGATGGCGTGCTGGTCGACTCCGAGCCGGTGTGGGAGGAGGTGCGGCGGGCGTTCGTGGCCGAGCACGGCGGCACGTGGCAGCCGGACACCCAGTCGCGGCTCATGGGCATGAGCACCGGCGAGTGGGCCGCGTACCTGCACGAGCTGGGCGTGCGCCTGTCGCCCGACGAGATCGCGCGCGGGGTCGTCGACCAGATGGCGGCCCGCTACCGTGACGAGGTGCCGCTGATGCCGGGCGCGGTGGAGGCCGTCAGGCGGCTCGCGGCCGGGCGCGTGCTCGGGCTCGCCAGCTCGTCCCCCCGCCGGCTGATCGACGTGGTGCTGGACGCGGCCGGGCTGACGGACTGCTTCGCGGCCACGGTCTCGACCGAGGAGGTCGAGCGGGGCAAGCCCGCGCCCGACGGCTACCTGGAGGCGGCCCGGCGCATGGAGGTGGACCCGCGCGGCTGCGCCGCGGTCGAGGACTCCAGCAACGGGCTGCGCTCCGCGCACGCGGCGGGCATGCGGGTCATCGCGGTGCCGCACCCCCGCTACCCGCCCGCCCCGGACGCGCTGGCGCTGGCCTGGCGGGTCCTGCCCGACCTCGCCGCGCTCACCCCCGACCTGCTCCCCTGAGCGCCGGGGCTCGCTGGCTATGCTTTCGGAATCGTGAGAGACATCACGGTTTTCAGCGGCAGCGCACACCCCGAGCTGGCCGAAGAGATCTGCGCCCACCTGGGCACAACCCTGCAGCCCGTGCAGGTCGACCGGTTCGCGAACGACGTACTCGAAGTGCAGCTCCAGGCCAACTGCCGCGAACGGGACGTCTTCCTCATCCAGCCCCTCGTGCCGCCCACGCAGGAGCACCTGGTCGAGCTGCTGCTCATGCTGGACGCCGCCCGTGGCGCGTCGGCGGCCCGTACGACGGTGGTCCTGCCCCACTACGCCTACGCCAGATCGGACAAGAAGGACCAGCCGCGCATCTCGATCGGCGCCCGGCTGGTCGCCGACCTGATGGTCGCGGCCGGCGCGAGCCGCGTCCTCACGATGACGCTGCACTCGCCGCAGGTGCACGGCTTCTTCAGCGTCCCGGTGGACCACCTGCACGCGCTGCGCGAACTGGCCGCGCACTTCCGCCGCTACGACCTGTCGAACACGGTCGTCGTCTCCCCCGACCTCGGCAACGCCAAGGAGGCCGCGCACTTCGCCCGGCTGCTCGGCACCAGCGTCGCCATGGGCGCCAAGCAGCGCTTCCCCGACGACCGGGTGGTGATCAGCTCGATCATCGGCGACGTGACCGGCAAGGACGTGATCATCCTGGACGACGAGATCGCGAAGGGCAGCACCGTCATCGAGCTGCTCGGCCGGCTGCGCGAGCAGAACGCGCGCTCGGTGCGCGTGGCGTGCACCCACGGGCTGTTCTCCGACGGCGCGGTGGAGCGGCTGAGCGCGCTGCCCGAGGTCGCCGAGATCGTCTGCACGAACACGGTGCCGCCGCCCAAGCCGAGCGACAAGCTGACGATCCTGTCGATCGCGCCCGCCCTGGCCGAGGCGATGCGCAGGATCCACGACGGCGAGTCGGTGAGCGCGCTGTTCAGTACATCCTGATCACCTGCGCGGTCACCCGGCGGGCCTGGTCGGAGGCGAGGTAGGTGATCACCTCGGCCACCTCCTCCGGCAGGCCCACACTGCCGATCGGGCCGTGCTCGCGGGCCAGGCTCTCCACCTCCTCGTTGATCCAGCCGGTGTCGGTGATCGGGGGGTGGACCATGTTGGCGGTGACGCCGTGGCGGCCCAGCTCGTGGGCCGCCGACATCGTGTAGCTCTCCTGGGCCGACTTGGCCGCGCCGTAGCTGACCTCGCCGGGGAAGCCCTGCGGCCCTGCGGAGGTCAGGCCGATGATGCGGCCCCAGCTCGCGCCGCGGGCGACGTGCCGCCGGGCGAACTCGGCGATGAGCAGCGCGGGCGCGCGCACGTCCACCGCGAACTGGCGGTCGTGCGTCGCGGCGTCCACCCGCCGCGTCGGGCGGCCGAAACCGTCGTGCTCCTGTGCCGCGAAGGTGTCGCTGACCCAGCCGCTCGCGTTGTTGACCAGGATCTCGACCGGGCCGAACGCCGCCTCCGCCAGATCGAACAGCCGGCCGGGCGTCTCGGGGTCGGCGAGGTCGGCCTCCGCCGACTCCGCCCTGCCGCCCGCCTCGCGCACCCGCGCCACGACCTCGCCGGCGTCGCGGGCGCGCAGCCGGTCGTACGCCTCGGGATAGGCCGGATGCTTCAGCGGGTCGAGCCGTTTGTACGTCAGGAAGACCGCCACACCCTGGGCCGCCAGCGCGATCGCGGCCGCCGCCCCGATGCCCTGATTGGCGCCAGTGATCAACGCGACCTTTCCAGTGAGGCGAGGATCGATCATAGTGACCATCATGCACGTCGCGACCGACCGGCTGCTGAGCCGTTTCCTGGAGGCCGTGGAGCCCGCCGTCCCCCTCGTCGCGCTGTGGGCCCACGGGTCGCTGGCGACCGACGACTACCAGCCCGGCCGCAGCGACCTCGATCTCATCGCGATCGTGGACGAGCCGGTCACGATGGGGCACTGGCGGCGGATCAAGGCCGTGCACCGCGGCCTGGACCTGCCGCTGGCGGACCGGCTGCACTGCTCGTACATCGCCCGCCAGGAGCTGGCCGATCCGTCCGCCGAGCACGTGACGTGGGCGCACGAGGAGATCTTCCGCCGCCCGGTGACCCCTGTGACCCGGCGCGAGCTGCACGTGAAGGCGCTCGAACTGTACGGGCCGTCGCCCGCCGGGCTGCTGCCGCCGGTGTCGGACGCCGAGCTGGCCGCGTTCGTCCGTACGGACCTGCGGGACTTCTGGCTGGAGAAGACGCGCGGACGGCGGCGCTGGCTGCGGGACATCTGGGTGGACCTCGGCACGGTGACGGTCGCGCGGGCCGCGGTCACGCTCGCCGACGGGCGGCTCGTCACCAAGCGGGAGGCCCTGGACCTGCTGCCGGGGATGGGCGCGCCCGAGCTCGTGGTGGCCGACGTGCGCGCCCGCAGGTACGGCACGCCGGGCCCCCGGCTCAGCCGCTTCCGCCGGGCCAAGCTGGCCCGCGCGTTCATCAGGTCGGCGATCAGGAAGACGCTGGCCTGAGCAGGACGGTCAGGCGGGTCAGCGCCTCGGTGATCCGGTCCGGGGTGAGGCCGAGCCGGTCGCGCTGGTAGCCGTACACCTCGGGGGCGAGGGGGGCGAGCAGCACCTCCACCAGCGCGTCCGGGTCGGATGTGCCGGCCGCCACGAGCAGGGCCCGTACGTGGGCCCGCCAGAAGCCGTACGCGCCGGTCTCGAAGCGCGAGCGGCCCACCTCCGTGCCCAGCACCAGGTGGGCGTGGTCCTCCAGCAGGCGCACCATCGCGGCGTAGAAGGCGGCGAGCCGGTCGGCGGGCGGCGCGCCGGGGCCGAGCGGCGGCTCGCCGCGCAGCAGCCGTTCCTGCAGCGCGCGTTCGTGCTCGTCGAGCAGCGCGACGGCGATCGAGGCGCGGTCGGGATAGCGCCGGTAGAGCGTGCCCCGGCCGACGCCGGCCTTCTTGGCGATGTCGTCCATCGTCACGTCCTGGGGCGGGCGCTCGGCGAAGAGCGCGGCGGCGGCCTCCAGGATTCTGGCGCGGTTGCGGGCGGCGTCGGCTCTTTCCATGCGCCCATTGTATGTGGACACAGCGTCCACTTATAGTGAAGTGGACACAGCGTCCACTTATAG
Organism: Nonomuraea sp. B208; assembly: GCF_057536035.1. Taxonomy (NCBI): domain Bacteria; kingdom Bacillati; phylum Actinomycetota; class Actinomycetes; order Streptosporangiales; family Streptosporangiaceae; genus Nonomuraea; species Nonomuraea sp. B208. The sequence goes on from NZ_BAAJOU010000025.1 coordinate 199,775, forward strand.
TGAAGTGGACACAGCGTCCACATATCTGAGGAGAACCACGATGCTGCTGCACCTGGACGCCAGCGCGCGCCGGAACTCGTTCTCGCGTCAGCTGTCCGCCGAGTACGCGGGCGCCTGGCGCGCCGCCCACCCCGGCGCCGGCTACACCTACCGCGACCTCGCGGCCCGCCCCGTGCCGCACATCGGCGAGGCGTGGACGGAGCTGTGCGACCACGTCCTGGAGCACGAGATCACCGACCCCGCCCGCTACCGGGAGGCGGTCCGCACGCCCGCCCAGCGGGACGCCTGGGCGATCGTCGAGCCGCTGCTCGCCGAGGTCCTCGCGGCCGAGGTCGTGCTGATCGGCACGCCGATGTACAACTACTCGATCCCGTCGTCGCTCAAGGCGTGGCTCGACCAGATCACCTTCCCCAAGATGTCGCTGGCCGGCCGCTCGTTCGTGGTGACCGGCGCGCGGGGCGGCGCGTACGGCCCCGGCACCCCCCGCGAGCCGTACGACCACGAGGAGCGCTACCTGCGCGACTTCTTCCGGGGCCACTTCCAGGTCGAGGACGTGACGTTCGTCCACGCCGAGCTGGTCAACGCCCGTCTCGACCCGGCGCTCGCCCACCTGCGCGAGCGGCACGAGGAGTCGCTGGCCGCGGCCCGCGCCCAGGTCCGCGCCCAGGCTCTCGCGGCGGCGGCCCGATGAGCTGGCTCGTCCTGCTGCTGGCCGGGCTGGTGGAGGTGGCCTGGTCGCAGAGCATCAAGCCGACCCAGAACTTCACCCGCCCGCTGCCCACGCTGGTCAGCCTGCTGCTCATGGCCGCCGCCGTCTGGCTGCTGTCGCGGGCCATGAACACGCTGCCGGTCGGCACCGCGTACGCGGTCTTCACCGGCATCGGCGCGGTCGGCGCGATCACGCTGGGCGTGGTGCTCCACGACGACCCCGTCTCGGTGGGGCGGATGGCCGCGCTCGGGCTGATCGTGGGAGGGATAGTGTTGGCCCGGGTCACGGCCTGACACGAGGGAAGGGCGAGCGATGGTGGACATCAGGAACTCGTACGTGATCGCCGCGACGTCGGCGGTGTCGCTGCTCGGGCAGCCGGCGGTGACGGCGGGCTGGGACAAGCCGAGCGCGCTCACCGAGTTCAGCGTGGCGGGGCTGGCGGGGCACCTGGCGCACCAGATCGTCCGGGTTCGCGACGTGCTCGACTCCGACGGCGCCGGTCACGAGCCGATCGACCTCCTGGAGCACTACTCGCGCTCGCCGTGGGTGGAGGCGGGCCTCGACCACGAGATCAACGTCGGCATCCGGCGGGGCGGCGAGGCCGCCGCGGCCGACGGCCCGGCCGCGCTGGTCGAGCGGACGCGGGCGCTGCTCGACACGCAGATCACCGCGCTGCCCGCCGAGCCCGCCGACCGGGTGGTCCACGTGAAGGCGTCCGGCTGGGCGCTCACCCTGGACGACTTCCTGCTCACCCGCCTGGTCGAGCTGGTCGTCCATGCCGACGACCTGGCCGCGAGCGTGGGCGTCGAGACGCCCACGCTGCCGCCGGAGGTCATCAGGCCCGTGGTCGAGCTGCTGGCCCGGCTGGCGGTGCACCGCCACGGTGCGACGGCGGTCATCCGCGCGCTGAGCCGGGCCGAGCGCGCCCCGGCCACCATCAGCGCCTTCTAGGAGCTCACGCGGTCACCAGGCGCAGGGCGGCGGCCACCTCGCGGCCCGACAGCGCCCGCTCGGGATCGAGCAGCCACTGGGACAGGAACCCGGTGAGCAGCGCCTGGTAGAGCGCGCCGGTCAGCCGGGCACGCTCGGGGTCGGCGCCCGGCTCGCCGCCCTCGAAGAGCTCCGCGAGCCCCTCCTGGGCCTCCCTGTTCGCGGCGGCGAGCTGGTCGCGCACCTCCGGCAGGTGCTCGACCTGGCCCAGGAGTTCGAGCTGCGTCACCCAGAGCGGCCGCAGCCGCGCGAACGACTCCAGCACCCGGTCCCACACGACGGCGAAGCGCTCCAGCCGGTCCGCGCCCGGCGCCGCCCCGGCCGACAGCGTGGCCGACAGCGTGGCCGCCAGCTCCTCGCCCCACTCCCGCATGACCTCGAACAGCGCCTCGTTGAGCAGCGCCTCCTTCGACTTGAAGTGGTAGCCGATGGCCGCGAGGCTCACGCCCGACGCGCTCGCGACGTCGCGCGCCGTGGTGCGGACGTAGCCCTTCTCGACCAGGCACCGCTTCGCGCCCGCCAGCAGGTCCTCCCTGTTTCCCATGCTCACAGACTAGCACAATCGTCCTAGACAAGCGTCTAAGACAGATGTACTGTCTGCGGCATGGCGAACATCCTCATCTCCGGCGCGAGCATCGCCGGCACGTCCGCGGCCTACTGGCTGCGCCGGCACGGCTTCACCGTCACCGTGGTCGAGCGGGCCCCCGCCGTCCGCGCGGGCGGCTACAAGGTGGACCTCAGAGGCGCGGCGCTGCGGGTGATCGAGCGCATGGGCCTCATGGACGCGGTCCGCGCCCGCGCCACGGACATGCGCGTCGCCACCCACTACGACGCCGACGGCAGGAAGGTCGCGACCATGGACGCCGACCTGTTCGGCGGGCGCTCGGGCGACGACGTCGAGATCATGCGCGGCGACCTCAACGAGCTGCTGTACGAGCTGACCCGCGACGAGGTCGAGTACGTCTTCGACGACTCGGTCACGGCCATCGCCGAGGACGGCACCGTCACCTTCGAGCGCTCAGCACCGCGCGTGTTCGACCTGGTGATCGGGGCCGACGGCGCGCACTCCAACGTCCGGCGGCTCGCGTTCGGCCCGGAGGAGGGCTTCGTCCGCCACCTCGGCCACTACATCTCGATCTGCTCGGTGCCCGACCCGCTCGGCCTGGACCGCGAGGAGGCCGTGCACGCGGCGCCCGGCCGCACCGCCAACGTCTACAGCACCCGCCAGGACGACGGGGTGGCGAGGGCCATGTTCATCTGGTCGTCACCGCCGCTCGCCTACGACCACCGTGACGTCGAGCGGCAGAAGGAGCTGCTGGGCGCGGCCATGTCCGGGATGCGCTGGGAGGTGCCGCGCCTGCTCGACGCGGTGCGCGCGGCCGATGACCTCTACTTCGACGCGGTCTGCCAGATCCGCATGGACCGCTGGTCGAAGGGGCGGGTGGTGCTGCTCGGCGACGCGGCGTACTGCGCCTCTCCCGCCTCGGGGCAGGGCACGAGCCTGGCGGTCGTGGGGGCGTACGTGCTGGCCGGCGAGCTGGCGGCGGGCCGCGGCCCGGAGGGCTACGAGCGGGAGCTGCGCGACTTCGTCGCGGCCAACCAGGCGCTGGCGGACGCCAACCTCAAGGGCATGGTGATCCCGTCGCGGTTCGCCCTGTGGTTCCAGCTCGCGATGATCCGGCTGATCCCTCGCCTGCCGGGCCGCGACCGCATGGTGGAGCGCGTGGCCGGGCCGATCCACAAGGCGGCGAACGCCATCGCGCTCAAGGATTATGTGGAATGAATCGTTCCGTTCTGCTAGACTGAGAGCAGAACGTTCCGTTCCAGAAGAGGGGCCTCATCATGACCGTTCTCGTCACCGGCGCCACCGGGACCGTCGGCCGTCTCGTCGTCGAGGAGCTGCTCGCCGCCGGACAGCGGGTCCGCGCCCTGACCAGGAACCCCGCCAGGGCCGCGCTGCCCGAGGGCGTCGAGGTGGTCGCGGGCGACCTCGCCAGGCCCGCCGAGCTGGCCGGCGTCTTCGACGGCGTCGAGGCCGCGCACCTCATCAACTTCGCGGGCGACGACTACGCCCCGCTCCCCGACGGCGCCGCCCTGGTCGAGCTGGCCGCCGCGGCCGGCGTGCGGCGGGTCACCGTGCTCGGCGGGCGCGAGGACGGCGAGCTGGAGCGGGCGCTCGCCGGCAGCGGCATCGAGTGGACGCTGCTGCACCCGGTCGAGTTCATGTCCAACACGCTGCGCTGGTGGGCGGAGACGGTCCGGACCGAGGGCGTCATCAAGGAGCCGTTCGGCGACCGGCTGAGCGCGCTGGTGCACGAGCGCGACATCGCCGCCGTGGCCGCGACCGTGCTCACCGAGGGCGGGCACGGCGGGCGGGCGTACGTGCTGACCGGCCCCGAGGCCATCACGCTCAGGGAGAAGGTCGCGATCCTGGCCGGCGCCATCGGCAGGGACGTACGCTTCGTCGAGCTCACCGTGGACGAGGCCCGCGCCAAGTGGCGCGCCGACGGCATGGGCGAGGAGACCGTCGAATTCCTGATCGGCGCGCTCGGCCACACGCCGGAGATCGGCTACACCGTCGTCCCGACCGTCAAGGAGGTCACCGGCCGGGACGCCAGGAGCTTCCGTCAGTGGGCCGAGGAGAACGCCGCCGCCTTCCGCCCCTGATCGACGACCTCGGGATAGGCGGGGACCGGCGTGCTGCGCCCCCGCAGATGGCGGTCGAGGAAGGCCGCGAGGTGATCGCGGGTGATCCGCAGCGCGCGCACGCCGTCGAGCTCCTGCGCGGGGATGCCGAGCGGGGGCCGGAGCACGGCGTGGTCCACGAAGGCGGAGTGGTCGGTGCCGGCGATCGTGATCCACTTCTTCGGGCCCTTCAGGTGGGCCCAGGACTTCTTCCACGAGTCGTCGCTGCCGTCCCACGCATGCGTACGCGGCGAGCCGATCAGCAGGAACGGCCGGTCCAGGCGCTCGACCGGCGGGATGAAGGTGCCGTCCAGGTTGGCGCCGGCCTTGACCCGGCGGTCCTTCGCCAGGACGGCGGCGGCGCTGTTGCCGCCCATCGAATGGCCGGCCACGGCGATCCGCGCACGGTCGACGGACCGGCCCCAGCGCCCCGCCGTCAGCTCGTCCAGCACGAAACTCACGTCGGCAGCCCGCCCGGCCGCGACGACGGCGCCGTCCTGGCCGGGGACGCAGGCGAGACACGTGGTCGTGCGGCCGTCGGGGAACGTGGTGGCGACCGACTCGTAGGTGTGCTCGACGGCCGCGACCAGGTAGCCCCGGCTCGCCAGGTCCTCGCCGAGCGAGGTCAGGGTGGCGCGGGGGAAGGTGAAGCCGGGCGAGAGGACGACGAGCGGATGGCGGCCCGCGCGGACGGGGGCCTCCCGCCCGGCGTGGGTCCTCACCCGGGTGAGCGCGTCCGGGGGGACGTCGCGGTAGGGGGCGAGGACCGCGGCGGACTCCTGCGGGCTCAGGTAGCGCGCCCGCTCGCCGTTGTCGCGCCGGGCCGGGTACCAGAGGGTGACCATCAGCTCACGCCGGTCCGCCTCCGGGTTCCAGGGGTCGGGCCGGCTCTCGTCCACCAGGTGCAGGTCGGTCGTGCTCACGGGCAGCGGCCCGGTGGGCTCAGGCAGCGCGAGGTCCGCCTGCGGCGGCAACGCGATCAAGGACAGGGCGGTCAGGATCTTCAGCATGGGAGCCAATCTGGCGGCGGGAGCCGCCGGGGTGTGCGCCCCGATCGTCGGTCGACGCCCCCTACTTTCGTCGTAAAGCCTCTTCCGGCCGGGCCCCTACGCTGGGGGCATGCGGTTCGTCCTGCTCGGCGCGGCGATGTTCGGGCTCTCTCTGTTCGTCCTCCAGGGGCAGGCGGGGGCGCCTTCCGGGCTCCCGCTGCCGGCGGAGCTCGCGGTCGCCGCGGCGGCCGGGCTTGCCGCGTGGTGGACCCGGCGGTCCTGGTGGCCCCTCGCCGCCGTGGCCGCCGCCGGCCACGTCCTGCTCCTGCTGTGGCCGCCGCTGCTGGCCGCCTCCTACCACGCGGGCCGCGACCTGGTCAGGGGCCGGGACATCGCGGCCTACCTGGGCGGCTGCGCGGCCGTGTTCGGGGCGTCCGCGCTGATGGGCGCCTGGCGCGAGGGGGTGCGCGAGGTCCTGGCCGCCACCCCCGGCAACGCGCTGTTCATGGCGCTGGCCGTGGTCGGGCTGCCGTTCGCGCTGGGCCTGTGGACGCGGGCCCGCCGCGAGGTGCGCCGGCGCGCCGAACGCGAGCAGATCATGCGGGCCGAGCAGGTGCGGGCCGAGGAGCGGGCCCGCATCGCCAGGGAGATGCACGACGTGGTCGCCCACCGGGTCTCGCTGATCGTGCTGCACGCCGGGGCGCTGGAGGTGCGCACGGGCGACGAGGAGGCCGCGCGGACCGCCGCGCTCATCGGCGGCATCGGCCGCGAGGCGCTGGCGAACCTGCGTGACGTGCTCGGCGTCCTCCGGGCCACCAACCGGGCCACCGACTGTGCCACCGGCTGGGCCTCCGACCGGGCCCCCGACTGGACCAGCGATCGGCGGCAGGCGGTGGAGGTCGCGCCGCCGCCCACGTTCGCCGACCTCGACCGGCTGCTCGACCAGTCGCGCGCGCTCGGCGTCGAGGTCGTCAGGCACGACGAAGGCGAGGTGAGGGAGGTGGAGCCGGCGGTGGCGCGGACCGCGTACCGGGTGGTGCAGGAGGCGCTCACCAACGTGCACAGGCACGCCGCCGACGCGCGCACCGACGTGCGGGTCCGCTACCGGCCGGAGGCGCTGGAGGTCGAGGTCCGCAACCGCGCCCCCGCGTCCCCACCCGCCGGGCTGCCCGGGGCGGGCTGGGGCCTGGTCGGCCTGCGCGAGCGGGTCGAACTGCTCGGCGGCACGCTGCGCACCAGCGCGCAGGACGACGGCGGTTTCCTGGTCGCGGCGAGGATCCCCGCGTGATCCGGGTCCTGGTCGCCGACGACGAGGAGCTGGTGCGCTCCGGGCTCCGGCTGATCCTGGAGGCGGCGGGCGACATCGCCGTGATCGCCGAGGCCCGCGACGGCGCGGAGGCGGTCTCGGCGGCGGCGCGGCTGCGCCCCGAGGTCGTGCTCATGGACGTGCGCATGCCCGGCACCGACGGCCTGACCGCCGCCGGCCGGCTGCTCGCCGCGCCCAGCCCACCCAAGGTGATCATGCTGACCACGTTCGACCTCGACGAGTACGTCCACGAGGCACTGCGCCTCGGCGCGGTCGGTTTCCTGCTCAAGGACACTCCGCCGCGAGAGCTGGCCGCGGCCGTCCGCACGGTCGCGGCCGGCCAGGCCATGCTCGCCCCGTCGGTCACCAGGCGCCTGCTCGCCTCCTACGCCGGCCGCGCCCCGTCCAGGGCCGAGACCGCCCGCCGCCGCCTCGCCGCGCTGACCGATCGCGAGGAGGACGTCATCAGGGCCCTGGCCCGCGGCCTGTCCAACGCCGAGATCGGCCGCGAGCTGCGGCTGACCGAGGCCACGGTGAAGGCGCACGTCAGCCGGGTGCTGGCCAAGCTGGGCCTGGCCAACCGGGTCCAGGCGGCCATCCTGGTGCACGACGCGGAGCTCGGTCAGCCGGATACGTCCGCATAGTGGCAGGCCGCCCGCGCCATGGCGTCGGCGGGCAGGACGGCCGGCGACTCGGTGCGGCACCTGCCGTCCACCCCGGCCTCGGCCGCCCGCCCCGAGGCGAGCACCTGGCAGCGGGCGTGGAAGCGGCATCCGCCCGGGATGCGGGTCGGGTCCGGCGGCTCGCCGGTCAGCACCACCCGTTCCGGCGACTCCGGCAGGACCGACAGCAGCGCCTGCGTGTACGGATGCCGCGGCGCGGTCAGCACCTGCTCGACCGGCCCCGACTCGACGATCCTGCCGAGGTACATCACGGCGACCCGGTCGGCGATGTTCCACGCCAGCCCGAGGTCGTGCGTGACGACCAGCGCCGACAGCCCCAGCTCGGCGCGCAGCCGGAGCAGCAGCGCCAGGATCTCGCCGCGTACGGAGGCGTCCAGCGAGGCCACCGGCTCGTCGGCGATCAGCACCTTCGGGTCGAGGGCCAGCGCGCCCGCGATCACCACGCGCTGCCGCTGCCCGCCGGACAGCTCGTGCGGGTGGCGCAGGAAGAACCGGTCCGGCGGCCGGAGCCCGGCGTGCGACAGGGCCTTGGCCACGACCTCCCGCTCGTCGGCCAGGCCGTGGATGCGGGGGCCCTCGGCGACGGCCTCGTACACGGTGTGGCGGGGGTTGAGCGAGCCCATCGGGTCCTGGAGGACGAGCTGGACCTGCCGGCGGTACGCCTTGAGCGCCCGCGCGCGGTAGTCGAGCGCGGCCCCGTCGAAGCGGACCTCGCCGGCGGTGGGGCGTTCGAGGCCGAGCAGGGTGCGGGCGAGCGTGGTCTTGCCGCAGCCCGACTCGCCGACCAGCGCGACGATCTCGCCCTTGCCGATGGCCAGGTTGACGCCGTCCACGGCGCGCGCCCTGCGGCCCCGCGAGCTGAACTCCACGCGCAGGTCGCGGGCCTCCAGCAGGGTGGGCCGCGCGGTCTCGACCGCCTCGGCGGGGGTCTGCGTCTCGGTCATCAGGCATCCTCCTTCGCCCGTACGTGCACGCAGGCCGCGACCCGGCCGGGACCGGCCGGCCAGAGCTCCACGTCGGTGCTCGCGCACTCCGGCAGCGCCGCCGGGCAGCGCGGGTGGAAGGCGCAGCCGGTCGGGAGCTGCATGGGGTCGGGCGGGTCGCCGCCGAGTCCCTTGGGCGCCATGCGCGAGGCCGGGTCGCCCACGGTGGGGAACGCCGCCGCCAGCGCCTTGGCGTAGGGGTGGCGCGGGTCGTGGAAGACCTGCGCGGACGGGCCGTGCTCGACGACGCGGCCGGCGTACATGACCGCGAGCTGGTCGCAGACGTCGGCGAGCACCGACAGGTCGTGCGAGATCATGATCAGCGAGATGCCGTGCTCGGCGACCAGCTGCTTGATCAGCGTCAGGACCTGCGCCTGGACCATCACGTCGAGCGCGGTGGTCGGCTCGTCGGCGATGATCAGCCGCGGCGAGCAGGCCAGCGCCATCGCGATCATCACGCGCTGCCGCTGCCCGCCCGACAGCTCGTGCGGGTAGCTGCGCGCCCGCCAGGCCGGCAGGCCGACCTGTTCGAGCAGTTCGGTCACCCGCTTGCGGGCGCCCTCGGGCTTGGCCAGGCCGTGGACGAGCAGCGGCTCGGCGATCTGGTCGCCGATCCTGCGCACGGGGTTGAGCCCGTGCTGCGCGCCCTGGAAGACGATCGACGCCTCCGCCCAGCGCACGGCCCGCAGGCGCCCCCATGTCATGGCGGCGATGTCCTCGCCGCCGAGGAGGATCCGGCCGTCGACGCGCGCGTCCCTGGGCAGGAGCCTGAGCAGCGCCATGGCCAGCGTCGACTTGCCGGATCCCGACTCGCCGGCGACTCCGAGCGCCGCTCCGGAGTCGAGGGTCAGCGACACGCCGCGCACCGCGGGCACCTCGCCCGCGGCGATGCGGTACGTCACCGACACGTCATCGAGTTCGAGGAGACTCACGCCTTCCTCCTGAGCTGGGGGTTGAGCACGGCCTCCAGCGCCCGCCCCATGAGGGTGAACGCCATGACGACGATGAGGATGGCCAGGCCGGGGATGATGATGTACCACCAGGCCGCGTTGGTGGCGGCGCCGAAGTCGTAGGAGGCGCGCAGCATCGTGCCCCAGGACGTCTTGTTGGCGCTGGCGCCCAGGAAGGCGAGCGTGGACTCGGTCACGATCGCGCTGGCCACCTCCAGCGTGGTGCTGGCCAGCAGCAGCGGGGCCACGTTGGGCAGCACGTGCCGGGTGGTGATGTGCCAGTGCCCCGCGCCGAGCGCCTTGGAGCGCTCGATGTAGGGGCGGGCCTCGACGGCGAGCGTCTGGGCGCGGATCAGCCGGGCGGTCGAGGGCCAGGTCGTGACCGCGATCGCGGTGACGATCGTCGCCGTGCTGCCGCCCAGGATCGCCGCCAGCACCAGCGCCGTGACCAGCGACGGCAGCACCAGGAACCAGTCGGTGACCCGCATCAGCGCGCCGCCGATCCAGCCGCGGAAGTGCCCGGCCGCGACGCCGACGACCAGGCCGATGACCACGCTGAGCAGCGCGGCGAGGAAGCCGATGAGCAGCGACGTGCGCGAGCCCCACCACACCATGAGCAGGATCGAGCGGCCCGACTCGTCGGTGCCGAACGGCTCGGCGAGGCTGGGCGGCGCGAACTTCTGGCCGGTGCCCTCGACGACGCTGGTGACGTCCTCGCTGATGAACAGCGGGGCGACGAGCGCGAGCAGCACGGCGACCAGCAGGACGGCCGCGCCGGCGAGCCCTGCCCGATGGGTGCGGAAGTCGGCCCAGAAGCGGCTCAGCGCGAGGCGGCGCCGCGTGGCGGCGAGGCTCGTCATGCCGACCTCACTCTCGGGTCGAGGATGTGGTAGACCACGTCGGCCAGCGTGTTCATGAGGATCACGGCGACCGTGATCAGCAGGAACGTGCCCTGCATGAGCGTGAAGTCCGGCACCCGCACCGCCTCGTAGAACAGCTGCCCGAGGCCGGGCCAGGTGAAGATGGTCTCGACGGTGACCGCGCCGCCCACGACGAACCCGATCCGCATGAACACCAGCGTCACGGTCGGCAGCAGCGCGTTGGGCACGGCGTGCCGCCGCCGCACGTCGTCGTCGCGCAGCCCCTTGGCCCGCGCCACGGTGACGTAGTCCTGCCCGACCTCCTCCAGCAGCGACGAGCGCATGACGAGCAGATACTGGGCGTAGACGACGGCGACCAGCGTCAGGCAGGGCAGCACCATGTGCGAGGCGACGTCCAGCACGTACGCGAACCCGTCGGGCGCGTCCACGCTCTCGATGCCGCGGAACGGGAACAGCCCGGGGATCGGCCCGATGCCGACGCCGAACACCATCATGAGCAGCAGCCCGAGCCAGAAGGTCGGCACCGACCAGAGCACCAGCGAGACGCCGGTGGAGAAGCGGTCGAAGCCGCTGCCGTGCCGCCAGCCGGCGCGGGTGCCCTGCCAGATGCCGAGGCTGACCGCGATGACCAGCCCGGTGCCGGCGAGCAGCAGCGTCGGGCCGATGCGCTCGCCGATGAGGTCGAGCACCGGCCGCTTGTACTCGTAGGAGGTGCCGAGGTCGAGCCGGAGGGTCTTGCCGACGAAGTCGAAGAACTGGTCGATCAGCGGCTTGTCCAGGCCCAGCCGGCGACGTTCCAGGTCGAGCTGCGCGGGGGTCATGTTGCGGCCCTGCGCGAGGTTGCGTACGGGATCACCGGGAAGCATGCGGAAGAGGAAGAACGTCCCGATGATCACCATGGCGATGCTGAACAGCGCCCCGCCTGCCTTGGACGCCGCGTAACGCAGCGTGCCACGGCGGGCGGGGCGGTCGTCCGCGGGGCCCGCCGCCTGGACGGCGGGCTCCGCGGACTCCAGAGGTGTGGTCATTCGCGCTCGTCTGCGGTGCTCTTGCGCCGCCTGGTCAGGAAGAAGGCACCGAGGCCGAGGACCACCACGACGCCGACGATCCCGGCGATGAGCCCGGTGTTCGAGCCGCCCTCGCCGCTCGCGCCGGCCGCGGCCGCGGCCTTGACGTCCACGGTGTAGAACGGCCAGTAGCCGCTGCCGCCGTAGAGCAGGCCCTTGTCCTCGGGGATCGGGGTGATGCTGGTGACCTTGTCCTTGCGGTAGCCCTCAAGGTCGTTGGTGTAGTAGATGGCGATGATCGGCGCCTGGGTGTAGAGCCGCTCCTGCATCTGCTTGATCAGCTCGACGCGCTTGGGCCGGTCCAGCTCCTTGAGCTGGTCCTTGTAGAGCTTCTCGAAGGTGTCGTCGCAGAAGAACGACTCGGTGCCGCCGCCCTCGCCGTTCGAGGCGGGCCGCCGGCTGCACAGGTGCGTGGCCAGGACCTCCTCCGGGTCGGGGTTGACGGACCAGCCGCTGATCGCGATGTCGAAGTTGCCGGTGGTGCCGGTCTCCTCGGTGAACTTGCTGGAGTCCAGCTTGACCGTGGTGACCGTGATGCCGACCTCCTTGAGGAAGGCGGTCAGGTACTCGGCGAGCTTGTCCTCGACGGGCGTGTCCGTGTGGATGGTGAAGCGGAACTCCAGCTTGCGCTTGCCGTCGGGCATCGTGCGGACGCCGTCGGAGCCCTTCTTGTAGCCCGCGTCGTCGAGGATCTGGTTGGCCTTGGCGGGGTCGTAGGTGACCTTCTCCTCGCCGGTGGCCTCCCAGAACCAGTCCTTGTACATCGGCGGCACGATCGAGCCGTCGGCGGGCTTGGCCAGGCCGTTCTGGACCTCGTCGACCAGCTTCTGCTTGTCGATGGCGTAGTGCACGGCCTGGCGGACCTTGACGTCCTTCAGCGCCGGGTGGCCGTCGCCGACGGGCTTGTCGTCGGTCGTGGTGGCGCCGTGGTTGATCTGCAGGTACGCCGCGCGCCGGCCCTGGGTGTTCCAGGCCTCGATGTTCGGGTCGTTCTGGATGGCCTCGAACTCCTGCGGGGTCATGCGGCCGAGCAGGTCGATGTCGCCCTTCTTCAGACCGGCGACGGCGGCCTGCGGGTTGTCGTAGAAGATGACCTGGAGCTCGTCGATCTTGGGCTTGCCCCGCCAGTAGTTGGGGTTGGCCTGCAGCTTGACGTACTGGTCCTTCTTGTGCTCGACCGCGATGTACGGCCCGCTGCTCACCGAGGGGTACTTCTCGGCGTCGTAGTTGGCCATGTCGGTGACCGACTCCCAAGCGTGCTTGGGCATGATCGGCACCGGGTTCTCCAGCATGGACGCCTGCGGCGCCTTCAGCTTGATGACGAGGTCCTGGCCGTTGGCCGTGACGGTCTCGAAGTTCTCCACCGCGGGGCCGTTCGCCGTCTTGGCGGCCTCGTCGGTCATCATCTTGTTGAACGTCCAGGCGGCGTCCTCAGCCGTGATCGGCTGGCCGTCGGACCACTTCGCCTGGCGGATCTTGAACGTCCAGGTGAGCCCGTCCTCCGACGTCGTCCACGACTCGGCGAGGTCGGGGCTGGGCGCGAGGGTCTTCGAGTCGGGCACCGTCAGGAAGCCGTACATCCAGCGGTGGATGGAGGTCGAGACCAGCCGGACCGCGAGGAACGGGTTCATCGAGTCCATGGACTGGGTCGCGCCGACCCTGAAGATCTTCTTCCCCGCCGCCGGTTCCTGCGCTAGGGCCGCCGTGGTGCCCTGACCTGCCACTAATACCGCCAAGCCCAGCGCTACCAGGCGCGCGAGCCATTTACTCATGAGTGCCTCACCTTCAGGCGGGGTTTTCCTGTGTATGGAAAGGCACACCATACGGAGACCGTGTGTCAACGAGACACGGAAAATTGTTTCAGCTTCGTATCCTTCTGCGGTGTAAATTTTCAGTCTTTACCGGCACTACCGTAAATCTGGTGCCCCGTCTGCTCACCGCCCTCGCCGCCGTCCTGACCGTCGCCGCAGGGCTCGGCGTGCGCCTGCTCTGGGACGGACCGGTGCCGAAGTACGCCGGTGACGCGCTCTACACCGTACTGATCTACACGTTGGTGCTGCTCGTGGCCCCGCGGGTGCGGCCGTGGGTCGCCGCGCTGGTGTCGGCCGGGCTGAGCTGGGCGATCGAGTTCGCCCAGCTCGGGGAGATCCCTCCCCTGCTGCGGCCGCTGCTGGGCAGCACCTTCAACCCGCCCGACCTGCTCTGGTACGCGGTCGGCGCGGGCACGGCGTGGGTCGTCCACACCGCCGCCCGCAACCGGTCGGCCCGCTGAGCGGTCAGCCGCAGCCGCAGGAGCCGCCGCAGCACCCGCCGCCGCCCGCCTGGGGCAGCAGCTCGATCCGGCCGGCCAACTCGTAGCCCGCCTCGTTGACGGCGGCCTCCACGGCGTCCGCGTCGAGCGGCGCGGCGCTCGTCACGGTCACGGCCCCGGACGCCAGGTCCACCTCGACCCCGCTCACGCCGGCCACCTTGCCGACCTCCTCGGTCACCGAGCTCACGCAGTGGCCGCAGGTCATGCCCTCGACCTGGTATGTCGTGACGGTCATGACGACTCCCTCCTCACAGTGACGTTCACCGGGCACTATACCCCCCTAGGGTAAAGACGCATACATCCGGCACGGCCGGATAGGGGGGAGAAAACGGCTGATTCATAGGAGGTTCGCATGATGAACGGCAAGACCATCGCCTTTCTCGTCGCGCCCGAGGGCGTGGAGCAGGTGGAGCTCACCGAGCCGTGGAAGGCGGTCAAGCAGGCGGGCGGCACGCCCAAGCTGATCTCCACCGACTCCGGGCAGATCCAGGGGTTCAACCACCTGGACAAGGCCGACGAGTTCGCCGTGGACGACACGGTGGACACCGCCGACCCGGCGTCCTTCGACGGCCTCGTGCTGCCCGGAGGCGTCGCCAACCCGGACTTCCTGCGCATGCAGCCGGCCGCCGTACGGTTCGTCCACGCGTTCTTCGACGCCGGCAAGCCGGTCGCGGCCATCTGCCACGCGCCCTGGACGCTGATCGAGGCCGACGTGGTGCGCGGGCGCACGATGACCTCGTGGCCCAGCCTCCGGACCGATCTCCGCAACGCCGGCGCCACCTGGGTGGACCAGGAGGTCGTGGTGGACACCGAAGGCCCGAACACCCTCGTCACCAGCCGCAAGCCGGACGACCTGAAGGCGTTCTGCCAGGCGGCCACCGACGCGTTCGGCGGGTGACCCGCATCAGGCGGCCGGCGACCTCGTGAAGGTCGCCGGCCGTCGCCGTCCGGTCCTGACGAGATCGAAACCCGCCTGTAACGCCTTGTCCCACGGCAGGAAATGGTCTAGACGTAGACCATACAGAGCGTCCTCCGCGCCCCCCAGGGAGACCTCATGTCCGTTGACGAGGATTCCAGGCGACTCGCCGAGCTCGGCTACAAGCAAGAGCTGGCCCGCACCTGGAGCGGATTCTCGAACTTCGCCATCTCCTTCTCCATCATCTCGATCCTCGCCGGCTGCTTCACGACCTTCGGACAGGCCTGGAACAACGGCGGCCCCATCGCCATCTCGTGGGGCTGGCCGGTGATCTCGCTGTTCATCCTCATCATCGGGTTCTGCATGGCCGAGCTGGTCTCGGCCTACCCGACGGCGGGCGGCATCTACTGGTGGGCCGCCAAGATGGGCAAGCCGATCCACGGCTGGTTCACCGGCTGGCTCAACCTCATCGGGCTCATCGCCGTCACCGCGTCGGTCGACTACGGCTGCGCCACGTTCCTCAACATCGTCCTGTCCCGCCTGACCGGCGGCGCGTGGGAGGGCACGCTCCCGCAGACGTTCCTGCTGTTCGTGATCGTGCTCGCCCTGCACGCCCTGATCAACATCTTCAGCCACCGGCTCATCTCGCTGCTGCAGAACGTCTCCGTCTGGTGGCACGTCGCGGGCGCCGTGGTCGTCGTCGCGATCCTGGTCTTCGCCCCCTCCGACCACCAGTCGCTCGGCTTCGTCTTCGGCGGCACCAACAACAACTCCGGCTTCGGCGACGGCTCCGACGGCCTGCCCTTCTGGCTGTACGTGCTGCCGCTCGGCTTCCTGCTCACCCAGTACACGATCACCGGGTTCGACGCCTGCGCCCACGTCTCGGAGGAGACCCAGGGCGCGGCGAGGACCGCCGCCCGCGGCCTGTGGCAGTCGATCTTCTACTCGGCGATCGGCGGCTGGATCCTGCTGCTGGCGTTCCTGTTCGCCGCCACCAACGTGGACGAGCTCAACAAGCAGGGCGGATTCGTCGGCGCCATCTTCGAGACCGCGCTGTCCTCGCCGCTCGCCACGGCCGTCTTCGCCATCTCCACCATCGGCCAGTTCTTCTGCGGCATGAGCTGCGTGACCTCGATGTCGCGGATGACGTACGCCTTCTCGCGGGACGGCGCGGTCCCCGGCTGGCGGCTGTGGTCGAAGGTGGACCGCAACCGCACGCCCGTCAACGCCATCATCGCCGGCTGCGTGGTGGCCGCCCTGATCACCCTGCCCGCGCTCTACGCCCCCGCCGGCCTGACCACCCCGGTCGCGTTCTACGCCGTCGTGTCGATCGCGGTCATCGGCCTCTACCTGGCCTTCCTCATCCCGATCTGGCTCCGCCTGCGCATGGGCGACGCCTTCCAGCCGGGACCGTGGACCCTCGGACGCAAGTACAAGGCGCTGTGCTGGATCGCCTGCGTCGAGATCGTGATCGTCTCGATCTACTTCATCATGCCGTTCAGCCCGGCCGGCGTGCCGGGCGGCGACGACTTCACCTGGACGTCGGTGAACTACGCGCCGATCGCGGTGGGCGTCGTGCTCGTCCTCATCGCGCTGTGGTGGACCCTGTCGGCCCGCCACTGGTTCACCGGCCCGCGCCGGACCGTCGACGAGGAGACCGAGACCGTCTGACCGTCCTCCGGGGGGCCTGCCGGCCGGGGCGGGCAGGCCCTCAGGCGGGCCCTCAGGTGGACGCCTCGAACGCCTCGGCGACGACCTTGCGGACCTCGTCCATCGAGGCCGTGCCCAGCTCGCGCTGGAGCGAGGTCATGTCGACGTCCGGCATGCCGCAGGCGACCGCCCAGTTCCACGGCGTGAGGTCGCCGTCGACGTTGAGCGCGAAGCCGTGGCTGGTGACGCCGCGGCTCTGCCGCATGCCGATGGAGATGATCTTGCGGTCGGTCTCGGAGGTCCAGACGCCGGTCAGCAGCTCGGAGCCGGGCGGGGTGTCGCGGCGCTCGGCCGGGAGCCCGAGCTTGCCCAGCGCCTCCACCAGGCGCAGCTCCACCTCGCGCACGTAGTCGACGATGCCCTCGTCCTCGGCGAGCTTGACAATCAGGTAGCCGACGAGCTGCCCGGGGCCGTGGTAGGTGAGCTGCCCGCCGCGGCCGGTCTCGGCGACCGGGATGCCGTGCGAGGGGTCGGGCAGGTGGGCCGCCGGGGTGCGGCGGCCGACGGTGTAGACGGACGGATGGCTGAGCAGCCAGAGCGTGTCGGGGCGTTCGTCCCGCTGGCGCTGCCCGACGAGGTCGGTCATGCGTTCCATCGCGGGGTCGTAGTCGACGAGATCGTCCTGGAGGAGTGTCAACGGCCTTGCCCTCATGGTTCGAGGATATGCCGCCGCCGGAACGCCGCGGACGCCAGGGACGCCTGCCAGAATGCCCGCCATGCCGACTTTCGCCGCCCATGACGGCACCACCCTCGCCTACCACGTCCACGGCTCCGGGGGCCGGCCGCTCGTCTGCCTGCCGGGCGGGCCGCAGGCGTCGGCGTACCTGGGCGACCTCGGCGGGCTGTCCGCGCACCGGCGGGTGATCACCCTGGACCTGCGCGGCACCGGGGACTCGGCGACGCCTGCCGACGCGGCTTCGTACCGGTGCGACCGGCAGGCCGAGGACGTCGAGGCACTGCGCGCGCACCTCGGCGAGGACCGTCTCGACCTCCTCGGTCACTGCGGGGGCGCGAACCTCGCGGTCCGGTACGCCGCCCGCCACCCCGCCAGGATCGCCCGCCTCGTCCTGATCACCCCCAGCACCCGGGCCGTCGGCGTCGACATCGCCGGGGAGGCGCGGCGCGAGGTCGCCCGCTCGCGCGCCGCCGAGCCCTGGTTCGCCGAGGCGTACGCGGCGCTGGAGCGGATCACGGCGGGCGAGGGCCGGCCCGGCGACGGCTCGCTCATCGCCCCCTTCACCTACGGGCGCTGGGACGCGCCCGCGCGGGCCCACCACGCCGACGGGGAGCGGCGGCTGAGCCGGGAGGCGGCAGCCGGGTTCGGCGCCGAGGGCGCCTTCGACCCGGCGGCCACGCGCGCCGCGCTCAAGGCACTCGACGCGCCGGTGCTCGTGCTGGCCGGCGAGGTGGACGTGGCCGGCCCGCCTGCCGCCATGTCCGAGGTCGCCGGCCTGTTCCCCCGTGCCGAGCTCGTGGTGCAGCCGTCAGCGGGCCACTTCCCGTGGCTCGACGACCCCGTGTGGTTCGCCGGGACCCTGCGGAACTGGCTGGATCAGACAGCGCTCGATCAGACGGTGCGGTAGCCCTTGGGCTCCTCCGGGACGAGGATCCACATGGCGACGTAGACGACCCACAGCGGTCCGGGGATGAGGGAGAGGAGCAGCCAGAGGATCCGGACCAGCGTGGGGGGCATGCCCGTCTTGTCGGCGATGCCGCCGCAGACGCCGGCGAGGATTCTGTGCTCTCGGGAGCGGTACATGGTGTTCCTTCCGTTTCTCTCGACCTACTGGGCCAACGGACGGGGCCGCGCTCAGGACTCCCGTCAGGAACCCTGAGAAAACCCTGTAAGGGTCAGCCACTCCCATGCAGTGCCCAGATGACCGCTGGTCAGTCCGTGTGCGGGATCCACGTGCACGAGCAGGAAATCGCCGACACCCTGATGGACCCTGAGATACTCCTCGTCCTCGGCCCACACCTGATCGTCGAACCAGACGAACGGCCGCCGCCCCGCGTACGCGGCCACCGCCGGGGTCTTGAACATCTCGCCGTGCTCGCTCACCGGCGCGGTGGCGGCGTTCACCGTGACGACGGGCAGCGAGGGCAGGCCGATGCGCGGGGCGATCCAGTCGTTGGCGTGCTCCTCCCAGGTCGTCGCCCACACCAGCTCCGCCCCGGTGGCCTCGGCGAGGTCGAGCAGCTGCCGGCCGTGCCGGGGGTTGAGGCGCACGACGTACGTCTCGCCGTCGACGACGCAGCGGTAGCGCCGGTGGCCCGGGGGCGGGCGGCCGATCGGGTTGAGCACGCCGTCCACGTCGAGCAGCAGCAGCGGTCTCACCCGACGGCTCCGGCCGGCTGCCGCCGGTATTCCTGGGGGCTCACGCCGCGTACCCGTTTGAAGGCCGCGCTCAGCGCGAACGGGCTGCCGTAGCCGACCTTGCGGGCCACCGCCCCGATCGTGGCGTCGGGCTCGCGCAGCAGGTCGGCGGCGAGCGCCAGCCGCCAGCCGGTGAGGAAGGCCATCGGCGGCTCCCCCACCAGGTCGGTGAAGCGGCGGGCGAGCGCCGCCCGCGAGACGCCGACCTCGGCGGCCAGCGCGGCGACCGTCCACGGGTGGGCGGGATTGTGGTGCAGCATGCGCAGGGCCTTGCCCACGACGGGGTCACCCATCGCGCGGTACCACGCGGGGGCCTCGTGGGCGGCGAAGTGCGCCCGCAGCACGGCGATGAGCAGCAGGTCGAGCAGCCGGTCGAGCACGGCCTCCTGGCCCGGCTCGTCCTTGTCGATCTCCGCGCCGAGCAGGCCGATGACCGGGCCGCCCGGCCGCACGACGAGCGGCGGCAGCGCCTCCAGCAGCCGCCTGCTGACCTCGCCCTCCATCGTGTACGTGCCCGTCAGCATCACGGTCCCGCCGTCGGCGGCGTTGCCCCAGGTCCGCACCCCCAGGTCCATGGCCTGGTGGAGGGTGCTGCCGTCGAGCGTGGTGCAGCGCTGGCCGGGGTGGATGACGATCTGCGGCGCGGTGCCGGGCCGGTCGGCCACCACGTACGGCTCCGGCCCCCGGTTGATCGCCACCTCGCCCGGCCCGAGGCGTACCGGCTCGCCGCCGTCGGGCAGCACCCACGCCTCGCCGCGCACCAGCGCGGTCACCGACAGCGGGGCCTCGTCCCGCACCAGGATCGACCACGGCGGGTCGAGGACGCAGCGCAGCAGGAAGGCGCCACGGGCCCGCGGGCCGTCCAGTAGCGCCGCGAGCTGATCCATGGGTTAGACGATCGCATATGCCTGTGCGCTTCTCAACCATGGAGAGTCTCACGGCTAGGCGGCTTACTGGACGCATGACGATTCTGGTTCTGGGCGGCACGGGCAAGACCGGCCGCCGCGTCGCCGACCGGCTCACCGCCCGCGGGCTGAGCGTGCGCGTCGGCTCCCGCTCCGCCACGCCGTCCTTCGCCTGGGAGGACCGCTCGACCTGGCCCGCCGCGCTGGAGGGCGTGACGGCCGCGTACGTCTCCTACTATCCCGACCTGGCCTTCCCCGGCGCGTACGACGACATGAAGGCGTTCACCGAGCTGGCCGTGCGCTCCGGGGTGCGCCGGCTGGTGCTGCTGTCGGGCCGGGGCGAGCCGGAGGCGCAGGCGAGCGAGCGCACGGTTCAGGAGTCCGGCGCGGAGTGGACGATCGTGCGTTGCAGCTGGTTCATGCAGAACTTCAGCGAGGGCTTCATCCTGGAGCCGGTGCGCGCCGGCGTCATCGCGCTGCCGGCCGCGGACGTGCCGGAGCCGTTCGTGGACGCCGACGACATCGCCGACGTGGCCGCGGCCGCGCTCGCCGGGGACGGCGGCCACGCGGGCCAGGTGTACGAGCTGACCGGACCACGGCTGCTGACGTTCGCCCAGGCGGCCGAGGAGCTGGCGGCGGCCGTCGGCCGGCCGGTCGTCTTCGCCCGGGTGACGCCCGAGGAGTACGTGGCCGGGGCCGTCGCCCACGGCGTGCCGCGAGAGGAGGCGGAAGGGCTGTCGGCGCTGTTCACCGGCATCCTGGACGGCCGCAACGCGAGCGTCGCCGACGGCGTGCCGCGGGCCCTCGGCCGGCCGGCCCGGGACTTCGCCGACTTCGCCCGCGCCAACGCCCACCGGTTCCGCTAGCCTCGCCTTCGTCACTTTGCACGTTCTGGAGGGGTGTCCGCGTGATCGGCTGGCTGGAAGCGGTGATCTTGGGGTTGATCCAGGGGCTCACGGAGTTCCTGCCGATCTCCTCCAGCGCCCACATCCGCGTGGTCTCCGCCTTCGCCGGCTGGCCCGATCCCGGCGCGGCGTTCACCGCGGTCATCCAGCTCGGCACCGAGGCCGCGGTGCTCATCTACTTCCGCAAGGAGATCTGGGAGATCATCTCCACCTGGACCAGATCCCTGTTCGACAAGGAGCTGCGCGGCCACTGGGCGGCCCGCATGGGCTGGTACGTCATCGCCGGCACGCTGCCCATCGGCATCCTCGGCCTGCTGCTGAAGGACCAGATCGGGACCGTCTTCCGCGACCTGCGGCTGGTCGGCACGACGCTGATCGTCTTCGCGGTCATCCTGTGGTTCGCCGACCACACGGCCCGCAACAAGCTGACGCTGGAGCGCCATCTCAGCTTCACCCACGCCGTCGTCTACGGCTTCGCCCAGGCGCTGGCGCTGATCCCCGGCGTGTCCCGCTCGGGCGGCACCGTCACCGCGGGCCTGCTGCTCGACTACCGCCGCGAGGACGCCGCCAAATACTCGTTCCTGCTGGCCATCCCCGCCGTGCTGGCGTCGGGGCTGTTCGAGCTGAAGGACATCGGCGAAGGGCCGGCCCCCGACTGGGGGCCGACCATCCTCGCCACCGTCATCTCGTTCGCCGTCGGCTACGCGGCGGTGGCCTGGTTCCTGCGCTACATCAGCACGCACAAGTTCACCGGTTTCGTCGTCTACCGGATCCTCCTGGGGCTCTTCATCCTCTTCGCGGTCAGCATGGGCTGGCTCGACCCTCAGGCGGGCGCGCCCTCGGTCACGGAGGCGGGCACCGGCGCCGGGTAGTACGCCGCCCAGGCCGCGTCCCCCATCCGCAGCACCTTCACGCCCACCCAGCCGAGCGCCGCGGCGGGCGCGACCCAGAACGGCACCGTGAGCGGGCCGTAGGCGACGCCGAACGAGCCGACGTAGCCGACGCCGACGACCAGCGGCACCCACCAGTGCACGGCGCCGGCCCGCCAGACCGCGAGCAGCACCACCGGCAGGCCGAGGAGGCCGAAGAACATCCACGGCATCTGGAAGCCGAAGATGACGCCGGGCAGGTTCAGCATCTCGTCGAGGATCTTCTGCGCCTGCTCGGGGGAGTTGTGCTGCCCGAGATACCACTCGACGGGGTCGATCATCAGCAGCGCCGACAGCGCGAGGTAGCCGAGGATCGTCAGGCCGCCGCTGACGTGCCCGAGCACGCTGGCCCTGCGCCGGGTGAAGTGCACGAGCCCGAGCACGGCGACGGCCATGAGCATCCACGACCAGTGGTAGAGGGCGGACTGGACCTGCGCGAGCGCGGGGTTGTCGCCGAAGCTGACCGCCTCGCGGTCGTCGCCCCAGGTTCCCGGGTCGACGACGACGGCGATCGCCTGGAGCAGCGGGGCCACGATCAGCAGGACGCCTGCCGTGACGCGGCGGAAGGTCACCTGGTTCTTCAACATGCCGCGAACGGTAGGCGCCGCCTCCGCGGGCGGTCGTCCACCTGCCGGACGATCCGCCGTCCGCTGCCGGAGTGAGAAGATCGCCCGGCGGGCGGGGTCAGGCGGCCGGCACCGGCGTCCGCGCCGGCCGGTACGTGGCCACCGTGACGACCAGCGCCGCCACCCCGAACGCGGTGGCGACCACCGTCACCCCGGTCCTGCCGAACCAGTCGAGCGCCGCGCCGCCCGCCAGCCCCGCCACGAACAGCCCGAGGTACTGCGCGGACGACAGCAGCCCGAGCCCGATCGGCACGTTGTCCGGCACCGCCGCCACGGTCCTGAACTGCTGCGGCGGGGCCACCAGCCAGCCGAGCGCGCCCCACAGGAACGCCCACACCAGCGCGACGGGCAGGGCCAGGTTGGCGACCGGGATGAGGGCCAGGAAGACGGTGGACGCGGCCAGGCCGAGGATGATCATCCGGCGGGGGCCGTACAGGTCGGTGAGCCGGCCGCCGAGCTGGTTGCCCGCGACGCCGCCGAGCCCCCACGCCCAGAGCACGGCCGTCAGCGGCAGGTCGAACAGCGACCCGATATAGGTGTAGGCGGTGAACCCCGCCGCGAACATCAGCAACTGCGTCGCCAGCACCGCCAGCACCGGCCGTTCGGCCAGCGGCGCGAAGCGCTCGCGCAGCCGCCCGGACACGGGCATCCTGACCTCGGGCACCACGGCGGCCACCCAGGCGAACCCCAGCACGCCGAGCCCGGTCACCATCCAGAGCGTGGCCCGCCAGCCGGCCTCGCCGCCCAGCCAGGTGCCGAGCGGCACGCCGATCGCCGACGACACGCTCAGCCCGCCCATCACCAGCGCCAGCGCCCGCCCGCGCCGTTCCGGCGTGCTCAGCGCGTTGGCCACGCCGGACGCGGTCGGGGTGAACATGGCCGCGCCCGCCGCCGCGACCACCCGCGTGGCCAGCACCAGCGCGTACGTCGGCGCGAGCGCGGTCAGCACGTTCCCCGCCACGAAGACGGCCATGGCGAGCAGCAGCAGCCGTTTGCGCGGCAGGCGGGCCGTCAACGCGGCCAGCAGGGGTGAGAGCACCGCGTACGCCAGCGCGAACACCGTCATGAGCTGCCCCGCGGCCGAGCGCGAGACGCCGAGGTCGGCCGAGATGGGCGGAAGCAGCCCGGCGGTGACGAACATGCCGGTGCCGAGGGCGAAGTTCCCGACGGCCAGGGGGTAGAGCCGCGCGCTCAATGAAGCCTCCAACGACACAACAATTGGACGTCCATCAAACTGACTTATAGTTGGATTGTTGTCAAACCATTGGACGAAGGTAGGGTTCCAGCCATGCGCCTGCTGCCTCACCCCGCCACCGAGGACATCGAGCTCACCGAGGTGCTGCGGGCGCTGTCCGACCCCGTACGGCTGGAGATCGTCGCCCGGCTCGCCGTGGCGGGCGAGATGACCTGCACCGTGGCCGGCGACGACCTCGGCGTCCACAAGTCCACGGCCTCGCACCACTACCGCATGCTGCGCGAGGCGGGCGTGGTGCTCACCAAGCAGGTGGGCAGGCTGAAGTACATGAGCCTGCGCCGCGACGACCTCGACAGCCGCTTCCCCGGTCTGCTCGACTCGGTGCTCAACTCCGTGCTGGGCGCGGCCCGCCCGTGACCGCCGGCACGCTGCCCATCCGGCACGTCCTGCCCGATCTGCTGAGCGTTCTCGACGGGCCGGGGACGGCCGTGCTGACCGCGCCGCCCGGCACCGGCAAGACCACCGTGGTCCCGCTCGCCCTGGCCGAGGCCGGGATGCGGGTGCTGGTGGCCGAGCCGCGCCGGCTCGCGGTGCGCGCCGCCGCCCGGCGCATGGGCGTCAGCTACACCATCCGCGGCGAACGCCACACCGGGGCCAACCCGATGGTCGAGGTGGTCACCACCGGCGTGCTGCTCCAGCGCCTCCAGCGGGACCAGGAGCTGGCCGGGATCGACGCCGTCATCCTGGACGAATGCCACGAACGGCACCTGGACGCCGACACCGCGCTCGCGTTCCTGCTCGACGTGCGCGCCATGCTCCGCCCCGACCTGCGGCTCGTCGCGGCCTCGGCCACCGCCGACGCCGGGCGCTGGTCCGGCCTGCTCGGCGGCCCCGTGGTGGCGGCGAGCGGCGTGGCGCACCCGGTCGAGACCGTCTGGGCGCCGCCGCCGCGCCCGGTCGCGCCGCCGCACGGCCTGCGCGTCGATCCGGCCCTGCTCGCGCACGTCGCCGCCGTGGTCAGGCGGGCGCTCGCCGAACGCGAGGGCGACGTGCTGTGCTTCCTGCCGGGCGTCGGCGAGATCGCCAGGGTGGCCGGGCTGCTCGCGGGCCTCGACGTGGACGTGCTCCAGGTGCACGGCCAGGCGCCCGCCCACGTGCAGGACGCCGTACTCGCCGCCGGCGCGGCCCGCCGCGTGGTGCTCGCCACGTCCGTGGCCGAGTCCAGCCTGACCGTCCCCGGGGTGCGGGTGGTCGTGGACTCGGGGCTGGCGCGGGAGCCGCGCACCGACCACGCGCGCGGGCTCGGCTCGCTGACCACCGTACGCGTGTCGAAGGCGGCGGCCGGGCAGCGCGCCGGCCGGGCGGGCCGCGAGGCGCCCGGAGCGGTCTACCGCTGCTGGACCGAGGCCGAGCACGAACGGCTGGCCGAGCAGCCGCAGCCGGAGATCGCGCTCGCCGACCTGACCGGCTTCGCGCTGCAGGCGGCCTGCTGGGGCGACCCGGACGCGAGCGGCCTCGCGCTGCTCGACCCGCCGCCCCCGGCCGCCATGTCGGCCGCCGCCCGCACGCTCACCGCGCTCGGCGCGCTGGACGCCGCCGGCAAGGTCACCGAGCGGGGGCGGCGGATGGCGCTCGCGGGCGTCCACCCTCGGCTGGCCCGCGCGCTGCTCGACGGCGGGCCGCGCGCCGCCGAGGTGGTGGCCCTGCTCTCCGAGCAGCTGCCGAGGGACGCCGGCGACGACCTCGTGGAGGTCTGGCGTACGGCACGGCGCGGCGGCACCGGCTTCGCCGCCCGCTGGCGCCAGGAGACCCGCCGCCTCCGCCGCACCGCCTCCCCCAGCCCGGAAGCGCCCGACCCGGAGGCGCCCGCCGCTCCCGGCCCGGGGGCGTCCGCCGCTCCCGGCCCGGAGGCGCCCGCCGCTTCCGGCGCGACGTCCGATGACGTCGTGGCCGGGCTGGTCGTGGCGCTGGCGTTCCCCGAGCGGGTGGCGCGCCGGCGCGGCGGCGGCTACCTGATGGCCTCGGGCACCCAGGCCCTGCTCCCCGACGGCTCCCGGCTCCAGAGCGCGCCGTGGCTGGCCGTCGCGGTGGCCGACCGCCCCACGGGCGCGGCCTCGGCGCGGGTCCGCCAGGCGGTGGCCATCGACGAGGAGATCGCCAGGCTCGCCCATCCGGTCACGTACGAGGACGAGGTCGAGTGGCGGGTGCCGCCCGGCGGGCGGCGCGGCGACGTCGTGGCCCGCACCGTCGAGCGCCTGGGCGCGATCGAGCTGTCCGCCGCCCCGATCGAGGGCGCCGACGTCCGCCCCGCCCTCCTGCACGGCCTGCGTACGGAGGACGTGCTGACCTGGACCAGGCAGGCCAAGGAGCTGCGCGACCGGCTGGCCTTCTGCCACCGGGCGCTCGGCGACCCCTGGCCGCCCGTGGACGACCTCGTGGCCCTGGCCGACCGGTGGCTGGAGCCCGAGCTGTCGCGCGCCCGCCGCCGCGCCGACCTGGAGCGCATCGACGTGTCCCAGGCCCTGCGCCGGCTGGTCCCGTGGAGCGAGCGCCTGGACGTGGCCGCGCCCGAGCGCGTCGAGGTGCCGAGCGGGTCGCACGTGCGCGTCGACTACTCGGGTGAGCAGCCGGTGCTGGCGGTGAAGCTGCAGGAGCTGTTCGGCCTGCGGGAGACGCCGCGGATCTCGGGCGTGCCGGTGCTGGTGCACCTGCTGTCCCCGGCGGGCCGCCCGGCGGCGGTGACGGCCGATCTCGCCTCGTTCTGGGCGGAGGGCTATCGTGCCGTACGCGCGGAGCTGCGCGGCCGCTATCCGAAGCATCCCTGGCCGGAGGACCCGCTGACCGCGCCGCCCACCCGCCGTACGAACCCCAGGAACCGCCCATGAGCATCGCCGAGCTGGCCGCCCGCGACAACGCCGAGTGGTGCGACACCATGTGCCGCGCCCACGGCTCAGGCGGCGCGTTCGCCGAACGGGCCTGGACCAGCGCCGTCAGGACGCCGCCGTACTATCCCGACGCGGTGACGCTCTCCCCCGCCGCGACCGCCGCCGACGTGCTCGGCGTCATCGACGCGGGCTCCGGGGCGAGCGTCAAGGACAGCTTCGCCACGCTCGACCTGCCGGGCTTCGACGTGCTGTTCGAGGCCCAGTGGATCCACCACCCCGCGCCGGTGACGCGCCCGTCCCCGGTCCTGTGGGAGGAGGCCACGCCGGACACGCTGCCCGAGTGGGAGCGGGCGTGCTTCGACGGCGAGATGAGCGGGCTGTTCCCTGCCGCGCTGCTCGCCGAGGTGAGCGTCCTGTACGGCCGGATCGACGGCGAGCCGGTCTGCGGCTGCGTGCTCACGCCGCGCGAGCGGGTCGTCGGCGTCTCCAACGTGTTCGCCACGGGCTGCGACGAGGACACCGTCTGGGCCGCCGTCGTCGCGGCGGCGGCCGCCCGCTTCCCCGGCCGCCCGGTGGTCGGCTACGAGCGGGACCCGGCCACCCCCCTGCGCCACGGCTTCCGCACCGCGGGCCCGCTGCGCGTCCTGCTGAAGGGCTAGCGCAGGTCGTCCAGCGTGGGGTTCTCGGTCACGGGGAAGGTCCGCGCGCCGACGCCGAGGTCCTTGAACCCGCTGGAGGTCGCGACGCACACCACCGGCCCGTCGAACGCGCGCCCCAGCCTCCGGTACGCGGCCAGCCCCGCCGCCCCCGACAGCTCCTGCCACAGCCCGTGCCGGGCGAGGTCGCGCTGGGCCGCCCGCAGGTCGTCGTCGCTCACCCTGACCGCCTCGCCGCCGCTCTCCCGCACGGCCAGCACGCCCCGGTGGCCGCCGACCCCGCCGAGGATGCTGTACGCCGCGCTCGGCCCGGTCTCGACGATCGCGGCGGGGGCGCCGGTGTCGAGGGCGTGCGCGTGCGGGCCGCCGGCCGCGCTCTCGCAGGCGTACATGCGTGGCGTCGCCTCGCTCAGCCCGAGCAGCCGCAGCTCGGTGAAGCCCTTCCAGATGCCGAAGAGCAGCTCGGCGTAGCCCGTGGGCGCGAACACCGCCGCGGACACCGCGCCGAGCTGCAGGAACAGCTCGTAGGCGATGGTCTTGTAGCCCTCGGGACCGAACGGGTGCCCGGTGTGGGTGACGGTCTGGTTGCTGACCGGGTGGTAGCCGAGCCGGTCCACGATCTCGCGGAGCAGCGGCCAGCGCCGTTCGACCGGGACGGAGAGGACGCGGGCGCCGTACGCGCGGACGAACGCCTGCACGGCCGGCGGCGACGCGGCCGAGGCGAGCACGATCGCGGGCAGCCCGGCGCGGGCGGCGTAGGCGGCGGCCGAGGCCCCGTGGTTGCCGGAGGAGGCGACGACGACGCCCGGCGCGCCCGCCGCGACGGCGGCGCTGACCGCGACCCGGGTGAGCCGGTCCTTGTGCGACCAGGTCGGGTTGCGGGATTCGTCCTTGACGAAAACGCCGTCCAGCTCCACCAGCGGGGTGCCGCCCTCGCCCAGGGTGGGCGCGGCGAGCGGCGGCAGCAGCGGCGCCCAGCGCGCGAGGTCGGGGCCGGGCTCCTGGTCGAACAGGCGGCGGTCGACGCGGTCGTAGTCGTAGACGACCTCGAGCGGGTAGGCGAGCTCGCCGGTGCTGGTGGCGGGGCAGCCGCGGGTCAGGGGCGGGAACAGCGGGTGGACGGTGTCGCGGTCGCCGAGTGAGCGCTGGCCGGTGGCGAGTGAGGTGGTGCGGATCACATGTTCGGATCCTATCGGTTGCTATCTGGGGGCCATCTCGCGCAACATCTCGCGACAATGAGTGAAACCCTGCACACTCTAGACATGTTGTGGGCAGGCAGGTCCGCCATCGAGATCGCGACGGCCGTCCGGCAGGGAGAGGTCACCGCCGTCACCGTCGTCGAGGAACATCTGCGCGTCATCGCGGAGCGCGAGCCAGGGATCGGGGCGTTCCGGCTGGTTCGCGAGCAGGTCGTCGAGGAGGCGCAGGCCCTGCAGAAACGGCGCGACCTGGCCGAGCTGCCGCTCGCCGGGGTTCCTGTGGCCGTCAAGGACAACCTGGAGGTCGCCGGCGAGCCCACCCGGCACGGCTCGGCGGCGAGCCCGGACACGCCCGCGGCCGAGGACCACGAGACGGTCGCCCGGCTGCGCGCGGCGGGCGCGCTCGTCATCGGGCTGACGAACCTGCCGGAGCTGGGGCTGGTGGCGGTGGGCGACAGCGCGTACGGCATCGTACGCAACCCGTGGAACCGCGAGCGCACCGCGGGCGGCTCGTCCTCCGGCGGCGCGGCCGCCGTGGCGGCCGGCATGGTGCCGCTCGCGCTCGGCAACGACGGCCTCGGCTCGCTGCGCATCCCCGGCGCGGCCTGCGGCGTGCTGGCCGTCAAGCCCGGCCCCGGCCTGGTGCCCGCGCCGGCGCAGGACTGGGGCGGACTGACCGAGAACGGCCCGATCGCCACCACCGCCGCCGACCTGGCGCTCGCGCTGTCGGTGCTGGCCGCCGACCCGTCGCTGGCCGAGGCGTGGCGGACCGGGCGGCGTACGGACCCGAGCCCGCCCATGCTGCGCTCGGTGTGGGCCGACGACGCCGAGGTGTGGCAGCCGCAGCCGCCGCCCTCCGGGCCTGAGCCGTTCGACCTGCGGGTGGCCTACGCCCCGCAGCCGCTGCCGGTCGGCCTGCCGGTGGACAAGGAGTTCCAGGCGGCGGTGCGCGCGGCGGCCGAGACGCTGCGCGTGGCCGGGCACACGGTGGTCGAGCACGCCCGGCGGCTGCCCGCCTGGCTCGGCCCCGCCACGGTGGCCACCTGGCTGCGCCAGGCCGCGCTGACGGCCGAGGGCCTGGACCGGGACGGGCTGGAGCGGCGCACCAGATCACTGGCCCGCGCCGGCCGGGCGCTCGCGGCCGTGCGTGCGGACGGCGGGCGGGGCCGCGAGCGCTGGCGCGCCTACGGGGCCGACCAGTGGTTCGACGACGCCGACGCGCTGGTCATGCCGGTGCTGGCGACCCTGCCGCCACGGGCCGAGCGGTGGGGCGAGCGCGGGCTGCTGCGCAACCTGCTGCTGAACGTGCGCTTCGCCCCCGGCGCGGGGCCGTGGAACATGTGCGGCTGGCCCGCGCTCACCGTGCCGGTCGCCACGCACAGCGGCGGGCTGCCGATCGGCGTGCAGCTCGTCGCCCCGCCGGGCGGCGAGCCGCACCTGCTCGGCCTCGCCGCCCAGCTCCAGGCCGCCCACCCGCTGGTGCGCCCGCCCGGTTACGCCTGAGCCCGGGCCCGACCGAGCCCGCCCGGTCGCGCCTGAGCCCGGGCTCGACTGAGCCCGCCCGGTCGCGCCTTAGGCCACCGGGCCCGACCGAGCCCGCCCGGTCGCGCCTTAGGCCACCGGGCCCGACCGAGCCCGCCCGGTCGCGCCTTAGGCCACCGGGCTCGGCCGAGCCCGCCCGGCCGAGCCCGCCGACCCGGCGCTCAGACGCCCTTGGGGTGCCAGACCGTCTTGGTCTCCAGGAACCGGGTCATGCGCCCGATGCCGGGATCGGCCGTCCAGTCCTCCTGGACCGGCCGCAGGACCCGCTTGAGGTTCTCCGCCGCCTCCTGCTCGCAGCGCAGCGCCAGGTCGGCGTCCGTCACCCCGGTGAGGTCGAGCCCGTTGACGTCCATGTGGGCCGCCAGCCAGGGCGCCAGCTCCTCCTGCCGCCCGGTGAGCAGGTTGACCACGCCGCCCGGCAGGTCGGAGGTGGCCAGCACCTCCGCCAGGGTGATCGCGGCCAGCGGCGACGGCTCGGAGGCCACCACCACGCAGGTGTTGCCGGTCACGATCACCGGCGCGACCACGGACACCAGCCCGAGCAGCGGATCGGCGGGCGCGACCACCGCGACCACGCCGGTCGGCTCGGGCGACGACAGGTTGAAGTAGGGGCCGGCGACCGCGTTGGCCGCCCCGTGCACCGAGGCGATCTTGTCGGACCAGCCCGCGTACCAGACCAGCCGGTCCACGGCCGCGTCCACGGACTCCAGGGCCGTGCGCTTGCCGCCGCCGTGCTCCTCGGCGAACTGGGCGCGCCGCCCCTCCAGCATCTCGGCGACCCGGTAGAGGATCTGCCCCCGGTTGTAGGCGGTCGCGCCGGACCAGCCGGGGAACGCCTTGCGCGCGGCCACCACCGCGTCGCGGGCGTCCTTGCGCGAGGCCAGCGAGGCGTTGGCGAGGAAGTCGCCCTTGGCCGAGGTCACGGGGTAGGACCTCCCACTCTCCGAGCGCGGGAACGCCCCTCCGATGTAGAGCTTGTAGGTCTTTCTGACGGACAACCTACTCATCGCCCCGCCCCCTCCACGTGGACTCCTGCGACATCTGGACCGGCACGAAGACCTGGCCGCACCGGCTCACGCCGCAGCGGTGGGCGTACCATCCGGTGCGTACGGGCCGTCCGGCGCGGGCGAAGGCGTGGCCGCGCGTGGCCTGCGCGCGCCGCTTGGCGCGGCCCGCGCGGCGGTGCTCACACGTCAAGGTAGGCCTCCAACCCGAGCAGACCGCCCTCACGGCCGTAGCCGGACTCCTTGTAGCCGCCGAACGGCGAGGCCGGGTCGAACTTGTTGAAGGTGTTGGCCCACACCACGCCGGCGCGCAGCCGGTCGGCCATCCACAGGATGCGCGAGCCCTTCTCGGTCCAGATGCCGGCCGACAGCCCGTACGGGGTGTTGTTGGCCTTCTCCACGGCCTCGGCCGGGGTGCGGAAGGTCAGCACGGACAGCACCGGGCCGAAGATCTCGTCCCTGGCGATCGCGTGCGACTGCGCGACGCCCGTGAAGACGGTCGGCGCGAACCAGAAGCCGCGCTCGGGCAGCTCGCACGGCGCCGACCAGCGCTCGGCCCCCTCGGCCTCGCCCAGCTCCGACAGCTCGCGGATCTTGTCGAGCTGCGCGGCCGAGTTGATCGCGCCGACGTCGGTGTTCTTGTCCAGCGGGTCGCCGACCCGCAGCGTCGCCATGCGGCGCTTGAGCGCGGCCAGCAGCTCGTCGTGGACCGACTCCTGTACCAGCAGGCGCGAGCCCGCGCAGCAGACGTGGCCCTGGTTGAAGAAGATGCCGTTGACGATGCCCTCGACGGCCTGGTCGAGCGCGGCGTCCTCGAAGACGATGTTCGCGGCCTTGCCGCCCAGCTCCAGCGTCAGCTTCTTGTCGGTGCCCGCCACCGTGCGGGCGATCAGCCGGCCGACGTCGGTGGAGCCGGTGAAGGCGACCTTGTTGACGTCGGGGTGCGCGACGACGGCCGCGCCGGTCTCGCCCGCGCCGGTGACGATGTTGACCACACCGGGCGGCAGCTCGGCCTGCCGGCAGATGTCGGCGAACCAGAGCGCGCTGAGCGGCGTGGTCTCGGCGGGCTTCAGCACCACGGTGTTGCCGCAGGCCAGCGCCGGGGCGATCTTCCAGGCGAGCATGAGCAGCGGGAAGTTCCACGGGATGACCTGCCCGGCGACGCCGAGCGGCTTGGTCCCGAACCCGGCGTACTCCAGCTTGTCGGCCCACCCCGCGTAGTAGAAGAAGTGGGCGGCGACCAGCGGCAGGTCCACGTCGCGCGACTCGCGGATGGGCTTGCCGTTGTCGAGCGACTCCAGCACTGCCAGCTCGCGGGCGCGCTCCTGGATGATGCGGGCGATGCGGAACAGGTATTTGGCCCGTTCGGCGCCGGGCAGCGCGCTCCACACGCCGAACGCCTTGCGCGCGGCCTGCACCGCCCGGTCGACGTCGTCGGAGGTCGCCGTGGCGATCTCGGCCAGCGGCTCCTCGGTGGCCGGGTTGACGGTCTTGAACGTGGGGCCGGAGCCGTCGGTGAACTCGCCGTTGATGAACAGCCCGTAGGCCGGCTGAAGGTCGACGACGGCGCGGGACTCGGGGGCGGGGGCGTACTCGAAGATCGCCATCATCAGTCCAACGTGAAGTAGTCGGGGCCGGCGTACCGTCCGGTGGTCAGCTTCTGCCGCTGCATGAGCAGGTCGTTGAGCAGCGAGGACGCGCCGAGCCTGAACCACTCGGGGGTCAGCCAGTCGTCGCCGGCCGTCTCGTTGACCAGGACCAGGTGCTTGATCGCGTCCTTCGTCGTACGGATGCCGCCGGCCGGCTTGACGCCCACCTGCCGCCCCGTGGCGTCGCGGAAGTCGCGCACCGCCTCCAGCATGACCAGCGTCACCGGCAGCGTCGCGGCCGGGGAGACCTTGCCCGTCGAGGTCTTGATGAAGTCGGCGCCCGCCAGCATCGCCAGCCAGGACGCGCGCCGCACGTTGTCGTAGGTGGACAGCTCGCCGGTCTCCAGGATGACCTTGAGGTGGGCCTGCCCGCAGGCAGCCTTGACCGCCACGATCTCGTCGTACACCTTCAGGTAGTCGCCGGACAGGAACGCGCCGCGGTCGATCACCATGTCGATCTCGTCGGCGCCGGCGGCGACGGCCAGGGCCGTGTCGGTCACCTTGACCTCCAGCGAGGTGCGCCCGCTCGGGAAGGCGGTGGCGACCGAGGCCACCTTGACCCCCGAGCCGCGCAGCGCCTCGACGGCCACGGCGACCAGGTCGGGGTAGACGCAGACGGCCGCCACCTTGGGCGCGCCGCCGCCGGGGCGCACGGCCTTGGTGCACATCGCGCGCACCTTGCCGGCCGTGTCGGCGCCTTCCAGGGTGGTGAGGTCGACCATGGAGATGGCGAGGTCGATGGCGGTGGCCTTGGCTGAGGTCTTGATCGAACGGGTGCCGAGCGTGGCCGCCCGCTGGTCGGCGCCGACCCGGTCGACGCCGGGCAGGCCGTGCAGGAAGGCCCGCAGCGTCGCGCCGGACGCGGCGACGTCCGCGAGCGAAGTCGTCATAGTTGACACCATCACAGCATCGCCGACCGGTCCCGCGACCTCCAAACCGATCGCCTAGGGCAGAACGGCGGGATCCCTAGGTATGCCCGGCCCGCGCGGGTCCTGGAGATAAGGCATCCACCCGATGTGCGGGGGTGCACCTTAGCCCGATTCTTGAAGATGTCAGCAAGACACACGAAATGTCAGGAGACACGGGCATGAATCCCGAAATCGAGTTCGAGCTCATGAAGAGCCACGCGAACGAGCTGCGCCGGGCCGCCGCCCAGCACCGCCGCGTACGCGAGGCGGAGCGCGTCAACAAGGCCGAGCGCCGCTCGGTCTTCGGCAAGCGCCGCACGTCATGACCATCCCACGAGAGCCCGGCCACCACCTCCCTCGTGGCCGGGCCTCGATGCCTCCCTGACGCCTCCCTCATCGCTCACAAATCCGTCGAAAGCACTGATAAGGCATGACATGCTGGATGACATGCGGGGACGAAGCGTCAGTCCCGTCTTCGTCGGGCGGGAAGAGGAACTGACGGCCCTCTCGGAGAGCTTCGAGGACGCACTCAAAGGGAAGGTCACAGCCGTCCTGCTGGGGGGCGAGGCAGGCGTCGGCAAGACCCGGCTGGTCCAGCGCTTCGCCGAGCACTGCGCGGCCGGCGGGGCACAAGTGCTGCTCGGCGGCTGCGTCGAGCTGTCCACCGAGGGCCTGGCCTACGCGCCCTTCACCGCCGCACTGCGCCAGCTCGTCCGCGAGCAGGGCCCCGCCGCCGTCGCCGCGCTGCTGCCCGAGGGCGCCGAACGCGACCTCGCCCGGCTGCTGCCCGAGTTCGGCGAGCCGGTCGGCGACGGCGAGACCGACACCGGCCGCGCCCGGCTGTTCGAGCAGATCCTCACCCTCCTGGAACGGCTGGCGGACGCCCGGCCCACCGTGCTCGTCATCGAGGACATCCACTGGGCCGACCGGTCCAGCCGCGACCTCATCGCCTTCCTCGCCCGCAACCTGCACATCCCGCAGGTGCTGATCCTCATGACGTACCGCAGCGACGACCTGCACCGCCAGCACCCGCTCCGGCCCGTGCTGGCCGAGCTCGGCCGGGTGCAGGGCGTGCACCGGCTCGACCTGCCCCGTCTGTCGCGCGACGAGGTCGCCCAGCAGATGACCGCCATCCTCGGCCGCGTCCCCGAGTACGCCAGGGTCGAGAAGGTCTACGAGCGCAGCGAGGGCATCCCGCTGTTCGTCGAGGCCATGCTGGAGAGCGGCGAGGACTGCGGCTTCCCCGAGTCCATGCAGGACCTCATACTCAACTCGGTCGAGCGGCTGCCCGAGGAGACCCAGCGCGTGCTGCGCATCGCCGCCGCCGGCGGCATCCGCGTCGGCCACGCGCTGCTGGCCGCCGTGAGCGGCCTGTCCGACGTCGAGCTGGAGACCGCGCTCCGCCCCGCCATCGCCGGCAACGTGCTCCAGGTGGCCGACAACCGGGCCTACGTCTTCCGCCACTCCCTCATCCAGGAGGCCGTGCACGACGAGCTGCTGCCCGGCGAGCACCAGCGCCTGCACTCCCGCTACGCCGAGGAGATCTCCAAGGACCGCGCGCTCGTCCCGCCCGGCCGCGCCGCCGTCGAGCTGGCCCACCACTGGTACGGCGCCCGCAACGACCTCTGGGCGCTGATCTCGGCGTGGGAGGCGGCGCGCAAGTCGTTCAAGGCGTTCGCCTACGCCGAGGCCGTGCCGCTGCTCGAACGCGTGCTCATGCTGTGGGACCGGGTGCCGGACGCCGCCGAGCACATCGGCGCCGACCACACCGCCGTGCTCGAACGCGCCTCCGAGGCCGCCCACGCCGGCGGCGACGTCGACAAGGGCATGAAGTTCGTCAAGGCCGCGCTGAAGCAGCTCGACGAGGCCGCGGAGCCGGCCCGCGTGGCGCAGCTCATCGTCCGGCGGGCCGTGTTCAAGAGCTCCAAGGGCCACATGGGCGTCATCGAGGACCTGCGGGACGCCCTCCGGCTCGTCTCGCAGGACAGCCTCGAACGTGCCGAGGTCGTCACCAACCTCGGCCGCCACCTCATGCTGCGCGGCCGGATCGCCGAGGCGAGCGAGCTGATCAACGAGGGCCTGCGCCTGGCCAGGCGGCACGGCGACCGCTGCCTGGAGAGCGACCTGCTGATGAACCTGGCGCTCGGCCACTCGCTCAACGGCGAGACCGAGTCCGTGTTGGCGCTCAACGAGCAGGCGCTGGAGATCGGCCGCGAGGAGCAGTCCCACCGCATCATCCTGCGGGCGATCGCCAACAACATCGACTCCCTCATCGAGATGGGCCGCCACGAGGAGGCCCTGGCCGTGTCCGAGCAGGGCTGGGAGACCGCCAGGAAATGGGGCAGGCTGCGCGGCAGCGGCCTGTTCATCATGAACAACTGGGCCGAGGTCCTGGAGGCCATCGGCCGCTGGGACGAGGCCATCGAGATCGTCGAGGCCGCCCTCGCCTACGGGCCCGCCCTCCGCACCCGCTACGCGCTGCTGCGTGTGCGCGCCGACATCGCGCTCGGGCGCGGCGAGGTGGAGCTGGTCGAGAACATCCTGTCCGAGGTCGGCGTGTTCAAGGACCGCCCCGAGGACTTCGTCCAGGACATCACCAACAACGCGCGGCTGCGCATCGGCTGGCACCTGCTCAGGGGCGAGCCGACGCAGGCGCTGGCCACGGCCGAGCAGGTGCTCGCCCATCCCACGAGCTCCAGCAAGGCCCAGCTCGGCTGGCGGCTGCTCTCCCTGCTGCGCAACGTCTGCGACGCCGCCGAGGCCGCAGAGCCCGAGCGCACCGCCGCCGTACGCGCGCGGGCCGCCGAGGTCGCCGCGCAGCTTTCGGTGATCGGGCCGGTGGTGGAGGCGTACCGGCTGTCGTACAGCGGGGACTTCGACGCCGCGGCGGCCGGCTGGGAGCGGCTCAACCGCCCCCACAACCAGGCCAAGGCGCTGCTGCGGGCCGCCGCCGACGCCGCCCGCACCGGCGACCGCGAGGGCGCCGCGGCCCGGCTCAAGGTCGCCCTGCCGCTGGCCCGTTCCCTGTGCGCCACCCCGCTCATCGAGGACGTCGAGACGCTGGCACGCCGGGTGGGCGGGAGCGCCGCGCCGCAGTCGCAGGAGCCGTCCGAGCTGCTGACGCCCCGCGAGCTGGAGGTGCTGCGCCTGGTCACCCAGGGCCGCACCAACCGCGACATCGCCGCCGAGCTGTTCATCTCGGCCAAGACGGTCAGCGTGCACGTGTCGAACATCCTGGGCAAACTCGGCGTCACCACCCGAGGCGAGGCAGCCGCCGCCGCCCACCGCCTCTCGTTACTCGCCTGACCCGCGTTCCTGGGGCAGCACGGACCGCACGGCCTCCTCACTCCGCCCCACCACCGCCGTACCGTCATCGGCGGTGATGATCGGCCGCTGGATGAGAACCGGATGCGCGGCCAGCGCCTCGACCCACCGCTCCCGCGCCCCGGCGTCCTTCGCCCACTCCCCCATCCCGAGCTCCGCCGCCACCGGCTCCCCGGTCCTCGCGATGTCCCACGGCTCCAGCCCCAGCCGCCCGAGAACGTCCCTGATCTCGTCCGCGCTCGGCGGATCGTCGAGATAACGCCGTACGGTGTAGTCGGCCGCCTCGGCATCCAGCACCGACAACGCCGCCCGGCACTTCGAACACCCCGGATTGATCCAGATCTCCATACCGCCTGTCACCCTTTCGATGTGGTCGTGCCTGGAGAGGGCCAGACCTCGAGGTCGAGGTCGAGCCCAGAGCCGGGCGATGTGCTCGGCGTCCGACGTGTAGATCATCGCCTCAGGAGGGGGCAGGGGCCGCGAGCATCCCTACCGCCATGACGTGCAGCGACGCGGCCAGCCGCGGTGCCTCTCCGCACTCCAGCAGCCGCAGGACCGGTTCGCTTTGGAGGCTGCCCAGCAGGATGTGCGCCAGCAACTCTGCGTCCAGGTCGGGGCGCCGCTCGGCGATCAGTGCGCTGGTGTGGCCGTGCCAGAACCGGTAGACGGGATGGTCGTCCCGCGAGTCGGGAACGTGGTCACCGCCCCTGTGCTCGCCTTGCTCCTTCCACT
The DNA here is from genome assembly GCF_057536035.1 of Nonomuraea sp. B208. Classification (NCBI taxonomy): domain Bacteria; kingdom Bacillati; phylum Actinomycetota; class Actinomycetes; order Streptosporangiales; family Streptosporangiaceae; genus Nonomuraea; species Nonomuraea sp. B208. The sequence continues at coordinate 236,788 of NZ_BAAJOU010000025.1, forward strand.
CCGGCCTGGGCGCCGCCGTGGCGGCGTGGCCGAGCGCCGCGAGGAGCCCCTTGTTGCGACCGACGACGTCGACGATCGCGTCCAGAAAGGCCATCAGCCGTTCCTCGGGCGGGGCGCCGGGCCCCAGCGGCGGAGGTCCGCTCGCCACGGCCTCCTCCAGCGCGTAGGCCCGCTCCTGCATCAGTGCGACCATCAGCCCCATCCGGCTGCCGAAACGATGGAACACCGTGCCCTTACCGACCCCGGCCGCGGCGGCGACCTGTTCCATGGAGATCTGCTCGGGCCGGTGCCGGGCCAGAAGGGCCTCGGTCGCCCGCAGGATGGCGTGACGGTTGCGTGCCGCGTCAGCGCGTTCGCGACGCTCCTCGATCATCGGCTCCCCTTTCCGTGGACAACTGGACCGTCGGTCAAGTACGCTCCCATCGAACTTGACCACTGGTCCACTTTATCCCCAACGAGGGAGGACGGCATGCGCCGAATCCGTTATCACGCCTATGGCGGCCCCGAGGTGCTCACCATGGAAGAGACCGAGATCCCCCGCCCGGGCCCCGGCCAGGTGCGCATCCGCACCGAGGCGATCGGCGCCAACTTCGTCGACGTGAAGTTCCGCCAGGGGCCGGAGACCGGCGGGATCTACCGGCGCGACCTGCCCGCCGCACTCACCGGCGACGTGGTCGGCACGGTCGACGCGGTGGGGCCCGGCGTCGACCCCGGCCTCACCGGCCGGCGGGTCGCCGCGCTGGCCGAGGACGCCTTCGCCGACCAGGTCCTCGCCGACGCCGAATGGCTCGCCCCCGTGCCAGAGGGAATCGACGACGCCACCGCGAGCATGCTGCCGATGGGCGCCCCCGTGGCGCTGGGCACGTTGCGCGCCGCCCGGCTGTCGCCCGGCGAGACCGTGCTCGTTCACGCCGCCGCGGGAGGCATCGGCCACCTGGCCGTACAACTCGCCAAGATCGCCGGTGCCGGCGCCGTGATCGCCACCGCAGGCTCCCCCGCCAAGCTGGACTTCACCCGCACGCTCGGCGCCGACGCGGCCGTCGACTACTCAGCGGAGGACTGGCCCGACCAGGTGCGCAAGGCCGCGCCAGAAGGGATCGACGTCGTCCTGGACTCCGTCGGTGGCCGCATCCTGGTGCGCAGCCTCGACCTCCTGGCACCGTTCGGCCGGGCCGTCGTCTACGGAGCAGCCGGCGGCGGGGCAACCGACATCCCGCTGACCAGCCTTTTCGCAATGAGATCGGTAGCGGGGTTCTCACTGCTCGCCTGGCGCGCCGCCGCACCGAAGCAAGCACGCGAGGACATGGACCACGTCACACGGCACGCGGTCGAAGGGAGACTCCGCGCCAGGCTCCACGCCCGGCTGCCGCTCGACCAGGCGGCCGAAGCGCATCGGATCATGGAAAGTCGCTCCCAACTCGGCCGCGTCCTCCTCGTGCCCTGAGCGCGATCATCGACGCGTACCAAGCCCGGGGCCGTGCGAAGGGTGACGGCATGGTCCGAAGCAGGGGTCCTTGGCGGCCTACTCCGCGTACGGCTGGTCCTTGCCCTGGGCGCTGTAGCCGAGGCTCCAGATGTAGCCGTCCGGGTCGGCGAAGGTGCCGCCGTAGCCGCCCCACGGCAGCGCGCCGGCGGGCTTGAGCACCGTGGCGCCGGCCTTCTCGGCCTCGGCCATGATCTCGTCGACCCGGGCCTCGCTGCGGACGACGTAGGTGAGGACCAGCCCGCTGAAGCCGTGGCCCTCCGGGCTCGTGCCCACCTGCTCGGCCAGGCCTTCACGCGCGTAGAAGCCGACGGGCGAGGCACCGTCCGACTCGAAGAAGACCGAGATGCCGTAGTCGTTCTTGATCTTCCAGCCGAGGCCGTCCCTGTAGAACCGCTTGGCCCGCTCCATGTCCTGAACGCCGAGCAGGATCGAGCTCACGTGCGCTTTCATGGTGTATCCCCAGTTCGTAGCGTAGGTGGATGTCACATCAGCGTGGATTCGCCGGTCATTTCGTATGACAGGCCGAGACGGAGGAATGTGACATATGGTCGAGCAGGACTGGCTGAGCGAGCGGTTCGCCGAGCACCGGGACCGCCTGCGCGCGGTGGCCCACCGGATGCTCGGCTCACCCGGCGAGGCCGAGGACGCGGTGCAGGAGACGTGGCTGCGGGTCAGCCGCGCCGACACCGGCCAGGTGGAGAACCTGGCCGGCTGGCTGACCACGATCACGGCCCGGGTCTGCCTGAACATGCTGGAGTCACGCCGGGCCCGGCGTGAGGACGCGGCCGGGGCGCTGCCGCCCGAGCCGCCCCCGGACACCCGTGCGGGCGGCCGGGCCGGTCCCGAGGACGAGGCGCTGCTCGCCGATTCGGTCGGGGTCGCGCTGATGGTGGTGCTGGACACGCTCACGCCCGCCGAACGGCTCGCGTTCGTCCTGCACGACGTCTTCGCCGTGTCGTTCGGCGAGATCAGCGAGATCATCGACCGCTCCCCGGCCGCGGCCCGGCAACTCGCCAGCCGCGCCCGGCGCCGGGTGCAGGGCGCGGCGGACGCGTCCGAGGCCGCGCGGTCGGCGAAGCGGGACATCGTCGCCGCCTTCCTCGCCGCCTCCCGTACCGGTGACTTCGCCGCCCTGCTCGACCTGCTCGATCCGGACGCCGTGGCCCTGGAGGTCCGGGGCGCCCACGCGGTGGCGTCGTTCTTCGCGGGCCGAGCTCAGGCCGCCAGGCTCGCCTTGATCGACGGCGTTCCCGGGGCCGTCTGGTCGCACCGCGGCCAGACGAAGGCCGTCTTCACCTTCACCGTCAGCAACGGCAAGATCACCCACATCACCATCGACACCGACCCGGACCGGCTCCGCGACCTCGACATCGTCTTCCTCCACGCCGACCACAAGGAACGGCGATGAGCCGGCCTCCCCGGCAGAGCAGGCGGCTGCACGCATCGTGGTCTCGCTGCCTGGCTCCGCCCACGCGGCTGTGGCGCGAGGACGGCGTGCACCTCCTCCAGGCGGCGGATGTGCTCGTGGCCGCCTGGATCCTGTGCGGGTGCGAGTACGGCAAGAAACCAGCCCGGCCGCTGGTCAGCGGGGTCCGCTCGTCCTGGCGTACTCGGGTCCGAGGACGTTCAGCAGGGCGAGGGCCTCGGCGGCCGGGGATCCCGGCGGCGCGCTGTAGACCACGAGGTGCTGGTCGCGGTCGGTGAGCGCGAGGGCGTCGCAGTCGACCGTGACCTCCCCGATGACCGGGTGGCGGAAGGTCTTGGTGAGGGTGGGCGCGGCCTGGACGTCGTGCCGTTCCCACAGCCGCGCGAAGTCGGGACTGGCCTCGCGCAACTCGTCCACGAGCCCGGTCACCACGGGGTCGGCCGGGTAGCGGGCGACGGTGGAGCGAAGCTGCATGACGACGTGCTGGCGGAACTGCGAAGCGTCGGACACGCCGTAGAGCGGCGCGTCTCCGCGCGCCGGTCCAAGGAAGGCCCGGCGCGCGAGATTGCGGTCCCGTGGCGCGAGTTCGCCGAAGTCCTCCATGAGCGCGGCCGCGAGGTCGTTCCAGGCGAGCACCTCGAACGCGGCGGACGTCACAAAGGCGGCCGTCAGCGGAAGCCGTTCGAGGAGGGTGAGGATGCTCGGGCGGACGTCACGCCGGTGCAGCCCGGTCCGGTTGGGCGCGGTGCCGGCCAGGAGGTGCAGGTGGTCGGACTCGGCGTCGGTGAGCCGCAGCGCGGCGGCGATCCCGGCCAGGACCTCGCCCGACGGCCGGGGCGCCCTGCCCTGTTCGAGCCGGACGTAGTACTCCGTGGAGATGTGCGCCAGGACCGCGACCTCCTCGCGGCGCAGGCCGGGTGTCCGGCGGCGCGGGCCCGAGGGCAGTTCGACGTCCTGAGGACGGAGCCGCTCGCGACGGCTGCGGAGGAACGTCCCGAGTGCCTGTTTGTCCATGTCCCCAGTCTGCATCAGTCGCGGCGACGGATCCTGGTACCGTCTGTGCCTGCATCCGGCCTGGTGGCCGGCTCGACACTGGCGTCATGACATACGACATCGACCGCGCACCCATCGGCCTGCTCACCGGCAAGGTCGTGTTCATCACCGGCGCAAGCCGCGGCATCGGAGCGGCTGCGGCCCGGCTGTTCGCCCGCGAGGGCGCCGCCGTCGTGCTCGCCTCCCGCGGCGCCGACGCCATGGAGCGGATCGTCACCGAGATCCGCGGCGGCGGCGGCGTCGCCGACGCCGTCCCCCTGGACCTCGCCGACCGCGCGAGCATCCGCGCGGCCCTCGACCACGCCACCGACCTGCACGGACGACTCGACGGCGCGTTCAACAACGGCGCGACCATCCAGCGGCCCGGCCCGCTCGACACCACCAGCGACGAGGACGTCGAGACGCAGTTCGCGGTGAACTTCCGGGCGCACTGGACCGCCATGAACGCGCAGGCCGCCATCATGAGGCGCAACGGCGGCGGAGCGATCGTCAACACCTCCAGCATCGGCAGCCGCCGCGCGAACCCCGACCTCCCCGCCTACGGAGCCATGAAGCGGGCGCTCAACAGCATCACCGAGACCGCCGCGGTGACCTGGGCCCGCGACGGCATCCGGGTGAACGGCATCACCCCCGGCGGCACCGCCACGGAGATGATCGACACGTGGGAGGCGGCGAGCCCCGGCGTCATCGAGCGGCTGACGCCGTCCATCCCGCTCGGCCGGATGGCCGAACCCCACGAGGTCGCCGAGGTGGCGGCGTGGTTGCTCAGCGACCGGGCGTCGATGGTGACCGGCGCGATCGTCCCGGTGGACGGCGGCGCCGGCGCCTGAGAGCGGCGGACCATACCAGGCATGATCGGGCGCGTCACCCAGGACGTCACGATCAGCGCGTCGTCCAAGGTCGACGCCTTGTCGGTCTGGCTCACGGAGCCTGGAGCGTCGCGCACCACCGCACGACCTCACGCTCACACCAGGGCCTCGACCAGGAGGACGATGCCGAAGAGGGCGAAGGCGGCCGCGGCGCCGTAGCGGATGGCCTTCTCGGGGAGGTGGCGGCCGAGCATGCGGCCCACCAGGATGGCGAGGGCGTCGGCGGCGACCATGCCGACCGTCGAGCCGATCCAGGTGCCGACCCAGCCGTGCTGCGTGGCCAGGGTGATCGTGGCCAGCATGGTCTTGTCGCCCAGCTCGCTCAGGAAGAACGCCACGGTCACCGCGATCAGCGCGTTCCTGGTGGTGCGCTGGGCCTTCTTGGACTCCTCCTCGCTCAGCTCGTCGCCGCGCAGCGTCCACACGGCGAAGCCGAGGAACGCCACCCCGGCCACGATCGAGATGGCCGTCGTCGGGAGCGCGCTGCCGAGCAGGCCGCCCACGGCGACGCTCAGCAGGTGGACGACGGTCGTCGCGATGGTGATGCCCAGGAGCACGGTGGAGGTCTTGAAACGGGTGGCGAACGTCATCGCCATGAGCTGGCTCTTGTCACCGAGCTCGGCCACGAAGATGGCGACGAGGCTGATCCAGAAGGCTTCCAACGCTTCTCTTCCCGCGCGAACCGGACCGGAAGCACTGAGCCAGGGGATTTCGGGCACGACGGCTTCGGCCCGGCAGCGTCTTGTTCGATAGCTGAACTGACTGCCAGGCCGAAGGTCTCGTCCGCCTCACGAAGAAAGGCCCGCGTGACCGGGCGCCGCGAACGGCGCCAGTGTGTCGACCACGCGATTGGGACTACTCCCCTTCGGTGTTACCAAGACACCTTAACAGCCGCGCCAAGGTGGCTATTCCCCCAGGGCGCAGCCGACCAGGACCGGCTCGTTGACCAGGGTGACGCCGAACTTCTCGCGTACGCCGTCGCGCACCTCGCGGGCCAGCGCCAGCAGGTCGGCGGCGGTGGCGGCGCCGGACGGGTTGGTCAGGGCGAGGGTGTGCTTGGTGGAGATGCGTACGGGCCCGCGCGCGTAGCCCTTCGGGAAGCCGGCCTGCTCGATGAGCCAGGCGGCGGGCACCTTCCGCGCGCCGCCTGGCATCTCCCAGCCGGGGTGGCCGGGGGCGCGGACGGCCAGCTCGGCGGCCTGCTCCGGGGTGAGGATCGGGTTGGTGAAGAACGAGCCGGCGCTGCGGGTGTCGGGATCGTCAGGGTCGAGGACCATGCCCTTGCCGCGCCGCAGCGCGAGCACCGCCTCTCTGGCCCGCTCCAGCGGCACCCGGCCGCCGGGCTCGACGTCCAGCCGCCGGGCCAGCTCCTCGTAGCGCACGGGGCCGGAGCGGTCGGAGAGCTCCAGCGTGTACGTCACCGCCAGCACGACGTAACGGGAGGGATCGCGTTTGAACATGCTGTCGCGGTAGGCGAAGCCGCACTGCCTGGCCTCGATGTCGACGACGTGGCGGGTGCGCCGGTCGTAGGCGCGTACGCACCGCACGGTGTGGGCGACCTCCTGCCCGTAGGCGCCGACGTTCTGGATGGGCGTGGACCCGACCAGGCCGGGGATGCCGGACATGCACTCGATGCCCGACCAGCCCTCCGCGACGGCCCGCCGCACCAGCGTGTCCCAGTCCTCGCCCGCCTCGGCGGTGACGACGAGCTGCTCGCCGTCGCGCGAGAAGGACAGGCCCTCGGTGGCCACCTTCACCACGAGCCCGTCGAAGCCCTCGTCGGCGACCACGACGTTGCTGCCGCCGCCGAGCACGAGCGTGGGCACGGCGGCCGCGTCGGCCTCGGCGATCAGGGACACGAGCTGCTCCGCCGTGGTCGCTTCGGCGAAGTCGCGGGCGGGGCCGCCCAGGCCCAGCGTGGTGTACGGCGCGAGCATCTCCATGGGCCACTAGCTTAGGAGGCCCCCGCCGTGCCCGGCACGCCCCGACCTGAACGCCCGCCTGATCACCCGCCTGATCACCCGCGCCCGATCACCTCCGGGTCAGCCGCAGCGCGTCGTCGTAGTTGCGCCGGGCTTCGCGGTCGGCGTAGTCGGCGGGCACGTCGTGGGCGTTCAGCCGGACCAGCGGCGGCGTGCCCTCGGGCACCACCAGCTCGCCGCGCAGGCCGAGCGAGAGCGCCAGGTCGGCGTTGCGGACGTAGTGCGCGTCCTCGGGGAGCGCGCTCAGCGCCGCCTGCCGCCGCACCGCGACGATCTCGCCCGTCAGCGCCTGGACCCGGCCGGGGCCCGCCTCGCGCAGGCCGTCGTCGTAGAGGTCGGCGCCGTGCCAGCCGGCCGCCGTCGCGCCCTCGGCGATGGCCGCGAGCAGCGGGGTCAGCGCGTCGCCGCGCAGCGCGACGGAGGTCTCCATGAGCACGTGCACCTCCGAGTCGTCGAGGCGCAGCAGCTTGGCCCGGCTCTCGCCCCAGGTCGCGGTGCCGCCGCGCCAGTGCGGCTGCTCGGCCACCCGCCAGAGCGTCACGCGCTCGGGATGCCGCCCGGCCAGCCCGGCCAGCACGTCGCCCGCGCCGTCCACGTCGCCGAGGTCGATGGCGAGCACCTTGACGTGCGTGTGCTCCAGCAGCGACTCGACGCACGCGCGTACGTCCTCCGGCCAGCCGTCCACCAGCAGGCTCACGGCGGCCGTGACGTCCTTGGTCTCCACGCGCTGGCGCTCGGCGTTCAGCCCGGCGTCGTCGAGGCGGTTGGTGGCCAGGGTGCCGTCCCAGATGCGCTGGGCGTGCAGGAGCTCGTCGCCGTGGTCGCCGTGCTGCTCGGGGTCGCCGGAGAAACCCAGCTCGGCGGCCGGGTTGAGGCGGGCGTGCGCGCCCCGGGGGTGCGCGCCCGCCGTGCCCACGCCCGTCGCCGGCGAGCCGCCGGCGCCCGTGTTGCCGGCACCCGTGTCGCCACCATCCGTGCCGCCGTGCCCGGCGGCGCCGCCCGTTGTGTCACGTCCCGTTCCAGCGCCGCCCGCTGTGTCGCGTCCCGTCCCCGCGCCGCCCGCCACCTGCTCCGGACGTGCCGGTCGCAGCCGCCCGTGCGGCTTGGCGTCGGTCACGGCGGAGACGGGGATCGACCGGACCGTGGGCCATACCTGTCGCGCAGCTTCAGTCATAGGCAAACGGGTACCCGAGCGCCGCCCGACTTATCATGAAATGTCAGGCGAGCTGGACGACCGCCCGCGCCTTCGACAGCACCTTGGCGTCCCCGGACCGCGCGGTAAGCCCGACGACCACCCGCCCGTCCTCCAGCTTCTCCTCCACGACGCCGCTCACGGAGATCGTCGCCCCCTGGTCGTCGTCCGGCACGACCACCATGGACGAGAACCGCACCCCGAAGTCCACCACCGCGCCCGGATCGCCCGCCCAGTCCGTGACGAACCGCCCGGCCTGCGCCATCGTGAACATGCCGTGCGCGATGACGTCGGGCAGCCCGACCATCTTGGCGAAGCGCTCGTTCCAGTGGATCTGGTTGAAGTCGCCGGAGGCGCCGGCGTACATCACGAGGTTGAGCCGGCGCACGTTGTAGTCGACGGCCGGGATCTCCTGCCCGACCTCCACCTCGTCGTACTTCACCGTCGCGGCCATCAGCCCGCCCCTCCGCGCTCGACGATCGTGTTGTAGGTGACGCAGACCGGCTCGCCCTCGACGGTCGTGACCTCGCTGCGCACGGTCAGCAGCTCGTTGCGCCCGGCGGTGCGGATGTCGGTGATCGTGGCGGTGGTGACGAGCTGATCGCCCGCGCAGATCGGGCGTACGTACTCGAAACGCTGCTCGCCGTGGACCACCATGGCGAAGTTGAGCCCGAGGTCGGGGTCGGCCAGCGCCTCGCCGCCGCTCTGGAGACTGAAGACGATGGGGAACGTGGGCGGCGCGATCACGTCGCGGTAACCGGCCGCCTGGGCCGCCGCCTGGTCCCGGTAGAGCGGGTTGCCGTCACCGATCGCCGCCGCGAACTCCCTGATCTTCACCCGGCTGACCTCGTAAGGTGCGCTGGGCGGGTAGGTCCTGCCCACGAAGTCACGGTTCAAGGCCATCAGTGCTCCCTCGTGTCCGTCATCCGAGCGCTGCTGAGGCCGACGGTAACAGAACAAGGTTCGGCTGTCGTCGCCGATGAACGGGTTTTTACGCGAGCGCGAGCAGCGCGTACACAGGGTGTGCAGACACGGGTGCAGACACGACAAACCGGCGCCCACCATCGGGACGCCGGTTGTGCGTGATCAGAGGTTGGGGTGCCCCTGGCGAGCCGCTATCGGGTCTCGCGGTGCGCGCGGTGGCAGCGGCAGTTGGGGCAGTACTTCTTCAGCTCAAGCCGATCCGGGTCGTTGCGCCGGTTCTTCCGCGTGATGTAGTTGCGGTGCTTGCACTCCTGGCAGGCCAGCGTGATCTTCGGCCTAACGTCGGTGGCAGCCACTGGGGAGTGCCTTTCTACGTTCGGGATATGGACATACCCATGCCCAGGTCAGATGACCTGGGGCTGGGCAGTAGCGGAGGCCGGACTTGAACCGGCGACACAACGATTATGAGCCGTTTGCTCTGCCAGACTGAGCTACTCCGCCTTTGGGCCGGTATGAACCCGGCCCCGTAGAGGATACCCGACGCGGCGACCAGAGTCGTAACGCACCTGATCGGGCAAGGGTGGAACCAGTATGCATCAGGAACCCCGATAGCAGAAATCCTATTCCCCGCCGGGGCCCGTTCTGCACACTTTCGTGATCGCGGACTGGCACGATCGCCTGCCATGAAACGCATGATCATCATCACCCTGTCCGCCGGCGGTGCCCTGCTGCTGGCCCCCCTGCCCGCGCAGGCCGCGGCACCCAAGGACCCCGTACGCGCGCTGAAAACCAAGCTGGTCGCCGGTCACGGCGTCCGCTTCACCGAGAGCTCCATCCTGGTCAACGGCTCGGACAAGCAGGTGCTGCAGCGCCGTACCGGCACCTTCCAGTTCGGCAAGAAGGGGGTCGCCGCCTCCGACATCACGGCCAGGGGCCTCCAGGGCATGGGCCCGGAGCGGGCCGTCACCATCGGGAAGACCTCCTACCTGTCCGGCGGCATCTGGGCGGACAAGCTGCCCTCCGGCAAGCGTTGGTACCGCACCAGCATGCAGGGCAGCGGCGGCTACTACGGCCAGGTGATCAACCCGGTCGAGCCGGGCACGCTGGCCGCGCTGGTGAAGAAGGGCAAGCGGGCCGGGAACACGCTGACCGGCACGATCACCTTCAAGGAGCTGGACAAGGTCTCGCCGTGGTTCGCGGCCGCGATCCCGCTCCGCTTCCACGACGACACGAAGGTCTCCTACCGCCTCACCCTGAGCGGCGCGGGCCTGGTCACCAGGGTGACCACCTCGTACGCCGCCACCGGCGTCTTCGACATCTCGGCCTTCGACGGCAAGACGATGACCATCGACACCCGCTTCACCTCGTGGGGCCACCGGGTGTCGATCAAGGCGCCGGCCCCCGCCACGGTGTCGACCAAGGTGGACGAGTAATCGCGAATTGATCGCGAAAACACGAACGCCCGGCTCCGAGTGACCTCGAACCGGGCGTTTTGCCTTGTCAGACTGGAGCCCCCAAACGGAATCGAACCGTTGACCTTCTCCTTACCATGGAGACGCTCTGCCGACTGAGCTATAGGGGCCTGTCCGGCGCTGCGGACAGGTGTAACCATACACGGCACTCAGCGATGACGCGAACTGATCCGAACCTCGGCGATCTTCTCCGGCCCGGCCCGCCGCACGGGCAGCTCGACGACCTCACAGAGGTCGGCCAGCTCGACGTGGCGGGCCACTTCGGCCACGGACGAGCAGTCGGCGACCACCCGGCCGTGCCGGCGCACGCGGAGCACCTGACGCCCGGCCCGCACGGCGCCCACGACCTCGTATCCGTCGAGACCGACCCATCGCCTTTCCATAGCCGCACAGAGTAGCCTCCGGGTCTCTCAATTTCCGCCGGCCACAGGCGTCCCGTTCAGTAGCGGTAGAAACCGGCGAGGTCCTCACGGCCGGCGAGCCGGTCGACGCGGACCCGCGCGCCGGTCTCCGGGGCGTTCATCATGAGGCCGCCGCCCAGGTAGACGCCGACGTGGTGGGTCCGTACGGTGTCGCCGGCGATGACGCCGAAGAAGACGAGGTCGCCGGGGCGGGGGGCGGAGCGCACGCGGTGCATGCGGCGTACGTGGTCGTCGGTGTTGCCCGGTCCGAGCACGTCGTGGCCGTGCGCGAGGGCGTACACCCAGCGGGTGAAGCCCGAGCAGTCCAGCCCCCGCGTACGGGTGGCCGGGCAGGGCCGGATGCGGCCCTGGTAGCCCTGGCAGGTGCCGGTGGACGGCCCGGGGAGCTCGGCGTGGCCGCCGCCCCACGAGTACTCGATGCCGAGCCGCCCGAGCTCGTACGTCAGGCGCACCACGCGCGGCTGCGTCCAGGTCGAGACCGGCACGGACGCGGCCAGGGTCAGCGCGAGAAGCAGCGCCGTCAGCAGGGCCAGGGCCGTGCGGCGCCGGCTCATAACGTCTCCGTCCCCCGAATCACCAGGTTTCGGACCTTATGGTGCCTTATCGGACTTTGATGGTGAACTTCGTCGTTCCGACGGTCACGTTCATGCCCACCGTCCCCTTGGCCCGGCGCGGCTTGGTGGTGAACGTCAGCGTCACCTTCGACCCCCGCGCGACCTCGGCGACCGTGCAGCGGACCGCCGTGCCGCTCACCCGGCAGCCGTCCGGCGCGCCGGTCACCCGCTGCCCGCCGAACGTCCGGGCCGCGACCTGGACGTTCGTGACCGGGTACGGGCCGGTGTTCCTGAGCGTCACCGTGTAGGCCTTGCGGCTCTTCGCCGCCGCCGCGACCGAGATCTCGGCAGGCGGGTTGGCCAGGGCCTTGAGCTCGTCCTCGGTGCCGTTGAAGACGTCGCCGCCACCGGCGAGCGGCCCCTTCTCCGCCGACTGCCAGAAGGTGTGGGACGTCCAGCTCTTCGGCAGCTCGCCGGGGTCGGCGCCCCAGCGGGCCAGCCACAGCGGATTGGCCGCGAAGGCCGCCGAGTCGCCGGTGCACGTCCGCCACCAGCTCGTGGTGGTGTAGATGATCGCCTGGAGGCCGGTGCGCTGTTTGTAGCGCTTGGTGAACGCCTTCAGCCAGGCGACCATGTCCTTCGCGGACAGGCCGTAACAGGAGTTCTTTCCGTTCCTGTCGCGGTACGGATTGTCCTCGACATCGAGCACTCCGGGCAGGGTGCGGCCGTCCGCGATCCAGTCGCCGCCGTTCTGCAGGAAAAAGTCGGCCTGCGTGGCGCCGTCGGATTCATGCGGTTGCGCGAAGTGATAGGCCCCCCGATACAGACCGGCCGACGCGGCGCCGCCGAACTGCGCGTCGAATACGGGATTGCGGACGTTCGTGCCCTCGGTGAGCTGCACGAACGCGAACTTCCCGCCCCCTTCGGCGACATTCGCCCAGTCGATCTCGCCGGTCCAGTTGCTGACGTCGACACCGGGCACCCCGTCGGCCGCGTACGCGGTCGCGCAGCCCCCCATAATCCCCGACACCGCGATTACCGCTAATAGCCCCAGACGTTTCACGCGGGTGATCCTTACGGAATCTGACAGAACTCCGCAAGGCCGGAAATATCAATAAACAGCATCAGGTCGCGCCCGCCCGCCGGAGGGCGGCAGCCGAAATCGGCCCCCCGCGAACCGGGAAACCGCACGTCAGAGGCCCTGAAATCGCCGTCCGCGACACCCCTCGCCACGTGGTGTTTCCGCAGGTCAGAGCCGTTTATGAACGTGACATTCGCGTTTGCCAAAGCCGCTTCTTCCTGCACAAACTGGTGCAGATCCCGACCAACCGAGCCCCGACCTGGGGTTTCTTCGTCATGCCCGCAGGAGACCGACCGCCATGATTCACGCTCGGGCGTTGACCCGTACGTTCAAAGTCAAGAAGGAGAGGGTGGAGGCCGTCCGCGGCCTCGACCTCGACGTCGAGGCCGGACAGCTCACGGCCTTCCTCGGCCCGAACGGCGCGGGGAAGTCCACCACCCTCCGCATCCTCACCACCCTCCTGCCCCCGACCTCCGGCACCGCCACGGTGGCCGGGCACGACGTGGCCGCCGAGCCGGCCGCCGTACGCGCCCGCATCGGCTACGTCGGCCAGCGCGGCAGCGCCGGCGAGGAGTTCCGCGTCCGCGACGAGCTGGTGACCCAGGGCCGCTGCTACGGCCTGCGCCCCAGGGAGGCCGCCGCCCGCGCCGACGAGCTGCTCGACCTGCTCGACCTCGCCCCGCTGGCCAAGCGGACGCCCGGCACGCTCTCCGGCGGCCAGCGCCGCCGCCTCGACCTCGCGATCGGCCTCGTCCACCGCCCCGACCTGCTCTTCCTCGACGAGCCCTCGACCGGGCTCGACCCGAAGAGCCGCGCCGAGATCTGGCAGCACATCCTCCGGCTGCGCGAGGCGTACGGGACGACGTTGTTCCTCACCACCCACTACCTGGAGGAGGCCGACACCATGGCCGAACGGGTGGTGATCATCGACAACGGCCGGGTCATCGCCGACGGCACCTCGGAGCAGCTCAAGAACGACCTGGCCGGCGACCTCATCACGCTCACCACCGGCACCGCGGACGACGCCGCGCGGGCCGCCGCGGCCGTCGGCGGCACCGCGGAGGGCACGACCGTGCGCCTGCGGGTCCCCAACGCCGCCGCCGCGCTGCCCGAGTGCCTGCGCACGCTCGACGCGAAGCTGATCGAGGTCGTCACGGCCGAGACCGCCCGCCCCACCCTCGACGACGTGTTCCTCGCCCTGACAGGAAGAAGCCTTGCCGATGACGACGTTCCTGCGTGACACCGCCACCGTCTTCTCCCGGGAGGTGCGGCCCGCGCTGCGCAACCCGGTGGCGCTGGTGTTCGAGATGGGACAGCCGCTGCTGTTCCTGTTCCTGTTCGGGGCGCTGCTGGACGGCGCGGTCGGCTCCTCCTGGCAGTGGTTCGTGCCGGGGATCCTCGTGATGATGTGCCTGACCGGGCCCATGTCCTCCGGCTACACGCTACTGGTCGAGCTGATCGGCGGCTCGATGGAGCGGCTGATGGTGACGCCGCTCAGCCGGACGGCGATGCTGGTCGGCCGGGCGCTCAAGGCGCTCGTGCTGCTGCTGGTCCAGGCCGTGCTGATCATCGTGATGGCGATCCCGCTCGGCTTCGAGCTGCACGCGGCCGGGGTGCTCGCGGGGCTGGCCCAGCTCGTGGTCTTCGGGGTGGGACTGGGGGCGTTCTCGTTCGTGCTGGCACTCAGGTCGGCCCCCGGCGGCACCCTGTTCTACGTGGTCAGCCAGTCGATCCTGTTCCCCCTGCTGCTGTTGTCGGGCGTGCTGCTGCCGCTGGAGAGCGCCCCGGCGTGGCTGCGGGCGATCGGGCAGGTGAATCCGGTGACGTACGTCGTGGACGCGCAGCGGGCGTTGTTCGCCGGCGACCTCGCCGACCCGTCGGTCCTGTACGGCACCGCGTCCGCCTGCCTGATCGCCGCGGCCGGCCTCGCCCTGGGCGTCAGAGCGATGAGACGAGGCTTGGTCAGGGGCTGATCGCGAGGAACAGGAACGACGCGAACAGCACCAGGTGAACCCCGCTCTGCATGAGCGTGGCCCGCCCCGGCACCACGGTGAGCGTGGACACCACGACCGTCAGCGCGAACAGCACCAGGTGCGTGCCGCCGAGCCCCAGGAACAGCGGCCCGTCGAGCCAGATCGAGGCCACCGCGATGGTCGGGATGGTCAGCCCGATGCTGGCCATCGCCGAGCCGTGCGCCAGGTTCAGGCTGATCTGGACCTGGTCGCGGCGGGCCGCCCGGACGGCCGCGATGGTCTCGGGGAGCAGGACCAGCAGCGCGATCGCGACGCCGACGACGGCCTGCGGCAGCCCGGCCGCCGACACCGCGGCCTCGATCACCGGCGACTCGACCTTGGCCAGCCCGACCACCGACACCAGCGCGACCAGCAGCAGGCCGAGGCTGGCCAGGGCGGTGCGGCCGGAGGGCCGGGGGGCGTGCTCCTCGGGGTCGAGGGGCGCGCCGTCCCTGGCGACCGGCAGGAAGTAGTCGCGGTGGCGGACCGTCTGCGTGATGACGAAGAGCCCGTACAGCGCGAGCGAGACCACCGCGGCGAAGCCGAGCTGCGGGCCGGAGAAGGCCGGTCCCCCTTCGCTCGTCGTGAACGTCGGCAGCACCAGGCTCAGCGTGCTGAGCGTGGCCACCGTGGCCAGCGCCTTGCCGGTGCCCTCGGCGTTGAACGCCGCGGTCCGGCGTTTCAGCGTGACGGTGAGCAGGGAGAGCCCCACGATGCCGTTGCAGGTGATCATGACGGCGGCGAAGACGGTGTCGCGGGCCAGCGTGGACGTCTGGTCGCCGCCGGAGATCATGAGGCTGACGATGAGCGCCACCTCGATCACCGTGACGGCCACGGCGAGCACGAGCGAGCCGAAGGGTTCGCCGACGCGGTGGGCGATGACCTCGGCGTGGTGCACGGCGGCGAGCACGGCGCCGGCCAGGAGGAGCGCGAGGACGATCACGAGCGGGCCGGCCGGTTCGCGGCCCCAGGAGAGCCCGAGCGAGAGCAGCGCAAGGGCGGGGATGAGTACGGTCCACAGTCGCGCGATGTTACGGATCAGGTACAGGGTGTGCCCCCAGCATTGCGGACGGAACGGACTTTTCCCCCCAATAATGCCTTGACATCTCCATTGCTTTGACATGAAAGTGTCCTGGTGGCCCACTTGATCGCGACGCGGGTCGTCCCCTGGATCCCCGTGGCGCACCGCCTGGACGTCATCCGCACCGGCGAGACGCCACCGCTCGCATCGACCACGTCGGCGTTCGTCCTCGTCACCGACGGGCTCGGCAGGACCCTCATGACGTACGTCGACAGGAAGGGCCGCGGCTGGGACATCCCCGGCGGTCACCTGGAGCCGGGCGAGAGCGCCGTGGAGGCGGCGGTCCGAGAGCTGCGCGAGGAGACCGGGCTGAGCCTGCCGCCCGCCGCGCTGACCGCGTTCGCCTGGCAGCGCATCGAGCTGCTGGAGCCGCCGCCGGCCGGCTACGGCTACCCGTCACCCGGCCACATGGCCATCTTCCGCGCCGTCGTCCCCGGCCCCGGCGCTCCCACCGCGCCGCCCCCGGGCTCCGAGAGCACCCGCGCCGACTGGCTGTCGCGCGAGGAGATCGCGCGCGTGTGCCCCGACCACGTCTGGCGGGTCCTGCTCTAGAGGGATCTAGAGGGACCTGGCCCGCTCCAGGTCGTCCGGGCGGTACATCCGCTCAGGAATGGTGGCCAGGGTCGACGGGTGGACCTGCGGCCCCAGCCCGTAGAGCTTCTGGAAGCTCATGATGAGCGGACGCCAGGCGTCGGGGTCGATGTGGTCGTCCGTGCCGGCCAGCCTGATCCCCTCGTGCGCCCACACGCGCTGCACCCGCACCTCGAAGGCGAGCGTGCCGCCATCCTCGCCGATCGGGTGCACCGCCTCGACCACGGTCTCCATGGCGACCGGGCACTCGGCGGCCCGCGGCGGCGCGACCGTCTCCGACGGCACCGGCGTCAGCCCCGCCCGGCCGAACTTGTCGGCGACATGCCGGTAGCCCCGCTCCCACTTGCGCTCGGGGACGGGGTCGCTGCCGGTCGTCAGCGCCAGCCGGTCCACGGCCGGGGCCAGGGCGTCGGACGGCAGGTTCAGCACGCACTCGCGGGCGCGCAGCAGGTTCTGCGCCGTCTTGGCGCGCGCGCCGAGGCCCAGCAGGCCGCGCCAGCCGAGCCAGAAGGCGGACGACATCGGGGCCAGGTTCGGGGTGCCGTCCTCGTTGAGTGTCGAGATGAGCACGACCGGGGTGCCGAAATAGAGGATGTTCGGCTCGATGCGGACGTGCTCGTCGACAAGGGTGGTGGTTTCGGTCATGCGTCCCACTGTCGCGGCCGGTCACCCCCGCTCGCTGGCGGCGATCGGACGTCTCAGCGGGAGGGTCCGGTGGGCTCGGGGCGGTCCGGCGCCGGGCCGGAGGCGCCCCGGGCGCTCACTGCTGGTGGCCATCCGGCGGCGGCGCGAACTGGCCGTAGCGGACGTCACGGGTGGGGTCGGCGGGGTGCTGGCTGGGCTGGCCGTACTGGTCGTACTGGCCCTGCTGGCCGTAGTGACCCTGCTGGCCGTACTGGCCGCCGGGGCCGTACTGGGGACCTGAGCCGTACTGGGGGCCGGGGCCGTACTGGGGGCCGGAGCCCTGCTGGGGGCCGGGGCCGTACTGCGGGCCTGAGCCGTACTGGGGGTCGTGCTGCGGGCCGTACTGCGGGCCGGAGCCGTACTGCGGGCCGGAGCCGTACTGCGGGCCGGAGCCGTACTGGTGGTCGTGGCCGTTGACGTGCTGGCCGGGGCCGGAGCCGGCGGGGAGCTGGTGCTGCTGCCACGGGGGCGAGGGCACCGCGTTGTACGCGGGCTGCGCGGGCGGGCCGTAGGAGACGGCGGGCCGCTTGCGCCGGGTCAGCACCCGGGCCAGCACCAGGCCCAGCACCAGGAGGACCAGCACGCCGCCGCCGAGCAGCACCCACATCATCATGGGCTTGGGCGACTCGTCCTTGCCCGCCGTGATCGCCGTCTGCGACTCGCTGATGTACTTGGCCACGTACGGGTGGTTCGGGAAGAGCGCCTGCACCTCGCGGAACTTCGGCAGCGCGTCCTCGTAGTAGTTGCGGAAGTAGTCGTTCAGCGCCTCGTTGTAGCGCGTGGTCGTGGTCGCCTGGGCGGCCTTGATGTTCTTCTCGCCGAGCTTCTCCTTGATGATGCTGACCGGCAGCACGAAGCTCTCGCTCTCCGACGCCTCGCCGCCCTCGCTCACCGTGCCCGCGATCAGCATGCCGATGACCTTGCCGTCCTTGCTGAACACCGGACCGCCGGAGTTGCCGTGGTAGGACGGGGCCTGGGTCTGGATGTACGGCACGCCGGTCTGCGTGGAGCGCTTGGCGTTGTACGGGCCCTCGGTCAGCGCCGGCTCCAGCTTCGACTCCAGGCTGAAGAACGGCGTGTTCGTGACCAGGCCGGGGAAGCCGCTGATGTAGAGCGTGTCACCGGTGCGCACGTCGGCGTCCTCGCCGAGCGGCACGGTCGGCAGGTTCTGCTGCCCGTTCACCTTGAGCAGCGCGAAGTCCTTGCCCGGGTAGCTCTCGCCCACCGAGACCAGCTCCGCCGGGACCGCCTTCGCGGTCTTGTCCACGCCGCCGCCGGGCAGGCTCTGCAGCACCGACAGGCTCTGCTTGAGCCCGCGCAGCCGCATGTGGGTGCTGTTGAAGGTGATGTAGATCTGCTGGGCGAGCTTGACCATCTCCTCGTCGGCCTCGATGCCCTGGAGGCCCTTGATGATCTCCTTCGCGTCCTGCTCGTTGAACTTCGCCAGCGCCTGCTGCGCGAAGAGCTGGTTGAGCTCGGTGTCGCCGACCTGGACGCAGTGCGCGCCGGTGACCATGTAGCCGTCCGGGGTGACCCACCAGCCGGTGCACATGCCGCCGACCTCGGCCTCGACCGTACGCTCCGGGGTCGTCTCGACGAGGTAGGCGTCGACGTTGGCCGCGATGCGCTGGAAGAGCCACTTGGCGATGCTGCGCTCGTCAGAGGCGATCTTGCCGTTCTGCACGGCGATGACGGCCTGCTGGGTCAGCTGCTGGAAGGCGTTCTCGTTGATCGTGCTCGTCGGGACGGCGACGGTGCCGGTATAGGAGAAGCTGGTCAGCTGGACCGCCGGCTGGGTGCGCGCGGCCAGCCAGGTGCCGACGGCGACGTCAGGCCGCTGGTCGGGCGACTCGTCGGCCGCCGCGGGGGCCGCGGGCAGCGCGACCGCCATGACGACCGCCGTACTCGCGGCGATCTTCGCGAAGGTTTTTCTGAAATATCCGCTCACGGTCGGCCATGGTGCGGTATCGCTCTTGTCCATGGCTTGGAGCCGACTTGGGAACCAAGACGGCGGGCGGATCGGGCCGCGGCCGGATCAGGCCGCGGGCGGCGGGGACGTGCTCACCACATCGTAGAGCGCGTGGAAGAGCGGCCAGGTCAGCGCGGCCATCCGGGCGGGCGGCTCGGGGCATCCGCGCTGCAGCCAGTCGGCCGCGACGCCGTAGATCGCCCCCGCCGTGAACGCGGCCGGCACGTCGTGCGCCTCGCGGACGTGCTCGCGCACGCCGTCGGTCAGCCGGCGGCGGATGTGGTCGGCCACCCGCGCGCTGCCCTGCGGCCCGAGCAGGCTCCGGTAGAGCCCGGCGTGCTCGGCCAGGCTGGCGAAGAACGCCTCCAGTGACCGCGTCGCCTCCCCCTGGAGGTCGGCCGAGTCGCGGCGGGGCTTGGGCAGCGACCTGGTCAGGCCGTCGATCATCGCCGTGCAGGCGGCCTCGGCCAGCTCGTGGACGTCGCGGTAGTGGTCGTAGAAGGCCGTGCGGCTGACGCCGGCGCGCTCGGCCACGTCGGACACGCCGATCCTGGACAGCTCTCGCTCCTCGACCAGCGTCAGGAGCGCGCGGGCCAGGGCCGACCGCGTACGGAGGACACGCCGGTCCACGGATGGGGCTCTGCTGTCTTTCATGCCGGACACATCCATGAGTTTACCTTTAGCCGACATGTGTCAGTTAACTTGCAGTTGTAAGGTACTGTGGTCAAGTCCGACCGCCGGGAAGGATCATCGCGATATGCGCATTTGTGCAGGTCAAGCCAGCGTACGCGAGCGGGGAGAGGCCCTGTGGACGTTCTGATCGTCGGCGCGTCCGCCGCCGGGCTGAGCACCGCGGAGGCGCTGCGCCGGCTCGGCCACGACGGCCGGCTGACGCTGCTGGACGCCGAGCCCCACCTGCCCTACGACCGGCCGCCGCTGTCGAAGCAGGTGCTGGCCGGAGCCTGGGAGCCGGAGCGCGCCCGGCTGCGCGGCCAGGCCCAGCTCGACGCCCTTGAGGCGGAGTTCGTCCGGGGCGAGCGCGCCGTGGCGCTGGACGTCGCCGGACGCGCGGTCACCACCGACTCGGGCCGCGTCCTGCGCGCCGACGCCGTGGTGCTCGCCACCGGTCTCACCCCGTGCCGGCTGCCGGGCCAGGACGTCCTCGCGGGCGTGCACGTGCTGCGCGGCCTCGACGACGCCCTCACCCTGCGCGCCCAGCTGACCGCCGGCACCCGGCTCGTGGTCGTCGGCGAGGGCGTCCTGGGCGGCGAGATCGCCTCCACCGCCCGCGGCCTCGGGCTGGAGGTCACGCTCGCGGGCCTCGGCCCGGCCGTGCTCGGCGACCAGCTCGGCGGGTTCGTCAGCGGCCTGCTCACCCGTACGCACGCCGCGCGCGGCGTCCGCCTGCGGCTCGGCGTCGCGGTGGAGAGCCTGGAGGACGAGCGCGGCCGGGTCACCGGCGTGCGGCTGGCCACCGGCGAGACGCTGCCCGCCGACGTCGTCGTGGTCGCCATCGGCTCCCGCCCGGCCACCGGCTGGCTCGACGGCAGCGGCCTCGCCCTGGGCGACGGCGTCGAGTGCGACTCCCGCTGCCGCGCCGCCGAGGGCGTCTACGCGGTCGGCGACCTGGCCTCCTTCCACCACGAAGGACTCGGCAGGCGGCTGCGCCTGGAGAACCGCACCAACGCCACCGAGCAGGCCCAGACGGTCGCGGCGAACGTGCTCGGCGCGGACCGCCCGTACACCCCGATCCCCTACTTCTGGACCGACCAGTACGACGTCAAGATCCAGGCCCACGGCCTGCCGTCGCCGGCGGCCGAGGTGACCGTCGCCGAGGGCGACCCCGAGCAGCACCGTTTCGCCGCCCTCTACCGGGAGGGCGGCCAGGTCACCGCCGTGCTCGGCTGGAACATGCCCAAACAGGCCCGTCTGCTGCGCCAGCAGGTCCTGCTCCAGCCGCTCACGCCCGCGTGACGAGATCGTCCGAGCACTCAAGGAGAAGCGAATGAGCATCGACGAGCAGGTCCTGCCCTACCCCATCCCGAACGACGCGGCGCTGCGGCCGCCCGCGGAATGGGCCGAGCTGCGCGGGAAGTGCCCGGTGGCGCACGTCGAGCTGCCGAGCGGCGACCGGGCCCGGCTGCTGACCCGCTACGAGGACGTCCGGCAGGTGCTGGCCGACCCGCGCTTCACCCGCCAGCTCAACGCGCCCGACGCGGCCCGGCTCTCGGCCGACGGCGGCGGCGTGTTCAACAGCGAGATGGCGATGATCATCCCCGACAGCGGGGAGGAGCACCAGCAGTGGCGGCGGCTGGTCAGCAAGTGGTTCACCGCCAAGCGGATGAACGCCATGCGGCCCGCGATGGCCAGGATCGCCGAGGACCTCATCGACGAGATGGTCGAGCGCGGCGCGCCGGGCGACCTCAAGGCGTCGCTGGGCTTCCCGCTGCCGGTGTACGTCATCTGCGACATGCTGGGCGTGCCGGCCGAGGACCGCGACCGGTTCTCGTACTGGTCGGACACCCTGCTCAACCTCACCCGCTACGGCAAGGACGAGACCGAGGCCGCCCAGGCCGAGTTCTTCCAGTACATGACCGACCTGCTGGCCGGCAAGCGCGCCGAGCCCGGCGACGACCTGCTGAGCGAGCTGATCGCGACCGGCGGCCCCGAGAACGGCGGGCTCAACGACCTGCAGATCCTGGTCACCGGCATGGCGCTGCTGGTCGCCGGGCACGAGACCACCGCCAACATGATCGGCAAGATGGTCTCCATGCTGCTCGCCGACCGCAGCCGCTGGGAGGCGCTGCTGGCCGACCCGTCGCTGATCCGCACGACGGTCGAGGAGTCGCTGCGTCTCGACGCCAACTCCGGCTTCGGCCTGCCGCGCTACCTCAAGGAGGGCACCGAGGTCAGCGGCGTCGAGCTGCCCAAGGGCACCACGGTCATCTGCAGCATGGCCGCCGCCAACCGGGACGAGAGCGCCTTCGAGGCCGCCGAGGAGTTCGACCTGACCCGCAGCCCCAACCCGCACCTGGCCTTCGGCGCGGGCGCGCACTCCTGCCTCGGGCAGGCGCTGGCCCGTACCGAGCTGCAGGTCGTGCTGGAGGTGCTGCTGCGCAAGCTGCCCACCCTGGAGCTGGCCGCCCCCGAGGCGGAGCTGGAGCGGGTCGAGGGGCTGGCCGTCGGCGGCCTCCGTGCCGTTCCGGTCCGCTGGTAACCGTTCGGATTTCGTTCAAGGAGACATCTGCCATGAAAGTGACCGTCGACGAGGACAAGTGCTGCGGCGCTGGGCAGTGTGTGCTCATCGCGCCGGAGGTTTTCGACCAGCGTGACGAGGACGGCATCGTCGTCCTGCTCGACGCCGAGCCGGGCGCCGACCGGCACGCCGCCGTGCGCGAGGCGGCCGCGGTCTGCCCCGCGTTCGCCATCGAGGTGAGCGAATAGCGGCAAGGCGGCTTGTTTCCGCTTTGCGCAAATGGGCAGCACTCGACTGTCAGGTTATGAAGCGTTGACCTGCCCCAGGGTCAGGTCGCCAAGCGACAGGAGCGTGCAGCGTGGCAGTCACCGGCATCATCTCCGCCCTCATCATCGGGCTCGTCATCGGTGTTCTCGGCCGTCTGGTCGTCCCCGGACGCCAGAACATCCCGATCTGGCTCACCATCGTGATCGGCATCGTCGCCGCGCTGATCGGCACCGCCCTCGCCGCCGCCTTCGGGGTCGCCGACACCAGGGGCATCGACTGGATCGAACTGGTCCTCCAGGTGGTCCTCGCCGGTGCCGGTGTGGCGCTGGCCGCCGGGATGTACGGCCGACGCCGCCACCTGCGGTAACAGCCCGACCGTGTCCCCCTCGCCGCCCGCACAGCACGGCGGCGAGGGGGCTTTTCCTTTATGGTGATTCGACCAACTTGTACGTGTTAAGCGATCTGCAACCGTTCGGCACGTTCACGCGCGACACTTGAGTGTGTGAACGGCGTCCGAGGGCTGCTCGCGGGGACATGTCCGCAGCCGTTCCGCCGACGTCGAGGACGGAGGAAGGATGGACAGACCGGCCGCCATGACGCTGCCGATCGACGCCGACCTGGCCGGGATCCGCCAGGCGGTGCGCGGCTTCGCCCAGGAGGCGGGGCTGGCGGGTGAGCGGCTCCAGAACCTGGTGCTCGCGGTCAACGAGGCCGTCACCAACGTCCTCGACCACGGGGCCGGCACCGGCTCGGTCCATCTGTGGCGGGCCGATCACGGCGTACGCGTGCAGATCGTCGATCCGGCGGGGCGGCTCCTACCGGCCGACCTGGACCGGTCGCCGCCCTGGCCGCCCACCCACGGCATGGGGCTCTGGGTGATCCGCCAGGTGTGCGACGAGGTACGTCTGGACCATCCGGAAGGCCACTCCCGGCTGGAGCTCTTCATGGCCTACCGGCCTGTCGCGGCGCCGGCCGCCGACACGCCCCCGCACGACACCCGGCCGTCGACGCCGCGGCACCTGCTGCGGCTGCACCGCCGCCGCGAGACGCCGGGCCCGGACGACTCCCCCGAGGACGGCCCGGGGCACTCCCGTTTCCAGGACGCCGCCGGCCAGCCCTGACCCGTCACCTGCCGGCGGCGGCGGCGTGGTCCAGCTCGACCACGATGTGGGGCGCCAGCGCCGCCAGGAAGTCCGCCGCGTCGAAGATCTCCCCCGCCGAGGCCACCCCGACGGCCCTGGTCCGCCCGGTGAGGATCCGCTGCACGGCCTCCACGGCGAGCGGGGCGCTGACGGCGTAGATGTCCTGCCCACTGGCCACGGCCCGCCGCTCGGCCGCGCCGGCGCGCACCCGTACGTCCACGACGAACGACTGCGCCGAGCGCCCGAGCTCGTCCACCGCGACCGGGGCCGGCGTGTCGGCGCCCGAGAGGTCCTTGGCCGCCTCGACCGTCATGTACGAGACCACCTCGGGGATCGCCAGGTGGCTCGGCACGGTCACGATGTCGGCCATCGAGAACTCCCCGATCACGTCCCGCTCGCCGGCCGGCTCGGGGAACGACCACGTGCCCGTCGGCGCGGCGTCGTCGCGGTACTCCAGCCGCCCGCCCGCGTAACGCACCCGCCGGCCGCCCCGCCGCCGCCGGGAGACCGCGCCCGCGTCACGGGTGCCGGTCGTCGGGTGCCAGCTGTCCAGCCCGTACGCCACGTGCGCCGAGTCCGCCTCCCGCCAGTCGCCCATGGCCGCCGTGACCAGCAGGTCGCCGAGGCCGCCGTAGAAGGCCATCGCGGGCACGACCACGGCCCCCGCCTCCTTGGCCCGCTCGGCGTACAGCTGGAACGTGTCCAGGTTCGCCTCGATCTCGGCCGCCACGTCCACGTACGGAACGCCGGCGCGCAGCGCCGCCTCGATCACGGGACCGGCGGTGTCGGCGAACGGCCCGGCAGCGTTGATCACCGCGTCGGCCCCGGCCAGCGCCCGGTCCAGCGCCGCCGGGTCGTCCACCGACGCCTCACGGACCTCCAGCTCCGGGTACTCAGCGGCCAGGTCACGCAGCTTGCCGCCGTTCCGCCCCGCGAGGACGGGCACGAGCCCGCGCCGCAGCAGCTCCGCCACCACGAACCGGCCCGTGTGCCCGTATGCGCCGTAAACCGTGATCATCACAACTCCCTTGCCGCCGGAAAGCTTCACCCCCACATCGTGGCGCGGCAGGTGGTCACCGCACGAGCGTCCGGAACGACATGATGCGTACAATTCCGGACGTGAGCACAGTAGCGATAGCCGTCGCCGACGGGATCCTGCACTTCGAGCTGGCCCTGGCCTACGAGCTGTTCAGCGGCGCGCCGCCGATGCCGGTCAGCCACTGGTACGAGCCCCTGATCTGCGGCGCGGCACCCGTACGCGCCGACGGCCGCTTCCTGCTCGAACCCGACTGCGGGCTCGACCGGCTGGCGAGCGCCGACACCGTGATCGTCCCCGGCTGGGCCGAGGTCGACGTGCACCCGCCGGCCGACCTCGTCGCCGCCGTCCGGGCCGCGTACGACGCCGGCGCGCGGGTGGCCTCGCTCTGCACCGGCGCGTTCGTGCTGGCCGCCGCCGGGCTGCTGGACGGGCGGCGGGCCACCACGCACTGGGCGCACGCCGAGGCGCTGGCCGCCCGCCACCCCGGCGTCGAGGTGGACGCCGACGTCCTCTACGTGGACGAGGGCCGGGTGCTCACCGCCGCGGGCAAGGCCGCCGCCCTCGACCTGTGCCTGCACCTCGTCCGCCGCGACCACGGCTCGGCGGTCGCCAACGCGATCGCCCGCCGGCTGGTCGTCGCGCCGCACCGGCCCGGCGGCCAGGCCCAGTTCGTCGCCACCCCCGTGCCCGAGCCGGACGGCCACCCGCTCGGCGAGCTGCTCGGCTGGACCGTCGAGCACCTCGACCAGCCGCTGACCGTCGAGGACCTCGCGCGCCGGGCCAACCTCAGCTCGCGCCACCTCGGCCGGCACTTCAAGTCCATGACCGGCACCACGCCGCTCCAGTGGCTGCACACCCAGCGCATCCGGCGCGCCCAGGAGCTCCTGGAGACCACGGACGACAGCGTGGACGCCATCGCGGCGGCCACCGGCATGGGCACCGCGGCCACGCTGCGCCGCCACTTCAACCGCACGGTCGGCGTCCCGCCCGACGCCTACCGGCGTACCTTCCGCAGCGGCCGGATCGCGGGCTGAGCGCGTACGCTGCTGATCATGACCGTTCCCCTCAGCGACGCCGCCCGGCGGCTCCTCGACGCGCCCAACGTCGGCGTCCTCGCCACCGTCAACCACGACGGCAGTCCGCAGACCTCCGTCGTCTGGATCGGCACCGACGGCGACGACGTCGTCATCTCCTCCCAGGCCGGCCGGCGCAAGATCCGCAACCTGGAACGCGACCCGCGCGCCAGCCTGTGCGTCTTCGACCTCGCCGACTCCGACCGCTACGTCGAGGTCCGCGGCACGGCCACGGTCACCGTGGACGAGGGGCGGCGGCTGGCGGTGTCGCTGGCCGAGCGCTACGAGGGCGAGGGCGCCGGCGAGGAGTACCTTCAGCTCCCCCCGGAGGCCGTCCGCGTCGTCATCCGGCTCACCCCGCAGCGCGTGCTGGGCGAGGTGAGCTGAGTTAGCGTGGAGGGGTGAGGCGATACCGTAACGGCCCCTCTCCGGCGGGTACGCCGCGCTGGTGGCGCTGCTCGGCGTCGTCTCGGTGGTCATCCTGCTGACCGTCCAGGACCCGATCCTGCTCACCGGCGTCGCCCTCGTCGTCGTCACCTTCCCTCTCGGGCCGCTCGTGTGGTGGGCCTGGGACGCGGCCGGGCAGCCCGTCCTGCTGATCGTGGTCCTCACCGCCGTGGGGCTGCTGCAGGCGTACCTGCTCTGGCGCCTCACCCGGGGCCGGGCGCTGGAAGCGGGCCGTTAATCCGTTTGCCCGGCGGGCGCGCGGTTCGCCATGCTTCACAGGCATGAATGTGCCGTACCGGCAGATCCGCGCCGCCTTCACCGATGACGCGATCACCGTCTATCAGGCGTACGACCCGGCCATCGCGGCTCCCGCCGTGGCCGCGCAGCGCTTCGTCCCGCCCTTCAGGCGCGAACGGATGACCTGGATCAAACCGTCCTTCCTGTGGATGATGTACCGCTGCGGATGGGCCACCAAGCCCGGCCAGACCAGGGTCCTCGCCGTGGACATCACGCGGGAGGGGTTCGAGTGGGCGCTCCGGCACTCCTGCCTCAGCCATCCGGACCCCGGGACCGACCATGACGTGTGGAAGAGGCGGCTGCGCGAAAGCCCGGTCCGGATCCAGTGGGACCCCGAGCGCGACCCCCATCACAACGCCCTGCCGTACCGGTCCCTTCAGGTGGGACTGTCCGGCGACGCCGTCGCCGGCTACGTCGACCGGTGGACCCTGCGGATCAGCGACCTGACCGATCGCGTCGAGGACATCCGGCGGGCCCTGCGCGCCGGGAACGACGTCACCGGAATGCTCCCCACGGAACATCCGTACCCTCTGCCCGTGGAGCTGGCCGAGACCATCGGCGCGAGCACCCCATGACCCTGCCGGGTGACCACGACAGGCGAATTTGGGACGTGTTGTGCGCCGGGACCACTTCGGGGGTCGTCGCCTGGGGCGCGGTCGGCGCGTGGACGGCCGCCACGGCCGACGCCTACCCGTGGAACGCCTGGATCCCGTTCCCCGTAGGAGCCGTCAAGGGGGCGGTGCTCGGGCTGCTCGCCGCCGCCGCCGTTCTCGCCGTCCTGCCCAGGTCGCCGCGGCTCGGGCGGAGCGGGCCGGCGTTCTGCGCCGCGTTCGTCGGCGGCAGCCTTCCGGGCACGGCGCAGACGGTCAACGGCCGGCCGGACGACCTCATGACGCTGCTGCCGCACTGGGCGGGCACGGTGGCGCTGCCCGCCGCCGTGTGCGCCGTGGCCCTCGCCGTGCTGGCGGGTCGTCCTTACCGTCCGGGACAGTCGATCGCGGCCGGTGCGGCGCTGGCCGTCGCGGGCGGCGCGCTGGTGCTGGTCCCGGCGATCGCCTCCGCGCTCGCGCCCGAGGTCAGGGGCAACGGCGGGCACGCCAACGAAGGGCCCCTGGCGATGATGTTCTGCTGGTCCATCGGGCTGCCGGTGCTGTTCGCCGGACTGGTGCGATGGGGGCTGCTCCAGACTTCGTCATCGGGCCGGCGGGAGACCGGCTGAGCCCGCGTTCAGGCCGGTCGGCCGGTCCTGACCCGGTCGTGCTGCTCGCGTACGACGGCGAAGCCGGCCGAGCGGTACAGCGCCACGGCGGCCTCGTTCGCGGCCGGCGTCACCACGGCGACCGCGCTCGCCCCGCGCTCGGCGAGGGCCGCGCACGCGCCCAGCACGGCGTCGCGGCCGTAGCCGTGCCCGCGGTGGTCGGGGTGGGTGCCGACCGGTTCGAGCAGCCCGCACCTGCCCGCGCCCGCGAACCAGCCGGTCGCGGCGGCGGCGGGCTCCCCTTCGGGCGTGCGCACGAGCGTCTCCACGGCCAGCTCGCCCGCCGGCGACCGCTTCATCGCGTGCCACCGCTCGACGGTGAACGTCGAGCCCTCGAACGCGGCCCGCTGGACCAGCACGCGGTCGGCCGCGTCGTCCGCGCCGACCGGCTCCCCATGGTCCGGCACCGGGCGCGGCGTCCACGACATGACCAGCCACGGCGCGTCCTGGTCGAGCTCCCAGCCGGGCATCGGCAGGCCGTCGCACCAGTCGTCGCCGGGCCCCAGCGCCTCCTCGGCGTCGGCGGCGAGCGCCTCCAGGTCGGCGCCGGGCGCGGCCGTCACGCGCAGCACGGGACCGTCGAGGAAGCCGGCCGCCACCGGCTCACCGTCGTCGAGCCAGAGCAGGACGGCCGCGTCGTCGAAGCGCAGGTACCAGCCCACGTCCCCGGGATGGAGGCCGCCGCCCGGCACGTCGGCGGGCGTCCACGCGCACAGCGCCCGCAGCGCCGGGCCGGTCTCCGCGGGGGTCAGGCGACGGCGTACGAGCGAGGGCATGGACGGCAGCCTAGCCCGGCCTGCTCTCCTGAGACAGGGGCGCACAGTCCGGCACGTGGTCCCGCAGGCCCAGGCGGCTCTCGTAGATGCCGACCTTGTAGGTGATCAGCTTGAGGCATTCGTCCAGCTCGTGCCTCTGGGCGAGCACGCGTTCGCGGTGTTCGCGCAGCACCTCGAGCCGTTCGGCCTCGTTGCCCTGGCCCGCCCTGACGAGCTCGGTGTAACGCCGGATGTCGGTCAGGGGCATGCCGGAGGCCCGCAGCCGGATGCACACGCCGAGCCAGTCGACGTCGTCCTCGTCGTAGACGCGGTGTCCCGCGGCGCCTCGGCGTACCGGCTGGGCCAGCAGCCCCTCCCGCTCGTAGAACCGGAGGGTGTGCACGCTGAGCCCGGTGCGTTCGGCGACCTGGCCGATGCTCAAACCCGACATGTCATTCAGTTTGCCTTAGAGTGCGCTCTAGATCCTACGGTTCGGATCATGAGATATCGCATCCTCGGCGGCACCGGCATCGAGGTCAGCACCTACTGCCTCGGCACCATGATGTTCGGCGCGGCCGGCAACCCCGACCACGACGACAGCATCCGCGTCATCCATACCGCGCTCGACCACGGCGTCAACTTCGTCGACACCGCCGACATGTACTCGGCGGGCGAGTCGGAGGAGATCGTGGGCAAGGCGCTGCAGGGCCGGCGCGACGACGTGGTGCTGGCGACCAAGGTGCACTTCCCGATGGGCGAGGGGCCCAACCGGGGCGGCAACTCGCGGCGCTGGATCACGCGCGCGGTCGAGGCGAGTCTCAGGCGGCTGCGTACGGACTGGATCGACCTCTACCAGATCCACCGCCCCGACCACCGCACGGACATCGAGGAGACCCTCGCCGCGCTGACCGACCTGGTACGCCAGGGCAAGATCCGGGCCTTCGGCAGCTCGGCCTTCCCCGCGCACGAGACGGTCGAGGCCTACCACGTGGCCCGGCAGCGCGGTCTGTACCGGTTCCGTACGGAGCAGCCGCCGTACAACATCCTGGCCCGCGGCATCGAGGGCGACGTCCTTCCCACGGCGCAGCGGCTCGGCATGGGCGTGCTCACCTACAGCCCGCTGGGCTGGGGGTTCCTGACCGGCCGCTACCGCAAGGGCCGGGAGATCGACCTGTCGCGGGGCCGCGCCGCCCGCGCTCCCGAGCGGTTCGACCCGTCGATCCCGGTCAACGCCGCCAAGCTGGAGGTCGTCGAGGGGCTGGTGAAGCTGGCGGACGAGCTCGGCCGCACCCTGCCGGAGCTGGCCGTCGCCTTCGCCGCCTCGCACCCGGCGGTCACCTCGGTGATCCTCGGGCCTCGTACGATGGAGCAGCTGGAGGGCCTGCTGAAGGGGCGCCTCGCTGGTGCTCGACGACGCCGTGCTCGACCGGATCGACGAGCTCGTGCCTCCCGGCACCAACGTCTACCAGCCGATCGCCCTCTGGAGCCCCCCGCCCCTGACCGACCCCGCGCTGCGCCGCCGCCCGCTCGGCGACCGCGCCGCGAGCTGACGGCAAGGAGCCTTCAACGGCTCCCCGGGGAGTCGGGCAGTCGCAGGGCCGCCGTCGCCGCGACGAGCAGGGCCAGGAGCAGGACGATCGCCAGGAAGACCTGGCCGTGCAGGCCGAGGACGAACAGGGTCCGGCCGGCGAACTCCGGATCGTAGGTGGCGGTGCCGGGGAACAGCAGCGCGCCGATCATGCCGAGCCACGGCGTGGCCAGGATGACGGCGGCCAGCGACAGTGTGTTCCTGGTCGGCCGGAGCGCGAGAGCCAGGCCGGTGAGGCCGAGGAGCACGGTCATCACCATGTACTGGGCGTCGTGGAACTTGGCGTGCGGCGGCCAGGCCGGATTGAAGGCGTGCTGGGCCGCGAGGTCGGGGATGACCGCGTCGGCGAGCACGGCGCTGACGGTCGTGATCGCCGCGACGGCGATGATCAGGATTCTCGGGAGCGGCATCAGGGCGTCCAGGTGTACGCGGGCGCGAGCGAGCGACTGAAGAGCGCGCCGGGCAGGAGAGGGAGGACCGTGTCGCGCAGGGCGGTCACGGGGGTGGAGGTCCAGTGCGCGGCGGCGCCGGCCTGGCGTGATCGGCGGGCGATCAGTTGCGTACGCGGCCTGCGGGCCCGGTCGTAGGCCGCGAGCCCCGGTCGCACGCCCAAGGTGCTCACCGCGTGCGCGAGCGTGACGGCGTCCTCCAGCGCCTGGCAGGCGCCCTGGCCGAGATTGGGGGTCATGGCGTGGGCCGCGTCACCGAGCACGGCGACGTTCCCGCTGACGTAGGAGGGCAGGGCGGGCAGCTCGTAGGTGTCATGCTGCATCACGGCCTCCGGCGGCGTGGAGCCGAGCAACGCGGGGACGGGCCGGTGCCAGCGCGCGTAGCGCTCGCGCAACTCGTCCAGCCCGATGCGGGAGCCGGCCGGGGCGTTGGCCATCAGATAGCAGTAGACGCGGCCGTCGGGCATCGGCACGTGCCCGAACCGTTCCCCCTTGCCCCATGTCTCCACGCTGCCTTCGACGGGCTGAGGCGGGGCGACGAGCCGCCAGGTCGTGTAGCCGACGTAGCGCGGCCCGGGGAGGGCCGGCCAGAGGGAGCGCCGGGTCACGCTGTGCACCCCGTCGGCCCCCACCACGAGGTCGGCGGTGGAGACGCCGTCACTGTGGTGGACCGTGCCGTCGGGGCGTACCCGCCGGACGTCGACGCCGGGCCGTAACGCCTCGGGCGGCACCGCCGCGCGCAGCAGATCGACCAGGGTGGCCCGGTACACCGTCGCCCACGGGCCGAAGCGGCGCTTGAGCTCGTCCACGTCGTTGCGGACGAGCCACTGCCCCCGGCTGTTGCGGATGCCGGCGGGCGGGTCGGCCGGCCCGCCGCCGCGCAGGTGGTCGCCCAGACCGAGGGCGTCCAGCGCGCGCAGGCCGTTGGGCTGGATGGTGAGCCCCGCCCCCACCTCGGTGAAGGCGGCGGCGCGTTCGAGGACCTCCACCTCCAGGCCGCGCTGGTGGAAGGCGGCGGCCGTGGCGAGCCCGCCGATGCCGCCTCCCACGATGATGACCTTCACGTCGCGTGTCGTGCCGGCCATGTCAGGAGTCCCTGTTCCGCCGGACGTGAGCGTACCTGGACATTCCCCACCACACGGCCACGATCAGCACCATCGACAGGAGGATCCACCACTGGGGTTCCATGCACTCTCCTTAGAGCCTCTAAATTGCTTAGTAGCATTAAGGAAGCATAGATGCTCTAAGATGTCAAAGGCCCAGCGGGAACTCGGCGCGTCGGTGCCAACGGTCGCCGTCGCAGACGAAGAGGGTGATCGATGTGACGGACGCGGCGAGAGGCAGTCGCGCGGTCAGCGTGGCCTCCACCTCGTCGTACACGTGTTCCGCCTGGCGGTGGGCGACGGTCAGGTGCGGGACGATGTCCGCGAACCGCCCCCCGTAAGGCGGCGCTTCCGGCCACCGCGCGGCGACGGCCTCGGTCAGCTCGCGAAAGGGCCGATCGGGCGTCGGGGCGAGATAGAGCGCATCAGGGAAGCGCCCGCACCTGTCGAATTGGACGGTGAACGGCCCACGCTCGCCGATCAGCGCTCTCAGGTCGTCCATGGTCGCGGCGTCGAGGCGGTCGAGGTCGAGGAACGGCACGAGCACGGTCACGTGCGCGGGCACCCCGGCCGCTGCCACCGCGTCGAACTGCCTCCGCCAAGGCCCCACCAGCGGTTCGGCCTCTCCCACCACGGCCAGCAGGGCCGTCTCGCCCGCTCTGTAAGCACCATCCGACATGGCCGGATGATGACAAGAGCCACCAAGCGGATCAACCAGTTAAAGCGGCATTAGGCTGGGGCGATGACCGCGTCCCCGCCGCCCGGCGGCGTTGTGTTCGAGGCGGGCGAACTGGAAGCCCGCTGGGCGGACGCCTGGCACCCGCGCCAGGTCGCGGAGCGGCTGGACGGGATCGGCACGCCCTGGTACGTCGCCGCCGGATGGGCGCTCGACCTGTTCCGCGGCGTACGGTCACGGCCGCACGGCGACCTGGAGATCGCGGTGCCCGCGGCGAGGTTCCCGGAGATCCGTGCCCGTTTCCCCGAGTTCGCGTTCGACGCGATCGGCTCGGGGCTGGTCTGGCCGGAGGCGGGAGCCGACGCGCTGGCGGCCACGCACCAGACCTGGCTGCGCGACCCGGCGACCGGCCGGTTCCTGCTGGACGTCTTCCGCGAGCCGCACGACGGCGGGACGTGGGTCTGCCGGCGGGACGAGCGGCTGCGGCTGCCGTACGAGGAGATCATCGAGCGGACGGCGGACGGGGTCCCGTACCTGGTGCCGGAGCTGGTGCTGCTGTTCAAGGCGAAGGCGGTGCGTCCCAAGGACCAGGCGGACTTCGACGGGGTGCTGCCGCTGCTGAGCCGGGCGCGGCGGGACGCCCTCGGCGAGTGGCTGCAGCTCGTGCACCCCGGGCATCCGTGGCTGGCGAAGCTGACGGGGTGAGCGCGCGATCGGCGTGCGACCCCGGCTCGTACCATGTCGACGTGGGATCGACCAGGCCGCCATGGAAGATCACGCTCCCGTCGCGTCCCGCCGGCCTGCCCGGGGTCACGATGGCGGGCTTCAGCGACCGCGCCAACGAGCTCACCGACATCGCGCTGGTGCCGCACCCCGCCGTCACCGTGCTGTTCGACCTCGGTGACGAGCCGTTCGTCGTCGAGGACGGCCGCGGCGCGCGGCAGCGGGAGCGCGTCGTCGCCGGCCTCGCGCCCGACCGGGCCCGCGGACGGGGGCCGGCCAGGAGCGCGGAATGCCTGCAGGTACGCCTCTCGCCGATCGTCGCCCATGCCGTGCTGGGCGGCGCGTCCGCGGAGCTGGGCGGGACGGTGGCCGCGCTCGACGACCTGTGGGGACGCGAGGCCCTGCTGACCCAGGAACGCCTGCGTGAAGCCCGCTCCTGGCAGGAGCGCTTCGCGATCGCGGAGAGCGCGCTCGTCCGCAGGGCCGACCCGCGCCGGGCGGTCGACCCGGAGGTGGCCTTCTCCTGGCGGCGGATGGTGGCCGGTCGAGGCCGGGTACGCGTCGGGCGGCTGGTCGCCGAGACCGGCTGGAGCCGTAAGCGCCTGTGGTCCCGCTTCCGCGGCCAGATCGGCCTCACGCCCAAACGGGTCGCCCAGCTCATCCGCTTCGACCACGCGGCCCACCGCCTGGCCGCCGGGCAGCGGGCCGCCTCGGTGGCGGCCGAGAGCGGCTACGCCGACCAGTCCCACCTGAACAGGGACGTCATGGCCTTCGCCGGGATGACGCCGACGGCGGTCGCGCGCTCGCCGTTCCTCGCGATCGACGACGTCGCCTGGCCCCCGTCCGCGTGACCGGAAAAGGGTTGGACGGGATGACGGCCGGGCTTGTAGCGTGCAGGCGACCGTGACGCCGCCCGAGGAGGTGAGACCCATGAACGCTGTATCGCCGTGGGTGCTCCCCCTTCCCGTCACGGCCGGGCGATTGACGTAGGTGTCGCCGGGAGCGCCCAGCCAACAAGGCACTCCCCGAAAGGCAACACCTATGCACTCTTCCCCCTTCGACGTGATCATCGCCGGGTGCGGTCCGACCGGCGCGATGCTGGCCGCCGAGCTGCGGCTGCACGACGTACGAGTCCTCGTCCTGGAGAAGGAGACCGAGCCCAAGTCGTTCGTCCGCATCGTCAGCCTGCACGCCCGCAGCCTGGAGCTGATGGCGATGCGCGGACTGCTGGACCGCCTGCTCCCGCACGGGCGACGGCGTCCGGCGGGCGGCGTCTTCGCCGCCATCGCCAAACCCGCGCCCAAGAGCCTCGATTCCGCGTACGCCTACCTGCTGGGCATCCCGCAGCCCGTCGTCGAACGCCTGCTGGAGGAGCACGCGACCGAGCTGGGCGCGCAGGTCCGACGCGGCTGCACGGTCACCGGTCTCAGCCAGGACGACGAGGGCGTGACCGTCGAGCTGGCCGACGGCGAACGGCTGCGTACGCGCTATCTGGTCGGCTGTGACGGCGCGCGCAGCACCGTACGCAAACTGCTCGGCATCGGCTTCCCCGGCGAGCCCTCACGGTCCGACACGCTGATGGGCGAGATGGAAGTGGGCGTCCCGCCGGAGGAGGTCGCCGCCAGGACGGCCGAGCTCCGCGAGACCCATCGGCGATTCTGGCTCCGGCCCTTCGGCGAACGGGTCTACAGCGTCCTGGTCCCCGCCGCGGAGGTCAGCGACCGCGCGCAACCGCCCACCCTCGACGACTTCCGGCAGCAGTTGCGCGCCATTGCCGGCACCGACTTCGGCGTGCACTCCCCGCGCTGGCTGTCCCGCTTCGGGGACGCCACCCGGCTGGCCGAACACTACCGGGCCGGGCGGGTGCTGCTGGCCGGCGACGCGGCGCACATCCACCCGCCCATCGGCGGCCAGGGCCTCAACCTGGGCGTCCAGGACGCCGTCAACCTCGGCTGGAAACTGGCCGCGCAGATCCGCGGCTGGGCCCCGGACCCGCTGCTGGACACCTACGAGGCCGAACGCCGTCCGGTCGCCGAGGACGTCCTGGACAACACCCGCGCCCAGACGGAACTGCTGTCCCCCGAGCCCGGCCCGCAGGCCGTCCGCAGGCTGCTCACCGAACTGATGGACTTCGAGGAGGTGAACCGCCACCTGATCGAGAAGATCACCGCGACCGCCGTCCGCTACGACTTCGGCCCGGGCCCCGACCTCCTCGGCCGCCGCCTGCCCGACCTCGCCGTGAAACAGGGCCACCTCTACGACCTGCTGCACCGTGGCCGCGGCCTGCTGCTGGACCGCACCGGACACCTGACCGCCGGCGACTGGTCCGACCGCGTCGACCACCTCGCCGACCCCTCTGCGGAACTGGACGTCCCGTGCGTCCTGCTCCGCCCCGACGGCCACGTCGCCTGGATCGGCGACGACCAGCAGGACCTGGACGACCATCTCTTCCGCTGGTACGGCAAGCCCGCCGCCCAGGCGCCCACGATCAGTTGAGGCCGGTGAGATCGTACGCGACGTCGGCCGGCCTGATCGCGCGGATCTGGGGGTCGTCGATCAGGGCGCGGAGGCCGGCGACGCGGGCGTGCTGGGTGACATAGGCGTACGCCAGGCCATCGGCGGCCGACTCGCGCAGCAGCTCCAGCCTCAGCCCGAATTTCTCCAGGCTGACCGCGTCATGATCGCGTAGGCCGCCGACCCAGCGACGGAACCCGGCCAGCCCGTTCCTGGAGAGCTCGGCGGCGGCGAGCTTCGGGACGTCGCCTTGCGGCGCGTCGGGCAGACGGGTGTCCAAGCGCCAGCTGATGGGGGTCCCACCGGCCCGATAGATCGCTATCTCCGGTGGGACCCTTCGGTGTCGCTGGGCGAACGCCGAGAACTCACGCTCCCCCAACGGCTCGGCGAACTCGACCACCGCCAGGGCGTACATCGACTCGGGCAGCCGGTCCAAGATTTTCTTGGTGTCATCCTTGCCGGGCGCGTCCTGTCCGACCGAGTCATTCGAATCCGTACGGCAGCCGTCGCCGGACCTATTGACGGCCGCGCAGCAATGTCACAGTCAGCCAGATGACGGTGGGAAGGAGCAGCAGCACTACGGCGATGCCGCTCGCGACGAGAAGGGCGTCATCGCTCAACGGCGAGGAGATGAAGGCATCATCGTCGTCCATGTCCGCGACGGTATCGGAGGGACACCCGCTGGTGCGGGCCGAGCGGCGCTGAAAAGATCATCCCGTGTCCCAGCTGCGCCAGCGCGTCACAGCCCTCCTCTCCGAAGCCGGTTACCGCGGTGACGAACCGCTTGCGGTCGGGCTGGAACATCGCGGCGTTCCTCCCTTCTCCCTCACCCGGGGGCTGACCGCCACGACGCCCGTCTACGCGGCATCACTGTCCAAGCAGATGACCGCGGCCTGCGCAGCCCTGCTCGTCCGGCAGGGCGCGCTGGACGTGGAATCGCCTCTGTCGTACTGGTTGCCTCAGCTACCGGCATGGTCCGGCACCATCAGCCTGCGCCACCTCATCCATCACACGGCGGGTCTCCCCGCCGACCACAAGATCGACGCCATCACCACCGGCGACCCCGATCGGACCAGCTCGGGCATCATCCAGGCACTCACCCAGTTCCCGACCCCGGACCACCGACCAGGCACCGCCCACGTCTATTCCAACGCCGGATACGTCTGCCTCGCCGCAGCGGTGGAACGAGCGGCGAGCCTGCCGCTGCCCGATTTCGCGCAACGCCACCTCTTCGCCCCGCTGGCGATGCCGGACACCCGCTACTGGGCCGGGCCTGCCCCTGCGCCCCCGGGTGCCGCACCGCTTGCCCGGCCGCGCCCCGCCCCGCTGTCCTTGGGCGACGGAGGGGTATGGACGACCCTCAACGATCTGCTGCGCTGGGGCCAGGCGCTCAACGCCGACGAACTCGGCATCTCGGAGCTCCTGCAGACCCCAGGCCACCTCGATGACGGAGCACCACTCGACTACGCCTGGGGCATCGGCGTCCGCGCACACGGCGCGTACCGCGTCTATCGGCACGGAGGAGGCTGGACGGGCCTGCGCAACCTGCACGCCCGAGTGCCGGAGCTGGACCTGACCATGGCCGTCATCGCGATCAACGACCACACCGAACGCCGAGTCCCGGTCATCAACGGCCTCCTCGACGAGGTCACCTCTTCCCCATGACCGTCGCGAGCACGCCGTGCCGCCACGACCGATACCGGCGAAGAACCAGGCCGCTACAAGGAGACAGCCAGAGGACCGCACCGGCAGGCACGCGAGGTCTGGGCGGCACTCCTGGCATTCCACGTCCCCAGCACCAGAACCAGCGCGCAGTTCGCGCCGCCGAGCGGAAACACCGCTTTCGTAGACCTCGCAATGAGCAGGCCGCGTGACTCGTGACCGCCGTACCTCTGCAACGCCCTACCGCAGCCATATGGGAGGCTCGCGACCGTGACCGAACCAGAAGATCCCAAGACGGACTGGCGCCGCCACGAGACTCCCGAGGCCATCGGACTGGCGGGCCTCATCGCCATCGTCCTGGGCGTACTGCTGGCCATCGTCCAGGTGAACACCAAATCGAGTGATTCGCCTTTGTGGGTGACCGTCTTCATCGGGATCGCCCTCATAGGCGTTGGCCTTCGCATCGAGGCCGCGATCCGCGACCGGTCCCGACGCTGAACCAAGAGGAGGGCGTCATCGGCCCACTCTCGTGTGCGATCATCGTGATCATGTCATCGATCAGAAAGGGCCATGCCGCGTAGGCGCCCTTCCGAGGTCCGTGCACCGGAATCGGCGTGCGGGACCCACAGAGCTGTGATCCATCATGTTCCCGGGCTTGGTCGTCGTCCCATGGCCCCGGTGATCGCCCTCGAACACACCCGCATGTGGCCCGGCGCGGTGGCGGCCGCCCTGGTGGCTTGGCAGGAGGCGGCCCTGGTCGGGACCGCTGACCGCGTCTTCGCCAGGTGCGCGTGCTGTGAGTGCAGCGGTGAGGCTCCCCGCCGGCGGCTGCAACAGGCTCTCATCGGCTTACCGCCGTGGGCCAGGGGGCATCTGTATGCCTTGGTCCTGCCCGTCGACCTGTATTACCTCCGCCGGACCCATGGCCAGGATCGACGTCAGCGCTCGTGGATGGTCTGGTCGCGGCCGGACTGGTAGACGCGGCCGTGACCGCTCGCGGTCGCCTTCATCACCAGTGAGCCGATCCGGTCCTGGTCGGCGGGCTGCAGCGCCGGGGTGAGCACCTCGTCCAGCACCCGTCGCAGCTCGCCCGCCAGTGACGGGTCGGTGCGCAGCAGTTGCTGCAGCCGGACCTGCCAGGAGCCGGTCAGCGCCTGCTCGGTGTCGGCGTCGCCCTCACCGCGGGCCCGCAGCACCTGCTCGCGTACCTCGGTCAGCTCGGCCTCGACCACCTCGGCCTGCTCGGGGCGGGCGCGGCGCCACAACGCCACCGCGCCGTCGCGGGCCGACTGCCAGGCGTCGGTGGCCATGGCCGTCACCAGGGCGGTGCCCGCGGCCAGGACGATCGGATCCATGTGAACCCCTCTCGCGCCGGAGGAACAGTCCCTCAGGGTAGAGGGAACCGCCCGAGCGGGCGAGAGGGAGCACAACGGCTCAGAGTTGCTCGCCGAGCTTGAAGCCGTGCTCGATGTCGCCCTTACGGGTGTAGGAGAAGCCGTCCGCGCCGACCGTCACCTCCATCTCCTTGGCGTCCGTGCGCTCGACGAGCGGCACCGGGTCGCCGTCCAGGTCGAGCACCGCCGAGGCGTCGGTGTACCAGCTCGGGACGACCGGGTTGCCCCACCAGTCGCGGCGCTGGTTGTCGTGGACGTCCCACGTCACGAGCGGGTTGTCGGGGTCGCCGGTCCAGTAGTCCTGCGTGTAGATCTCCACGCGGTGACCGTCGGGGTCGAGGATGTAGAGGTAGAACGCGTTCGAGACGCCGTGGCGGCCCGGCCCGCGCTCGATCCGGTCGGAGACCCGCAGGGCGCCCATCTTGTCGCAGATGGCGAGGATGTTGTGCTTCTCGTGGGCGGCGAAGGCGACGTGGTGCAGGCGCGGGCCGTCGCCGCCGGTCATGGCGGTGTCGTGGACGCTCGGCTTGCGGCGCATCCACGCGGCGTAGACGGTGCCCTCGGCGTCCTCGATGTCCTCGGTCACCCGGAAGCCGAGGTCCACCATGTGCTTCGCGGCGCGCGGGACGTCCGGCACGACCTGGTTGAAGTGGTCGAGCCGGGCCAGCGCCCCCGACGGCTGCAGGTCGTAGCGCCAGGTGAGGCGCTCGACGTGCTCGACCTCGTAGAAGTACTCGATGGGGAAGCCGAGCGGGTCCTGCACGCGAACCGCGTCGCCGATGCCCCTGACGAAGCCTTCCTTGCGGCGTTCGACCCGGCAGCCGAGCTCGGTGTAGAACGCGACCGCGTGGTCCAGCTCCTCAGGGGAGCGCACCCGGTACGCCAGCGCGGCCACGGCGGGCACCGGCCCCTGGCGCAGGACCAGGTTGTGGTGGATGAACTCCTCGAACGTCCGCAGGTAGAGCTCGTTCTCGGTCTCCTCGGTGACGACGAGGCCGAGCAGGTCGACGTAGAACTCACGCGACTTCTGCAGGTCGGTGACGACCAGCTCCAGGTACGCGCACCGCACGATGTCGGGCGCCGGAGCCTTGGGGGTGGGGATGTCGGTGGTCACGGTGCTTGCCTTTCTCATTGGGCCCGGCCGAACCGCGGGGTGTGGGCGTCGTTCAGGGTGATGTGGACCGCCTGCTGGTCGGTGTAGAAGTCGATGGACCGGTAGCCGCCCTCGTGGCCGAGACCGGACGCCTTCACGCCGCCGAACGGGGTGCGCAGGTCGCGCACGTTGTTGGAGTTGAGCCAGACCATGCCGGCGTCGATGCTCTGCGAGAACGTGTGGGCGCGCCTGAGATCGTTCGTCCAGACGTAGGCCGCGAGGCCGTACTTGACCCCGTTGGCGAGCCGGAGCGCCTCCTCCTCGCTGTCGAACGGCGTCAGCGCGACGACCGGGCCGAAGATCTCTTCCTGGAAGATCCGGGCGTCCGGCCGGACGTCGGCGAAGACGGTCGGGGCGACGTAGTTGCCCTCAGGCAGCCCTTCAGGGCGGCCGCCGCCCGCGACCAGCCGGGCCTCCTCCTTGCCGAGCTCGACGTAGCTCATGACCTTGGCGAAGTGCTCGGGGTGGACGAGCGCGCCGACCTCGGTCGCGGGGTCGTGCGGGTCGCCGACGACGATGTTGAGGGCGCGCTCGGCATAACGCGCCACGAACTCGTCGTAGATGGAACGCTCCACGAGGACGCGGCTGCCGGCCGTGCACCGTTCGCCGTTGAGCGAGAACACCCCGAACACGGTCGCGTCCAGCGCCGCTTCCAGGTCCGCGTCGGCGAAGACCACGGCCGGCGACTTGCCGCCGAGCTCCATGGAGAGCCCCTTGAGGTACGGCGCCGCGTTACCGAAGATGATCTGCCCGGTGCCGCTCTCCCCCGTGAACGAGATCAGCGGCACGTCGGGATGCTTCACCAGCGCGTCCCCGGCGTCCTCGCCGAACCCGTTCACCAGGTTGAAGACGCCGTCGGGCAGGCCCGCCTCGCGGAAGATCTCGGCCCAGAGCGAGGCCGACAGCGGGGTGAACTCGGCGGGCTTGAGCACGACGGTGTTGCCGGTGGCCAGCGCCGGGGCGAGCTTCCACGACTCCAGCATGAAGGGGGTGTTCCACGGCGTGATGAGGCCCGCGACGCCCTTGGGCTTGCGGTTCACGTAGTTCACCTGGCGGCCGGGCACCTTGTACGTGTCGTCGCGCTGGGCGACGATCAGGTCCGCGAAGAACCGGAAGTTCTCGGCGGCGCGCTGGGCCTGGCCGAGCGCCTGGGTGATCGGCAGGCCGGTGTCCCACGTCTCCAGCTCGGCGAGCCGCTTGTCCTCGGCCTCGACCAGGTCGGCCACCCGGTGCAGGATCCGCGCGCGCCGGCGGGGCGGCAGCGTCGGCCAGGGCCCGTCGAAGGCCCGCCGCGCGGCGGCCACCGCGCGGTCGATGTCGGCCTTCTTGCCGGCCGCCGCTTCGACGTAGACCTGGTTGGTGGCGGGGTTGAGCACCTCGAAGGTGTCGCCGTCGGCGCTGTCGACGAACGTCCCGTCGATGAAGTGCCGGAGGCGGTCCGGCAGCCCCTCGGGGGCGGGTCTCATGGCTTCTCCTGGGTCGGGGTGAGGTCGGTGGATCGGCGGTCGGCCTGGTAGGCCAGCACCGCGTTCAGGGTGCCGAGCCGGTGGTCACGGGCCGCGAGTTCGATGGTGAGCGGCGTCTCGCCGGCCTCGATGAGCCGCAGCAGCGCCTCGTGCTCGGCCACGGACTCGTGCGCCCGCCCGGGTACGAACCCGAAGACGGACTCGCGCAGCACCGTGAGCCGCTTCCAGCCGCGGTGGACCAGGTCGACGAGGTGCGGGTTGGGGCACTCCGCGAAGAGCACCGCGTGGAAGTCGCGGTTGAGCTCGGTGAAGCGGCGCGGGTCCAGGCTCTCCAAGGACTCGGCCAGCCGGTCGTTGATCGCCCGGGCCCGGGCGAGGTGGTCGCCGCCGATCCGGGGCGCCGACAGCGCGGTCGCGGCTCCCTCCACGAGGGCGAGCGTCTGCATGGTGTGCAGGTACTCCTGCTCGTGCATGAAGGCGACCTGGGCCCCGATGTTGCGTTCGAAGGTCACCAGGCCCTCCGCTTCGAGCAGGCGGATCGCCTCCCGCACGGGGACCGGGCTGACGCCGGTCCGCCGCGCGATGGCGTCGAGGACCAGGCGGTGGCCGGGCGGGAACTCGCCGTTCTCGATGCGCTCGCGGATCCAGGCGTAGACGATCTGGGACTTGCTCCGGGTCACCGGCGCTCCTCGCGGTAGCGCCGGCGCCACTCGCCGCTGAGCGGGAAGAGACCG
The DNA here is from genome assembly GCF_057536035.1 of Nonomuraea sp. B208. Classification (NCBI taxonomy): domain Bacteria; kingdom Bacillati; phylum Actinomycetota; class Actinomycetes; order Streptosporangiales; family Streptosporangiaceae; genus Nonomuraea; species Nonomuraea sp. B208. The sequence continues at coordinate 278,522 of NZ_BAAJOU010000025.1, forward strand.
TCGACGGGGTGGCCCTCGGCCACCCGTCCGGCGACCCACGCGTCCTCCGCCTCCTGGGCGGCGGCCGCGTCGGCGACCTGCGCGACGAGCTGCCGCGGGATGACGACCACGCCGTCGTCGTCGCCGACGATCACGTCACCGGGCAGCACGGCCGCGCCGCCGCAGGTGATGGCGGTGTCGGTCTCCCACGGGACGTGCCGGCGGCCGAGCACGGAGGGGTGGACGCCTTTGGCGAAGGCCGGGATGCCGATGGCGGCCACGGCGGCCGAGTCGCGCGCGGCCCCGTCCGTGACGATCCCGGCCGCGCCCAGCACCTTCGCGCGCAGCGCGAGGACGTCGCCGACGGTGCCGGCGCTCGCGTCGTCGCGCGCCTCGATCACCAGCACCTCGCCCTCGGCGAGCGAGTCGAAGGCCCGCTTCTGGGCGTTGTGGCCGCCGCCGTGCGACTCGAACAGGTCGGGCCGGTACGCGACGAAACGCAGGGTCCGGGCGGTCCCGATCATCTTCGTGCCGGGGACCAGCGGGTGGACGCCGTCGATGGAGGCGTGCGGATGGCCCAGTTTGCGCAGTTGCGCGCTGATCGTCGCCACGGCGGCCGACGCGAGCTTCGCGCGCAGTTCCTCGGTCAGGATGGACGGCGCGACCCCCGCCGCCTCGGCGTCGCCCCAGGCCTCGATCCGCTGCCGGTCGTCGACCCGGGGCTGGGCGCCGTACGGGGCGAACGGCGTCGTCCCCTGCACCACCCGGGTGACCAGGCGGCCGGTGCTGGGCGCGCCGGGAGCCGTCGGCGCGTCCACCTCGACCTCGACCACGTCGCCGGGGGCCGCGACGGAGGAGCCGGCCGGCGTGCCGGTCAGGATGACGTCGCCGGGCTCAAGGGTGATGAGCTGGGACAGGTCGGCCACGAGCGTGCCGAAAGGGAAGGCCAGGTCCGCGGTCGTGTCGTCCTGCTTGAGCACCCCGTTGACCCAGGTGCGCACGCGCAGCGCCGCGGGGTCCACCGACGCCGCCGGGATCACCTCCGGGCCCAGCGGGGTGAACCCGTCTCCTCCCTTGTTGCGCAGGTTCGAGCCCTTGTCCACGTGGCGGAGGTCGTAGACGCCCCAGTCGTTGGCGGCGGTGATCCCCGAGATCGACGCCCACCCCTCCTCGGGCGTGACCCGGCGGGTCCTGGTGCCGACGATCAGCGCGATCTCGCCCTCGTACGCCAGCAGCTCCGTGCCGGCCGGCCGCTCGATGACGTCGCCGCTCGCGGCCACCGACGAGGGCGGCTTGAGGAAGAACGACGGGAACTCCGGCACGCGCCCGCGCTGCGCGATGCGGGACGGGTAGTTGAGGTGCAGCGCGATGATCTTGCCGGGCCTCGGGAGCGCGCTCACCGGACCTCCTCGATGAAGTCGGCGGCGAGCCTCTCGCTCCCGCGGGCGAGCAGTTGCACGTCGGCGCCGACGAGGACGAAGTCGGCGCCGGCGGTCAGGTAGCGCCGGGCGAGCGCCGGCGCGAAGGCGTTGAGCCCGGCCTTGACCCCGGCCGCCCTGGCCGCCCGCAGGCAGTGCTCGACGGCGGCGACGACCTCGGGGTGGTCCTGCTCGCCGAGCACGCCCATCGAGGCCGCCAGGTCGGCCGGCCCGACGAAGACGCCGTCCACTCCTGGCGTGGAGACGATGGCCTCGACGTTCTCCACCGCCGCCGCGGACTCGATCTGGACGTAGAGCGAGAGGGTCGTACGGGCGGTGCGCAGGTAGTCGGGCACCCGGCTCCAGCGGGACGCGCGTGCCAGGGCGCTGCCCACTCCCCTGACCCCGTGCGGCGGGTACGCGACCGTCCGCACCATCGCCGCGGCCTGCTCGGCGGTGTCGACCATCGGGATCAGCAGGTTCTGCGCGCCCAGGTCGAGGTACTGCTTGATGACGACGGGATCACCGACCGGCGGGCGCACCATCGGGGTCACCGGGTAACCGTGGACGGCCTGCAGCTGGGCGAGCAGGGACTCCGGGCCGTTCGGGCTGTGCTCGGCGTCGATCAGCAGCCAGTCGAGCCCGCTGCCCGCGCAGATCTCGGCGACCAGCGGGCTGCCGCTGCACACCCACATGCCGACCAGCGGCCGGCGGGCCGCGGCGAGGGCGTCGCGGAAGGTGGGCGCTACTTGAAGCGGCACGTGATCGCTCCCAGGTCGCCGTAGTCCGCGTGGACGGTGTCGCCGCGCTCCAGCCACATCGGCCGCGTGAACGAACCCGACAGGATGATCTCCCCGGCTGCGAGCGACGTCCCGTGCTGGGCGAGCTTGTTCGCGAGCCAGGCCACGCCCGCGGCCGGGTGGTTGAGCACGCCCGCGGCGACGCCGGTCTCCTCGATGGTCTCGTTCCTGTAGAGCAGGGCGCTCACCCGGCGCAGGTCCACCGCGTCGGCTGCGACGGGGCGGCCGCCGACGACCATGACGCCCATGGCCGCGTTGTCGCTGATCGTGTCGACGACGGTCCGGCCCCGCAGCTCGACGTGCGAGTTGAGGATCTCCAGGGCCGGGACGACGTACTTGGTGGCGTCGAGGACGTCGAACAGGGTGCAGGACGGGCCGGTGAGCGGCTTGTCCAGCACGAAGGCCAGCTCGACCTCGACCCGTACGTTGGAGAAGTCGTCGTAGGCGAGGACGGCGCCGTTCTCGAGGACCATGTCGTCGAAGATCACGCCGTAGTCGGGCTCGGTGATCCCGGTGGCGGCCTGCATGGCCTTCGAGGTCAGTCCGATCTTGTGGCCGACGATCCGGTGGCCCGCCTCGGCCCGGCGCGCGGCCCACAGGGCCTGGACGGCGTAGGCGTCCTCGATGTCCATCCCGGGGTGGCGGGCGGTCAGGAGCGGTACGACGCGCCGCTCGCGGTCGGCGGCGAGCAGGTCGTCCACGATCCGCTCGATCTCTTCTCTCTGAAGCACCGGCTTCACTCTCCGTTCGCGGTCGATCGCGACGAGACCATATACGATTTCGCACCCCTATGGAACCTATTAAACATGTTTAATATGCAGTATCGTCTCTCGCTACTTGCAGGAGGGGAGCCGCTTTGATGACCGCGACGCAACTCGACCGGCCGCTGGACACCCGGGCCGAGGCGCCGTACCTGACGCTTCGCGTCGTGACCCTGCACTGGGAGGCGGCCGGGATCGTCTCCGTCGTGCTGGGCGCGGACGACGGCGCGGCTCTGCCCGCCTGGACGCCGGGCGCGCACCTCGACGTCGAGCTGGCGCCGGGCCTGGTCCGGCAGTACTCGCTCAGCGGCGACCCCGACGACGGCTCGGCCTACCGGATCACCGTCGCCCTTCAGCAGGACGGCCGCGGCGGCTCGAAGCACGTGCACGAGCGGCTGCGGATCGGCGAGCTGCTCAAGGTGAGCGCGCCGCGCAGCACCTTCCCCTTCGTCGACGCCCCCCGCTACGTCTTCCTGGCGGGCGGCATCGGCGTCACCCCGCTGCTGCCGATGATGCGGCGGGCCACCGCCGAGGGAAGGCCCTGGGTCCTGCACCTCGCCGCCCGTTCGCGCCGGTCCGTACCGTTCCGCGACGAGCTCGGCGGCGGCACCGGGACCGTCCGGCTGTGCCTCTCGGACGAGGGACAGCGCCTCGACCTGCGTGACGCCGTGGCGAGCGCGGACCCGTCGGCCGCGGTCTACTGCTGCGGCCCCGAACGCATGCTGACCGAGGTGGAGCGGCACGCCCGCGACCTCGGGCGCGAGGTCAGGGTCGAGCGCTTCCAGGCCAAGACGCTGAGCGCGCCGAAGCGCCAGGGAGCCTTCGTGGTGCGGTGCGCGCGCTCGCAGCGGGCCGTCACGGTCGAGCCCGAGCAGTCGATCCTCGACGCCCTCGCGACCGCCGGCGTCGAGGTGCCGTCCTCCTGCCGCGAGGGCGTCTGCGGCACCTGCGAGCTGCCCGTGCTGAGCGGCGCGGTCGAGCACCGCGACTCGATCCTCACCGACGCCGAGAAGCAGGCGAACGAAACGATGCTGGTCTGCGTCTCGCGGGCCCTGACAGAGGAGCTGGAACTCGATGTCTGATGCGATGACGTCTGATGCGATGACGACCCCCGCCGCCGACACGGGGACCGCGTACGGGCTGAGACTCGGCGGCCCGCTGAACGATCTCGCCCAGGTCGGCCCCGGCACGCCGTTCGGCGAGGTGCTGCGCCGCTACTGGCACCCGATCTCGAAGGCGGAGAAGGTCACCACCACCCCGCGCCGGGTCAAGGTGCTGGGCGAGGAGCTCATCCTCTTCCGCACCGGCCGCGGCGTGCCCTCCCTGCTGCACCCGCGCTGCATCCACCGCGGCGCCTCGCTCTACTACGGCGGCGTGGAGGAGGACGGCATCCGCTGCTGCTACCACGGCTGGCTCTTCGACCCGCAGGGCCACTGCCTGGAGCAGCCGTGCGAGCCCGACCTCGGCCGCCACCGCGACAAGGTCCGTCAGCCCTGGTACCCCGTGCAGGAGCGGTACGGGCTGGTGTGGGCCTACATGGGCCCCGCGGACAAGAAGCCCGTCCTGCCGCGTTACGACGTCTTCGAGGACGTCCCCGAGGCCCGGCACCTCATCGTCAACGACGCGGGCGTGGGCGGCGGCGGGCCGGAGGTGCTGGACTTCAACTGGCTGCAGCACTGGGAGAACGTGATGGACCCGTTCCACGTGCCGATCCTGCACGCCCGGTTCAGCGGTGAGCAGTTCACCCCCGAGATGGGCGTGATCCCCGAGGTCACGTTCGAGTACACCCCGGTCGGGGTCAGCTCCACCCAGATCAGGGTGCTCGACGGCAGGAGGGCGCTGCGCCGGCGGACCGAGGTCATGTTCCCCAACCTGCGCGTCGTGCCCAGCCCCCGGCTCACGCCCGGCCAGACCAACCTCATCGGGTGGGTGGTGCCCGAGGACGACACCACGTTCCGCATCTTCACCCTCGCGGTCCACGAGGACCCCGACTTCCTGGGCAAGCTCCGCTCCACCTTCGGCGGCAAGCGGTGGGCCGAGCTCACCGAGGAGGAGCACCGGCGCATGCCGGGCGACTACGAGGCGCAGAAGAGCCAGGGGCCGATCTCGCTGCACTCCGAGGACCACCTCACCACCACCGACCAGGGCGTGGCGATGCTGCGCCGGCTGATGGCCAAGCAGGTCCGCGCCGTCGCCGCCGGTCAGGACCCGATCGGCGTGATCCGCGACCCCGCCGACGAGGTGGTCACCATCACCGGTGGCAACTTCTTCCTCGACGAGGAGGAAGCGGTGGCGGAGGGGCTCGTCGATGCCTAGCTCCGTCGCGCTGCTGGCGAAGTACACGCCGGCGGCCGTCGCCTCCGATACGCCGCTGGCCGTGCTCGGCGTGGACGGCGTCGTCGTCCTCGAAGGCGCGGCGCGCGTCCCCGCCCGGCTGGTGCGTCTCTCCGCGCGCGGGAAGTGGACGCGCGACCTGCGGGTGCCCGAGGGCACCCGCGAGGCCGTCGCCCACCTCGCGAGCCGCTACAGCGTCGTCTGGGCGTCGGAGTGGGGGCCGAACGCGCATGTCGCGCTGGCCGGCGTGCTCGGGCTGCCCGCCACGCCGTGGCCCTATCTGCCGGTGCAGTTCGACAAGCTGGCCGCCATCCGGCAGTACGCCGGCGACCGGCCCTGGGTGTGGATCGACGACCCGGTGGTGGACCTGACCCCGCTGCCCGACGACCCGGGCGGCGTCGTCGTCCGGGTCGACCCGGAACGGGGCCTCGTGGGACTCGACCTCGCCGCGATCGACGAGGCGGTCTCAGCTCACGGGGCCTCGACGACCAGGAAGTCGTCGTAGACGGTCTGGTGACGCCGGACGGCCTCCGCCGTGGCGGCCCGGTCGCCCGAGACGATGGCCCCGACCAGCTCCTCGTGGATCTCCAGCCGGACCCGGGAGTTGGGCGGGATGCCGTCGTCGGCGACGTAGAAGTCGTCGTGCGACTCGACGTAGGCCAGCAGGCTGAGATAGACCGTCTTCAGCACCGGGTTGGGGACGATCTCCGCGATCCGGCGGTGCAGCCGCCAGTTGGCGCGCAGCCCGGCCACCCGGTCGCTCCAGGTCGCCCGCAGCTCGTCGAGCAGCCGGCCGAGGTCTTCGACGTCGGCCTCGGAACGGTGCTCGGCCGCCGCCTGCGCGACGGCGGGCTCCAGGGCGTCGATCACGCGGACGCAGTCGATCGCGGTGCTCGTCACGTCCTGGAGGTTGAGGAACCCGTTGCCGATCACGGCCTGCGCCGTGGGCTGGGCGACGAAGACGCCGCCCTGGGGGCCGGTGCGCGTCGTGATCAGGCCCTTGGCCTCAAGGACGCGCACCGCCTCGGCGACGGTCGCCGGCGCCACGCCGTATTTGCCGGCCAGCTCGGTGCGGGTGCCGAGCCGGCTGCCCACGCGGAGCCGCCCCTCGACGATGCCGTCCTCGATCTCGGAGGCGACGGCGTCGACGGCCGAGCGGCGGCGGGGAACAGCTCGTGCGACAGACATGGTGCCTCCAGTATCTCAGGCCGGCGGCACCCGGGCAGCACGGGTGGTTCAGCCGGTTCCTCCGGGCAGGCCGACCACCGTCTTGGTCTCCAGGAACTCCTCGATGCCGTAGCGGCCGCCCTCCCGGCCGACGCCCGAGCGCTTGTAGCCGCCGAAGGGCGCCGCGACGTTGAGCCCCGCGCCGTTGATGCTCACCATCCCCGTACGCAGGCGGCGGGCCACCGCCAGGGCCCGCGCCGGGTCGCTCGACCACACGCCGCCCGACAGGCCGTAGTCGGAGTCGTTGGCGATGGCGACCGCCTCGTCCTCCGTGGCGTAGCTCATGATCGACAGGACCGGGCCGAAGATCTCCTCGCGGGCGATCGTCATCTCCGGGCGCACGTCCGAGAAGATCGTCGGGGTGACGTACGCGCCCGGCCCCTCCGCCTCCTCGCCGCCCGCGATGAGCCGCGCGCCTTCCGCGCGGCCGGCGCGGATGTAGTCCTGGACGATCCCCTGCTGCCGCCGCGACGCCTGCGGGCCGAGCCTGGTCGCGGGGTCGGACGGCGGTCCCGGCACCCACCCGGACGCCGCCTCGATCGCCAGCCGCTCGACCTCGCCGAGCAGGTGCGCGGGGACGAGCAGCCGGGTCAGCGCGGCGCAGATCTGCCCCGCGTTCGCGAAGCACCCGCCGACCGCCTGCGGAATGACGGACTGGAGGTCGGCGTCGTCGAGCACGATGCCGGCCGACTTGCCGCCGAGCTCCAGGGTGACCTTCTTGATCGTGGGGGCGGCCAGCTCGGCCACCCGTGCTCCCGCCCGTACGGACCCGGTGAGGGTCACCACGTCCACCAGGGGATGCGTGACCAGCGACTCCCCGGTGCCGGGGCCGTCGCCCGGCAGCAGGTTGAACACGCCGGCGGGCGCGCCCGCCGCCTGCACGATCTCGGCGAAGACGTAGGCGTCCAGCGGGGTCAGCTCGCTCGGCTTCAGCACCACCGTGCAGCCCGCCACCAGGGCCGCGCCCACCTTGAGCGCGATCTGGTGCAGCGGGAAGTTCCACGGCGTGATCGCGGCGACCACGCCGGCCGGCTCGCGCAGCACGAGAGCGCCGCCGACGACCTCCTCGGCCGCGTAGGCGCGGCCGGCCTTGACGATCTCGTCGAGGTCGGCCAGCGCGACGCCGAGCTGCGCCTGCCTGGCGAACGTGATCGGGGTCCCCATCTGGAGCGTGAGCAGCCCGGCCAGCTCCTCCCGCCGCTCCTCGACGCCGGCCCTGATCCGCTCGACCAGGGCGATCCGCTCCGTCCAGGGGACCTGGGACCAGGCGGGGAACGCCGCCGCGGCGGCCCTGACCGCGGCGTCGACGTCCTCGGCCGAGGCGACCGGCACGCGTCCCGCCAGCTGGCCGGTGGCCGGGTCGATCACCTCGATCGGCCGGGCGTCGCCGCGCGCGGCCACCCACTCGCCGCCGATCAGCAGGTCGTCGCGCTCGATCATGACTGCTCCTGCGGTACGGGACGCGGCACGCCCTCGTGGATCAGGTGCCAGGGTCCGGGGAACTCGCCGACGGGCGCCTCCACGAGCACCGGCTCACCGGCGGCCAGCGCCTCCTTCAGCACCGTCTCCAGCTCCTCGGGGCCGTTCGCCCGGGCGGCGGCCACGCCGAAGGCGTCGGCGAGCTTGGCGTAGTCGGGGTTGACCAGGTCGCTGGCGAAGTAGCGGGCGCCGAAGCGGTTGCGCTGGATCCGCCGGACGTTGCCGAAGAAGCCGTCGTGGAAGACCACCGTCACCGTGGCCAGGCCGTACTTCTTGGCGGTGGAGAGCTCCTGGAGCGTCCAGGAGAAGCCGCCGTCGCCGGTGATGGAGACGACCGGCCGGTCCGGGTCGGCCGCCTTGACGCCGAGCGCGGTGGCGAAGCCGTAGCCGAGCGTGCCCTGGTAGCCGGGCGTCAGGTACGTACGCGGCCGATAGGTCGGATAGCAGGCGTTGGCCGCGTAGCCGACCTGGGTCAGCTCGCTGACCAGCACGCCGTCGTCCGGCAGCGCGGCGCGGATCGCCCGCAGGTAGGCCCGCTGCGGCTCGATGTCGGCGTACTGCTCCTCCAGCCACTCCCGCGCCGCCGCGAACTCGGCCGTACGGGACTCGCGCTCCACCCCGCGCAGCTCCTCGGCCAGCGCCGCGAGGGCCAGCCGGGCGTCGCCGTGCACGGCGAGGTCGGGGGTGCGGGGCTCGCCGAGGTCGGCGGCCTCGGCGTTGATCAGGACCAGCCGGGCCCCCGCCGTGTTCACCTGGGAGCTGAACGCGGTCACGAACCGGGTGCCGACCGCGAGCACCACGTCGGCGTCCTCGCGCAGCCGCCGGAACGCGAGCGCGTCGAACGCGAGCGGATGCCGGGCCGAGATGGCGCCGCGGCCGTTCTCGCTCACCACGACCGGCGCCTGGAGGATCTCCGCCAGCTCGCGCAGCTCCTCCGAGGCGCCGGCGGCGATCACGCCGCCGCCCGCGTAGATGAGCGGCCGGCGGGAGCCGCGGAGCAGCTCGGCGACGCCGTCGATCAGCTTGTGGTCCGGCACGACGGGAGCGGCCTCGGCGGCGCCGGGAATCCGCACGTCGGCCCGCGCGGCGAGCACGTCCGGCGGGATCTCCAGGGCGACCGGGCGGGGCCGCCCGGAACGCATCTCGGCGAAGGCGCGGTGGACCAGGCCCGGGATGTCCCCGGGACGCGCGGCGAAGCCGTTCCACTTGGTGAGGGTGCGCAGGATGCCGCTCTGGTCGGGGATCTCGTGCAGCGCGCCGAGCCCTCTGCCGAGCGCCGCCGAGTCGATCTGGCCGCTGAGGTAGAGCATCGGGGACGAGCAGGCGTACGCGGTGGCGAGGCCGGCCAGGCCGTTGAGCATGCCCGGCCCCGGCACCACCATCGCGACGCCGGGCCGGCCCGTGGAGCGGGCGTAGCCGTCGGCCATGTACGTGGCGGCCTGCTCGTTGCGCACACAGGTGAAGGCGATGTCATCGCTCGCGTGGTAAAGCGCGTCGGCCGCGTGATCGAGTTGCACGCCGGGGATGCCGAATATCTGGCTGACGCCATTGGCCACCAGCGAGCGGGCGAGAGCCTCGCCGCCCGTCATGTCCATGAAGCTCCTTAGATCAGGTAAACCATGTATATGGTTATGGCAGTTGGAGGATAGTGTCAACCATTTGTATGGTTCTCATGGATCCAGGACGCGTGACGAGACTCCACAGGCGCGGCAGAAGATCTACAGTTGACAGGTCGCCGTCCAGAGGGAAGCCGGAATGCCCAACGCAGACAAGGTCACCCAGGTGGCCTTCGATCGCAGCGATGCGCGATCGTCGATCGCCGAGACGCTGGTGGAGCGCCTCGAGAACGCGATCCGCCGCAACCACCTCGCCCCGGGCCACCGCCTGGGCACCAAGGACGAGCTGCGCCAGCAGTTCGGGGTCGCGCCCGCCACGCTGGCCGAGGCGATCCGCGTGCTGCGGCTGCGCGGCGTCCTCGACGTGCGGCCGGGGCCCGGCGGCGGCCTCTTCGTCGCCGAGCAGTCGCCTCTGGTGCGGCTCGGCCACGACATGCTGCAGCTCGGCGCCGACGGCGCATCGGCCAAGCACTGCCTGGCCGTCCTGGACGTGCTCGACCAGGAGGTGGCGCTCGACGCGGCCGCCCACCGCACCGAGCAGGACATCAGCGAGCTGACCGAGCTGGTCGAGCAGCTGCGGCGGTCCTGGCCGGACCCGGCCGAGGCCCAGCGCTGCGTCTGGGACCTGCACCGCAGGCTCGCCCTGATCTCGCCCAACGTGCTGCTGCGCACCATGTACATCCGGCTGGTCGACTACATCACCGGCGACCTGTCCTCCGCGATCACCGCCGAGGACTTCCGCGTCGGCTCGGCCGACCGGCTGCAGGTGCACGTGGACCTGGCCGAAGCGGTCATCCGGGGCGACCAGCGCGGCGCCGAGGCGATGGCGCTGCGCCACCGTGGGCTGGAGCGCGACGACCGCTGACCCCGAAACCTGGAAGGAGGGCCGGCGCCGGAAGGGCGCCGGCCCTCCGCATGTTGTGCGAAGGCTGAAACCATTATATAGATTTACCTGATTATTGCGCACAGGAGGAGTGAGATGACCGTCAAGCACCGTGCCGCCATCGACACGTTGGTCGCCTACAAGCCGGGCAGGGCTCCCGCGGCCGGCCGTCCCAAGGTCAAGCTCTCTTCCAACGAGATGCCGTTCGGGCCCCTGCCGTCCGTGCTGGACGCCATCGCGCGGGCCGCCACGACGCTGAACCGCTACCCCGACTTCCACCGCCTGGACCTGACCGAGGCGCTGGCGGCCCGGCACGGCGTGGATCCCTCGCAGGTGGTCGTGGACAACGGCTCGGGCGCGCTGCTCCAGGTGCTGGCCTCGGTGATCGCCGGCCCCGGCGACGAGATCCTCTACGCGTGGCGGGCCTTCGAGAGCTACCCGATCGTCACCACGGTCGCGGGGGCCACCGGGGTCACCGTGCCGCTCGACGGCCGCCACACCCACGACCTGCCCGCGATGGCGGCCGCGGCGACCGACCGGACCCGGATGGTCGTGGTCTGCAACCCGAACAACCCGACCGGCACCGTCGTGTCCCGCGCCGAGCTGAACCGGCTGCTGGACGCGCTGCCCGACGACGTGCTGGTGGTGCTGGACGAGGCCTACTGGGACTTCGTCACCGACCCGGACGCGCCGTGCGGCCTCGACCTCGTCGCCGAGCGGCCCAACGTCGCCGTGCTGCGCACCTTCTCCAAGGCGTACGGGCTCGCCGGGCTGCGCGTGGGCTACTGCGTGACCAGGCCGGAGACGGCCGACCTGATCAGGAAGTCGATCGTCGGCTTCTCGGTCTCCACCCTGGCCCAGGCCGGCGCCCTCGCCTCGCTGACCCCGGAGGCCGACGTCGAGCTCAAGCAGCGCGTCGCGCACGTCGTCGAGGAGCGCGCCAGGCTGACCGGCGAGCTGGCCCGCCTGGGCGTCCCCGCGGTGCCCAGCCAGGCCAACTTCGTGTTCATGCCCATGCCGGACGGTCCCGCCAGGTTCACCGCGTTCGAGGAGCGCGGGGTGATCCTGCGGGCGTACGGCACGGACGGGCTGCGCGTCACCGTCGGCACGGCCGAGGAGAACGACCGCTTCCTCGCCCTGGCCGCGGAGCTGCTGCGGCGGTCCTGACCCCGGCGCCCCGGTCTCCCGGGGCGCGGGCTCAGCCCCCTACGTGGCGCAGCGCCAGCGCGGCGAGCGCCACGGCCTGGTCGGCGAGCACGCCGTCGTCGAACTCGGCGCGGGGCGAATGGTTCATCTCGGCCCGCTCCGGGTCGATGTGGGCGGGGGTCGCCCCCAGGAACACGAAGGCTCCCGGCACCTCGTCGAGCACGAACGAGAAGTCCTCCGACGCCATCACGGGCGACTCCAGCCGCTGCGCGCGCTCGTCCCCGAAGGCCGCGGCCAGCGTGCTCAGTGCGCCTTCCGCGCACTCCGCGTCGTTGACCGTGACGGGGTACACGACCTCGAACTCCGTCTCGGCCCGGCAGCCGTGGCCCTCCGCGATCCGTGACGCGAGCGCGGGCAGCTCCACGGCCAGCCGTTCCGACGACGCCTTCGACATCGTGCGTACCGTTCCGGCGAGCTCCGCCCGTTCCGGGATCACGTTCAGCACCTCGCCGGCCGAGAGCTTGGCCACCGAGATGACGACCGGGTCGAACACGGGGACGCGCCGGGTCACGTACGTCTGGAACGCCAGCACGATCTCCGCGAGCACCGGCACCGGGTCCACCGCCTCGTGCGGGCGCGAGCCGTGCCCGCCGCGGCCGGTCACCCGTACGCGCAGCACGTTCGCGCCGGCCATGAGCGCGGCCGGGCGCGTGGAGAACGTGCCGGGCGTCCCGGGGAAGACGTGGATGCCGTACGCGGCCTCGACGCGCTGCCCGGCGGCATCGAGGACGCCCTCCTCGATCATCAGGGGCGCGCCCCCGCCCGCCTCCTCTCCCGGCTGGAACATGAGGACGACGGACCCGCGCAGCTCGGACCGGCGCGCCGCGAGCAGCCGCGCCGCGCCGACGAGACCCGCGACGTGCAGATCGTGGCCGCAGGCGTGCATCGCGCCGTTCCCGGAGGCGAACTCCAGCCCGGTCTCCTCGTGGATCGCGAGCGCGTCCATGTCCGCCCGCAGCAGCACCGACGGGCCGGGACGGTCGCCGCGCAGCACGGCGGTCACCGAGCTGAGGCGCTCGCCCAGGCGGATCTCCAGGTCGAGCGGCTTGAGCGCCTCGACGATCGCCGCCTGGGTGCGCGGCAGGTCGAAGCCCACCTCGGGTTCGCGGTGCAGCCGGCGCCGGAGCGCGACGAGGTCCGCGGCGATCTCGGCGGCGTCGGCGCGCAGCGACTCCGGCGTCGGCGCGCTCACCGGCCCCACCGATCCGCCACGACCCGCACGCCGCCCTCGGCGCGGTAGACCTCGCGTCCCGAGATGTGCACGCGTTCGACGGACGAGCCGAGTTCGAGCGGATCGCCGCTCCACACCACGACGTCACCGTCACGGCCGGGCTCCAGGGCGCCGACCCGCTCGCCGAGCCCGGCGATCCCGGCCGCCGAAGAGCTGATCGCCGCGATGGCCTCGTCCCAGGTCAAGCCGGCTCTCCTGGCCACGGCCGCCTGGATGACGAGGGCGTCGATCGGCACCACCGGGTGGTCGGTGCAGATCGCGGTGCGCACGCCGGCCCGGGTCAGCGTGACCAGGTTGTCCACGGACGCCTCGCGGGTCTCGACCTTGCCCCGGGTGCAGAGCACGGGGCCGAAGATGACCGGCACGTCGCGCTCGGCCAGCAGATCGGCGAGCCGGTGGGCCTCGGTGCCGTGGTTGAGGACGAGGCGGAGGCCGAACTCGTCGGCGATCCGCAGCGCGGTCGCGATGTCGTCGTGCCGGTGGACGTGCTGGTCCCACACGAGGTCGCCCGCCAGCGCGGCGGCCAGCGCCTCCTGGCCGAGGTCGCGGGCGAAGAGCTCGCCCTTCTCCTGGGCGGCGGCCCGGCGGGCGGCGTACTCGCCGGCCGCGACGAGCGCGCGGCGGATGACGAGCGCGACGCCGAGCCGGGTGCGCGGCAGCTGGCCGCGATCCCCGTAGGAGTTCTTGGGGTTCTCGCCCAGCGCGGACTTCATGCCGACCGGGTGCTTCACGACCTGCTCGTCCACGGTCCGGCCGCCCCAGGTCTTCATGGCCACGCTCGTCCCGCCGATCGGGTTGCCCGAACCGGGCTTCACGACGACGGTGGTGACGCCGCCGGCGAGCGCGTCGCGGAAGGCGCGGTCGTCGATGTTGATCGCGTCGATGGCCCGTACGGCGGACATGTCGGGCGCGCTGACCTCGCTGGCGTCCGCTCCCGCCGACCCTTCGCCGTCCTCGTGGGCGCCGATGTGGGTGTGGGCGTCCACGAACCCGGGGAGCACCCAGCGCCCGTCCGCCTCGACGACGGGGACGCCTTCGGGCACGTACGGATCGTCGTCGACCCGCTCGATCACCCCGTTCCGCACCAGGACCGTGCCGCGGTCGACGATGCGGCCGGTGCCGGTCACCACCCGTCCGCCGACGAATGCGACCTCCGCCATGCTCACTTCCCTTCGCTGCCGTCGCCCCCGCGCACGAAGGCGCCGAGGTCGTCCGAGAGCTTGGTCAGGCTCCCGGGGTCGGTGTACATCATGTGTCCCGCCGGATAGCGGCTCTCGCTCACGCGCCCGGCCGGAAGGCCGTACTGCGCGAGCAGGTGTTCGAGCGAGCCGACGGTCGTCAGGGTGTCGAAGTGCCCGGTGCCGAAGAACAGGCGCGCGCGGGCGTTGGCCCGCAGCAGCGCCGCCAGATGCGCCGGGTAGTCGAACAGCGCGAAGGGCGAGGGCATCGTGCTGCCGCCGAAGCGCAGGGCGGCGGCGTCCTCCAGGTAGTTCCAGCGCTCGTGCGCGGGGCGGGCCACGCGGTAGCGGCACTCGCGGGGGATGCCCAGGTGCTCGGCGAACAGCCGGCGGGCGGCCGCGTAGAAGACGGGGTCGAGCCGTACGGACGTGGCGTCGACCCGGGGCTCGACCGCGCCGGGGGGCGGGGCGGGCAGGGTGTAGCGGGCGTCGGTCAGTCCGAGGACGAGCCCGCGATCGGCCAGGAGCAGCGTGCGGAACTCCTCCTTGTCGACGCGCAGCCGGCGCGCCCGCAGCTCCGCGACGCCGAGGCCGGTGAAGCCCGCCAGCCTCTCGACGAGCGCGTCCGGCATCTCGCCGGTGAGCAGCGCCGAGGCGTACTCGGTCACGGCGAAGGCGTGCGCCTGCCGCACCACCTCGTCCAGGTCGAGCGCGGCGTGGACGCCCTTGCCGTGGTACCACGCGGTGGCGGCGAGCAGCGGGAGCGCGGCGACGAAGCCGACGGGGTTGCCGGGCCGCTGCGTGGTCTCCTGCGCGTTCAGGCACTGGCCGAGCATGGCGACGCCGGCGACCGCGACCGGCTCGTCGGCGATGAGGAGGTCCGTCGCGGTGAGCGCGGCCCGGATCGTGCCGTAGCTCTCGCCCAGCAGGTAGACGGGCGATTCGAGGCGGTCGTGGCGCTCCAGCCACGACCGTACGAGCTGCGCGGTGAGCGCGGCGTCCCGTCCGGCGCCCGAGATGGCGGCGGGTTCGACGCCGTCGGCGAGCCGCCCGAAACCGGTCTCGATCGGGTCGACGAAC
This sequence comes from Nonomuraea sp. B208, assembly GCF_057536035.1. Lineage (NCBI taxonomy): Bacteria > Bacillati > Actinomycetota > Actinomycetes > Streptosporangiales > Streptosporangiaceae > Nonomuraea > Nonomuraea sp. B208. Next base: position 293,714 of record NZ_BAAJOU010000025.1, read on the forward strand.
ACCAGGTCGGCGACGGCGAGGAGGGTGTCGGGGCTCGGCTCCAGCGTGTCCTTCGCGACGGGCGCGGCGTCGAGCTCGCGGGGCACCGCCGCGCGCCAGGGGCCGAGGCCGCCGAGGTGCAGCCAGAGGGAGGAGCATCCCGGCCCGCCGTTGAAGAGGAAGAGAACCGGGCGATCCTCCGGGGCCGCGTCCTTGACGTACGCGAACGTCCACGCGTCACCGAGGGTGCGCCCGGACTCGTCGGCCAGCGGCAGGCATTCCGCCTCCGCCGTGAACGCGATCGGCGCGTCACCGATCAGCGCGGAGTGCCGGCTTGTGTGGCGCTGGGGCATCTCTTGATCCTCGCGAGGAAACTATCGCACAATTGTTTATAATGATTTAGGATCATATGAGGCCCCGGTTGCGGGAGTCAATGATTGAAATCGTATAGACCGATGGGAGCAGGATGAGCGATCCCGGAACCGAGATCGGCGCGGAGGAGCGCGTCGAGACCCGGCACCAGATCCGATTCGGCGAGCGCACGCTCGACTACACCGCGGCCGCGGGAACCGTCCTGGTCCGTGACGACCACGGGCACCCGAAGACGAGCATGTTCTACGTCGCGTACTCCGCCCCCCACCAGGAAGGCGGCCCGAGACGGCCGGTCACCTTCCTGTTCAACGGCGGTCCCGGCTCGGCCAGCCTGTGGCTGAACATCGGCGGGTTCGGGCCGAAGCGCACGCCGACCGCGACGCCGTCCGCGACCCCGCCCCCGCCGTACACCGTGGGCGACAACCCGCACAGCCTGCTCGAGTTCAGCGACCTCGTCTTCCTCGACGCCCCCGGCACCGGCTACTCGCGGCTGATCGGCGACACCCCGGCCGCCGAGGTCTGGGGCGTCGACCAGGACGTCGACATGTTCGCCCGGGCGATCACCCGCTACCTCACCCTCACGAACAACTGGAACGCCCCCCGCTTCCTCTTCGGGGAGTCGTACGGGACGACCCGGGCGGCCGCGCTCGTGCACCGGCTGCAGAACCAGGGGCTCGACTTCAACGGCGTCGTCCTGCTCTCCACGATGCTCAACTGGGCGGAGAACCACCTCGGCCTCGACCAGGAGCACATCAACCTGCTGCCGTCGATGGCCGCGACCGCCTGGTACCACGGCCGCTCCCGCGTCGCCACGGCCGGCCTCGACGACCTGCTGGAGCAGGCGCGCGAGTTCGCCCAGGACGAGTACGCCACCGCGCTCCAGCTCGGCGACCGGCTGCCCGCCGACCGCGAGCAGGCGGTCGCCGAGCGGTTCAGCGCGTTCACCGGCCTCGACGCCGACCTCGTACGCCGCAGCCGCTTCCGGATCGGCATGGAGCCGTTCCGCGACGCCCTCCTCGCCGACAAGGGACAGGTCGTCGGCCGCTTCGACACCCGCTTCGTGGCCGACCACCAGTACGTCGTCGGCACCGGCTCGCACGACCCCGCCACCAACGACGCGGCGACCGCCGGCGTGAACAGCGCGCACCTGTCGGCGTTCAGGGAACACCTCGCCGGCGACCTCGGCTGGACCAGCGAGCTGCACTACCGCCACCTCTACAACATGGTGATCTCCCGCGCCTGGGACTGGCACCACAAGGCCCCCGGCATCGACGAGCCGATGCCGGTGCCCGTCGTGAGCCTCGACCTGTCGGCGGCGCTGCGCCGCAACCCCGGCCTGCGGGTCGCGGTGATGGGCGGCGTCTACGACCTCGCGACCCCGTTCTTCGGGGCCGAGGTGGACATCGCCAAGCTCTACCTCGCCCCGCACCTGCGGGAGAACGTCGAGTTCCGCTTCTACGAGTCGGGTCACATGACGTTCGTGGACGAGGTCGTGGTGGCGCGGATGAAGGCCGACCTCGCGGCCTTCTACGCCCGCGCGACCGACCACAAGCCGGTCGATCCCTCCTGACGCCGTGCCGCGGCCGGGTGCCTCAACTTCAGCCGAGGTGCCCGGCCGCCAGCGACGCGAGCGCGACGGCCTGGTCCGCGAGCACGGCGTCGTCGAAGACGACGTGCGGCGAGTGGTTCGGCGCGGCCGTCTCGTGATCGACGTCGCGCGGCGTCGCCCGCAGGAAGACGAAGACCCCGGGCACCTCGCGCAGAACGTAGCTGAAGTCCTCCGACCCCATGACGGGAGCGGGCGAGACGCGGACCCGTTCGTCGCCGAAGGCCGCCGACAGCGTGGCCAGCGCGCCGGCCGCGAGCGCCGGGTCGTTGACCGTCGGCGGGCACAGCACGCGGAGGTCGACGTCGGCCGCGCACCCGTGGGCGGCGGCGACGCCCTTGACCAGCTCGGGCAGCCCCGCCTGCAACTGGTCCAGTGCGGCCTCGGACAACATCCTGATCGTCGCGCCCAGCCCGGCCTCGTCGGAGATGATGTTCCTGGCCGCGCCGCCCGCGTTCAGCTGCGTCGTGGTGAGCACCACGGGGTCGAAGACGTCGAACCGGCGCGTCACGAACGTCTGCAACGCCTGGACCAGCTCGGCGAGCGCGGGCACGGGGTCGATCGTGAGGTGCGGGGCTGAGGCGTGACCGCCTCTCCCCCGTACGACGACGTCCAGCTCGGCGCAGCCCGCCATGAGCGGCCCCGGGCGCGTGGAGAAGATCCCGTACTCGCCCGGCACCACGTGGATGCCGTAGGCCGCGACCGGGCGTTCGCCGGCCGCGTCGAACACCCCTTCGGCGATCATGCGAGCGGCCCCGTCGGCGACCTCCTCGCCGGGCTGGAACATGAACACGACGTCCCCGGCGAGCTCCTCCCGCCGTCCGTGCAGGAGCATCGCGGCGCCGACGAGCCCGGCCACGTGCAGGTCGTGCCCGCACGCGTGCATGGCCTCGCCACGCGCCCGGTAGGGCACGTCGGTCTGTTCGCGCATGGGCAGCGCGTCCATGTCGGCGCGCAGCAGCACGACCGGCCCGGGACGGCCGCCCCGCAGCACCGCCACGACCGAGTCCAGCTCCTTCCCGAGCGTGATCTCCAGGTCGAGCCCCTGGAGCGCGGCGACGACCCGCCGCTGTGTCCTGGGCAGCCGCAGCCCGAGCTCGGGGTCGGCGTGGATCTCGCGGCGCAGACGGACCAGCTCGGGCAGGATCCGCCGGGCTTCCTCGCGCATCAGGCCACACCTTCCTCTTCGGGGAGTTCGGCTTCGGGGAATTCGGCGGATCGCAGCAGGCGGTCGGCGCCGGCGTTCTCGATGCGCGGGATCGCCGACACGAGGGACCGCGTGTAGGGCTCGCGCGGGTTCGTCACGATCTCCTCGGCGTCGCCGTACTCGACCACGCGTCCGCGGCTCATGACCGCCGTGGTGTCGGCGATGTAGCGGACGGCGGCGAGGTTGTGGGTGATGAAGATCATCGACAGTTCGAGCTCGCGCTGCAGGTCGCGGATGAGGTTGAGCACCGCGCCCTGGACCGAGGCGTCGAGCGCCGAGGTGATCTCGTCGGCGACGATGAGCCGCGGGCGCACCGCGAGGCACCGGGCGATGGCCACCCGCTGCCGCATGCCGCCCGAGATCCGCGACGGGTACTGGTCGGCGACCGCCGGCTTCAGCCGTACGAGGTCCAGCAGCTCGCGCACGGACGCGGCGCGCTGCTTCGCGTCGAGGTCGCGGTGCGTCGTCAGGGCCTCCTCGATCGTCTCGCCGACCGTCATGCGCGGGTTCAGCGACGAGTAGGGGTCCTGGAAGATCATCTGTACGTCCCGCGCCCTCCGGCGGCGGTCGACGCCGCGCGTGCGCAGCAGGTCGTCGCCGTCGAGCGTGACGCGTCCCGAGGTCGCCCGTTGCAGGCCGGCCACCGTACGCGCGACGGTGGACTTGCCAGAACCGGACTCCCCGACCAGCCCCACGATCGTGCCGTGCGGGACGGTCAGCGAGACCCCGTCCACGGCGTTGAAGGTCTGCCGGCCGCGCCCGAAGGTCACGACCAGGTCCTCGATGACGAGCTCGGCCATCAGGCTCCTCCCTCCTCGTGCCCGGCGGTGTCGTCCTGGGGATGCCAGCACGCGACCCGGCCGCCGTGGCGGTGCGACGCGAGCACGGGCGTCTCGGTCTCGCAGCGGCTGGTCGCGAACGCGCAGCGGGCCGCGAAGGCGCACCCCGCGATGGGCTGGGACAGGTCGGGCGGCTCGCCGGGGATCGTCACCAGCGGCTCGCCGCGGTCGGTGTCGAGGTCGGGGAGCGAGGCCACGAGCGCCCTCGTGTAGGGGTGCGCGAGCCGCTCCGGGGTCGGCAGGAGCGCGATGTCGACGTCCTCGACGACCCGGCCCGCGTACATCACCAGAATGCGCCCGCACAGCTCGGCCAGGACGGCGACGTCGTGCGACACGACGACGGCGGCCGCGCCGGACTCGGCGCACTTGTTGCGCAGCAGCGCGAGCACGCGACGCTGCACGGTCACGTCGAGCGCCGTGGTGGGCTCGTCGGCGATGATGAGCGACGGCGAGCCGATCTGCGCCATCGCGATGAGCGCGCGCTGGCGCATCCCTCCGGAGAACTCGTGCGGGAACTGCTGGGCGCGGCGCCCGGCCTCGGGGATCCGTACGTCGTCGAGCGCCCGCACCGCCTGCGCCTGCGCCTGCTTGCGGCCGGCGTCGAGGTGGACGCGCGGGACCTCGGCGAGCTGCGTGCCCACGCGCAGCGCGGGGTTGAGCGCCGTGAGCGAGTCCTGGAACACCACGCCCACCCGGGTCCCGAGCAGCTTGCCGGCCTCGGCCTGGGTGAGGCCGGTCAGGTCGTCGCCGTCGAACCGGAGCCGGCGCGCGGTCACGGCGGCACCCGCGGGGGCGAGCTGCGCGACCGACATCATGGTGACGCTCTTGCCGCTGCCGGACTCCCCGACGACGCCCACGATCTCGCCCGGATGAATGCTGAAGGAAACGTCCTGAACGGGACGAATCCAGCCGTCCGGTCCGGGGAAGGACACCGACAGCCCGTCGACCTCCAGGAGCGGGGCGGGCCCCTGCTGGGGCGTCTCCGCCTGCCCCGCGGCGACCGGCGCCGGGCCGAGCCGGCGAGGGGGCAGCGCCTTCCTGTTCTCCCGGTTGCGCAGCTGCCCGGCGAGCGACTCGCCGAGCATGCTGAACGCGAGCCCCGCGAAGACCACGGCGACCCCGGGGCCGATCGCCGCCACGGGCGAGTTGTAGACCTGGCCGAACCCCTCGCTGAGCAGGCGGCCCCAGTCGAAGTCCGGCGGCTGCACGCCGACGCCGAGGAAGCTCAGGCTGGACAGCGCGAGCAGGCCGCCCCCGATGGAGGAGGTCACGTTGACGATGACGGGCTCGGCGATGTTCGGGAGCACGTACCGCGTGAACTGGCGCCGCCGGGAGACGCCGAGCATGCGCGCGGCGGCCAGGTACTCCGAACCGCCGACCCGCGAGGAGAGCGTCTGCGCGAGCCGTGCGAACGACGGCGTCATGGTGAGCGCGAGGGCGATCACCGCCGTCGTCGCCCCCGTGCCGAGGAGGATCACCGTGAGCATGGCCACCAGGAGCACGGGGAACGCGAGCCAGGTGTTGATGACGCCGGCGAACCACCGCTGGGCGCGCGCCCCGAGCACCGCGGGCACGGCCCCGAGCAGCAGGCCGGCGCACAAACCCATGAGCGTCGCCGCGACGGCCATCACCAGCGAGAGCCGCGAGGCCACGAGGGTGCGCAGGAGGATGTCCCGGCCGAGCTTGTCGGTGCCGAGCAGGTGCTCGGCGGACGGGGGCAGCGCGATGGCGTCGGGATTCGCCTTCACGGCCGCCTCGCCCCACAGGACCGGGGCGAGCACCGCGAGCAGGACGAGCACCCCGAGCATGCACAGGGCGATGATCGCCATCGGCTGCCCGGACAGTCCGGAGCGGCGGGTCGTCATGAGGTCTCCAGGAGCGAGGTACGCCGGTCAAGCACGGAGAGCACGAGGTCGACGAGCAGGTTGACGACGAGGATCATCGCGGCGTACACGAGCGCGAGACCCTGGACGATGCCGTAGTCCTTCGTGGTGATGGCCCCCACGAACGCCGTGCCGAGGCCCGGCCAGTTGAACACCTGCTCGACCAGCACGCTGCCCGCCATCATCGTCCCGAGCAGCGTGCCGCCGATCGTGAGCGTCGCGGTGAGCATGTTCGGCAGCGCGTGCCGGAAGTAGACCATCCAGGCGGGCAGCCGCTTGGAGCGGGCCGTGCGGACGTAGTCGTCCTTGAGCGTGTTGAGCGCCTCGATGCGGGCGATGCGCGAGATGGACGCCGCCGCCGACACGGACAGGGCTATCACCGGGAGCACGTACGACGCCGCTCCCGTCCGCCCGGCGACGGGGAACGCGTGCAGCGTGACGGCGAAGACGATGACGAGGACGACGCCCAGCAGGTATTCGGGGATGGCCGCGATGAACGCCGTGACCCCGGTGAACACCGTCTCGGCGCCGCGCCGCCCGCTGTGCTGGGTGATGATCGCGACGCCGAGGCCCACGGGCACGGCGACGAGCAGCACCACGAGGAAGGCGATGCCGGCCAGCTCGACCGTCGCCGGCAGCCGGTGCGAGACGAGCTCCGTCACGGAGCGGCCCGTGATGATCGAGACGCCGAGGTCGCCGCGGAACAGCCCCGTGAGGTAGTCGAAGTACTGGACGATGAGGGGATCGTCGAGGCCCAGCTGCTCCCGCCGGGCCTGCACCACGCTCTCGGCGGCGGTCGCGCCGAGCGCGGACCGCACGGGATCGCCCCCGGCCATCCGCAGCACGAGGAACGCGACCGTGACGATCATCCACATCGCGACGAGCATGCGCCCGGTGCGACGGAGCAGGAAGCCGAGCCACCGGTTGCCGCCGTGGCGGCCACCGGTGACGGATTTCGAGCGTGCCATCAGGCTACTTCGACACGCGCAGGCTGGTGGGCACCACGAGGGTGTTCGAGTTCAGGCTGAACGTGACGCCGTTGCCGTAGACGGTCTCGGTCGCCTCGTACAGCGGCAGCAGCTCCAGGTCCTTGACCAGCGAGCTCTGCGCGGCCTGCCAGCCCTCGCAGCTCTGCTCCCCGGCCTGGCTCTGCGCCTTCGCCGCCAGGTCGAAGAACTCCTTGTTGGTGTTGTACGTCCAGTTGCCGCCCTTCGGGGGGAAGTCGCCCGAGAGGATGCCCTGCCAGGTGCTCGGCAGGGTCGTCGAGATGGGGGCCCACACCAGGTCCCAGTCGCCGCCCTGGAAGATGACGTCGGTGTACGACGGCGACGGCGTCGGGGTGGCCTTCACGCCGATCTCGGCGAGCTGCTGCTGGATGAGCTCGATGCCCGACACCACCGACTTATCGGAGTTAGCGGGATAAAGCAGGATGAGCGCAAGCTCCTTGCCGTCCTTCTGCCGCGTGCCGTTCGCGCCCTTCGCCCAGCCGGCCTCGTCCAGCTTGGCCGCCGCGGCCGTCTTGTCGAACGCCGTGAGCGCCGGGGTGATGTCGGTCGTCTTGCAGACGTTGCTGTACGACGTCGTCAGGCTCTTCATCGGCGTGCCGCGACCGCCCGTCGTCACCTTGCCGACCGCGTCACGGTCGATCGCGCCCGCGATCGCCTGGCGCACGGCGAGGTCGTTGGTCGCGCGCCCCTTGGCCTGGTTGAAGAACACCAGACCCGGGCGAGCCGGCACGTCGATCTTCTGCAGCCCGGCCGAGTCGAGCCGCTGCCGGTCGTCGCCGGCGACGAGCCCGAGGTCCACCTCGCCCGACTGGAGCATGTTGGCGACCGTCGACTCGTTCTCCACGACCTGGACCGTCACGGAGGAGGGCAGGCCCTCCGTCTTGCCGGTCACGCCGCCGGCGCCCCAGGCGTACTCGGGGCGGAGCGTGAGCTTGTAGCTCTGGCCGGGCGACGACTCGGCCAGCTTGTACGGGCCGGTGCCGAGCCACTCCTTGTCCAGCCGTCCCGGGTCGGCCGAGCCGGCCTTGCAGACGACCGGCATGAGGCCGATCGTGGCGAACAGGAAGCTCTGCGCGTTCTCGCTCTGGAACGTGACAGTGCGGCTCGCGTCATCGGCGTCGATCTTCAGCCCGGTGGCGGGGAAGTACACCCCACGGAACGGGGACCCGGTCTCCTTGAGCCCCGCGTAGTCGAAGCTGGCCTTGACGTCGCTCGCGGTCAACGGGGACCCGTCGACGCAGGTGACCCCCTCCTTGAGGGTGAAGCTGACCTTGGTGGCCGACTCCTCCCACTTCTCGGCGAGCAACCCCTGGGGCTCGGCGCCGGCGGCGAAGGACACGAGAGACTCGTAGCCGAACGCGGCGAGGCTCTGGGCCGCCACCGTCGCGTTCTTGATCGGGTTGAGCTGACCCGGGTCGGCGGCCAGCGCGTACGTCACGCCGCCGTCGCCCGACGCCGCGCCGCCGTCGCCATCGCCCGTCGCGCCGCAGCCGGTGAGCGCGAGCGTGGTCGCTCCCACAGCCCCGAGGAGGGTAACAAAGCTTCGTTTCATGGTGGTCCTTCAACACGCACGCGTAGGGACACGTCCGGGGTTAATTAATTATTATGATTATGCAGAAACGGATGTTTCGGCGGTGTAACAATTCGGCCATGGGGTGCGATACACCCCAGCGAACCACTCAAGCCCGCCGCCCCCTTGCGGCCGTTCGCGCCCATCAGCCGGACCGGATCGCGGGGATCTTCGAGCGCGCGAGCGACATCGAGGCGGCCATCCAGGTTCCGATGACGCGTGAGCCCGTCGACGTCGGGCACATCCCGCAGCGAGATCATCACTGACTCGTCCCTCCATCGGCTCCTCCCCCGATGGCGGAACACTGTATTCGTTACAATGATTCATGGCAACCATCTCTGAACTGCGAGGACACCGTGCCCGACCTGAAGTGGGACGACGTGAAGGTCCTCTTCGACCCTGAGGTCAACGGAGCCTTGCCGGACGTCGTCGTCGAGCGGACCACCGTCGAGGACTGGCAGCTGCTTCTGGACCTCGTCCGGGAGCAGGGCTGGCAGTACGCCTCCTCGGCGGATGGAGGTGAGCCGACGGAGCTCCCATCCGCTGCCGGCATGGCCGAAGCCGCCGATGCCGGCGAGACGCCCGAGCTGCATGTCCGGCCGATCACCGACATGCTGCTCATCTTCCGCATGTATCAGGTCACGTCGATCGACTTCGATGTCGATCTGAGAGAGCTGCAGGGCCAGGAACGGCTGGACGTCCTCATGGACGTCTTCCGCCTGATCGGACGACGCCTCGGGAAGTCGGTGCTGCTGAGCGCGGAAGGAGACCTTGGACATCCGTACCTGGGGTTCGACGTCGACGCCGACCGCGTGGTGCTGATGGTGAACCCGAACGACCCACACATGTGACAACGGCGGTCACCCATGATCCCGCCACGCCCGCCCCGACCTGTTCTTCCGCGCCAAACCCGCATGCCCCTGAGCAGGAAGCCGAACCAGGCACTTTTCGTCGGACCCACCTGCCATCCTCTCCCTCATCATCTGCCGCGAGAGAACAGGACCGATCCCCGTGCCCGACTACGACTGGCTCGATGACGAAGCGTTCTGCGCGACCTTCGTCCGCGGTCTCACCCCGCACGAGGCACTGGCCCGCCTCGGCATCGACGTGTTGGACGGGGATGACGAGGAAGGCGAGTTCGACGAAGGGCTCATCTGCGCCCGGCCCGCCGAGGGCGGGACCATCCTGAGCGAGTGGAACGGCTTCGTCGGCACCCTGCCCGAGGTGCTGCAGCGCCTGTCGGCCGGTACGGTCACGGCGAGCGTCTTCGTCAACGTGAACCTGGTCGCGGCCTTCGAGCATTACGCCGACAGCCGCAACATCCTGACCTTCGACCCGCTGTTCGACGGCGACGAGGACGGCCTCCCAGAGGACTTCCTGGCCGACCGGGCCGAGCTCGAACTGTTCGGCAACAAGCCGGATGCCGGCCTCGCCGCTGCCCTGCTGCTGGCCGAGCGCATCACCGAGGTGCACCCGAACGCGTCGAGCGACAAAGTGGTCGCCCATGGCGTCCACGAATACTGAGGCCCCCTCGCACACGCAGCAGACCGACGACTCAACCCGATCCGCATCAGCAACAGGAGCTCACTGAACTAGAACGAAACCTCCAGCCATTCGCAGCCCGTGAGCTGAGCGAGCAGCGCCACCATCGCGGGGCCGGCTGTCGCGCCTTGCTGCTGCTAGGGGGTGATGAAAGTAGTGCGACAGCGTGCCAGTCACTTTCTCGCTATAGAGATCGTCCTCCGCGAGAAGAAAGCAGCGATCAGCGTGGCCGCCCCTGCGGCGATCAGGACGGTAGCGGGAATCCGAACAAGATTTCGGAGATCCTCACATCTGTTCCTGTACTCCATTTCTTCTGCTATCCAGTTACGAGTCTCGTCCATCAAGTAATCAGGAAGAGAGGCAGCAACGTATGCGGAACCACACGCCTCACCTTCTGCAGTAACGGGCATCAGGCCGGCAAGTGCGCCTGAGCCCATCAGCAAGAAGGCGACGAACACGAGGAGCTTGGTAGCCATAGGTACTCCTTGGGCAGGTTCATCCGAGCCTGATCATTCCAGGTCCATTCTTGGCTCGGAAGCCTCGGCAGTGGGGAGGCGTGGAAGGGATTCGCTGTGCGAACGTCAAGGCCGATTGCGGACTGGTTTTGGCGAGTGGATGCACGGTTGGGTGGTGATGCCGAGCCGAATCGCGGTCAGCGGTTCTCTGCGGCACATCCTGTGCGCTCAGGGCTGGTCGCCGGCGCCTTCCTCCTCCTCTTCTTGTTGATCGGTGCCGCAAGTGGATATGAATACGCCTTCGCGCTGCCTACCTTGCTCTTCTGCCTCTGCGTAGCCGCCTTCGCCGGGGGGAGCATGATGGGCATCGGCTACTTCGAACGCCGGCGTCAACGGCACTACGGTCACTACCCGCATGAGGTTCAGGGTGCGCAGCAACCATCCGTATCACTGACGGATGGCGCCGACGAGTAGGAGCCCACCGAGGGTGCTCGGAGTGAACACCACGCCAGTGATCTTGGCCGCCAGCAAGAACGCACGCGAGATCCTGTTCATGTACATGTCATCCCACGTCGCCTCCCATGCCTCTTCATCCAACTCCTCCGGAGGCAAGCCGGTTTCACGCATGAGCTCGTTGATCCGATCCGGGTCGGCGCCCCGCCGAGTGCCCGGCAGGTGCGGCGTGAAGCTGGTGACGACCTTGCCGTCCACCGCGTACACGAAGCTGTCCTCGGCATGATCGTGCCGGCCGACGGCCACCACCTCACATCCCCGGGACAGCCCGGTCAACGACTCGGCCAGCGTCGCCTGGAAACCCCGCAGTTCGACGGCCACACTCCACTCACCGGCCTGGACGACGCCGACATAGTCGTCGTCGGTCATCCCTGTGGACTCCCAGACCTTCCCAGCGAATTCATGGAAGGTCATCCTCCGCCCTGGGTGTCCGGCCCCGAAGCGGCGCAGCACCTCGGCAGGTTCGAGCCTGCGGAGAAAAGACACGCAGAAAATCTCGCCAAGGAGATCGTCGGGGTCTCCTGGCGAAGCTTCAGACCAACGGAACGGGGCGAGGGAATCGGCCACTACAACCTCCTTTGAGGTTTTCACAGCAGGTTGACTTTCCTCACCGCATCCGGCCTCTGACCTTGGTGCATGGCTCTCACCTTCTCTCTACCAAGGAAGATCATCCCGCGGATGTCCCGCGAGGGCGAGCCAGCCGGCGAGCGGTTCCTGGCACCTGCTGAGTGAAGCAGGTCAACGCCCACACTCAGTCCACGCTGAACGGCTCGAACGGCCTCGCCATGCCACCCAACACCCACGCGCAATCTCTGATCAGGAATAGGGCGAGCCCGGCCTTCAGCGGCCTTGGTCCATTGCCTGACCGGGGCGAAGACCGACCGCGGCTGCGGAGACTGCTGTAAATCCGTGGACAATCCCTGCGCCCGTTGGCAACCTTGCCGACATGCAACAGGAGGACATCTGGGACGCCGAGACCGCCGAGCGCTATGACACGCCGGGCGTCGGCATGTTCGCCCCTGAGGTCTTGGAGCCGACCGTGGACCGCCTCGCCGAACTCGCAGGCGAGGGTCGTGCGCTTGAGTTCGCCATCGGAACAGGCCGGGTAGCTGTGCCGCTGGCCGAGCGCGGGGTGCCCGTCACCGGCATCGAGCTGTCAACTCCGATGATCGACCAACTTCGCGCGAAGGTGGACGAGGCGACGATCCCGGTGATCGCCGGCGATATGGCAACCGCGACGGCTCCGGGGAAATACACGCTCGTGTACCTCGTCTTCAACACGATCTCCAACCTGCTCACCCAAGCCGAGCAGGTCGCCTGTTTCCGTAACGCTGCCCGTCATCTCCTGCCCGGCGGCCGCTTCGTGATCGAGCTCTGGGTCCCTGAGCTGCGCAAGCTCCCCACGGGTCAGCAGGCCGTGGTCTTCCAGAGCGAGCCCGGATACATCGGCTTGGACACCTACGACATCGTGCGGCAGCACGTCGTGTCACACCACTTCACGTTCGATGCGAGCAAAGAGGCCCGTCTGTTCCGCAGCCCCCACCGCTACATCTGGCCGTCCGAGCTCGACCTCATGGCCCAGCTGGCCGGATTCGAGCTGGAGAGCCGGCACGCCGACTGGTCCGGAGCAGACTTCACCGCGGAGTCCCGCTCCCACGTGTCCGTCTACCGCATCCCACCGGGCGACTAGCTCCCCGAAGTGGGCCGACCCAGGTGACGGAGCTGGTCAAGATCCGTCGGCAGCACATCTCAGCGTCTGGTGTCCCCCTGACAGGCGACTGTTCCCTACTCGCCCAGCGACCTCACGAACGGCGTACCGGCTCACTCGGCATCGAGCTGATGGTCCGCCCAGACATAACTTTCGGGAAGCAGGTCGGCGATGGAGACGGTGCGGAGTTTGTCATCTGTGCCGACGATGACCTTGAGGGCTGGGAAGTAGTCGAGCAGGACCTGGCGGCAGCGGCCGCATGGGGGCACGACGCCTCGATCGCGGTCGCCCACGGCAACGAGGGTGTCCAGGTCATAAGCGCCCTGGGCGGCAGCCGTACCAATGAGGACCAGCTCCGCGCAGGGGCCGCCGGTGAAGTGGTAGGCGTTCACCGCCGTGATGATCCGGCCATCCTGGTTGCGAGCGGCGGCCGCCATGGTGTGGTTGTCGCCCCGGCAGCGTGCGGCCGCGACATGCGCCGCAGCCCGAATCAATTCATGATCGACGTGATTGATCTGTGCAGTCATCTTCTCTGCTCTCATGTGGTGTCAGCCGGCGTTCGCTGAGGCGAGCAGCCGGTACGGCACCAACGGGGCGGAAAGCGCCGAAATCACTGCACGTAGATGTCCGTCAAATACTCTGTCCCTGTGTGCACATATGCGGAGGTCACCTACAAGGTCCACTACGTATGCGTTTCCTGCCGCAAGAGTCACAAACTGCCCTGGGATGGCGCAGAGCACCTTTGCACCCGCTGCCGGCGGCCGATGCTCTTCGCCGGCCATGACTTCGCTGCCCCGCGCAAGACCAAGAACCGCAACTGGGCAGCCGTCGCGGCCGTTCTGAGAGCAGGACTCCGCTACGAGGGATTCGAGCCCTGCGGCTGCGGCAGGGAGCCTAAATACCGTCCGCGCACGAGCGCACAGGTACGGGCACGACGCAGAATCGCAGCACGCAAGGGCCTGACCGACGCCGAAGCACTCGCCCTACGCGACCCTGCCGACTCATAGCGCCCTCCTGACCATCCCGAAAGGGCCCCAAGAAGAGGCTCGAACAAGGTGGAGCGCTGTGCGTACGCTGCCGTCGTGGACAGGGAGACGCTCGTCCAACTCCGCGCCACCGCAGGGGAAGCCGGCCATGCATGCCGTCAGGCGCTCGCGGCCGATGCGTACTTCGAAATATGGCCGGAACTGGCCGAGACGCTCCCCCTGACCAGGACTTACCAGCGTCGCGCACGTCTCACCCGTCACCCGCCGAATGGACGTCCTGCCCCTGGGGTTCGACGAGGCGCTCACGCAGCTCAAAGCCTGCGAACTGCAGCATCTCATCCTCGGCATCGTAAGAAGCACCGAGCCTGCCTACCACTTCCAACCCTTCCTGTCTCCCGACGCGTCACGCGTGGTGGCTTGTCTCGGTGTCAGCTGCAACCACCAGTGGCGCGCCGACCTCCAGAACATCCTCAGGAAGTGGCAGTGGGAAGGCTGATCACGCCTGCCGAAGGCGTCCAAGCGCCTTTGACGTTTTCGCGAGGGCACTGATCTACTCCCTGCCGTGACGACTCTGACGAATCTTCAGCCGGCCCCTGTCATCAACGAGACAGCCCGACTGCTGACTGAGCACTACGTTTTCCCTGAGACGGCCGAGCAGCTCGCCGACCTGCTGCGACGACGCCTCGCCGAGGGCGCGTACGACGCCGGCACTGCCGAGGAACTCGCCCGTCTGGTCACCGCGGACCTGCAGTCCGTCAACGGCGACAAGCACCTGAGACTGAAGCACCACGCTGACCCGGTGTCCCCCGAGCAGGGCGCGGCGACTCTGGAATCCATCCGCCGGGACTTCGACACCTCGCTGGGCGGTGCGCCCCGGGTGGAGTTGCTCGACGGAGGAGTCGCCGTGGTGGAGCTGGCGCCGATGCTGTTCCCGCTGGAGTGGGCCGCCGAACCGCTGAGCGCCGCGCTCACCTTGGCCTCCCGCGCCCAAGCGCTGATCGTGGACCTTCGCAACAACCGGGGCGGCGACCCGAACACCGTCGCCTTCGTCTGCAGCTACCTCCTGGACGAGCGCACCCACCTCAACACCATGTACTGGCGTAGCGGCGAACGCAGCGAGCAGTCCTGGAGTCTGCCCCACGTTCCCGGCGCGCGTTTCGGCGGCAGCAAACCGTTGTACGTGTTGTCCAGTGACAGCACCTTCTCCGCCGCCGAGGAACTGGCCTACGACCTCCAGCAGCTCGGCCGCGCCGTCGTCGTAGGCGAGACCACCCGTGGCGGCGCGCACCCGTGCAAGGGCTGGACCGTGCACCCCCACCTGGAGGTCACCGTCCCCACGGGCCGCGCCATCAACCCCGTCTCCGGCACGAACTGGGAGGGCACCGGTGTGCAGCCGGACATCCCTTGCGCTGCCGTGGAATCCCTCGACCAGGCACACGCACTGGCACTCGCCCGACTGGCAGGCTGACGCAGACTCCGGGCCTGGTACCGGACCGCGTCCGAGCGAACCATGGGCCTTCGGCGTTCTACGGCTCCGCCCACGCTGACCGCTCAGCCCCGGCCACCCGTACCGAGGAGATTTGCGCTGAGGGCGCGCGGAAGATGATCGTCATCGACACCGGCCGCTCGTGTCCTCGGAGAGCGTCCCGGGCAAAGCTGCAAGATCATCGCGACGCCCGCCGGACGTAAGGATTCCGTGAGAAACATCGGCCTGGGCCGTGCCTACGCTGATCACGACATCGCCCCGTGCGTGCCCTCGAAGGGAATCCTCAACATGCGTCGATCCCTCCGCCGTGCCATGGCCATGGCCATCGCCCTGATCACGACCGCGTCGTTAGCCCCGCTCGCCTCGCCGCCGGCCGCCGCGGCGAGTCCGAAGCGCCTCCGCATCGTCCACCTCGGCACCCTCGGCGGCACGTGGAGCATCGCCCGAGGGATCAACAACCGCGGCCACGTCGTCGGCGACAGCCCGCTGGAGTCAGGGGTCAGCCACGCGTTCCTGTGGAAGAACGGCACGATGACCGACCTCGGCACGCTCGGTGGCGAGACCAGCTTCGCCTCGGGAATCGATGACGACGGCCGCGTCGTCGGCTGCAGCGAGCTGCCCTCGGGCCAGTGGACTCCCTTCCTCTGGCACAACGGCAAGATGACAGACCTCGGCGCGCACGGCGCCCCCGGCTTCTGCGCCGCAGCGGTCGCCAACGGGCACGTCGTCGTCACTTACGCGCCCACTCCGGGGTTCGCCGAATATCGCGCCTTCCTGCTGTCCGGTGACGTACGAACCGCCATCGACCGCCGCCCTGGCCTGACCGCCAACGCCGTCAACGACCACGGCCAGGTGGTAGGCGCCGACAACTACACCGTCAACGACGAGGGCTTGCCGCTGTCGACCTACCAGGCGTACCTGTGGCACAACGGCACCGGCCGCGAGCTCGGCACGCTCGGCGGGATGAGCGCGCCCAACTCGATCAACAACTTCGGCCAGGTGGTCGGCAACTCCGACACGGCCGACGGCCGCCGTCGCGGCTTCTTCTGGAACGGCTCCTCCATGACGGCCCTTCCCCTGCCCGCCGACGCCTCCGACTACGCCGGTGCCGACGCCATCAACGACCACGGCCAGATCGTCGGCGGCTACATCAAGGCTGGCGACTGGTACAGCTTCGCCGCCCTGTGGGACTCCCCCACCACCCAGCCCCGCCTCCTGCCGCTGCCCACGGACGCGCGGGTCACCAGCACCCAAGCCTTCGACATCAACAACTCAGGCTGGATCGCCGGCTCCATCACCTACTACTGGAGCACCGGCCGCGGCACCCAGGCCGTCATCTGGCGCTGACCAAGTGGGCTGCTTTCGTACGGCGGCGCGGCTCGCGGTCGGACCGTTCGCTTGGTACGGCGAGGCTGGCGTGGGGTGCCCGCCCCGGCGTCCCGCCGCCGTCCGGGACCGGCCCCCAGCCCGCATCCCTCGGACGGCGAGCGGACGGCGAGCGGGCGGATGGCCGGCGGCGCGGCGGCGACCCTCTGGCTGGGGCTACGCCAAGTGCATGGACGCCCAACAGGAGATCGCCGACAAGCGGATCGAAGAGGCACTGGCGTCGTGACACGCAGCCAACCCACAGGGCTCCGAGCGCCGGCCAGGGCTCGCTGACAAGCCCGCCGGTTGCTGTACTTCTCATTCGTACCGTGCGCCCCTTCCTCGGGTGGCCCGGAGCACGGGCCGATCCGAGGTCGGGTGTTCAGCGCCTGGTCTCGTACCTGGTCAGGAGTACGCCGCCGGGGAACGTCCGGGTCTCCACCAGGGTCAGGTTCACCCAGTTGTCCAGGGCCGTGAAGAACGGCTTGCCCCCGCCCAGCAAGACCGGTGCGGTGACCAGCACGTACTCGTCGATCAGCCCGGCCCGTGCGGCCGCTGCGGCAAGTGTGGCGCCGCACATGTCCATGGGGGCACCGTCCTCGGCCTTGAGCCGGCTGATCTCGGTGACCGCGTCGCCGGTGACCAGGCGAGTGTTCCAGTCGACCTTGACGGTCTTCGAGGAGAACACCATCTTCGGCATGTCCCGCCAGCGGCGGGCGTACTCTTTCTGCGCCGGTGTGGCGCCAGGCTGCTGGTCGGCGGTCGGCCAGTGGGAGCTCATCGTCTCCCACAACCTGCGCCCGTACAGCGCGAGGTCCGTCGCGCCCACCCGGTCGGACCACCACTGGAACAGCTCGTCACTCGGTACGCTCCAGCCGAGATCGTCGCCGGGTGCAGCGACGTAGCCGTCCAGGCTCAGGTTCATGCCGAAGGTCAGTTTCCGCATGGCGTCAGCCTCCTGTAAGTCGGTACTAGGCGTAAAGACCAGCACGGCGCGGAAAAATCATCGGTCGGGCCAGGCCGATCTATGCCGAAGTATCGGAGCAGATGGGACAGAGCGCGCGAAGGAGCGTACATTCCGTAGATGTTCCGGATCCTGCTGAGTAGTCGAAGAGGATCCGTCACAGAACACCACGCCCTTGGTCACTTGAGGCTGGGGGCGCTTAGCTGAACACTCGCTCCGAAACCCCGCTTTCTTACTGAGCGTTACATTTCCTCCGGTAACCCGGACCCGAGCTGCGGGCCGAGCAGCTTGGTCACCGGTCCGCGGGTCTTGAACTCGTCCACCAGTTCCCGCGGCGTCCGGCTTCACCGTAGAGTGCACGTGCCGTAGCTGGGCTTGGCCGGCACGTCGTTGCAGGTGAAGGAGTTCCGCGCCCCGGATACCCGAGGCGAGTCTTCGACGGATACCGCCCAGTCCTTTGATGTGCCGCCGCAGCCCACGTGCAGGGTGTACGTCTCGGGAGTCGGCAGTGTGTAGTGGTAGCTGGATGTGAGGTTGTCATTTAGGCGGATGAACGCGAAACCCGATCCCCGTGTGGCCTCCACCCATACGCCGACCACGAGATTGCCCGAGGTGCAGGAAACCTCGCCTCCGATGACTGTCTGATTAGACGGCGCGCCGGCTGTCACTGTGGTCGTGGTGGTCGCCACTGAGGATGCGGAAGCCCTCTCACGCCCAGAGGCGGAGCCGAGCACGATAGCAGTGACGGAGAGGGAAGCGACGGCAATGGCTACGGCCACGGTCGCGATGATGACGGCAGGACGCGTGGACCCCCGCCGTGCAGAGAGAAGGTCGGGGGGTGAGCCGGCCGGGCCAGGAGGGGAAACTCGCCGGGCGCGGTCCCGCACAACGATCCGGTCGTCCTTGTGTCGGCCGGAGGATGGCTCTGCAGGAACGGAAGGATCAGCAGGCAGGTCCGCCAGGGGAAGGTACTGGGTGGTGATCAACCAGGTGAGGTCTGGGGGGAGCCATCCGTCGGCATCGCCGGTAGAAACGGCCAGTTGGCTGAGGATAGCGCTGGGGCTGGGCCGCTGGCTCGGGTCTTTCGCCAGGCACGCGGTGACCAGGGGGGCCAGAGCGGAGGGGAGGTCCGTCAGGTTGGGTGCATGATGGACGACGCGGTAGGTGATCGCATCGCTGGCGCCCGTGCCGAAGGGGCTGACGCCCGTGGCGGCGTAAGCGAGGACCGCACCCAAGGAGAATACGTCGCTGGCCGGGCCGATCTCGCGGCCTTCGACCTGTTCGGGGGACATGAAGGCCGGCGTGCCCATCACCGTGGTGGTCTGTGTGGCGTCAAGGGCGCGGGCGATGCCGAAGTCGATGACGCGGGGTCCGTCGGAAGTCAGGATGACGTTACTGGGCTTGAGGTCGCGATGGATGATGCCGCGTTTGTGGATTGCGGTAAGTCCCTCAGCCAGCCCAGCCCCCAGCACCCTCACCGTACGTTCCGGTAGATACCTGTGCTGCTCAATGGCCTCGGATAGCGATGGCCCCGGAACATAAGCGGTGACCAACCAAGGCGGATTCGCATCCGGATCGGCGTCGACGACCTGAGCGGTGTAGAAGCCGCCGACGTCACGGGCTAGTTCGACCTCGCGCGCGAACCGGCGGCGAAACTTTGGATCGTCGGCCAGTTCCGAGCGCAACAGTTTGACCGCGACCAGCCGGCCGGCACGAGAACGCCCCAGAAAAACCTGGCCCATCCCGCCGGCACCCAGACGCCTCAGCAGACGATACTTCCCGACCTCGCGCGGATCACCGGTCTCCAGAGGCCCCATCAGCACATGCTCCTATCGGCTCAACACCGTGCCTGTTCCACACTGCCAAGACCTCAGAGGGTGTTAGGGATGAGAATCCCCCAATCGTCCCGATTCGCGTGTCGCGAGGCGAGGGCAGTTCTTATGATCCCGTAGCGGCAGGGGGGAGTGTCAAGGAGTTGCCTCGAAAGGCCGCCCTGACCACCGCCGGTTACACCCATGGTGCTTCGGCTCGCACGGGCACTATGGATGAAATTCCCAGCATTGTTTCCATAATATCCAGGACCCCACGGGGGACTAGCGGAAAGATACAACGCATATGGATCTCTCGAATGGCTACGCGAGAACAACGCTGACCAAGATAGGTCGGGACATGATTTCACCGCTCAGCAGAAGCAGACGAAGCCACAACGCAAGGGCGGCGCGAAATACGGGCCAGCACGGATGGGCTCGTCCCGCCATGAACGACATAGTCAATCCGAGGAGGCGCATAAGGTTAGCGATCCGGAGCGTACGACAGAAACAAGCTCGCTACGTGCAAATCATTTGACCAATAATTACACAATCCGCGGAGGGCCGCTCCGCAGCATTAACTATGCCAACGCTGCTGGCGCGGCCGGGAGTGTCAACTTAACGGCTGATCTCGGTTGTGCAGAGGACTACATGTTGCCTTGGGCCCATCGCAGTTCGTTCACAACGTCCTGCAGATGAGAGACGATATCGGGAAGGCTCTGTAGGAGGGAGGCCGCCTTCGCGAGTGCCGCCACGGTGTCATCATCAGGCAGGTCGTCTACTACTGCGTACAGTTGGTTGACGAGATCGGCCGAGTTGTGGAGCTTCGTCGCCGCATCAACGAGGCCAGGTAGCACGTCGGGAAGATGCTGAAGAGCGAGACTCGCCTGCGCGAGCATGGGGGCATAGTCCCCCAGGCTCACGAGGCGGTCAGAGGAACTGCTCAGCATGGTGATGAGGTCTGGATCAAGACCGACCGCGTTCAGCCGCGCTTCGGCCAGTTCGTCGATAAGGGCGCGCAGAAGCGATGCTGCTTCCGCATCGAATGCGGCAAATTCGTCCATCGCTCGCTTCATTCGGTCAGCGAGCATCTTGTTGGCCTCAATGAAGATGTCGTGGAGCCGCTCCTCCGTAAGCCTCCCCAGACCTTCCAGGACCAGCAGGCCCGAGCCCTCCCGTCGGCGCTTCCATTCCTGCAGCACCTGCGGCGGGTAGAGGTCTCGTCTACGCCCGTCGATCCTCCGGTGGTGTGGGCGGCAGAGCAAGATGATGTTGGGGAAGTCATCTAGCTCTTCGGAGGTCAGGTCTTCATGCTCCCGGGGCCCACCGGGATTGGCCGCGTAGATGTGAGCCTTCTCTACGTTGAGTTCCGGAATGCCATCGATCATCTTCACGATTGGTTGATCGCATGGAGGGTCAGGCCAGTAGCACGTGCCCTGTGCCAGCGCGTAGAGGGCGGCGAGAGTGCTGTCGGAGTAACTGCGTTGCCGTCCCAAGGTGCTTGAGTCCTTTCCTGAGGGCTCTGTGATGCTCCTTCTGACAGTAGACGCGGGCATTGCTGCAGCCAGTGTCACCGCAGACACATCCCAGACGCTGCGGTCCACCAGTCATGATCGTTAGGGAACGCATAGGGAATGATCAACCGTAGAGCGCCGGTGTCACCCGTGGACAGCCGGACACAACGCGAAAGGCCCGTCACCGCGTTTCCGCTGGTGACGGGCCTCTTCCCGCTGATGTGGCAGGTGCAAGGTTCGAACTTGCGTAGGCTGAGCCGACGGTTTTACAGACCGCTCCCTTTGGCCACTCGGGCAACCTGCCTTGTCTTCCGCTCTCGCGGCGACACACAGAAGAATAGCGGACTTCGGAGGTGCACGTGACACCGGTTTGTCCTGGGGCGGGTTCTCGCGGCGGGATCCTCGGACGGGGCGCTGGGGCGGGGGCGGTGGACTGCATGGGGCGGCGATGCTGGCTAGGCTCGTTCGCTGGGTCCGTGTGTACGGGCGTGTCCGGGCTCGGGTGCATCATGCGCGTCGGTGTGCCGGGCACAAGGGTACGTCCGGGTGGTCGGATCCTTAGAGGACTTCGCAGCTGAGAGGGTGGGTGTTGTGGCTGATTCGTCGTTCGACATCGTCAGCAAGATCGACCGGCAGGAGGTCGACAACGCGCTGAACCAGACGGTCAAGGAGATCGGGCACCGGTTCGACTTCAAGGGCACCGGGGCGAGCATCAGTTGGTCCGGGCAGAACAACATCGAGATCAAGGCGAACAGCGAGGAGCGGGCCAACGCGGCGCTGGACGTCTTCAAGGAGAAGGTGGTCAAGCGGGGGCTCTCGCTGAAGATCATCGATGCCGGGGAGCCGAAGCTGTCCGGCAAGGAGTACCGGATGATGATCGCGCTCAAGGAGGGCATCGATCAGGAGAACGCGAAGAAGATCTCCAAGCTGATCCGGGATGAGGGACCCAAGGGGATCAAGGCCCAGATTCAGGGTGAGGAGCTGCGGGTCAGTTCGAAGAAGAAGGATGATCTGCAGGATGTGATCACCCTGCTCAAGGGCAAGGATCTGGACATCGCGCTGCAGTTCGTGAACTACCGGTAGTGCGGGGTGCGGCTGGTGCCGACCGCGGGATGTCGCCGGCGCTGAACGGCGCGGTGAGGGTGGCCGGTTGGGCGGGATGGCGTGCGGTCGTGGGGGTCGTGGGTCATGGAGTCCAGCGGTCATGATCCTCCGGCAGTCGATCCTCCGGCAGGCCCCGGCCGGCACTCTGCAACCGGTGGTTCTCGGCCGGCGGTTGCGGTGTCCAGAGGGTCGGAGTAGGCATGCGGGCGGATGGGCGGTTACGTACCCTCCGCCCCGGCCCACGCCCGCGCCCGCGCCCGCGCCGAGGTCCGCGGTCCCCCACGCCCCGCCCCGTGTCGCCGTAAGCTCCTGAATGTGACGAAGATCCCCCTGCGCCGCTTCACGGCACGTGCCCTCCCCTTCGACGAGCAGGACCGGGTGCTCCTGCTGTACGGGTTCGACCCGGAGCGCCCCGACCAACCGTTCTGGTTCACGGTCGGCGGGGCCATGGAGGACGGCGAGACGGCGGCCGAGGCGGCGGCGCGGGAGTTGTTCGAGGAGGTCGGGATGCGGGCGGACGCCGGCGACCTCCGCGGCCCGTACGGGACCATCACCATCACCTTCGACTGGGGCGGGTACACCATCACCCAGGACCAGACCTTCTACGCGTTCCGGGTGGCCGAGGCGGCGTCCGCAGTGTCGTTCGAGCACATGGAGCAGGTCGAGAAGGACACCACGACCGCCTACCGGTGGTGGAGCGTGGCGGAGCTGGAGAGCACCGGGGAGAAGTACTTCCCGGAGGACCTGGCGGACATCGTACGAAAGATCATTGCGGCCGGAGAACTCGGGTAGCGCCGGCGATCAGCGCGGTGGCGAGGATCCAGCCGGCGACGATCAGCGTGTACGCCAGCCACTGCGTCCACCCCATCGGGTCGAACGCCTCGCGCTGCCCGAAGGCGGGCAGCGGCAGGAGCAGGTCGAAGGCGTACGCGAACGCGTTGAAGTGCGGGCTCTCGTCGGGCTTGAGTGGCCTGGGCGGCTGTACGGCGAAGACGGCCGTGCCGATCGCCAGCAGGAGCGTGAACCACATGCCGGCCAGCCAGGGCCGGTAGCCGTAGCCGACGGCGGCGTCGAGCAGCCGGCCCCAGATCCGGCCGCCGGGGCCTTGGGTGCGGCGGCGGGCGCGGAGCTTGGCGAGCTGGGCGCGGCGGGCGAGCGCGTCGTTGCCGTCCTTGAGGTACCAGGCGGCGAGCTGCTCGTACGGCTGCGGCCGGAAGCCCTCGGGGTCCCTGGTGACCCATTCGATCCTGCGCGCGACGCCGGAGCCGCGCAGGCGTTCGTAGGTGAGGCCGTTGAGGCGGAGCTTGGCGGGCCAGGTGTCGGGGTCGTCGTGCAGGGTGCCGATCTTGCTGTGCGCGAGGGTGACGACGCCGTCCACGGGCGCGGCGGGCATGAGGGACGCCTCGCGGATCTCCAGGTGGCTCATGTGGAGGGCGTAGCGGGTGTCGGGGCTGGTCACGGTGCCGCGCAGGGCGAAGCGGCCGTTGATGCGGGCGCCGCGGAGGCGTACGCAGCCTTCTGCCCGGAATCCGTCGGTCAGGAGCATGACGTCCTCGACCACGACGTTGTCGGCGGTCAGGGCGTCCTTGCCCGGGTTGCGGAGGGTCGAGCCCTCCATGAAGCAGCCGCCGTTGAGGCGGGCGCCCACCAGGCTGACGCCGCCCGTGAAGTCGGAGTTGCGGAAGAACAGGCCGGAGTCGACGACGGCGGCGTTCGCGTAGAAGGCCCATTCGCCGTCGTCGCTGACGACCCTGGTGCCGGAGGCCCACAGGCCGCTCTCGAAGACGCCCCTGGTCACGCGTACGGTGCCGGTGATGTTCGAGCCGGACAGGCTGAGGTGGCCAGCGACGTGCAGGCCGCTGCCGCCCAGGCCGGGGAAGGTGCAGTCGGTCAGCCGGATGGTGCGGGTGGTGCTGCCCATGAGCTGGAGCGGCTGGTCCAGGTGACAGCCGCTCAGGACCAGTTCGTACGGGATCGTCCCGCCGAGCAGCGCGAGCTGGCCGGTGATGCGGGCCCCGCGCAGCCGGACCGCGGGGACCGCGCCGGCGCCCACCTCCCGGGCGCCGAGCAGCAGGGACGCGATGACCTTGGCCCGGATCGTCCGCTCGGGACCCCAGGTGCCGCCGTCCTTGGGCGCGTTGCCGCCGGGGGCCGTGCCGGACCTGCTCGGCGTCACCGGGCCGAGGTCGACGATCTCACCGGTCGGGAACGCGTTCCACAGACGGCGTTCGGCCCCGGTTAATCGCGGCGGACGTCCCGTCATCGCCGGTATCCGGCCATGCGCTCCAACCGCGCGACCCGCTCCGACGTGGGCGGATGCGTGGAGAACAGGCGACCGATGCCGGAGCCGGCGAACGGGTTGGCGATCATCAAGTGGGAGGCGGAGGTCAGGCGGCTGTTCTCGGGGAGCGGCAGGCGGCGGGCGCCCAGCTCGATCTTGCGGAGGGCCGAGGCGAGGGCGAGCGGGTCGCCGGTGAGGCGGGCGCCCGATTCGTCCGCCTGGAACTCGCGGGTACGGCTGATCGCCATCTGCACCATTCCGGCCGCGACCGGGCCGAGCACCATCATGAGCAGCGCGCCGAGGAAGCCGGGGCCCTCGTCGTCGTCGGAGCCGCCGAAGAAGACCGCGATATAGCTGAGCCAAGTGATCATGGTGGCCAGCGCGCCGGCCACGGACGAGAGCAGGATGTCGCGGTTGTACACGTGCGACAGCTCGTGCCCGATCACGCCGCGCAGCTCGGACTCGTCGAGGAGCTGCGTCAGCCCGTACGTGACGCAGACCGCCGCCTGCCGCGGGCTGCGGCCGGTCGCGAACGCGTTGGGCTGCACCGTCGGCGAGATGTACAGCCGCGGCATCGGCTGCCGGGCCTGCGTGCTCAGCTCGCGGACGATCCGATAAAGGGTGGGGTGCTCGACCTCGCTGACGGGCCTGGCCCGCATGGCCGACAGCGCGATCCGGTCGGAGAAGAAGTAGGCGACGCCGTTGCCCACGAGGGCGAGAACGAACGCGATCTGGACACCGACGCCACCACCCAACCACGCGCCCACCAGCAGGATCAGCGCAGACATGCCGCCCAGCAGGACGGCTGTGCGCAGACCGTTGTGGTGCAAGGCTCCCCCTTCGTGCTCTGGGTTCACCCCCTCCAACGAAGACGACCCGGCTCTTCGTTCCCCGGCGTGCTCAGCCGAGGGCGGAGCGCGATCCCGCGCGCGTCACAACCCGGCGAGGTCGAGGACGAGCTGCGGGGCGAGCGAGAACACGATCGCGACCCCCACCGCCAGGCCCGCCGCGGGCCAGAGCGCGGGAGCGGCGGCGGGGGTGATGGGGCGCGCGGCCGGGGTGAACAGGCGCGCGGCCCACACCGCGTAGTAGTAGAGCCCGATCACCGTGTTGACCGCCATGACCAGCGCCAGCCAGCCCAACCCGCCCTCGACGATCGCCCGGAACACGAACACCTTGGCGAACAGCCCCGCGAGGCCCGGCGGCAGCCCCGCCAGGCAGACCAGGCAGAACGCGAGCGCGAGGCCCGCCGCCGGGCTGCGGAAGGCGAGGCCGCGGTAGTCGTCGAGCTCGTTGCGTACGGCGGTCCTGGCGACCAGCAGGACGACGGCGAACGCGCCGAGGTTCATGGCCGCGTAGATGACGAGGTAGGCGACGGACGCGCCGACGGACTCGCGCCCCCCGACGGCCCCGGTGACGGCGAGCGGGGCCAGGACGTAACCGGACTGGGCGACGGAGGACCAGGCCAGCAGGCGTACGGCGGAGCGCTGGCGCAGGGCCAGCAGGTTGCCCGCCGTCATGGTCAGCGCCGAGAGGATCGCCACGACGGGACCCCAGGTGCCGGCCTGCCCGGGGAGCGCCGTGGCGAGGACCAGGATGAGCCCGGCGAACCCGGACGCCTTCGACACGACCGACAGCAACGCGGCCACCGGGACCGGCGCGCCCTGGTAGACGTCGGCCGCCCAGGCGTGGAACGGCACCGCCGCGATCTTGAAGCCGAACCCGGCGACGACGAGCACGACCCCGACCGTGACGACCGGCGTGCCGGCCACGGCCTGGGTCTGCGCGGCCAGGCCGGACAGGTGGACGGTGCCCGTCATCCCGTACAGAAGGGACACGCCGAACAGCATGACCGCCGTGGACACCACGGACACCACGAACAGCTTCACGGCGGCCTCGGAGGCACGCCCGTCGTAGCGTTTCAGCGCGGTGAGGGCGAAGACCGGCAGCGAGACGAGTTCGAGGGCGACCACGAGCATGACCAGGTCGCGGGAGGCGGGCAGGGTCACCGCGCCCACGAGGGTGCACAGCAGGAGGAAGTGCCATTCCCCGGCCGGGATGCCGCCGCCGGCCAGCTCGGTCATCGACATCAGCACGATCACCACGGCGGAGACCAGCACGAGGCCTGCGAGGACCAGTGTGAAGCCGTCCACGACGTACGCGCACGGCGCCGGGCCGCCCGTCCCGGCCAGGGCGGGCGGGACGCAGAACGTGCCGAGGGTCCGGCCCGCCGTCGCCTGCGCGACGACGAAGCCCAGGGACACCAGCACACCGGCCAGCGTGACCAGGCCCAGCGCGGCCCGTGTGCGGGGGCGGTGCGGCAGGAACGCGTCCAGCAGGAGCACCAGGGCGGCCGTCACGGCGAGCGCGAGCGGCGGCGCGATCGCGAAGTAGTCGATCTGCTGGCTCATGGCAGGGCTCCCAGCAGGGTGTGGACGGCCGGGGTGGTGAGGGAGAGCAGGAGCCCAGGCCAGAGTCCGAACAGCAGGATCAGGGCCACGAGCGGGGTCCAGGCGAGCAGCTCGTACGGCCGGACGTCGCGCTGCTCGGCGAAGAGCGGCGGCGGCCGGCCGTGGGTGACGCGGGAGAGCATGACCAGGAAGTACGCGGCCGTCAGCACCGCGCCCAGCCCGCCGATCACCATGTACGTCAGGAACAGCCCGCGCGGCAGCCCGTCCGCCGGCTGGAACGCGCCGAGCAGCGCCAGCATCTCCCCCCAGAACCCGGCGAGGCCCGGCAGCCCGAGCGAGGCGATCGCGGCGAACGTCAGCACCGAGCCCAGGCGCGGCAGCGTGGCCAGCAGGCCGCCGCCGAGCACCGTCATGTCGGCCGTGTGGTAGCGGTCCTTGATCGCGCCGGCCAGGAAGAACAGCAGGCCGGTGATCAGGCCGTGGGCGACGTTCGCGAAGAGTGCGCCGTTGATGCCGGTCGGCGTGAGGGTGGCGAAGCCCAGCAGGACGAAGCCCATGTGACCGACCGAGGAGTAGGCGATCATGCGTTTGAGGTCGCGCTGGGCCAGGCAGGCGAGCGCGCCGTACACGATGCCGACCACGGCGAACGCACCCAGCCACGGCGCGACGGCCAGCGCGCCCTCGGGCAGGACGGGGATGGCGATCCTGGCGAAGCCGTACGTGCCCATCTTGAGCAGCACGCCGGCCAGCAGCACCGAGCCCGTCGTGGGCGCCTCGGTGTGCGCGTCGGGCAGCCAGGTGTGCAGCGGCCACATGGGGGTCTTGACGGCCAGGCCGATGCCGATCGCCACGAACGCGATGATCTGCACCGATCTGGCCATCCCGCTGCCGTGGGCCGCGGCCAGCGCCTCGATGTCGAGCGTGCCGGTCTGCGCCCAGACCAGCAGCAGGCCGAGCAGCATCACGACCGAGCCGAGCAGGGTGTAGAGGATGAACTTGATCGACGCGGCCCGCCGGCCCTCGCCGCCCCAGATGCCGATCAGGAAGTACATCGGGACGAGCACGATCTCGAAGAAGACGAAGAAGAGCAGCAGGTCGAGGGCGAGGAAGGTGCCGATCATGCCGACTTCGAGCACCAGCAGCGTGAACACCAGCGCACGCGGCCGGGCGCGCTGGAACTCGCCGGCGCGGGCGCGCCCCCAGGACAGGTAGCCGAAGCACAGGAACGTCAGCAGCGCCGTCAGCGCGACCAGCGGCAGCGAGACCCCGTCGATCCCCAGGTGAAGGCGGAGACCGAGACCGGGGATCCACGGCACGTCCAGCTCGAACTGCGGGCTCGCCGGCCGCCCGTAGTCGAACGCCGCCACCAGCAGCGCGGCCAGCGCCAGCGTCACCCCCGACAGGACCAGCCCGTACGCGCGCAGCACCGGCCGCAGGACGTGCGGGAGCACGACGAGGCCGAGCGCCCCGAGCAGCGGCACGGCCAGCAGCGCGACCGGCAGCCAGCCCATCTCGGTCACGTGAACACCACCGCCCCCACCGCGATCAGCAGGACACCCGCGAGCAGGCCGCTCACGTAGAGCTGGACGTTGCCGTGCTGGGCCAGGCGCAGCACGCCCGCGAGGCCGCGCGCGGTCCGGCCGGAGCCGCGCACCGCGCCGTCCACGACCGTGTCGTCCGTCCGCACCACCAGCCTGGCGAGGGCCAGGACCGGGCGGACGAACAGCGCGGCGTAGCCCCGGTCGACGTAGAACGCCTGCTCGCAGGGCGTACGGAGCGGGCCGAGCAGGCGGGCCGGGTCGGCGAGCGGGTCCATGCGCCAGAACGCGTAGACCACGCCCGCGCCGAGCAGCGCGAGCAGCACGCCGACCGCCGCCACGCCGACGTCCACGTGCAGCCCGCCGGCCAGGCCCAGCAGGAGCGCGGGCGCGGCGAGGATGACGACGGGGACGAGCATCGTCCTCGGGGCCTCGGTGACGTCCACGACGTGGGCCGTGCCGGGCGGCGGCTCGGGCAGCGGCACCGGCACCGCCCTGGCCTGGCCGAAGAACGTGCGCAGCCAGGCCCTGGTCGCGTACGCGCCGGTGACGGCGACCGTGGCGAGCGCACAGGCGTACAGCAGCAGGGCCGCGGCGTCGGTGAGCCTGCCGGTGGCCACGGCGTCGTCCATGGCGGCGAGGACCGCGTCCTTGCTGAAGAAGCCGCCGGCCGGCGGGATGCCCATGAGGGCGGCCAGGCCGATCGTCATCGTGGCGAACGTGATCGGCAGCTCGCGGCGCAGGCCGCCCATCCGGGTCATGAGGTTGGAGCCGACGTGGTGGATCACCACGCCCGCGCAGAGGAACAGCAGCGCCTTGAACGCGCCGTGCGTCAGGAGGTGGAAGATCGCCGCCGTGTCGGAGCCCGCCGCGAGACCGCCCGCCATGTATGCGAGCTGGCTGATCGTGGAGTAGGCGAGAACACGTTTCAGGTCGTCCTGGGCGAGGGCGGCGAGGGCCGCGCCCAGCATGCCGAGGGCGGCGAGCACCGCCAGCACGTCCATCGTCGGCGGCGCGGCGAGGAAGGCGGGGAAGAGCCTCGCCACGATGAAGATGCCGGCGGCGACCATGGTGGCGGCGTGGATGAGGGCGCTGATAGGCGTCGGGCCAGCCATCGCGTCGGGGAGCCAGGTGTGCAGCGGGACCTGGGCGCTCTTGCCGGCCACGCCCGCCAGCAGGAGCAGCATGGCGGTCACGAGCGTCGCCTGGGACATCTCCGGCACCTTCGCCAGGATGTCGGCGACGCGGAAACTGCCCGCGGCCGCGCCCAGCGCGAAGATGCCGAACAGGAAGCCGACGTCGCCGAGCCGGGTCACGAGGAACGCCTTCACCGCGGCCCGCGAGTTGCCCCTGTCCTCCCACCAGTGGCCGATGAGGAGGTAGGAGCAGAGGCCCATGATCTCCCAGCCGACGTACAGGACCAGGAGGTCGCCGGCGTAGACCACCAGGAGCATCGCGCTGGTGAACAGGCTGATGAACGCGCTGTAGGAGGGGTAGCGGGGGTCGTCGGCGAGGTAGCCGACCGAGTAGACCTGGACGGCCAGGGCCACGAGGGTGACCAGGACGCCGAGGAGTGCGGACAGGTTGTCGGCCTGGAGGGTCAGCGAGATCGGGGGGCCGCCGGTGGTGATCGTGCCGTAGGCGTGACCGGTCGGCGCGCCCACACCCGAGTCGGTCAGGAACGCGAACCCTCGGTCCCAGGCGAGCCAGGCCGCCAGGACGGCGGAGACGGCGGTGGGGATGATCGCGATCCAGGCGGCCCGCGCGTTGGCCCGCCTGTCGGCCGCCCTCGCGCCGGCCTCCTGAGCGGCCTCCTCGGGGTCCGGCCATTCGTCGGAGGCCCAGGTGCCGGGTGAGTGCGGGTCGGGGTCTTCGTCCGCGAACCGCTCGTCGGCGGGCCCGCCCGCGGACGGCTCAGCGTCGGACCCGCCCGCAGCTGGCCCGTCGGCGGATTCGCCCACGGACCGGCCGTCGGCGGATTCGCTCGCGGACCTCGTGGACGACCCGGACGGCTCGGACGGCGCGGCTTGGGCGGGCCGCGCGGGCGGACGGCGATGCGGCCAGCGGCTGAGCAGCAGGCCCGCGAAGGCGGCGACGAAGGGCAGCAGGACGGCCGCCAGCGGGAACGTCGTCACAGCGTGCCCCTCTCTCGCCTGATCGCCTGCCCGCCCCCGCTGCCCCCTTCAACCTGGCCTGCTCCTCCCGCCGCTCCCTGAGAAGCGCTGACGTCTACCGGCTGCGGCGCCTCCCGGGCTGTGCCGGTGCGGTCGCCCGCCTCTGGATCTTCTTGCTCCTGGCCGGCGACGGTCGCGGGCTCGGCCAGGGCGCGGAGGTGGTCGAGATCGACCGTACGGCGGTTGCGGTAGAGCGCGAGCACGATGGCCAGGCCCAGCCCGACCTCGGCCGCCGCGATGACGATGACGAAGAGGGTGAGAACCTGACCGCTGTGCAGGCGATCCGCCAGCCAGACGTCGAACGCGACCAGATTGAGGTTGACGGCGTTGAGCATCAGCTCGACCGACATGAGCACGAGGATCGTGTTGCGGCGGGCCAGCACGCCGTAGACACCGATCGAGAACAACAGCGCGGAGACGACCGCCGGATAGACGATGTGCACTATTGGCCCCCGCTCGTCTGGTCGGATGGGCGGTCAGGTGGTGCGGGGTTTCCTCTGGCAGGCGGATCGGCCCCGCCGGTGACCGGGCCTGCCGGAGGCGCCGGGCCCGCCGGTGGCGATCCGCCCGGAATGTCCGTACGGGACAGGACGATCGCGCCGATCAGCGCGGCGAGCAGGAGGACGGACAGCGCCTCGAACGGGAGCACCCACGTGGCGAAGATGCTCGCACCCAGCTCCTTCGCCGCGCCCTCGCCGGGATCGAGCGGGGTGTACGCCGTACGGAAGCCGTCGATGACGACCGTGACCAGGATGCCCGCGGTGGCGAGCGCGACCACGGCGGCGACGACGCGGTTGCCGCTGTCGAGGTCGGCGGAGCGGCCGATCGGGGCGCGCGTGAGCATGATGCCGAACAGCAGCAGCACCACGATCGCGCCCACGTAGATCAGCACCTGCACCCAGGCCACGAACTC
The DNA here is from genome assembly GCF_057536035.1 of Nonomuraea sp. B208. Classification (NCBI taxonomy): domain Bacteria; kingdom Bacillati; phylum Actinomycetota; class Actinomycetes; order Streptosporangiales; family Streptosporangiaceae; genus Nonomuraea; species Nonomuraea sp. B208. The sequence continues at coordinate 324,939 of NZ_BAAJOU010000025.1, forward strand.
GGCCGTCAACACGAGATAGCAGCCCGCCAGGGCGCCGAAGCAGACCACGAGCCAGAGGGCGGCATGGACCAGTTGCCTGGTCGTGACAACGAGCAGCGCCGATCCGACCGCTACCGCGCCCAGCAGCAAGAAGACGATTTCTTGCCCTGTGGGCGACAGGTAGGAGGGCACCGCCTCGGTCACGACTCCTCCTCGGGCTCCTTCGGCTCGTCAGGGCCGAGCCTGCCGGGTGGTCGGATGGACCGAGGGTCGGCCATCCGGCGCCGGCGAGGGCTCGGAGCAGCAGTCTGCTCCTGCGGATCGGGCTTCGATCGCGTCTGGCCCGAACCTGTGGACAACTCTTCATCGGTCGGGCCGCCTGTGGATGACGGCTCGCCGGAGGGCTGGGACGCCCCCTGGGGCTCCTCGTCGCCGGCTGCGGGCGCGGGGGTGTCGCCTGCGGGGCGGGCTGGGAGGGCGCCGGGCGGGCGGATGCCGCGCACGTTGGACATGGCGCGGCGAGGGCGTCGGGGCCTTTCCGAGGCGCCTGCCTCCGACTCCTGGCCTTGGCGGCCGGGCTCGGTGCCCGAAGCCGGAGCGGCTGTGGATGGCTGGGCAGCGGCGGGCGGCTGCGGGCCTCCCACGCCTGCGGTGCCCGTGCCCGTGCCGCCGGTGCCCGCGTCCGCAGCGGCCGCACCAGCACCGGTCGTGCCCGTGCTGCCGGTGCTCGCGTCCCGGGGCTGGGGCGGGGCCGCGTCAGTACGGGGGCCGCCGGAGGAAGCTTCGGGAGTGGCGGCCGGCGGCGTTGCGGGACCGGTAGCGGGCGTGCCGGTGGGCGCGGGTGCCTGTGCCGTCTTCGCGTCGCGCGTTCCGCGTGCGGGGCGGTCGGCAGGGGTGCCCGGGGTGGTCCGGCCGGCGGGGCGGCGGGGGGCGGCCGTGAGTTCCTTCGGGGGTTCGGCGCCCGGGTCGTGGGGTGGCGGTGGCGGGACGGTCTGCGTCCAGCCGCTCAGCCGGTCCTTCTCGTGCAGGAGGTTGCGGATGTCGCCCTCGGCGTACTCGAACTCCGGGGACCAGAAGAGCGCGTCGAAGGGACAGACCTCGATGCAGATGCCGCAGTACATGCACAGCGCGAAGTCGATGGCGAACCGGTCGAGGACGTTGCGCTGGCGCGGGCGGCCGCCTTCCGGCGCCGGGACGGTCTCTTTGTGGGAGTCGATGTAGATGCACCAGTCCGGGCATTCCCGGGCGCACAGCATGCAAGAGGTGCAGTTCTCCTCAACCAGGGCGATAACGCCTCGGCTGCGGGGCGGCAGGGCGGGCTTGACCTCGGGGTATTGCTGCGTGACGGATTTGCGCAGCATGTGGCGAAGGGTGATGGACAGTCCCTTCACCAGTCCCACTCCCGGTATTCGCCCCATGTTCAACATCATGGCGCAAGTGGGCGCGCACGTGAATGAGCGGGGGTGTTGTCCCCAGGTTTTCCACAGCCATCCACAGAATGAGGGGTGGTTATCCACAAGCTGAGCGCATGCCCGGTATGAACCACGACGGGGCGATAGTCTTCCCGCCATGCAGCACAGCGAAGCAGTCCGTCCGAGCGGAGGGGCGTGGGCGGCCGCCGTCGTGTGGGCCTGCCTGCCTCTCCTCACGTGCGGGCTGGCGACCCCGTTCACCATCGGGTTCGCCGCGTACTGGCTGCGAAGTGCCCTCCAGGCCGTCGCCGCCTCGGTTTACCTCGTCTGCATCGGCTCCTTCGTGATCGGCGCGCTCTCGTACGACAACATCGACGACATCCCGCAGCCGCTCGACTTCCTGGTGTCGGTGGGGCTGGTCGCGGCGTGGTTCGGCGGCGTCGTCCATGCGGCGGTGCTGGTGCCGAGGATGGTCCGGGCGCGGCTGCGTCCGCCGATGTATCCGCCCCTGCACCAGCGTCCGACGCAGGTGTCTCCCATGGGCGGTCAGCGGCCCATGCCGGTCATGGGGGATCAGCGGCACGTTCCGGTCATGGGCGGCCAGCGCCCGACGCCGCCGCCCATGAACGTTCAGCAGCGCAGCACCGAGCCCAGCCACCAGCGCCGGCCCGGCGAGCCCGAGTGGATCGGGCACTACCGGGTCCTCAGGTCGCTCGGGCGCGGCGGGCAGGGATCGGTCTACCTCGCGGCGGCGCCCAACGGGACTCGGGTCGCCGTCAAGGTGCTGCACGACCTTGTGGACGAGACTGCGCGGGCCAGGTTCGCGCGTGAGGTGGAGGCGGCGCGGCGGGTGGCGACGTTCTCCACAGCCCGGGTCCTGGACGTCGACATCAGCGGACGATTCCCGTACATCGTGAGCGAGTTCGTGGACGGGCCGTCGCTGGAGCAACTGGTCAAGAAGCACGGGCCACGGGACGAGGACGGGCTGACGCGGCTGGCGTTATCCACAGCCGGTGCGCTGGCGGCCATCCACAAGGCGGGCGTCGTCCACAGGGACTTCAAGCCGAGCAACGTGCTCATCGGGCCGGACGGGCCACGGGTGATCGACTTCGGGATCGCGCGCGGACTCGACCAGGTGACGCTGACGGCCGGGAAGATGGTGGGCACTCCGCCCTACATGTCACCGGAGCAGCTCACGGGCGAGGCTGTGGGGCCGGCCTCGGACGTCTTCAGCTGGGCGGTGACGATGATGTTCGCGGCCACGGGGCGGCCGGCGTTCGGGGAGGACACGGTGCCGGCGGTGTTCAACCGGGTGCTCACGGTCCACCCGGATCTGTCGCCGCTGCCGCCGGGGTTGCGGGGGATCGTGGGGTCGTGCCTCAACAAGCGGCCGGACGAACGGCCGTCGGCCTCGGATGTGATGCTGGCCATCATCCACTGAGGCGACCGGGGGCCGGCCCAAGCTGGGGGCAGAGGTGACGGGGCCCGGGGCGGGCCGGCGTGACGGGCCAGAGCGAGCCGGCGTGACGGGCCAGAGCGAGCCGGCGTCAGGGCGTGGCGGACTTGGTGGATTTGGCGAGGGTCGTGTACTCGTCGTGCGTCAACCCGTGCACCGCCAGCGTCAGGTCGTTGCGCTTGGCGAAGCGGTCGAGGTCGGCCGCCGGCCACGGGCCGGGCAGGTGGTGGAGGGCCTTGCCGAGGCTGTCCAGGATGAACAGACCGGTCAGGTCCTCGTGGCGGTAGAGGAGCAGGCCGGCGGCCAGGCCGGGCGCGCGGCCCCGGCGCATGGTGGCGAGGGTCTGCACGCCGCCGACGACCTCCAGGGTGCTGGGCTGCCGGCCCACCAGGTACGGCCCCGACGGCGGGCCGACGATCGAGCCCTGCCCCACCCGCCAGCGGTGCAGCCGCCCGGTGATGGGACGCATCACCAGGAGGAGCGGGCTGAAGAAGGCGAGGAACAGCCACTTCACCTCCAGCAGGTCGACGAGGATCCGGCCCAGGGTGGCCACGCCGCGCCAGGCGAACCACATCCCGTTGACGGCCAGGATCGTCATCACGGCCAGGCCGGCCACGCCCGCGCCGGCGACCGCGATCTTGTGCACCTTCGTGAAGCGGCGGCGGCGGGGCAGGCCGGATAAGCGCCGCCAGCCGGGGGCGCGGGCGGCGAGGTTCGCGCCGATCCGGGCGGGGGTCTGGTAGCGGGTCTCCGACACCGGGATCCCGGCCTGCGCGGCGAGGTCCTTCACGCTGGGCATGTGCCAGCCGCCGGGCAGGTCGAGCAGGACGAGGCCGTCGGCGTCGAGGGCGGCGACGCCGTACAGATCCTCGGAGCCGGGGCGCTCGTGGCGGTAGAGGTAGAGGGAGGCGGGCTTGACCTGCGCCGTCTCGCCGGACATGCGGTCGGTGACCGTCAGGATGCCCGCGTCGGCGGTCATCGCGAGTTGGGGACGCTTGCTTCTGGCCGTCGCGCCCGTCGCCGGGACGAGTTCGCGCACCCCGCCGCCACCCCCTGAGCCGTCGCGTCCTGAGCCACTCACCCCGCCGCCACCCGCTGAGCCGTCGGGTTCACGCATCCCGCCGCCGCCTCCTGACCCTTCGCGTTCGTGCAAGCGCCACCGACCCCGTGTGCCGGGCGGCTCCACCGCCCCGTCCCCGCTCGTTCGTGTCCTCCTACAGGATGGCTCTTTCCGGCGGCTTCGCGGCGGTGTTTCAGAGCAGGACCTTCACCACTCCGGTCAGGGCGAGCTGTCCCAGTGCCAGCGGCACCAGCACCACCCACGCGAGCTTCTGCAACTGGTCCTCGCGCAGCCGCGGATACGTCACCCGCAGCCAGATCACCACGAACGCCAGCGCGAACACCTTCAGCAGCGTCCACAGCCACCCCGGCAGGAACGGCCCGTGCCAGCCGCCCAGGAACAGCACGGCGGTCAGGAAGGACAGCACGACGATCCCGGCGTACTCGGCGAGCATGAACAGTGCGAAGCGCATGCCGGTGTACTCGGTCATCGGCCCCATGATGATCTCGGACTCGGCGATCGGCATGTCGAACGGCGGCCGCCGCAGCTCGGCCAGCCCGGCCACGAAGAACACCACGCCCCCGACCGCCTGCCACGGCAGCCACCACCACTGCCACGCCTCGACGATGCCGGGGATCGACAGCGTGCCGGCGGCCATCGCGACCGAGGAGGCGGCGAGAACCAGCGGCAGCTCGTACGACATGAGCTGGGCCGCCGCGCGCATGCCGCCGAGCACGGAGTACTTGTTCGCCGACGCCCAGCCCGCCATGATCGCGCCCAGCACGCCCACGCCCATGACCGCCAGCACGAAGAACAGCCCGAGGTCGAGGTCCACGGCCACGAAGTCGCGGTCGAAGGGGATGACGACGAGCACGACCAGGTACGGCACCAGCGCCACCCCGGGCGCGATCATGAAGATGCGGCGGTCGGCCGCGGCCGGGATGACGTCCTCCTTCTGGGCGAACTTCACCCCGTCGGCGATGAGCTGCGCCCAGCCGTGGAAGCCGCCCGCGTACATGGGGCCGAGGCGCGACTGCATGTGGGCCATGACCTTGTGCTCGGTCTGCCCGACGATGAGCGGCAGCACCAGGAACACGACGATGATGACGGCGAAGCTCAGCACCACGTGCAGCATCGGGCGGCTCCCAGCGGGGGTCAGGTGGGCGGCGTGCCCCAATCGGCGGGCACGCCCGGCGGCAGGGTCTTGCGGCGGCTCGGCGCGCCGTGCCCGGACTCCCCCGGCTCCTTCGCGCCGGGCCACGCCTTGGCGACGCGGGCGGCGAGGACGAAGTCCTTGCGCAGCGGATGGCCCTCGAAACCGTCCGGCAGGAGCAGCGGCACGAGGTTGGGGTGGCCCTCGAAGACGACGCCGAACATCTCGTACGTCTCCCGCTCGTGCCAGTCGGCCCCCCGGTAGACGCCGACGGCGCTCGGCAGGCGCGGCTCGGCGCGCGAGACGCGGGTGCGCAGCAGCAGGCGCTCGCGGCCGGCCGGGTTGTAGACGTGGGCGACGATCACGAAGGCGTCGGGCGGCTCGTCGACGCCGGTCAGCCAGTCGAAGAAGACGTGGCCGAGGTCGTCGCGGGCGAAGGTGAGCAGCTCGATCCAGTCGGCGGGCGCCACGTCGACGGTGGTCTCGCCGTAGGACTCGGTGATGGCCGCCCGGTCGCCGAAGTGGCGGGCGAGCAGGTCGGTCACGCCTCCTCCCCGTGCGACCTGGACCACACGTAGCGGTCGCTCAGCCGTTCGCCGGCGATCTTCTCCTGCAGCTTCATGATGCCGTGGAGCAGGGCCTCGGGGCGGGGCGGGCAGCCGGGGACGTAGACGTCGACGGGGATGATCTGGTCGACGCCGTTCGTCACGCAGTAGGAGTCCCAGTAGGGCCCGCCGGAGTTGGAGCAGGCGCCGAACGAGATGACGTACTTGGGGTCGGGCATCTGCTCGTAGAGGCGCTTGACGGCGGGCGCCATCTTGTCGGTGACCGTGCCCGAGACGATCATGAGGTCGGCCTGGCGCGGCCCGTTGGCGAACGGGATGACCCCGAACCTGATGAAGTCGTGCCGGCTCATGGAGGTGGCGATGAACTCGATGGCGCAGCAGGCCAGCCCGAAGTTGAACACCCACAGGGAGTAGCGGCGGCCCCAGTTGAGCACGAAGCGCATCGGCTTGGGCGCCAGCCGCGAGACCGGGCCCACGGTGGGCATCGGGAGATCCGTCGCTGCCATGTCATCCATTCTCCCGCTTATCGGGCGTGCCGCAAAGGCGACCCCCGGGACTTCAGGTCCAGGTGAGGACGCGTTTGCGCCAGGCGTAGACGATGCCGAGCGCGATGAAGCCGAGGAAGACGAACATCTCGGCGAGCGTCGTGAGTCCGTAGCCGGGCGCGTCGAAGATCGTGGCCCAGGGGAAGAGGAAGACGGCGTCCACGGCGAAGACGACGTAGAGGTAGGTGAAGACGTAGTAGCGGACCTGCGACTGCGCCCAGCCCTCGCCGACGGGGTCGACCCCGCACTCGTACGTGGTCAGCTTGTCGGGCGTGGGACGGGTCGGGCGGAGCAGGCGGTTGACCGTGAGGGCCCCCGCCACGATGGCGACGCCGATGGCGAACAGCGCGGCGACCAGCACGTACGACCCGAAATAGCCGTCCATGACGCGATCGTAGCCCGCCGCCTCCGCGGAACCCAGGGCCCCAGCCCCCGAAGGTGAGCTAAACCCAAGCTCCGTCAAAGTCCCTGCCACATCCCTACAAATCGTCACAAAGGGCATGATCAGCACCATAATGTGACATTCATGCACAACAAGCGATTCGTCTTCGGAGTCGCTCTGCTGACCCTCTCGACCGGCGGGTGCGGCCTCGCCGCCGCCGCCGGCCCCGAGCAGAACGTCATGGTCCCGGCAGAGCCGACGATGATCGACTTCGTCGATCCGGCGGGCGTCTCCGGCCTGTCCACCGAGACGGTCACCGAGGGCCACGCCGCCCACGGATCGCGCTACGTGCACATCACCTACCCCTCGCTGGCCGGCGCGCCCGCGCTCGTCACGGCGCTGCGCGAGCAGGCGCGACGGCAGCTCCGCGACTTCCGTACGCGGACCGGCGACGAGATCTCCGACCCGCGGCCCGAGCTGAACGTCGAATGGCAGCTCGCCGCCGCCTCCCCCGACGCGGTCGGGGTGCGGCTGCGCACCGGCGAGTTCACGGGCGCGCGCTGGGAGAACTCCACCCGCACGCTCTGGTACGACCCCCGCTCCGGCACGACCACCGGCTCCACCGGCCTGCTCGCCGGCGACGACGCCAGGCGGCGGCTGGTGACGCTGGTCAAGGAGCAGCTCAAGGACCGGGGCGCGCAGGTCGAGCGGGACGCCGTCACGGCCGACGACGACCAGTTCGACTCGATGGCCTTCAACCGCGCCGGGGACCTGGTGGTCGAGTTCGACGACTGCCAGCTCACGCCGTGCCGGCTCGGGCGGCTCGCGGTGGCCGTGCCCGCGAAAAGGGCGGCCCCGCTGCTGTCGGAGCTCGGCCACCGGGCCCAGCAGGCCACCCTCGACGGCACCGCCCACAGCGGCCGCGCCACCGGCACCGCTCCCCGATCCGCCGACACGCCTGATGGCCCGCCCGCCGGCACACACCGCGACACACACCGCACCCCGCAGAACGACACGCCAGGCGCGCCCGGCGACACCCCCGGCACCCCGCAGAACGACATGCCAGGCGGCCCGTTCGCCGCGCCGCCGCGCTCCCCCGCCGCCGTCAGCAACCGCGCCGGCACCGTGAACTGCGCCGCCACCAAGTGCGTGGCCCTGACCTTCGACGACGGCCCCAGCCCCCACACCGCCGAGCTCCTGGACATCCTGAAGCGCGAGAACGCCCGCGCGACCTTCTTCGTCGTCGGCGCCAACGCGGCCGCCCAGCCGGACCTGCTGCGCCGGATGAGCGACGAGGGCCACCTGGTCGGCAACCACAGCTGGTCGCACACGGACCTGTCGAAGCCGGGCACCGCCAAGATCGCCGACTCGCTGGAGCGCACCCGCGACGCGGTGGCCGCGGCCATCGGCCAGGCCCCGACGCTGGTCCGGCCGCCGTACGGGGCCGTGAGCGGGATGCTGCGCAACGTGGCGCGGGACCAGGGCTTCCCGCTGGTGACCTGGGACGTGGACGCCGCCGACCAGCAGGGCGGCGCGACCCGCGACATCGTGGACAGAAGCGTGCACGACGCGCATCCAGGTGCGATCATCTTGTTGCACGACATCCACCGGGAGTCCGTGGCCGCGGTCCCGGACATCCTCAAGCGGTTGCGCGGGAAGGGTTACACCTTCGTCACCGTTCCAGAGTTGTACGGACCTGCCGGCATGCAGGCCGGACGCCTGTACAGGTCAGGGAGTGAGCCGTCCCGCAAGCAGCCCCTGACGTAGCCCACGGGTCGGAGGGACGTATAGTTGGCGCTCGTGACCCGTACCGTCCTGTTCGCCCGCCTGCATGTCGATCTCTGCAGGCTCGCGTCCGGGCTGTGTCGTCGTCGTTCTCCGATCTCACCCTGACTTCCCACCGCGTTTACCCGCGTTCGGCGGCTTGCAAACGCGTGACCCTTCCGAGGATCTAGCATGGAAACAGAGAACGCGCCCAATGCAACCGCGCCCCGGCGCGTCGAGGAGGACTGAGCGGCTGTGGCAAAGCAGGTCCAGCAACTCGACCGCGTGATCATCCGGTTCGCCGGCGACTCCGGCGACGGCATGCAGCTCACCGGCGACCGATTCACCGCGGGCACGGCGGAGTTCGGCAACGACTTGTCGACGCTGCCCAACTTCCCGGCCGAGATCCGCGCCCCTCAGGGCACCCTTCCCGGCGTGTCGAGCTTCCAGCTCCACTTCGCCGACCACGACATCCTCACGCCGGGCGACGCGCCCAACGTGCTGGTCGCGATGAACCCGGCGGCGCTCAAGGCCAACCTCGGCGACCTGCCCAGGGGCAGCGACATCATCGCCAACACCGACGAGTTCACCAAGCGCAACCTCCAGAAGGTCGGCTACGCCACCAACCCGCTGGAGGACGACTCGCTGGCCGAGTGGCGGGTGCACGCGGTCCCGCTGACCTCGCTCACGGTCAAGGCCCTCGAAGGCTTCGACCTGTCCAAGAAGGACGCCGAGCGCTCCAAGAACATGTTCGCCCTCGGCCTGCTGAGCTGGCTCTACCATCGGCCGACCGAGCACACGATCAAGTTCCTGGAGAACAAGTTCGCCAAGAAGCCCGAGATCGCCAAGGCCAACATCGCGGCCTTCCAGGCGGGCTGGAACTACGGCGAGACCACCGAGTCGTTCTCGGTCTCCTACGAGGTCAAGCCGGCCCGCCTCGCGCCCGGCGTCTACCGCAACATCTCCGGCAACCAGGCGCTCGCCTACGGCCTGATCGCCGCGAGCGTGCAGGCGAAGCTGCCGCTGTTCCTGGGCTCCTACCCGATCACGCCGGCCTCCGACATCCTGCACGAGCTGTCCAAGCACAAGCGGTTCGGCATCCGCACCTTCCAGGCGGAGGACGAGATCGCCGGCGTCGGCGCGGCGCTCGGGGCCGCGTTCGGCGGCGCGCTCGGCGTGACCACCACCTCCGGCCCCGGTGTGGCGCTGAAGGCCGAGACGGTCGGCCTCGCGGTCACCACCGAGCTGCCGCTGATCATCGTGGACGTGCAGCGGGCCGGGCCGAGCACCGGCATGCCGACCAAGACCGAGCAGACCGACCTGCTGATGGCGTTGTTCGGCCGCAACGGCGAGTCGCCGGTGCCGGTCGTGGCGCCGATGTCGCCGAGCGACTGCTTCGACGCCGCCATCGAGGCGGCCAGGATCGCGGTGAAGTACCGCACCCCGGTCATGCTGCTGTCCGACGGTTACCTCGCCAACGGCTCCGAGCCGTGGCGGCTGCCGGAGGTGTCCGACCTGCCGGACATCTCGCAGGAGTTCACCACCGACCCCAACGGTGAGGACGGCACGTTCCTGCCGTTCAAGCGGGACACCGAGACCCTGGCCCGGCCGTGGGCGATCCCCGGCACCGCCGGGCTGGAGCACCGGATCGGCGGCATCGAGAAGGCCGACGGCACCGGCAACATCTCCTACGACCCCGACAACCACGACCTGATGGTCCGCACCCGGGCCGCCAAGATCGCCGGCATCGACGTTCCCGACCTGGTCGTGGACGACCCCGACGGCGACGCGAAGGTGCTGGTCGTCGGGTGGGGCTCGACCTACGGGCCGATCGCCGCGGCCGTGCGCCGCATCAGGGCGGGCGGCGGCAAGGTCGCCCAGGTCCATCTGCGCCACCTCAACCCCCTGCCGGCCAACACCGGCGAGGTGCTCAAGAGCTACGACAAGGTGCTGCTGCCCGAGATCAACCTGGGCCAGCTCGCGCTGCTGCTGCGCGCGCGCTACCTCGTCGACGTCATCAGCTACAACCGTGTGCGCGGGCTCCCGTTCAAGGCCGAGGAGCTGGCCGGAGTCATCCAGGACGTGATCGACAGTGACTGAGCTCGTCAACGGCAGGGGCCTCAGCCTGGTCCCGAAGACCGACGCCAAGCAGAGCCTGAAGGACTTCAAGTCCGACCAGGAGGTGCGCTGGTGCCCCGGCTGCGGTGACTACGCGATCCTCGCGGCCGTCCAGTCCTTCCTGCCCGAGCTCGGGCTCAAGCGGGAGAACATCGCCTTCATCTCCGGCATCGGCTGCTCCTCCCGCTTCCCCTACTACCTCAACACCTACGGCTTCCACTCGATCCACGGCCGTGCCCCCGCCATCGCCACCGGCCTGGCGGCCTCCCGCCCCGACCTCAGCGTCTGGGTCGTCACCGGCGACGGCGACGCCCTGTCCATCGGCGGCAACCACCTCATCCACGCGCTGCGCCGCAACGTCAACCTCAACATCCTGCTGTTCAACAACCGGATCTACGGGCTGACCAAGGGCCAGTACTCCCCCACCAGCGAAGTCGGCAAGATCACGAAGTCGACGCCGATGGGCTCGCTCGACAAGCCGTTCAACCCGATCTCGCTGGCCATCGGCGCCGAGGCCTCGTTCGTCGCCCGGACCATCGACTCCGACCGCAAGCACCTGCAGTCGGTGCTGCGGGAGGCCACCGCCCACCGCGGCACCTCCCTGGTCGAGATCTACCAGAACTGCAACATCTTCAACGACAACGCCTTCGAGCCGCTCAAGGACCCGGGCCTGCGTGACGACATCACGCTGCGCCTGGAGCACGGGCAGCCGATCGCCAGCGCCACCAAGGCCGTGGTCCGCGGCGCGAACGGCGGCATCGAGGTCGTGCCCCGCGCGAGCGTGACCGAGGACCAGATCCTCGTGCACGACGTGCACAACCCCGACCCCAGCCTCGCCTTCGCCCTGTCCCGCCTGGACGAGCCCGCCTTCGAGCACGTCCCGATCGGCATCTTCCGCAGCGTCGACCGGCCCTCCTACGAGACGCTGATGGCCGAGCAGCTCGACGAGGCGGCCGAGCGGCAGGGCCCCGGCGACCTGAGCGAGCTGCTGCTGGGCGGCGACACCTGGCGCATCAACTAGGCGCGTCAACTGACCGGCCGACGGCTCAGATCCGCGACAGCACCCTGTCGCTGACGAAGCAGAGCATGCCGAACTCGCGCGCCCGCCGGCGCGCGAAGTCGCACAGCTCGTCGTTGTCGGCGTAGTCAAGTGCGTAGAGGTCCACGTCGAGGCCGAGCAGCCGCTCGGCCACGGAGGCGTGGACCTCCAGCACGTCGTCCGGCCAGGGCGCGTAGTTGCCGGCGTCCACCCAGCGTGCCGAGAACGACTCGAACAGCACGCCGTCCACCAGGTCGGCGAGCTGCGGCAGCAGCCCGAAGCCCCGGTTGGCCAGCAGGTACTCCGGCTGCGTCTCCTCGCGGATGGCGGCGATGAGGTAGAGCAGGTGCGGCAGGTCCTCGGGGTAGGTCTGCTCGATGTTGAGCGTGTCGAGGAACAACCCGCGAAAGCCCTTCCCGATCGCCGTACGGGCCTGCTCCACCACGTGCGCCACCCAGCGGGGGTCGCCGGTGTGGACGAACGCGCCGCCCCAGTCGGGGTTGTGCTCGGCGCGGTGCCACGGCGCGGGCGGCCCGGCGTCCTCGGTCAGCGACAGGTAGCCGAGGGTCTGCGTGCCGCGCCCGCGCAGCAGGTCCAGCTCGTCCGGGCGGTAGAAGTCCGCCTGGAGCACGACCTTGTCGAAGCCGGACAGCCGCTCCAGCTCCCCCGCCCCGTAGTAGAACGCGATGGGCTGCGTCATCCGGTCCACGACTCCCGGTACCAGGCGTAGGTCCGGCGGACGCCGTCCTCCAGGGCGACGCGCGGCTCGTACCCGGTCAGCTCGCGCAGCAGCGTGAGGTCGGGGCAGCGGCGCGCGACCGAGCCGGGGGGCGCGGGCACGTGCCGGATCTCCGGGTTCGCGCCCGCGATGCGCAGGACGAGCTTGGCCAGGTCGCCGATGTTGGTCTCGGCGTCGTTGCCGATGTGCACGATCCGGCCCGCCGCGCGCGGCTCGGCCATGAGCCTCACGACCGCCTCGACGGCGTCGTCCACGTGGCAGAAGGCGCGGCTCTGGTCGGCGCCGTAGAGGGTGAACGGGTCCTCGCCGCGTCCGGCCCGCAGCGACAGCTCGGGGATGACGTGGTCGGCGCCCATGCGAGGGCCGTAGACGTTGTGGAAGCGGCCGATGACCGCCTCGAACCCCTTGGCCCGCGCCGTGTGCAGCACCGCGGCCTCGCCGAGCAGCTTGCTGATCGCGTACGTGTGCCGCGCCGACCCCACGTCCTCGATGACGAGGGGGACGTCCTCGGCGGTCGGCACGGCGGCCAGCCCGGTGCTGACCGCCCCGGCGTACGCCTCGCTGGTGGAGGCGAAGAACAGCCGCCCGCGCCCCGGCCCCATCCAGTCCAGCAGGTGCATCAGGGACAGCGTGTTGACCCGGAGCACCCGGGCCGGGCCGGACTCGACGTTGCGCACGCCGACCACGGCGGCCAGCATGAACACCTGGTCCCAGCCGGGTTCGAGGGCGTCGTACGCGGCCGGGTCGGTGAGGTCGGCCGAGCGCACCTCGACGGCCAGCCCGGCGAGCGCGTCGTCGCGCCGCCCCCGCGAGAAGTCGTCCACGACGGTCACCTCGTGCCCGTCGGCGAGCAGCCGGCGGGCCAGGTGCAGCCCGATGAAGCCGGCCCCGCCCAGCAGCAGCGCCCTCATGCCCGCTCCTCCGCCAGGTAGCCGATGCCGGCGTAGCGGACGCCGTGCCGGATGATCGCCGCCTCGTCCAGGATGCGCCAGGAGTCGAACACCACCCGCACCCCGGAGGTGGCGAGCCGTGACTCGACCTCCAGCCCCCGGTAGTCGGGATGGTCGTTGATGACGAGGACGGCGTGGGCGTCGGCGAACGCCTTGTCCAGACTGACGGGCTCGCCGCCGTACTCGCGGATGACGTCGTCGGGGACGAGCGGGTCGTGGCCGAGCACGGTCAGGCCGACGGCGCGGAAGAGCGGCATCATCTCGGCGATGGGGGTGCCGCGCATGTCGTCGGTGGCCGGCCAGCCCTTGTACGCCCAGCCCAGCACCGACAGCCGCACCCCCTCAGTGCGTCCGGCGCTCTCGCGGATCAGCTCGACCATCCGCTCGGCGACGTGCGCGGGCAGCCGCTCGTTGAGCGCCCGCGCCCGGTCCACCAGGTACGGCGGCCGCCGCGTGCTCGCGATCATCAGGTACGGGTCCTTCGACAGGCAGCCGCCGCCGACGTACCCGGGCCTGGCCAGGTCGGGCCGGGGATAGTCGAGGTTGGCGGCCCTGATGACCTCCAGGGGGTCGAGGCCGTGCTGCTCGGCGATGAGCGCCAGCTCGTTGCCGAAGGCGTAGATCAGGTCGGTGTGGCAGTTGTTGGACAGCTTGACCATCTCGGCGGTCTCCAGGCCGGACACCGGCACGACCTGCTCGGCGAGGCCGGCGAAGAGCGCGACGCCCGCCTCCAGGCTCTCCTCGTCGAGCCCGCCGACGACCTGGGGCAGCTCGACCAGCTCGCGCAGCGCCTGGCCCTGGATGGTGCGCTCGGGCGCCATGACGAGCCGGACGTCGTCGCCCCAGCGGGCGGTGAGCGCGGGCAGCACGACCGAGCGGGAGGTGCCGATCGGGACGGTGCTACGGACCACGACGAGCGTGCCCGGCCGGCAGGTGGCGGCGACGTGTTCGGCGGCGGCGGCCAGGTTGCGCAGGTCGGGCCGCCCGGTCGCGAGGTCCACGGGCGTGGAGACGGACAGGATCGCGGCGTCGAGCGGCGTGTCGGGCAGCCGGTCGGCGACGGTGATGCCGCTGCCGAGGTGCTCGGCGAACTCTTCCTGCACGCCGGGTTCGTAAACGTGGATCCGACCGTTGGACAGCGCCTCGACGACGCGCGGGTTCGCGTCCACGCCGTGCACGACGAACCCCTTGCGGGCCAGGGCGGCGGTCAGCGTCAGGCCCACATAGCCCATGCCGATCACGCCGACGGTCTTCGGCATCTCAAGCTCCTTCTTTCGCAGCGGTGCAGAGGGGACTGACGCGGTCGAGTTCGACCACGGTGACGTTGCCCGCGATGCCGTGGCGGCGGTAGCGGGCGCAGGCCGCGGCCACGTCGGCCGGGCGGGTGGCGTAGTCGGTGGCGAGCACGGCCTTGCCGAGCCTGCGCAGGGCGAGCGCGTGCGCCAGGTTCTCGGCGCACCAGCCGGTGTCGCACGGGCGGCCGGTGGCGCGGAAGAACAGCTCCTCCATGCCGATGCCGTCGATCGCCTCGACGTAGCCGGGCTGGAGGCGCAGCTCGGGCGAGTTCTGCGGGACGATGAGGAAGCCGGGGCGCACCTTCTTGGCGTACCTGCTGATCCTGACGATCAGCTCGTTCATGCGGCGGGCGAGGCTCGCGCGGGTCTCGCCGGGCACGCGGTCGAGGTGGATCTCCTCGTACGCGAGCGGCGTGTCGAGGTAGACCCCGTCGAACCCGGCCCGCAGCGCCTGGTCGACGCGCGGCCGCAGCACGAGGTCCCACCAGCGGGAGTCCCAGTAGCGGACGAAGTGCTCCTCCGGCCAGTCGAGCCAGCGGTTGAGCTTCAGGTCCGCGGGCAGGGTGCGGGCCTCGGTGCGGAACCGCTCGATGCTGCCGATCTCGAAGTAGGCGAGGACGGTCTTGCCGGTGTCCCGGACCTTGGCGACCTCCTTCGCGGAGAAGTAGCCGGCCGTGGTGCCGTCGCGGGACAGGTCCACGATGGCGAGCTGGTGCGGGGCGCGGGCGACCGTGTCGAGCCGGCCGCCCGGGTAGTTCTGCAGGACGTAGGTGAAGGAGCGCACCTCGGTCAGCGGGACGCGGGGCGCGCAGGACGTGAGCGCGGCCGGCAGCCCGGCCAGCAGCACGGCCGTCCAGAGCCGCCTCACGCGCTCTCCTCCGCCGTCATGGCCTTGATCGAGTCGGTCAGCGGGACGCCGGCCCGCCAGCCGAGCACGCGCAGCGCCCGCCCGGTGTCGGCCTGGCTCCAGCTCGTGTCGGAGCGGCCGGACTCCGGGGCGCTCTCCCGGATCTCGCCGGCGAACCCGCTCGCCGCGGCGAGCAGCCTGACCGCCTGCCGGACGGGCACGGGCCGGCCGCTGCCGACGTTGATCACCCGTTCGGCGGGATCGTCGGCGAAGGCGGCGGCGACCACCGCCGCGGCGACGTCGCGCACGTCCACGAAGTCGCGGGTGGCGTCGAGCGGGCCCAGCTCGATGTCGCCGGTCGCGGCCCTGATCAGGTCGCGGACCCGGCCGAGCACGTTGACGGCGGACACCCCGGGGCCGACCGGGTTGAACACGCGCAGGGACATCGCGTCCACCTCGCGGGCCCGTTCGACCAGCAGGGTGCCGGCCAGGTGGCTGATGCCGTACGCGCCGGTGGGGCGGGCAGGGCCGTCCTCCCGCTGGGCGGTGCCGGGGAGGGCGGGGCCGTACTCGGCGGCCGAGCCGAGCCGGACCAGCCGGGCGCACGGCGCGGCGGCGGCCAGCGCCTCCAGCAGCACGGCGGTGACCCCGGCGTTGCCGCGGACCAGCTCGTCGTAGCGGCCGGACATCCGGCCGACGCAGTTGAGCACGACCGACGGGCGGCTCTCGCCCAGCAGGTCGGCCACGTCGGCGGGGGCGGCGGCCAGCAGGTCGAGCTCGGCCCGGCGCGGGCGGATCAGCCGGGACACCCGGGGGTCGCCCGCCAGCAGCTCGGCCACCGGGCGGCCCAGGAAGCCGGTGGACCCGAAGACGACGACAGTGCTCATCGAACCCTTTCCCGATCCGTCGGCAGCAGCAGCGAGCGGATCTCCTCGAACCGGGCGTTGGCCTCGTCGTAGTCGTCGGGCCGGCCGATGTCGAGCCAGTAGCCGTCGAACTCGAAGCAGCCCGGCGGCCGGTCGTGGGCGAGCAGGTCGAGCACCAGCTCGTCGAAGCCGAACGGCATGCCGTCCGGGTAGTGGGCGATGGTGTCGCGCGACAGCGCGTAGACGCCCATGCTGACGAGGTAGCTGAGCAGCGGCTTCTCGCGGAAGCCGGTGATCTGGCCGCCGCTCGTCTCCAGCACCCCGAAGTCGATCTTCACGACCCGCGGGGAGGTCGCCACGGTCAGCGGCGCGCCGGCCTCGACGTGCCTGGCCAGCAGCTCGGCGTAGTTGAGCGTGGTGAGGACGTCGCCGTTCATCACCAGGAAGTGCTCGGGCAGCCGGTCCCTGATCGGGAAGAGCGGCCCGATCGTGGACAGCGGGGTGACCTCCTCGGTGTAGTCCACCTCCAGCCCCCAGCGGGAGCCGTCGCCCACGAACGCGCGGATGAGCGGGCTCAGGTGGCCGACCGCGAGCGTGGCGCGGGTGAAGCCCTGGCTGGTGAGCTGCCGGAGGATGATGTCGAGGATCGCGTACTCCTCCCCGATGGGCACCAGGGGCTTGGGCAGCGCCGAGGTGTACGGCCGCAGCCGCACTCCTTTGCCGCCTGCGAGGATGACGACGTGCATGGGAAGCCTCCCGGTCGATGGTTCAGCGGTACTTCCTGACGTCCCTGAGTCCGCGGCTCATGAGGACCAGCAGGATCAGCAGGAACAGCAGCGAGGCGGCGGCGAAGAGCAGCACGTCGGCCTGCGCGGAGCCGCCGCCCGGCAGCAGGAGCCGCCCCGTGGGATGGACGGCCAGCGCCGCCGCCTGGGCCAGGCACAGATGGACGACCTTGCCCTGGTTGGCGATCAGGAACGCCACGAAGTAGGCGCCCCCGACGGTCACGTGGGCGACCGCCATGGTCACGCTCTCCGGGGTGAGCCCGCCGGTGACGCGCAGGAAGACCAGCGGCAGCGCGGAGAGCACCGACAGCGCCGCGAGGCAGGTCAGCAGGCCCTTGGCGACCAGCCACCGGCCGCGGCGGGTGAAGTCGGCGGGGTAGCAGACGTCGCGGACGGAGGCCCGCGCGTCGTCGTCGAACCGGTGCGCCCGGTACTCCAGGAGGCCCATGCCGAGCACGAGCCCCGCCCCGGCGACGGCGATGTCGCTCCGGTCGAGCACGTAGCGGGCCTCGGCCTGGAGCAGGAAGAGCGCGGTCAGCGTGGCCCAGGCCAGGGCGGGCAGCAGCCCGCGCAGGTGGGAGCGCGACAGGCGGCGCAGCGGCGGCTCTTTCCCGGTCGCCTCGCCCTGCGCGAGCGTGAGCAGCAGCGCGGCCCCGACGACGCCGGCCACGCACACCACGCCGACGCAGACCGCCAGCAGGCCCACCCACCGGTCGGCGAGGCCGACGTAGGCGAGGCCGGCGATGACCCCGGGCAGCATGATCACGCCGAGCCACAGCTCGCGCCGGTAGAACAGCAGCATGCCGGAGGCGATCTGGAAGGCCACCTGCGTGACGCAGAGCGCGACCAGCGCGAGCGGCCCGCCCATGGCGAGGGCGAGCAGCCCGGCCGTCGCCGTGGCCCCGAGCACCCCGAGCAGCAGCCCGGTCCGTAACACCCGCCCGGCCGAGCGGGGATAGCCCCGCCCCACCAGCGTGTACGCGAGGTGCGCCGCCCCGCTGCCGATCACCCAGCCGAGCCCGGTGGTCAGCACCAGGCCCGGCATCAGCCATTGGGCGCCCACGAGCCCGGAGGCCGCGGGCAGCAGCGCGGCGGGCAGGCCGTAGAGCAGCCCGTGCAGCATCTGGGCGAACGGCCTGGCCCGCTTGAGCGGCGCCTCGGCGACCGGCGGGCGCGGCCTGTCCAGGGTCCTGATGTGCGTGTACGCGGCCTCGGCCAGGGAGAACACGTCGTCGTGCCCGTACCGCTCGCGGGCGATCCTGTCGCTCAGCCCCTGGGACTCCAGCATCGCCGCGACCTGCAGCGGTTCGACGGCGCGGAAGGCGCCGGTCCCCATCGGCTCGATGAGGTCGTCCATGGAGCGCGACGTCGACGGCTCCACAGCGGTCATGCGGTGACCCCCAGCAGTTCCTCGTAGACCGAGCGGTAGTCGTCCAGCGACTGCCGCAGGGTGAAGCGTTCGAGCACCCGCTCGCGGGCCAGCGCGCCGAGCCGGCGGCGCAACCCGGTGTCGCGCAGCAGGCGCACCATCGCCTCGGCGGCGGCCACGTGGTCGCGCGGCGGCACCACCATCCCGGCCTCGCCGACCGCCTCGGCCACCCCGCCGACGTTGGTGACGACCACCGGCAGGCCACACGCCATGGCCTCGACCACGGTGTAGGGGAACCCCTCGGAGATGCTGGTCAGCGCCACGACGTCGCCGGCGTGGTAGGCGGCGGCGGGGGTGGTGACGCGACCCTCGAACCGGGCCGCGTCCGTGACCCCCAGCTCCTCGGCGAGCTGCAGGCAGCTCTCGTGGTAGGGCTCGTTGCCGTCCGGTACGCCGCCGAAGATGCGCAGCCGCGCGTCGGGCACTTTCTCCCGCACGATGGCGAACGCGCGCAGCAGCGTGTGCAGGTCCTTCAGCGGGTCGATGCGCCCCATGAAGACCAGCGTGGGCTCGTCGGGGGCCGACTCGACCGGCGGGAACTCGTCCGGGTCCACGCCGTTGTACATGATCCGGATGCGGTCCGGGTCGGCGCCGTTGCGGATCTGCCAGCGCCGGTTGTACGACGAGTGCGGCGCGATGCGGTCGGCCGCCACGTACGCCGCCCCGGCCAGTCGGCGGAAGAAGCTGAGCAGCAGCACCCTGACGGCGTGCGAGACCGGCTCGTCCACGTACTGGAGGTAGCGTTCGCGCAGGTAGACGCCGTGCTCGGAGAGCACGATCGGGGTGCCGTGCCGCCACTTGGCGGACATCGCGGTCAGCATGCTGAGGCCGTTCATGGCCACGTGCATGAGGTCCGTACGCGGCGCCGGCTCGGCCAGCGGGCGCAGCATGTGCCCCATCAGGTCCCCGGCCGTGATGGCGTCGGCCAGGGTGAGCCCGTCGGTCCTGTTCCAGTACCAGGCGTCCATGAGCTGGGTCAGCGACTCGTTGGCGGTGAGCGCGCCCAGCAGGTCCCCGCCCTCGTGCGCGAAGCGGTGCAGCGACTCCAGCACCGCCAGGAACTCCGCGCTGCCGTCGCCCATGACGGCCGGCGTCAGCACCATCTCCAGGAAGCGTCCGTACGCCTCGGTGAAAGCGCCCCCCGGCGCCCGCGAGGGGCGCCGGGGCACGTTGCCCCACAGGGGTACGGAGACCACCTGTTCGAGGTTGGCCGGCGGATCCCACACCGGCCGTTCCCCACCGTCCACGGTCATCGTCACGACGTCCCAGCGGTAGTCCGGCATGCCCCGGATGAGCTGGTCCATCCAGACGCTGACACCACCCATCGCGAACGGGTAGGTGCCCTCGGACACCAGCGTCACCTTCACGGGCGCACGCTCGCGGGGACGGTGACAGGGACCCCGGCGGTGAGGGTGAGGCGGGCGACCTTGTCGGTGCCGTACGCCGTGGCGCCGGCGGCGTTGACGTTCGTCGCGAAGACGGCGGCGTCACTGCCGGTGGCGGTGAAGGTGACCGTGCCCGCCACCCGGTCGTAGACCGCGCTGACGCCGGACAGGCCGGCGAAGTGCGTGGTCCGCTGGTCGACGTACTGGGCGAGCGAGCCCCAGTTCGGCGTGAGGAGCGGGACCTTGTACCAGGTGTTGTACTTGGCCATGACGCCGTTCAGCCAGTCGAAGACGAGGCTGCGGTTGGAGCCGTAGTTGCGCAGGTTGCCCTGGTGGAAGGTGTGCGTGTAGACCGACCCGGACATGACGTGCTGCATCGCCACGTCGCTCTCGTGGTCGATGACCTGGGTGTAGGTCTGGTTGACCGGCCAGTAGGGGAACTTGCCGCTGGGGCCGTAGTAGGAGTTGTAGAACAGCGTCTCCTCGGCCGGCGTGGTCGTGTGGTAGGCGATGTTGGTCGGCCAGTCGGGCACCACCATCACCGCGGGCTGCAGCGGGTGCCGGATGCCGCAGTTGAAGCAGGACGGCTGGTGGCTGGCGAACGACATGTTGCCGTGCAGGTACTTCACGCCGAGGTCCTTGGCGGCCTGCAGCAGGTTGGGGTTGGAGGCGGCCAGGCCGTAGTCGGTGGGCGGGTCGATGTCGTTGTTGGGGTCGGGGTGGTAGACGCCGAGGCCGGAGTACTCACCGGTCTTCAGCACCGTCGGGTCCGCGGAGAGGCCGAGCGCGGCGGCCCTGGTGAGGTTGTTCTGGATCTCCGCGCGGCTCGTCGCGTAGTCCGTGGAGTTCATCTTCGGGTGCGAGAACGTGTGGTTGACCCAGGTGAAGGAGGAGGCCCGGCAGCGCGAGTAGTTGGTGAGGGCGTCCTGCAGCAGGATCGGGAGCAGGCAGGACGGGAGGGCGTACTGGTCGGAGCCCTCGCCGTTGTAGGCGATGTTCAGCTTGAAGGTGTCGGCCAGGGCGTTGGCGGATTTGAAGCTGTTCTGCTGGTTGTACGTGCTGACCGCGTCCGACCAGGTCAGCCGGTAGCCGGGGCTGGTCTCCAGGTGACCGTCGGCGTACAGGTGGTCGGTGTTGTTGAACCAGTCGTCCACGTCGGCGTTGAGGTAGTGCCGCTGCTCGCCGAGGAACAGCCCTCTGGTGGCCCAGCGGAACAGGCCGTAGGTGAGCAGGTCCGCCTGGGGCAGGTACTGGTTGGAGGTGAACGTCAGCGCCATGCGCTCACGGCCGTCGGCGGACGTGCTGCGGACGCCGAGCACGTCGGAGCCGCTGGTCAGCACGGCGTCGGCGGTGCAGCCCGAGGCCAGCGTGGAGCGGTAGACGTAGGACTGCGAGATCGGGACGTTCGCGGTGTTCTTGAGGTAGTCGAAGACGCCGGCGCCGGTCGTGGTGAGCGCGGTCGAGATCGGGGTGGTGCCGACGCCGCCCTCGCTGCCGGCGCGCAGGCAGTAGTCCTCGGGGAAGGTGCCGTAGGCGGTGTAGAGGGAGACCTGGCGGACGCCGTAGTCGCGCTCGTAGGCCCAGAGAGCGTTCCATTCCGTGGCGTCGAGGCCGCTGACGTAGCCGGAGCCGTCGTTGTAGAGCAGCGAGTTGTTGGTCAGCAGGACCGCGTTGTACTTGCCGGTCCCGTCGGCCTGCACGAGGTCGGCGGCGGTCAGCGGCTGGGTCTTGCTGTAGAGCACGTCGTACTGGGCGCCGACCCGGCCCAGCACCGAGCGCCAGGTGGCGACGCCCCAGTCGTCCTCGTCCACGGCGACCACGAGCACGCGCAGCGCGACGCGGTCGTTGGCGGCGGCGGCGAGCGCGGCGGAGGAGCGAGCGGCCGTGGTGGACCGTTCTACCGGAATTGTGCCTTTTTTCGCCGGAAGTGGTCCGAGTTTCTCCGCTTTCGGGCGATCAATGGGCGCACGCAAAGGAGCGGCGTGCGCGTGATGATCGCCGGTCTCGGTTTCTGGTGTGGCCGCGAGCGCCGGCGCGGCGCTCGGGCCGATGATGATGGCGGTGGCGCTGACCAGGGCCAGCGCCCGCCTCGACGGCGCAAAAGCCGTCTTTCGGAAATGCCGAAAAGAACCCACCATATCCCCCCATTCGGCACTGATGGCACGAATGCTCCGATGGCTGACGTACGGACCATCAGCCAGTTCCCGAGTGTGCGGATGACCAATTTCATTTACGTTTCAACACAGTTTCCTCACGAGCGTTTTCCGGCGCATTCGAGCGGCATATCCTTCGTCAGCGAAAGAAGATCGGATACGTGCAGCTGGGGGAACCATGCAGTTCCGCATCCTGGGCGCGCTGGAGGCGACCGGCGCAGGCGGCCTCGTGCCGCTGCGTTCGGTCAAGCAACGCAGCCTCCTCGCCCTGCTGCTCTGCCACGACGGGACCGTCGCGCACAGCGACGTCCTCATCGACGCACTGTGGGGAGCCGAGGCCGGTGACGCCGGGCAACAGCGCCTGCGTCTCCAGCTCCACCGGCTCAGACGCACGCTCGGCGAGCACGTCCCCATCGCCCACCAGGCCACGGGCTACCGGCTGAGGGTGCCGGCGGAGGACGTGGACGCCCGCCGGTTCGAGCTGCTGGTCCGGCAGGGCCGCTCGGCGCTCGCCTCCGGGAACGACGCGAAGGGCAGCGCCCTGCTCCGCGCCGGCCTCGACCTGTGGCGCGGCCCGGCGCTGTCCGGGCTGGACGACATCCACCTGCTGCACCGCCAGGCCACCCGGCTGGAGGAGCTGCGGCTGGCGGCGCTCGGCGAGCGCGTGGAGGCCGACTTACGGCTCGGCCGGCACGCCGCCCTGGTCGGCGAGCTGTCCACGCTGGTACGCGAGCACCCGCTGCGCGAGACCTTCCGCGGGCAGCTCATGCTGGCGCTCTACCGCAGCGGGCGGCAGGCCGAGGCGCTGGACGTCTACCAGTCGGGGCGGCGCATCCTCACCACGGACCTCGGCCTGGAGCCCGGCCCCGAGCTGCGCAAGCTGCACGCGGCCATCCTCAGCAGCGACTCCTCGCTGTCGGCGGGGCGGGCGGCGCCGCACGGCCGGCTCGTGCACCGGCGGGCCGGCCCCCGGCACGGGCGCGGCTGCCCGCACTGCGGCCCCCGGCACCACTAGGGCGTGATCCGGTAGATGTGATAGGAGTTCTCGCTGGTGAAGGTGTCGGTGAAACGTCCTGAGGCGTCCACGGGCAGGCGCCGGTTCTCGAACATCACCTCGACCTGACCGGGTGACAGGCCGCCGGGCAGCGCGAACGTGTGCGCTCCCGGCCGGCCCTCCGCCGACGGCATGGCGAACAGGTAATAGACGCCCTGGTGCGCCTTCAGCATGGTGTCCACGCCGGGGCCGAAGCCGTACTCGACGGACTGGGTGTTGAGCACCGGGGCGAGCTGCCTGATCTGCTGGTTCACCTCGATGACGGCGGGCCGGGTGGTGACGCCGCAGGCGTCGCGGAGCACGTGCTGGCTCTGGCAGGGGCCGCCGAAGCTGTGGTTGAAGTAGATGACCCCCCTGGCCCCGTGGATCAGCGAGCTCATCACCGCGCCCTTGACCTCGTCGGGCTCGATCTGCCGCCGGTCCTCGGCGGCGGGGCGGCCGACCTCGACGAAGGCGTAGATGGGCTGGAGCTTGCCGTCGAGGGCGTCCAGCTTGCGCTGGCGGTCGATGAGCAGGCCGTAGTTGGCCGCGCGGCGGCAGCGGTCCTCGCCGGCCCAGTGCAGCCAGTTCTGGCCGTCGAGGCAGGCGAAGTAGCTGGTGTACCAGTAGACGTCGAGGGAGACGAAGTCGGTGTAGTCGTTGACGAACCGGCCGGCCTGGCGGTCGTCCTGATAGATCATGACGCCCTTGCCGTAGTTGGCGTAGTGCGGGCGGCCGTCCTTGGGCAGCCGGTCCTTCAGCGTCTTCATGACGGTGTAGCCGCAGCGTTCCTTGTGCGGGTCGTCCGGGATGCAGAGGGGGCCCTCGCCGGGGAAGTTGCCGGTCCAGCCGTCGTCGCCGGGGCCTGCCCACATGTCGGCCTCGTCGGTGATCAGCCAGGCGACGGTCTCGGCCCCGTAGTCCTTCAGCGGCTTGCTGGGGACGGCGAACAGGCCGTTCTTCCTGATCAGCGCCATGTCGCTGGTCTCGGTCAGCTCGATGTAGGTGTTGATGCCGGCTTCGACGTCCTTGTTCACGTCGTCCTGGGTGATGACGGACTCGTACCAGACGCCGATGGGGAAGAACGCCGGGTTCGTCCAGCCGGCGGCCTTGGTGCTCGCGAAGCGGTCGTAGTAGGCGGGGCCGCCCTCCCAGGGGACGCGGGGCAGCCCGGCGACGTCCGGGCGGGGGGCGGCCGTGCCGGACGGGCTCGGGGCCGGCTCGCCCTCGGACCTGCCGACGACCACCCACACCAGGGCCGCGGCGGCGAGCAGCGCCACCGCGGCGAGGACCAGCCGGCTCGCCCGCGTCAACGCTCCCCCTCGGCCAGCTCCAGCAGCCGGTCGGCCCGCGACGACCAGGACATCCCCAGCACCGACGCCCGCAGCTCGGCGGCCGGCCGCGGGCCGCCCTCCGCCAGCGCGGCCTTGACGGCCGCCACGAACGCTTCGGGCGTGGCCGCGACCCGCACGCGGTCCCGGTAGTGGGCGAGCTCGGGGAAGTCCGTGCTGACCACCGGCAGGCCCAGGGCCAGGTACTCCTTCAGCTTGATGGGGTTGGCGTGCCTGATCCACGCGTTGTCCTGCCACGGCATGATCGCCACGTCGAAGCCGGACGCGTACGCAGGGATGCGCTCGTAGGACACGAAGCCGAACCAGCGCACGTTGGGATGGACGGTCAGCCGCTCCATCGGCGCGGTGGCGTCGCCGATGAGCACGAGCGAGGCCTGCGGCAGCTCGGCCGCCAGGCGTTCGAGCAGCCCGACGTCCACGACGAACTCGTCCAGCGCGCCGAAGAACCCCACGCGCGGCCCCGGCACGGCGGCGAGGTCGGGAGGCGGTTCCGCGGCCCTGGTGAAGTGGTCGACGTCCACGCCGTGGTCGAGGAAGCACGCCCGCTCGCCGGTCAGCTCGCGCTCCTCGGCCATCAGCGTGCGGCTCGCGTAGAGGACCCGGTCGGCGCGGGCCAGCAGCTCGTTCTCCATCGCCCCGATGACGGCGGCGTCCGCCTCGGGGAAGGCCGAGTGCCGGTCGGAGCGGTTGTAGAGCAGCGCGTGCCGGGGCATCGGGCGCACCACGTCCCAGGCCGTGGGGATGGTGACCACCATCACGGGGCGGCGCAGGCCGAGCGCCAGGCACACCGCCCGCACCTGGGCGCGTACGAGCAGGGCGTTGACCCGGCGCAGGACCGGCGAGCCGTAGAACGGCAGCGGCAGCGGCGACATCACGTGGAAGCCGGGGAACGGCTGCCGCAGGAACTTCGCCACGCTGCGCAGCTTGCGCAGGACGCGGCGGGTGACGTGGGTGGTGGTGCCCGGCGCGGGCATGCGCATGCCGATGCTGTTGACCACCAGCACCTTGCGCCGGCCGGCGAGGGCGCGCATGAGCTGGAAGTCGGAGTGCGCCCGGTTGTGGTACCACCAGTCCTGGGCGGCGAAGCAGACGTACCCGGGCGGGTCGGCGGTCCTCGGCGGGTCGGCCGCGCCCGGCTGCTCGGTCGCGCCCGGCTGCTCTGGCCAGTGCGGCAGGCGGACGAGGGCGCGCAGGGCCGCCCGGTGCTTGGCACCGCCTTGGCCGGGCCGGGTGAGCGCCCGGATCGCCTCGTTGAGCAGCACCGCGCCGCGCATGGCGAGGGCGCGGGCCCGGCCGTGCCGCTCGCGGTGCAGCCGGACCCGGTTGGCGGTGGCGAGCGCCCAGAGACTGCTGGAGGTGCCCTGCTCGCCGCCCAGGTGCACGGCGTGCGCCCGCGGCTCGTAGCGGACGGCGAAGCCGTGCTCGCCGGCCCGCAGCATGTACTCGGTCTCCTCCGAGTAGAGGAAGTAGCGCTCCTCCAGCGGCCCGAGCGCGTTCAGGCAGGCGCGGGAGACCAGCCAGGCCGCGCCGGTCGCCCAGTCGGCGGTGCCGGGCCGCTCGTACGCGCCCGCCGCCACGACCAGCTCCCCGAGCGCCGGGACCCGGCCGGCCCGGTGGCCGCCGAGCAGCGCCTCGCCGAGCGCGCGCAGCACGGTGGGTCTCCTGCGCAGCGAGAAGTGGATCGTCCCGTCCTCGGCGGTGAGCCGGGGCACCGCGATCCCGGTGCCGGGCACGGCCAGCGCCTCGCGCAGCGCGGTGATCGCGCCGGGGGCGAGGCGGATGTCCGGGTTGAGCACGAGCACGTCGCAGCCGGACGCGGCGGCGATCCCCGCGTTCACGCCGCCGGCGAAGCCCGCGTTGCGGCCGGTCGGGACCACCTCGACGGCGGGCAGGGCGGCGCGGGCCGCCGCGACCGTGCCGTCGGCCGAGTCGTTGTCCACGACCAGCACCCGGGCGTCCCCCGCGCCGGCGTCCTGGAGCGAGCGCAGGCAGTCGCCGATGACGCGCTCGCTGAAGTACGTGACGATGACGATCGCCAGCATGCTCACCTTCCCAGGAGACGGAGACGGGCGCGGAGCGCGCCGGTCAGCAGGCGCACGGCGAAGGGGGCGTCGTGGAGCAGGTAGCGCCGGAGCAGGCGGCGCGGTTCGAGCGCGAGCCGGTGCAGCCATTCGCCGCCCGCGCGCTGCAGGGCCTCGGGGGCGCGGCTGAACTGGCCGGCGGCCATCGCGATGCCCGCGCCGCAGCCCAGGAACCAGGCGGCGGGCAGCTCGGGCCGCAGCTCCGCGATCAGCCGCTCCTGCTTGGGGAAGCCGAGTCCGACGAGCACGAGGCCGGGCGCGGCCTCTCTGACGCGCTCGACGGCCGCGCGCCGGGCGGCGGGGTCGGCGTCGAACCCGTACGGCGGTGCGTCCGTGCCCGCGATCCGCAGCGCCGGGTAACGTTCCAACAGGGCCCGGGCGGCCGCCTCCGGCACTCCTTCGTCGCCGCCGAGCAGGTAGACGGGCCGGCCGTCGCGGGCGGCGCGCCCGGCGAGTGTGTGCACGAGCGAGGCGCCGGTCACCCGCTCAGGGATCGCGGCGCCGGCCAGCCGGCCCGCCCACACGACCGGCATGCCGTCGGCGACGACCAGCTCCGCGCGGGCGACGAGGGCGGCGAGCGCCGGGTCGCGGGTGGCGGCGCGGACGATGTCCACGTTCGCGGTGACGATCGCGCCGCCCCGGCCTGCGGCCCACTCGTGGGAGACGTGGTCGGCCACTCCGGTCTCGGTGACGGCCATGACGTGCACGGCTCCCACGCGCACGCGCGCGGGAGGACCGGCCGTGGTGAAGGGGTCCGTGAAGGGGTCTGCCGGAATGTCCTCGCTCCTTCGCCCTGGCCCAGCCCAGCCCGACCTTTCGCCCGAATCATCGGCATTCCGGAGAAATCCGTTACGTGTGGGTCTGGCAGTAAGTGTGGGCCCGCCAGCAGGATGAGGGGCATGAGAGTGGAGCGCGGCGCCCTCGACGGCGTCCTTCTCTTCGTCCCGACGCCGCACCACGACGACCGGGGGTTCTTCACCCGGACGTTCGACGCGGCCGTGGCCGGGAAACACGGCCTCGACCCCGCCGCCTTCATCCAGGACAGCCAGTCGCGCTCGCGGCTCGGCACGGTCCGCGCGCTGCACGGGCGGGTGGGGCGCGGCGAGGCCAAGCTCGTCAGGTGCGCCCGCGGCGCGATCCACGACGTGCTGGTGGACGCCCGGCCCGGCTCGCCGACGTACGGCAGGAGCATGAGCGTGCGCCTCGACGACGAGGACTTCGCCTGCCTGTACGTGCCACGCGGCTTCCTGCACGGCTTCCAGGCGCTCACCGAGCAGGCCGACGTCTGCTACCGCATCGACAGGGAGCACGACCCGGCCGAGGACGTCTCGGTCCGCTACGACGACCCCGACCTGGCCGTCGCCTGGCCGCTGCCGGTGACCGCGATCAGCGCGCGGGACCTGGCGGCGGGGTCGTGGCAGGAGGCGCAGGCGCGGCTGCTCGGCTGAGCCGGGCCTCGCGGGCCAGCGCGCCGGCCGAGCCGACCAGCAGGAACGACAGCCCGGTGATCACCGCGTACGAGCGCAGGTCGAAGGTCGCGGCCCCGATGAGCGGCACCACCAGGCAGGCGGCCAGCGTCAGCCCGAGGTCGCGGTCGGCGGGGTCGGTGAGCAGCCGGCGGGCGCGCAGCGCCGACCAGATCCCGGCCAGGAAGAGCCCGGCGAAGGCCAGCACGCCGATGATCCCGGTCTCGACCGTGGTGAGGATGTACTGGTTGTCGAAGACCAGGTATTTGGGGGCGTACCAGGTGCCGAGGCCGCGGCCCAGCCACGGGTGGCGAGAGATCTCGGTGGCCGCGGCGGCGTAGTCCATGGTCCGCCAGCGCAGGCTGGAGTCGGTGGACAGGCCCGTGAACAGGTCCAGGATCGCGCCGAGCACGCCCGGCACGACCACCTTGACCGCGCCCAGGAAGACCACCATCGCCCCGAGCGCGAGCAGCCGCCGCCGGCGCGGCCAGCCGACCAGCAGCACCGCCGCCGCCCCCGCCACGCCGACGAAGGCCGAGCGCGACACCGAGAACACCATCCCGGCCGCGATCAGCCCCGCGCACAGCCACCAGCGCAGGTGCGGCTGGCGGCGTTCGAGCGCCTGGAAGGCGAAGTGCAGCGCGATCGGCAGGATCATCGCGCACACGACCGCGAACTCGATCGGATGCCCGGTGGTCGCCGCCACCCTGCTCAGCCCGTTGCGCTCCACGACGAACAGCTCCTCCTGCGTGAAGCGCAGGCCGGGCAGCACCATGTACGGGGTCGGGTCGAACCTGAGCAGGAACTGCGCCGCGCCGATCACGCCGAGCACCGCGCCCATCGCCGCGACGGTCTTCAGCACCAGGTCGAGCCGAGCCCGGCCGCGTACGCCGTCCACGACGAGCAGCACGATCCCGATCATCGCGAACGCGCTCACCAGCATGTGGTCGGCGAGGTCGAGCTCGTCCCTCGGCAGGTTGCCGGCGGCGGCGTAGGCGTAGGTGGCGATCAGCGAGGAGGCGTAGACGAAGACCGCGCTGCGGACGAGGGTGCGGCCCTTGGCCGCGCCGAGCGTGGTGGTGAGCTGCGCGCAGAACCACCACACCAGCGCGAACAGCCCCACGGCCTCGGCCGGCGTGATGGCGAACGAGAGCCCGCGGAACACCAGCCGGGCCGGGACGATCATCAGGATGACCACGAAGACGACGCCCAGTGTGGCCCCGTCGGCCGGGTGCGGCCTGGGCAGCCCGGCCACGGGCTCCGTCCTGGTGAGGGCGATCGCCTTCACGGGCGCAGCGCCAGCGGCTCGGCGCGCTCCGCGGGCGCGACGGGGCCCGGCCCGGCCCGCCTGCGGCGCCGCGCCGCGGCGAGGCTCTCCATCGCGTAACCGGCGGTCAGCGCGGCGAACAGGCCGAGCGCCAGCACCGCCACGGCCGTGCGGCTCTTGCCGCCGCGCTGCTCCTGCGGCTCGGTGGGCGGCACCATCGGCGTGAGCTGGATGTAGGTGCTCAAGGGCGCGCCCAGCACGGCCTGGCGGGCGGCGAGCTCGCTCCGCGCCTGCTCGACGAGCCGGGAGACCAGCGTGTGCGCGGTCTCGGCGGACGGCGACCTGGCGTTGATGATCACGAACGGCCCGCTGGCCAGCAGCTCGGGGTTGGGGCTGCCGTTGTGGACGACGTACGTGGTCTCGCCGCCGGGCGGCGCCCCCAGCCGGGCGGCGGTCTCCGGGGCGCTCAGCGCCTGGAGCAGGATCGAGGCCGCGACGTTGAGCGAGCCGTTGTAGTTGAGCAGCGGGTTCGTACGGGGGTTCGGGTAGGCGGGATCGGTTGGAACGCTCCCGCCGGTCACGGGGATGGTGAGCACGAGGACCGCGCCCGACTGGTAGACGGTCGGGACGGTGCGGTAGACGGCGAACGAGCCGCCGAGGGCCAGCAGCAACGCCGGTACGGTGACGTACCAGCGCCGGAACACGACCAGGACCGTCCCCCAGAAGTCCAAGGCGTTTTCCCTCCCGAACCGGATGAAACCCTCGATACGGACATCGGCCTCGGACGTATCCGGTGTTACTGGGAAATCCGTAACGAGATCACCTTATTTCACGATGTCACACCCGGGGTATTCACGCCATTTCCGTAGGGTGGGGAGCATCGATGCCGATTTCCGACTTCACCTTCAAACGTGACAATCTCCTTCCGCTGGCGGACAGCCTGCGGGAGTCGTTCCTCAAGGCCAGTCCCTTCCGGCACGTGGTGATCGACGACTTCCTGCCTCCCGAGGCGCTGGAGCCGGTGCTCGCCGAGTTCCCCGAGCCGCGCGACGTCGAGTGGCAGCGCTTCGACAACGCCCGCGAGATCAAGCTCGCCCTCGCCGACACCGAGAAGATGGGGCCGGCCACCCGGCACCTGTTGTCGGAGTTCAACGGGCAGGTGTTCGTCGACTTCCTCGAACGGCTCACCGGCATCGAGCACCTGGTGTCGGACCCGCACTACGACGGCGGCGGCCTGCACCAGATCAGGCCGGGCGGCTACCTGAAGGTGCACGTCGACTTCAACCGGCACCGCAGGCTCAACCTCGACCGCCGGCTCAACGGCCTGCTCTACCTCAACAAGGACTGGGAGGAGTCCTACGGCGGGCACCTGCAGCTCTGGAACAAGGACATGACCCGCTGCGAGCACAAGGTCCTGCCGGTGTTCAACCGTTTCGTGGTCTTCGCCACCACCGACGACGCCAACCACGGCCACCCCGAGCCGCTGACCTGCCCGGAGGACCGGGCCCGGCGCTCGATGGCGCTCTACTACTACACGAACGGGCGGCCGGAGGACGAGACGCTGGACGAGCACGACACGCAGTTCAAGCAGCGGCCGGGCGAGGAGTGGAAGAGCAGCTTCCGCCAGGTGGCCAGGCGGTGGGTGCCGCCCGCGCTGGCCGACCTGGTCGGGCCGCGCAAGTAGGGCTTCAGCGGTCGCCGCCGCCGCTGATGACGTCGATGGGACCGGTCTCGGCGTCATCGACCGCCGGGTCGTGCGGGGTCCGGCCGTTCAGGCTGCCGGTCTTCTGGAGGGTCCCGTTCTCCCTGTTCTCCCCGTTCTCCCCGTTCTCCCTGTTCTCCCTGTTCTCCTGAGCAGGGGGTTCGGGGGCGAGGCGGGCGGGCAGGCGCAGCTTGCCGCGCACGGCCGCGTAGGCCGCGCCGAAGCCCGCCACCAGGCCGAGCAGCGCGCCGCCGACCGCCCCTTGGAGCTTGGGCGCGAGGTCCGCGTCGGGCCCGAGCCGCACCACGTCGTCGAGCTGGACGAACGTGACGGGGTGCGCCTTGAGCTCGTTCTGCCGGTCCTCCAGCTCCTCGCGGAGCCGTTCCTGGGCCGCCGCCAGCACCTTCGTCACCTCGGCCCTGGAGGCGGCCTCGACCTCGACGTAGACGAACGGGCCGGTGGTGCCGACGCCGAGTAGGGTCGGGTTCGTCCGCCCGTCGTCGATGGTGAGCTCGACCGGGCCGTCCTCGGGGGCGCCGACGGACCTGAAGACGTCGGGCGAGTTCATGGCCAGGATGAGGATGCTGGCGGTGGTCCTGAGGTCGTCGGAGAACTGCAGCAGCGGATTGGTCTGGGCCAGCGGCTTGGTCCGGTCGATCGAGCCGCCGCCCGACGGGGTCACCAGGACCATGGAGGCGCTGGCGACGTACCGCTCGGGCAGGACGAGATATCCCGTGAGGGCCAGCGCCGCGGTGAGGACGGCCACCGGTGCGGCGACGAACTTGTTGCGGGCAAGACCCAGAATGGCCGTCCAGAATTCCATATATCCCCAGCCCGATTTGCAGCGCAACGGGACGTCGTTCATCCCCCCAGAAATACCGTTCCAATCAGGACATCGCGCCTTTCGACTTGCTTGTTACGTAAGCCGGGCAGATCGCGATATATCCGAGTGGGCATGGACGGGGGCGGGACGCGGCTCGGCGGGCTGGACGGGATTCGCGGCCTCGCCGCGCTCTTCGTGGTCCTGCACCACTGCTGGCTGCTGTCCTTCCCCGGCTTCCCGGCCGACACCGGGCCCGGCTGGGCGGGCTGGCTGCTCTACGGCCACTTCGCCGTCGTCGTCTTCATCGCCCTGTCGGGCTTCTCCCTCGCGGTCTCCCCCGCCCGCTCCGGCTGGCGGCTCGGCGGCCTGCGCCGCTTCGCCCGCCGCCGCGCCTGGCGCATCCTGCCGCCGTACTGGGCGGCGCTGCTGTTCAGCCTGGCGGTCGCCTGGCTGCTGGTGCCGCAGCCCGGCCAGCCCGTCCCGACCGCGAAGACGGTCGTCGTGTACGGGCTGCTGCTCCAGGACGTGATCGGCTCGCCCAGCCCCAACGGCGCACTCTGGTCGATCGCCGTCGAGGCGCAGCTCTACTTCGTCTTCCCGCTCCTGCTGCTCCTGGTGCGGCGGCTCGGCGCGTGGGCGATGGCGGGCGTGGTCGCCGTCGTGGTGGTGGCGGTGGGGGTGCTGGCCGCGTACGTGCCGGCCGTGGGGCTGCTCATGCGGCTGACCCCGCAGTTCGCGGTGCTGTTCGCGGCGGGCGTGCTGGCGGCCGGCGTGCTCCGGGCGCGGACCCGGCTCCCTCTGCACTGGGCGGCGGCCGGGGCGGCGCTCCCGGTGCTCGTCCTCATCGTGGTCCAGGGCTCGGAGTGGACGGTCGCCAGGTTCTTCTGGGTGGACCTCGCGCTCGCGCCCGCCGCCGGGCTGCTGCTCGCCGCGGTCGCCCTGGGGCGGCCCCGGCCCCTGGTGCGCCTGCTCGACACCCGGCCGGTGCGCACGCTCGGCTCCTTCTCCTACAGCCTCTACCTGGTCCACGCGCCGATCGTGGTCGCCGTGAACCACTTCCTCGTGGCCCCGCTGCTGGAGCCGGGCACGGGCCGGCTGCTCGCGCTGCTGGCGGTGGCCGCGCCGGCGTCGGTGCTGTTCGCGTGGGGCTTCGCCGCGGCGTTCGAGCTGCCGTTCCAGCGCTACCGCAGCGCGGCCGCGCTGCGCGACCGATTCACGGGGAGGACGCGCACGCCCGCTACCGGCCCGCCCCCAGCAGCCGGGTCGTCGCCATGAGCTTGCGGCCCCTGCGCACGGCCGTCACCCCGTGCCTGCGCAGGTACATCCCGGCCACCAGCGCCCGCCCCCGCCGCCGCTGCGCGGGCGTCAGCCCGACCTCGCCGAGCGCGCGCAACAGCTCCCTGCACTGCAGCAGCAGGGCCACGCGGACCTGCCAGGCGGGCACCCCGAGCTTGCGCGCGATGTCGCCCTGCTGCTGGACCTCCCACTCCCGCCCGGCCAGGATCTCCGGCACGTGGCCCCACGGCCCGGCGAGGGCCATGCGGGCCGCGTAGATCTCGTCCTCGCGCAGCATGGCCCGGCCCCGGTCCACCCGCATGATCCGCTCGCGGCGCATGAGCGCGTAGAGGGGGTCCATGACGAGGGGGTCCTCGTTGAGCACGCGCAGGCACTCGGCGAAGCGGTCCACCGGGTCGTCGGCGAGGTAGCCGGTGCCGGTGTAGGGGGCGGTCCTGGTCGAGCCGTCCGGGCACGCGTACGCCTGCTGCGTGGTGACCAGCAGCAGGCGCTCGTCGGCGGCGAAGACCTCCAGGCAGCGGGAGACGTACGTGGGGGCCAGCCAGTTGTCGTCGCCCGCCCACCGGTAGAACTCGCCCCGCGCCCGCCTGATGGCGTCGGCGAAGTTGGGGAGCTGCCCGATGTTCTCCGGCTGCCGGTGGTAGACCACGCGGGGGTCGCTCGCGGCCCAGTCGCGGCAGATCTCCTCGGTGCGGTCGGTCGAGGCGTTGTCGCAGACGACCAGCTCAAGGTTCTGGTGGTCCTGGGCGAGCACCGAGCGGATCGTCCCCTCGATGCGGGCGGCCCCGTTGTAGACGGGGAGCCCCACGGAGACCAGCGAGTCGGCGAAGGACATTCAAGCGCTCCTAGTGACGAGTTTCCTCAGCGCGGCGCCCGGCACCACGACCAGCACGAAGACCAGCAGCCCCGCTCCGCCCGCCACGCCGAGCTGCACGAGCGCGTGCCCGCCCCGGGTGACGCCCTCCAGCACGGCCATGACCGTCCCCGCCGCGACGGCGCCCAGGGCCGGGCGCACCAGGCCGGGCAGCACGGGCGCGAGCCGCACCCCCACGCGGTGCAGGACGAACACCGCCATCGGCACCGCGACCAGCACCGCGACCAGGGCGTGCGAGACGGCCGCGCCCCGGATCCCGCCGAGGTGCGCCCCGGCGAGCAGGGCGGGCAGCAGGACGGCCGCCCAGCCGAGGTTGAGCCAGACGGTGGTCCTGGTCGCGCCGAGCCCGGTCAGGATGTCCACCGCCAGGTACGAGATGAGCATCCGCACCACCATCAGGACCGCCAGCCAGCGCAGCACCCCGGCCGAGAAGTCCCACCGCTCGCCGTACAGGAACGTGATGAGCGGATGCGCGAGGAAGGCCATCACCAGCGCGGGCGGCAGCACGAACGCCACCATCACCGGCACCGACCTGCGCACCCCCTCCGACAGCGCCGCCGGGTCCTCCGACAGGCGGGAGAAACTGGGCAGCGACACGTAGCGGAGCGCGGTGCCGATGATCCCCGGCACCCAGCTCGACACGTTGAACGCCAGCAGGTAGTAGCCGAGCTGCTCGGCCCCGAGCACGTTGCCGACGATGACGTAGTCGGCGTTCATGAGCAGGGCCTCCAGCCCGAACCCGACCGCCGAAGGGATGCCGATCCGCAGCAGCTTGCCGGCGGTCTCGCGGTCCCAGCCGACCCTGATCGGCAGCCAGCCCCAGAAGAAGATGAGCACGCCGGTGACCAGCGAGGCGGTGACCTGGCCCCAGGCGAAGGCGTACGCGCCCGCGCCGGCGAAGGCCAGGCTGACCGCCACCGCCGCGTTCGCCACGAAGCCGATCATGATGGCGAGCGTGAGCCGGTCCTGCTGGAAGCGCACCAGGAGGGTGGCGCTGCGCACGGCGGTGAACGCCTCGATGAGGACGACCGCGGTGAGCAGGCGCACCACGCCGGTGGCCTCCTCGTTGCCGGACAGCCGCGCGAAGACCGGCGCGAACAGCCAGAACGCGCCGTAGGCCAGCGTGGTGACGGCGAAGTTGAGCACGCTGGCGGTGGGCGCGATGTCCTCCACGCGCCCCCGCCAGTGGATGACCGCCGCCTGGATGCCGATGTCCTTGACGTGCATGACGATCTGCGTCGCCGCCAGCGCCACCGCGTAGACGCCGAAGTCGTCGGCGGCGAGCAGCCGGGCCAGCACCAGCCCCATGGCGAAGGAGCCGGCCCGGGTCACCAGGCTGCCGAGCACGGTCCAGCGCAGCCCGCGGCCCGCCCGGACGCCTACCTCCTCGACACGTTCCGTCTCCTCCATGCGTTCCTTTCCAGTGCGGTCACACCCGTTCGAGCCAGATCTCCCGCCAGAACGGCACGAACTCGCGCGGGCAGTTGAGGCTGTGCAGGCCCTGGCAGACCACGTTCTCCAGCGTCACGCAGGGCGTCTTCATGGTGAGCAGCTCGCCGGTGCGCTCGTCGACGCAGCGCTCCACCACCGACTGGACGCGGGTGACGGTGCCGCAGTAGCGGGCCATCTCCTCCTCGAAGCCGAGGCCGCGGTTCTCCATGCGCTCGTTGAGCGTGGCCATGATCTCGTCCTTGGACCGGACGCGGACCAGCTCGCCGGGCTTCAGGTCGAGCGTGGCCGTCGGCGTCCGGCCGAGCAGGCCGGGCTTGAGGAAGCCCCAGCGGCGTCCTTCCCTGAGCCGCAGCCGCGGTGGCAGCACCCGCGTGCTGACCGCCTGGAGCCGGTTGAAGCCGCCGATCAGCAGGGCGTGGAGGGTGCGGCGCAGACCGGCGTTGCCGGTGCGCACGTCGGCGACGTACTGGCCCATGCTGCGCACCGGCAGGCAGGCAGGCGCGGCCCGCAGCAGCTCGGTGGCCTGGCAGGAGTAGTGGTCGGGCCGGTCCGGCTTGCGGGTGCCCACCTCCAGCAGGGGCAGCAGGCGCGGGTCCGCGGCGTTCTGCGCGGGCGACTCGCCGACCCGTCTGATCCAGGCGTCCTTCCAGTACATCGAGCAGTTCGTCTGGCAGCCGCCGTGGGCCGAGCCGTCGCAGCGCGCCCCGGTCAGGTGCACGGCCCGCTCCATCCGGCGCAGCCCGGTCCTGGTCTGGGTGTCGCACAGCTTGTGCGCGACCTTGTGCACGGTGAGGCGCCTGCCGCAGTAGGCCGCCATCTCCGGCATGAAAGGCAGGCCGTCGAGCTCGCCGCGCTCGTCCAGGGTGGCGCGGATCTCGGCCTCGCTCCGCACTTCCACCACGTCACCGACCTTGAGGTCCATCAGGCCTTCTCCTTCAGCAGTCCGGCGTCCAGCAGTGACTCGGCCGCCGCCTTCACGGCGGCGAACGGCAGTCCGGAACGATCGGCGATGTCGAGCAGGCCGTGCTCCCCGTCTGACAGGTTCAACACCCATAACATCGCCATCTGGGCCTGTTTCGTGTCACTCCGGCCGCCCAGAGATCCGTAGAGCCCGCGGCGGCCGAGCTGCGGCTCGCCGTACGGGCTGCGGTTGACGTACGTGCGGTCGTGCTCCAGCACCTCGACGACCCGCGTGAGGGCGTCGAGGGTGTCCTCCATGGCCTGCGGGGTCACGAAATCCGGGTTGTCCCCCGAGGTGTGATATTCCGGGTATCCCGCGTACGGCGTCCTGGTCAGGCTGCCGAACGGCAGGTCGAAGCCCGGCGAGCAGAACTGGCGCTCGTCGTAGCCGTACGGGGAGAACTCGAGCACCTCGTGCGGCCGGCCGCGCAGCACGTGCGTGACCGCCCGGTCGATGAGCGCGTCGCCCCGCCGGCTCCGCTTGTACGTCAGCGCCCCCGGATCCCCCGCGCAGGCCAGCGTCAGCCCGGCCGCCACGCGGTGCAGGCGCGACCGGTTGCGCGCTAGCCAGGTGATCGCCCCGATCGTGCCTGGCGCGAACAGGAACCGGTAGGTGTAGCGGGGCTCGCGCAGCCGCAGCGCGAGCGCCACGGCCACCGCGATGCCCGCCAGGTTGTCGTTGGCGAGCGACGGGTGGCACACGTGGCAGGAGATCATCACCTCCTCGGGGAGCCGGCCGGGGACGACGTACTCGCCGTAGGTCAGCGCGCCGGGCGCGAGGGTCGAGTCGATGCGCACCTCGAAGGGGCCGTCCTCGTCGCGCAGCCGGTCGAGGGCGTCCTGGCTGAGGCAGAAGCCCCACGTCTCGGCGTAGTAGCTGGTCCGGTACGGCACCAGCCCCGGCTGCTCGGGCAGCGTGTGCAGCCGCGGGCGCAGCTCGGCCAGCGAGTACGTCCCCGACACCGGCACGCTGTAGCCCACGACGTGCAGGTTCGACTCCCGGAAGTCGATCACCCGCCGCCCGGAGGCGTCCTTGACGTAGGCGTCGCGGATGTTCCACTCCTTCGGCACCGTCCAGTCCAGGACCTCGCTCCCGGTCGGCATCTCCCGGACGGCCAGCGGCAGGCGCTCGCCGATGATCGCCAGGGTGCTCCTGACGCCGTCGCCCGTGATGCTGCGGCACAGGGGGTAGAGCCGGCGGACGAGCTCGTGCATCTCCTCGCCGGTCACGGCCGGAGCCCGGCGTCGATCGTGCCCGCCGCGCGCCGGTCCGACAGCCGGGCCAGCCGGGTGTAGCGCCGCTCGAAGTCGTGCTTGGTGAGCCCGTACGTCCGGTACGCCGTCACCAGCTCCTCCGCCCCGGCCTTGACCGACCAGCCGGCCTCGTAGCCGGGCAGCGCCCGCCGGATGCGCGAGAAGTCCACCCGGTAGGAGCGCGGATCGCCGCCGCTCTCGCCGGTGATCGTCAGCTCGGCGCCCGGCACCGCCGCCGCCACCTCGTCGGCGATCTGCCTGACGGTCACGTTGTTGGCCTCGGTGCCCACGTTGAACGCGCGGGCGTGCACGGCCTCGCGCGGCGCCTCGATCGCCCGCAGGAACGCCTCGGCGATGTCGCGGGCGTGCACCAGGGGCCGCCACGGCGTGCCGTCGGAAAGCACCCGCACCTCGCCGGCCAGCACGGCGTGCCCGGCCAGGTTGTTGAGCACGATGTCGGCCCGCAGCCGGGGCGAGAACCCGAACGCGGTGGCGTTGCGCATGAACACCGGCGAGAAGTCGTCGTCGGCCAGCTCCGCGAGGTCGTCCTCCACCCGGACCTTCGACTCGGCGTACGGCGTCACCGGCCGCAGCGGCGCGTCCTCGTCCACCAGCGCGTCCCCGCCCGAGGCGCCGTAGACCGAGCAGGTGGAGGCGTAGACGAACCTGCGCACCCCCGCCTCGCGCGCCAGCCGGGCCAGCCGGACCGAGGCGTGGTGGTTGATGTCGTAGGTCAGGTCGGGCGCGAGCGAGCCGAGCGGGTCGTTCGACAGCGCCGCCAGGTGCGCGACGGCGTCGATGCCGGTCAGCGCCTCGGCGGGGACGTCCCGCAGGTCCACGGCGTGTCCCGGGGGGTCGGCGGGAGCCGGCCCGAGCAGGCAGTCGGCGAACAGGCCGGAGTCGAGGCCGATCACCTCGTGCCCCGCCTCGGCCAGCACCGGGGCCAGCACGCTGCCCAGGTAGCCCTGGTGGCCGGTCAACAGAATCCGCAAGGTCAGCCTCCGGAGGCCAGGTCGATGACGATCTTGTTGGTGTGGAACGCCTCGGCGTACCTGGCGCCGCACTCGACGCCGCGGACGCGGGCCAGGCCGAGGAAGGTCTCCCGGTCGTACCAGGGGCGGTGCCGCTGGGAGGGGTAGTGCTCCTGGAGCAGCCGCACCTTCGCCTCGGCCGTCTCCGGGTCGAGCGGCTGGTAGACCGAGGGGCGGCCGAGGTCGCCGTCCCACTTGACGATCTCGTAGCCGAGCGCGAGACAGCCCCGCCAGACGGTCGGCACGAGCTCGGCCAGGCCGCGGTGGTCCTGGTGGGCGTCGCCCCGCCAGGGGGCGAGGATCAGACCGGGCTCGGTGCGGGCGCGCAGGTCCTCCAGGGCGTTCTTGGCCTCGTCCCAGTGGGCGGGCAGCCGGCCGTCGGGCAGCTTGAGCACCGTGACGGCGAGGTCGGCCCCCGGGCAGAACGCCGCCAGCGCGGCCCGCTCCTCGTCCTCCCGCCCGGTGCCGCCGCCGGACAGCACCAGCGCGTCCACCCGCAGCCCTGGACGGCCGGCGCAGAGCGTGAGCAGGGTGCCGCCCGCGCCGATCGCGAGGTCGTCGCAGTGCGCGCCGAGCGCCACGACCGCGTCGAGCCGGGCCGGGCGCAGGCCCGTCATCTCTCCCACAGCGCCCACGGGCGTTCGCCCCTCGCCCAGGCGCTGTCCAGCTCCAGGCGCTGGTTCACGGTGTCGCTCGGCCGCCAGTAGCCCCGGTGCGGGTACGCGATCAGCCGGCCCCGCTTGGCCAGCTCGGCGCAGGCGTCCGCGACCAGGTCGCCGTCGCGCGGAAGGTGCTCGAAGACCTCCTGGCGCAGCACGAAGAAGCCGCCGTTGACCCAGAGCGGCAGCTCGGCCACCGGCGTGATGGCCCCGACCTGCCCGCTCTCGCCGACGTCCACCACGTGGAAGGTGTTGGTGGGCGGCACGACCATCATCGACGCCCCGGCGTCGGCGGCGGCGAAGCGGGCGATGATGTCCGGCAGCGGGGCGTCGGTGAGCACGTCCGCGTAGTTGGCGAGGAACATCTCGTCGTCGCCCAGGAACGGGCGCACCCGGCGCAGCCGCTCGCCGATGGTGGCGTCGAGACCGGTGTCGATCAGCGAGATCCGCCAGTCGGAGATGTCGGTCGACAGCAGCTCGACCCGCCCGTCCTTGAGCACGAAGTCGTTCGAGCCGGTCTCCTGGTAGGTCAGGAAGAAGTCCTTGATGTGCTGGGCCCCATGGCCGAGGCACAGGATGAACTCCTTGTGCCCGAAGTGCGCGTAGTAGCGCATCACGTGCCAGACGAGCGGGCGCGGGCCGACGAGCTGCATCGGCTTCGGCATGGTGCCCCCGGGTAAGTCGCTGCGCATGCGGGTGCCGCGCCCGCCGCAGAACAGCACGACCTTCATCCCACGACCTCCAGGCTCGGGATGGGGAAGACCAGCCGGCCGCCCCACTCGCGGACGTACGAGAGCTGCTCGACCAGCTCCTCGCGCAGGTTCCACGGCAGCACCAGCACGTAGTCCGGCCGGTCGGCGGCGATGCGCTCGGGCGGGTGGACGGGGATGCGCGAGCCGGGCGTGAACCTGCCGTGCTTGTACGGGTTGCGGTCCACCGTGTACGCCAGCAGGTCCGGCCGGACCCCGCAGTAGTTGAGCAGCGTGTTGCCCTTGCCGGGAGCCCCGTAGCCGACCACCGTCTTCCCCGCGTCGGCGGCGTCGATGAGGAAGCGCAGCAGGTCGCGCCGGACCTTGGCCACGCGGGCGGCGAAGTCGGCGTACCCGGACAGCTCGTGCAGCCCGGCCGCCTTCTCCCTGGCGAGCACGTCCACCACCCGCTGCGACACGGGCGCCTCCTCGGGCTGCGCCCAGAGCCTGATCGAGCCGCCGTGCGTCGGCAGCAGCTCCACGTCCACCAGGTGCAGCCCGCCGCTCGCCAGGGCACGCTGGGCGGAGGCGACCGTGTAGTACTGGAAGTGCTCGTGGTAGATCGTGTCGAACTGGTTGAGCTCCACCAGCGTCAGCAGGTGCTGCACCTCGATCGAGACCCGGCCGCCGTCGGCCACCAGCGCCCGCAGCCCCTCCGTGAAGCCGGCCACGTCGGGGACGTGCGCGTAGACGTTGTTGGCCACCACCAGGTCGGCCGGCCCGTGCCCGGC
This sequence comes from Nonomuraea sp. B208, assembly GCF_057536035.1. Taxonomy (NCBI): domain Bacteria; kingdom Bacillati; phylum Actinomycetota; class Actinomycetes; order Streptosporangiales; family Streptosporangiaceae; genus Nonomuraea; species Nonomuraea sp. B208. The sequence goes on from NZ_BAAJOU010000025.1 coordinate 365,592, forward strand.
CCGCACCTGCCGCCCGGTCTCGGGGGTGAGGAAGCCGGTGAGCGTCGGCACGCCCTTCTCCTTGGCGGCCCGGCCGACGTTGGCCGACGGCTCGATGCCGAGGCAGCGCACGCCCCGCTCGACCACGTGCTGGAGCAGGTAGCCGTCGTTGCTGGCCACCTCCACCACGAAGTCGCCCGGCTGGAGCCCGGCGCCCTCGACGAAGCGGCGCGCGTGCTCCACCCAGGAGGTCGAGTAGGAGGAGAAGTAGGCGTACTCGGTGAACGTCTCCTCCGGCGTGATCAGCGGCGGGAGCTGGGCCAGCCAGCAGCTCGTGCAGACCCGCAGGTGCAGCGGGTACGTCGGCTCCGGCGCGGCGAGCCGGTCGGCGGTGAGGAACAGCTCGCACGGCGGGGTCGCGCCGAGGTCCACCACCCCCGCGAGCTCGTCCGCGCCGCACAGACGGCAGGTCGTCACCTCGGTCGTCATCTGAAGATCCCTCCCAGGGCTCGTGCGCCGGAGCGGTGGTCTGGCATGCTGCGTTCGTGGATCAGCTCTCGATCGAAGGCTCGTGGCTCTTCACCCCTCGCGTGCACGCCGACCCGCGCGGCGCCTTCCTGGAGGCGTTCAAGGCCGCGGAGCTGCCGCACCCGTTCGGCGTGGCCCAGGTCAACTGCTCCGTCTCGCGCGCCGGCGTGCTGCGCGGGGTGCACTTCGCGGACGTGCCGCCCGGCCAGGCCAAATACGTCACCTGCGTGGCCGGCTCCGTCCTCGACGTGGTCGTGGACCTGCGCGCCGGCTCCCCCACCTTCGGCCGCTGGGAGTCGGCGGTGCTGGACGACGAGACGCGCCGGGCGATGCTCGTCGCCGAGGGGCTGGGGCACGCGTTCATGGCGCTCAGCGAGCAGGCCACGGTCGTCTACCTGTGCTCGGCGACCTACAACCCGGCCGGGGAGCACGGGGTCAACCCGCTCGACCCGGACCTCGGCATCGAGTGGCCGGCGGGGCTGGAGCCGGTGCTGTCGGACCAGGACGCCGCGGCGCCGTCCCTCGCCGAGGCGCTGGCGGCCGGGCTGCTCCCCGACTACCGCGCCTGCCGGGAGTTCTACGCCACGTTGCACTGACGGCTCCCCACCAGCACCGGCCAGGCGGCGTGCAGCGCCTCGCGCCAGTGGCGGATCGGCTCGCCCCTGCGGCAGGCGAGCACGCTGTTGGCCGGGCGGCGGGCGGGCCTCGGGAAGTCGGCGGTCGGCACCGGGCGCACCCGCTCGGGGTCCGCGCCGAGCAGCGCGAAGATCTCCCTGGCGAAGCCGTGCCAGCTCGTCTCGCCCGCGCTGGTCGCGTGGTAGACGCCGGGCGGCAGGTCCGCGCGGGCCAGCCGGACGAGGCTCACCGCCAGGTCGGCGGCCCACGTCGGCTGGCCGCGCTGGTCGTCCACGACGTCCACGCAGGGCCGCTCCCCGGCCAGGCGGATCATCGTGCGGACGAAGTTGGTGCCGCGCGCGCCGTAGAGCCAGGCGGTGCGGACGACGTACTGGCCGTGGTCCAGGGCGGCGCGCTCGCCCGCCAGCTTCGTGCGGCCGTAGGCGTTGAGCGGGCCCGTCGGGTCGTCCTCCCCGTACGGCCCCGCCGCCGCCCCGTCGAAGACGTAGTCGGTCGACACCTGCAGCAGCCGCGCGCCGGCACCCTCGCACGCCTCGGCCAGCCAGCGCACCGCGTGGCCGTTGACCGCCAGCGCCTCGGCCTCGTGGGTCTCGGCGTCGTCCACGGCGGTCCAGCCCGCGCAGTTGATCACGGCGCCGGGCCGGTAGGCGGCCACGAACTCGCGCACCGCGCGCCGGTCGCGCACGTCCAGCTCGGCGCGGCCGAGCGCGAGCACCGGTTCGCCGGTGCTGGTCAGCCGGTCGAGGACGTCGGCGGCCAGCATGCCGCCCGCACCCGTGATCAGCCATCTCATCGGTCCCACCAGTCCCGGTGCTCGGCGTACCAGCGGACGGTGTCCTTGAGCCCCTGCTCGAACGGGACCTCGGGACGGTAGCCGAGCGCCCGCAGCTTGCGGTCGTCCAGCGAGTACCTGCGGTCGTGGCCCTTGCGGTCGGCCACCTGCTCGACCAGGTCCCAGCCGCGGCCGCACGCCTCCAGCAGGCGGCCGGTCAGCTCCCTGTTGGTCAGCTCGGCCGTGCCCGCGATGTGGTAGACCTCGCCGGGCGCGCCCTTCTCGGCCACCAGGCGGATGCCGGCGCAGTGGTCGCTGACGTGGATCCAGTCCCGTACGTTGCCGCCGTCGCCGTAGAGCGGCACCTTCTCGCCGCGCAGCAGCCGCGTGACGAACAGCGGGATGATCTTCTCCGGGTACTGGCGGGGGCCGTAGTTGTTGCCGCAGCGGGTGATCGAGACGTCCATCCCGTACGTGACCGCGTACGCGTGCGCGATGAGGTCGCCGGCCGCCTTCGACGCCGCGTACGGCGAGCGCGGCCGGACCGGCGCGGACTCGTCCCACGAGCCGACGTCGATGGAGCCGTAGACCTCGTCGGTGGACACCTGCACCACCTTCGGCACCCCGGCCTCCAGGCACGCCTGGAGCAGCGTCTGGGTGCCGAGCGCGTTGGTGCGCATGAACTCGGCCGCGCCCGCGATCGAGCGGTCCACGTGGGACTCGGCGGCGAAGTTGACCACCAGGTCGTGGCCGGGCACGACCCGCGCGAGCAGGCCGGCGTCGCAGATGTCGCCGTGGACGAACTCGTGCCTGACGCCCTCGAGGTTGGCACGGTCGCCGGCGTAGGTGAGCTTGTCGAGGACGGTGACGTCCATGTCGTGGAGGCTTCGGGCGAAGTGCGAGCCGATGAACCCCGCACCCCCCGTCACCAGGACTCTGGTCATGAGGAGATCTGTACCTTGCTGTGATCGCCGAGCACCAGACGGTGAGCTCGGGGCGTGTTGGGCGCGGGGGTGACCTCGGCGTCGTGGCCGATGAGCGAGGACTCCACGCGGCCCACCCCCGAGATCGAGGCGCGGGGCATGACGATGGAGTAGGCGATCTCGGCGTCGGCGAGCACGCAGTCGGCCCCGAGCGAGGTGGAGGGGCCGACGTAGCTGTCGCGGACGCGGGCGCGCTCGCCGATGATCGCCGGGCCGACCACGCGGGAGCGCTCGACCGTCGCGCCGCGCTCGACGACGACCCGGCCGACCAGCTCGCTGGCCGCGTCCACATAGCCGTCCACGCGCGGCTCGACCGACTCCAGGACCAGCCGGTTGACCTCCAGCATGTCGGTGACGTTGCCGGTGTCCTTCCAGTAGCCGGAGATCACCGAGGAGTCCACCCGCAGCCCGGCCTCGATGAGCCACTGGATGGCGTCGGTGATCTCCAGCTCGCCCCGCCAGGACGGCTTCAGCTCGGCCACGGCCGCGTGCACCGCCGGGCTGAACAGGTAGACGCCCACCAGCGCGAGGTCGCTCTTCGGCCGCTCGGGTTTCTCCTCCAGCCCGATCACCCGTCCGGCGGCGTCCAGCTCGGCCACGCCGAACTGGCGGGGGTCGCCGACCCGGGTGAGCATGATCTGGGCGGACGGGCGCTCCCGCGCGAAGCGCTCCACCAGGTCGTTGATGCCGCCCACCACGAAGTTGTCGCCCAGGTACATCACGAAGTCGTCGTCGCCGAGGTAGTCGCGGGCGATCAGCACGCCGTGCGCCAGCCCGAGCGGCGCCTCCTGCCGCAGGTACGTCACCTCCAGCCCGAACGCCGACCCGTCGCCCACGGCCGCCTCGATCTCGGCGTGGGTGTCGCCGACCACCAGCCCCGCCTCGGTGATCCCGGCGGCCGCGATGGCCTCCAGGCCGTAGAACAGCACCGGTTTGTTGGCGACCGGCACGAGCTGCTTGGCCGAGGTGTGCGTGATCGGCCGAAGCCGTGTGCCCGACCCCCCGGCGAGCACGAGTGCTTTCACCGCTAGTACGCCCCTTCTCCACGGGTGACGACGGACCAGGTCTTCCACAGGATCTGCAGGTCGAGGATGAGCGACCAGTTCTCGACATAACGCAGGTCGAGCCGTACGGACTCCTCCCACGTCAGGTCGGAACGGCCGCTGACCTGCCAGAGCCCGGTCATACCCGGCTTGACGACGAGGCGGCGGCGCACGTCGGTGCCGTACTCGGCGACCTCGCGCGGCAGCGGCGGGCGCGGGCCGACGAGCGACATCTCCCCGCGCAGGACATTGAGGAGCTGGGGCAGCTCGTCGAGGGAGTACTTCCGGAGAAAAGCGCCCACGGCGGTGATCCTTGGATCGTTCCGCATCTTGAACAGCACGCCGTCGAAGTCGTTCGCGCCGAGCAGCGTGTCCTTCAGCCGCTCGGCGTCCACGACCATCGTCCGGAACTTCACCAGGCGGAACTCCGCGCCGCCCTTGCCCACCCGCGTCTGGTGGAAGAACGCCGGGCCGGGGCTGGTGAGGCGGATCAGCAGCGCGATGCCGAGCAGCGGCAGGGCGAGCAGCAGCAGCGCGAGCGCCGCCACCAGCCGGTCGAAGACGGTCTTGACGAGCTGCTTGGTGCCGTCGAACTCGGGGTGCTCCACGTGCAGCAGCGGCATCCCCGCGACCGGCCTGATGCTGATGCGCGGCCCCGCCACGTCGAGCAGCGCCGGCGCGACGAACAGGTCCGTACGCGCGGTCTCCAGGCTCCACGCGAGCCGGCGCAGCGCCGCGCCGTCCAGCTCCGGGCAGGCCAGCACGGCCACGGCGTCGGCGCGCTCCCGCTCGGCCACCCGCGCCACGTCCCCGAACGTGCCGAGCACCGGCACGCCGTCGAGGTCGGCGTCGAGGTCGTGGTCGGGCGGCAGGCAGGCTCCCACGACCCGCATGCCGTGGTACGGCTGCCGCCTGAACTGGATGACCAGATCGATGATCGACTCGCGGTGCCCGACCGCGATGACCTGGCGCATGTAGTCGCCGACGGCCCGTTTGCGGTGCAGGCGTTTGCGCATGCGGAAGCGGAAGCCCAGCGTGGCGGCGAGGGCCAGCGGCAGCATCGCCATCACGAAGCTGCGGGCGATCACGGTCTGCGTGGCGTAGGCCATGATGGCGACGGTGGCCATCAGCCCGACGCCGCCGTTGAAGACGGACTTGAACTCCTCGGTGCCCTCGCCGTTGGCGCGCTGGCGGTAGGCGCCGCCCATCGCGAGCGCGAGGGGCCAGCCGGCGACCAGGCCGAACCCGAGCAGATACTCCACCCAGGGGACGAACGCCCCGCCCAGCAGCCGTGCGCCCAGCACGCAGACGCAGGCGAGCAGCGCGCACGTCGTGTCCCCGTACAGCAGCAGCCGCAGGTACGCCCGGGTCCAGATGCTGGACGCGCGGCGTGGCGCGGCTTTGAGGAGCACGACAGCGGACTCCCCGGTCCCCACCCTCATAACACCACCCTGTGAACTTCGTGCTCCCTGATAACCTGACGCACCAATCACCACATGGGTTGACAAAACCCCCTCTTAAGGGCGGCGGCCCCCACTAAAGATTAAAGATCGGCTCCGACATGGGGAATGGCATCAAACGTCCACAATCGGACGTTTGATGGGGACGCCGAGGGGTTGACGGAACGCTCCATTTGGTGCAGCGGTCCACAAGAGGGATTTAGGAGGTTTACGGCTACATTTCGGCAGATGGCCGGTTTAGTGAGCGCGCTAGTCGTATTCGAGGTCGGGCAGCGCCGACGGCGGATCCGGGCTGCGCCACACCACCACGACCCCGTCGCGTGCGGAGTCGGCCGCGAGCGTCAGCCGGTCGAGGTCGAAATCCGGCAAATAGCGCAGGCGGGCGAGAAACGTCGCATCCGTGGCGGAGCGGGGCACGACACAACCCTCGCCGTCGCGATCGAGCAAAACGAAAAGGACGTCCTCACCGGGCTCGGTGACGACACGAACCTCGACGACGTCCTCCCACGCGAGGGCCTCGACGCTCCCGTCCGCGTAGTGACGGGTGACGCCCTCTTCCGTGACATACACGTAAGAGTCCGGCATCGGATTGCCGTGCATGGCCGCGATTCTTGCGAGTTCCATGGCCGTCCCGCAAGGGTTCGCGCGCATTGGCGCATGGAGCGATTTCCCGGCGTCAGGCGCCGCCGCCCCAGGAGTGGCTGAGGTGCGCGGCCACCGCCGCCCTCGCCTCCTCGGCGGTGCCGCCGGCGATGGCGTCCAGCAGGGCTTGGTGCTCGCGGACGAGCACGTCCCGGTCCTCGTACACCTCGCGCAGGCGGACCAGCCCGAGCCGGGTCTCGGCCGCCAGCACGCCGTAGAGCCGTTCGAGCCGCGGGCTGCCGACGGCCTCGATCAGCGCCTCGTGCAGCGCCATGTGCTCGGCCACGCTCTCCGACCAGAGCGCCTCGGCGGGCAGCGCCGCCATCCGCCGCAGCGCGGCCTCCGCCGCGGGCACCCGCCGGCCGGCCATCGCCCGCGCCATCAGGTCCTCCAGCGGGCGGCGTACGTACATGAGGTCGTCGAGGTCCGCGAGCGTCACCTCGGGGACGTAGGCGCTGCGGTTGCGCTCCCGTCTTAGCAGCCCCTCGTGCACCAGGACGGCCAGCGCCTCGCGGACGGTGGGCCGCGCGACCCCGTAGGAGGCGGCCAGTTCCTGCTCGGGGAGCGGGGTGCCGGGCGCGATCTCACCCGAGAGCACCCTGCTGCGCAGGGCGTCGGCGAGCGCCCCCACGGTGGAGACGGGTTTGAGGGGCATCGTCACGCCTGCGACTCTAACGCTCCCCCACGCCTGGGGCTCCCACTTCCGCCGGTACGCGGACCTCGGGCCGCGCCGCCCTCTCGGGGATCGCCACCGCGGCCAGGCTGAACGCGAGCAGCACGAGCCCGGCGACCGACACCGGCGCGAGGCGCTCGCCGAGCACCACCACCCCGAGCAGCGCGGCCACGGCGGGCTCGGCGAGGGCGAGTGTGGCCGCCGTGGCGACCGGCGTGCTGCGCAGCCCCCGCCCGTACAGGAAGTAGGACAGCGCCGTCGTCCCCAGGCCCAGGTAGAGCACCGCGAGCAGGCCGCGCGGCTCCCAGCCGACGCCGCCGTGGACGACGAGCACCGGCAGCATGATGAGCGCCGCACCGCCGAACATGACGCCCATGACCGCGTTCGACTCGCCGCCGTCGCCGATGGCGCGGGCCGCCATGACCGCGTAGAAGGCGTAGAGCAGGCCGCCGAGCAGCGCGAACAGCACCCCGGACACCACCTGCCCGGAGGCCGGCCCGCCCGCCGAGACTCCTCCGCCCACTATCAGGGCCGCGCAGCCGCAGATCGCCGCGGCCGTGGCCGTCGCCCAGCGGCGGCTCGGCCGCCGCCTGTGCAGCAGCCAGGACAGCAGCCCCGTGAAGACGGGCCCGCTGCCGATCGCCACCACGGTGCCGATCGCGACGCCCGTCCGCGCCACGGCGGCGAAGAAACAGAGCTGGTACGCCGCCACCGCCACGGCCCCGAGCAGCAGCCCCGGGCTCAGCACCCGCCGCATCCCGGACCCGGCCATCAGGGCCAGGGCCGCGCCGCCGACGACGAGCCTGGCGGCGGCGAGCGCGACGCTGTCGGCCGAGACGAGCAGGCCCGCGGTGCCCGCCGTCCCCCAGAGCACGGCGGCGGCGACCACGGCGAAAGGTCCGTTCCTCATGTCCTACATTGTCAGACAATCAGACAATGAAGTCCAATGAATCATGGAACGAGGTTCAGGCGATCTCCTCCAACAGCCGGTCGATCGTGCGGTTCGCGGCCTCGGCGACGTCGCCCGCGTAGTCGTCGAGCGCGTCGAGCGCGGCCCCGACGTCGGGCAGGGTCTTGCGCGGCAGGTCGAGCAGCGTCTCGCTGTCGGCGGTGATCGAGCCATCGGAGGTCATCGAGCCATCGGCGGTGATCGAGCCCTCGACGTGGAAGACGTCGCCGTCGGCTGCTACGGAGACCTCGAAGCGCACCTCGCGGCCGTCGGGCAGCACGAAGGCGATGCCGACGCGGACGCCGGCGGGCGGGAAGAAGGTGGAGATGTGCTCGTGCCGGACGAAGGGGTGCCGTAAGTCGGCGAAGATCTCCACCGTCCGGCTCAGCGCCGCCAGGAGGCCGGCCGCGGCCAGACTCTCGCTGTCCACCAGAAAAGGGTAGATCAGCAGCCCCTTCCCCCGCGACCGGCGGAGATCACCCGGACTGCACCCGTTGCCCGATGGGGTGGGTCGCCAGGAAGTCGGCCACCATCTGCTGGGACGCGGTCAGGCACCACGCCTCGGTCACGAGCTCGAACAGCTCGTCGGCGTCGATGCGGTCGAGATGCACGACCACCCACCCGAAACGCCCCGCGGTGAACTGCACCTCGAACACCTCGGGCCGCTCGGCCACCAGCGCGAGCTGCTCCTCGACGGTGGCCTTGAGCCCGACCGTCTCGGTCTTCTCCCACAGGTAGCCGAAGCCCTTGTCGCGCACCTTGACGCCGATCCACTCGCCGCCGTGGCTCAACTTGACCCCGGGCAGCTCGTCCAGCATCTGCAGGAACTCATCGACGCTCACAGCCATGCCGCCTGTCTACCAGAGCCCGCCGACAACTCCGGCGGCCGGCGAACCGGGGCGGCTCAACCGGGCCTCAACAGACCCTCAACATGATCGCTCCTACCTTCCTCTCGTGATCTCACGGGCCTTCCGAAGGAAAGGAGAACAACGGATGCGATCCCTCAAGACGCTGGTGGTGGCGATCCTGACCACCATCGGGATTCTCGCGGTCCCCGCCCTCGCCCAGGCCGCCCCGGCCGGCCCCGCCCTACGCGCCGCGGCGGCGCAGTCGACGTTCGGGCACACCACCGCCTCGGTGGAGACCGTCGCCCTGACGGCGGCCGTCCAGGGCAAGCCCAACCCTTGCAAGAGGTTCAAGAGCAACTTGAAGAAGTGGCTGATCTGCCAGGGCATCATGAAGGCCGGCGGCATGTGGCTGTGGAACCAGCTCGAAAAGATCGCGAAGAAGGGCTGGAACCACTTCAGGAACCACCCGACGGTCAAGAGGTACGTCGGCAAGCACGCACGGGGTCTCTATTGCATGCTCACGCTGAAGTGCTGACAGTCGACCGAGCGGGTCCACCTGAGTGACCCTCCCCGTGGGACGGTGGCCCCGGATCGAGAGGGTTTCCCCGCCTGCCTCCCCGGCCCGCGCAGGGCCGGGGAGGCTCTCCCCGTTGTCGGAGTCCGGCGGGCGAGATCGGGTGCCGGTCATATCCGGCCCGAAATTCCCGCTTGCCGGAGCGGGTCCAGGCGCCGCCGGTCCTGCTGACCAGCGCGATCAGGTCGAAAAGGTTCACTCGTAATATCGGACCTCGATGACATTGCCGTCGGGGTCGGCGAAATAAATCGTCTCGGGCGCGATTCCGCGCGCGCCGAACGAGTTCGTTCCGGTCCCGGTGACCTCGACCTCGTTCTGTTTGAGCCGCACCTGGAGCGCGTCGAAATCATCGCGATTCACGGCCAGGCAGAAGTGGTTGAGCGGGTGCCCCGCCGTGCCCCGCACCCCGGTGCCCTCGTCCACGCCTCTGGCGCTCTCGTACGGCATGAGGTCGAGGATCGTCTCGGACGCGACCCGGACGCTCGGGAACCCCGCCCTGCCTTCTCGGAACTCCTCGGCCCGGACCCCGGGCAATCCGACCACCCGCTCGTAGAAGCGCAGCGAGGCGGCCGGGTCGGCGACCCAGCAGACGAGATGGTCCAGGCGTGCCTCCATGAATGAACCTCCTTGCTCCCAATATCGTCTTCCTTATTCACCCTGTCCACCTGCGCGGCGTGAAAATGGCGGCTTAACACGGCGTTCACGGGAATGACGAAGAAAATTGCCACGGAAGCCGCCCGATGAAGCAAATACTGGCGGCCGTGAACACACGTCGATATGTCCTGACCAATATGGCCGCCTATTTCCAGCCAGATGTGGCTCTCGAAAGTTTCGGTCGGGCGGCGGTCGTCCTCTGCCTGCCCGCTGACCTCAGTATGGACGAGGAAACTTTCATCGACCAGTCCCAGAACCGGCCAGGCCGGCCTCGTGCGTTCCGAAATATTTCAGACAATCATTGACACATTTCGTACCGCTTCCCACACTGACCATCGGTCCACCCAGAAGGAGAGCACGGTGGTCATCTACTCGGGTCGCTCCAGGCTCCGCCCGGCGGTCGCCGTGCTGGCGGGTTCACCGACACCGGCGCCTCGGCCATGACCGGCTGGACGGTCACCTTCACCCTGCCCGCCGGCCACACCCTGACCGGCTGGTGGAACGGCGCCGTCACCGTCTCCGGCCGGACCGTCACGGTGCGGAACGCCGCCCACAACGGCGCCCTCGCCCCAGGGGCCGCCACCATTTCGGCTTCCAGACCACCCGGCCGAACGGCGACACCGCCCATCCCTCCGGCTACACCTGCTCCTGACCCCCGCCTGCCCTGTCACCGGGAATGCCAAGGCTTCTCCCGGTGATAGAGCAAGCATGACGACTATCGCTTTCATCGGCAGCGGACACATCGGCGGCACCGTCGCCCGGCTCGCCGTCGCGGCCGGATACGACGTGGTGCTCAGCAATTCACGCGGCCCCGAGACGTTGGGCGACCTCGTCGGGGAGCTCGGCCCGAAGGCGCGGGCGGCCACGGCGGCCGAGGCCGCGGCGGCCGGCGACCTGGTGGTGGTGAGCATCCCGCTGAAGGCGTACCGCGAGGTGCCGGTGGAGCCGCTCGCCGGCAAGACCGTCCTCGACACCAACAACTACTACCCGGAGCGCGACGGGCACTTCCCCGAGCTCGACGACGACTCGACCACGTCGAGCGAGCTGCTCCAGCGGCACCTGCCGGAGTCGCGGGTGGTCAAGGTCTTCAACAACATCTTCTTCCGGCACCTCGGGGCGCTGGCCCGGCCCGCCGGGGCCGCCGACCGCAGCGCCCTGGCGATCGCCGGCGACGACGCGGCGGCCAAGGAGGAGGCGGCCGCGTTCCTCGACGCGATCGGCTACGACGCCGTGGACGCGGGGGCCCTGGCGGAGGGCCGGCGGTTCCAGCCGGGCACCCCCGTCTACGGCGGCCCGTACGCGGGTGACGCCGCCGACTTCTGGGAGTCGCCCGGCGTGCCGGCCTCCGCCGAGACCATCCGATCCGGCCTCGCCGCCGCCGGCCGCTGAGACCCCAGCAGCCCGTACGATGGCGCGATGACCATTCAGGTGATCGTTCTCAACGGCGGCTCCAGCTCGGGCAAGACCACGATCGCGCGGTCCCTTCAGACGGTCCTGCCGGACCCGTGGCTCTTCTTCTCGGTCGACACCATGGTCGAGGCGCTGCCCCCCGCCCTGCGGGACTCCGACGCGGGCGTCTCTTTCGCCCCCGACGGCAGCGTGGTCGTCGGACCGGAGTTCAAGATCATCGACGGCGCGTGGACGGCGGGCATCGCCGCGATGGCCCGCGCGGGCGCCCGGGTCGTCGTGGACGACGTGTTCATCGGCGGCCCGGACTCCCAGGAGCGGTGGCGGCAGGCCCTCGCCGGGCTCGGCGTGCTGTTCGTCGGCGTACGCTGCGACCCGGCGGTCGCCGCGGCCCGCGAGGCGGCCCGCGGCGACCGCCCTGCGGGCATGGCCGCGTCCCAGGCGACGACGGTCCACGAGGGCGTGTCGTACGACCTGGAGATCGACACCTCTCTGATGGACCCGCTGGACTGCGCCCGAGCCGTCGCCGCCCACCTCGCGTGACCTGGCAGGACCTGCTCAGAGCTGCTGGGTGAGGTTGATCAGGTTCCCGTCCGGATCGGTGATGTGGGCGACCCGGTGGCCCCACGGCATGTCGTTGGCCGGACCCCGCACCTTCCCGCCGGCCGGCTCCACCAGCGGCAGCAGCTTGTCGACGTCGGGCACGAACACCGCCACGATGACCCGGCCCGGCGGAACCTCGACCCCCGGCATGTAGGCGAGCAGCCCCAGACGGACGTCGCCGAAGCGGAGCTCCACGGAGAACGGCCCGTCGTCGCCCGGCACCCGCATGTGCTCCTCCGCGCCGAACAGCTCGGCGTAGAAGGACTTCGACCGCTCAAGGTCGGCGGTGCACAGGATGGGCTGGATGGCGTACGTGCTCGGCTGAGTACTCATGCCCTCTTAGACCGACTTCCGCCCCGAAAATCATCGCTCTGCTCGCGGGTCAGCACCCCGCCCGCAGTACCCATTAATTGAACGCTTCGTACCAAATATCGCGGTGGTGGCAGGGTAAAGAAGTCGCACTGAGGAGTGCGCCAGTGGTCACCCAACCAGCGAATGTGCGATCATCGCACCATGAGCACCCTGGATTGGGCCGACATCGGGGCGCGAGTTCGTGAGTCTCGACTGGCCATGCGGTTCTCCCAGGAGCAGCTGGCCGAGCTGACCGGTCTCGACAGGACCATGATCAGCAAGATCGAGGCCGGCACAAGGCGTCTCGACGCTCTGGAACTCGTACGACTGGCCCGAGCACTCGACCTTCCATTGGGTCATTTCCTCAACGCGCCTCCAATCGTGATGTCCCACCGTCCGCCTCTCACTGAGGACACGGCGTCATCTGCCGCACAGGTGTCCTATCGCATGGATGCCGCTCTCGCGGCCTGGATTCGGGAGATCCGGCTCCTGGTTTCTCTCGGGACACTGGAACTCATCCCCATCAAGCGATACAGCGGCAGGGTCGACGGACCGACGGCAGCTGCAAATGCGGCCCGGTGGCTGAGAGCTGAGCTGAATTTGGGACTCGCGCCCATCGAATCGCTCGCCGGCCTTTGCGAACGGTGTGGTCAGTTCGTCCTGGTGACCGATCTCTCAGGAGAAGGCGCTTCGGCGACAGATGGTGACGTGGCTGCCGCTGTCGTCTCCATAAGCGGTGATCCCGGACGGCGGCGAACCACTGCCGCCCACGAACTCGGACACCTGATCCTGGGCGATGAATACTCCACCGATCTGGGAGTAGGCACCTCCCGCGAAGCTCGTGAAGCCGTGATAGACGCCTTCGCCGCTGAGCTTCTCTTGCCAGTTGAGGCTATCCGGTCTGCTGCGGCATCGACGACCCTCACCAGAGCGGGGTTGGTCCGTCTGGCAGCGGAGTACCGGACGTCCTGGAGTCTCGCACTCCGACAGGCAAGAGTCGCCGATGCCATCAACCAGAACGAAGAGAAGGACCTGCGGATCTGTCCACCGACCTTCGCAGAGTTCAGGGATTCCCTGGGCTGGACGCCACAGCCGGATTTGGCCGAGATCCGCGTACCTCCGGCCTTCGCCCATGCGGTGATGACGGCGTACAAGAACGGTCGGATCACCAGTCATCGCGCTCTGGAACTCATGCACGGACAACTCAAAAGCGAGACGGACCTGCCTCCGACAGCTGAGACGGATGAGTGCCCGTGATCGAACCGAAGCCTGCCGGCCCTCTGCCTCCGCTCGTGACCGACACCATGGTGCTCCTTCACTTCGCCAAGGCCGACCGGCTCGATGTTCTAGGAGCATGCGTCACGGAAATGTCCACGACTCTTATCGTTGTCGACGAGCTGGGCAAATACTCGGACGAGTGTCCTTTGTTGCGCCGCCTCACGGAACTTGAATGGCTGCAAATCCAACCTCAGGATTCGGTCGAAGAGCTCATCGCCTTCGAGACGTGGAGCCAACTGCTCGGCACCAGCGACGATTACGACAAGGGAGAAGCCAGCATCTTCGCCGCGGCCCAGGTACATGGGTTGGTCGCACTCACGGATGACCGAGACGCGACGAAGGTCGGCCGGGCGAACGGACTCGAGATCCACGGCACCATATGGTTGCTGACCCGGCTGCACAGACTCGGGAAAATGACTCTGGCCGAGATTTGCAGCCACGTGGACGACCTACGCGCCTCCGGAATGCGCCTTCCCTGCACAGGACCTGAGCTCCCCGGCTGGGCCAGAGACCGCAAACTTCTCTAGGCCGTCCCTTCGACCGATCATCCGCAAATTGACCGCGGCTTCCTCCAACCGGGTGAGTCGCCGATCACCGGTGACGCAGGTAGCGCCCGCCCAGCACCCCGTACCAGATCATGACCGGCAGGTGGAGTGCGTACCCGAGCTGCTCCAGCGCCGCCGTCGGCCCGCCCGTCCCGGTCGTCCACGGAAGGACGACCGCGGCCGCGCCCGAGAGCGCGGCGGCCGCACCGGCGACGCGGAGTCCGGCCGGCATCGGGAGGCCGGCCGCCGCCGCGGCGGTGGCGGCGACCCACAGCAGTCCGGCCAGGTTGACCGCCCATTTGGCGGTGAGCAGCACCGCCCAGGCCACGGTGGCGACCGCCGGGGCGGTGGGGCGGGCGGCCAGCTGGGTCAGCGCCAGGTTCCCCGCGTCGTGAAGCAGACCGGCCAGCCCGGCGGCGGCCAGCAGCCCGCCGGCCAGCGTCACCAGGTGCGGTTCCGGTGCCCGGGCGGAGCGGGCGGACATCACGAGCCCGGCCGCGGTCAGCGCCAGCCAGCCCAGTACGTCGAAGGCCAGCTCGGTCAGGTGCAGCCCGGGCTGCTCGCCCACGGCGGCCAGCGCGGCGCCGGGGTCGGCCGAATTCAGGGTCAACCCCGATGGCACCACGATGGCCGCACCGGCGATCATGGCGACCAACGAGGTCAACAGCAGGACACCGGTGAGCCGGTTCCGAGGGTTCGCATCGGTCATGGACGGTGACGGTAGGACCTTGCCGCAGGGACAAAGTCAACCTGCCGCGGAGAGGAGCCAGGGATGTGGCGGATCGGGCAACTGGCGCGCATGGTCGGCGTGTCCGAACGAACCCTGCGCCACTACGACAAGATCGGACTCCTGCCGCCCGCCGCCGTAGACGGATCCACCGGCTACCGCCGCTATGGCGTGGCCGAGCTGTCGCGATTGGAACGCATCCGCGGCCTGCAGCGCCTCGGCCTGCCGTTACGCCAGATCGCCGACCTGCTGGACGCGCCCGAGGCGCAGCTGCGACAGGCCCTGGCCGAGATCGTGACGAACATCAGGCACGACATCGCCGCCCTCACCGCCGCCGCGGCTCATGCCGAGGACCGCCTGACCACGCCGATGTCGATCCTGCCCCAGGAAACCACGCTGGGCTCGCGCCGCCTGCGCGTACGCCGCGTGCGTCTCGACCACCCGTCCGAGCTGGCCGCGCTGTGCCCGGCGCCGCCGGCGACCCTGCTGACCTGGCTGCGCGGGGAGCCGACCGGCGGGTTCACGGCGGCGGTGAGCACCGATCGCGACGGCGGCGAGCAGCTCACCCTGCCCGCGCGCGCCGCCGTACGGGCCGTCGTCCCGCCCTCGACGGACGTGGTCCGGGCCGGGCGGGACCTGTTCGGCTGGCTGCGCCGCCACCACCTCGCCATCACCGGCCCTACGGTGGAAGAACATCTCGTCGACGCCGACGGCGCCCACGCCGTGGTCCTTGAGGTATCCGTACGTCGGCGCTCACCGTCCTGAGCGCTCTGGCCCGAACGCCTCCTCGACGGACCCGCGCTCAGTCAGCACCCGGGCGGACGATCATCAGGACGACGACGGCGGCCCAGAGCAGGTTGTAGATCCCGGCGAGCATGGACAGCCTGCGCAGAGACCCGGCGTCGCCAGGCTCGGCCAGCGCGGCCCGCTGCCGGGGGTAGATCTGCAGGGCGAGCAGACCGCCCGCGGCGGCGGTCAGGAGCATCGAGACATTGACCCAGATCTCGCCCATCCGTCCCTGGACCAGGGCCAGCACGACGCCGACGACGGGTACGACGATGCCGAAGAGGCTGTAGCCGCGGGTGATGCGGTGCATCGCCAGAGCCACGGCCCGATTGCGGTCCGGCTCGACCTGAGGCGACGCGGCCTCAGGCACGCCTCCGGCGGGAACTCCGGCCGCGATGGGCGCGTAACGGGGGAACAGACTGGCCGCGACGGCCGAACCCCCGACGAACACGATGCCCGCCAGCACGTGCACCGACAACAAAAGCGCTTCCACAAGCTCTCCTCCCCGACCTTCAGGCAGCCTGAAGCCTACCGCATCCTTCAGGCTCCTTGAAGGTCGTGCGGGCAGCCTCGGGCCAGGCCTGGATTCGGACCAGGGGCGGGCCGCGACCGGCCCAGGAATCAGGCGGGGTCGCCGCCGGAGAAGGCGGCGCGGGCGGCGTCGGCGATCTGCCGCTGGATCGGGTCCGCGTCCGGGCCGAACAGCCGCTCGTCGACACCGCTCACCGCCTCCTTCGCCGCGTTGAGGAGCCGCGCGCCCTCCGGTGTCACCTCGATCGCGGACGCCGAGCCGGCCCGGGCGGTGTTGTCGCGCACCAGCCCGGCTCCGGCCAGCGTCTTGACGGCCGCGTGAACGCTCTGAACCGTGGTCCCGGACATGCGCGCCAGATCGCTGAACGAGACGCCCGGCACACCGGCGATGTGTCCGAGCAGCCCCAGCCTGCTCACCGTGAGGTCGAGCGGGGAGAGCGCGGCATTGAGCTCGGTCTCGATCCGGCGGGCCAGCGTGAGCAGGATGATGGAAGGGCTGCTCACGGGCGCGTCGGGACGGTCGTCGGTCACCTGCCCAGTCTCCCGTACGCCCGCCCCGCCCCGCGAGCTCTGGGAAGGCCGACGAGTCCTCAGGACTCGACAAGTGTGGCTGGAGTACCGACGAACGCCACCTACTCGGGACCGGTCACCACGGGCTCATCCCGGTGCGCAGGTAGTAGGTGACGACGCTCAGGATGCGTTCCCGCTCGCGGTCGCCGTTGTCCTCGCGGAGATGGGTCTCTCCGGCGGCCTCGACGGTCTCTCGCGCGACCTCGGCGAGGTCGGCGCCGGGCCGCAGCGCGTAGATCAGCGCCTGCACGGCCCGTTCCTTCAGCAGCAGGCGGCCGTGCTCGGTGTCGTGCCCCGGGCTCGCGCCGGGAACGCCGCGGGCTTCGGCGCGGTACCGGTCGCGCAGGCGGAAGAGGCGGGTGCGGGTCTCCTGGGCCGTGTCGCCGCGGTCGCCGGCGGCGATGAAGCGCATGGCCTCCTCGATCGACGGGCCCTCCAGGCCGGTGGTGGCGACGGCCAGTTCGGCGGCGACAAGGATGATCTCCGGCAGCTGGGCGGGGGTCGGGTCGGCGGCGATCGCCCCGATGCGCGGATCGCGGTCGGCGACCGCCCGCATGTCCGCGTCCAGCAGGTCCGCGGGCGTCACGGGGCGGGGCGGGAGCGGGTGCAACTGGACGCACAGGTGTTCCCGCCACAGCCAGGAGCCGTCCACGCGCGCGCCGGACAGCTCCTCCCCGACGGCCAGCGCCGCGCCGAACCAGTGCCGCCGCCACTGCTCCTCCGACACCGGGAGCCCGGCCAGCCAGTCACGGCCGGACGCGGGGGCGACGCCTGCCAGGTCGCCGGGCTCGAAGGTGGCGACCAACTCACCCCTGGCCACGTAGGTGACGCTCGCCAGGCCGTTCACGGTCCACCCCACGCTGTAGGCCTCGCCGCCGGCCGCCAGGTCGCGCAGCGTCCGCAGGCTCATGCCCCGCGCGTTGAAGAGCTCCATTGCGACCGTCCACGCTCCGTGCCGAGCGGCCAGCATGATGCCGTCGGCGTCCTCGGCCAGGTCGTCGTAGGCTTCGCCTTCGGCGTCCTCCCAGGTGGCGGGATGGGCGGTGGCCGGGTCGCCGCCGAAACCACGTACCAGGCCGGCGAACGCCTCGTCGGACGTACCGGTTCTGATCCAGGTCAGGCAGCCGTGATCGGGGAACAGGTGCTGGGCGCGTTCGTAGGCGCTGAGTGAAACGTCCATGGTGGCTTCCAGTTCGGGGAGCCTGCGGTTTCCTGACTAGCTCTCCTCCGGATAGATCCACACACGCTGACCGTCGGTGCTGTTGATGACGGTTCTTCCAGCGAGGGATCGCTTCAGGGTGAACTTCACCGGATGCCGGTAGCCGATCAGGTTGGTGAAGACGGGCTCCTCCCAGGGCCATTGCCGGGGGCAGTCCTTCTCCACCAGGACCCCGATGGCCACTTGTGAGGAGGACTCGTCCAGTTCCGTGTCCGTCACCCTCTCACAAAGCCTCGAGGATCCCTCGGGAGCGCCGAATATCAAATCAACCGTCAACGTACGCTCGTCCGCCGACAGCTTCGCGCTGCCAATGTCCTCCCAGGAGGAGGTCGCACAACCGGACAGTGTCAAGGCGGCGCACACCAGAACGAGGAAAGCCTTGCCGGGGGGCATGGGAAAACCCTAGTTGAGGCCCCGCCCACGTACGACGACCTGCCCCACACGGCCTCACAGGAGGTCTCCCCAAAAGGGAACCAGCGGTGGCGCGATCCAGTCTTCGCTTATCGACCGGTCTGTTCCGCTGAACTCGGTCGTGATGTAGTCCGCCAGATCGGTGCCATAGAAGATGATGTCCGTTTGGTAGACCGACAACACCGGATGCCCGTACGTACCGCGGCCTGCGGGCAGATACCGGTGTCCGTAGACCGGGATGAGGGTCGGCACAAGGTGCAGTCGGTTGCGCGCCGCAGCGAGCGCCGCTGTCAGGTCATCGGGTCGGTCGCCCCAGGTGCCATGCCAGAAGGCGCTGTGCTCGACATCGAACAGAATCCCCTCGACGGGCCAGGTGAGTTGGTCGCGTAGGCGGTCAGGGTCACCGCCGCGCCAGTCCGGCCATGGGTGTTCCCAAGTGGCCCCGGGTTGTGGTTCCTCCCTCACGGGCAGTCCGGCTGCGAGGAACGCCCTGTGATCATCAGCGAACTCGAAGCCGAAGTCGCGCTCGACGCGGTCGAACTCCGCCTCGCTCAATCCCGGCTCGATCTCACAGCAGCCCAGTTCGGCCAATCTGTGTGCGGCCCGCATGCCCAGGAGCTCCCCGTCTCGGCTGATCACGATCGCAGCCTAGCGACAGCACCTCGGCTGGGCTCCCTGTGAAGCAGCGGCTCACCGGAACCAACGGGACCCCTGGGCAGGCCTCACGGACGCAGGCTCCGCTCACAGGGGTCTCCGAGACGCCCGGCCCCCGCCGGAAGGTCACCGCAGGAGGCGGGAGCCGGTGGCCGTCAGGCCGACCGCCTGCAGGGCGGCGCCCGCGACCTCGAACCACTCGCTGCCCACCACCAGTCCGGTCACGTGGAGCGGAGGCCAGGCGAGGACCGCGGCCGTCCAGAGCGGGACCCTGCGGCTGCGGAGGAGGGCCAGGCCGAGCAGCAGCGTGCCGACCAGGTTGCCCAGCACGAAGAGGAGGAACACCCACAGCGTCGAGGCGTCGCTCTGGCTGTTGTCGAGGACGATCGCGTAGTCCTGGACGGGGCCGCCGTGCTCGGCCATGGCGACGTCGGTGATCCCGCTGAGGGCGATCCCGAAGCAGCAGATGTATCCAGCGGCCGTCAGCACCGCGCCGACGAAGCCGAGTCCCGGACTCCGGTCCGCCACGAGCCGCTTGACGCCGAGAGCCGCCGGGACCA
Organism: Nonomuraea sp. B208; assembly: GCF_057536035.1. Lineage (NCBI taxonomy): Bacteria > Bacillati > Actinomycetota > Actinomycetes > Streptosporangiales > Streptosporangiaceae > Nonomuraea > Nonomuraea sp. B208. Next base: position 384,975 of record NZ_BAAJOU010000025.1, read on the forward strand.
TGAGCATGCTCGCCAGCATCGCGGCGACGGTGGCGAGGCGGTACAGGCCGGGGTGGGCCGCGGCCAGGGCCAGCGTCTCCGCGCCGCTGCTGTCGCTTCCGCCGGACCGGCGACCCTCTTGCGTCGCTCAGCGCGCGGGAGCGCGAGGTGCTGGCGCTGATGGCGGAGGGCCGTACGAACGTCGGCATCGCCCGGCGCCTCTGGCTGACCGACCGGACGGTGGAGACCCATGTCAGCTCGATCCTCGCCAAGCTCGGCCTGGCGAACTCGGAGGAGGACCACCGCCGCGTCCCGGCCGTCCTCCTCTACCTCAACCGACCCTGAACGCGTACTATCGTGACTGCTATGGAAAACCTCCCCTCGCCCAGGGACCCTCAGCCGTCACACCTCCGCGCCTCGGACAGCAACCGGGAGCAGATCGCCGCCGTGCTCGGCGAAGCCATGAGCACCGGCCAGCTGAGCCACGAGGAGTACTCCGAACGCCTGGACAAGGTCTACCTGGCCAAGACCATGGGAGAGCTCCAGCTCCTCACCCATGACCTCCAGGCCGACCAGCGCCACCCGGTGGCCCCCAGCCTGGTCTCCAACCCGCCGGCCACGGAGTCCGCGCCCGAGAACGTCATCGCCGTCTTCGGCGGCAGCGAGCGCAAGGGTCGCTGGCGCGTACGGCGCCGGACCACGGGGCTGGCCCTCTTCGGTGGCGTGCGGCTCGACCTGACCGATGCCGAGTTCGAGGCGAGGGAGATCGAGATCAGAATCAACGCGATCTTCGGCGGGGCCGAGATCATCGTGCCCGAGGGGATGGAGGTGCGCAGCGAGGGCATCGGGATCTTCGGCGGCTTCGACGTACACGGCAGCGCGGACGTCGATCCGTCGGTGCCGGTGCTGGTGGTGAAGGGCCTGGCACTGTTCGGCGGGGTGAGCAGCAAGCCACGCCACCGGCGCAAGCGCTGATCAGCCTGCCCGCCAGAGGGCGACGTGGGAGACCTCGAAGGCGTCCTCCTCCTCCGAGGTCACCGAGCCCACGGCGTAGACCTGGCTCGTACCGGGCCGCCGGGCCAGAGAGCTGACCTTCGCCGCGTACCCCGCCGGCGCGGGCACCCGGTGCCGGGTCCAGCGCCCGTCGGACAGATGCCAGAGCAGGTCGCCCCGGCCGAGCACCCACAGGCCGCCCCTGCCATCGGGCTCCGCCTGGCCGAACCTGGTCATCCGCCCAGCAGGACGCCCCGCGCTCGACCCCAGCGGACCCCAGTGGCAGGTCCACGACCTCCCGTTCCAGTGCAGAGCCACCGGGCGGCCCCTTTCCAGCGGCTCGCCCTCGTCGTCGTACTCGTGCTCCATCAGCCACGAGACCCCGCCCACGACCCAGACGTCATCGGGACCGATCACGGCGACGTCCCGGAGCACGCTGCCCGACACCTCGTGGTCCGGCGTCTCGAGCACGGGCACCCCGATCAGGCGCCACCCCGCCTGCTCCCAGCGCATCGCCACCGGCTGCCCGCTGTGCTCCCCGGTCACCGCCCAGACCTGCTCACCCTCCGCGCCGAGCGCGCCCGCCTGAGCGGGCAGCTGATGGCGCCCTGATGCAGATCGTTCGGCCTCCGATTCCACCACCATCGGTCCCCGTTCCCCTCCGCGAGGGCCGCCAGTACCGCGCAAGCTCAGCGGTACGGATCATTTGGCGATCGTCGGGAGTGAGACTCCCGGCCAGAGCCTCCGCCTCACTCTCACTACGCGCGCTGTGAGGCGCGGTCATCAGGCTCAGGCTACGGGAGCACGCGGGTTGATCCGCACCTCCAGATCGGCGTCCAGAGCCTTGGCCAGTCGCTCGAGGACCGGCAGCGTCGGCACGGTGCCTCCTCCTTCAAAACGAGCCACTGCCGACTGCGTCATGTCAGCCGCGCGAGCCAGCTCACTCTGGCTCCACCCGCGAGATTCCCGCATCTGTCGTACTGCCCTACCGAGTTCGAAGGCGAGACGAGCCGCATCGTAAGCCTCGGCCGCCCCGGGCTCGGACAGTCGTCGGTCACGGAGATCAGCCCAATCGGTCCGCTCGGTCATCGCCACTTCTCGATCTTCCCTCATTCGCGTTTTGTGGAAAACCGTCAGGAGGATGATCCGCCGATCCGAAGTGATCCAGTAGCTGACTCGCATTGTCAGGTCATCAAGGTAGAACCGCAGCTCGCGCAGCTTGCCATCGAGCTGTCGCGTGTACGCTTCTCCCAGTAACGGGCCTTCCGCTGCCAGCAGATCTATGGAGAAGGCCGCCCGCGCGAACGACTCCGCCGACAGCTTCTCCAGCCACTCCCGAACTTCCGGTTCCAGTTCCACGCTACCCAGACCATAGCAACGATGCTATGGCCAAGAGAACTCCCCGATCAGGCGATCGCCAGAATTCGACCACGCAAAGCGATTCCTCAACTACCCTTCGCCACTCCGGTGAGCAGAAGGGACGACAGGTCGATGAGGAAGATCGCGCTGGGCCCGCGCCAGGCGTGACTCGAGCTTTCGCCAGCGCAGCCCTACCCCGCCACAGTGTGCCCAAGGAACCTGCAACCGGGGAGCGGCCTTCGGGATAGAGGGGGTACAGCAAGCACCTTGGACCCGGAGGACCCGATCATGAAGCGACACACCGCCCCGTGGCTACGGCCAGAGTGGTGAGTCGGCCTACGGAGAAGCTCGGCGATGCGGAACTTGTCGCCGCCTCTTCGGAAGATCCTGAGGCATTCGGCGAACTGTTCCACCGTCACGCCCCGCGGCTTCACGCCTACATCAAACGCCGCCTCGGACGCACTCTCGCCGATGACATCGTGGCAGAAGCGTTCGCCACCGCGTTCCGGCAGCGGGGACGGTTCGACGGGCGATCAGAATTCGCCGCGTGGCTATGGGGCATCGCCAGCAATCTGATCGCCAAGCACCATCGGCAGGAAACCCGTATGTTCAGGGCGTTCGCCCGAACAGGCGTGGACCCGGCCGAGGACGGCATCGCCGAGCTGGTCAGCGATCGTATGACCGCCGCGGCGCAGGGCCTTCATCTGGCGAAGGCCCTCGCCGCACTGAGCTCCCAGGATCGCAGCGCCATTCTGTTGCTGGCCTGGGGCCAGCTGTCGTACGCCGAGATCGCGGCGATTCTGGATCTGCCCCTCGGCACCGTCAAGGCCAAAATTCACCGGGCTCGGACGAAACTCCGCAAAGCCCTCCCGGGGGAGAACAACGATGGATGAACTCGACGCACTCCGGCAGATGCGGACGACGCTGGCCCAGGAGGAGGCCCCGGACCAGCTCGCCCTGCGTGCCAACTGGCGCTCTGATCCTCCCCGACGTTCCCGCCGCAGCTTCAGAGTTCCGATGATGAGCATGATGGCGACGACCGCACTGGTCGCGGCGACCCTGGCCACCGTCTCTCTGACGTCGGACCGGGACCAGCCGGTCCGTCTCGGCGAGAACGGAAGCCCTCAGGCCCCGGGCAACGCCCTGCTGGTGGCCGCCGCCAACGTTCAGGAAGGGCCGACCGGCAAGTACTGGCACACCACCCGTATCGCCGGGAAGATCTACGCGGTCGGCGAGAACGCGGCGGACCACTACAAGGTCGAGTCGAGGATGCAGTACGACGACTGGACCGATCAGCGCGGCAAGTCATGCTTCGCCGTCCAGAACTTGCCTGCCCGCCCGTGGACCGCCCGCGACAGGCAGAAATGGCGGAAAGCGGGAGCTCCCATGAAGGTGCAGGTGGCGACCGCGGACGGGCCGGGCACCCTGTTCTTCGAAACTCCGAAAAGCAGGCAACCGTGCCGCAGGGTGGACGATCGACGATTCTTCGGCATGACACCGCAACAGCTGGCCGCGCTGCCGACCCAGCCCGAACAGTTGGAGAACGCGCTGCTGGATCTCAAAGGCAATTGGGAAGCGTACGCTCCGGTCGTCACGAGGCAGCCGATGCGGGCCCTGCACGGTGAGAAGCGCGTCCGAGCGCTGAGTGATGTGGCCGGCACCTTGCTGGCCGAGGCGCTCGTCCCGCCGGCAGTACGGGCGGCCGCGTTCCGGATGCTCGCCACCCTGCCCGGCGTCAAGGTCGAGAGCAGGACGACCGACCCGTTGGGCCGTCCTGGAGTGGTGATTGCCCTGCCGTTGGAGACGACCGTCCCCCTCGGCCTCTTCACCGCACCCAAGCAGCTCGGTACCTACCGACGCCAGTGGATCATCGACCCTGACAACGGAACACTGCTGGCCATGCGCGATCTCGTGGCGACGCCGCCGCACGGCTCCCGCGATCTCCCCCCGGGAGACGACGGCAAGCCCCGCCGCCTGACGACCGAGAGTCAGCCAGACCGTTTTCACGAGCCAGGCGAGGTGTCGGAGTACGAAACTTATGAGGTCGCCGAATGGACCGACGAGGCGCCGAGCTGAAATATCCGGAGGTCTCACAGTCCGCAGCTCGCTCAGGCCTTGCGGAGCCCGGCGAACTGCAGGCCGGTGAAACCCGCCACCACTGCCGCCTGGACGACCACGAAGGCCGTGCCCAGACCGGTCAGCGGGTACCATCCGGCGATCAGCATCTCCGCGCTGGCCGCCACCCAGGCCACGTTGACCACCATCACCGCGATCACCGCCGCCCTGTTCACCACCGGACGCGCCGCAAGGTGGAGGAGGGTCGCGGCGAAGGCGACCAGGAACGCGCCGGCCGGCACGAGGAACCCGGCGGGCAGGCCGAACATCGAGCCGAAGATCGCTGCGACCGCCAGGAAGACGAGGCCGTTGGCGCCCGACCCGATGGCGTCCTGCTTGAGCGCGAACCGCAGCAGCTTGGCCCCGGCGTTGGAGTCGGCGGCAGTAGTGGGCGCGGTGGCGTGAGCGGCCATGATCAGATCCTTTCGTGCGGGACGCTGTCGTCCCTGTGCCGACGAAATTACGCAGGCCGACGCCGCGCCGAATCTGTCATCGTGACGGTAGTGTCCGGTCACGCTCCCCCGCTCGCACTGCCAGGCCGGAGCTATGTCCGCGTTCCGCTAGATTTCGGCCATGCTGTACGGGCGGGCTGCGGAGCAGGCTCAGGTGGATCGGCTGCTGGCGAACGCGCGTTCCGGGCGCAGTGGCGCATTGGTGGTACGCGGCCAGCCGGGCATCGGGAAGACCGCGTTGCTCGGCCACCTGACGGAGCGGGCCGCGGGGGCGCGGGTGCTCCACGGGGTCGGCATCGAGTCCGAGGCGGAGCTGCCGTACGCCGCCCTGCATCTGCTCCTGCGTTCCGAGCTTCACCGGATCGACGCGCTGCCCGAGGCACAGGCGGCGGCGCTGCAGGGCGCGCTGGGGCTGGGCGCGGCGGCTCCGGAGAACCGGTTCCTCGTCGGGCTGGCCGTGCTCAGCCTGCTGGCCGAGGTCGCGGGCGACGGGGCGCTGCTCTGCCTGGTCGACGATGCGCAGTGGTTCGATCGGGCGTCCATCGACGCGCTGGTGTTCGTGGCGCGGCGGCTGGACGCGGAAGGCATCGCGCTGGTGTTCGCGGGCAGGGAGGAGTTCCATCCACAGGGGCTGCCCGAGCTGTGGCTGGACGGTGTGGACCGCGACGCCGCCGTCGCGCTGCTGGCCGAGTCGGCCAGGGATCTGGCGCCGAAGGTGCGTGACCGCGTCCTGGACGAGGCGGGCGGCAATCCCCTCGCGCTCATCGAGCTGCCGTCCGCGCTCACCTCGGAGCAGCGGGCCGGGCAGCTGAACCCGTTCACCACCATTCCGGTCGCCAACCGGGTGCAGCAGGCCTTCCAGCAGCAGATCAGGACGCTGCCCGACAGGGCGCAGGCCCTGCTCGCGGTGCTCGCCGCCGACGACACAGGCGATCTTGGCATCGTGCTGCGCGCCGCGGAGTCCTTCTCCGCCGGGGTGGCGGATCTGGAAGCGGCCGAGCAGGCCAAGCTGGTCACGGTGAACGGGGCCGTGGTGGCCTTCCGGCACCCGCTCATCAGGGCCGCCGCCTACCAGAACCTGCCGCTGACGTCGCGGCTGGCCGTACGGCGTGCGCTCGCCGAGGTGCTCGATGGCGGCGAGCACGCCGACCGCAGGGCCTGGCATCTGGCCGCGGCGACGACCACGCCTGACGAGGACGTGGCGCGCGAGCTTGAGCTGGCGGCGGAGCGGGCGCGCACCCGTTCCGGCTTCGCGGCCATGGCCGCGGCCTACGAACGGGCCGCCGAACTCACCCCCGACACCGCCAAGCGGTCGGTACGGCTGGCCGCCGCGGCCGTGGCGGCCAGCGACGCGGGCCAGCCGACCCGCGCGGGCTCGCTGGCCGACCGGGCCAGCGAGGAGATCCAGGATCCGCTGGCCCTCGCTCACCTGATCCAGGTGCGCGCCCATCGGGAGTTCGAGCAGGGCAGCCAGGCCGCGGCCGGCGAGCTCATCATCGCCGGCGCGGAGCGGGTCGCCAGGCTGGACGCCGAGCGCGCGGCCTACCTGATCGTGGAGGCGGTGCGCTGCGGATGGTACGCCGGTGACCCGGGCCTGGCGGAGCAGGCGGCAGGACTGCTCAGGGCCCTGCCCGAGATCGGCTCTCCGCTGGTGAGCGGCGCGCTCGGGCTGGCCGCGCTGGTCAACGGCGACCTGAAGAATGCGGTCACGCTCATGCAGGAGCTGGTGCTCGCTCCGGATCTGTCCGCGCTCCAGGTGCCAGGCATGCTCTTCATGGCCCAGCTGTGCGCGCCCGTCGGGCGCTACGGTCAGGGCGAGGCCGCCGCGGCGCGCGTCGAGGCCGAGTGCAGGGCCCACGACATGGGCGGCTGGCTGACCACCGCCGTGGAGACCCGGCTGCAGGCGCAGATGCTGCTCGGCAGGTATCGCGAGGCGGCGACCAGGCTGGAGGAGATCATCCCCGTGACCGGCGATCTGGGGCAGCGGAACGGAGCGGTCGCGCTCACCGCGCTGCTCGCCCTGGCGCACGGCGAGCTGGGCGACGAGCAGGGTTGCCGGACGGCGGCCGCGGCCGTCTTCGAACAGGCGGAAATGCGCGGGCTCCGCACGGCCGAGGCGGTCGCGGTGGCCGGGCTCGGGCGGCTGGAGCTCGCGCTGGGCCGTCCGAAGGCGTCGCTGGGGATCCTGGAGAGGATTTCGGCCGCCAACGCGCCGGTGTCCGTCTTCGTCGCCCCTGACCGGATCGAGGCCGCCGTCAAGGCCAGGGAGCCCGAGCGGGCGCGCGAGCCCCTGGCGTACTACCTGAACTGGGCGGCCGGCGTCGGCGTGCCGTCCGCCGACGCGGTCGTCCTGCGCTGCCGCGCCCTCGTCGAGAACGACGAGGACCTGTACGAGGAGGCCCTGCGGGCGCACGAGCAGGGCGAGCAACCACACGAGCAGGCCCGCACCCGGCTGCTCTACGGCGAGTGGCTACGGCGGGCGCGCAAGCGGGCCGCCGCCCGCGCCCAGCTGCGCGCCGCCCTGGAGACCTTCGACCGGCTCGGCATGATGCTGTGGGCCGAGCGCGCCCGCGCCGAGCTACGCGCCACCGGCGACGTCCCCGCGGCCCCGCGCCAGGCGGACGATCCGCTCAGCGTCCTCACCACGCAGGAGAGGCAGGTGGTACGGCTGGCCGCCGCGGGCGCGTCCAACCGCGACATCGCGGCCCAGCTGTACCTCAGCCCACGCACCGTCGGCTACCACCTCTACAAGGCCTTCCCCAAGCTGGGGATCTCCTCGCGGGTGGAGCTGGCCGCGATCGCTACCTGAGCCTGCCGTACAGCTCGGCGATCTTGGCTTCGTCGGCGACGAGCGGCAGCTGGTCGAAGGTCAGGGCCCAGTCGTTCGAGATGTCACCGTTGTCGCCGACCCGCTCGATGATGCCGAAGCTGACCAGGTCGGTCTGACCCTTGGGCAGGAGCGTTCCGTACCATTCCAGGTACGTCGCGCCGTCGACCTTGACGGCCTGACCCGGCTGCAGCTGGACATCGCTGACCTGATCGAAGAACCTCTTCAGGTAGGCGAGCTTGCCCTGCTTGGTGCGCAGCGTGCCACCGTTCAGGCCAGGGGCGGACAGCGGCGCGCCGGTGAGCCGGTCCACCAGGGCCTCCGCGTTCTCGTTGTTCCATGCCTCGGCACGGGCGACGAGCTCATCGGGGCCGAGGACCGGCTTACGGCCCTGGTCGGGGGCGCTGCCGTCGGCGACGCCGGCGAACAGGTCGGGCAACCCGGGGTCGAGCGGCTTGAACCAGGTGTGCCGGTCGTAGTAGCGACGGCCCTGGTCGACCTTGCCACCGTCGGTCAGCTGGACCCGGTAGACCGCAGGATAGGTGACCTCGTGTCCCTTGATCGTGGCCTCGTTGTGCGCTTCGAACATGACGGCGGGACCGTTCACGGCGATGCGCGTGCCACGGAAGCGGAAGTCGGGGACCAGGCTGAGCGATCCGCTCATCGACTTTCTGATGGCCTCCTCACCTTGGATCAGCGGCGCGCTCGCCTTCGCCGGCTCCCACAGCGTCGCGTCCTTGGCCCAGATCTCGGCGTAGGCATCCACCCGGTCGGGGGTGGTGACCTTGCCGAACTTGATCTGCCGCTTGATGAAAGTGCAGGCGTTGGGCGAGACCCAGCCGCTGATGGAGGTGACCTCCGGCCGCGCCTCCGCGCAGCCCGCCGCTTTGTCCCAGCTTTCCTCCGTCGCCTGCGCCGGCCCCGTGATCGTGCATAGCGCCAGCACCGCCCCGACTGCGAGGCCCATCCCCGCAACCCGCGTCGCCTTCATGACCTGCCCCTTTCGATGTTCTTTCAGGTGCCACCGAAATTAGGCCGATCCTCTTCACGGCAAATCTGTCAACGTGACGGTAGCCAGACGCACCGCACCAGGTAGGTCATGGAAGCGCCATCGGTCCGACTGTCTTCGCCCTTACGGAAGCCGGTCCTCGCGCGTCATCCCGACGGCGGAGATCAGTCGGTCTGCGAGCCAATCGGGAACCGGTCCTCTGGCAGCTGCTCTCTCTACCCGAATGTGATCAGCCGGCGCACCGAGGCGCTCGATCACCTGGCCGAGCTGGACGATCCCTGGACGGCCTGTACCCGCTTCGCGGACCCTCGCCGTGGCCTCGTTACGCCTCCACAGCGCCTGCAACGACCTCCCACCAGCCGAATTCGGGATACTTCCCGAAAACACTCAGCGTGCATGCCGGCAATCCCGCACGGGACATCGCCGTCCGCTGAATTTTTTTCCCCGGAAAAGCCTCCGGGCATCGAGCAGGAAACCATCTAAATACGGACCCCCAATGAGATATCGCTCTCACGGATGTGCATAATTCTCCCCATGGATCGTTACGAGCAATTCCGCCAGGCGGCGATCGGCCAGGGTATTCCGAACGACGAGATCGACAAGTTCGCGGGTCAGCTCCGATTCGCGGTCTGGCTGAGCGGCACGGCCCCGGGCGAGAAAGTTGTCGGGCGGAAGGGAGGGCTGCCGCGGTTACCGGTGGGCACAGAATGGCCGACCGACAGGGACGGGTTCGCGTTGCCGTTCATCGCCTCCGTGGACTGCGCAGCCCTTCCGCGGGCCGAGGGTCTCCCCCTGCCTGCGGACGGCTCGTTGCTCCTGTTCCTGCGGTACGAGGAGGATCTGCTGGCTCCTTTCAGCCCTGACGAGCAGCCGGAGTACGCGCGGGTTCTGTACGTTCCGGCAGGCGCGGACACGGCAGTGCCGCCATTGCCGCCCGAGCTCGATGGGATCGATGACTACGGCATGCCACTCCTCATTCCCGAGCGCACGCTCTCCGCGTGGGTCGAGGCGGATCTGCCGGCATGGATGGATGAAACTGACGAGTTGACCATGGAAGGCCAGTCAGATGACGTGAACGAGCTGTTCAACGATTTGCAGCACTTCGACCAACTGTGTGAAATCGTCGACAGCCTCTGGCCGGGGCCCGGCAACCGGTTGTCCACCCTCCGCATCGGCGGACACTGCAGGGAGATAGGCGGCAGCGACGGCCCGTGGCACGAGATGGCGACCGCGAACCTCAAGAACCGACCTGAAGCCGGCCTTGATGGTCCAGGGACGGAGCACCGGTTGGTTCAGGATTGGGTGCCACTCGCCCAGTTCTACACGCCAAGCGACTTCCACTACGGATGCTTCCTGATCAGTTTCGAGGATCTCGCCGCCAAGCGCTTCGACGGGATGCGCTCGTTCACCATGTTCTCCGAATAGGTTTCCGGACCTGACGGCATCGAGGCACCCCTTCCGGCTCGGCTGACCCAGGCCGGCCGACGGGTGCCCCCGTCAGCCGAGCTGCAGGCTGAAGCACCTGGCCAGCGGTTCGCCGGCGTACGGTCCGTACCCGTCGATCGGTTGATAGCCCTCGCGCTCGTAGAACCGGATCGCGTCGGGCTGTTTCACGCCGGTCGACAGCACCACCGAGCCGGTCCCGTGCCGTCGGGCGTGGTCCTCCAGCGCACGCAGGATGCGGGTCGCCACGCCGGTGCCCCTGGCCTCCGGGATCACGTACATCCGCTTGATCTCGGCCCTGTTTCCGCCCAGCAGACGCAACGCGCCGCAGCCCGTCGCACCGCCTCCCGAATCACGCGCGACGAGGAACACGCTGATCGTGTCGGCGGTGGGCGGCTCGGTTTCCTGATCGGGAACGTCGTACCGGGCTGCCAGCTCGACCTGCATGGCCCGGCGCAGCTTGAGGCCGTCCGCGCTGTCCCATGGTTCCTCCGTGACAGTCACAGCCATGACGCGCTTCCTTTCACGGACGTATTGATGACGATGCCCTGGCTCGAATACACGATTCCGTCTTCGAACCCATCGGCCACGGGCACCTTAATCACCTGGACGAAGTCAACCAGACGATCTCCACCTTGCCTGAACAACGTTAAGGAGTCAACCGTGATCGCGAGATCGAGGAGAATCCACAGGATGGCCGGCGGGATTGAAAATGCGCCACCACCGAACCCGCCTCGGCTACGACGAATGGCGCGGCACCCACCCGAACAAGTGCCGTTGCGGTATTAGTTCGACAGTGGTGGTTTGGGCGCGTCCTTCTGAAAGTGTGGTCCGGTTGGAGCGCTCACTGTTGGATGGCCCACCTGTCACGCGAAGGCCGCGCCGATGGCGTCGCCGATCTCGTTCAGCACGTCACGTGAGATCTGGACGTCGCGAGTGAAGGACAGGAACGCGTGGGGCACACCCTCGACCGCCCGGTGTGTCACCGGCACTCCGGCCTCGCGGAGAGCGTCGGCGTACCGGATGCCCTGGTCACGTAGCAGGTCGAGCTCAGCGGTGACGATGAACGCGGCTGGGAGTCCGGTGAGGTCCTCCGCGCGCAGTGGAGAGACGCGGGGGTCGGCACCCTCGTCGGGGGTGTTGAGGTAGGCGCCCCAGAACCACTCGAGCCAAGGGCGCGTCAGCAGGGGGCCGGCGGCGTAGTCGTACATCGATGCGCTGTCGTCGAAACGGTCGGTCGCGGGATAGGCGAGAGCCTGGAAGGTGACGGTCGGTCCGCCGCGTCGCTTCGCTTCCTGCGCGGCGACAGCGGCGAGGTTGCCTCCCGCGCTCTCCCCGAACAGGGCGATGCGCTTCGGATCGGCACCGAAGGCGTCTGCGTTCTGCTCGACCCATCGCAGCGCCGCGTAGGCGTCTTCGACGGCTGCCGGGAACCGGTGCTCTGGCGCCAGCCGGTAGTCGACGGAGACGACAATGGTCTTCGACCGCGTCGCGACGACCCTGGCGAAGTGGTCCTGGGTGTCGAGGTCGCCGAACACCCAGCCGCCGCCGTGGAAGAACACCGTCACCGGAGCGGGCGAGCCCGTCCGGATCGTCTCGGATGCGTAGATGCGGATCGGGACGTCATGGTCGCCGTTGCGGAAGGCCATGTCACGAACCTCGCGAACCGGGACGACGTCACCGGCGAACGAGGCGAACGCGAGGCCGGCGGCACGGTTCTCCGCCACAGTGAGGGTGTTGGCCGCGGGCGCGGGGGTCGCGGCCAAGTCGTCGAGCACGGTCTGGATTTGCGGGTTGAGGGCCATGAGCTTCGCCTTTCGCGTGCGCTGAAGCGATCTTGGAATGGACACTCCAACCGTAGGCAGCGTGAAATTGGAAAGTCAATTCCAATCTCGATAGGCTGCCCTCATGCCGAAGCACGGTGTCGAGACCCAGGTCAAGGCAGCCAGCACCGAGGGTGGTCGCCGCACGCGAGACCGCATCCTGCACGCCGCCGCCGAACTGATGTTCAAGCAAGGCGTGGCCGGCACGAGCATCCCCGACGTGCAACGCCGTGCCAAGGTCAGCGCCTCGCAGATCTATCACTACTTCGGAGACAAGAAAGGCCTCACGGCGGCGGTGATCGAGTACCAGAACACCGTCAAGCTCGAACAACAGCGACCCCTGCTCGACCACCTCGACAGCATCGACGCACTGCGCGAATGGTGCGAACGCGCCGCCGTCCGGCTGGACGCGGTCCACTGCGCCGGAGGCTGCGAGATCGGCTCCCTCGCCAGCGAACTGTCGGACATCGACCCCTCAGCTCGCCTCGGCCTGGCCAGGGGATTCGCTGCGTGGCAAGCCGCGATCGAGTCCGGGCTCGCTCGCATGCGCGAGCGCGGCGACCTCGGCGCCGACGAGGACATCGAAGCGCTTGCGGTCGCGCTGCTGGCCGCGATCCAAGGCGGCATGCTCCTGTCCCAGGTGAACCAAGACGCCACCCCGTACCGCCGCGCGGTCAACGTCGTCATCGACCACATCGCGGACCGCGTCGCGGCGGCTCAAGCTTCGCCGTCCACCGATCACTGGACACCGGCCGGTCAGCACCTTTCGACACGGTGAGCGCCTCCACGGGATCGGTCAAACCTTCCAGAGACTCACGGATCGCGCGGTCGTCGTCTGCGACCAGCAGGGCTCAGGCCTTGGCGATCAGCGGTGCAGCCGCGCTGCGAGTCCGTCGAGGACGATGTCGAGGTGCCGGGCGAACCGTGCGTGGCGGTCATCGGGCAGGCAACCCACGGCTTTGATCAGGTCGGCCCCCTCGCCCAGCCAAGCATCGCGTCCGGCGGCCGAGTATCGACCTGGGGAAGTCTCGTCCGACTGCACTCGCTCCTGTTCCTCGATGACGAACCCGACGACGAACGCGGTGACCACGTCGATGGCATCGTCGGCGTCGACGAGGGTGAATCCGGCCGCCACGAAGCGCGCGAGCCAGGTTTCCTTTGCTTTCACCACGTCCGGGTCCGACAAGCGCGTGCCGCTGAAGATGCGAGCCCCGTCCCGATGGCGCAGGTATTCCATGCGCAGGATGCGGCCGTAGTCGGCGAGGTTGGCACGCCAGCCGGCGTCGGGCGGGATCTCCGACAGCGCATCCGTCACGCGGCGCATCACGAACGTGCTCATCTCGTCGAGCAGTTCCTGTTTGTTGCGGACGTGCCAGTACAGCGCGGGTGCCTGCACATCGAGCCGCGCAGCGAGCGCACGGACGGTGAGTGCGTCCATGCCCTTCTCGTCGAGCAGCTCGAGCGCTGCCGCCACGATCCGTTCCTTGTTGATGCCCTTTGCCACGGTTGACACCTTAACAAAGTTCAGGCACGCTTGCTCCAGGCGAGTTGAACTTAGTTAAGGAACTGCGGCCATGCGGCTCCCGGAGGCGACGGAGCGGCTGCCTGCCAGGCGTTATGAGCCTCGCCTCCGTCATCGGAACAACCAGCCAGATCAGGAAGAGGGGAACACCATGCAGAAACGTGCGTTGGTCGTCGGTCTGGGAATCGCGGGAATGTCCGCGGCGATCGGGCTGCGCCGAGCGGGATGGACGCCCGTGATCATCGAGCGGGCTGCCGAGCGTCGAACTGGGGGCTACTTCATCTTCCTGTTCCCAGAGGGTCGACAGGCCGCTGCCGACCTGGGCATCGCCGACCACCTGCACACCCGCAACCCTGCATGGAAGGAGGGCGGGAACACGTGGGCGCTGGATCGTCGTGGCAATCCGAAGCCGGAACTGGGGTTCCTGGACCAGCCTGGTCCGGCGGCGGTGTTACGTGGCGACATCGAGGCCGCGCTGTGGCAGAGCATCACCGGCGATGGCGTTGAGGACCCGGTCGAGGTGCGGTTCGCCACCACCCCGATCGAGATCATCCAGGGCGTCGACGGAGTACAGGTCCTGCTCGAGAACGCCGGTTCCGGCGCGCAGCACCGCGAAACGTTCGATCTTGTGGTCGGAGCGGACGGGCTGCGCTCGACCGTGCGCCGGATGGTGTTCGGCCCGGACGAGGATTACCTGACGGATTGGAACGCGATCGTGTGCGCCTTCCAACTCAAGGAGCACGTGCCCTCGTTCGCTCCGACCGACACCGTCGTCGTCCCGCGCGCCGGGCGCGCGGCGTGGGTGTTCGGGTTCGCTGATCACGCGCCCACGACGCTGCTGACGTACCGGACCGATGACATCCAGAAGCAGTTCAGCGGGCCGCGAATCGAGCAGCTGCGGTCGGTCTACTCGGGAATGGACGACCCGGTGGTGCGCCACATCCTGGACTCCCTGGAGGATGCCCCCGACGTCCTGTTCGACTCGGTTCACCAGGTGAAGATGCCGCGGTGGAGTTCGGGCCGGGTGGTCCTGCTCGGTGATGCGGCGTGGTGCCTGACCACCTACTCGGGTATGGGCGCTTCGGCCTCGCTGTGTGGCGGCGCTGCTCTCGGCAAGGCCGTGCAGGAGCACCCCGACGATCTCGACGACGCTCTGAACGCGTGGGAGACCGGGCTTCGTCCGTTCATCACCGAGCAACAGCGCACCGCGAAGATCAAGCAGCAGAGGTTCGTCCCTTCGAGCAAGCCGGCAGCGGCGTTGCGCGCGCTCGTCCTCGGTGTTGCCCGCAGGATCGTTCACCGGCGGCTCGTCGCCGAGTCGTCTGAACGTCCGGCTCCGGTCGTGTCCGGCACGGCTCGGTGACGACATCCACTGCGGGAGGCCGGTCCCGGAGAGGCAGCCACGGCGACGGCTGATGTTCCGCATCCTCACGTTGATCGCAGTAGTCGCAGCACACGATCTCGACGTCACCCTGAACGAGTTCGAGGTGCATCTATGCCAGCCGCCGACATTTCCCAGGCAAGCGACCTCGTGAAGTCCGGATCGTCTTCACGGCCGGTGTCGACGAGGCTGCCTGATCGGGGAACAGCCGTCACTCGTCGGGGGCCCTGCGATCGCCCATCGGATCGCTACCCGTTGCGGCCGTCAGCCGCTGACCCGAAGGAACCTTCGTGATCACCAAGTCCATCGCCCGCGGATTCGGCTTTGCCGTGCTGACCGCCACCGGCGGCGCCGGCCTACTCAACGCCCTGATCGCGCTCGCCGCGCAGGCTCTCGGTGCGGACTCTGCTGTCGTTCCAGGTCTGACCCCACCTGCCTACCTTTCGTTGACCCTGATCGGCGTCATCCTCGGTGCTACGGGATGGACGATCGTGCGCCGCTTCGCCGAAGACCCCGCCAGGATGCTGTCCTGGCTGGTGCCGCTGGTCATGGTCATCTCGCTGATCCCCGATGTGCTGATCGCGCTGTCCCTGGATTCGGTCGGCGGCATCGCCTTGGGCCTCATGCATTTCGCGGTCCTCTTCGTCGCTCTTGCGGCCTTCCGGCGCTTCCTGCCCCTGCCCGAGACCCGGTGACGTCGGCAGCCGCGCGAGGGGCACCGCGCCGGTGCGTGGCGATCCTTCACGCTCACTGTGAGCACGGACATTGGTGCGCGATCAAGCCGACATCCCCGCGACCTACGCGATGAACCAGAGGACACCATGCTTCACTACGCCGTTTCTGCCTTCTCCGCAGCGCCCCGGGAAGCGATTTGGGCGCTACTTGTCGATGCCGAGTCGTGGCCGAGGTGGTCGTCACTGGGCGACCTGGATCGAGAGCGCTCGGCAGACCTCGATCCGGCCGGCCGTGATCAGGTGGGAGCGGTTCGCGCATTCCGCAAGGGCAAGAACGTCAGCCGGGAGCAGATCACGGAACTGCGGGAGCCGACCTTGTTCGCCTACGAGGCAGAGTTCCTGCCGATCATCCGCGACTACCGGGCCCGGGTCGAACTGAAGCCCACCGACGGTGGGACTCTCATCCATTGGCAGGGGCAGTACACCACGTCGTGGTGGTCGCGCTGGTTCGCGCAGCGCTTCTTGCAGCGCCTCGTGCAGCGGTTGGCCGACGACCTCGCCGCGCACGCCGGCCAGCAGAACAGCCGTACGTGACGACAGCGATCGTGTAGAGCGGAAATTCGCTGACGCTGCTCTTCGAAGGAACCGCGCCTCCCTCGATCTGCACGGCGGGCTGCCGGGCGCCTGATCCGGCTGCGCCGGCGGTCAGCACGACCGGGCAGCTCGCCGCCCCAGGCGGTTCAGTGATCACAGGTGCCAGCCGAGCAAGTTCCAGTGCTGGCAGAACCAGAGGAGGGCGAGCAGCCCCGCCAGTACGACCACCTGATGGCCGCGGGCCAGGACGCCCGCGCTCCGCCAAGCCCTCACGGTCGTGGCGACCGCGGCGACGGTGAGGGCGAGGACCAGCAGCGGCAGCACCAGGAGGACCTGGACGTCGGTCGGCACGCCGTACAGGATGCTCGTGTCGCCGGTCAGAACCAGCGTGAACAGCGCCACGAACACCAGCCCGGCCGCGGCGGCGAGCCCAGTCAGGACACGCCCGGCGCGCCAGACACGCGAAACGGCACGCTTCCTGGCCGTACGGACCACAGCGGCCACCGGCAGGCCGAGCACGGCGGTCAGTGCGGTGACGGCGAACAGCAGGACGATGACGGCATTGACCGGCGGAGTGTCCCACCAGGGGACGCGCTGGTAGGTGGGGCCGTCCGTGGCGACGTACGCGACATCGCTCCCACCGGTCACCAGCGCCAGCCGCTGCGTGCCGCCGTTCTGCTGATAGAGCCCAGGCCCCAGCGGGCTCCACGTCGAGCCTCCGAAGCTGAGCTTCCCGCCTTCCACCCGCAGCCGGGTGGAACTGGTCAGGGCGACCACCTTCTCGATGCTGGACTCCGCGGACCTGGTGAGCTTGTAGAAGCCTTCGACAGGCACGACGGGAGCACCGCCGTCGGGCACGGCGCGCTCTCCAGGCAGGAAGCGGTCGAAGAAGGCAGGAATGATCTTGGTCATGGCGTCGGCCCCGCCGAGACTGTTCGTGGAGACGAACAGGCCGAGGCCGGCGTCGGGCACCAGCAGCAACGCGCTCTGGAAGCCCTCCCAGCCGCCGTCGTGCATGAGCACGCGATGCCCGTTGAGTGTCTGCTCCTTGAACCCGTGAGCGTACCCGTCGATGCGCGGATCGGCCGCGAACGTCCGCCGGTGCATGAGCCGGGCCGTCGGCTCGTCGAGGATGCGCCGGTCGCCGAAGCGTCCGTCCAGCAGGTGAGCGATCATGAAGTGGGCCATGTCGTTCGCGGTGGCACTGATCGACCCGTCGGGGGCGAGGTTGTCGAAGACGAACGGCTTGCGCCGATACGCCCCGTCCTCGTAGTCGTAGCTGCGCGCCAGATCCGCGGCCAAGGGGGCGGGAACGGGCTCGGCGGCCGTGCTGTGCCGCATCGCGAGCGGGTCGAGGATGTGGTCGCGCACGTACTCGTCATACGGCTGCCCGCTCACCCGCGCCACGATGTGTCCGGCCAGCGCCGCCCCATAGTTCGAGTACGCCGACACCTCGCCGGGCGGACGCACCCGCGCGGGCATGTTGTCGGCGAGATAGTCCGCCAAGGGCGGCACGTCGTCCTTGCTCCGCGACCCCACGCCGATGGTGCGGTCCTCGAACCCGGCCGTGTGGTCCATCAGGTCCTGCAGCGTGATCGGCCGGGGGTAGGTCGCGGGGATCCGGAACGCGGTGAGGTAGCGGTTCAGGTCCGCCTTCAGGTCCAGCTTGCCCTGCTGAACCTGCTGCATCACCGCGGTCCAGGTGAAAAGCTTGGTGATCGAGGCGATCCGGACCATTGAGGTGGCCGGGTCGAAGGGTCTGCGGTTCTCGACGTCGGCCAGCCCGTACCCCTTGCTGAAGAGCATCTTCCCACCGCCCACCACCGAGACGACCGCGCCCGGCACATGGTCGGCCGCCAGCCCGTCCGCCATCGCGGCGTCGAAGAAGGCGGCCAGAGCGCGTTCGTCCGGAAGCTCGGCAGCTGCCGCGGCGGGACGCGGCACGAGGATCATCAGCGCCGCGCACACCGCGACGAGCATCGAACGGAAGACATACACGGGCGGCTCCTGACCTTGTCGGGGCCATCCACGATGCGGTCGGCGAGGGCGCGGCCGCATCGCCATCGCGGCCATGGGCGTCTCCGACGAAAGTCGGAGACGCCCGGCGTCCAGTGCCGACGCCGGTATGAGGTGGTGCGCCGCCGCCCTGGTTACGCTGGACCGATGCTGTCGTTACGCGCGGCGCTGCGGCGGATGTCCGCGCTCGGGCCACACGCGATCAACGCGGCCTCCGTGGCGCTCTGCCTGTTCCTCACCGTCCTGGCGGTCAAGACGCCGTGGGCGCCGCTGCCGCGACCCGTCATCGCCGTCGCCGGGCTGGCAGGCACGGGTGCGATCTGGTTCCGGGGCCGCTGGCCGGTGGCGGTGGCCGTCGCCGGGGCGGGCGCGTACGTGCTGTCGGGCAATCCTGGGCCGCTGCTGATCAGCCTGTTCTCCGGCGCGGGCAGGCGTTTCCCGGCGCTGGCGGCGATCGGCATGGCGGGGTTCCTGGCCCAGCAGTGGGTGGACGGCGGCCGGTTGGGCACGGACGCGCTGATCTCGGCGGCGACCGCGACCGGGGTCACGCTGGCGGCAGGGGCGTACGCCACCACCCGCCGCGAGCTGACCCGATCGCTGCGCGAGCGCGCCGAACGCGCCGAGGCCGAGCAGCGTCTGCGCAACGAACAGGCGAGGTCCGCCGAGCGCGGCCGGATCGCCCGGGAGATGCACGACGTGCTCGCGCACAAGGTCACGCTCATCTCGCTGCATGCCGGCGGCCTCGAGGTGAACGCGAGCGCAGGGCCGGAGCGCATCGAGCGGGAGGCGGCGCTGATCAGGGTCAGCGCGCAGGAGGCCCTCGAAGAGCTGCGCAAGATCCTTGGCGTGCTGCGCGCCGGGCCCGACGATGACGACGACGGCTTCCCCGACCTGCGGCGGCTGGTGGACTCCTGGCGATCGGCCGGCGGGACCGTCACCCTGCACGGCGACATCGGCACGTGGCCATCGGAAACGGCCAGAGCCGCGCATCGCCTCGTCCAGGAGGGCCTGACCAATGCGCACAAGCACGCCCACGGGGCCCCGGTCACGGTCACGGCGACCGGGAGCAGGGAAGACGGCGTCACGATCGCGGTCACCAACGGACCATCGCTCCAGCCGAGTCTGGAGACCGGCGCCGGGGTCGGTCTGGTGGGCCTGGCGGAGCGTTTCCGGCTGATCGGCGGAACGGTGCGCGGCGGGCCGGACGATGCGGGAGGCTGGCGTCTGGAGGGCCGGCTGCCGTGGCACGCCACGGACGCATTCCCGAGGGAATCACATGATCAGGACACTGCTGGTTGACGACGAGCCGCTGATCCGCGCGGGACTGCGGTTCATCATCGAGTCCGCACCCGACGTGGAGGTCGTGGGCGAGGCCGAGGACGGCAACCAGGCCGTCGACGCGGTCCGCCGCCTGGGGCCCGACGTCGTCCTGATGGACGTCAGGATGCCCCGGTACGACGGCCTCGCCGCCACCGGGGCCATCCGCCGGCTCACCCGGACACCCGCGGTGATCATCCTCTCCACGTTCGACAGCGACGAGCACGTCTTCACCGCCCTGGAGGCGGGAGCCTGCGGGTTCCTGCTCAAGGACACCTCGCCGCACGACCTGATCCAGGCCATCCGTCTCGCGCACGGCGGCGACTCGATGCTGTCCCCGCGGATCACTCGGCGGCTGATCCACCGGCTCACCACCGACCAACCCATCCGGCGCCGCCGTGACGCGCTCGCCCGGTTGGAGACCCTGACCGGACGCGAGCGCGAGGTGCTCGTCGAGGTCGGGCTCGGCCGCTCCAACACCGAGATCGCAGCCCGCCTGAACATGAGCGAGGCCACGGTCAAGAGCCACATCTCCCACCTGTTCGTCAAGCTCGCCGTCACGAACCGCGTACAAGTGGCCATCGCCGCCTACCGCGCCGGCCTGGTCGACTGACCATGAGCCCCACTCTTGCGGCCGAGTTCTGCGACACCATCGCCGACGACGAACTTCGCGTGGTCGGGGTGACCCCTCAGAACTACCGGCGGATGTCCGAACTGCCCTCGGCCTACGCTTCAGGCCGTCGACACCCGCGTCATAGCCACTGGTGGCCCTGCAGCAGGCCTGCGCCCGACGACGACCGACCGCGTCGGTGATCTTCCATCCGGACCGCGGATGTCAATGTACGAGCGCCGCCTATGCCCAGCCGGCCGCGCGGCCCGGCGTGCGGCTGTCGGTCGGGCGCACCGGCCAGTGCTGGGACAACGCGCTGGCCGAGTCGTTCTTCGCGGCCATCAAGGGCGAACTCCTCGACCAGCAGTCCTGGCCCACCAGAGCTGCGGCCCGCAGCGCGATCTTCGAGTTCATCGAGGGCTGGTACAACCTGTACCGCCTGCACAGCAGTCTGGGCTACCGTAGCCCCGCCGACTTCGAGGCCGCCGCGTCGGCCTGACCACCACAACGATGGTGTCCGTCAAAGCGGAGCAAGCGCAGTACCCAGTGTCGCTGCGCAGGGATGTTCCTGGCGGAGCCGTTGCATAACCTAGGCTCCCAGACATGTCTGACCGTGGCCCGCGTCTTGGGGAAGGGAACGGTCGAGCGCGGGTCAAATGGTAAATCCGATCAGCCCCCACCCGCGACTGTCGGCTTCGCGCACCACCTCACCCCAATCGTTGAGCAAGTCGGCGAATTCCTCGAAGTTCTCGATCCAATGCCCCGGAGGGCGCACGGCGTGCGCGGCGAAGGGCTCACGAAGTTCCTCAAGGCGCGGTTCGGCCTTGACCCAGGATTTGACTAGGGCGGGTACAGCCTCTGGAGGCTAGGCGAGCGACAGTCCCCGGCTCCTGTCGATATCAGCAGGAAACAGATCACCATGCACGTGGACAGCATCGTTGGCCGGGTCAGGCCCGTACCAGAACAGCCCTGACAAGAAGCCATCCGGATCGGCGAAGCCACGAATTTCCTCCCAGGCTTGGCCGGCCCAAAAATGTGCCTTCAACGAGCCCAGCGTGCGATAAAACTCGTACCTTGCGAACCATGGTGCGGCCGACACCGAGGGCCACATCCATCCGCGCTCGGGATCCTCAAGGTCCGAACCATCAGCCGAGCACGCGACGCCCATGAGCAGTTCCAGGCGCTGGTCGGGTGGGGCCTCCTTGACGTGCGCCCAGTCGACGATGAGGACCGTAATGTCCAATCCCATGTGAGAATGCTAGGTCCAAGACGTGATCAACATGACAAGATCAACAACCAGCGGGAGGCTTCATGTCGACAGATATGAGCATTCGCCACCCTTGGTGAGCAACAACAACCAAGATCGCGAATTGTCACTGGAGTACTAGAGGCCCACCAGCCGTCTGACCAGGTATCTAGCGCCTAGAGAATCTATCTCGGCAGGTCTACGCCTCGCCGGACGTCAAGCCGACCGGACAGTCCACGCCCGTGCCGCCGATCCCGCAGTACCCATTGGGCACTTTGTACAGGTACTGTCAGGTCGCAATTCATAAGGTCTCTGGCAGGAGGAGAAGCGCGCTGGTGTGGCTCGGACGGATCACTGTGAAGTGACGGCGATCAAGCGTTGCGACCTCCGAAACGTTGAGCCGTTCAGCAACCGCGATCACGGATGCGTCGACCGCGCCCAGAGGAAGACTCGCGTACAGCTCAACCAAGTCGCTCATCCGGTCCACATCCTGCTCGGTGAGATCGACCAGTGTCAGACCTGACCCGAAGGTCCGCAAGAAGGCCGCCTCCGCTTTGCTGCCCTGTCGCCTCTCGACCAACTGGCACACCTCCGTGACAACTGTGGAGGGGACGAGCAGCGAGCCAGGGTAAGTCCTCAGAAGGCGTGCGCACGCATCATGGTGCTTGTCTTGGCCGTTGAGCGCCGCGACCAGCGGCCCTGAGTCAAGAACGATCACAAAGAGTGATTGTCCTCCGACCGCAAGATCTCCTCGGCACGTTCCGCAAAATCGGGCTCCGCATCCAGCATGCCGATGAACGGCAAGTCGCGAACAGTTTGCGGCTCATCGAGTTGATCCCGGACCAGGCGAAGCAGAGGCGCGACCTTCTCCTCAGGCAGCCGGTCCACCAGATGATGAAGCTCCTCGCGCATCACGCTCATGCCATCCAGTCTATGGGACGAGGTGTCCCAAGACCGGAACACCTCGTTCTCCCGTCTTCCGGGGAGACACAGATGTTCCAGGAGATGCTGATGCCCCGGTTGAGAGCAGGCCGTAACGGAAGTCAGCCTGGCCGGGCAGGGCTTGTCAGAGCCGGACGTTACGCTGCTCCGCATGAATCAGACGTCCACCGTAGAGATCTGGCGTCGACTCCTGGATCCCGCCAAGTCGTGGGTCCTGTTCGCCCACGGAACCTGCGTGATCCTGATGGAGCCTGCCAACGATCTCACCCAGCAGGCGATCACCCTTCTGCGGGAGTACGGCCCCGTTCACCCAGGCACCCCGGCCGGCGACTTCAACGTCATAGACCTGGACGACGCATCCGGCTGGGCCGTAACAGGCCATCACCCCGACATTCTCACCTACGTCGATCCCAGCGAGTTGGAGAACCACGACGATCTCGCAATCGGCATCCTCGGCCGTGCCAAGCGTGATCGCGACGGACATGAACTGACCGTCCTTCACCTCGAAGACAAGCGCAGCATCTGAGGCAGAGGCTGCTTCACCTGCCGATTGCGCGCCTTGATTTGCCCGACAAGCGACGGCAGCGAACTCGCGACGTCCCCGGGAGATAGATCTAGGCGTCTCTGATGGGGCGCCCCATCTCCCGCGTACCGACCACCACCGCCACGACGCCGAGTAAGGATCACGGCCTCCAGCACATCACCGAGATCGAGTACCGCACGAGCGAAGATCTGATCAGCCCCGTCCGCCAGACAGGACAACCCGGCGACACCCGACCGGTACTCCGCAAGGGCCACACGTACCGCCCCGTCGATCAGTATGGCGGTATCCTCCGGTGACCGGACACAGCGATGCGAACCATGATCCCCCTAGATCAGAGTGGCGTGAAGGGTCATACCTTGATCATCTCACGCTTGGAGATGATCGGGAGGGACGGCCAAAGCTCGTGCTGCACGTACAGCAGCCACTCGAAACGGGATATCTTCTCGCGATGAGTGTCCCGTACGCATGGTCTGAACTCCTCCCTGCAAGCCATCCGCAGACCGAGGGTCCTGACCACCCGGCGATCAGCCCACTCGGCGATCTGTATCCCCCGGCCGCCAAAGCAGAGGTCCGCGAGCTTGAAGAGCGGCTGGGTGTGGAGCTACCGCCGAGTTACCGGCAGTTTCTCCTCTTCGCCAACGGGTGGGGCAGCAACAATGACTGTTGCCTGCTGCGCACCGACGAAGTCGGCTGGCTCCGTGATGTCGATCCCTCGATCGCCGAGAGCTGGTCAGAACCCAAGCCCGAGAACTCATGGAGCGTGCCCAACGAGCTCTACTTCGTCTATGGACTGGAGCAGGACTCCATCCAATACAGAGGAGAGTATGTGCCCGACACCCTGCTGATCGGATACTGGGATGACGGAGTGACTCTCCTCAATCCCCACGTCAAGACCTCTGAAGGTGAGTGGGAAGCCTGGTATCTCGCGCCATGGCTGCCTGGCGCCAACCGTTACAGGTCCTTCTGGGACCTCGCGATGGACGAGCTGAGGTTGCGATACGCAAGTTGACGTCTCTTTGTCGTTGAGCATCGCCGTCTCGGGTCATTCGTAGCGGTGGTCATGCGCGTGGGCGATGCTGGTCGCGACCGGCCCCCGAGAAACGGCGCTGGCCCATGATCGACGCCGAACGTGCCGGTGGACCATGGGCCAGAATCTAGCTATCTCCGCAGGTCTACGCCTCGCCGGACGTCAGGCCCACCGGGCAGGCCACGCCCGTGCCGCCGATCCCGCAGTACCCATTGGGCACTTTGTACAGATACTGCTGGTGATAGCGCTCCGCGTCAGGCAATAGATGTACGACCTAATGAGGCTTGGACCGGTACTCAGCCCACAGGTCGACCGCCTCTTGAAGATCAAGAGCAGCAACGTCCTCGCGAGTCATCCCGACCGTGTAGATCAACCGGTCCGCGAGCCAATCTGGAACTGGTTCTCTTGGGGGTGTTTTCTCCACCCGAATGTGATCGGCCAGCGCGCCAAGGCGCTCGATCACCTGGCGGAGCTGGACGATCTCGGGGCGATCAGCACCCGCCTCGCGAACCCTCGCCGTCGCCTCGGCGTACACTTCCGCGTCAGCCCGCTCACCGACAGCCCACACTTCGCAGATCTCCACTCGCTTGTCCTCGGTGATGCGGTAGACGACACGCCAGGTGTTGCGACCGACCACCAGCTTCCGGAAACCGGACAGTTCCCCGCCGAGCGGGTAACCAGACTCAGGGTTGTCCAGCAGGAGAAGAATCTTCTTGAGCACCTTGGGCACCGCGTCCGGGCCGATGCGTCGGAGGTCATCGACCGCCGACGCCGTGAAGACGACGCCGGACACGTTTACTCGTCCGGGATGTCGGCCAGCGACTCGCGAGTATGCCCGAAGGCGGCCAGCACCTCATCGAGCGAGACTCGCTCACCCGTGTCCGTGACCGAACGGGCGAGCACAAGCGCCAGATCACGCAGATCCGCCGCCGCTTCCTCCAACTCCTTGAGCCGGCGGATGCTTACCACGGCCGCCACTGGCTGATGCCGACGGGTAACGACCAGATCGGCCCCCTGCTCCGCATCAGCCACCAGACGGGCAACCCCTCGCCGAGCAGCCTCTGTGACACTCAGCTCAGTGACATCGTGCAGAACAGTCATGCATCAACTGTATATCTTTCTGCACAGAACTGCGATGGCCCCTCAAGCGGTGCCTTTCAGATCTCCGTTCCGGACCACGGCACAGACCGGCTCAGACGCGCTCGAATGGTTTCTCCTTCGGAGGGTGGTGTGTCAGGGTGGGCAGCATGCTGGCGATCACTGTGGTGACCGAGGACGGTCGCCGGTTCGTGCGGGCAAGCGAGGAGGACATCGCCGGACTGGTCGATGGGCTGGGACGGCGGAATCACAGGTTCCTGATCCTTCAGCGGGTCCCCGACCTACCAGACGTCTTCATGCAGGTATGGCATGACGGAGGCGACTATACGCTCGAGCATCGTGAAGGCGGGGCCGACAGGCACTTCCAGGTCATCCTCGACACGCCCGAGCCGGTGATCGCAGCCATGACCGCGTGGGCACGTCAGGAGGAAAGCTGGCGATCCGTGCTCGCCTGGACCCCGTTGGACCTGGGCACGCCCGAGCTGACTCCGCCGCTCGACCTGGAAGAGGACGATCGCGAGAGCCTCGAAGCGCGCATCCGCGAGGTGATCAGGGGCGGGTATGCGACCAGGGCGGAGCTGGCCGAGATCGCGGAGGAGCACCTGGTGTCAGGCGATCGCCGGCCTGTATCTCCTGAACAGGCCCGCGAACTGGCCGACCGGCTGTGGCTGGAGCGCGTCGAGGAGCAGGCCGCCTGGGAGGACGAGACCGACCCCGAACGACTCACTCAAGCTTTCACGGCCTTGGCGGCCGCTGGCATCACGGCAAAGGAGAACTTCGCCTGCTGCAGTTCGTGCGGCCGGGCGGAGGTCGGCGACGCGGGCTCACCGGATGCCCGGGGCTACGTCTTCTTCCACAGCCAGTGCACGGACGCCGCCGCGGCCGGACACGGCCTGACGCTCCTGTACGGCGGCTTCGACGGCTCGCCGGCCACCACGGCGGCCATCGGCCGTGAGGTCGTGGCCGCGCTCGAACAGGCCGGCCTCACCACCGAATGGAACGGCGATCCGGAGCAGGCCATCACCGTCACGCAGATCGACTGGCGCAGAAGGCTCATCGGCTGACGTCAGCCCGGCCGCGGAGCCGACGACCATGAAGAACTCCAGGTAAGCGACCGGCTGATCGTAGATGTCCACGCCCCGGCAGGTCATCGGGAAAGCGGGCTCCGGTGTTCCATAGCACGGAGCCCGTCGAAGTCCGCTTTGCTCACTCGCCGGCGGGTGCGATGCCCACCGGGCAGGTGAGACCGGTGCCGCCGATTCCGCAGTACCCGTTCGGCACTTTAAAAAGATACTGCTGGTGATAATCCTCCGCGTAGTAGAACGGCCCGGCCTCGGCCAGTTCGGTGGTGATGTCGCCGTAGCCGGCCTCCCTCAGCACCCCCTGGTACGCCTCCCGCGAAGCCTCCGCCGCCTTGCGCTGCTCCGGCGAGTGGTAGTAGATGGCCGAGCGGTACTGGGTGCCGACGTCGTTGCCCTGGCGCATGCCCTGCGTGGGGTCGTGGGCCTCCCAGAAGACCTTGAGGAGCTCCTCGTACGAGATCCGGGCGGGGTCGAAGACCACGCGGACGGCCTCCGTGTGGCCAGTGAGGCCGGAGCAGACCTCCTCGTACGTCGGGTTGGGGGTGTAGCCGCCCTGGTAGCCGACGGCCGTGGTGACGACGCCCGGGGTCTGCCAGAACTTGCGCTCGGCGCCCCAGAAGCAGCCCAGGCCGAAGTCGGCCACCTCCAGCTCCTCGGGGTACGGCGGGGCCAGCGGAGCGTCCAGGACCGCGTGGCGCGGCGTCACGGGCATCCGCTCCGGGCGGCCCGGCAGGGCGTCCTCCGGCCGGACCATCGATGTCTTGTTGCCGCCGAACAGCCAGCCCATCGCACTACCTCCAGCTCGCCTTCTCGGGTCAGCCTACCTGGGCCGCCGCGGCGGGCCCGGTGGGCTTCACCTCTCGCAACGCTTTAGGAGATCTACACATTTCCGCTTAGAGGGTGAAATTTGTGGTTAAGGGTGGTAAGCGGCGAAGATGGGGTTCATGCCTGACTCTCGGCGCGGTGTGCTGTTCGGGATCGCCGCCTACACCATGTGGGGCCTCTTCCCCCTCTACTGGCCTCTCCTCAAGCCCTCCGGCGCCGTGGAGATCCTCGCCCACCGGATGGTGTGGTCGCTGGTGTCCGTGCTCGCGGTGCTCGCCGTCCGCCGCCACTGGTCCTGGGTCAAAGAACTGGCCAGGCAGCCGCGCAAGCTCGCCCTGCTCACGCTGGCCGCCATCACGGTCACGATCAACTGGGGCACCTACATCTACGCCGTCAACAGCGGCCACGTCGTGGAGACCGCGCTCGGCTACTTCATCAACCCCCTCGTCAGCGTGCTGTTCGGGGTGGTGCTGCTGCGCGAGCGGCTGCGTCCGCTGCAGTGGACGGCGGTCGGGTTCGGGGCGCTGGCGGTGGTGGTGCTGACCTTCGACTACGGCCGGCTGCCGTGGGTGGCGCTGGTGCTGGCCGTCAGCTTCGGCATCTACGGGCTGGTGAAGAAGAAGGCGAACGTCGAGGCGACCGAGAGCCTGGCGATCGAGACGCTGGTGCTGCTGCTGCCCGCGCTCGGCTACCTGGTCTTCCTCCAGGCGAGCGGGGAGTCGACGTTCCCCGGTCAGGGGTGGGGGCACGCGGCGCTGCTGGTCGGCGCCGGGCTCATCACGGCGGTGCCGCTGCTCTGCTTCGGCGTGGCGGCGATCAGGGTGCCGCTCAGCACGATCGGGCTGCTGCAGTACATCGCGCCGATCCTGCAGTTCGCGTGCGGGGTGCTGATCGCCAAGGAGGTCATGCCGTCCAGCCGGTGGATCGGGTTCTCGATCGTGTGGCTGGCCCTGGCGATCTTCACGTACGACAGCCTCAGGACGGCCCGTCAGACCGCCCGGGTACGCAGGAACGCGGCCTCAGCCGGAACGCCGGACCACGTAGTCGCACAGAGCTAGGAACGCCTCGCGGGCCGGGATGTCCGGCAGGCCGGAGATGTCGTCCCGTGCCCGGTCCACCCACGCCTCCAGCTCCGCCCGCGACCGCGCCATGGCGGGGTCGGCGCGCAGCAGCTCCAGAGCCTCCTCGACGTCCTCCTCGGCCACGGGGCCCGACAGCAGCGCGGTCAGGCGCGGGGAGTCGCCGGCGGCCAGCGCGTAGAGGACGGGCAGGGTCCTGATGCCCTCGCGCAGGTCGGTGCCCGGCGTCTTGCCCGACTGCGCGCCGGAGGAGGCCACGTCGAGCAGGTCGTCGCCGAGCTGCCAGGCCACGCCGATCGCCTCGCAGGCGCGGCTCAGCCGCTCCTCCACGTCCGCGGGGGCGCCGGACAGCAGCGCGCCGAACCGGCCGGAGGCGGCGATGAGGGAGCCGGTCTTGTCGGCGAGCACGTTGAGGTAGTGCGCGATCGGGTCCTCGCCGTCGCGCGGGCCCACGGTCTCGCGGATCTGGCCGCGTACGAGGCGGGAGAACGTCTGGGCCTGGATGCGGATCAGCTCGGGGCCGAGGTCCGCGAGCAGGTCGCTGGCCTGGGCGAAAAGGTAGTCGCCGGTCAGGATGGCGACGGTGTTGTCCCACCGGGCGTTCGCGGACGGTGAGCCCCGGCGCACCGGGGCCTCGTCCATGACGTCGTCGTGGTAGAGCGAGCCGAGGTGGGTCAGCTCGATGACCACCGCGCCGGGCACGACACCCGGCGCGGACGGATCGCCGAACTGGGCGGCCAGCAACACCATCAGCGTGCGGAACCGCTTGCCGCCCGCCTCGATGAGGTGCTTGGACGCCTCCGTGACGAAGGCGTCCTCGCTCTCCACCGACGAGCGCAGGAGCTTCTCGACCGCGGCCAGTCCGTTGGCCACGTCCTGCGCCAACCGCTCGTCCTCAATGGGAAGGTCAACCACGGGTGGCGCAGACATAGAGATTCCCCTTATCTAATGAACAGGCTGCTAGCAGCGTCGTTGGCGATACCGAGCACGGACTCCGGGTAGAGCCCCACTCCTACGGTAACCAGCAGCGAAACCGCGATGACCGCCACGGTCCCCGTACTGGGCACGGCGATCGCCGGGCCGTCGGCGGCGGGCTCGCTGAAGAACATCAGCACGATCACGCGGACGTAGAAGAACGCGGCCACCGCGGAGGCGATCACGCCCACCACGACCAGGCCGGCCATCCAGCCGCCGATCGGGTCGCCGGGCTGCGTGCCGCTGTCGAGGGCGGCCGCGAACACGGCGTACTTGCCGAAGAATCCGCTGGTCAGCGGGATGCCCGCGAAGGCCAGCAGGAAGAAGGCGAACGTGCCGGCGAGCACCGGGGCGCGCTTGCCGAGCCCGGCCCAGCGCGACAGGTGACCGGCCTCGCCGCCCGGGTCGCGGATCAGCGTGACGACCGCGAACGCGCCCACCGTGGTGACGCCGTAGACCGCGAGGTAGAACAGGATCGCCTTGAGGGAGACCGCGTTCTGCTCGGCGGTGCCGAAGGTCGCCATCACGCCGACGAGCAGGAAGCCCGCGTGCGCGACCGACGAGTACGCCAGCATCCGCTTGATCTCGGTCTGCGTGATCGCCAGCACCGAGCCGACGATCATGGTCAGCGCCGCGATGACCCAGATGACCGGGCGCCAGTCCCAGTCGAGGTTGCCGAGGCCGACCCAGAACACCCGCAGCACCGCGCCCACGGCCGCGATCAGCGTGCCGGAGGCCATGAGGGCGGTGATCGGGGTCGGTGCGCCCTGGTAGACGTCCGGCTTCCAGGCCTGGAACGGCGCCGCGCCGATCTTGAAGAGCAGGCCCACGCCGAGCATGGAGAGCCCGATCATCAGCAGCGGGTCCAGCCCGGTCCCGGCCGACAGCGCCTGGTTGATGCCGGGCAGCGAGACGGTGCCCGCGAACCCGTAGATCATGGCGGTGCCGTACAGGAAGAACGCCGAGGAGAACGCGCCGAGCAGGAAGTACTTCATCGACGCCTCCTGCGACAGCAGGCGGCGCCGGCGGGCCAGGCCGCACAGCAGGTAGAGCGGCAGCGACATGACCTCAAGGGCCACGAACATCATCAGCAGGTCGTGCGCGGCCGGGAACAGCAGCATGCCGCCGACCGCGAACAGCACCAGCGGGTAGACCTCGGTGTGGCCGGAGCCGTTGTCGACGGACTCGGCCGCCTCCTCGTCGGAGCTGCCCGGCACGCTCGCCGCCGAGGCGACGAAGTGTCCCTCGTCGTTGATGAGCAGCACGCACACGAACGACAGGACGAGGATGACGCCCCAGAGGAACAGCGACGGGCCGTCCACGGCCAGCGCCCCCATGGCGGAGGGGGCGGTGGACACCTGGCCGCGCAGCACCTGCACCAGCACCAGCGCGAACGCGCCGGCCAGGCTCAGCAGGGTGAGCGGCACGTGGATGGACTTGCGCAGGTAGCGCGGCGCGAACGCCTCGACGAGCACGCCGATGATGGCCGCGCCGAACACGATCAGCAGCGGCGCCAGCGTGCCGTACTCGATCGTGGGTGCGTCAATGGCGGGGTTCACTGACCTGTCCCCTTCTCAGCGATGGTGGAGACCGGCACCTGCACGTTGGTCAGCGTCTGGTGCACGGACGGGTTGATCACGTCGAGCAGCGGCTTCGGGAAGAAGCCGAACCCGATGATCAGCGCGACGAGCGGGGCCAGGACCCAGATCTCGCGGGCGTTGAGGTCCTTGAACGCCTTGACCGGCTCGGCCGTCGGACCGTTGATCGTCCGCTGCACCATCCACAGGATGTAGACGGCGGCGAGGATGACGGCGACCGCCGAGATCACCGCGGCGGCGGTCAGGGCGCCGGAGCCGTGGGCCTGGCTCTCGTACGTCCCGATCATGACCATGAACTCGCTGACGAAGGACGACAGGCCCGGCAGCGAGAGCCCGGCCAGACCGGCGACCAGGAAGAAGCCGGCCAGCACCGGGGCCACCCGCTGCACGCCGCCGTAGTCGCTGATGAACGGCGAGCCGCGGCGCGCGATGAGGAAGCCCGCCGCCAGGAACAGCGCGCCGGTGGCGAAGCCGTGGTTGACCATGTAGAGGGCGGCGCCGGACGACGCCGTCAACGACATGGCGAACACACCCAGCACGATGAAGCCGAAGTGCGAGATCGACGTGTACGCGATGAGGCGCTTCATGTCGGTCTGCCCGATGGCGACGATCGCGCCGTAGATGATGCTGATGACCGCCAGCACCACGATCGGCATCGTGAACGCCTTGGCGGCGTCGGGGAACAGCTCCAGGCAGAAGCGCAGCATGCCGAACGTGCCGACCTTGTCCAGCACGCCGACCAGCAGCACCGCTGCGCCGGCCGGGGCCTGGGCCGCCGCGTCGGGCAGCCAGGTGTGCACCGGCCACAGCGGCGCCTTGATGGCGAAGGCGATGAAGAAGCCGCCGAACAGCCACTTCTGCATTGTCGGGTCCTGGATGGCCCCGACGAGCTCCGGGAACATGAACGTGGACTTGCCGGCCACGACGTAGAGCCCGATCACCGCGACCAGCATGAGCAGGCCGCCGAAGAGCGAGTACAGCAGGAACTTCACGGCCGCGTAGGACCGCTGGGCGCCGCCGTACGACCCGATCATGAAGTACATCGGGATGAGCATGGCCTCGAAGAACACGTAGAAGAGGAAGATGTCGGTCGCCGCGAAGACGCCGATCATCATCGTCTCCAGCACCAGCAGCAGCGAGAAGTACGTCTTCACCGACCGCTTGGGCGTGACGAGCGTGCCGTCGGCGGTCTTCACGCCGTCGGCGTCGTGCCAGGAGGCCAGCACCACGATCGGCACCAGCACCGCCGACAGCGCGATGAGCACGAGTGCCACGCCGTCGACGCCGACCCCGAACTTCACGCCGAAGCTCGGGATCCAGTTGTAGGCGGCGGTGAACTGGAAGCGGTCGCCGTCGGGGTCGAACCCGGCCGCCATGACGCCCGTGAGCACCAGCACCGCAAGCGAGACCAGCAGCGTGACCTGCTTGGCCAGCTTGTCGCTGCCCTTGGGGAGCAGGGCCACCACGATGGCGCCCACCACGGGCACCGCCATGAGTATCGGAAGCCAGGGTGACATCAGATGGTCCCAACGAGGAGCAGGGCGCCGGTCAGCAGGGCGGCACCGATGAAGATGGACAACGCGTACGTCCTGGCGAAGCCCGTCTGGATCCGCCGGAGGCGGCCCGAGCTGCCGCCGATGCCGGCGGCCAGGCCGTTGACCAGGCCGTCGATGCCGCGGTTGTCGAAGAACACCGCGAGGCGGGTCAGCCACTGGCCGGGACGCATGAACAGCGACTCGTTGAGCGCGTCGCCGTAGAGGTCACGGCGGGCGAACGTGGTGAGGAACGAGCCGCGCGGCTGCACGGCGGGCACCTCGGCCCGGCCGTAGCGCATCCAGGCGAAGACCGCGCCGACCGCGACGAGCGCGAGCGTGACCAGACCCGGGGTGGTGAACGGGTTGAAGTGCGGCGCGTCGGCCGTCGAGCCGCCCACTGCCGGGATCAGGAAGTTGTACAGCGTCCCGCCCAGCACCAGCCACGCGCCGAGGCCCAGCGCGCCCAGCGACAGCACCATGAGCGGCACCGTCATGACGAGCGGCGACTCGTGCGGGTGGGCGTCGTCCGCCCACCGCTTCTGCCCGAAGAAGGTCATGAAGACCATCCGCGACATGTAGAAGCCGGTGATGCCCGCGCCGAGCACGGCCAGCCAGCCGAGGACCGGCGAGTGGTGCACCGCGGTCTCGATGATGCCGTCCTTGGTGAAGTAGCCGGACAGCAGCGGGAAGCCGATGATCGCGAGGTAGCCGATGAAGAACGTGATGAACGTGATCGGCATGAACTTCCGCAGACCGCCGTACTTCCGCATGTTCACCTCGTCGTTCATGCCGTGCATGACCGAGCCGGCGCCGAGGAAGAGGTCGGCCTTGAAGAAGCCGTGCGTGATGAGGTGGCCGATGGCGAAGGCGTAGCCCGCCGGGCCGAGGCCCGCGCCGAGCATCATGTAGCCGATCTGCGACATGGTCGAGCCGGCCAGGCCCTTCTTGATGTCGTCCTTCGCGCAACCGATGATGGCGCCGGCGAGCAGCGTGGCCGCGCCGACGATGGTGACGGCCAGCGCCGCCCCCGAGCCCTCGGGGAAGAAGAACGCGCCGGAGCGGACCACCAGGTAGACGCCCGCGGTGACCATGGTCGCGGCGTGGATGAGGGCCGAGACCGGGGTCGGGCCCTCCATCGCGTCGAGGAGCCAGGACTGCAGCGGGAGCTGGGCGGACTTGCCGCACGCGCCGAGGAGCAGCAGCAGGCCGATGGCGAGCATGACGCCGTCGGAGGCGCCGGTCTCGCCGATCTTGGCGCCGAGGTCCTTGAAGGCGAGCGTGCCGAACGTCGTCCAGATGACGAACATGCCGACCAGCAGGCCGAAGTCGCCGACGCGGTTGACGACGAACGCCTTCTTCGCCGCGACCGCCGCCGACGGCTTGAACTGCCAGAAGCCGATGAGCAGGTAGGACGCCAGGCCGACGCCCTCCCAGCCGATGAACAGCCCGACGTAGTTGTCGGCCAGCACCAGCAGGAGCATCGCCGAGACGAACAGGTTGAGGTAGGCGAAGAACCTGCGCCGGTGCTCGTCGTGCGCCATGTAGCCGATCGAGTAGATGTGGATCAGCGAGCCCACACCGGTGATCAGCAGCGCGAAGCTGATCGACAGCGGGTCGATCAGCAGCCCCATCTTCAGGTCGAGGTTGGGGATGAACTCGTACAGCTCGACCGCCCGGCGCCGCTCGCTCGCACCGAACCCGATCAGCTCGAAGAACGCCAGCACCGCCACGACGAACGAGGCGAGGGACATGGCCACGCCCAGCAGATGGCCCCAGCGGTTGGTGAGCTTGTTGAACGCCAGCAGGATGAACGCCCCGACCAGCGGGAAGGCGATCATCAGCCAGGCGTTGCCGATCACGCCGCCGGTGTGCTGGGTGATCTGAGCGATTTCAGACTCCACCAGTCACCTCTTAGTACTTCAGCAGGTTGGCGTCGTCGACGGACGCGGACCTGCGGGTTCGGAAGATCGTCACGATGATGGCCAGGCCGACGACGACCTCGGCCGCGGCCACCACCATCACGAAGAACGCGATGATCTGGCCTTCCAGGTTGCCGACCTGCCTGGAGAAGGTGACGAAGGCGAGATTGCAGGCGTTGAGCATGAGCTCGACGCACATGAACACCACGATCGCGTTGCGCCTGATCAGCACGCCCATGGCGCCGATGGCGAACAGCAGGCCGGACAGGACGAGGTAGTGCGTGGTCACTTGGTCACCTCACTGCCGTGCTCGGTCGCGTCCTGCTCGGCCTCCGTGGGCGCCTCGTCCTGCTCGGCCGTGTGCTTGATGGCCTCGGCGAGCCGGGGATCGGCGGGAAGGCGGTCGTGCTCGACGTCGTAGCGGGCGATGTAGCGGTTGACGGAGGCCTCGGCCACCGACCCGTCGGGCAGCAGCGCCGGCATGTCGATGGCGTTGTTCCTGGCGTAAGTGCCCGGCCCCGGCAGCGGGGACGGACGGTCGCCCTGGAAGCGGGCCCTGGACAGGTCCTTCTGCGTCGGCTTCTCGACCAGCCGCTCGCGGTGCGCGAGCACCATCGCGGCCAGCGCCGCGGTGATGAGCAGCGCGGAGGTGATCTCGAAGGCGAAGACGTACTTCGTGAACAGCGCGAGCGCGATCGAGCGGATGTAGCCGCTCCCGCCGGCGGTGGCCTGCTGGAGGCCGGCCGCCGGGGCGAACACCGCGTTGCCGACGGCCACGACGATCAGCGTGCCGAAGCCGAGCGCCGCGATGACCGCCCAGAAGCGCTGCCCCTTGAGCGTCTCGACGAAGGAGTCGGAGGAGTCGACGCCGACGAGCATGAGCACGAACAGGAACAGCATCATGATCGCGCCGGTGTAGACGATGATCTGCACCGCGGCCAGGAACGGCGCGTCCTGCACCGCGTACAGGACCGCGAGGCTGAGCATCACCGTGCCGAGCATCAGCGCGGAGTAGACGGCCTTCCGGTTGAAGACCATGCCGAGTGCCGCACCGACCGAGACGACGGCGAGCACCCAGAACGTGATGGTCTCACCCATTGGTCCGCCCCAGCCGGTAGTAGTCCTCTTCGGTCTCACCGAGCCGCATGGGGTGCGGCGGCTGCTCCATGCCCTGGGTCAGCGGCGCGAGCAACATCTCCTTGGTGTAGATGAGGCTCTCGCGGCTGCTGTCGGCGAGCTCGTACTCGTTGGTCATGGTGAGCGCGCGGGTCGGGCAGGCCTCGATGCAGAGACCGCACAGGATGCACCGCAGATAGTTGATCTGGTAGGTGCGCCCGTAGCGCTCACCGGGCGAGAAGCGCTCCTCGTCGGTGTTGTCCGCGCCCTCGACGTAGATCGCGTCAGCGGGACACGCCCAGGCGCACAGCTCGCACCCGACGCACTTCTCCAGCCCGTCCGGCCAGCGGTTGAGCTGGTGACGCCCGTGGAAGCGCGGAGCCGTCGGCTTCTTGACCTCCGGGTAGTTGGTCGTGACGGGCTTCTTGAACATCGTGTGGAAGGTGACCCCGAAGCCCTTGACGGGGTTCAGCCAATCAGTTAGTCCCACTGGGAATCTCCTTGTGCTGCACCCCGTGGTAGTGCGGCAGATCGAGCGGCGGCACCGGGAAGCCACCTGCCGCGGGCTCGTTGGACAGTTGCTCGAACTCGGCGTCGACCTCGGCCTTCCTGGCCTCCTTGCGCCGCTGGTTGACGGTGTCGAACCGCATCCAGATGGCCAGCGCGCCGACCACGATGACCACGCCCAGCGCGACCCCGATCATCCTGTTGTCCTCGTTGACCACGATGTTGCGCACCGCGGCCACCAGGAGGATCCAGGCCAGGTTGACCGGGATGAGCACCTTCCAGCCCAGCGACATGAGCTGGTCGTAGCGCACGCGGGGCAGCGAGGCGCGCACCCACACGATGAAGCAGAAGGTCAGCACGAACTTGATGAAGAACCACAGCGCCGGCATCCAGCCCGTGTGCGCCCACTCCCACTCCATCGGCAGCGGGGCCCGCCAGCCGCCGAGGAACAGCGTCACGGCGATGGCGGACGCGGTGAAGGTGTGGAGGTACTCGCCCATCATGATGAGCGCGAACTTCAGCGACGAGGAGTATTCGGTCTGGAAGCCGCCGACCAGCTCGCCCTCGCCCTCGGGCAGGTCGAACGGGATGCGGGCCGCCTCGCCGAACATGCAGACCACGTAGATGAGGAACGACGGGATCAGCAGCACCGCGTACCAGGTCTCGGCCTGCGCCTTGACGATCTCCGAGGTGGACAGCGTGCCGGCGAAGATGAACACCGCCACGAACGACAGGCCCATCGCGATCTCGTACGAGACCACCTGGGCCGCCGAGCGCAGGCCGCCGAGCAGCGCGTACGGCGAGCGCGACGACCAGCCGGCCAGCACCACGCCGTAGACCGACACCGCGCCCATGGCCAGCATGAACAGCACCGCCACCGGCAGGTCGACGAGCTGCAGCGGCGTCTGGACGCCGAACAGGTTGACCATCGGCGCGAACGGCACGATCGAGAAGGCCAGGAACGCCGGGATCACCATGATGACCGGGGCCAGCAGGTAGAGCACCTTGTCCACGGTCCGCGGGAACAGGTCCTCCTTCAGCCCCATCTTCAGTCCGTCGGCGACGGACTGCAGGAGGCCGAACTTCCCGGCCCGGTTGGGGCCGT
Organism: Nonomuraea sp. B208; assembly: GCF_057536035.1. Taxonomy (NCBI): domain Bacteria; kingdom Bacillati; phylum Actinomycetota; class Actinomycetes; order Streptosporangiales; family Streptosporangiaceae; genus Nonomuraea; species Nonomuraea sp. B208. The sequence continues at coordinate 421,687 of NZ_BAAJOU010000025.1, forward strand.
AGCGGTGCTGCATCCTGGCGATCAGCTTGCGCTCGAACCAGACGCCGAACAGGATGCCCAGCATCAGGAAGACGAACAGCATCACGGCCTTGATGATGGTGATCCACAGCGGGTCCTTGCCGAAGTCGGCGAGGGTGGGATCGGCCGCGAGAACGTGGGTCATGAGGCGCTCCCGATGGTGACGATGTCGCCGGCCACCGCGCGCAGGTCACGGGTGACCGAGCAGCCGCCGGAGTTCGCCGGCACCCAGACCACGCGGTCCGGCAGGTCGGCGACGCGCACGGGGAGGGTGACGTCGCCGCCCACCACCAGCTTGTCGCCGTCCGCGACGCCCAGCTCGGCGGCCGTGCTCGCGGAGACCAGTGCTTCGGCGGGGCGGGCGGTGCCCGCCAGGTAAGGCTCGCCGTCCTGCAGCCTGCCCTCGTCGAGCAGCAGGTGCCAGGTCGCCAGCAGCGCCTGGCCGGCCGCGGGGGCCGCCTGGGCGCGGGTGGCGAGCTGTGGCGCGGGCACCCGGCTGCCACGCCAGGAGCCCAGGGTGGCCAGCTCGCGCCGGACCGCCTTGGCGTCCGGCAGGCCGAGGTGCACGTCCATGCGGTCGGCCAGGTTGGCGATCACCGCGAGGTCGCTCTGCAGGCCGGGGACCTTGAGCGGCGCGTCGAAGCTGCGGCCGCGGCCCTCCCAGTTCACGAACGTGCCGCTCTTCTCCTGGACGGCCGCGACCGGCAGGACCACGTCGGCGCGGTCGGTGACGGCGCTGGCGCGGATCTCCAGGCTGACGATGAACGGGGTGTTCTCCAGCGCGTCGAGCGCCGCCGCCGGGTCGGCCAGGTCGTACGGGTCCACGCCCGCCACGACCAGCGCGTCCAGCTCGCCGTCGCGGGCGGCGGCGAGGATGCCGGCCGTGTCGCGGCCCGGCGTGGCGGGCAGCGAGGCGACGTTCCACACCCGGGCCACCTCGGCCCTGGCGCTCTCGTCCTCGACCGGGCGGCCGATCGGCAGCAGGTTGGGCAGCGCGCCGGCCTCGAGCGCGCCGCGCTCACCGGCCCGCCGCGGCACCCAGGCGAGCCGGGCGCCGGTGGCGTTGGCCAGCCGGACCAGCGCCGACAGCGCGCCCGGCGTGGTGGCCAGGCGCTCGCCGGCCAGCACGATCGTGCCCTCGGGCAGCCGCCCGACCAGCTCGCCGATGGCGTCGGCCTCGGCGCCCGGCGCGGTCTGGACGAGCACGCCGCCCATCTTGACCAGGCCGGGGGTGGCGAACGGGGCGATCGAGGAGACCTTGAGCCCCTTCTTCAGCGCCGCCTTGCGCAGGCGCAGGAAGACGATCGGCGACTCCTCCTCGGGCTCGAACCCGACGAGCAGCACGTGCGGGGCGTTCTCGAGGTCGGCGTAGCTGATCTCGATGCCCTTGCCGGCGACCGCGTGGGCCAGGAACTGCGCCTCCTCGGCGGAGTGCGGCCTGGCGCGGAAGTCGACGTCGTTGCTCGCGAGGGCGAGCCGGGCGAACTTGGCGTAGGCGTAGGAGTCCTCGACCGTGACCCGGCCGCCGACCAGCACGCCGGCCTTGCCGCGGGCCTTGGCGAGGCCCTGCGCGGCGACCGTCAGCGCCTCCGGCCACGAGGCGGGCACGAGCACGCCCTCCTCGTTGCGGACCAGCGGCGTCTTGAGCCGGTCGGGCTGCGTGGCGTAGCTGAACGCCCAGCGGCCCTTGTCGCAGTTCCACTCCTCGTTGACCTGCGGGTCGTTGCCCGCCAGGCGGCGGGTGACGCGGCCGCGCCGGTGGTCGGTGCGCAGGCTGCACCCGGAGGCGCAGTGCTCGCACGCGCTCGGCGTGGACACCAGGTCGAACGGGCGGGCCCGGAACCGGTAGGCGGCGCCGGTGAGCGCGCCCACCGGGCAGATCTGCACGGTGTTGCCCGAGAAGTAGGAGTTGAACGGCTTGCCGTCGGCCGTCCGCACCTGCTCCTTGGCCCCGCGCTCGAAGAACTCGATGAGCGGGTCGCCGGCGATCTGGTCGGAGAAGCGGATGCAGCGCGCGCACTGGACGCAACGCTCGCGGTCCAGCAGCACCTGCGTGGACAGCGGCAGCGGCTTGGGGAAGGTCCGCTTCTGCTCCTGGAAGCGGGACTCGCCGCGACCGTTGGACATGGCCTGGTTCTGCAGGGGGCACTCGCCGCCCTTGTCGCAGACCGGGCAGTCCAGCGGGTGGTTGAGGAGCAGGAACTCCATCGCCGCGCGCTGCGCCTTCTCGGCGACCGGCGAGGTGAGCTGGGTCTGCACGACCATGCCCTCGGCGACCTCGATGGCGCACGACGGCTGCGGCTTGGGGAAGCCGCGGCCGTTGCCCGCGTCGGGGATGTCGACCAGGCACTGGCGGCAGTTGGCCGCCGGGTCGAGGAGCGGGTGGTCACAGAACCTCGGGATCTGGATGCCCAGCAGCTCGGCGGCCCTGATGATCAGAGTGCCCTTGGGGACACTGACCTGGAACCCGTCGATGGTCAGGGTCACCAGGTTCGTTTCGGTCTCTACGACGGTCACTGCTCACCCCAGAGAGTGGACTTCTTCGGGTCGAACGGGCAACCGCCGATCTCGAAGTGCTTGAGGTACTCCTCGCGGAAGTACTTCACCGAGGAGTGGATCGGGCTGGTCGCGCCGTCGCCGAGGGCGCAGAACGAACGGCCCAGGATGTTGTCCGCGATGTCGGTGATCGTGGTCAGGTCCTCCTCGGTGCCCTGGCCCTTCTCCAGGCGCTTCAGCACCTGCTTGAGCCAGTAGGTGCCCTCGCGGCACGGCGTGCACTTGCCGCACGACTCGTGCGCGTAGAACTCCGTCCACCGCAGCACGGTGCGGACCACGCAGGTCGTCTCGTCGAAGATCTGCAGGGCCCGGGTGCCGAGCATCGAGCCCTTCGCGCCGACCCCTTCGAAGTCGAGCGGGACGTCGAGGTGCTCGTCGGTGAAGATCGGCGTGGAGGAGCCGCCGGGCGTCCAGAACTTGATCTGGTGCCCGGCCCTGATGCCGCCCGCCATGTCGAGCAGCTCGCGCAGCGTGATGCCGAGCGGGGCCTCGTACTGGCCGGGCCTGGTCACGTGGCCGCTGAGCGAGAAGATGCCGAAGCCCTTGGACTTCTCGGTGCCCATGCCGGCGAACCACTCGGCGCCGTTGGCGATGATCGAGGGAACAGACGCGATCGACTCGACGTTGTTGACCACGGTAGGCGAGGCGTAGAGGCCCGCCACGGCGGGGAACGGGGGCTTGAGCCGAGGTTGACCTCTGAAGCCCTCCAGCGAGTCCAGCAGCGCCGTCTCCTCGCCGCAGATGTACGCGCCGGCGCCGCTGTGCACGACCAGCTCCAGGTCGAAGCCGGAGCCGAAGATGTCGGTGCCGAGGTAACCCTTCTCGTACGCCTCCCGCACGGCCGCGTGCAGCCGCCGGATGACGTGCAGCACCTCGCCCCGCACGTAGATGAAGGCGTGGCTGGCCCGGATCGCGTACGAGGTGATGATGATCCCCTCGACCAGCGCGTGCGGGTTGGCCATCATGAGCGGGATGTCCTTGCAGGTGCCCGGCTCCGACTCGTCGGCGTTGACGACGAGGTAGTGCGGCTTGCCGTCGCCCTGCGGGATGAAGCCCCACTTCATGCCGGTGGGGAAGCCCGCGCCGCCGCGGCCGCGCAGGCCGGAGTCCTTGACGGCCTGGATGACGGCGTCGGGGTCCATGCCGAGCGCCTTCTTGGCCGCCGCGTACTCGCCGTAGGCGTCGAGGGTGTAGGAGTCGGGACGGTCCCAGTTAGCGGTCAGGACCGGGGTCAGCGTGGTCGTCATGCCTCCGGGGCCTTCCATCCTTTGGCCTTGGCCACCTTCAGGCCCTCAAGGGAGGGGCCGGCGGCCGACGGGCCCTCGCCCGCCAGGTCGTCGGGCAGGCCCGCGAGCACCCGCGAGGCCTCCTTGAAGGTGCACAGCTTCTTCGGGCCGCGCGTGGGCGCCACGTCCTTGCCGGCGCGCAGGTCGTCCACGAGCTGCTTGGCCGATTCGGGCGTCTGGTTGTCGAAGAACTCCCAGTTGACCATCATCACGGGCGCGAAGTCGCAGGCGGCGTTGCACTCCAGCCGCTCCAGGGAGACCTTGCCGTCGCCGGTGGTCTCCTCGTGACCCACGCCGACGTGCTCGGAGAGCTGCTCCCAGATCTCGTCGCCGCCCATGACCGCGCACAGCGCGTTGATGCACACGCCGACGTGGTAGTCGCCCGCGGGCTTGCGCTTGTACATGGTGTAGAAGGTCGCGACGCCCGTGACCTCGGCCTTGCTGATGCCGAGCATCTCGGCGCAGAACTCCTGGCCGTCGTCGGAGACGTAGCCGTCCTCCGACTGCACGAGGTGGAGCAGCGGCAGCAGGGCCGACCGCGTCTTCGGGTAGCGGCCGATGATCTCCTTGGCGTCTCGTTCGAGACGCTCGCGGATTTCCGGCGAGTACGTCACCGGTCCACACCTCCCATGACGGGGTCGATAGAAGCCACCGCGGCGATCACGTCGGCGACCTGGCCGCCCTCCGCCATCGCGGGGAAGCTCTGCAGGTTGCAGAAGGACGGCTCGCGGAAGTGCACGCGGTAGGGGCGGGTGCCGCCGTCGCTCACCACGTGGGCGCCGAGCTCGCCCTTGGGCGACTCGATGCTGGCGTACGCCTGCCCGGCCGGCACCCGGAAGCCCTCGGTGACCAGCTTGAAGTGGTGGATGAGCGCCTCCATCGAGGTGCCCATGATGTGGGCGATGTGGTCGGGCGAGTTGCCGAACCCGTCGGGGCCGAGCGCGAGCTGCGCCGGCCAGCCGATCTTCTTGTCCTCGATCATCACGGGCTGGCCCTTGAGCTCAGGGCCGGCGATCCGGTCGAGCGCCTGCTCGATGATCTTGAGGGACTCCTCCATCTCCTTCATGCGGACGAGGTAGCGCGAGTAGACGTCGCAGCCGCGCTCGGTGGCGACCTCGAACTCGTACGTCTCGTAACCGCAGTAGGGCTGCGACTTGCGCAGGTCCCACGGAAGGCCGGCGGCCCGCAGGATGGGCCCGGTGACACCGAGCGCCATGCAGCCGGTCAGGTCGAGGTAGGCCACGTCCTTGGTGCGGCGCACGTAGACGGGGTTCTCGTCGAGGAGCTTGCGGATGTCCTTGATCCGCTTGGGCATCTCCTTCAGGAACTCGCCGACCTTGTCCACCGCGCCGGCCGGCAGGTCCACGCTGACGCCGCCGGGGCGGACGTAGGCGTGGTTCATGCGCAGGCCGGTGATGTACTCGAACAGGTCCATGACCATCTCGCGGTCACGGTAGCCGAACAGGAACGGCGTGGTCGCGCCGAGCTCCATGCCGAACGTGCCCATCGCCACCAGGTGCGAGGCGATGCGGTTGAGCTCCATCATCATCACGCGGATGGCCTGCGCCCGCGGCGGGATGCGGTCGGTGATGCCGAGCAGCTTCTCGACGCCCAGGCAGTAGGCGGTCTCGTTGAAGATCGGCGAGAGGTAGTCCATGCGGGTGACGAACGTGGTGCCCTGCGTCCACGTCCGGTATTCCATGTTCTTCTCGATGCCGGTGTGCAGGTAGCCGATGACGCCGCGCGCCTCGGTCACCGTCTCGCCGTCGAGCGTGAGGACCAGGCGGAGCACCCCGTGCGTGGACGGGTGCTGCGGGCCCATGTTGACGACCAGCCGCTCTTCCTCGGAGTCGCGGACGCCGGTGACCACCTGGTCCCAGTCGGCTCCGTTGACCGAGTAGACCTTGCCCTCTGTCGCCTCGTCGTAGGACGTGCTCACGAGTAGTACCTCCTCCGGTCCGGCGCGGGGATGGTGGCGCCGCGGTATTCCACCGGGATGCCGCCCAGCGGATAGTCCTTGCGCTGCGGGTGGCCGTCCCAGTCGTCCGGCATCATGATCCGGGTGAGCCCGGGGTGGCCGTCGAAGACGATGCCGAAGAAGTCGTACGTCTCCCGCTCGTGCCAGTCGTGACCAGGGTAAACGCTGACCGTGGATGGAATGTGCGGGTCGGCGTCCGGGCAGGCGACCTCAAGCCGCACCCGCCTGTTGTGGGTGATCGAGCACAGGTGGTAGACGGCGTGCAGCTCCTCGCCCGCGAGGTGCGGGTAGTGGACGCCGGAGACGCCGAGCGACAGCTCGAAGCGGAGCGTCGGCTCGTCGCGCATCTTCCTGCACACCTCGACGATGCGCTCGCGCTTGACGTGCAGGGTCAGCTCGCCGCGGTCGACGACCACGCGCTCGATCGCGTCGTCGAGCGCCAGGGCGTCGACGACCTCGTCGAAGTAGCCGCCGTACGGGCGGGGCGTGGACAGCTGCGGCGCCCGGCGCACGACGAGGCCGCCGTAGCCGGAGGTGTCACCGGAGTCCTGGGCGCCGAACATGCCGCGCCGGGCGACCGGCGGCTCCTGGGCCGCCGGCACCTCGGGCACCTGCGCGTCGGGGACCTCGGGGAGGTTGTCGGGCGAGGTCACTTCGCTGCCCCCTGGTCGATCACCGGCAGCGTACGCAGCGCCCGCAGTTCGAGCTCGTCGATCTGCTTGGCGCGGTGCGCGCCGAACTTCATGTTCTGGATCTTGTCGTGCAGCTTGACGATGGCGTCGATGAGCATCTCGGGCCGCGGCGGGCAGCCGGGCAGGTAGATGTCGACCGGCACGACGTGGTCGACGCCCTGGACGATCGCGTAGTTGTTGAACATGCCGCCGCTGGAGGCGCACACGCCCATCGCGATGACCCACTTGGGCTCGGCCATCTGGTCGTAGATCTGCCGCAGCACCGGCGCCATCTTCTGCGAGACGCGGCCGGCGACGATCATGAGGTCGGCCTGCCGGGGAGACGCCGAAGCGCGCTCCATGCCGAAGCGCGCCAGGTCGTAGTGGGGGCCACCGGTGGCCATCAGCTCGATGGCGCAACAGGCGAGGCCGAAGGTGGCCGGCCACACGGAGTTCTTGCGCGCCCATCCGGCGGCCGCCTCGACGGTGCTGAGGATGAAGCCGCTGGGGAGTTTCTCTTCAAGTCCCATTTTCAGTCCCAGTCCAGACCCTTGCGGCGCCACACGTACGCGTAGGCGACGAGCACGGTGACGATGAACAGGAGCATCTCCACCAGGGCGAACAGCCCGAGCCCTGGCATGATCACTCCGCCCGCGTCGTTCCGCAGCGGCGCGAAGGAGACCGCCCACGGGTAGAGGAAGATGATCTCGATGTCGAACACGATGAAGAGCATCGCGGTGACCATGTACTTGAGCGGGAACCGTCCGCCACCGACGGGCTGGGGCGTCGGCTCGATGCCGCATTCATAGGCGTCAAGCTTGGCGCGGTTCCAGCGCTTGGGGCCGGTGAAGGGAGCGATGGCGACCGAGAAGATCGCGAAGCCCCCCGCGAGAACGGCGAGCACCAGGATGGGCACGTAAAGGTCCATCGCTACGCCTCCTCTGGAGTCGCCGCGCGCGCGGGCGCGCAGCAGGATCTGTTGATTGCGGGATTCATGCTGGTGGGGCGACCTTCGAGAGAGCGTTGATGATCTGGTCTGACGCATCGCCTCGCCGGTCGGTGAGATTACCAAGGAGTTTGATGGCGAAGCGCATCAGCCTCGGGTGAGGCAGTCCGTGCCTGGTCCCGAAGCTCATAACTCCCGGCTTCCCGATCGCCTCGACGAACCATCGGCCGAGCGTGAAGTATCCGCCGTAGGCGTCCTTCAGCGTCTGAGGATAGGTGCGCAGCGTGCGCTCCTGCTGCGCGGGGGTGGTGCCCTTGAGCGACTTGGCGATGACCTCGGCGGCGATCTCGCCGGTCTCCATCGCGTAGGCGATGCCCTCGCCGTTGAACGGGTTGATCGACCCGCCCGAGTCGCCCACGAGCAGCAGGCCGCGCGTGTAGTGGGGCTGCCGGTTGAAGGCCATCGGGAGCGCGGCGCCGCGGATCGGGGCCGTCATGTTCTCCTCGGTGAACTCCCAGTCGGCCGGCATGGCCTTGCACCAGCGGCGCAGCAGGTCGCGGTAGTCGATGTTCTTGAACTGGGCGCTGGTGTTGAGCAGCCCGAGCCCGACGTTCGCGGTGCCGTCGCCGACGCCGAAGATCCAGCCGTAGCCGGGCAGCAGCGTGTCCTCGTCCCAGAGCTCCAGCCAGATCTCCAGGTAGTCGTCGTCGTGACGGGGGCTCTGGAAGTAGGTGCGCACGGCCACGCCCATCGGGCGGTCGTCGCGCTTGTGCAGGCCCATCCCGAGCGCGAGCCGGGTGCTGTTGCCGTCGGCGGCGACGACCACGCGGCTGCGGAAGACGCGCCCGTCCTTGGTGCGCACGCCGACGATGTGGCCGCTGCGGTCGTCGAGCACGGGGTCGGTGACGGTGACGCCCTCCATCAGGCGTACGCCGTTCTTGACCGCGTTGGCGGCGACGATCTCGTCGAAGTCCTGCCGGGTGCGGACGAGGCCGAAGTCGGGGAAGCGTTCGAGCTGCGGCCAGTCGAGCTCGAAGCGGTGGCCGCCGCCGACGACGCGCAGGCCCTTGTTCCTGATCCAGCCGGGGGCGTCGATGTCGACGCCCATGTTCAGCAACTGCTTGACCGCCCTGGGGGTCAGGCCGTCGCCGCAGACCTTCTCGCGCGGGAACCTGGTCTTCTCCAGGAGCAGCACGTCGAGACCGGCCTGAGCGAGGTAAAAGGCGGTTGCGGAACCGGCGGGACCGGCGCCGACGACGATGACGTCGGCGTCAGCCTGTGTGGCTGGTGGCACGGTCACTGGACTGTCCTGTCCTACACACGCGAAGGCTCGGGGTATGGCGCCTTCGTTCCTTTGTGAACCCCTTCACAAACTTGTCGGCCCGCAGTCTACTGCTTTTCGGGTACATAGTGGCAGTCGGGGACCCGTTCTGTGATCCTCGGGGTTGGCGTGTCACGCGTGACCGGCGAGGCATGGACGGGGACGAAATCCATCGACCGCACTATTCCTGAAAATTTCGTGTCAGCCGGCCCGTCAGACCGCCTTGAAAGCCCGGTGCATCGCCACGATCCCCATCGTCAGATTGCGCCAGGCCACCCGCTCCCAGCCGGCCCTGCTGATGACGCCCGCGAGGGTGGGCTGGTCGGGCCAGGCGCGGATCGACTCGGCGAGATATTCGTAGGAGTCGTCGTTGGAGCCGACGACCTTGGCCACCCTGGGCAGCAGCCGCATGAGATATTCGCGGTAGACCAGGTCGAACGCCGGCACGGTGACGTGCGAGAACTCCAGGATCACCAGCCGGCCGCCCGGCCTCGTCACCCGGAGCATCTCGCGCAGCGCCTGCTCGGTGTCGTGCACGTTGCGCAGAGCCACCGAGATCGTCACCGCGTCGAAGGTGTCGTCGGCGAACGGCAGCCGCATCGCGTCGCCCGCGATGAACGGCACCCCCTTGCCGCTCAGCGCGTTGCCGCCGTGCCGGCGCACGCCGGTGCTCAGCATGCCGAACGAGAAGTCGCAGGCGATGGCGCGGGCGCCGAGCCTGGTGAAGGTGTCGGTGGAGGTGCCGGTGCCCGCGCCCAGGTCGAGCACGACCTCACCGGGACCGGCGTCCACGGCGGCGGCCACCGCCTTGCGCCAGAGCCTCACCTGCCCGAGGGAGATCACGTCGTTGACGAGGTCGTAGCGCCGGGCGGTGCGATCGAACATCGCGGCGACCTCGTCCGGCTGCTTGTCCAACTGAGCGCGCGTCATGCGGGAAAGCTTATGGCTTTCGGGACAATCAACGGATAGTGACGCTCTCGTTACTCTGGGTCTGCTAGTTGTTGAGGAATGTTTGCCCGCGTCGCCCTTGCGGCGATCATCGCTTCGGCCACGGCCGCCCACGGTCCTGTCGCACAGGACCGCGTGGTGTCGGCCGACCCGGTCGATCACACCCCTCATGTCCTGGACGGCATCGTCAACGCCATCGCCGTCGTCGGCCGCACCGTCGTCGTCGGCGGCTCCTTCAGCGAGGTGAGCGACGCCGCGCGCAAAGTGGTCGTGGCGCGCGACAACCTGTTCGCCTTCGACCTGCCGACCGGCCGCGTCCTGGCGGCCTTCGCCCCGATGGTCCCCGGCCCCGTGTACGGCCTCGCGGCCGGCGACGACGGCACCGTCTACGTCGGCGGCGAGTTCTGGAGCGTCAACAACGCCCGCGCCCGCGGCCTCGCCCAGGTCCGGCTCTCCGACGGCGCCGTGGTGCCCGGCTTCGCGCCCGACCTCGTCGGCGGCTCGGTGAGCACCCTCGCCCGGCAGGGCCGCAGCCTCTACGTCGGCGGCGACTTCACCGGCCCGCGCCAGGCGCTGGCCCGGCTCGACGCCACCACGGGCGCCGCCGACCCCGGCTTCGCCATCAGGCCGGGCGGGCCGCTGACGCCGAAGGTGAAGGTGCACGCGCTCGCGCTCGCCCGTGGCCGGCTGCTGGTGGACGGCTCGTTCACCACGCTCGACGGGCAGTCACGGCCGCAGCTCGGGCTGATCGACGTGACCGGCTCGGTGGCCAGGGTCGCGCCGTGGCGGACCGCCGCCTACGCGCAGAAGTGCGCGGAGACGTTCCCGTCGTACGTGCGCGGCCTCGACTTCTCCCCCGACGGCAGCTATTTCGTGGTGGTCACCACGGGCGGCCCGAGGGGCGGGATCTGCGACACGGCGGCCCGTTTCGAGACCTTCGCCAAGGGCTCGGCCATCCGCCCCACCTGGGTCAACGCGACCGGCGGCGACTCGCTCTACGCGGTCGCGGTGACGGGGGCCGCGGTGTACGTGGGCGGGCACCAGCGCTGGCTGAACAATCCGCAGGGACGCGACTCGGCCGGCCCCGGCGCGGTCGCGCGGCCGGGCATCGGCGCCATTCATCCGAGCACTGGAATGGCGCTCGGCTGGAATCCCACCCGGGAGCGCGGCATCGGCGTGAAGGCGTTTTCCGCGCAACCCACCGGACTACTTGTCGGTAGCGACACAACGAGACTCGGACGGGAGTACCATGCCCGGATTGGCATGTTCCCCCTGCCCTAGTCGTCCTGCGGCTTCGGCTGGTCGAGCCTGTCGCTGATTCGCGCGCTCATGGCGTCACGCTGCTTGGACAGCAGGACATAGCTGGCCACTCCGCTGATCAAGAACGACGCCACGAGGAGGACCAGCGGGTTTCTCAGACCGACCAGCGCCAAGAGGCCGAGCGTGACGAGGAACAGCAGGATGCGGGAGGCGGTGTAAACGACAACGGGATGCACGCCTTCGAGGTTACTCGGGCTTGTCCCCCGGTCGCTCTTCGCATCGGGCGCGAGCGCTGCTACTGTTCCCAGTTAGGGAGTTTCGTAAAGAAACACCCACGAGAGCCCCAAAGAGGCTCTATCATATAACAATCGGGCAGTCAGCTGATAACAACCCGTGATCTTCTCCGAAAACCACGGATAAATCAGGCTTCGCTCGACACACTGGTTACCTGTCCGCCCGCTGGCAGGAAGCGGGATGCGAGGGGGAGAGATTGGTGGAGAGTAGCAGCGAGCGTCTGCTGACCCCAGGAGAGGTTGCCGCCCTCTTCCGGGTAGACCCAAAGACGGTTACGCGCTGGGCTGCGGCAGGCCGCATCAGCAGTATCCGCACCCCCGGAGGGCACCGGCGCTTCCGCGAGTCGGAAGTGCACGCCCTTCTCCGAGGCGAGGACGTTCTCACGGCCGACAGGCCGGCGGGGGAGTCCCCGCGCGTCTGACGTTCCGTCACGACGGTGATCCTGTGATCCTGCAGGGTCACCGCCCGCGGGACCTCTGAGGTTCGCGTGCTTCCCGGCCCACTTCCGTACGGCAAGCACGGGGCGGCGCCAACCGCCGACCGTGGCTGGCGCCTGTCCGGCGGCCCCGCACACGCGGCCTCGGCTCAGCCGTCGTCCTGCTGCGCCTTGAACGCGAGGAACTCGCGCTCCAGGTCGTCGTTCTCCTCCCGCCAGCGCGCCCGGCGCGTCTCCAGCTCCTCCTCCGTCAGCGACTCAGCCAGCCACCGCTCGTAGTCCGGATCGCCGGGCCGCAGCTCCGCGTAGGCGTTGCCGATCAGCCGCCCGTCCTCGCTGGCCAGGCTCTGCGGCACGCGCACGGTGCCGTCCGCGAGCCGGATGACGTACATGAGCGAGTCTCCTAGATTCCGTAGCGCCGGTTGAAGAACAGCATGACGTCGAGCGCCATCCGCGTGTCACCCCCGAGCATGTCGACCAGCGCCGGACGCTGCCGGGAGGCGATGGCGGCGAAGGCGTCGGCGAAGAACTCCTTGCGGCCGAGCCCGCCGCCCTGCCGGTGGAAGGCGGAGGCCAGGATCGGACGGGCCTTCTCGTAGAGGCCGACGAACTCCGGCGAGTCCGACACCCAGGCCCCGTAGGCGGAGTCGACGTCGTCGATGGCGTGGCCGACCTCGTGCATCATCACGTCGGGGGTCGGCGAGGGGCGGTCACCGACGACGATCTTGCGGTCGCCGTACGCGCCGGCGCAGATGTCCCAGGTGGCCCGGCCCGAGGGCAGCGGAGCGCCGCGTAAGTAGCCCATGTCGTCGAGGTCGGGGACGCCGCCGGGGCCGACGTAGATGCCCTCCAGGCCGGCCGCCAGCTTCTCCTTGAGCCGGTCGGGCAGCCGGGCCAGGCTCTCCACGGCCCGGACGACGTCGGGCGGCGGCGGGCCGAGCCTGGCGTCCCACTGGCGGTGCAGGATGGACTCCAGCTTCCCGCAGTGGCGCAGGCCGTCGCCCAGCGACGGGGCGTCGGGGCGGTGCGGCTGGGCGCGCGGCGGGCGGTCGTCGAGCTCGAAGTCGTCCCAGGTGTAGCGAGGGCGTTCGACGACGGCGGCGGACAGGCGCTCGTGGCGCTCGCGGACCGCGAACCCGTCCCAGCTCCGCTGGTCGGGCGGCTGGTCGGCGCCGGGCCAGGAGCGACGTTCCGGCCGCTCAGCGCCCGGCCTGCGGCTTCGCGCGGCGTCCTCGGGCTTCCGGGCCTCGGTGCGGGCCTCCGGGGCTTCTCCGAGCCTCTCACGCGCGCCGGACCAGAAGGAACGGTCCGCGCCGCTCGGCGCCTCGGCCTTACGGGAGAAGAGGTACGACCCCCGCCGCCACCAGCGGCCGCGGCGATGCCGGCCCTTGTCCTGAGAAAAGGCCATCGCACCCCTCAACGAGTGAGGAACCCCGTGGGTTCCACGGTTTTCTGCTCCCACCGTACGACGGGGATCTTCTGCTAGTCACCCGAAATGGGACATCGGGAAGCACGAGCACGTCGCAGATGGCTTACAGTTCGGGCATGGCAGGTGTTCTCATCGGACTGGCGCTGCTGGCCTTCTGGCTCTTCTCGCTCTTCGACGTCGTCACTACCCCGGAAGACGAGGTCAGGAACGTACCAAAAACCATGTGGATCATGGTGGTCGTGCTGATTCCGCTGGTCGGCGGGCTCATCTGGATGGCGCGCGGCCGCCCGCGGGTCGAGCGGCAGGTCTGGTCGGTCTCCCCCGGTCCCGGCATGCCGAAGGGTCCCGACGACGACCCCGACTTCCTGCGCGACCTCGACCGGCGCATGCGCGGCGGCGACGAGCAGCACTGAGCGACCCCGGCTCGACGAGCCGGGGCCGGCCCCGGCTCAGACGTCGGCGTAGCTGTGCATCCCGCCGACGAAGATGTTCACGCCGATCAGGTTGAACAGCAGGCAGCCGAACGCCACGAGCTGCACGATCGTGGCGGCCTTGCCCCTCCAGCCGGCCGTCACGCGGGCGTGCAGGTAGGCCGCGTAGGCCACCCACGTGATGAACGACCAGACCTCCTTGGGGTCCCAGCCCCAGTAGCGGCCCCACGCGCGGTCGGCCCACAGCGCGCCCGCGATCACCGCGAACGTCCACAGCGGGAAGGCGAACACGATCGCCCGGTGCGCCACCCGCTCCAGGTCCTCGCGGGAGGGCAGGCGCGACATCCCGTCACCGCGCATCAGATAGAGCACGCCCGCGACGCCCGCCATCGCGAACAGCCCGCTCGCGATGATGGCCGCCGTGACGTGGATGGCGATCCAGTACGAGTTCAGCGCCGGCACCACGGGCCCTGCGGCGGTGTAGAAGATCTTGACCGCCGCGCCCAGCCCGAGCGTGGCCGTGACCATGACGAACGCGCCGAGGAAGCGCACGTTGTGGCGGAGCTGGGTGAGCAGGAACGCCGTGACGGCGGCGAAGCAGAGCGCCACGACGAACTCGTACATGTTGCCCCAGGGCCAGCGGCCGACGGCGAGGCCGCGGGTCGCGATGGCGGCCAGGTTGGCGGCCCAGCCGAGCCAGGCCAGCGCCAGCCCGGCCGTCCCGGCCCGGGCCGCCAGCCGCGACGGCGGGGCGCCCTCGGACGCCACGGGCTCTGGAGCCGCGCCCTCGACCTGGTCGGCGGCGGCGCCGACCGTGACCGTCTGCCTGACGGGACGGGCGGCCCTCGCCGCTGCCTTCTTGCCCGCGACGTAGCGGCCGAAGGCCAGCTCCGTCGCGAAGGCGATCATCGCGAGGACGTAGAGCAGGACCGCGGCGACGACGGTCAGGTCGCTCAGCTCGGCGAGTTGCTCAGCGGACATCTTTCTCTCCTGCTGATAGAACCTTGACGATGTCGGCGAACTCCTCGGCGAAGCCCGCCGCGGAGCCTTCGGTGCGGGTGAGGCCCCCGACCTCGACCGTTTCGCCCTTGACCCGGACGAACACCCGCCGCCGCCTGATCAGCAGCGACGCGGCGATGGACACGACCGCGAGACCGGAGAACAGCAGCGCGGGCAGCCGTCCCGGGTCGTAGGCGACCTGCAGCGTCATCCACTGCTTGACGCCGGTGAACTCCAGCTTGCCCGCCCCTTCGGGCAGCTCGACCGACTGCCCGACCGCGAGCGGCTTGGGCACCGCGGTGCCCATCAGCAGCGGCTTGAGCTTCTTCAGCGTCTCCGGCGGGGCCAGCTCGTAGACCGACTGCGGCTGCCCGTTGCGCAGCCCGAGGTCGCCGGAGAACGCCCCGAGCAGCTGCACCTCGGGGTTGAGCTCGCCGGGGAAGGCGGAGGCGTGGGTGCCGTCGGTGAGCGGCACGCTGGTCGGCAGGAACCGCAGCAGGAAGCCGAGCTGCGACGGCTGCGCGTCGGGGGCCTTGACCACGCAGCCCGAGGTCATCGTGGCCTTGTCCTCGATCAGGCAGGGCACAGGACCCTCGAAGGCGACCTGCCCCTTGCCGTCGGTCACCCGGAAGACCGGCGCGTAGCCGTTGCCGATGAGGTAGGTCTGCGTGCCGTCGACCTCCAGCGGCGTGTTGACCTTGAGGTCGACGTCGCGGGCGGGCGCGTCCGGCGTGTCGTTGACCGTGAGGTGGGCGGTGTAGTCGAGCGCCTGCCCCCGCTTCTCACCGGCCACCTGGTAGGAGACGTTGAAGTCGTCGAGCCGCAGCGTGAACGGCGCCAGCGACTCGGCCGACACCTGGTTGCCCGGCATGAACCGGTCGTAGGCGGCCACGGTGTTGGCGAAGCCGTCGCCCTCGACGACGAGCACGTTGCCGCGGTAGCCGAAGAGCGAGCCGACGCCGATCGCGAACAGGATGCCGAGCAGCGCGACGTGGAAGAACAGGTTGCCGGTCTCGCGCAGGTAGCCCTTCTCCGCCGAGATCCAGCCGTCGCCGGTGACCACGCGGAAGCGCAGCCCGCGCAGCCGCCTGGCGGCCTCGTCCAGGCTCGGCCCGCCCTCGATGACGGCCGCGTGCGGCAGCTTGGTGACGTTCTTCGGCGCGGCGGGCGGCTTGCGGCGCAGCTCGCGCACGTAGGTCAGGGTGCGCGGGATGATGCAGCCGATGAGCGAGGTGAACAGCAGCAGGTAGACCGCGGCGAACCAGGTGGAGGAGAAGACCTCGAAGAGCTGGAGGCGGTCGTACCACTCGGCCAGGGCGGGGCTCTCGTCGTAGAGCCTGGCGACCTTGTCGGGGTCGACGCCGCGCTGCGGGATCAGCGAGCCGGGCACCGAGCCGAGCGCCAGCAGGAACAGCAGGATGAGCGCGGTCTTCATCGAGGTGAGCGTGCGCCACGCCCACCGCAGCCAGCCCACCGGGCCGAGCCCGGCCTGCTTGGGCGACCGCTCGCGCTCCAGCTCCCGCACGCTCATCAGATCACCGGCTCGAACGCGCCGATCACACCCTGCATGGCCGCGATCATCTCCCCCCACAGACCGGTCACCAGCAGCACGCCGACGGCCACCATCATCCCGCCGCCGATCCTGGTGATCAGGCGCGAGTGCTTGCGGATGGCACGGAACGTGCGCAGAGCCCTGCTGTAGGCCAGCGCCGCCGCCACGAACGGCAGCCCGAGGCCGAGCGCGTACGCGACGGCCAGCAGGGCTCCGCGCCCGGCGCTGCCCTCGTTGAGCCCGAGCGTCAGCACCACGGCCAGCGTCGGCCCGATGCACGGCGTCCAGCCGAGCCCGAACACCACGCCGAGCAGCGGCGCCCCGGCCAGCCCCGCCGCGGGGAGCCGGTGGATCCGTACGTCGCGCATGAGCCCCGGGATGACCCCCAGGAAGGCCAGCCCGAGCACGATGGTCAGCACCCCGAGCACCCGCGTGATGATCGCGGCGTTGCCCAGCATGACCGAGCCGAGCCCGCCGAACAGCGCGCCGCTGAGCACGAACACGAGCGCGAACCCGGCCACGAACAGCGCCGCCCCGAGCACCAGCCGCCCCCGCCTGGGGTCGGCGCTCATGCCGGTGACGTACGACAGGTAGCCGGGCACCAGCGGCAGCACGCACGGCGACAGGAACGACACCACGCCCGCGAGCACCGCGATCGGCACGGCGAGCAGCAGCGAGCCCGAGGCGACGACGTCATTCATCGCGGACCTTGGTGACGGTGTCCATGAGGTCGGTGTACTTGACGGCGCCGAGCGCGCGGGCGGCGATCCGGCCCTGCTTGTCGATGATCAGCGTGGACGGGATGGCGGCGGGCGGCACCGTGCCCTGGAAGGCCAGCGCGACCTTGCCCGGCTGGTCGAAGATCGACGGGTAGCCGGTCTGCTCGGTGCGCTCGAAGGCGAGCGCGTCGGCCTGCCGGTCCTTGAAGTCGACGCCGACGAACTCGACGCCGGTGCCCTTGGTCTTGGCCGCGACCTCCTTGAGCACCGGCGCCTCGGCCCGGCAGGGCCCGCACCAGGACGCCCAGAAGTTGAGCACCACGACCTTGCCCTTGTGCGCCGCCAGCGAGGCGGTGCCGCCGTCGAGGGTCGGGCCCTCGACCGCGGGGGCGGGCTTGCGTTCGGCGGCGGCGAACACCTGCATCTTCCCGTCGCCGGCGACGAACCGGGTGTCGCCCGCCTCCGGCTGGCCGCTCTGATTGCCGGCGCACCCCGCGGCCAGCACGGCCAGCAGGGCGAGGGAGAGGGACATGGCGCGCACGGAGGAAGATCTCCTTGTACTACAACCGGTAGAGCTTGCAACTCTACCGGTGGGTCCGGGCGATCCGGACATCGGGCTCAGGCGCCCGGGACGGACGGCCCGGTGTCCAGCGACCCGGCCGGCTCGCTGTAGCCGATGCTGATGAGCCGGTCACCGTCGAAGGTGAACGTCGTGAGGCTGGCCAGCGCGCACTGCCTGCGGCGCGGGTCGTGCCAGAGCCGGCGGCCCTCGGCCGCCATCCTGATCGACCAGATCGGCAACTGGTGGCTGACGAGCACGGTCTCGTGCCCGCGCGCCGCCGCCCGCGCGTCGTCGATCATCGACTTCATCCGGCGCACGATCACCGGGTAGGGCTCGCCCCAGGACGGGCGCATCGGGTTCCAGAAGTAGCGGTAGTTGCGCCAGTCGCGGAACAGCCCGACCCCTTGCGCGACGGGCCGGCCCTCCAGCAGGTTGACCGCTTCGAGCAGGCGCTCGTCCTGCCTGACCTCCAGCCCGAGCTTGGCGGCGAGGGGGGCCGCGGTCTCCAGCGCGCGCTCCAGGGGCGAGCTGTAGAGGGCGACGATGTCACGGCCGCCGACCGCCTTGGCGACCGTCTCGGCCATGAGGTGACCCGTCTCGGACAGGTGGTAGCCGGGCAGCCTGCCGTACAGGATGCCCTTCGGGTTGTGCACCTCACCGTGGCGCAGAAGGTGGACGACGGTCGTTTCAGCCATGGTGGGCACAGCCTATCCGCTCGCCTCGGGATAGGGTCCCCGGGTGAGTCCCTGGGCGCTCCTCCTCGTGCTCGTCGCCGCCTTCGCCCACGCCACCTGGAACCTGCTGAGCAAGCGCTCCTCGCAGGCGGACGGGGTGGTCTTCGTCTGGCTGGTGGCGGTGGCCGGCGCGGCGCTGTGGGCGCCGCTGTTCGCGGGATACCTGGTGGTGGCGGGCGTGCCGTCCTGGACGGACCTCGCGGTGATCTGCGGCAGCATGGCCCTGCACCTGGGCTACTTCCTGCTGCTCCAGCGCGGGTACGGCACCGGCGACCTGTCCATGGTCTACCCGGTGGCGCGCGGCACGGGGCCGATGCTGGCGAGCCTGGTGGCGGTGCTGTTCCTGGGCGAGCGGCCGTCGGTCGCCAACGTGGCGGGGATCGTGCTGGTCGGCGTGGGGGTGTTCCTGCTGGGCCGGGGCGCGGGCCGCGCCGATCTGCGCTCGGTGGCGCCCGGGCTGGTCGTCGGGCTGTTCATCGCCGGGTACACGGTGTGGGACTCGCAGGTGGTGGGGCCCTTCGGGGTGGCGCCGCTGGCGCTCCTCTACCTGGGCGAGGTCGGGCGGGCGCTGGTGCTCGCGCCGGTCGTGCTGGCCACGCGGCGGGAGCTGGTCGCGCCGGTGTGGCGGGAGCACCGGTGGCGGATCGCCGGGGCGGCGGTGCTGATCTTCGTGTCGTACCTGCTGGTGCTGATCGCGTTCACGATGGCGCCGGTCACCGTGGTCGCGCCGGCGCGGGAGATCAGCGTGCTGATCGCCGTGGTGCTGGGCGGGCGGCTGCTGGCCGAGGGCGATCTCGCGCGCCGGCTGCTGGCGTCGGGGGTGATCCTGGGCGGCGTCGTGGCGATCGCCCTGAGCTAGTCGCTCACTTCACGGCCCAGGCGTTCTCCTGCTCCCTGCTGACCTCCATCAGGGTGTCGACCAGGGCCCTGATGGCCGGGCGGCGGGCCGCGTCGGCGCGCCAGACGGCGTAGATGCGGCGGGCCTGCCGCGGCCTGATCGGCACCATGGCGACGCCCTCGGGCACGTAGCGGCCGAGCCGCGGCACGATCGCGCAGCCGAGCCCGGCGGCGACCAGCGCGAGCTGGGTCGGGTACTCGTCGGCCAGGCAGGCGATCTCCGGCTCCAGCGAGGCGTTGCGCAGCGTGTACACGAGCCAGTCGTGGCACACGGTGCCGGGCGTGGAGCTGACCCAGCGCTCGCCGTGGAGGGCGGCCAGCTCGATCTCGCGCGAGCCGGCCAGCGGGTGCCCGGCGGGTATCGCCACGTCCGCGACGTCGTCCAGCAGCGTGGCCCTGGACAGGCCGTCGGGCAGCGCCATGGGCCGGTTGAGCCAGTCCTGGACGATGCCGAGATCGAGCTCTCCCCTGGCGACGTCGCGCACGACCCGCTCGGGCTCGCGCTCGCTGAGCTGGATCCACAGGTCGGGATGGCGGCCGCGGAGCGCGACCAGGGCCTGCGGCATGAGGCCGCGGGCAGCGGTGGGGAAGGCCGCCACGTTGAGCCGGCCGACGACCTCGCCGCGCAGCGCCTCGAAGTCGGCCTCGGCCGTCTCGACCAGGGCGAGGATGCGCTCGGCGTGCTCGGCGAGCAGCCCGGCCGCGTCGGTCAGCCGCACGCCGCGGCCGTTGCGCTCCATGAGCCGGGCGCCGGTCTCGCGCTCCAGCTTGGCGATCTGCTGCGACACGGCCGAGGGGGTGACCATGAGCGCGTCCGCCGCCGCGCCGACCGAGCCGTAGACGTGCACAGCGTGCAGAGCCTTGAGGCGGTTCAGGTCCAACATGTAAGCCAGACTAAAGGGTTTAGCGTAGAAAGTCTCGCTTGTGGTTGATTGTGTAGCAGATGAAAATAGATGCATGAGAATCATCAAGTCGAAGAAGCAGCAGCCCGCCGGTCCCTCGTACCTCAAGGAGCTCGCCGAGCAGGCTCGCGAGCAGCGCATCCGCTACCAGAAGCCCGCCCGCTGAGCGCCGCCCCGCGCTACCGCGCCGTCGCGGCCGCCTCGGCGGCGGCGGGCAGCGCCGCGACGATCCGCTCGATGGCCTCGTCGTCGTGCGCGGCCGACAGGAACCACGCCTCGTACGCCGACGGCGGCAGGTAGACCCCCTGGTCCAGCATCGCGTGGAAGAACGCGGTGAACGCACTGGTGTCCTGGGTCTTCGCCTCGGCGAAGTTCGTCACCTCGGCATCGGTGAAGAAGATCGAAAACAGGCTGCCGGCCCGCTGGAGCCGGTGCGGCACCCCGGCCTTGCCCAGCGCCTGCGCGGCGGCGTCGCCCACCGCGAGCGCCGCGGCGTCCACCCGCGCGTACGCCGCCTCGTCCAGCGCCCGCAGCGTCGCCAGACCGGCGGCGCAGGCCAGCGGGTTGCCCGACAGCGTGCCCGCCTGGTAGACCGGCCCCTCCGGCGCGAGGTAGGCCATCACCTCGGCCCGGCCGCCGAACGCCGCCGCCGGCAGCCCGCCCCCCATCACCTTGCCGAACGTCATCAGGTCGGCCTCGACCGGGTCGAGGCCGTACCAGCCGGCCGCCGAGACGCGGAAGCCGGTCAGCACCTCATCCACGATGAGCAGCGCCCCGTGGGCCGTGCACAGCTCGCGCAGCCGCTGGTTGAAGCCGTCGCGCGGCGGCACCACGCCCATGTTGGCCGGGCACGCCTCGGTGATCACGCACGCGATGTCGGCCTGGGCGAACGCCTCCTCGACGGCCGCCACGTCGTTGTACGGGAGCACGATCGTGTCCGCCGCCGACGCCCCGGTGACGCCCGGCGTGTCCGGCAGCCCGAAGGTCACCACGCCCGACCCGGCCGAGGCCAGCAGCGCGTCCACGTGCCCGTGGTAGCACCCGGCGAACTTGATCACCTTGGACCGCCCGGTGAAGCCGCGCGCCAGCCGCACCGCGCTCATCGTGGCCTCGGTGCCCGAGCTGACCAGCCGCACCTTCTCCACCGGCGCCACCCGGGAGACGATCTCCTCGGCCAGCTCGACCTCGCCTGGCGTGGCGGTGCCGTACGAGAAGCCGTGCGCGACCGCCTCGGAGACCGCCTCGACGACCGCGGGGTGGCGGTGGCCGAGGATCATCGGCCCCCAGGAGCACACCAGATCGACGTAGCGGTTGCCGTCGACGTCGGTGATGTAGGGGCCCTGGCCGGCGGCCATGAAGCGCGGGGTGCCGCCGACCGCGCCGAACGCGCGCACCGGGGAGTTGACGCCTCCCGGCACGATCCGGCGGGCACGGGCGAACAGGTCCTCGGATGTCTCTATGCGGCTCACCCGACCAGGTTAGTCGGGCCAGGGGCCGCCCCAGGGCGAGGGGCCGCTCAGTCGGCGAGCCACTCCAGGATGCGCAGCGGGTCGGGCAGCGGCCGTCCGTCCGGGGGCCGCAGCCAGGAGACCTGCCGGCCGAAGGGCAGGTGCGAGGGCGGCGCGAGCACGTAGCTGTCGCGGCAGTGCCAGCGCAGGCCCGGCGTGTCGTCGATGGCGGCCGGGTCGCAGTCGAGGTGGCAGGACCACCACTCGTCCTCGTCCTCGGGGTTGCCGCGGGTGGCCACGTAGAACAAGACCCGGTCGCCTTGGGCGGCGACCGGGCCGGAGTGGGCACTTGCCTCGTCGATCCTGGTGAGCGCCGTGAGGCCGACGGCGAGCGGTACGTCGAAGACGTCGAAGACGCGGCCGGTGGGCAGGATCACACCCGCCTCGGGCTCGGCCTGCCACCAGCGGGACAGCTGCGCGGGGTCGGTGGTGGCGAGCAGCGGCCAGGCCGGGGAGAGCGGATGGGCGCCCGGGTCGGGACAGCCGAGCCGGTCGCACGAGCACGCCCGCGGCCCCGCGGGCAGCGGATAGGCGCCCGGCACCACGGGCCAGCCCATCGCGGCGTAGTCGAGCACGGTCGCGATGCGCGACGGCCGCGCCCGCTTTTTGGTACGCCGAGCCAGAGGTACCCCCACCATTGGTGTCTCCCGTCGAATCCCGCGCCTGAAGAGGTCCCGGCTCCGGGCGGGCGTTCGCTCACGCGGGACACACCAGCACTTGTCATCGCACTCTAACGCACAGGCCTCACGAGTTGACGGGAAACCCCTTGGTTAGAGCGTCCGTGCCACCTCGGTGGCCCAGTAGGTCAGGATCAGGTCGGCGCCGGCCCGCTTGATGGCGACCAGCGACTCCATGATCGTCCGTTCGCGGTCCACCCAGCCGTTGGCCGCGGCCGCCTCGACCATCGCGTACTCGCCGCTCACCTGGTAGGCGGCGACCGGCACGTCCACCTCGCGGCGGACGGCGGCGATGATGTCGAGGTAGGCCAGGGCGGGCTTGACCATGACGGCGTCCGCGCCCTCGGCCAGGTCGAGCCGGACCTCGCGCAGCGCCTCCTCCAGCGGCCCCGCGGGGTCCTGCTGGTGGGTGGCGCGGTCGCCGAACTGCGGCGCGCACTCGGCGGCGTCGCGGAACGGGCCGTAGAAGGCGGAGGCGTACTTCGCCGAGTAGGCGAGGATCGGCACGCCCGCGTGGCCGGCGCCGTCGAGCGCGGCGCGGATGGCGGCCACCTGGCCGTCCATCATGCCGCTCGGCGCGATCATCTGCGCGCCCGCGTCGGCCTGGGCCACCGCGACGGAGGCGTAGCGCTCCAGCGTGGCGTCGTTGTCGACATCGCCCGACGGGGTCAGGATGCCGCAGTGCCCGTGGTCGGTGAACTCGTCGAGGCAGGTGTCGGCCATGACCACGAGCGCGTCGCCGACCTCGGCGCTCACCTCGCGCAGCGCCTTCTGGAGCACGCCGTCGGGGTCGTCGGCGGCCGAGCCGCGCGCGTCCTTGACCGCCGGGATGCCGAACAGGATCAGCCCGCCCAGGCCCGCCTCGGCCGCCTCGTGGGCCGCCTTGCGCAGCGAGTCGGAGGTGTGCTGGAACACGCCCGGCATCGACACCACCGGCTGCGGCTCGGCGATGCCCTCCTTGACGAACACCGGCAGGATCAGGTCGGCGGGGTCGATCCTGGTGCCCGCCACCATCCGCCGCAGCGCGGGAGTGCCGCGCAGCCTGCGGGGACGCGCCACGGGGAAGCGTGCGCTCATCTGGCTCTCCTTCTCGCGCCACGGCGGTTCTGCGAGGGCCTGCGGGGCGTGTCGCCCGCGGCCAGCGCAGCCTGGCGCTGCTTGGCTCCGTACTCGGCCACGGCGGCGGCCAGCGCGGAGGCGGATGGCTTGTCGGCCATGACGTCCACCCGGAGCCCGAACTCCTCGGCGGTCTTGGCCGTCTGCGGCCCGATGACCGCGATCACGGTGACGTTGTGCGGCTTGCCGGCGATGCCCACGAGGTTGCGCACCGTGGAGGAGGAGGTGAAGAGCACGGCGTCGAAGCCGCCGCCCTTGATCGCCTCGCGGATCGGCGCGGGCGGCGGCGCGGCCCGCACGGTGCGGTAGGCCGTGACGTCGTCGCACTCCCAGCCGAGCTCGGTCAGCCCGGCCACCAGCGTGTCGGTCGAGATGTCGGCGCGCGGCAGCAGCACCCGGTTGATCGGGTCGAGCATCGAGTCGTACGGCGGCCACTCGGCCACCAGCCCCTCGGACGACTGCTCGCCCGAGGGCAGCAGGTCGGGCTTGACGCCGAACTCGACCAGGGCGCGCGAGGTCGCCTCGCCGACCGCGGCCACCTTGAGCCCGGCGAAGGCGCGGGCGTCGAGGCCGTATTCCTCGAACTTCTCGCGCACGGCCTTGACGGCGTTGGCGCTGGTGAAGGCCACCCACTCGTAGCGGCCGGTGACCAGGCCCTTGATGGCGCGGTCCATCTGCTGCGGGGTGCGCGGCGGCTCGACCGAGATGGTCGGCACCTCCTCGGGCACCGCGCCGTAGGAGACGAGCTGCTCCGACAGGCTCCGCGACTGCTCCTTGGTGCGGGGCACCAGCACCCGCCAGCCGAACAGCGGCTTGGTCTCGAACCACGACAGCTTCTCGCGCAGCCCCACGGCCTCGCCGACGACGATCAGCGCGGGCTCGGTGAACCCGGCGTGCTTGAGGTCGGCCTGCAGCCGCCCGAGCGAGGACACGACGGTGTACTGCTCGGTGGTGGTGCCGCCGCTGCTGACCGCGACCGGCGTCGTGTCGGGCTTGCCGCCCGCGATGAGCGCCTTGCCGATGGACACGGCCTCGCCGATGCCGTTGTAGATGACCAGCGTGCCGGGGCAGGCGGCGTGGGAGGACCAGTCCTGCTCCTGCGCGGCGTCCACGACGCGGAACTCGGGCACGGCCGTCGCCGGCGGGATGCCCGCGTAGGTGAGCACGGCGGTCGCGGGCGGGACGCCGGGCACGACCTCGAAGTCCACCTCCGCCGCGGCGCAGGCCGCGGCCTCCTCGGTGATCGAGGAGAACAGCATGGGGTCGCCGGGGCACAGGCGCACCACGAGCCCGCCGTCCTTGGCGCGCTTGACGAGACCCGTCAGCGCGTCGTCGGCCTCGACGACCTGCACGCCCTCGCGGGCATGACGCAGCAGCGCGCGGTGCGCCTCCTCGCCGAGCACCACGACGTCGGCCTTGCCGAGCAGCTCGGCGCCGCGGAGCGTGAGCAGGTTGGGGTCGCCGGGGCCCGCGCCCACGAAGGCGACGAGACCGGAGGTTGGACTATCGGAGCTCAATGGGAATGCTCCCCCATCAATCTGTCGGCCCCTTCGGCGATCATCTCGGCCGCGAGGCGGCGGCCCAGGCTGACAGCCTCCGAAGGAGAGCCGGCGGCGGACTTGCGGACCGCCTCGCGGCCGTCGAGCGCGACGACCGTGGCGGTCAGGTTCAGAGTGTGCCCGTCATCGACCGCGTACGCACCCACGGGCGCGGCGCAGCCCGCCTCCAGGGCGGACAGGACGGCGCGCTCGGCGGCCACCGCGGAGCGGGTGCGCGGGTCGTCGAGCACGCCGAGGAAGGCGACGAGCTCGGTCAGGTCGGCGCGGCACTCGACCGCGAGCGCGCCCTGGCCGGGGGCCGGCAGCAGCTCCTCGATCTCGAAGATCTGGGCGATCTCGGCGCCGCGGCCGAGCCGGTCGAGCCCGGCCGTGGCCAGCACGACCGCGTCGAGCTCGCCGGAGGTGACCTTGGCGATGCGCGTGTCGGCGTTGCCGCGGATCGGGACGTATTCGAGGTCGGGGCGGAGCGCGCTCAGCATGGCGACGCGGCGCGGCGAGCCGGTGCCGACGCGCGCCCCGGCCGGCAGGTCGGCGAACTTGGCGTGCGCGATCAGCGCGTCGCGGTGGTCGTGGCGCGCCGGGAGCGCGGCCAGGACGAAGCGCGGGTCCTGCTTGGTGGGCAGGTCCTTCAGCGAGTGCACGGCGAAGTCGATCTCGCCGTCGAGCAGCTTGTCGCGCAGCGCGCTGACGAACACGCCGGTGCCGCCGAGCTGCGCGAGATGCGCCTTGGTGACGTCGCCGAACGTGGTCACCCCGACGAGCTCGATCGCGCGGCCGGTGCGCTCGGTGTAGGCGTCGGCCACCATCTGGGACTGGGCGGTCGCCAGCTGACTGCGGCGCGTGCCCAGCCGGAGGGGTTCGGGCGTCACAGCTCCACCTCTCTCACGGCCTCGGGCATCTTCGGGTCCAGGTTGAACAGCTCACGCAGCGCCTCCGCATAATGATCGCCTCCCGGGCAGGTCGCCAGCTGCTTGACACGCACAGTCGGCTCGTGGAGCAGCTTGTCCACGACGCGCTGCACGGTCATCGCGACCTCGTCGCGCGCCCGGGCGTCGAGGTCGGGCACGCGCATCAGGAGCCGGCCGAGCTCGGACTCGACCACCCCCGCCGCCTTGCTGCGGAGCGCGACCACGGTCGGGGTGACCTTGGCGGCGCGCTCGGCGTCGAGGTAGGCGCGAAGCTCCTCGACGACCAGGGCGCGCACGGACGCGACCGCGTCGACCTCCCGCGAGCCGATGCCGGACTCCTGGATCGTCTCCAGGTCGACCAGCCGGACCCCCGGCACCCGGCGCACGGCCGGGTCGACGTCGTGCGGCAACGCGAGGTCCAGCAGGAACGTGGGTCCGCCCAGCATATCCGGCGTGATGATGTGCCTGCCCGCTCCGGTGCAGGTGATCACGATGTCGGCGGCGGCCAGCTCGGCCGGCATGGCGGCGAACTCGACGGCCCGGCCGCCGACGTTGGCGGCCAGCCGGGCGCCCCGCTCGTACGTGCGGTTGGCCACGACGATGTCGGTGACCCCGGCGCGCTGGAGCGTGACGGCCGCCAGCGAGCTCATGGAGCCCGCGCCGACGACCAGCGCCCGCCGGCCCGCGATCTCGCCCGCCAGCGCCAGCCCGGCCGTGACGAGGGAGGCCCCGGCCTGGTCGATGCCGGTGTCGGTGTGCGCCCGCTTGCCGACCCGCAGCGCCTGCTGCACCAGCTCGTTGAGCGTGGCGCCCACGGTGCCCTGGCGCTGGCCGAGCTTGAGCGCCTGGCGTACCTGGCCGAGGATCTGGCCCTCGCCGACCACCATCGAGTCGAGGCCGCACACCACGGAGAACAGGTGCTCGACCGCGCGCTCCTCGTAGTGCACGTAGAGGTGCGGGGTGAGCTCCTCGACCGGGACGCCCGTGTGCACGCCGAGGAGCCCGGTCACGGCCGTGAGGGCGGCGTGGAACCGGTCGACGGTGACGTAGATCTCCACCCGGTTGCAGGTCGACACCACCATGGCCTCGGCCACGGACGCGTCCCGCTGGACGTCGTGGAGGAGCTTGACCAGCCGGTCGCCGGTGAGTGAGACCCGTTCAAGCAGCGCCACCGGCGAGGTGCGGTGGCTGAGTCCGACGGCCAGGATGCTCATTGACTGTCCACCGCCATGAGTGGCCCTCCAGCTTTGCGTTGCTCGTGGAACGCGAGAATCTGCAGTTCGATGGATAGATCGACCTTACGGACGTCGACGGTGTCCGGCACGGAGAGCACGACGGGGGCGAAGTTGAGGATGCTGGTCACGCCCACGGCGATCACGCGATCGCAGACCGCCTGCGCCGCTTCCGCCGGTGTCGCCAGAACCACGATCGAGACTCCACGCCGTTTGACGACGGCTTCCAGTTCGTCGATGTGCTCAACATTCAACCCCGCTATGGTGTCGCCCACGACTTCGGGGTCGGCGTCGATCAGTGCCGCCACCCGGAAGCCGCGTGAGACGAACCCGCCGTAGTTCGCCAGCGCGCGGCCGAGGTTGCCGACGCCGACGATGGCGACCGCCCAGTCCTGCGTCAGGCCCAGCTCGCGGGAGATCTGGTAGACGAGGTACTCGACGTCATAGCCTACGCCCCTGGTGCCGTAGGAGCCGAGGTGTGACAGATCTTTGCGCAGCTTCGCGGAGTTGACCCCAGCGGCCACGGCGAGGTCCTCGGAGCTGACCGTCGCCACGCCCCGCTCCGCCATGCCGTGCAGCGCCCGCAGGTACAGCGGCAGCCGCGCGACCGTCGCCTCGGGGATGCCTCGGTCACGGGGCTGGGACGTGCTCTTCACGCGCCGGAGCTCCAGGGGACGGGCGGCGGGGAGCCGCGGGGACGGATTAGAACCGTCTTTCAGGTTAATCCCTTTGTGAACCGATGCACAAAGTAGCGGCGGTACGGTTGCCATATGCACCGCATCACCTTGCTCGGCAAGCCCGGCTGTCACTTGTGTGAGGACGCGCGGGAGGTCATCGCCCGGGTGGCCGGCGAGCTGGGCGTCCCCTGGGAGGAGATCAGCATCGACTCCTCCGAGGAGCTGAGGGAGAAATACTGGGAGATGATCCCGGTCACGCTCATCGACGGCGTGCAGCACGACTTCTGGCGGGTCGACGAGACCCGCCTGCGCGCGGCGCTCAGTACGTAGGTTCAGTACGGGACCGTGGGGAGCGGCACCACCTTCGCGGCGTTGACGTCGAGCTCGATCACGTTGGTGGCCAGCACCATCGACTGCCGCTCGGTGACGAACCGCTCGACGTGCGGCTGCCGCTGGTGGTCGCGGTAGGCGACCTCGTCGCGGTAGAGCTCGTAGACGATGCGCTGCAGCGGGGCCGACTTGACGGAGTGGCAGGCGTAGACGAGCGTGTCGGGCTCGCCGCGGCGCACGCCCTCGACCGTGGCCTCGGCCAGCCGGTCGAACGCCTCGCCCGCGCCGTCCATGATCGTGAACACGGTGAGCAGGCCGTAGATGTTCGGCGACAGGCGGCCCCCGGCGGGCTGCGGGCCGGGTTGCGGGCCCGGTTGCGGGCCTGGTTGCCGGCCCGGCTGCTGGGGACCGGACGGGGAGAACAGGTCGGCGCCGGAGAAGAGCATGCCGGTGGCCGGGCCGGCCGGGGGCGGGGTGGGCGGCATCGCGTACTCGGGGCGCTGCGGCGGCATGGCCTGCGGGCCCGAGGGGCCGCCGGGCATCGGGCCGCCGTTCATGATGTAGCCGGTCGCGGGGCCGTCCTCGGGCGGGGGCGGCGTCATGCGGGCGGCGTAGTCGACGTCGCGCTCTCCGGCGCGGTATTCGGCCACCAGGTCGCCGAGGCCGGTGGGCCGGCGGGGCGCGGCGGGCGGCAGGTCGGCGGCCGGCACGGGCTCGGGCATGGCCCGGCGCCCGCGCGGGACCGTGCGGTCGTGGTCCTCGGGCGGCATCCCGCGCCGGTCGCCACCGTGCCTCCCGGGGGTGTCGTGGCCGTGCCGCGCGGCGGGATCCTGGCCGTGCCGCGCGGCGGGACCGTGGCCGTGCCGCGCGGCGGGATCCTGGCCGTGGCGCGCGGCGGCCGCGTCGTGGCCGTGGCGGGCCCGGGCGTCCTGGCCGCGTCTGGCGGGCTCGTCGCGGTCGTCGAAGTCGTCTTCCTCGTCGTCGTACGGCGCCAGCGGCCGCAGCACGGTGTACCAGACCGCCGCGGCGGCCACCGCGAGCAGCGCCGTGGTGAACAGCGGGGGCACCGTGAAGCGCATCGCGCCCACCAGGGCGATCCCGGACGGCGCGATCACCAGGGAGGCATGCAGGTTGTCGGTGTCGTACTCGTCGCCGCCCCGCCATTTGAGCGCCGCGACCACCAGCATGGCCAGCATGATCACCACGGCGACGACGTGCACGCCGATCAGCAGGTAGCCGGGGAAGATGCCCCAGAGCGTCGGCCCCGCGGGCAGTTTCTTGCCCGTCACCTCGGACTTGAGCGGGTCGAAGATCATGATGGCGCCGGTGACGATCGTCAGCGCGATGCCCATCAGCCACGCGAGGAAGCGCGGCGGCACCCGCTCGGCGAGGAGCTGGATCATGCCGACGGCCAGCCACAGCGGCGCGAGCAGCGACCCCGTCACCTGGTAGATCCGGAACGTCACCGCCCCGAACCCGATCAGGCCGCCGATGCCGACCGCCGCCAGCGACAGGCACAGCGCCCCGGCCGCGACGGCCCAGCCGATCAGCCAGCCTTCGGGCTCGTCGCGCAGCCGTTTGATCAGGGCGCCTGTCGCGAAGGCGGCGAGGAGCGCACCGGCGAACCCGAGGACAGCAACGAGGATCTCCATGGTGACTCCAATGCTGCCGGACGATGCCTCCCAGCCGGTAGCCGAAGAGGGAACAGGTCGATCCTCACGGTATCCGGCGGTTACACCAAGTCATGCAAGTAGCTTGTGGATTGTGGAATTTCCGGTTGATTTCTAGAGTGTTCGAGCACGCCGCACCCCTTACCCCTAGGGATACCGGATGCCTGACTCGTCACCGTTCGCCGGGCTGCTGGTGCCAGCGCTCGCTGCGCCTGCCCGGACGGGCGAGTTCGCCGTGCGCGAAGAAGCGCCGGAACCCGAGGTGGACGCAGCCGCCGACGTGGACGTACGGGACCTCGTCCTGGACGCCAAGAACGGCTGCACGGATTCGTTTGGCACGCTCTACGACCGCTATGTGGACCTCGTCTACCGCTACATCTACTTCCGGGTCGGCTCTCACCAGCTCGCCGAGGACCTGACCAGCGAGACCTTCCTGCGGGCGCTGCGCAGGATCGCCGACTTCACCTGGCAGGGCCGCGATTTCGGCGCCTGGCTCGTGACCATCGCCCGAAACCTGGTAACGGATCACTTCAAATCGGGGCGATATCGGCTGGAAATCCCTACCGGGGAGATCATCGACGTTCCGCTCGACGGCTCGCACATCCCGGAGAACGCCGTGGTCACGGCCATCATCAACGACCGGGTGCTGCGGGCCGTACGAGAGCTCAATCCCGAACAGCAGGAAGTGGTCGTCCTGCGTTTCCTGCACGGACTCTCGCTCGCGGAAACCGCGTTGATCATGGGGAAGAAGAGTGGAGCGATCAAAGCGCTGCAGTTCCGGGCCATCCGCGCGCTGGCCCGAGCGCTCAAGCACGACCTGGCGTAACCTCCACCATCCACCCGTCGTTAGGCAGGTGTCACGGCCAGACGGGAGCGACTGTCATGCGTAGGGCGCGCAGGCGGCGGGAGCGCGTGCTCGAACACCTCACCGAGCTGCGGAGCCTGCCCATCGGCGGGGCCCCGGAGCCGGCCTTCCGCGCGCGGCTGCGCGCCGAGCTGCTCTCCCGGCACCTGGCCGAGCAGTCGCCCCACCCGTTCCCGTCCGTCGCCGCCACTGACCTGTCCCCGCTCCCCTCCTCCCCGGGCCGGCACGCGCGGCCCCGCGCCTCCCGGCGGCGGGCGCGCAGGCGGCCGATGCTGTCCCACCTGGCCTCGTTCGGGCTGGCGGCGGGGATGATGGTCTCGGCGTTCGCGACGTACCAGTCGGTGCCCGGCGACTCGCTCTACCCGCTCAAGCGGGCCGCGGAGAGCACCCTCGTCCGGCTCAGCGCCGACGACGCCGAACGCGGCGAGCGCGAGCTGGACTCCGCCAAGACCCGCGCCAAGGAGGTCGCCAGCCTACTCGGCTCCGCCGACGACGGCCCGCTGGTCAGCGAGACGCTGAAGGACATGGAGGACTCCACCCGCTCGGGCATCAGCCGCCTCGAACGGGCCGAGCCGCGCTCGCCGAAGATCAAGAAATTCGCACGGGACCAGAAAGAGATGGTCAGCCCCATGCTTCCGCAGCTCAACGGCGACCAGCAGGCCCAGGCGGAGGGCTATCTGCACTACATCGAAGGTCTGGTCGCGCCACAGTAGGTAGCTAAGCTGAGGCCCATGCGGCTTTTTGGACGACGACACCAGATCGAGCCCGAAGCTGCCGGCGAGGCGGCGGCCCGGGCGGCGGTCACCGTCGCGCCGGCCCAGCCGGTCGAGCCCGACCTGGAGGCGGCGGCCTTCTTCGACGTGGACAACACGATGATGCGCGGCGCCTCCATCTACCACTTCGCGAGGGGCCTCGCCACGCGCGGCATGTTCACCACCTCCGACCTGTTCAAGTTCGCGGTGGGCCAGGCGGTCTTCCGCCTGCGCGGCAGCGAGAACCCCGAGCACATCGCGGTGGCGAGGGAGACGGCGCTGGCGTTCGTGGCCGGCACCAAGGTCGACGACGTGGTCCGCCTCGGCGAGGAGATCTACGACGAGGTCATGGCCGACCGCATCTGGAGCGGCACCCGCGCGCTCGCCCAGTCCCACCTCGACGCCGGCCAGCGGGTCTGGCTGGTCACCGCCACGCCCGTCGAGCTGGCCAGGGTCATCGCGCAGCGGCTCGGGCTGACC
This sequence comes from Nonomuraea sp. B208, assembly GCF_057536035.1. Taxonomy (NCBI): domain Bacteria; kingdom Bacillati; phylum Actinomycetota; class Actinomycetes; order Streptosporangiales; family Streptosporangiaceae; genus Nonomuraea; species Nonomuraea sp. B208. The sequence continues at coordinate 453,400 of NZ_BAAJOU010000025.1, forward strand.
GGCGCGCTCGGCACCGTCGCCGAGACCGGCAACGGCATCTACACCGGCCGGCTGGTCGGCGACCTGCTGCACGGCCCCGCCAAGGCCGAGGCCGTGCGGGCGCTGGCCCGGCGCGAGGGCCTCGACCTCACCCGCTGCACCGCCTACAGCGACTCCGCCAACGACCTGCCGATGTTGTCGCTGGTCGGCCACGCCGTGGCCATCAACCCCGACAGCGAGCTGCGCGAGCACGCGAGGAAGCACGACTGGCCCATCAAGGACTTCCGCACCGGCCGCAAGGCCACGCTGAAGGCCCTGCCGATCGCGGCGGGCGTCGGGGCGATCGCGGGCGGCGTCGCGGCCGGCATGGCGCTGCGCCGCCTCTACCGCCGCGTCTGACCCGCCGCCCGCTCCCCCCGTCACTTCAGCGACTCGAACAGCTCGCGGGCCTGGCGCTGCCGCCACTCGACCCGGTTCCGGTCGATCTTGGCGGGCTGCCACGGCACGACGGTCATGTTGATCTTCGCCTTCGTCAGCTGCCCCGCCAGCGCGGCCATCTCCTCCACGCCGAGGTCGGTACGCACGGACTTGCGCACCTCGGTCAGCACGGCCTTGAGCCGGTCGTTGTCCAGGGCCGCGCTCTGGGCCTTCTTCGCCATCACGCGCAGGAGCTGCGCCTGCCGCTTGATGCGGCCGAGGTCCGAACCGTCTTCCTGGGCCCGCGAGCGCATCCACCCCAGCGCCGCCTCGCCGTCCAGCGTGACCTTGCCGGCCGGCAGCCTGAGCTTCGCCCGCGGGTCGACCACCGGGCGGCTCAGGGTGAGCTGCACGCCCCCGAGCGCGTCCACCACGCCCTTGAACCCGGTGAAGTCCACCTCGATCGTGTGCTTGAAGGTGAGCCCCGTCAGCTTCTGCAGGGTCTGGCGCAGGCAGGTCAGGCCGCCCGGCCGGTCGTACGTGGAATTGATCATCCCAACGTGGGCCGGCTCGCCCGCGCAGCCCTGGATCCGTACCAGCGAGTCGCGGGGGACGCTGACCGCCGTCACCGCTCCCCTGTCCTCGGGCACGTGCAGGATGATGATGCTGTCCGCGCGCCGCCCGCCGCCGTCCGGCTGACGGGCGCGCCAGGGCCCGTACGCCGCGTTCTCGCCCTCGACGCTGTCGGAGCCGACCAGCAGGATGTTCATGGCGCCGCTGACGTCCACGTCCCGCGCTCCGGCGGGGGGCACCGCGACCGGCCGTTCGTGGGCCAGCAGCAGCGTCGGCACCACGACCGCGGCGGCCGTGGCGACGGCCACGAGACCGGCGGTCCACCAGGTGGCCCACCACCGCCGGGCGGGGCGGGCCCGCAGCAGGCGCTCGCGCTGGCGGACGAGCGTCGCGGGCGGCTCGTGCTCCAGCTGCGCGCCGAAGTCGCGGAGCAGCTTCAGGTCGTCCATCGTCACTCCTCCTCCGCCATCGGGTTGGTGTCGCCGAGCGCGGCCCGTACCTTCCGCCTGCCCCTGTTGAGGCGGGAGCGCACGGTGCCGACGGGGATGCCGAGCGCCTGCGCGACCTCCTCGTACGTCAGATCGCCCCAGGCGATGAGCAGCAGCACGTCGCGGTCCTTGGCGGACAGGGACGCGAGGGCGCCGGCCAGCTCGCCGCGCACCGCCTGGGCGCTGACCCCGGCGGCCACCCGGTCGGCGGGCGACTCGATCGTGTGCTCGACCGGCGCGCGCAGCAGCGCGCGGTAGCGGGCGGCCTCGCTGCGGTGGTGCCGGGAGATGAGCTTGGTGAGGATGCCGAACAGCCAGGGACGGGCGTCCGGATAGGCCAGGTCGTAGCTCCTCCTGCGGGAGAAGGCGACCAGGAAGGTCTCGCCGACGAGATCCTCCGCGGGCTCGGGACCGAGCCGTTTGGAGACGTAGCGGTAGAGCATGCCGGCGTAGCGGTCGAACAGCTCGGCGAACGCCTCGGGTTCGGTCCATGAGGCGTTCACGAGCTCCGCGTCCGCGCCTCGGGTGGCGGGTTGCAGGATCATCTCCGCCCTTCTCTGGGGGAACGGTCGGAGATGTATCGCCACAACGGGCCGCCGGGGTTCACGGCGGGCGCGCGGTCAGAGGAACGGCGGGAAGGCGTGCCCGCGGCGCAGCCGCAGCTCGTTGAGCATCTGCTGGATGACCTCGCGCACGTGGTCGGTGACGTTGAAGACGAGCATGGGGTCGTCTGCGGCGTCGGGCTCGTAGTGGTCGGTGCGGATCGGCTCGCCGAACTCGATCATCCACTTGGACGGCAGCGGCACCAGCCCGAGCGGCCCGAGCAGCGGGAAGAACGGCGTGATCGGCACGTAGGGCAGCCCGAGCAGCCGGGCCAGCGACTTCACGTCGCCGATCTTGGGGTAGATCTCCTCGGCGCCGACGATGGCCGTGGGCAGGATGGGCACCCCGGCGCGGATCGCCGAGGCCACGAAGCCGCCGCGGCCGAAGCGCTGCAGCTTGTAGCGCTCGGAGAACGGCTTGCCCACGCCCTTGAAGCCCTCGGGGAACACCCCGACCAGCTCGCCCTTGCGCAGCAGCCGGTCGGCGTCCTCCCGGCAGGCCAGGGTGTGGCCGGTCTTGCGCGCCAGGTGGCTGAGCAGCGGGAGCTGGTAGACGAGGTCGGCGCCGAGCAGCCGCAGCGGCCGGTGCACGTCGTCGTGCATGGCGACCTGGAGCATGAGCGCGTCGATCGGCAGCGTGCCCGAGTGGTTGGCGACGACCAGCGCGCCGCCCTCCTCGGGCACGTTGTGCAGCTCGACCGTCTCGACCCTGAACCAGTGGTTGTAGAGGGGCCGGACGAGCTCCAGGAAGACCTTGTCGGTCAGCTCGGCGTCGTAGCCGAACTCGTCGACCTCGTAGTCGCCGTCGATCCGCCGCCGGAGGAAGGCCAGCAGCTCGGCGAGCGGGTCGGGGTCGTCGGCCTGCTCGTAGGAGGGCGCGGCGGTGATGGGAATCACACGGCCGTCGTCGTCCTCGTGGGAGACGCTCAACTGGGCACACCTCCGAGCGGGTGCAGGCCCCGCGAGCGCAGGAAGTCGTCGAAGGCCGCCCCGGTGCTGAACTTCGGCTTCCAGCCGAGCTCGGCCTCCAGGCGGGAGGTCTCGACCGCGCGGCCGTAACACATGAGCTTGAGCTGCTCGGGTGAGTACTCGACCAGCCCGAGACGGCGCGCGGCGTTGCCGAGCGCCTCGAAGGCGGGCGTGAACAGCGGCATCGACAGCCGGCCCGCCCTGCGCACGCACTGCGACAGCAGCAGCACGCCCGCCCCGGCCACGTTGAACGTGCCGGGGTGGTCCTCCGTCGCCATCCGGCGCAGCACCTCGACCGCGTCGTCCTCATGGACGAACTGCAGCCGCGGGTCGAAGCCGAACACGGTCGGCAGCACCGGCTGGGTGAAGTAACGCGTCAGGGGCGAGTCGACACCCGGCCCCATGAAGTTGGCGAAGCGCAGCAGTGACACGGTCACGTCGGGACGGCGGCGCGCGAAGCCCCGCACGTAGCCCTCGACCTCGCACGCGTCCTTCGCGTAACCGTGGCTGGGGCCGTCGTGCGGCTCCAGGTCCTCGGTGAAGACCGCCGGGTCCCGCGGTGACGAGCCGTAGACGGCGGTGGTGGAGCGGACCACCACCCGCCGCACGGTCGCCGACCGCTGGCAGGCGCCGAGCAGCTGCATGGTGCCGATGATGTTGTGCTCTTTCATGGCTGCCCTGCCACCGCCCCGCGAGGGAGCGCTGACCAGGCTCATGTGCACAACGGTGTCGATGTCCGCGGCCGCGATCACCTGCGCGATGTCGGGGCTGCGCAGGTCGACCCGGACGAACTCGGTCCGGCCCAGGGAGACACCGCCGTCCCGCGTCAGCGAGGGGGGCGGCACGGTGTCCACTCCGATGACCCGGTCGATGTCCGGGTCGGCGGCCAGCATGTTCGACACACGGGCGCCGATGTGGCGCGAGACCCCGGTGACGAGCACGGTGTGGGTCATCAGCGCCTCGCAGCTGCGTTGGTTACTTCTTGTTACGCCGCTGGATGCGCGTCTTCTTGAGCAGCTTGCGGTGCTTCTTCTTGGCCATCCGCTTGCGGCGCTTCTTGATCACAGAGCCCACGGGACCCCCAGGTACTGATAGCAAGTCTGAATCGGAGTGCGAGCGCACACCGGGTCACAGACTACCGGCGATCCACGGTAGATCGCCCCTCGGGGGGCGAGAGCCCCGGCCGCGCGTGGCGAGCGGCCGGGCTTCTCCCGCGACAGCACTCACGGCGTGACCATCACGTCGCTACGTCAACCTGCCTCGATGTAGGCCTCCCGCAGATAGTCGTGCACCGCCTGCTCGGGCACTCTGAACGACCGGCCTACCCTGATGGCCGGGAGCTCGCCGGAGTGTACGAGCCGGTACACCGTCATCTTGGACACCCTCATGACCGTCGCGACTTCTGCCACGGTCAGGAACTTCACCTCGCTGAGAGGTCTTTCGCCTGCACCCATCGGACGCCTCTTCCGCACGTGTTTCCGGGTTATCCCCACTGGTGCCATTGCTCACGCACGTGTACTGCCGTCAGCGTAAGGCGGGACTCCGAGTGCGCAAACCCCCTATTTTCTCTCTTGACGGAGCCGTCTGTCAGCCGAACCAGAGAAATCGCTGGTGAGCAGCGGACCGAGCACCTCGCCTGGACCTTGGAACTGTCCAAGATGCCACACATAAGAGTCGCCGGAGCCCTGTCAAAAGTTGGCAAAGGGACGGCGAGCCGCTTGGAATGCGGGCGCGAAAAGACGGTATCGAGCTGACCGAATTGAACTCACAGGGCAGATGAGACCAGAGTGACCAATCGCTCGGTGAGCGGAGCGTAAAAGCGCGGTAGCACGTTGTCGTCCAACGGCACGACCACGTCGATCTTTCCTTCGGCCTCGCCGACGAACAGGCCGGGGTCGTTGCTGTCGGCGAAGGCGACCGTCGGCACCCCCGCCTCGCCGGCCGCGCCCGCCCAGCCGTGGTCGGCGATCACCAGGTCGGGCAGGTCGCCGTCCAGCTCGTGGAGCATGTGACGCATCGGCGCGGCGTCGTGGGTGTGGACGAAGTTGCCCCGGTCGTCGAGCATCGCGACGTCCTGGAGGTAGCGGATGCGGCGCGGGCGGCCGAAGCCCGAGCCCGCGTACGTCCAGCCCTCGCCGGGCGTCAGCAGCCGCGCGCCGCGCCGCTCGCAGAGCGCCGCGAGCGGCAGGTGGACCGCCAGCAGCCCGGTGGGGTGACCGGTCGCGAACAGGATGCGCGGCTCGGGCCGGGCCAGCACCGCCGCGATGCGCTCGGCCATGGCGTCGAGGGCGTCGATCGTCAGCTCGGGGTCGATGGTGTCCTGGCCCCAGCGGTGGCCGGGGTCGCCGACGACGCCCGCGGACTTGGCCATGAGCGCGAGCACGTCCCGGTAGGACCACGGGTGGTCGAAGCTCAGGCCGAGGGCGTAGTAGGGGTCGCCGTTGGCCAGGGAGCTGTAGTGGTCGAGGTTGTTCTCACGGGGGGTCGCGACGTCGCCGGCGATGCGGGTCCGTACGAGGTGATCGCGGAGTTGGTCGCGGCTCAGCACAGCTTTCCTTCGCAGAACATCGGCGCCAGGGCCTGGGGTCTAGGGCATCGGGTCGAGGCCGTGCAGGGGGAACACCGCTTTGCGGGTCGCCATGACCGCACGGTCGATGGGGTCCGCTGGGTCATAACCTGCCGAGATATCACGAAATTCCGGGTTTCGGCCGTCGGTCATGGTCAGCGGGGGCGTCTCGCCGGTGCGCTCCCTGACGTACCGGCGCCATTCCTCGCTGGTCGGCGTGGCCGGGTCGATCGGATGGCCCGACGCCTCGGCGAGCAGGTGCGTCCATGCCCTCGGGACGACCTGGACCAGCTCGTAGCCGCCACCGCCGACCGCGATCCACCGCCCGCCCGCCGTCTCGTGGGCCAGGCGGTGCAGGGCGGCGTAGGCGGCGCGCTGGCCGTCGACGCTCAGCATGAGGTTGGCGAGCGGGTCGAGCGCGTGGCTGTCGCAGCCGTGCTGGGTCACCAGCACCTCGGGACGGAACTCGTGCAGCAGCGGCGGCACGACCGCGTGGAAGGCCCTCAGCCAGCCCGCGTCGCCACAGCCGGCCGGCAGCGCCACGTTGACGGCCGTGCCCTCGGCGCCGGTCTCCTCGGGGAAGCCGGTGCCGGGGAACAGCGTGCGCGGGCTCTCGTGCAGGCTGATCGTCAGCACCCGGGGGTCGTCGTAGAAGACCGTCTGGACGCCGTCGCCGTGGTGGACGTCGACGTCGACGTAACCGATGCGGCTCACCCCGCGCTCCAGCAGCCAGGCGATGGCGAGCGCGGGGTCGTTGTAGACGCAGAAGCCGCTCGCCATGGCAGGCATGGCGTGGTGGAGCCCGCCCGCGATGTTGACGGCGTGCTCGGCCGCGCCCTCCCAGATCGTACGGGCGGCGGCCAGCGACGCGCCCGCGATCAGCGCCGACGCCTCGTGCACCCCTTTGAACGCCGGGTTGTCCGTGGTGCCGAGCCCGCAGCCGAGGTCGGGCGCGCCGGAGACGGACACCCGCTTGACCGCCTCGACATAGTCGCGCTTGTGGACCAAGGCCAGCTCGTCGTCGCTCGCCGGGTCGCAGCCGGCCAGCTCGACCCGGTCGAGCACGCCCAGGTGGCGGGCCAGCGCCATCGTCAGCTCCACCCTGACGGGCGCCAGTGGATGGGTGGGGCCGAAGTCGTAGGAGGTGAGAGCGTCGTCCCAGATCACCCGTACCGACCGGCTCATGCCAACCCCTCCACGTGCCGCCTCGCCTTGGGGCGACGTTACCGCAGCGCGGACTTCGCGTAGTAGCCCGGGTTCAGAGCGAAATGTCCGCCTGTGCCGGACATCTCATGACTTAGGGTTTTGGGCGTGCGGATGGGGCGAACGGTCAGGAGAGCCGTGCGGTTCCTGCGGCGTCCCAAGGTCTTCGACGCCGCCCTGGTGATCGTCATCTCGTTCCCCGCGGTCGTCGGGCTGATCGCCGAGATCGTGGAGGGCGACACCGGAACCGCGCCGAAAGCCGTCCACTACCTGGCGGGCGCGGCGCTCCTGCTGATGCGCCGGCGCCGGCCGGTGCTCACCGCGGCGCTGATCACGACGCTGGACGTCGCCGGCCACGCCCTGCGCCTCGTCACGATCGCCGATGTGCCCGCGGTCATAGCGCTCTACAGCGTGGGCCGGCACACCGCCGGCCGTGTCACCGCCCTGACCTCGCTCGCCGCCTACGCCGCCTACGCCCTGGCCGGGGAGATCTTCCAGCCCGGCAAGGGCAACTGGGTCGGCTACCTGTTCTTCGTGGCGACGACCGTGGGCGTCGGCCAGCTCGTCCGGCTGCGCGCGGAGCTCGACGAGCGCGGCAGGCGCGAGGCCGCCGACGCCGCCGTACGCGAGGAGCGGCGGCGCATCGCGAGGGAGCTCCACGACATCGTGGCGCACCACATCACCGTCATCACCGCCCTCGTCGGCGGCGCGCGGGCGACGCTCCCCGCCGAGCAGGAGGTCACCAGGGACGCGCTGAAGAGCGCCGAGCAGACCGCCCGCGAGGCGATGACGGAGATGCGCCGCCTGCTCGACGTGCTCAGGGCCGACGACGTGCTCCGCGACGGGGAGCTGCTCGGGGCGGCCGGCACGGGACCGGACGCCGCGACCGGCGTGGGCGCGGAACGGCTGCCCGCCCTCGTCGATGAGGCGCGGTCGGCCGGGCTGTCCACCAGCCTCACCGTGACCGGCACGCCCGTCGCGCTGCCCGCCCCCGTCGACCTCGCGGTCTACCGGATCGTCCAGGAGGCGCTGACCAACACCCGCAAGCACGCGGCCGGGGCACGGGCGGGGGTGCGGCTGGCGTACGAGCCGGAGGCGGTCGAGGTCGAGGTCGTGGACGACGGGCGCGCCACGGGCTCGGGCACGCCCGGCTTCGGGCTCGGCGGCATGGCCGAGCGGGTGGCGCTCTGCGGCGGCCGGCTCACGACCGGCCCGCACCCCGGCGGAGGTTTCCGCGTACACGCCCGCATCCCCCTGGAGACACTGTGATCCGTGTGCTGCTCGCCGACGACCACGGGCTGGTCCGTACGGGCTTCAGGCTCATGCTCGACGCCCAGCCCGACCTGTCCGTGGTGGGCGAGGCCGGCGACGGCGCGGAGGCGGTGGACCTGGCCCGGCGGCTGCGGCCGGACGTCGTGCTCATGGACCTGCACATGCCGAACCTGGACGGGGTCCGTGCCACCGAGCTGATCACGGCCGCGCTGCCGGAGGTGCGGGTGCTCGCGCTGAGCACGTTCGACCTGGACGAGAACGTGCTCGCGGCGCTGCGCGCGGGCGCGGACGGCTTCCTGCCGAAGGACGTCTCCCCCGAGGAGCTGATCGAGGGCGTGCGCGTGGTGCACCGGGGCGAGTCGGCGGTCGCGCCGCGGCTGCTGACCCGGCTGATCGGCACGTTCGTCCGCGCCTCGCGGACCCCGCCCGCGCCCGCGCGTACGGCCCGGCTCTCCGGGCTGACCGAGCGGGAGCGGGAGATCCTCGTCCTCATCGCCCGCGGCCGCTCGAACGCGGAGATCGCCGCCGGCCTCGCCGTCTCCCCCTCGACCGTCAAGAACCACGTGACGAGCCTGTTCGCCAAGCTCGGCGTACGGGACCGCGCCCAGGCCGTCATCGTCGCCTACGAGGCGGGGCTCGTCCGCCCCGGAGAGTAGGACCCTGGTCCCAGAGCCTGCCCGGCGAGACGGTCCCCGGGCAGGAAGAAACCGGCGGCCCGCGCCGCCACGCTGGGATCATGACAGCCATTAGGGCAACGAACCTGAGCAAACGCTACGGCGCCACCGCCGCGGTGGCGGAATTGTCGTTCGACGTCGAGCCCGGCCGGGTGACAGGTTTCCTGGGGCCCAACGGGGCCGGCAAGTCCACCACGATGCGGATGATCCTCGGGCTCGACCGGCCGTCCGGCGGCTCCGTGCTCGTGGACGGGCGGCCGTACGCCGAGCTGCGGCACCCGCTGCGCAAGGTGGGCGCGCTGCTCGACGCGAAGGCCGTGCACGGCGGGCGCAGCGCCCGCGACCACTTGCTGGCCATCGCCCAGAGCAACGGGCTGCCCGCGAGCCGGGTCGAGCAGGTGCTGGAGACCGTGGGGCTGCGCGAGGTCGCCAGACGCCGCGTCGGCGGCTTCTCGCTGGGCATGGCGCAGCGGCTCGGCATCGCCGCGGCGCTGCTCGGCGATCCGGAGATCCTGCTGTTCGACGAGCCCGTCAACGGGCTCGACCCGGACGGCATCCTGTGGATCCGCACGTTCATGCGCGAGCTCGCCGCCGAGGGCCGCGCGGTGTTCGTCTCCAGCCACCTCATGAGCGAGATGGCCCAGACCGCCGACCACCTCATCGTGATCGGCAAGGGGCGGCTCATCGCCGACACGAGCGTGGACGAGTTCATCGCGCGCAGCTCGCAGGGCTACGTACGGGTGCGCTCCCCCCGCCTGGCCGAGGTCGCCGACCTGCTCGGCACGGGCGAGCGGCACCCCGACCACCTGCGGGTGACCACGATGAGCACGCTGGAGATCGGCACGCTCACGGCGCGGGCCGGGATCCCGCTGGAGGAGCTGACGCACGTGCGGCCCTCGCTCGAAGCCGCGTACATGGAGCTGACCAAGGACAGTCTGGAGTACACGTCATGATCGACATCATCAGGTCCGAATGGACCAAGCTCCGCTCGGTCCGCTCGACGCTCTGGACGCTGGCCGCCACCGCCGCCATGATGATCGGCTTCGGCGCGCTGCTCTCGTTCGCGGTCAAGGAGAACGCCGAAGGGCCCGTCGACGTGCAGAACGCGCTGATGACGAGCCTGACCGGCGCGATGTTCGCCTCGCTGTCGATCGCCGCGCTGGGCGTACTGGTGATCTCCGGCGAGTACCGCACCGGCGGCATCCGCACCTCGCTGCTGGCCGTGCCCCGGCGGCTCCACCTGCTCGCCGGCAAGGCCGTGGTCTTCACCGTCACCTCGCTGGTCGTCTGCACGCTCGCCGCCGCCGGGGCGCTCGCCGCCGGCCTGGCGATCACGCAGCCCGCCGGGGTCACGACGGGCGACCTCGTACGGTCCGCCGTCGGCGCGGGGCTCTACCTGACCGCGTGCGGGCTGTTCGGGCTGGCGCTCGGCACGCTCGTCCGGCACACGGCGGGCGCGCTCGTGACGGCCATCGCGCTGATCCTGGTGCTCCCCACGGTCGTCACCCAGTTGCCCGGCAAGTGGGGCAGGACCGTCGCGGAGTATTTCACCACCAACGCGGGCCAGCTCATCATGACCGACGGCGGAGGGCCCTCCTCGCTGAGCCCGTGGGGCGGGTTCGCCGTCTACCTGGCGTGGATCGCCGTGGCCGCGGTCGCGGCGGGCGTCCTGCTGCACCGCCGCGACGCCTGACCGCGCGGCTCCTCCGGGCGCGGGCCGGACCGAGCGGTTCCTCCGGGCGGGGGCGGGACCGCTCAGCCGCCCGCGAGCTCCCGCCCGCGGTCCCTGGCCGCCTCGATGGCGGCCAGGAACGCCGCCCGCACGCTGTGCCGCTCCAGCTCGGCGATGGCCGCGATCGTGGTGCCGCCCGGCGAGGTGACCGCCTCGCGCAGGATCACCGGGTGCTCGCCCGAGTCGCGCAGCATCACGGCCGCGCCGACGATCGACTGCGTGACCATGTCGAGCGCGGCGGCGCGCGGCATGCCGAGCAGGATGCCCGCGTCCACCATGGCCTCGACCAGGTAGAAGAAGTAGGCGGGGCCGCTGCCGGAGAGCGCGGTCGCCGCGTCCTGCTGCGACTCGGGGATGCGCAGCACCTTGCCGACCGGCTTCAGCAGGTTCTCGGTCAGCCTGAGGTGCTCCTCGCCCGCGTGCGCCCCGGCCGAGATGACGCTCATCGCCTCGTCGAACCTGATCGGCGTGTTGGACATCACCCGCACGACCGGCACGTCCACCCCGAGCCGCTGCTCCACGAACGCCGTCGTGATGCCGGCCGCGGCCGTGATCACCAGGCGGTCGGCGGGGACGTAGGGGGCGATCTCGGCCAGGAGGGTGGCCATGTCCTGCGGCTTGACGGCCAGGATCAGCGTGTCGGCCGCCTTCGCCGCCTCGGCGTTGGTGACGGTGCGCACGCCGTAGGTGTCGCGCAGCGCCTGCGCCCGCTCGGCCCTGCGGGTGGTCGCGAGGACGTCTCCCGGCTTGAACCCGGCCCGCAGCAGCCCGGACAGCAGGGCCTCGCCCATCTTGCCCGTGCCCAGAATCGCAATCATCCTGGCAGCCTACTCACCGGCGTGACATCAGCGACCGCAGGAAGAACCCCAGGTTGCGCGGGCGCTCGGCCAGGCGGCGCATGAGGTAGGCGTACCAGTCGTCCCCGTACGGCACGTAGACCCGCATCTGCGATCCCAGCCCCGCCAGCCTGGACTGCTCGGCGGGGCGGACGCCGTACAGCATCTGGTACTCGAACCCGGTGACGTCCCGGCCGTCGAGCACGGCGAGCGTGGAGGCGATCCGCAGCAGCCGGGGGTCGTGCGTGGCCACCATCGGGTACGCCGTCCCCGCCATGAGCACCTTGAGGCACCGTACGAACGAGCGGTCGATCTCGGCGGGCGACGTGTAGGCCCCCGGCGCCGTGTAGGCGCCCTTGCACAGCCGCACCCGGGCACCGCCGAGCTTCTCGCACCGCTCCAGCGAGTCCGGCAGGTAAGCCTGCACCACCACCCCCACGTCGGGGTGGTCGCGCCGCAGCGCCGCATGGACGGCGTGCAGCCCGTGGATCGTGTCGCGCTCCTCGGCGTCGAGGGTGACGGTGACGCCGCGTTCGGCCGCGGCCCGGCAGATGTCGGCCGCGTGCTCGTACGCGAGCCGCTCCGACAGCCGCAGCCCGAGCGCGGTGAGCTTGACCGACACGTCCGCGCCCGCGGGCAGCAGGGCGAGCAGGTCGAGGTATTCGCCGACGGCGGCGGCGGCCTGCTCCCTGTCGGTCACCTCCTCGCCCAGGTGGTCGACGGTGACGAGGAGCCCTCTGCGGGTCAGGTCGCCGACCACGGAGGCGACGTCGTCGGCGACGTAGCGCCTGACCACGTCCCTGGTCAGCGGCGAGGAGGAGATGACGCGCTCGGCGCGTTCGCTTCGGGAGACTGCGAGCATGGCCTGACGGAGCACGGGGACCACACTAACCCCGCAGGGCGCTGAACCGCGGGCCGCCGGGATCCGTCGTAGGGGTATGCGCACAATGACGAAAGCGACTCTTCTGGCCGGGTCCCTGGTTCTCGCGACGAGTTGTGCCACCGCGCCGGCCACGCGACCGGCCGCGTCGTCCTCCTCCCGCACCCCTGCCCCGCCGCCGGCGGTCGAGGTGACCCCGGTCACCACCGCTCCGACGGCGCCGTCGGAAGGCCCCCAGCCGGTCAAGCCGACCGGGAACGCGATCAACGTCCACAAGGTCCGCTGGACCAAGGCCAAACCGGTCTCCAAGGGCAAGAAAGTGCAGCTCACCTGGTGGTCGGGCGTCGCGCCGTGCACGGTGCTGGACCGCGTCAAGGTCAAGGAGACGTCGAAGAAGGTCACGATCACCCTGTACGAGGGCACCTCGCCCAAGGCGAAGAACACCTCCTGCATCATGATCGCCATCCAGAAGACCACCACCGTCAAGCTCAAGAAGGCCCTGGGCAAGCGCGTGCTCGTGGACGGCGCCAAGCGCTGAGCCGCGAACGGTTTCCGTGTCCAACAGCGGACACCCCTGCTGACAACTGATCGGTTACTTGCGATACATCGATCAGGCACCGAAGGCGTGGGGGCGTCGAGGGTGACGTCGCTCAGCCCAGGGGGTTCCCGTGAGACGACTCGGCCGCGCGCTCGCCGCACTCCTGCTCCTCCCCGCCGGCTGGCTCGCGCTGTCGAGCCCGCCCGCGCGGGCGCTGCCGCCGGCGTTCCAGCGGCAGACCGTGCTCAGCGGGCTCACCCGGCCGACGAACGTGGAGTTCGCGCCGGACGGGCGGGTGTTCGTGGCGGAGAAGAGCGGGCTGATCAAGGTCTTCGACTCGCTGTCCGACACGACGCCCACGCTCTACGCCGACCTGCGCACGCAGGTGCACAACTTCTGGGACCGCGGCCTGCTCGGCATGGCCCTGCATCCGGATTTTCCCGCCGACCCGCGTCTGTACGTCCTCTACAGCCGCGACGCCGTGCCCGGCGGGACCGCGCCGCGCTGGGGGACCGCGGGCGCGACCGACGACCCGTGCCCGACCCCGCCGGGCGCGACCGGTGACGGCTGCCTGGTCACCGGCCGCCTGTCGGTCATCTCCCCCACGGGGGCCGAGACCCCGCTGATCACCGACTGGTGCCAGCAGCATCCCAGCCACTCGGTCGGCGACCTGCGCTTCGGCCCGGACGGCGCGCTGTACGCCTCGGCCGGCGACGGCGCCAGCTTCAACTTCGCCGACTACGGCCAGGACAACCTGACCAGCTCCGACGTCACGCCGGACAACCCGTGCGGGGACCCGCCCTCGCCGGTCGGCACGGCCCTGTCGCCGCCGTCGGCGGAGGGCGGGGCGCTGCGCTCGCAGGACGTGCGGACGAACGGCGACCCGGCCGGCCTCGACGGCTCCCTGATCCGGATAAATCCGGATACGGGGGCGGCGGCCGCCGGCAACCCCAACGCCGCGAGCCCCGACCCCAACGCCGCCCGCATCGTCGCCCACGGCCTGCGCAACCCGTTCCGCATCACCGTGCGCCCCGGCACCTCGGAGATCTGGCTCGGCGAGGTCGGCTGGAACACCGTCGAGGAGATCAACCGGGTCGTCAGCCCCACCGCCGGCGTCACCAACTTCGGCTGGCCCTGCTACGAGGGCCCTGGCCGCCAGGGCGGCTACGACAACCTCGACCTGACGCTCTGCGAGAACCTGTACGCCGCCGGCGCCTCCGCCCACACCGCGCCGTACTTCGCCTGGAACCACAACGCCCGCCCCGCCCCCAGCGACCCCTGCCCGTCGGGCGGCTCCTCGGCCAGCGGCGTCGCCTTCCACACCGGCGGCGGCTACCCGGCCGCCTACGACGGCGCGCTGTTCTTCTCCGACTACAGCCGCCAGTGCGTCTGGGTGATGACCAAGGGCGCGAACGGCCTGCCCGACCCGGCCACGATTCAGACCTTCGACTCCGGCATGCCCACGGTCGAGCTGGAGACGGGCCCCGGCGGCGACCTGTTCGCCGTGGACTACGACCACGGGACGCTCGTCCGCTACCTCTACGCCAACACCCCGCCCACGGCGGTGATCGGCGCGAGCGCCACCTCCGGCGCCGCGCCGCTGGCCGTGACGTTCTCCGGGGCCTCCTCCAGCGACGCCGACGGCGACCCGCTCACCTACGCCTGGGACCTCGACGGCGACGGCGACCTCGACGACTCGACCGCCGCCGCGCCGTCGTTCACGTACGCCCAGCCGGGCTCGTACACCGTGCGCCTGCGCGTCCACGACGGCAGGGGCGGCCAGGGCGACGCCTCGGTCACCGTCAACGTGGACAACACCGCGCCCACGGCGACCATCGCCGTGCCGACGGCCACCACCACCTGGGCCGTCGGCCAGACGATCGCCTTCTCCGGCAGCGGCACCGACGCCCAGGACGGCACGGTCCCCGGCTCGCGCATGCACTGGGCGCTGATCCTGCACCACTGCCCGAGCACCTGCCACGAGCACGAGATCACCGCGTTCACCGGCGCGAGCGGGTCCTTCCAGGCCCCCGACCACGACTACCCGTCCCACCTGGAGCTGCGGCTCACGGTGACCGACGCCCAGGGGCTGAGCGACACCAAGAGCGTGCTGCTCCAGCCGCGCACGGTGAACCTGACCTTCCAGTCGTCGCCGCCCGGCCTGCGGCTCGGCTTCAACAGCGAGCAGACGATCAGCCCGTTCACCAGGACCGTGATCGTCGGCTCCGGCAACTCGGTCTCCGCGCCCTCGCCGCAGACCGCGAGCGGCGGCAGCCACACCTTCGCGTCGTGGTCGGACGGGGGTGCGGCGACCCACCAGGTCGTGGCTCCGGCGACCGCGACGACCTATACGGCGACGTACGAGCCGACGGCGGCGGTGCCGGGGCTGGTGGCGGCGTACGCGATGGACGAGGGCTCGGGCTCCACGGTCGGGGACGCCTCAGGCGGAGGCCACACCGGCACCCTCACCTCCACCACCTGGACCACCTCCGGCCGCTACGGCAGCGCACTGTCCTTCAACGGCACCTCAAGCTGGATCACCGTCCCCGACGCCGCCAACCTCCGCCTGACCACCGGCATGACCGTGGAGGCGTGGGTCCGTCCCACCACGGTGACCGGCTGGCGGACGGTCGTCATGAAGCAACACGCCAGCGGCGAGGCTTACACGTTGACCGCCGGCAGCGACAGCAACCGCCCCCACACGGCGATCTTCACCACCACCCCCGCCGACATCGGCGGGCCCAGCCAACTCCCCCTCAACACCTGGACCCACCTCACCGCCACCTACGACGCCACCACGTTGCGCCTCTACATCAACGGCACCCAGGTCGCCCAAACCCCCAAGACAGGCTCAATCCGCACCGACAACGGCGTCCTGCGCATCGGCGGCAACAGCCTGTGGGGCGAGTACTTCGCCGGCCTCATCGACGAAGTCCGCCTCTACAACCGCGCCCTCACCCCCGCCGAGATCCAGACCGACCTGAACACCCCGGTGGGACAGCCGCTGCCACCCGACACGCAGGCCCCCACCGCCCCCGGCGGGCTCACGGCGGCGGGCGGACCGGGCTCGGCGCAGCTCTCCTGGTCGGCCGCCACGGACAACGTGGGCGTGACGGGCTACCTGGTCCACCGCTCGGCCACGCCCGGCTTCACGCCGTCAGGGGCCAACCAGGTGGGCTCGGCCGACGGCACGTCGTTCACGGACTCCGGGCTCGCGGCGGGCACGTACTACTACCGGGTGCGGGCCTTCGACGGCGCGAACAACGTCGGCCCCGCCTCGGCCGAGGTCTCGGCGACGGTCACGCAGCCGCCGTCCGTGCCGGGGCTGGTGGCGGCGTACGGGATGAACGAGGGCACCGGCTCGACGGTCGCCGACACCTCCGGCGGAGGCCACACCGGCACCCTCACCTCCACCACCTGGACCACCTCCGGCCGCTACGGCAGCGCACTGTCCTTCAACGGCACCTCAAGCTGGATCACCATCCCCGACGCGCCGAGCCTCCGCCTCACGACCGGCATGACCGTGGAAGCCTGGATCCGCCCCACCACTGTCACCGGCTGGCGGACAGTCGTCATGAAGCAGCACGCCAGCGGCGAGGCCTACACGTTGACCGCCGGCAGCGACAGCAACCGCCCGCACACGGCGATCTTCACCACCACACCCGCCGACGTCGGCGGCCCCAGCCAACTCCCGCTCAACACTTGGTCCCACCTGACCGCGACCTACGACGCGACCACGCTGCGCCTCTACGTCAACGGCACCCAGGTCGCCCAAACCGCCAAGACCGGCTCAATCCGCACCGACAACGGCGTCCTGCGCATCGGCGGCAACAGCCTGTGGGGCGAGTACTTCGCCGGCCTCATCGACGAAGTCCGCCTCTACAACCGCGCCCTCACCCCCGCCGAGATCCAGACCGACCTGAACACCCCGGTCAGCTGATCTCCCGCGTCCGCGCCATCCTGCAGAATTCTGGGGCAGGATCGGGAATGCGGGCGCGCTCACAAGGGTTGAGTCGAGTAGGCTCAAGTCGTTTGACAAACACGACCGTCATCCGTAGCTTGAGTCCGACCGACTCAACTTTCACCACAAGGACGTACTCATGGCACGTGCGGTAGGTATCGACCTTGGGACGACCAACTCCGTCGTCTCGATCCTCGAGGGCGGTGAGCCCACCGTCATCGCCAACGCGCAGGGCTCGCGGACCACGCCGTCCGTGGTCGCCTTCGCGAAGAACGGCGAAGTCCTGGTCGGTGAGGTCGCCAAGCGGCAGGCCGTCACCAACGTGGACCGCACCATCCGCTCCGTCAAGCGCGAGATGGGCACCAACTGGTCCCAGGAGATCGACGGCAAGAAGTTCTCCCCGCAGCAGATCAGCGCCTTCGTGCTGCAGAAGCTCAAGCAGGACGCCGAGGCCTACCTGGGCGAGAAGATCACCGACGCGGTGATCACCGTCCCGGCCTACTTCAACGACGCCCAGCGGCAGGCCACCAAGGAGGCCGGCACGATCGCGGGCCTCAACGTGCTCCGCATCATCAACGAGCCGACCGCCGCGGCCCTCGCCTACGGCCTCGACAAGGAGCAGGACCAGACCATCCTGGTCTTCGACCTCGGTGGCGGCACCTTCGACGTGTCGCTGCTCGACGTCGGCTCCGAGGACGGCCACGGCTTCGTCGAGGTCAAGGCCACCTCCGGTGACAACCACCTGGGCGGCGACGACTGGGACCAGCGCGTCGTCGACGAGCTCGTCAAGCGTTTCCAGAACGCCCACGGCGTCGACCTGTCCAAGGACAAGATGGCTCTGCAGCGCCTGCGCGAGGCCGCGGAGAAGGCCAAGATCGAGCTGTCCAGCCAGTCCGAGACCAGCATCAACCTGCCCTACATCACGGCCTCCTCCGAGGGCCCGCTGCACCTCGACGAGAAGCTCACGCGCTCGGAGTTCCAGCGGCTGACGGCCGACCTGCTCGAGCGGACCAAGGGCCCGTTCCACCAGGTCATCAAGGACGCCGGCATCAAGGTCTCCGACATCAGCCACGTGGTGCTGGTCGGCGGCTCGACCCGGATGCCCGCCGTGACCGACCTGGTCAAGGAGCTGACCGGCGGCAAGGAGCCCAACAAGGGCGTCAACCCCGACGAGGTCGTCGCCATCGGCGCCGCCCTGCAGGCCGGCGTGCTCAAGGGTGAGGTCAAGGACGTCCTGCTGCTCGACGTGACCCCGCTGTCGCTGGGCATCGAGACCAAGGGCGGCATCTTCACCAAGATCATCGAGCGCAACACGACGATCCCGACCAAGCGCTCCGAGGTCTTCACCACGGCCGAGGACAACCAGCCGTCGGTGCAGATCCAGGTCTTCCAGGGCGAGCGCGAGATCGCGGCCTACAACAAGAAGCTCGCGACCTTCGAGCTCACCGGCATCGCGCCGGCCCCGCGCGGCATCCCGCAGATCGAGGTCACCTTCGACATCGACGCCAACGGCATCGTCAACGTCTCCGCCAAGGACCTGGGCACGGGCAAGGAGCAGTCGATGACCATCACCGGCGGCTCGGCGCTGCCCAAGGACGACATCGAGCGCATGATGCGCGAGGCCGAGTCCTACGCCGAGGAGGACAAGAAGCGCCGCGAGGAGGCCGAGGTCCGCAACAACGCCGACGGGCTCGCCTACCAGACGGAGAAGTTCCTCCGCGAGAACGACGACAAGGTCCCCGGTGACATCAAGACCGAGGTCAACGACGCCCTGGCCGAGCTGAAGAAGGCTCTGGAGGGCACCGACACCGACGTCATCCGCAACTCGGCGGAGAAGCTCGCCACGGTCAGCCAGAAGATGGGCTCGGCGATCTACGCCGCCGGCCAGGGTCAGCAGGGCGGCCCCGAGGGCGCCCCGCAGGACGCCGCGGCCGGTGCGGGCCAGAAGGCCGACGAGGACGTGGTCGAGGCCGAGATCGTCGACGACGAGCCGAAGAAGGACAAGTGATGCCGCCGCGTGACAACGGGCACGAGGAGCCGGTGATCCGCGACAACCGCAAGATCGACCCGGAGACGGGGCTGCCTCGCGAGCCCGACGCCGCCCAGGAGACGGCCGGCCAGCCCGCCGAGGCCCCGGCCGCCGCCGGTCCCGCCGCCGACGGCGAGCTGGCCATCCAGCTCGCCGAGCGGACCGAGGACCTGAAGCGACTCCAGGCCGAATACGTCAACTACCGCAAGCGCGTCGAGCGCGACCGCGCCGCGGTCAGGGAGCAGGCGGTGGCGAGCGCGCTGACCGAGCTCCTGCCCGTGCTCGACGACATCGGCCGCGCCCGCGAGCACGGCGAGCTCACCGGCGGCTTCGCGAAGGTGGCGGAGTCGCTGGAGGCCACGCTCACCAAGCTCGGCCTCACCGCCTACGGGCAGAAGGGCGACCCCTTCGACCCGACCGTCCACGAGGCGCTGATGCACAGCTACTCCGCGGACGTGACCGAGGCCACCGCGGTCGAGGTGTTCCAGCCCGGCTACCGCATGGGCGAGCGCATCCTGCGGCCGGCGCGGGTGGCCGTGGCCGAGCCCGCCGAGCCCCAGGAGCCCGCCGCGGGCGGCCAGGGTGAAACCGAAGACGAAAGCTGACGAGGACGAAGGGCCGTAGATGAGCACCAAGGACTACTTGGAGAAGGACTACTACGCCGTCCTTGGTGTGCCCAAGACCGCGACCGCTGACGAGATCAAGAAGGCCTACCGCAAGCTGGCCCGCCAGTACCACCCCGACAGCAACCAGGGCGACACCGCCAAAGAGGCCAAGTTCAAAGAGGTCTCCGAGGCGTACGACGTCCTGTCCGACACCAAGCGCCGCAAGGAGTACGACGAGGCGCGGACGTTGTTCGGCTCCGGGGTGGGCGGCCAGCGGCCGGGGGCCGGCGGCTTCTCGTTCGACTTCGGCGACCTGTTCGGCGGCACCGGGCAGGGGCAGCAGGGGGGCGCGGGAGAGCGGCTCGGCGACCTGTTCGGCGGGCTGTTCAACCGCGGCGGTGGTGGTGCGTCCACCCGCACCACCACGACCCGGCCGCGGCGTGGCCAGGACATCGAGTCCGAGGTCACGCTCTCGTTCACCGAGGCCGTCGAGGGCACCACGGTGTCGCTCAGGCTGACCAGCTCGGCCGCCTGCGCCGCGTGCACCGGCACCGGCGCCAAGGCGGGCACGACCCCGAGGGTCTGCCCGACCTGTGAGGGCACCGGCGCGGCCAGCCGCAACCTGGGCAACTTCGCCTTCTCCGAGCCCTGCCGCGACTGCAAGGGCCGCGGGCTGATCGTGGACGACCCCTGCCCCGTGTGCGAGGGCAGCGGCCGGGCCAAGAGCACCCGCACCATCCAGGCCCGCATCCCCGCCGGCGTCGCCGACGGTCAGCGGGTCAAGCTCAAGGCCAAGGGGGCGCCGGGCGAGAACGGCGGCCCCGCGGGAGACCTCTACATCCAGACCCACGTCAAGCCGCACGCGGTGTTCGGCCGCTCGGGCGACAACCTGACCGTCACCGTGCCGGTGACGTTCACGGAGGCCGCCCTGGGGGCCGAGATCAAGGTGCCCATCCTCAAGGGCATGCCGGTCACGCTGCGCATCCCGCCGGGCACGCCCAACGGGCGTACCTTCCGGGTGCGCGGCAGGGGCGTGTCCCGTAAGGACGGCACCAAGGGCGACCTGCTCGCCACGGTCGAGGTGCTCGTGCCGAACACGCTGGACGACAAGTCGCGCGAGCTCCTCAGCGAGTTCCAGACCGCGACCGCGGGCGAGGACCCGCGCGCCGACCTCATTCAGCGAGCCAGAAGCGAGTGAGCCGATGGACGCCAACTATTTCGACCTGTCCGACGACACACCCGTCTATGTGATCTCGGTGGCCGCGCAGTTGTCCGGGCTGCATCCGCAGACCCTGCGCCAGTACGACCGGCTCGGCCTGGTCAGCCCCGGCCGTACGGCCGGGCGCGGCCGCCTCTACTCCACAAGAGACATCATCCAGCTCCGCGAGGTGCAGCGGCTCTCCCAGGAAGAGGGCATCAACCTCGCGGGCATCAAGCGCATTCTCGAGCTCGAGAACGAGACCCTGCGGTTGCGCGAGGAGGTTCACCGCCTGCGCGCCGAGATGCGCATGGTCAGAGCGCTGATCCGCTACGAGCTGCCACCGGGGGCCTGAGAACGACATGGACTACAAGCTCACCCAGAAGAGCCAGGAGGCGCTCTCGGGGGCCATGCGGCGCGCCGCCGCGGAGGGCAACCCCGAGATCGCCCCGGCTCACCTGATGGCCACCCTGCTCGCGCAGACGGGCGGCACCGCCGTGCCGCTGCTGGAAGCCGTCGGCGCCGACTGGCGCGCGTTGCGCACCAGGGTCGAGGAGCTGCTGGCCGGGCTGCCGAAGGCGCAGGGCGCGACGGTGGGGGCGCCGTCGAGCTCACGCCAGCTCCTCACGGTCATGAACACCGCCGCGCACCACGCCAACCGGCTCGAAGACCTCTACGTCTCCACCGAGCACCTGCTGGTGGGCCTCGCGGCCGACGGCGGCCAGGTCGCCGACCTGCTGAAGGCGCAGGGGGCGACCTCGCAGGCGCTGCTCGACGCGTTCGAGAAGGTGCGCGGCAACGCCCGCGTCACCAGTGAGACGCCCGAGGACACCTACCAGGCGCTGGAGAAGTACGGCGTCGACCTGACCGAGCGCGCCCGGGGCGGCAAGCTCGACCCGGTCATCGGCCGCGACGGCGAGATCCGCCGCGTGGTCCAGGTGCTGAGCCGGCGCACCAAGAACAACCCGGTGCTGATCGGCGAGCCCGGCGTCGGCAAGACCGCCGTCGTCGAGGGCCTGGCCCAGCGCATCGTGGCCGGCGACGTGCCGGAGTCGCTGCGCGGCAAGCGGCTCATCTCGCTCGACCTCGGCGCGATGGTCGCGGGGGCGAAATACCGCGGCGAGTTCGAGGAGCGGCTGAAGGCCGTGCTCTCCGAGATCAAGGAGAGCGAAGGCCAGGTCGTGACCTTCATCGACGAGCTGCACACGGTCGTCGGCGCGGGCGCCGCCGAGGGCGCCATGGACGCGGGCAACATGCTCAAGCCCATGCTGGCCCGCGGCGAGCTGCGCATGATCGGCGCGACCACGCTCGACGAATACCGCGAGCGCATCGAGAAGGACCCGGCGCTGGAGCGCCGCTTCCAGCAGGTCTACGTGGGTGAGCCCACGGTCGAGGACTCCATCGCGATCCTGCGCGGACTGAAGGGCCGCTACGAGGCCCACCACCAGGTGCAGATCTCCGACGGCGCGCTGGTCGCCGCCGCCGCGCTGTCCGACCGCTACATCACCAACCGCTTCCTCCCCGACAAGGCGATCGACCTGGTCGACGAGGCCGCCTCGCGGCTGCGCATGGAGATCGACTCCCGTCCCGTGGAGATCGACCAGCTCCAGCGCTCCGTCGACCGGATGAAGATGGAGGAGCTGGCCCTGTCGAAGGAGACCGACGAGGCCTCCGTCCAGCGGCTGGAGCGGCTCCGCCAGGAGCTGGCCGACCGCCAGGAGGAGCTCAACGCCCTCGTCGGCCGCTGGGAGCAGGAGAAGGCCGGGCTCAACAAGGTCGGTGAGCTGAAGAAGCAGCTCGACGAGGCCAAGGGCGCGGCCGAGCGGGCCCAGCGCGACGGCGACTTCGAGGCCGCCTCGCGGCTGATGTACGCCGAGGTGCCGCGGCTGGAGCAGGCGCTCAAGGCCGCCTCCGAGGCCGAGCAGCCGGAGAACGCCATGGTCAAGGAGGAGGTCGGGGCCGACGACATCGCCGAGGTGATCTCGTCGTGGACCGGCATCCCCGCCGGGCGGCTCCTGGAGGCCGAGACGGCCAAGCTGCTGCGCATGGAGGACGAGCTGGGCCGGCGGCTCATCGGCCAGCAGGAGGCCGTACGCGCGGTCTCCGACGCCGTACGCCGCAGCCGGGCCGGCATCGCCGACCCCGACCGCCCCACGGGCTCGTTCCTCTTCCTCGGCCCAACGGGCGTGGGCAAGACCGAGCTGGCCAAGGCGCTGGCGGAGTTCCTGTTCGACGACGAGCGGGCGATGACCCGCATCGACATGAGCGAATACTCCGAGAAGCACAGCGTGGCCCGGCTCGTCGGCGCGCCTCCCGGCTACGTCGGCTACGAGGAGGGCGGCCAGCTCACCGAGGCCGTACGCCGGCGCCCCTACACCGTGGTGCTGCTGGACGAGGTCGAGAAGGCCCACCCCGAGGTCTTCGACATCCTGCTCCAGGTGCTCGACGACGGGCGGCTGACCGACGGCCAGGGCCGCACGGTCGACTTCCGCAACACGATCCTGATCCTCACCTCCAACCTGGGCTCGCAGTTCCTCATCGATCCCAAGCTGGAGAACGACGCCAAGCGCGAGGCCGTCATGGCGGCCGTGCGCTCGGCCTTCAAGCCGGAGTTCCTCAACCGGCTCGACGACGTGATCCTCTTCGACGCCCTCGGCACGGAGGAGCTGGCCCAGATCGTCGACCTGCAGGTCGAGCGGCTGGCCCGGCGCCTGGCCGACCGCAGGCTGACGCTGGAGGTCACGCCGGCGGCCCGCGAGTGGCTGGCACTGACCGGCTACGACCCGCTCTACGGCGCCCGGCCGCTGCGCCGCCTGGTGCAGTCGTCCATCGGCGACAAGCTGGCCAAGGCCGTCCTGTCGGGCGAGGTCGTGGACGGCGACAAGGTGACCGTGGAGCTCGGCGACGACGAGCTGCTCGTCCAGCGCGCCGCCTGACGCCCGCCCGGAGCCCGGGGCCCCGTCCGTGGGCCCCGGGCTCCGGCGTTTTTTTTGGGGGGGCGATCAGCGGGCTCACGGCACGGTCATGGGCCCGCCCGCTCGGTAAGGTTCGCCCCACCCTTCGGACAAGCCCCGCACGCCCCGCCCCCCGGCGGGCTAGCTTCGGCGTTCGTCAGATGAGCGAACAACGACCAGGGGGCGTGCCAGTGCCATCCCACAAGTTCCGGATCATCGTCGCGACGGCCGCGCTGGCCGCGGGTGTGAGCTGGTTCGCCGCGGGCCCCACGGGCGCGGACACCTGTGGCGGAGCGCGGCACTCGACCAGCCTGCTCGGCTGCGCCGGGCGGGTGGAGGTGCGTCCGCAGGACGTGCCGGGCGGGACCATGATCACCCCGGAGGCCAACGACCTGGCCTTGGCGGCCGGGCGGCTGGCCCGGCAGCTCGGGCTGACCGGCCTCGCCTCGGGGGGCGCGCTGCCGGGCAAGGTCGATCTCGGCGGGGTGCCGGCCAGCTGGGGCATGCCGCCCCTGTCCTCCGCCTCCCCACTGGTCCGTCAGGCCGCGGCCGGACCGGCCGGGATGAGGGATCTGGCAACGGCGGCGTACGTCGCGGCCCTGCCGACGCTGCCCCAGGCGCCCGTCCTGCCGGGGACGCCGGCGCGCGCCTCGCGGGAGCCGCACACCGTGATCGCCGGCTCTCCGCGCAAGGACCCGCGCGGGGCGCGGAAGCCGGCGGGCGAGGTGGGCTCGCAGGTCGTCGGCGAGCTG
This sequence comes from Nonomuraea sp. B208, assembly GCF_057536035.1. Taxonomy (NCBI): domain Bacteria; kingdom Bacillati; phylum Actinomycetota; class Actinomycetes; order Streptosporangiales; family Streptosporangiaceae; genus Nonomuraea; species Nonomuraea sp. B208. Next base: position 477,628 of record NZ_BAAJOU010000025.1, read on the forward strand.
CTGCCGCAGGCGCTCGGCGACCTCGGCGACTCGCCGGTGCTGCCGGGACGCGATCCGGGCCTGGCCGGCCTCACCGGCCTCGTCCAGGACCTCGGCCTCCGCTGATCCCTCAGAGGGCACGGCGGAATGGCGCGTGCACCTCGGTGGAACGGTACACGCGCCGATCCCGGCGGTCCGCCCTTCTCAGGGCGGGCCGTCAGTGGACGAGCGCGTCCAGTTCGTCCTCGGGCAGCCCGAGATCGACCCTGATGCGGTAGCGCGTACGCAGCGCCGCATCGTGCTCCGGGTCGCTCTCGTCGGATCCCAGCGCGGCCTGGGTCGCCCATTCCAGGCCGCCCCGCAGGTCTCCGTACGCCACCAGCGTCTCGGCGATCGTGTGAGCGGTCGCCGTCGAGACGCCGCCCTCGGCGCGTATCGTCTCGATGACCTCTCTCGCCTCCTCCTGCCGGTCGAGCTCGAACAACGTGTCGGCGATGCCGGCACGCGGATCGAAGCCCGTCTCGCCGCCGTCCTCGAGCGCGCGCTGGAAACACTCCATCGCGCGCGCGGGCTGTCCGGCCGCCCGCCACTCCTCGGCGGCGAGAACCAGGATGGACGCCCTGGAGACGTCGCCCGAGGAGTATCCGAGCGCGACGTCGTAGAGCCGACTGGCCAGGGAATCGTGGTCGTCGGCCAGAAGGGCCTGCTCAAGCAGACGATCAAGGTGCTCACGGGTCACATGCGCCACACCGTGAGACTACCGAGCCACGTGCGCCTTTGCCCGGTCATTGCGCATCGCCGGTGGGTCCGGATTTCGGTCACTCCACGGTAAAGACTGGTCACTCTCTGCGTGTTGACACTGCTTGCGGGGGATATACGGATCGCTACGCGTTCTCGCGAGCGGAAGGGGCTGTCATGGGCATGTCCAAGCAGACGACCTTCGCGCTGGCGTGTGTGGTCGTGTTGTCGGCTCTGGTGCCCGGTGTCGCCGGCTATCTGACGGCCCGGATGGAGGCCATCGAGGCCGCCGAGCGCAACCTGCGGGCGCTGGAGGCGCGGCTGCAGCTCCGCGAGGCCAGGGACGCGCGGCCGGTGTCGTACTCGGTGCCCTGCCTGCACACGCCGTCCACGCCGCAGTTGCAGGAGTTCTCGGCCAGCGCGCTCGGCCGCGAGGAGCACGCCGGGCGCGGGCGGCCGGGCGAGGCCGCCCCCGACTGGCTGCCCGGCCTGGTCCAGGACGTCGAGCGCGCCGTGACGGGCGAGTAGTCGCGGCTCAGACGGCCGGCGACAGGTTCTTGAGCTGGCGCGACAGGAAGCCGCGGATGAGCTGCTTGGCCGCCTCTATCATCTCGGGGTCGCCGTCGGGACGGCGGCGGAAGGCCAGCTTGAGCACCGCGTCACCGGCCTCGACGGCCGCCAGCACCGACACGTCCAGCCTCGGGTCGTCGGCCAGGCCGAACTCGGTCAGGAACAGCCCGCGCAGGCGGCCGGCGATGACCGTGTTGTTCTCGGAGTCGGAGTCGAGCAGGTTGAGGTCGACGGCGTCGCCGAAGTGCAGGCTCTTGAAGCCGGCGACCGAGCGGTGCATGTCGACGTAGACGTCGATGATGGCGTCCACCGCCTCCCACCACCCCCGGTAGTCCTCCTCCAGGAACCGGCGGTCCACCCGGCGGACGAACTCCTCGACGTTGCGCCGGGTGAGCTCCTGGGTGATGGCCCGTTTGTCCGGGAAGAACTGGTAGACCGAACCGATCGCCACGCCCGCCCGCTCCGCGATGCGGGTGGTGGACAGGGCCTCGTAGCCGGACTCGTCGAGCAGCTCGGCGCAGGCGTCGAGCATGCGCTCGACGCGGCGGGCGCTGCGGCGCTGCGCGGGACGCCGCCTCAGGGCGGGAGGCTGGGAGCAATCGTTCTCAATCTGCGGCGAAGACACGGATTCATCTTCTCCCGAAGGCGCGATCGTTAGTTGGAAAATTTCTGGATTTCTCGCTCGTCACCCCAGCCGCGCCAGTGTCCGCATCAGCCGGGGCGAAATCCGGGACAGCGCATAACCTATTTCGGCTTCCAGGTTGACCGGAACGACCGCCTCATTACGGTCCACGGCCCGCAGAATGTGCGCGGCCACCCGCTCGGCCGGATACCGGCGGCGCGCCGGCCACCGGACGGCGAGGTCCCTGCGGACCGCGCCGACGTACGTGGTGTGCTCCGCCATGGGCGTGGACACGAACCCCGGGCAGACGACGCTCACCCCGATGCCGTGTCCCGCCAGTTCGGCCCTCAGACTGTCGCTGAGCGCCTTCACGGCGGCCTTGGACACCGAGTACGCCGGCAGCAGCCGCGTCGGCGCGAACGCCGCCAGGGACGCGACGTTGACGATGTGCCCGCCCTGCCCGCGCGCCACCATGGCCGCCCCGAACAGCCGGCAGCCGTGAATGACGCCCCAGAGATTGGTGTCGATGGTGCGCCGCCAGTCGTCGACGGTGTGATCGAGAATGGGGCCGGCGACGGTGATCCCGGCATTGTTGAGCACAATGTCCGGCACTCCATATTCCGCAATGACATTTCGCGAAAAGTCAGCCATCTGATCGACATTGCCCACATCGACCTGCGCGGCCCACGCCGTGCCCCCGAGTTCCTTTCCGATCCCCTCGGCCGCCCGCGCCGCGGCGGACCCGTCCACATCTGCGCACACCACCTCTCCCCCGTGCGCCGCGAACGCCCGCGCCGCCGCCAGCCCGATCCCCGACCCCGCGCCGGTGACCACCACCAGCCGGTCGGTGAACGCCCGGCGTGCGGCGCCCGCCCGCGCCCGCCGTAACTCCCGCGACGGGGAGGCGCCCTCGACGTGCGCGACGAACTCGGCGATCATGCCGGCCACCGTGTCGGGACGGGCGCGCTGCGCCCAGTGGCCGGCGTCGAGCTCGCGCCGCCAGAGCCGCGGCGTCCACCGTTCGCACCAGCCCGCCAGCGCCGGGGTCACGAAGGGGTCGTGCGCGGCGTCGACGAGCTGCACGGGCAGGTCGATCACGGGCGGCCCGGCCGGCTCGGCCCGGCCCCGCCGCCCCCGCAGGTTCGCCCGGTAGAGCCAGAGGCCGTTGCGCGCGTCACGTACCAGGGTCGGGGCGGGATGGCCGTCGCGCGGGGGCGCGCCCTCGCGGCGCAGGCGGCGCGCCAGCAGCCGCGGCACCAGCGAGCGCCAGGCCAGCTCGGGCAGGACCGGGATCAGGAAGAACCCGATGTAGGAGGAGCGTACGAGCTGCACGAGCCGGTCCCGCCGCCCGCCGTGCCGGGCGAAGTCCGCCAGGTGCCGCCCGCCCGGCCCGCCGAGGCTGGTGAACGAGGCCAGCCGCTCGCGCAGCCCGGCCCGCCCGGCCGCCTCCCACCCCTGCACCGACCCCCAGTCGTGCCCGACCAGATGGACCTTCCGCCCGCCGGCCACCGCGTCGAGCACCGCCCGCAGGTCGTCCATCAGACGGTCGAGGCCGTAGTCGCGGCGGTCACGGGGCCCGGTCGAGGCCCCGGCCCCTCGTACGTCGTAACGCACCACATGGAAGCGGCCGGAGAGCCGGGCCGCGACCTCGTCCCAGACGCGGTGCGTGTCCGGATAGCCGTGGAGGAGCAGCACGGTCGGATCGGCGGGGTCGCCGTCCGTGTAGACCGCCAGCCGCACGTCGCCGGACTCGACCCACCGCATCGCGACCCCCTAGTGGACGCTCCGTCCGCAATATAGATCCGCTAGGGCCGCGTGGAAAGGCCGGTGCAGGACCTCAGCGCCTTCCAGTCCGTCAGCGCCTGGGTCTTCGCCGAGCCCGTCATCGGCACCGGGACGCCGCCCTGGATGGTGGCCGGGGTCCAGCGGTCCTTCAGCACCTTCCTGCCGTTGATGGTGAGCGTCAAGACGCCGGTCCGGCCGGTGGTCGCCGGATTGGAGTTGTAGAAGACGAAGTTGCCCATCCCGTAGTTGACGTAGGCGTTCCCGAGGTAGCCGGAGCCGAGCAGGATGTGCGCGTGGCCGCCGACGATGACGTCCGCGCCCGCCTTGACCAGCTTGGGGGCCAGCGAGAGCTGCGCCTCGTTCGGGCACTTCTGCATCTCGGTGCCCCAGTGGAGGTGGACGATCACGGTGTCGGAGTTCTTGCGCGCCTGCCGCACCGCCTGCAGCAGGGCTGCCTCGTCCTTGGCGGAGGCCAGGCCGCCCTTGTCCGCGGTGGCCGTCCACGCCTGGATGAACTCGGAGTCGAGCACCTGCGTGGCCCCGATGATCGCCACCCGGTTGCCGTTCACGGTCTTCCTGTACGGCTTGTACGCCTCCGCCGCGTCCTTCCCGATCCCCACCACCGGGAACTTGCTGCGCTTGATGGCCGCCAGCGAGTCGGCCAGCCCGCTCTCCATGTAGTCCATGCCGTGGTTGTTGGCCATGGACACGACGTCCACCCCGGCCGACTTGAGCGCGGTGAACGCGCTGGCCGGCGCGCGGAAGGTGAACTGCTTGCCCGGCGCGGGCGTCCCCGCCGTGGTGATCGCCGTCTCCAGGTTGACCATGGTGAGGTCGGCCTGGCGCAGGACGTTCGCGATGGGCCCGAGCGCGGTGCGCGGATTGGCCAGCCGCGGCCGCAGGATGCCCTCGAAGTGCACGTCCCCGCCGAACGAGATCGTGTACGGCCGCCGCTGCGGCGTCGGCTTCTTCGTCGGCGACACCGCCGCCTGCTGGTCGGCCTGCTTGGCCTGCAACTCCTTGTCCGGCGCCGAAGAGGAGCAGGCGGCCAGCGAGGCCACCGACGCGATGGCGGCGAACAACGGGAGGGCACGGGGGAGTCTCATCTGCCGCACTTCCGCTCGAATCCTGACATTCAGGGATTGAGCATGCCATGCGGGGGTCGTTACCCGGCAAATCGCAACAATTTGACCATCTCTGGTCAGGGAGGCCGGCCTGCCGAAGCTCGGCCGCGACTACCGGAGCGCGGCCCGCCGAACGTCAGGTCGTGGTGGCGCTCCAGGTTTTCCACCGTGCGACCGGCCGAGATGGCACTGTGGAGGCATGACGTTCCGTCATCGCTCACGGGCGTTGCGTTGGTCGCTGCTCCTCACGGCTGCGACGCTGTCCTGCCTCGTCGCGACCCTGCTCACGCCCCTCCTGCTGGAACGCCTGGTGCCCGCAGGGACCCGATGGCAGCAGTTGAGCGCCGTCGGCGAGACGTACGGCGCCGCTTCAGCCGTCATCTTCGCCTTCGCCCTGGTCGCGATCGGGTTCTCGCTCTTCTTACAGGTGCGGGAAATGCGATTCGCCAGGGCGGAGGCCGAACGCGCTCACCATTTTCAACTCATGCAGTTGCAGATAGAGAACCCCGTGCTGAGCGACGCGCTGAGCATCAGATCCCAGCTCGATCCGCGGGTGCACATCTATCTCAATCTGGTCCTCTCCTACTGGGAGATGCTCTTCAGAGTGGGAGAGATGACGGAGGAACAGCTCGCCGAGTACGCGCGGGCGAATTTCTTCGGCACGGAGGCCGGCCACAGCTTCTGGCGGGCGACCCGGGACCACAGGCTCCTGGTGGTCAAGGACCGGCGCGGCGAGCGCTTCATCAACGTGATGGATCAGGTTTGGCGGCAGAGCCTAAGCACGCGTACGGACAGGCCGGTCGCCGGCCGGAATTCGGCCGGCGTCACGGCGACGGCGCTCGTCGCCGCGGGAATCATCTGGATCCGTCACACGCGCAGGAAACAGCCCCGGAGTCGATCGACCTCCGGGGCGGATGTGTCATGACGGGCGGCGTTACGCCTTCGTCTTCACGCCGTGACCTGGAGAGCCGTCAGGTCGAACTCTCCCTCACGAACCCCTGCGGTGAAGGCGGCCCATTCTTCGGGAGTGAAGACCAGGACGGGACCATCCTGGTCCTTGGCGTCCCGCAGTGCGACTTTTCCGTCGGCCAGCGGGGCGACCTCCACGCACGTGTCGGCGCCGTTGCAGAAAGTGCTCTTCCGCCAAGCCGTCGTCGCAGTATGGTTGTACATTTTCTCCCCAAATGCGCAAGGGGCACCGTTGCCCCTTTTCTGAGGTTCCGCTCTAGCGACGCCAGAGCATTGCTTTACGCTGGATGAGCACGCGTGACTCGTCCTCGTCCAGCGCTTCCAGCCGTATGTGATCAAAGGCCGTCTCATATCCCGCCACCCATTCGAGCTCCTCGACGAAATGCGCCGCATACAACTGCTCCAGGTACACGACGTCATCGAAGGACGAGAACCTCAGATGGATGAATGCACCTGTGTTGACCGGGTGCAGGGATTCCAGCGGCAGAACTCTCACGTTCACGTGCGGCAGCAGCGAGACTTCCAGAAGGTGCTCCATCTGCTCCCGCATGACAGAGGGCTCTCCGAATCGTCGCATCAGCGCCGATTCATCCAGCACCACGGAGAGCGCACACGGGTCACTCCTGTGCAACACTCGCTGTTGCCTCGCGAGACGGGCCTCCACTCGGCTTCGGATGCCACTATGAGTGATCCGAGCGATGCCGCGAGTGGCCAGGATCACTTCCCTCGCGTAATCCTCTGTCTGCAGCAGACCAGGAACGACCTGGGGTTCCCAGGCGCGCTGGTATGTCGCCTCCGCTTCCAGCCCGAGAAACCTCATGTATTCCTCAGGCAGGGCGTCTTGGTAATCCTCCCACCAGCCCCGCCGCTCCGCATCCCGCAGCAGGCCGATGAGTTCGTCAAGTTTGCCCCCGTCGACGCCGTAGAGCTTCACCAGTGCCTTGATGTCGTCGGCGCTGGGCATCGTACGTGCGGCCTCGATGCGGCTGACCTTGCTGGGAGACCAGCCGAGCTCCTTGGCGGCCTTGGCGCCGGTGAGCTTGTTGCGCTCACGCAGCAAACGCAGCTCCTGGCCGAGCCGGAGCCTGCGTACCGTCGGGCTGCCCTGCTGCGATGGCACCGTCCGCTCTCCTTGTCCGGAAGGAAGGTGTAACCGGCGGGGATCGTTTGGGGGACGGCATTCGGGGCCGTTCCCACAATCGTACATGCAAGTTGCACACCCAATGCCAGGTGCCCTTGCCGGAAGGCTGTCACGGAGAGAGCTCAGGAGCAAGGCGAGAGCGCGGATCGGATCGGCTGCGTGCAACTTGCACCGCAAGCTCCGCGCAAGAAAACCAAAACTTCCGGGCGGAAGGTATTGTGCCCCGCTCACCAGCGGAGCACGATCGTAGGGAAAAGGTTTCTCTGACGTGAGGAGGCCGGGCATGACGTCGAGTCCGCCGCACGCACCGGGCCTCCCCCACAGCAACGCGTGCCCGAGCATGCCGGGCCGTACGCACTCCGGCGGCGTCGCCGCCCCCGAATAAGAACGAGCCGGGCACAAAAAAATGCCGGGCCGCGGCTGTCGGCCTGATCCCCGCATATGGGCTGCCACCCAGCGGGAGGAACGGCCGCCAGCCGGCGGACCGGCGCAGAAGCCACCTCTAGAAATGCCGCGAAAGGGGTCTTCTATGTACTCACAAGGTATCAAGGGACCTGGCCGAATCAAGTCCCGTATCCGTGAACTCATGGCCTGGGCCGACCGCGAGGTCTGCATGGAGCCCGATGAGTTCGCCTACCACGTCGGCTGGACGGTGACCAGGACGGGGTTCGGCGCGCGCCGCTACCGTGATCCGCGATTCGACCAGCTCCGCGTGCCCGGCCGGGTGCGCGAGGAGGTGACGTGAGGTGCCCAGGAACCCACGGAACCAGATCTACCCCGGCTACGAGGACCTGCCCGCCGCCGGGCGCGCACGGGTCCTCGTCCGGCTCTGGCGGGCGCGGGCCGAGCTGCTGCTGGCGGCGGCGCTGGGATTGTTCGCGCTGCTCCTGCTGCGGGCCGCGGACGCCGGCCACCTGTTGCCGTTCGCCCTGGTGACCAGCGCGATCTCGGTGCCGGCGGCGGTGACCAGGACCGGCCGCGGCTGGATCGCGGCCCACTGCTGGTGCGTGGTCTCCCGGCACCGCCTGCAGCGGGTCTGCCTGGAGACGACCATGCACACGAGGGCCGGGCGCATCCCGCTGATCCTGTGGATCACGCCGACCGCGACCGGGGAGAAGGCGCTGGTGCTGACGAGGGCCGGCATCTGCGCCGAGGAGTTCGACGCCTACAGCGAGGAGATCGCCGCGGCCTGCTGGGCGCGCGGCGTGAACGTCTACCGGCACCGTACGCGGGCGCAGTTCGTGATCGTGGAGATCGTCCGCAGGGACGAGGCCCCGGGCACGCTGTCGCCGGGGCTCGACCGGCTGTTCGGCCGGCGCGCCTGGATCTCGCTCCGGCCCGACCTGAAGGAGCCGCCTGATCTGCGCAGCCCGATGCAGGCGGTGCGGATCGGCTAGAAGCCTGGGGATGAATGGGGCCTTTCCCCAGGGGGCAAGCCTCGGAGACCGCGGGGGCTCCGGGGCTTCCCCATGCGCGCGACTCGGGCCAAGATGAGTTCATCTGACGAACTCAGGAGTCGTGATGACGTCGACCGTCCACCGGACCTGTCCCCTGTGCGAGGCCGTCTGCGGCCTGACGCTCACCCTCGACGAGGGCGGGCACGTGACCAGCGTCCGCGGTGACAAGAACGATCCCTTCAGCAAGGGCTTCATCTGCCCGAAGGGAGCCAGCCTCGGCCGGCTCGACGAGGACCCCGACCGGCTGCGCAAGCCGCTCGTCCGCGAGGGCGAGCTGTGGCGCGAGGTCGGCTGGGAGGAGGCGTTCGCCGCCGTACGGGCGGGCCTCGACCAGGTGGGCGACCGCAGCTCGGTCGCCGTCTACCTCGGCAACCCCACCGCGCACACCATGGCGGGCGCGCTCTACGCCGGGCCGCTGATCAGGGCGCTCGGCACCCGCAACGTCTTCTCCGCCAGCACCGCCGACCAGATGCCGAAGCACGTGTCGAGCGGCCTGATGTTCGGCTCCCCGATGGCCGTCCCGGTCCCCGACCTGGACCGCACCGACCACCTGCTGATGCTCGGCGCGAACCCGCTGGAGTCCAACGGCTCGCTGTGCACCGCGCCCGACTTCCCCGGCCGGCTGAAGGCGCTGCGCGGGCGCGGCGGCCGGCTGGTGGTCGTGGACCCGCGCCGCACCCGCACCGCCGCGCTCGCCGACGAGCACGTGTTCATCCGGCCGGGTACGGACGCGTACCTGCTGTTCGGCATGGTCCACACGCTGTTCGCCGAGGACCTGGTCACGCTCGGCCGCGAGGTCAACGGCCTGGACGAGGTGCGCGAGGCGGCCAAGCACTTCCCGCCCGAGGCCGTGGCCCGGCGCACCGGCGTGCCCGCGGCGGTGATCGAGCGGCTGGCCAGGGAGCTGGCCGCGGCGCGCACGGCCGCCGTGTACGCCAGGATCGGCACCTGCACGGCCGAGTTCGGCACGCTGGCCCAGTGGCTCGTGGACGTGCTCAACGCGCTCACCGGCAACCTCGACCGGCCGGGCGGGGCGATGTTCGCCAAACCGGCCACCGAGTCCGGCGGGCGGCGGCGGCCGTACGCGACGGGCCGCTGGCGGAGCCGGGTGCGCGGCCTGCCGGAGGCCAATGGCGAGCTGCCGGTGGCCACGCTGGCCGACGAGATCGAGACGCCGGGCGAGGGCCGGATCAGGTTCCTGCTCACGGTGGCGGGCAACCCCGTGCTGTCGGCGCCCCACGGGGCCCGGCTGGACGCGGCCTTCGAGCGGCTCGACTTCATGGTGAGCGTGGACCCGTACCTCAACGAGACCACCCGGCACGCGAACGTCATCCTGCCGCCGCCGCGCGTGCTGCAGTCAGGGCACTACGACTTCGCGCTGCTCGGCTTCGCGGTACGCAACTACGCGCGCTACTCCCCTCCCCTGCTGCCGATGGACGACCGGCCGTCCGAGTCCCAGATCCTGGCCAGGCTGGCGATGATCGCCTCCGGCACGGAGGGCGGCGACCTCGACGCGTTCGTCATCGACGAGACGCTGCGCAAGGCCACGCAGACGCCCGGCTCCGGCGTCGAGGGCCGGGACGTGGCCGAGCTGCGCGCCGCGCTGGACGGCCGCGACGGCGGCGAGCGGCGGCTCGACCTCATGCTCAGGCTCGGCCCGTACGGCGAGTGGTCCGGCAAGGGCGACCTGTCGCTGCGCAAGCTCCTCGACAACCCGCACGGCCTGGACCTGGGCCCGCTGGAGCCCCGCCTGGACGAGGTGCTGCGAACCGCCTCCGGCCTGGTCGAGCTGGCGCCGCCGCAGCTCCTGGAGGACGTCGAGCGGCTGCGCGCGAAGCTGGAGGAGGAGGCGCCGGAGATGGTCCTCATCGGCCGGCGCCATCTGCGCTCCAACAACAGCTGGATGCACAACGTCGGCCCGCTGGTCGGCGGCAGCAACGCCTGCACGCTGCAGATCAACCCGGCGGACGTGGCGCGGCTCGGGCTCGCCGGCGAGGCGGTGGTGCGCTCGGCGAAGGGCCGGCTCACGGTGCCGCTGGAGCCGACGGACACGATCATGCCGGGCGTGGTCAGCCTGCCGCACGGCTGGGGTCACGCGGACAGCACGCAGCGCGTGGCCTCCGCGCACGCGGGCGTGAGCGTCAACGACCTCACCGACGAGAGCGCGGTGGACGCCCCAAGTGGTAACGCAGTGTTCAACGGAGTTCCGGTCACGATTTCACCAACCGGGGTGATCACCGCACATTAGGGTGCTGCGCGTGACTATCGCGCCAGAAGAGGACCGTCGCCTGAACGCCCAGATCGCTTTCGCCGTCGAGATCGACAAGTTGAAGCGGATCATCCGCCGCAACCATCTGATCGACGGCTCCCGCCGGGAGAACACCGCCGAGCACTCCTGGTACGTGGGCACGCTGGCGATGGTCCTCGGCGAGCACGCCCCGCCGGGGACCGACCTCCAGCGGGTGGTGGCCATGCTGCTGGTGCACGACCTGGTGGAGATCGACGCCGGCGACACGTTCATCTACGACCCGGTCGAGGTGGCCGCGCAGGCGGACGTCGAGCGGGCCGCCGCCGAGCGCATCTTCGGCCTGCTGCCCGCCGAGCAGGGGGCGGAGCTGCGGGCGCTGTGGGACGAGTTCGAGGCGCGCGAGACGCCGGAGGCGCGCTTCGCCAAGGCGCTCGACCGTTTCGCTCCGATCCTGGCCAACCATCACACCGAGGGCGGCACCTGGCCGCTGTTCAAGGTACGGGCCTCGCAGGTACGGGAGAAGGTGCGCATCATCGAGGAGGGCTCACCCACCCTCGGCCGGTACGCCCTGGAGCTGGTCGAGCTCTCCGTGGCCAGGGGACACCTCGCCGAGTGATCCCCGTATGCCTGGGGTAGGGGACTTGTCGTGAAAGAGACAGTACGCGCCAAACGTCGGCAATTGAGGGGATTCGCCGGTCCGGTCGCTCTGGCCGATCGGCTTGAGAAGTCCAAGGCCATGGACCGGCCCATCCGTGTGCTGGCCAAGGCCGTACGCACCCGCGTCAAACCGGGCCGGCTGCGTGACCTGCTGCACGGCGTCCCCATAGGCGAGCCGCTGCACCCGTCGTTGGCCTCCGTCACGCTGGGCTGCTGGACGTCGGCGGCCTTGCTGGACGCGGCGGGCGGTGATCAACGGGCGGCGCGGCTGTTGCTGGCCACCGGCATCGCCGGCGCGCTGCCGACGGCGGCGGCCGGGCTGACCGACTGGTCCTCGCTCCACCTTGAGCAGCAACGGGTGGGCTTCGTCCACATGGCGGGGAACCTGACCGCGCTCGGGCTGTTCTCCGCCTCGCTGTTGCTGCGGCTGAAGGGGCACGAGCGGCCGGGCAAGATGTTGTCCTTCGCCGGGCTCGGCGTCGGCATGCTGGGCGCCTACCTGGGCGGCCACCTGGCCTACCGCCAGGCCGCGGGGCCCAACCACGCCCCGCAGGTGGCCCATTTGGTGCCGCTGGGGTGGCACGACCTGTGCCCGCTCAAGGACCTTCCCGACGGCCGGCCCGTCGCGCGGCGGCTCGGCTACATCCAGCTCTTCGTGCTGCGGAGGGGCGAGGCCGTCACCGTGCTCGCCGACCACTGCCCGCACCTGGCCGGGCCACTCCACCAGGGGCGGCTGGTCATGGAGAACGGCGAGGCGTGCGTGGTGTGCCCGTGGCACGGCAGCACGTTCCGGCTCGGCGACGGCTCGGTGCGGCACGGACCGGCCACCGCGCCCGCGCCCATGTTCGAGACGCGGATCCGGCGGGACGGCACGATCCAGGTGCGGCCCATGACCTGACGCGAGGTTGACCTGAAGTTAGCTTGAGGTCCTACGGTCGTGCCATGAGCAAGATCCTGGTGACCGGCGCGACCGGAAACGTCGGCAAGCATGTGGTGTCCCAGCTCGCGGAGGCGGGGCTGGACGTGCGGGCACTCGCCCGCGACCCCGGACGGGCCGCGCTGCCCGTCGAGACCGTGCCTGCCGGGACCGGGCCAGCCGGGACCTGGCCCGTCGAGACGGTACGCGGCGACCTGACCGCGCCGGAGAGCCTGGAGCCGGCGCTGCGCGACGTGGAGAGCGTCTTCCTCCTCTGGCCGAGCTTCACCGCCGACGGCGCCGACGAGACGATCACGGCGATCGCCCGGCACGCCCGCCGCGTGGTGCTCCTGTCGGCCCCCGGGGCCGACCAGCCGGGCAGCCACTACCACGAGGTGGAGCGGCTGGTCCGGCGCTCCGGGCTCGGCTGGACGTTCCTGCGGCCCAGCGGCTTCGCGGTCAACACCCTCGGCTGGGCGGAGCAGGTGCGGCAGGGCGTGGTGCGCTGGCCGTACGGGCGGGCGGCGCGCTCGCTGATCCACGAGAAGGACATCGCGGCGGTGGCGGCGCACGTGCTGACCTCTGCGGGGCACAACGGGGCCGCGTACCTGCTGACCGGTCCCGAGCGGCTGACCCAGGCCGAGCAGGTCAGGGTGATCGGCGAGGCGGTCGGGCGCGAGGTGCGCTGGGAGGAGCAGTCGCCCGAGCAGGCCCGCGAGCTGCTGACGGCGCTCTGGGGCGCCCCCGAGTTCGTGGAGGGCGCGCTGCGCACCTGGGAGAGCTTCGTGACCGCGCCCGAGGTGGTCACCGACACGGTGGAGCGACTGCTCGGCCGGCCCGCGCTGACGTTCCGCCAGTGGGCCGCCGACCACGCCGCCGACTTCAGCTAGGCGTCGTCCGGCCTCTCGTGCCGCTCGTCCGCCGGGTGCTCGACCAGGGCGAGGACGCGGCTGGACATGAACCTGGCCGTGCGTACGGGGGTGCCGCCGCGGGTGACCTCGCTCACCTCGACGAGCCCTCGGCGCGTGGCGATCTCGACCCGCCGGCCGGCGCGGGTGGCGCTGATCTCGTACGTGCGGGGCGAGCCGCCCGCGTCGATGACGATCTCCACCCGGTCACCCTTCATGTCCGGGATATACCCATTTTTCGTTATCCGTACACCAGTACGATAATCGCCGTGACCCCCACGGCCACGATGACGCCGCGCAGCACCGGAGCCGGGATCCGCCGCCCCACCCGGGCCCCCACGAAGCCGCCGACGATCGCCCCCAGCGCCACGCCGAGCACCGCCTGCCAGTCCACCTCCGCGACCACCACGAACAGCACCGCCGCCACCCCGTTGACGATCAGCGCGAGCACGTTCTTGGCGGCGTTGACCCGCTGCAGGCCGTCGGCGAGGAAGCTGCCGAGCAGGCCGATGAGCAGCACGCCCTGGGCCGCGCCGAAATAGCCGCCGTAGACGCCGGCGGCCAGCACGGCCAGCCAGAGCACCGGGCCGCCGTCCGGGTGCGCGTGCTCGCGCCGCTCGGCCAGCAGGGCGTTGAGCCGGGGCTGGATCACGACCAGCACGCAGGCCAGCGCGATCAGCACCACCACCACGATCTCGAACACGCCGGGATCGAGGACCAGCAGCAGGAGCCCGCCGATCAGTGCCCCCAGCGCCGAGGCGAGGCCGAGCCTGAGCAGCCGGTCGCGCTGCCCGCTCAGCTCGGCGCGGTAGCCGTAGGCGCCGGTGAACGAGCCCGGCACCAGGCCGATGGTGTTGGAGACGTTGGCCGTCACGGGGTCGACGCCCATCGCCACCAGCGTCGGGAACGTGATCAGCGAGCCGGAGCCGACCACCGCGTTGATGGCGCCCGCCACCACGCCGGCCGCGCCGACCGCGACCAGTTCCCACCCCGTCACGAGCGCTCCTTACGTGTCTGGGCTCTTGGGGGGCGTGAACAGGCCGCCAAGGCTCTCCAGGACCTTTCCCATCTCCGACGGGACGATCCAGATCTTATTTGCCTCGCCTTTGGCGATCTCCGGCAGGGTCTGGAGGTACTGGTAGGCGAGCAGGTGCTGGTCCGGTCTGCCGTCGTGGATCGCGCGGAAGACCATGCCGATCGCGTCCGCCTGGCCCTTGGCCCGCATCGCCTGTGCCTCGGCCTCGGCCTGCGCGCGCAGCACCGCCGCCTCCGCCTCGCCGCGCGCCCGCAGCACCGACGCCTGCTTCTCGCCCTCGGCCTGGAGGATCGCCGCCTGCCGCTGGCCCTCGGCGGTCAGCACCGCGGCCCGCTTGTCGCGGTCGGCGCGCATCTGCTTCTCCATCGAGTCCTGGATGGAGGCGGGCGGGTCGATGGCCTTCAGCTCGACCCGGTTGACCCGGATGCCCCATTTGCCGGTGGCCTCGTCGAGGACGCCGCGGAGGGCCGTGTTGATGTCCTCGCGGGAGGTCAGCGTGCGTTCGAGATCCATGCCGCCGACCACGTTGCGGAGGGTGGTGACGGTCAGTTGCTCGACGCCGGTGAGGAAGTTGGCGATCTCGTACGTGGCCGCCTTCGGGTTCGTGACCTGGAAGTAGATCACGGTGTCGATGGAGACCACGAGGTTGTCGGAGGTGATGACCGGCTGCGGCGGGAACGACACCACCTGCTCGCGCAGGTCGATCAGGTCCTTGATGCGGTCGATGAACGGCACCACCAGGTTGAGCCCCGGCCGCAGCGTCCGGTGGTAGCGGCCCAGGCGTTCCACGATGGCCGCCGTGGCCTGGGGGATGATGCGGACGGTGCGGACCACCCCGAAGATCACCGCGAGGACCACGACGAGGACGACGACGAGCTGCTCGACGGACATGGCGACGCTCCGGAGTCGGGGGAACCGGCTGCGGAGATCCTATTTCGTTTTTTATCGCGATAAATGGTGAACCAAGCTAGTACGCCCGCGCGTACCAGCGGCCCTCCGCGCTCCGATCCAGCGTCAGCGGCACCCCGAACGTCTGCGACAGGTTGTCGGCCGTCATCACGTGCTCCAGCGGCCCCTGGGCCACCACCGAGCCGTGCCGCAGCAGCAGTCCGTGGGTGAACCCGATCGGCACCTCCTCCACGTGGTGCGTCACCAGGACCAGCGTCGGCGAGCGGTAGTCGCCGGCCAGCGTCGACAGCCGGCGCACCAGGTCCTCGCGCCCGCCCAGGTCGAGCCCGGCGGCCGGCTCGTCGAGCAGCAGCAGCTCCGGGTCGGGCATGAGGGCGCGGGCGATCTGCACCCGCTTGCGCTCGCCTTCCGACAGCGTGCCGAACCTGCGCCTGATCAGGTGGGCAGCCCCCATCATGTCGATCAGCTCGACGGCCCGGGTCACGTCGTCGGAGTCGTACTCCTCGGTGTAGCGGCCCATGATGCCGTACGACGCCGTCAGGACGAGGTCGATGACCTTCTCCTCCGGCGGGATCCGCTCGGCGAGCGCCGCGCTCGCCAGGCCGATGCGCGGCCGCAGGTCGAACACGTCGGTCTGCCCCAGCCGCTCGCCCAGCACCTCGATCACGCCCTCGCTCGGATAGAGCAACGTGGACGCCACCTGCAGCAACGTCGTCTTCCCCGCGCCGTTGGCACCGATGACGACCCAGCGTTCGTCCGCGTTGACCTCCCAGTCGATGCCGCGCAGCAGGGCCGCTCCGTCCCGCCTGACGGCGACGTCCTGGAGCCGCAGCACCTGACCACCCATCCCCGTTACCTCCTTCAGGAGTCACCCTCGGGACAAACCTATTGCAGGGCGAGCGCATATCGTGGATCGGTGCGCCCTGAATCACCTGTCTGTCCGTCCCTGGTCGCCTGGGGCAACGCGTGGCTCGCCGGTCACGTGGGGCTCGACGAGGCGGCCGATCACGTGGAAACCGCCGGTGGGCCCGCCGTCGCGGGTGAGGTGCCGCTGCGCGCGTACCTCGCGAACCTGCGCGCGAGCGGTCTGCGGGAGCTGCGTCTCGCCCTGCCCGCGCCCGGCGACCCGCTCGGGCTGTCGGGGCCGCCGGCGTTCAACGCGGCCGCGGTCGACGCCGGCCAGGCCGCGATCGCCGTGCTCGACGACCGCAACCTCGGCCTGGTGCCCGCGCCCGACCGGCGCGGCTCGTCGTACGACGGCGTGCGTTTCTGCGTGCACGAGTCGGGCCCGGTCCGGCACGACCTGCCGTCGCTGGCGGAGGCCGAGCGGGAGCTGTCCGACGCCATGCGCGCGGCCACCGACGCGCTTTCGTCGGCGGAAGGGCCCGCCCAGGGCCGGCCCGAGCTGGGCCGGCACGGCGGCGAGCTGGCCCCCGGCTACCCCGCCCGCGCCCACCGCGTCAGCACCCTCGCCACCCGGCTGGCCGCCGTGCTCCGCCTGGCCGACGAGCGCGGGCTCACCGCCGCGCAGGTCGCCCGGCGCGGGAGCGCGCTGCGCGACCTCGACCGGGCGGTGCGCCGCGCCCTGGTGGCCGCGCACCACGCCATCTTCGAGCCGCTCCGCAGCCCCTGAGCCCGGGAATCAGGCCAGGCCGTGGCGGACCGCGTACAGCGCGGCCTGGGTGCGGTCCTGGACGCCCAGCTTCATGAGCACGTTCGACACGTGCGTCTTGACCGTCTTCTCCGCCACCGTGAGCGCCTTGGCGATCTCCTTGTTCGACCGGCCGGCCGCGATGAGCCGCAGCACCTCGCGCTCGCGGTCGGTCAGCGGCACCGGTGCGTCCGGCGGCCCGGCGGGCGACGACTCCCCGGCCAGCATCGCCTCGGCGGCCTCGGGGGCGAGCAGCACCTGGCCGCCGTGGACCGTACGGACCGCCTGGACGAGGGCGTCGGGAGCGACGTCCTTGTAGAGGAAGCCGGCCGCGCCGGCCCGCATGGCCGGCCCCACGTCGCCCGGGTCGCTCACGGACGTCAGCACCACCACGCGGGTCGGCCCGCCCGTCAGCCGCTCCAGCGCGCCGAGGCCGTCCAGCACCGGCATCCTGAGATCCAGGAGCAGCACGTCGGGGGCGAGCCGCCCGACCAGCTCGACGGCCTGCTCGCCGTCGCCCGCCTCGCCGACGACCGTGATGTCGTCCTGGAGGTCCAGGAACGTCCGCAGCCCCTGCCGCACCACCGGATGATCGTCGGCGATCAGCACCCGGATCACCCGCTCACCTCCACGCGCACCGTCGTTCCCCGTCCCGGGGCCGACTCGACGGTCAGCACGCCGCCGACCGCCTCGGCCCTGTCCCTCATGGAAACCAGCCCGAGTCCGCGTGATTCCCCGGGCTCGAAACCGGCGCCGTCGTCGCGTACGGTCAGCGCCAGCGTGCCGCCCTCGTACGTCAGGCGGACGGCGACCTCGCCGGCTCCCGAGTGCCGCAGCGCGTTGTGCAGCGCCTCCTGGGCCACCCGCAACATCGCCACCTCGACCTCCGGCCGCAACGGCGGCAGCTCGGCGCAGGCGAACGTCACGACCGGCGGGTGCAGCCGGTCCAGCAGGCGTACGTGCTTGCGCAGCGTCTCGGCCAGCCCGTGCCGGTCGAGCTCGGCCGGGCGCAGCTCGACGATGACCGCGCGCAGCTCGGCGAGGGCCTCGCCGGCCAGGCGCTGGACGTTCGCGAGCTCCGCCGCCGCCCGGTCGGGGGCCTTCTCCAGCATCGTGCCGGCCGCCTGGGCGCTCAGCCGCAGCGAGAACAGCTTCTGCGTGACCGCGTCGTGCAGCTCCCTCGCCATGCGGTTGCGCTCCTCCAGCATGGCGAGCTCGCGGCCGCTCTCGTAGAGGCGGGCGTTGGCCAGCGCGATCGCCGCGTGCGCGGCGAACAGCGTCAGCAGCTCCTGGTCGGCCTGCGTGAACTCCGCGCCCGGCGTGCGCTTGTTGGCGAGGAAGATGATGCCGAGCACCTCGTCGCCGTCGCGGATGGGGACGCCGAGGAAGTCCTTCATGACCGGGTGCGCCTTCGGCCACCACTCGAACCTCGGGTCCTCGCGCAGGTCGGGCAGCCGTACGGGGGCGCCTTCGCGCAGCATCGCGCCCAGCATGCCGTGCTGGCGGGGCAGCGGCCCGATCGCGTCCCACTGCTTGTCGGTCAGGCCCTCGGCGACGAACTCGGCGAACGAGCCGTCGTCGTCGGGCACGCCGAGCGCGGCGTAACGGGCGTCGAGCAGGCGCTGCGCCGAGCGCACGATCACCTGCAGCACCTCGCGCACGGACAGGTGCCGGGTGACCGCGAGCACGGCGGAGCTCACCGCGTGCAGGATCTCGTCTCGTTCGGACGTCACGGCCCCCACTCTAGGGACCGGCGCGCCGGACGGCCCCAGGCGGTGCGGCAGTGACCCGCCGTCGACAGGAGCCCTGGGCGCCTCAGCGGCCGGTGTCGGAGACGTCGGCGCCGGCGTCCTTCTGGTGGCCGCGGCGGGCGTCGCGGTCGAAGATGCCCAGGATCTCGCACGGTCTGCCCTCGGCGCCGATGGCGTGCGGCATCATCGTGGGGAACTCCGCGGCCTGGTTGGTCTCGATGCGGAAGCGCCGGTGGCCGAGCATGAGGACGGCGGTGCCGGACAGCACCACCAGCCATTCGCGGCCGGGATGGGCACGCATGCGGGCCGGGTTGTCGGGCGGCGGGTCGGTCATCCGCTGACGCATCACGCTCATGCCGGGGTCGCCCTTCACGGGCCAGCGCATCAGGCCGTGCGCGCCGTCGATGATCGGGCTGATGACGACGTCGTCGGCGGCGTTCTCCACGAGCTGGTCCAACGTGGTGTCCAGCGCGCGGGCGAGAGTGACCAGCTGGTCGAGGGCGAGGCGGCGCCGGCCGTTCTCGATGCGGCTCAGTGACGACTGGCTGAGGTTGGCCCGCGTGGCCAGCTCCTCCAGCGACCAGCCCTGAGCGACGCGCAGTGCGCGGATGCGTTTGCGTACGAGGCTTTCCAGCTGCCCATCTTCTTGCGTCATAGGCAACATCCTATGCCCAGGATGCAAGAAGGGCTTAACGTCGCAAACCGAGAGCGAACCCGCCCTTGCAAGAGAGGAAACCCATGAGTGTCGACCAGCCTCCCCAGGCGGTGACCGCGCCGGACGCGCGTCAGCTGCGCGCGATCCTGATCGCCGTCTCGATCGCGTTGATGGCCGTCATCGCCTCGGTGTCCGGGCTGAACGTCGCCCAGACCCACCTGGCCGTCGAGTTCGGCGCCTCGCAGACCACCGTGCTGTGGATCATCAACGTCTACACCCTCACCCTGGCCGCACTGCTGCTGCCACTCGGCGCGATCGGTGACCGGCTCGGCCGCAAGCCCATGCTGGTCACCGGACTGATCGTCTTCGGCGCCGCCAGCGCCGTCGCGGGGCTCGCCCCGTCGGCCGCGGTGATGATCGGCGCCCGCGTGGCCGCCGGCGTCAGCGCCGCGATGATCATGCCGATCACGCTGGCCGTGATCACCTCGACCTTCCCCGAGGAGGAACGGGGCAAGGCGATCGGCGTGTGGACCGGTGTCGCCGGAGGCGGCGGCATCCTGGGCATGTTCCTGTCCGCCCTGCTGGTCGACGTCGCCGACTGGCGCCTGCTGTTCGTCCTGCCCGTGGTCCTGGTCGTCGTCGCGCTGGCGATGACGCTGCGATCGGTGCCCGACTCCCGCGAACGCTCCGCCCACCCCTTCGACACCGTCGGCGCGCTGGTCTCCGCCGTCGCCGTGATCGGCCTGATCTTCGTCCTCCAGGACGGCCCCGAGCACGGCTGGACCGCCCCCACCACGCTGATCGGCCTGGCCGTCGGCGTCATCGCCGCGATCACCTTCGTGGCCTGGGAGCTGCACCGCCGCGACGCGTCTCTCCTGGACGTACGCCTCTTCCGTGAGCGGGGCCTGGCCTCCGGCTCGATCACCCTGCTGGTCGTCTTCGGCGTCCAGGCCGGGATCGCCGTCGTCCTCTTCCCGTTCTTCCAGGCCGTGCTCGGCTGGTCCGGGCTGCTGTCCACGGTGGCGATGATGCCGATGGCCGTCATGATGATGATGACCTCGGGCCTGGCCCCGAAGCTGGCCTCCAGGATCGGCGCCCGCTCCACCATGGCCGTCGGCGTCGCCCTGTCCGCCCTCGGCCTGGTCCTGATGGCCCTGTTCGTGTCCGTCGACGGCGGCTACCTGTCCATCCTGGCCGGCATGCTCGCCATGGGCGTCGGCATGGGCCTGTCGATGACGCCCTCCACCGAGGCCATCACCGGCTCACTGCCCCGCGCCGAGCAGGGCGTCGCCTCCGCGCTCAACGATGTCACCCGCGAGCTCGGCACCGCTCTCGGCGTCGCCATGCTCGGCGCGCTCCTGGCCAACGGCTACCGCAGCGCCATGGACGGCAGGCTCACCGGCGTCCCCGCGGGCGTCGCGGAGACCGCCCGCGAAGGCATCGCCAACGCCGTCGCGGCCGCACCCCGGACCGGCGGCCAGGCCCAGGACCTGATCCACGCGGCACAGCAGTCCTTCGTCGACGGCTGGCAGCAGGCGATGTGGGTCGGCGCGGCCGTCATGGCCGCACTGCTCCTCCACGTCGCCCTGCGCGGCCCCAAGAACACCGCGCCGCTCCGGCCCGAGGTCGAAGAGAGCGTCGCCGCCCGCTGACCGGTTTGGGCTCATGGTCACGGGTAGGCCGGTTCCGACCCCAAACGGATCTTCGTCTGCGGCTGTTCCGCGGACACGATCACGAAGAGAAAGGTCAAGCACGATGTCCGCAGTTCTTGGTGGTAAGCCGCTGGCTGACCGGGTGGCCGTGGTCACCGGCGCGTCGAGCGGCATTGGACAGGCCACGGCCGAGCGCCTGGCGGCGCTGGGCGCCGATGTCGCGCTGCTGGCCCGGCGCGCGGACCGGCTGGAGGCCACCGCCGAGCGCATCACCCAGCGCGGAGGAAAGGCGCTGGCGATGCCCACCGACGTGACCGACCGCGACGCGCTCGCCCGGGCCGCCGCCGCCGTGCACGAGCGGTTCGGGAAGGTGGACCTGGTGTTCGCGAACGCCGGTGTCCAGCTCATCTCCCCCATCGGGGATCTGGCGGTCGACGATTGGGACAGACAGATCGACCTGAACGTCAAGGGCGTCATGTACACCATCGAGGCGTTCGTACGCGATCTGGAGTCCGCGGCCGCCGAAGGGAAACCCGCCGACCTGATCATCACGTCGTCGATCGCGGCCACCCGCGTCCTGGAGAAGTTCCAGGTCTACTCCGGTACGAAGGCGTACCTCAGCCAGCTGACCCGGCTGCTGCGCACCGAGCTCGGCCGCAAGAAGGTACGGGTCTCGGCGGTGGAGCCCGGCATGGTCGACACGGAACTGCCCGACCACGTCACCGACGCCGACGCGAGCCGGCTGATGGCCGACCTGATCAAGGAGATCGACGTGCTGCAGTCGGACGACATCGCCGAGACCGTGGCGTTCATCGCGGCGGTGCCCAAGCACGTCAACCTCACCGAGATCACCATCCTGCCCACCGAACAGATCATCTGAGTGCGGCACTGCGCCGGACCGCGCCGCGTCGGGTTCAGTCTCCGAAAGCGGCCTGATGGGCGGCGGCGCAGGTGGCCGGGAGGTCCACCGGCACCACGACGCTGCCGGTGATCGTGGTCCGCGGCGCGAACGGGATCGCCCGCACCCGGGTGGAGCGGATCTCCGCCACCTGGTCGCCCGGCAGCACGGTCCAGCTTCGCGGGTTGAGACCGACTTCGACGATCGTGTCCTGGACCGTCCCGGCGAGCCGCCCGACCCGGGTGTCGATCCCGGCCTTCCGCATCGCGGCCGTCAAAGCCCCCGGCAGGAGCAGGCCGTGGTCCCGCGACGGGATCCGCAGCCCGCCGACGTCGAGATCGGCCACGTCGACTGCCGGGCGACCGGCGGCGAGGTGCCGCACGGACACGATCGCGAACAGCTGCTCCGTCCACGCCGGCAGCACCCTCAGCCCGGGCGCCGAACGCACCCCCCGAGCCAGTGCCAGATCGATCTCCCCCCGCCGCACGCCGTCCAGCCGGGCCGTCAGCGGGAGGTCGACCAGCTCGACGTCGACGCCGAGCGCCGAGGGGTGCTCGCGCAGCGCGTCGACCCCTCGCTCCAGGCGGGCGCCGAACCCGGCGGCCGTGCCGATCCGCATGGTGCCCGCCGGCGCACCAGCGGCGGCCTGGACCCGGTCCACGGCCGCGAGCGCCTCCCGCGCCGCGGCGAGCACCCGGTGCCCCGCGGCGGTGAGCCGGACCCGGCGCGGTGAACGGTCCAGCAGCCGGACTCCCAGCTCCCGTTCCAGCTGGGCGATCCGCCTGCTGACCGCGGGCTGGGCGATGTGCAGCCGCTCGGCGGCCCGCCCGAAGTGCAGTTCGTCGGCCACCGCGACGAAGTAGCGCAGTGCGCGCAGTTCCACCGAGCCGCCCCCTGTCCTGCGACGATGCCTCCAGGTTATCGAGCGCGTCGGAACCGGGCCTGGTTCCCTGTGGTGGCGTGATGCTGGGATCGGATCATGAACATCGACCTGGGCCTGCTCGGCGCCCATCTGCGCGAGCACGAGGTGAGCCCGGAGAGCGCGGTGGAGGTGGAGCGGGCCGGATACGGAACGCTCTGGCTGGACGCCTCGCCACCGGCCGACCTCGCCTTCGCGGAGAAGCTCCTCGACGCGACCACCCGGCTGGTGGTCGGCACGAGCGTGATCAACGTGTGGACCGCCGACGCCGAGACCGTCGCCGCCTCCTATCACCGCATCGCCGCCAGGCACTCCGGCCGGTTCATCCTCGGCGTCGGGGTCGGGCACCGCGAGGTCCACGCCGAGTGGGCCTCGCCGTACGACACCCTGGCGTCCTACCTGCGTCGGCTGGCGCTGGCCGGCGTCCCGTCCGAGCGGGTGGTGCTGGCCGCCCTCGGTCCGAGAATGACGCGGCTGGCCCGCGACCGCACCGCGGGCGTCATCCCCTGCATGGTCACGCCCGAGCACACCCGGCGGGCCAGGGAGATCCTGGGTGCCGGCAAGCTGCTCCTTCCCGGCCATTTCGCGCTCGCGGAGCCCGACGTCGCGCGGGCCCGCGCCGTCGCCCGGGACGCGCCGCCCGGGAAGGCGCTGCAGGTCACCAACTACGCGAGCAACCTCCGGCGGCTGGGCTTCACGGATGAGGACCTCTCCGGCGCCGGCAGCGACCGCGTCATCGACGCGCTGCTCGCCTACGGCGACCCGGCCGGCCTCGCGCGCGGCCTGACCGCGCACCTCGATGCCGGCGCGGACCAGGTCGGCGTCTACCCGCTCGGCGACGATCCCATCGCCACCCTCCGGGCGGTCGCCGACGCCGTGCTGACGCGTCTGTGACCTGACCGGGTCTTCACGACTACGAGCAGGCCCTAGGACGAAGTACCCAGGCCGGACCAGACCTCGGCCCGATGCCCGCGCCGCCCGGCGTTTCTAGCGTCGAAGGCATGACGGACACCACATCCACCCGGAACCGCACCGCTCTCGTCACGGGGGCCTCGCGCGGGCTCGGTCTCGCCCTCGCGCGCGTCCTGGCCGGCGCGGGCTGGCACCTCGTGCTCACCGCCCGGGGCGCGGCCGACCTGGAACGGGCCGCCGCCGAGCTGGGGGCCACCGCGATCCCCGGCGACGTGACCGACCCCGCGCACGTACGGCGGCTGGCCGACGCGGCCCCCACGCTGGACCTGCTGGTCAACAACGCCAGCGACCTCGGGCCGACGCCGCTGCCCCGGCTCGCGGACTATCCGCTGGAGGCGTTCGGCGCGCTGCTGGCCACGAACGTGACCGCGCCGCTCGCCCTCGTCCAGGCCACGCTCCCGGCGCTGCGGGCGGCGGGCGGCGCGATCGTGAACGTGACCTCCGACGCCGCCACCGGCGCCTACGAGGGCTGGGGCGGCTACGGGGCGAGCAAGGCCGCGCTGGAGCAGCTGTCCAACGTGCTGGCCGCCGAGGAGCCGGACGTACGGGTCTGGTGGGTCGATCCGGGCGAGATGAACACCCGCATGCTCGCCGACGCCGTCGGCGCCGAGGAGGCGGCAGGGGCCACGGACCCGGCCAAGGTCGCCGCCGCGCTGTACGACCTCGTCTCGGCCCGCCCGGCCGGCGGCAGGGTGAGCCTGCAATGACCGCCCAGGCCCTCGACTTCGAGCTGCCGCCCGGACTGTCGGCCCAGGAGCCGCCCGAGGTGCGCGGCCGGTCCCGTGACGACGTGCGCCTGCTGGTCTCGCGCGGCGAGCGGGCCCCCGAGCACCGCCGCTTCGGCGACCTGCCCGACCTGCTCGGGCCCGGCGACCTCATCGTGGTCAACAACTCCGCGACCCTGCCCGCGGCCGTCCGGCTGGACCGGCTGGCGGTGCACTTCTCGACCGCCTGCGAGGACGGGACGTGGCTGGTCGAGCTGCGGCGGCGTACCGGCCGGGCGAGCGAGCCCTACGCGGGGGGCGAGCCCGGCGAGTGGCTGCCGCTGCCGGGCCGGGCCACGCTGCGGCTGATCGGGCGGGAGACGCCCCGGCTGTGGCGGGCGCGGCTGGACCGGGACGTGGAGGCGTACCTGCGGGCGTACGGGGTGCCGATCCGCTACTCGTACGTGGTGGGCGAGTGGCCGATCGAGACGTACCAGACCGTGTTCGCGACCGTGCCGGGCAGCGCCGAGATGCCGAGCGCGGCGCGGCCGTTCACCGAGGCCCTGGTGACGGCGCTGGTGGCGCGCGGGGTCGGGATCGCGCCGATCACCCTGCACACCGGCGTGGCCTCGCCGGAGAAGGACGAGCCGCCCTACGCGGAGCGGTACGAGGTGCCGGCCGCGACCGCGCGCCTGGTCGAGCTGGCCCGCGAGAGCGGCGGCCAGGTGGTCGCGGCGGGGACGACCGTCGTACGGGCCCTGGAGAGCGCTGTGGGCGCCGACGGCCGGGTGCGCGCGGCCTCGGGCTGGACCCGGCACCTGGTGACCCCCGAGCGCGGCGTCCGGGCGGTGACCGGGCTGCTCACGGGGCTGCACGAGCCCCGCTCCAGCCACCTGCTCATGCTGACGGCCGTCGCCGGCGAGAAGGCGCTGGCCCGGGCGTACGAGGAGGCGTTGCGCGAGGGGTATCTGTGGCACGAGTTCGGCGACACGCACCTGATACTGAAGTAACCGGCTTTACATAAATTTTAATAACTGATATACACAGCGGGCATTTACGGGGGGCTTGTTGTATTACACGGCCCCGAGTCCAATTCCCTTACCCGGAGAGGTAATGCACAAGTCCCTTACCAAGGGCATGCTGGCCACGCTCGCGGCCGGTGCTCTGCTCGTTCCCGCTGTTCCCGCTTCCGCGGCCGTTCCCACGACCGCTTCCACCGCCACGACCAGCGCGGTGACCACGAAGGCGGCCAAGCCCTACTCCTCCTTCGCCGTGAAGGTGACGGCGACCAAGAAGGCCAAGGCCGGCAGCTACATCAAGTACAAGATCTCCGCGACCAACGTGGGCCCGCACTTCGCCTCCGCCGAGGCCTGGTACGTCGGCGGCGCGTTCCCCAAGGGCATCGACCCGAGGAACATCCGCTACTCCACCAGCGGCAAGAAGATGGAGTGCATCCTGCTGACCGCTCGCGGCTTCTTCTGCTTTGCGGATAAGGACATCGCGGTCGGAAGTTCCTTCTCCGTTACTTTCTACGCAAAGACCAAGAAGAGCACTCGCGGTTCGCAGAAGGCGACGCTCGGCGTCATCTCCTACAACCTCGACCAGGGCATGGAGGACATGGACCTGCGCGAGCTCGACCGGCTCGGGGTGCCCGGTTACCTGTTCGCCAAGTCCGTGAAGACCACGGTCGTGCGTTAACGACGAACGACGAACCACGACATGCGCCCGTGTCCGAATGGCGAGCCTGCTGCGCGAGCATCGGACCGGGCGCAGTACCGTGGCTGGATGTGGACCAGCGCACCCTCCTGATCACCCTGACCGGCCCCGACCGGCCCGGCGTCACCTCGCGCCTCTTCTCCGTCCTGTCCGGCTTCCCGGTGACCGTCGCCGACATCGAGCAGGTCGTCATCCGCGGCCGGCTGACGCTCGGCGTGCTCGTCGCCTACGCGGGCGGACCGTCCACCGGCACCGGCACGACGCTCGGCGCCCTGTGGACCGCCGTCGAGCGGGTGGCCGAGGACCTCGGCATGGAGGTCGAGCTCTCCACCGGCTCCCAGACCAAGGAGCAGCGCCGCCGCGGGCGACTCTCCGTCAGCGTGCTCGGCGAGACGCTGCAGCCCGCCGCGATCGCCGGCATCGCCGGCCGCATCGCCGCCGCGGGCGCCAACATCGACCGCATCGAGCGCCTCGCCCAGTGGCCCGTCACCTGCATCGAGCTGTCCGTCTCCGGCGCCAACCCCGCCGCGCTCCGCGTCGAGCTGGCCGCCGAGGCCGCCGCCCAGGAGGTGGACGTGGCCGTGCAGCGCACGGGCCTGTCCCGCCGGGCCAAGCGGCTCATCGTCATGGACGTCGACTCCACCCTCATCCAGGGCGAGGTCATCGAGCTGCTCGCGGCCCACGCCGGCTGCCTCGACGAGGTCGCCAGGGTCACCGAGCAGGCCATGCGCGGCGAGCTGGACTTCGCCGAGTCCCTGCGCAAGCGGGTGGCGCTGCTGGAGGGCCTGCCCGAGGAGGTGTTCGCCGAGGTGCGCAAGGAGGTCGTGCTGACGCCCGGCGCCCGCACCCTCGTCCGCACGCTCAAGCGGCTCGACTACCGCTTCGCCATCGTCAGCGGCGGCTTCACCCAGATCACCGACGCGCTGGTCGAGGAGCTGGGCATCGACTACTCCGCGGCGAACGTCCTCGAAGTCGCGGACGGGCGGCTGACCGGCCGCGTCGTCGGCGACATCGTCGACCGGCCCGGCAAGGCGCGGGCGCTCGAACGCTTCGCGGCCGCCGCCGGCCTGCCCATCTCCCAGACCGTGGCCATCGGCGACGGCGCCAACGACCTCGACATGATCGCGGCGGCCGGGCTCGGCATCGCGTTCAACGCCAAGCCCGTCGTGCGCCAGGCCGCCGACACCGCGGTCAACACGCCCTACCTCGACTCGATCCTCTACCTGCTCGGCATCTCGCGCGACGAGGTGGAGGCCGCCGACGCCGAGGACGGCGTCCTCACGCCCCGCTAGGGTCCCAGCGGGTGACCAGGCGGCCCTCCCCCAGGTGGAGGTCCGCCCACGGCGCGCCGATCTCGATCACCGCGAACGCTCCCGGGCGGAAGCCGTAGTCGCCGCCCGCCAGCCCCAGCGCCAGCTCGTGCACGCCAGGATTGTGGCCGCACAGCACCACCGTGCCGAGCTCGGGGTCGGCGCGGCGCAGCACGTCCAGCAGCTCTTCGGGGTACGCCTCGTAGATCTCGCGCTCGTAGCTGATCTCCAGCTCGGGGAAGGCCAGCTCGGCGGTGCGCCTGGTCCGGACGGCCGGGGAGCAGAACACCGCCTCCGGTCTCAGCCCGGCCCCCCTGATCTCGTCGCCCGCCCGCGCGGCGTCCCGCTCCCCGCGGCCGGTCAGCGGCCGCTCCCGGTCCGCCAGGCCCGCCACGTGGGCGGCCTTGGCGTGCCTCAACACGATTAACGTCCGCACCGGATCACCCTGTCCTCGAGGCCCAGACGGACAGCCCGATCAGTACGGCCAGAATGACGAACATGGCCAGCAGGATGTAGCCGAGGGTTTTTGCGCCGTTCGGCCGCTTGTCGCTCTCCACGCGGACAGTGTCCCATCGAGCACCCGGGGTGCCGCGACCACCTGCCCCACCGCTCACCCATCCCGCCTCCCCTTCCCCTCGGCACCCCCTTCCCCCGCCCGCTCCCGCAAACGCCCGGGACAGCTCCCGCAACCGCCCGGGACAGCGGAACGCCCGCTCCCCCGGCCAGGGGAAGCGGGCGTCCGCGGGAAGTCGGGCGGCCGGCCGTCGTCAGGACGCGACCGGCTCCTCCTCCCTGTGGTTGTCGTTGTCGCTGGCCGGCTCGGACGTCACCGAACGGCGCTTGGAGACCACGATGGCCGCCACCACCACGGCCACCGCCACCACCGTGATGCCGATCCGCAGCACCGGGTTGCCCGCGTACAGCACCACCGCGGGCGCCACCAGCAGCGCCACCAGGTTCATCACCTTGATCAGCGGGTTGATGGCAGGACCGGCGGTGTCCTTGAACGGGTCGCCGACGGTGTCGCCGATGACGGTCGCGGCGTGCGCCTCGGAGCCCTTGCCGCCGTGGTGCCCGTCCTCGACGAGCTTCTTGGCGTTGTCCCAGGCGCCGCCGGAGTTGGCCAGGAACACCGCCATGAGCGTGCCGCAGGCGATCGCGCCCGCGAGGAACGCGCCCAGCGGGGCGTACCCGAGCGCGAAGCCCACGGCGATCGGCGTCATGACCGCGAGCAGGCCGGGCGTGGCCAGCTCGCGCAGCGAGTCGCGGGTGCAGATGTCCACGACGCGGCCGTACTCGGGCTTCTGGGTGCCGTCCATGATGCCCGGGTTGTTGCGGAACTGGTCGCGCACCTCGAACACCACCCGCATCGCGGCCCGTCCGACGGCCATGATCGCCAGGCCGGAGAACAGGAACACCACCGCCGCGCCGATGATCAGGCCGACCAGGACGTTGGGGTTGTCGATGCTGAGGTTGAAGTTCTGGAAGATGCCGAGCGCGTCCTTGATCGCCGTGTCGGCCTGCGCGAGCTCGCCCTCCACGGCCGTGCGGAAGGCGCCGAACAGCGCGGTGGCCGCCAGGACGGCCGTGGCGATCGCGATGCCCTTGGTGATGGCCTTGGTGGTGTTGCCGACCGCGTCGAGGCTGGTCAGCACGCGGGCGCCCTCGCCCTCGACGTCGCCCGACATCTCGGCGATGCCCTGGGCGTTGTCGGAGACCGGGCCGAAGGTGTCCATGGAGACGATGACGCCCACCGTGGTCAGCAGACCGGTGCCGGCCAGGGCCACCGCGAACAGCGCGAGCGTCACGTTCCCGAAGCCCAGCAGGAACGCGCCGTAGACCGCGCCGCCGATGATCAGGGCCGAGTAGACGGCCGACTCCAGGCCGACGCTGATGCCGGACAGGATGACGGTGGCGGGGCCGGTGCGCGAGCTCTCGCCGATCTCCCGTACGGGGCGGCGCGTGGTCTCGGTGAAGTAGCCGGTCAGCAGCTGGATGGCGCTGGCCAGCACCAGGCCGATGAGGACCGCGCCGATCGCGATGAGCCGCGGGTCGGCGTCGGACTCCACACGCGAGCCGGTCAGGCCGGAGAAGCTGGCCGGCAGGTACCAGAACGCGGCCGCGGTCACCAGCACCGCCGAGATGGCGGCGGAGATGAAGAAGCTGCGGTTGATGGCCGCCATGCCGTTGCGGTCGCGGTCGCGCATGCCGGTGACGAAGATGCCGATGATCGCCGTGATCACACCGATCATGGGCACGATCAGCGGGAAGACGAGCCCTTCCTCGCCGAACGCCGCCCGGCCCAGGATGAGGCTGGCGACCAGCATGACCGCGTACGACTCGAACAGGTCGGCCGCCATGCCGGCGCAGTCGCCGACGTTGTCGCCCACGTTGTCGGCGATGGTGGCGGCGTTGCGCGGGTCGTCCTCGGGGATGCCCTGCTCGACCTTGCCCACCAGGTCGGCGCCGACGTCGGCGGCCTTGGTGAAGATGCCGCCGCCGACGCGCATGAACATCGCCAGCAGCGCCGCGCCGAAGCCGAACCCTTCGAGCACGCCAGGGGCGTCACCCTGGTAGAGGAGCACGACCACGGCCGCGCCCAGCAGGCCGAGGCCCACGGTGAACATGCCGGCCACGCCGCCGGTGCGGAACGCGATCCGCATGGCGCGCTTCTCGCCCGCCTCGTTGGCCGCGGCGGCGACGCGCACGTTCCCGCGCACGGCCAGCCACATGCCCATGAACCCGGTCAGCGCGGAGAAGACCGCCCCGACCACGAAGAAGATCGACCGCCCGATCCGGACGTCGGTCTCCCCTGGTAGCAGGAGCAACAGGAACGGGATCACGACGACGAAGATCGCCAACGTGCGGAACTGCCGCGCCAGATAGGCGGCGGCGCCTTCCTGTACGGCACGGGCGATGTTCTGCATGCGTTCGGTGCCTTGGCCCGCGCCCAGCACCTCGCGCACTAGACCACCTGCCACGGCCAGCGCGATCAACGCGACCGCGGCGACCACGACCACGATGGTGAGATTGTTTCCGCTCAGGGCCAGATTTGACGCTGGCTCCGCTGCCAGCATGTGCCTGCTCATCGTTCTCCTCGGCAAGACCGGTCGTCCTGCCCGGGCGGTGCTGCGCCCCCTCCTCGGCGGGTGTTGCGGCACCATCCGGGTTGTGGGTGCCGCTTCCGGTTGAATCCGCGTTCCGCCGGATCACCTTGGCCGGTGCCGGGAGTCTACGCAGGCAGTGAACGGATATGAAGGCTCCGAAGGTCACTAATTATCCGCGAGTCCAGTAAGAGCCGGTCAGCAGCCCGGTTTGCGGGCTGACAAGGGAAATTTCCTGGGGGTTAAGGTCATGACAAGGAAACGATATGGGCTGACCGAAACCAAGCTCCATCGAACGCTTGGGCGGGGGTGTTGCGGCCCGCGAGCGCCTGGCGGCAGGGGCTGGGGGCGGGGGGTTCGCGTGGCGGGCGCGTCAATGGGGGGTTGCACAAAGGCAAAAAGATCGTCTCATGGGTGAACGGTAAGCATGCCTTTACTGCAGTTTTGATGATCTTAGGTGGGGGCGCACATAACAGGGGTTCCGCCCCGAATGCCGCATTCACGGCCCGGACACTGCGGGCAGGCATCTCGAACAGGGCGCTTGCCCCAGGTGAGCGCATTCAAATGCGGGCCGGGTCGACGGTCGACGCCCTGCCGCACGAGTCAGGCGGCCCACGGAGCGACCACCCATCCCGCACCTTGCTCTCTCGTGCGCGCACGCGGCCTCGTGCCTGCACCCATGCCAGTCCCCCTGGCCCACCCGCTCTGGCGGCCACACGGTGCGAGTGCACAGCAGGGCTGACGTCCCACGGAGGTGTCACACGACCCACGGACCGATCACCGGTCCCGCACCCGCGCCCACTCACGCGTCTGCTCTGGCGGCCACACCCGTGCCAGGGCGCAGTTGTGCTGACGCCCGGCAGACGGGTCACACGACCCACGGGACGACCACTCACCCGCATCCACACTCGCGCCCACGCCCCTGCCAGGGCGCAGTTGTGCTGACGCCCGGCAGACGGGTCACACGACCCACGGAACGATCATTCACCGGCATCCGCTCTCACGCCCGCGCCAGTGCACAGCAGGGCTGACGGCCCATTGCCGGGCCACATGACCTACGGACCGATTACCCATCCCCACACGCCGGGCGCTCGTGCCCGCACCCGGTCTAGTGCCTGTGCCAGCGCCCGCTCACGCACCCGCCCCGTGCCATGCCAATGCCCACCCGCGCACCTGCCCCGCATCCGCGCTCCTGCCCGCCCCGCCCCCTCTCGTGGTCAAGACGCTGAGGGCCAGCAGGGAGCCCGCACGGCCTGCAGGGGGTATCTGGGATGGCGCAGAACCCTTACCGGGCGGCTAGGGGCACTACAGAGGCCGCCAGGCGCAGTCTCCAGCCACCGGGACCCACCTCGCACCCGGCGAAGACAATGGTCAACGCCTTGCCATGGTGGTGGGGATTGGGGCGCCGTGACGGCGGCCGGCCACGTGCGGGTCAGCGGGCGTCACCCTGGAGGCCCCCGGCGGGGGTCGGCGGGTGGGGCCGGGGTGGCTTGCCGTAAACAGAAGAAATGGGGGATGCCAGGCGCCCGGGGAGGGCGCCTGAAGCACTCATCGGAGGACGGCGACCCTCACGGCGCGGGAATCCCGTTCGCCGCGGGCCAGCTCATCCGGATGTCGGTCCCCTTGGGGGTGGGAAAGACCTCGACGTCGTCGGCCAGCCCGGTGATGACCGCGAGGCCGAAGCCCGTCATGAACGAGTCGGACAGCGTGCCCAGGTCGAGCGGCTGCTCCAGATGGAGCTCGTCGCTGGGGGCATGGTCGCTGACCGTGACCTCGAACCGTCCGGAATCATCTCGGAGCTCGATGCGGATGGGCTCGCCCGGGCAGTGGGCGCGGTGCGCCTCCACAGCCCGGGAACATGCCTCACCCACGGCGAGCCTGACCTCGTCCAGCAGGGACTCCTCCACACCCGTGCGCCGGGCGATGGCCGTGGCCACCAGCCGTGCGGTGCGCACGTGCGCGGGGAGGGCGCTGAACGTCAGCTCGACGGTAGCCATGCTACTTGTCTTTGCCGTGAGCTTCCTTGGCCTCGTCGACCGAAGCGTAGATCCCGAAGACCTTGGTCAGGCCGGTGATCCGGAAGATCTTCAGGATGCGCTCCTGGGTGCAGACCAGTTCCAGGGAGCCGTCGTGCGCACGGACCCGCTTGAGCCCTCCGACCAGGACACCAAGACCCGTCGAGTCCAGGAAGTCGACCTTCTCCATGTTGACGAGAAGGTGGAAGTTGCCCTTGTTCACCAGGTCGATGAGGAGTTCACGCAATCTCGGCGCAGTGTAGACATCGATCTCACCCTCGACCTCGACGATGGTGAGTCGGTCCTCGTTGTGGTGATCCAACTTCAGATCCACAGATCCTCCAGCGCCTCGCCTGCGAAAGTACTCTTGCCGGCCTGGCAATCTGGAGCGTGGCCCCAGACTGTCCGACCCTGACGCGCGGCATTCAACCACGCGCCTGGCTTGTGTCTATACGAAATCACGATTCCCGGCGACTTTGCCCACTGATGCAAGACTGGAAACAGTGACTTCCTCCGCATCCTCCCCAGAACAGGCAGGTCCACTCCTCCGCCACCTGCTCGGTGTTCCCGCACGTCATGAGCGCGTCACCCATGTGGAGCATGTTCCAGCACGTCAGGCGGGTCAAGTCGGTTGGCCCGATTGGGCGCCGGACGTGCTGGTTACGCGCTTGGCGAACCGCGGGGTGACGGGGCTCTGGCCACACCAGTACGAGGCCGCCGACCTGGCATTCCGTGGCCGAAACGTGATCGTCTCCACGGGCACGGCGTCCGGGAAGTCCCTCGCGTACCTCACTCCGGCGGTCGCGTCCTGCCTCGACGGCGGGACGGTGCTCTACCTCACGCCGACCAAGGCGCTGGCCGCCGACCAGCTGCGCGGGCTCCGCGAACTGCACATCACGCAGATGCGGGCGGCCACGTACGACGGCGACACGCCGTTCGAGGAACGCACCTGGATACGCCGGCACGCCAACTACGTCCTGACCAATCCCGACATGCTCCACCGGAGCATCCTGCCCAGGCACGCGAGCTGGACGTCGTTCTTCCGGCGGCTGCGCCTGGTCGTGGTGGACGAGTGCCATGGCTACCGGGGTGTGTTCGGCTCCCACGTCGCCCAGATCCTGCGCCGGCTCCGCCGGGTGTGCGCACGGTACGGCTCGGCACCCACGTTCCTGCTCGCCTCGGCGACGGCGAGCGAGCCGGGGGCGTTCGCGATGAGGCTGACGGGGCTTGAGATGGACGAGGTGACCGTGGACGCCTCTCCCAAGGGTTCCACCACCATCGCGCTGTGGGAGCCGCCGCTGACCGAGCTACGGGGCGAGGGAGGAGCGCCGGTGCGGCGTACGGCCACGGCGGAGGCCGCCGACCTGCTCGCCGATCTCGTGCTGGCCGATGTCCGCACCTTGGCCTTCGTACGCTCCCGGCGCGGCGCCGAGACGGTCGCGCTGACCGCCCGCGCGAAACTGGCCGACGTGGCCTTCTCCATGCCGTACGCGGGCGCCCCGCTCCCCCCGGCCACCCCTCACCCTGAGACCGCAGGCACGACCACGCCCTCAACCCCTCGGGCCACCCACCCACCCTCTGACACGCCCCTCAACGACACCCTCGACCAAAACCCGCACACCGACCCCACCGCTGGTCCCAACCGCGGCCCGATCAACGGCCTCAGCCGCAGCCCCGGCGAGAACCTCAGCAGCAGGCCCGACGACCCGGCCGACGGCCCGGCAGACGGAAGGCCCAGCAGCGCACCCACCCGCGCTCCCGGCAGCACCCCCTCCCACAGCACGCCCAGCCGCATCCCCTCCCACAGCGCGCCCGAGAACCCCCTGTCCTGGGCCTTGCCCGACATCTCCGACCTGTCCAACCTCCCTGACAAGATCGCCGCCTACCGCGCCGGCTACCTCGCCGAAGACCGCCGCGTCCTGGAGAAGGCCCTCCGCGACGGCACCATCATGGGCCTGGCCACCACGAACGCCCTCGAACTCGGCGTCGACGTCTCCGGCCTCGACGCCGTCCTCATCGCCGGCTGGCCCGGCACCAGAGCCAGCCTCTGGCAGCAGGCGGGCCGCGCGGGCCGCGACGGCCAGGACGCCCTGGCCGTCCTGATCGCCAGGGACGACCCTCTGGACACCTACCTCGTCCACCACCCGCAGGCCCTGTTCGGCCAGCCGGTGGAGGCCATCGTCCTGGACCCCGACAACCCGTACGTCCTGGGCCCCCACCTGTGCGCCGCAGCCGCCGAGATCCCGCTGACCGAGGCCGATCTGCCCATCTTCGGCCCGACCACCGCCGACGTCCTGGACGACCTGGTGAACCAGGGCATGCTCCGCGCCCGCCCGACCGGCTGGTTCTGGACCAGGCGCGAACGCCCCACCGACCTCGCCGACATCCGGGGCGGCGGCGGGTCCCTCATCCACGTCGTGGAGGCGAACACCGGCCGCCTCCTCGGCAGCGTGGACGAGCCCTCCGCCCACACCACCGTCCACACGGGCGCGGTCTACATCCACCAGGGCGAGACGTTCCTCGTGGAGGCGCTCGACCTGGAGGCCGACGTGGCCCTGGTCACGGCCGCCGATCCCGACTACTCGACGTTCGCCCGCGACATCACCGACATCTCCATCCTTTCCACCCAGCGCTCCCACCCCTTGGGGCAAGGCACGCTGCACTTCGGCGAGGTCGAGGTGACCAGGCAGGTGGTCTCGTACCTCAAGAGGCGCTTCCAGTCGGGTGAGATGCTCGGCGACGAGCCCCTTGACCTGCCACCTCGCACCCTCCGCACCCGCGCCGTCTGGTGGACCCTTCCTGCGTCGGCCGTGGCCCCTCTCGCGGAGGCGGGCATCGACCTCGGCGGCGCGGCCCACGCCGCCGAACACGCCTCCATCGGCCTCCTCCCCCTGTTCGCCACCTGCGACCGCTGGGACATCGGCGGCGTCTCCACCGAACTGCACGCCGACACGGGCCTGCTGACGGTCTTCGTGTACGACGGCCACGAGGGCGGCGCCGGTTTCGCCGAACGCGGTTACGCCAGGGCGAACGACTGGCTGACGGCCACCCGCGAGGCGATCACCTCCTGTGAGTGCGAACGCGGCTGCCCGTCCTGCATCCAGTCACCCAAGTGCGGGAACGGCAACGAACCCCTGGACAAACGGGGCGCCATCCTCCTCCTGAACACCCTGCTCACCACCGACTGACCCACCCCCGCCGAACCCCGCCAAGCCCGTCCGCAGAGCCCCACCCGGCGGTTCGGACCGCCGTGCCCATCCCCCAAGCAGAATCCCTAACTGAGACCGCCCTCGTGCCGACGCCCCGCATAGGCGGACGTACCGGCACCACCAGAACCACCCGCCCCGCCCCCGGCACCAGCGGGCCGATTCACAGCACCACCGCCAGCACCAGGATCATCAGCGTCACCGCCGGCACCACCGTTGCCAGCACCACCGCCGCCCCCGCCAGCACTACCGCCGCCGCCAGCACTACCCTTGGCAGCATCCGTGCCAACGCCAGAAGCACCTGTCACAGCACTGGCAGCACCACCGGGGCCGCCTGTTACGGCACCACCCAAACCGCTGGTCACCGCACCCCCCGAACCGCCGGTCACGGCATCACCAGCACCACCGCCGTGGATCGTCCCAGCACCACCGGCGTGGATGGTCCTGCCACCACCGGTGCCAAGGCTCCTCCCGCCCTCCGCGCCCTCATCATCCGGCGCCCAGAAATCCAGCGCCCCAGGCTGCGGCCGCTCCCAGAACCCGCTGTCCTCCATGGACCGGGGCGAAGGCGGCAGATAGTCATCCCACCGCTCCTCGATCCGCACAGCAGGCCGCTGCGCCGCCGCTGCGGCCGGCTCCGACACCTCGATCACCGCCGAACTGGGCAGCGCGATCCGTACCGGCTCCTGCCGCCCACCACGTCCACCGTGATCAGCCGCGCCCCCTTCGCGGCCCTGACCACCTGCATGGCCAGGGCCGCCCTCGCTCAAGCCACCGCCATGCCTCTGACCACCACCGGGACTCTGCACACCTTTGTAGCCCTGACCGCCCCGCTCATCTGGAAGCCCGACAGTCTGCGGAACCAGATGCGCCGAACCAGCCTCTACCGGGAGCACCCCTCGAACAGGAGCAGCATCCGCAGCAGAGGCGATGTTCGCCCCACCAGCCTCTAACCCAGGCATCGCAGACACCTGCCGCAGAACCTGACCACCACCCGCGCCCGCCCCCTGCCAATCAGCAGGCAAAGGCGACGAATCACCATGATTGGAAGCCCCGCCGGAAGCCGAAGCCTGCCCATCAGCCGTCTGCGACCCCGGCGGCATTCGCGTCTTCGCCACCGCAAGGATCACTGTGGGCCTACGCCGAGGCGTCACCCCAGCCGCCCCTTCTCCACGGGAGACGCCCGCCCCCGAAGGGCCAACTTCAGCCCCGGTGCGCGAAACACCGACACCCCCT
This sequence comes from Nonomuraea sp. B208, assembly GCF_057536035.1. Taxonomy (NCBI): domain Bacteria; kingdom Bacillati; phylum Actinomycetota; class Actinomycetes; order Streptosporangiales; family Streptosporangiaceae; genus Nonomuraea; species Nonomuraea sp. B208. The sequence goes on from NZ_BAAJOU010000025.1 coordinate 514,476, forward strand.
GCCGCTCTCGCAGCAGAAGCAGAAGAAGCAGCAGAAGTGCCCCTCGCCATCGACGCCGGGCCCGTTCTCAGAGCCTGCGAACTCCCGCCCCGTCCTCCCTCGGCAGCCAGCGCCCGCCGCCGAGCCCAAGCTCCGGCATGCGCGCCGAGCAACAGCAGAAGCAGCCCACCCGCGACATACAGCCCGTACTGCCCGACGTCCCCCAACACGGACTCGCTCGACTGCGCCTTCACACCGTTCACCTGCACTGACGCGGTGTCCGAAGCACTCTCGCCCTGGTCGCTCCGCCCCTCACCGTTCCCACCTGATGGCGTCAGGGCATCTTTTTCCCCTTCTCCCTGCCGTACATCAGCAGTCGGAATAGGCAGATTGCCCTTCGTGTCCGTGTCAGGGATCGCGGGTACCTTGGCCGTCACCTTCGGGCGGTGAGTCGTCGCCTTGCGCGAAGGCTGAGCCTGCTTCTTGGCGGGCAGCGTCGGCAGCGGATCGGCCCTCTCGGATGTCTTGGGCGCCTGCCGCGTCTTGTTGACTTCCTTCTTCGGCTGAGCGGCAGGCGGTGCCGGAACGCTGACGTAGGCGGTGCCTGACTCGCCCGACCCGACCGTCCCTCCGTCCCCGTCACTCCGGAACGCCCTGACCGTGAACCCCACCTTCTGCCCCGCCGCCTTGGCCGGCACCGCGAGCACCGCCTTGCACGACCCGCCGCTGCACGCGCTGTCCGCCGCCAGCCGCCCCACAACCCCCGACTGCGTGTTGGACACCTGGTACGTCTGCAGATCGGGCTCGGCGCCCTTGCTCCAGGTCACGATGACCTTCGTGGTGCCCTGGAGCTCGGCGCTCACATTGCTCGGCGTCTCGGCGGGCCGCCGCAGCTTGAAGGTGCTGCTGTCGTACCTGGTGCCGGTGATCTCCCCCTTGAGGGTCACGGTGAAGGTCCCGTTCGGGGCGCTGCCGGCGTCGAACGTCCCGGAGATGGTCTGGTTGGCGCCCCCGCCGGCCACCTTCACCGAGCCTGTGGACGGCCCGTCGACGTACAGCCCCATGCGCAGTTGCATGAGCCCTGTACGTGCGGAAACAGTGACCGACGACCCGGAGACGACCTGTCCGTCCGACGGCGAGGTGATTTGCCCAGAGGAGCCGCTTCCCGCCGTCACGGCCGCATGAGCGGATCCACCGAACATCATGGACCCCACCGCGACGATCCCCGCGGCCACCACTCTGCCAACTACCGTCACGACGCTTCCCTCCATCGAGAGACTCGCGCCACCCGGCCCACTCGCGAGGAGCGAGTCAAGCGACGACCGGAAGTGCAGTTCGCCCGGCGAAACGGTCACCGACCGCCCCCGGCCCCGCACCCTGGCGACACCGTTCCGGCTCTCCCAGACCCTTCATCAGAACGGCATGGACCGCGGGTAAGCGGAACGTTACGTGAGCAAGCAGACTCTTGGACACCAAGTCCAAGAAGTCGTGACTTGATTGCGACCTAGCCCCACAAACCCCAAAAACCACCGTACTTCACCACATCCGCCACCACCAGCAAACCCTCCTTACAAGGCACCCCGACCACCGCCGACTACGCCACCATCCAGCAGCCCCCAAAATGCCTTATGAGCGTGTCCTATATCTCCACACCTCGCCCCACAGCCCTCGTCCACCGAAACCGACATTGCACCGATCTCCTGGAGGAAGCGCTTGTCGACAAAACCCGATCGCCCTTCGGTAACTATAAAAACCCGCCTGCTTCTCTGGGTTCACGCTTTTCGCGCTCCCATAGCCGATGACTTGATCAATGACCCCGTGGGCCAGGAAAGGCATGCCACCCGACCATCACCACCGCACGCCCGCTCGTCGAAAGCTCCAAGCCCCGCCCTGGCCGAGACGCGAGATCGCGAACCGATGGCACGTCTGAGACACCGACAAGGTGCACATCTATGCCAGGCACGGGCGCAGACGAGTGCAGCCGCCCCAACCAGCGCCCGAGAAGTGCTGCGTGATCTATGATCACAAGCTCATGAGCCAATTGCCCACGCTGTCCGCCACGGAAGTCACGTCGGAACGACTCCTGCTTCGCAAAGCGCACCACACCGACCGCGACGGCCTCATCGAACTCATGACCGATCCCGAGGTGCGGGCCTACCTCGGTGGCCCCCGCCCTCGGAGCGAGGTCGAGCAGTATTTCGATATGAGCATCGCGAACCCGACCCCCAGCCCTGGCAATTTCGTCATCGCGGACAACACGACGAACCGACTTATCGGCACATTGACGCTCGCCCGCCGGTCGGCCGATCGTCCCGGCCATGTCACCGAGGGTGGCGGGGAACTGGAACTGGGCTATGTGCTGCGGCGCAGTGCGTGGGGCGCGGGATTCGCGTACGAGGCCGCAACTGCGGCGTTGCGCGCCGCGGCTGACGAACTTCCTGACCAGCCGGTCCTGGTCGTGACCCAGACCGCGAACCAGCGATCTCTGAAACTCGCCGCCCGCCTTGGTTTCCGCCCTGTCAGCACGTTCGTGGAATTCGACGCCGAGCAGACTCTCTGCACGGCCCCCTTGTCCGGTTTCCGAATCTGATCTCAGTCTTGAACGCATCTGCCGGAACGCGGCGCCCCTCAGACAGGCGGGCCAGCAGGACATCAGCCGACCACGACCGTCACGGTGCCCGTTGTTCCAGGGCGGGCGCGGGGTGGGGGATGAAGCGGACGGTCACAGGCGTCCGGGCGAGTGCTCAGGATCGTGTGGCTGCTCAGCGCTTCCGTACACGCTGTCAGGCCTGCTGAGGGGAGAATTCGGGCCGCAGACCCTTGGCACGCACCTCGCGGGCCGGCGGGGAGGGAACGAACGGCTCTGCCTCGACCAGGTGCCGGCGGAACCACTCGGCCGCGATGCCCATGGCCTGGCCGAGCCCGGGTTCCACCGACAGGCCGCGCTCGTCGTAGGGCAGGATCTCGAGGAGTTTCGGTTCGCGTGCCCGCTCGTAGGCGTCCAGAACCTCGTCGATGTCGTGAGTGAGATCCTCACGCCCGGTGACCATGAGGAGCGGCCGGGGGGCGAGGCGTTCGAGGAACGCCTCCGGCGCCCACAACAGTATCTGGGCCAGTGACTCGGCCTCCACCTCGTCGTCGAAGGTCGGGAAGACCTCCTTGGCCAGGGCCAGGTAGTCCACGATGTGCGGGTCGCCGGTGCCGAGCAGGGGCATGCGCATCCCGCTGCCGGTCTCGTGCCGCTGGTGCAGATCCTGGTCGACCACGTCGAGCAGGCCCTGGACACCGGCCCGGCCACGGGCCTTCTCCATGGCTCGCCAGCCGTTGAACATGCTGGGGTTCTGGCAGGCGACACATCGGACTCGGCGGTCGATCGCGGCTGCCTGGATCGCCACGGTGGCGCCCAGGCTGTGCCCCCACAGCCCGATCCTGGCCGCGTCCACCTCGGGGCGGCCTTGCAGATAGGTGACGGCATTGCGGACGTCGTCGACGTAGCGGTGCGGGAAGACCTGGCCGCGCGGGTGGCCCTCACTGGCGCCGATGGTGCGATAGTCGATCGCGAGCACGGCGAAGCCGGCCCGTGTCAGGTAGGCGGCGCCGGGTGCCAGAGCCTCCTTGACCATGTGGACGCTGTGCCCCATCACCACGCCGGGCACCGGCCCGTCGGCTTCCCGCGGCAGGTGGAGGTCGGCCGCGCAGCGTACGTCGCCGCTGCGGAACGTGATGTGCTCGATCGTCATCGTGTCACTTCCGTGGAGAGTGGAGGGGTCCAGTCCCAGAGCCGGGAGCTCTTGCGGCGGGCCACGCCGGAGGAGGCCAGACGGGTCATCGTGGTCATGAGCCGGTAGGTGGCGCCGCTGGTGGACAGGCTGAGCCTGGGGTCGGTCCTCGCCATGCGCTGCACCTGCTGGGTGCGCGGGCGGCGGGCCTGGTCGTAGCGGTCGAGAGCCTGCGGGACGGAGGTCGCCCGGGCCGTCTCGGCTGCGAGCACGACCGCGTCCTCCAGCGCCTGGCAGGCGCCTTGCGCCAGGAAAGGAGTCATCGCGTGGGCGGCATCGCCCAGCAACGCGATGCGGCCCTTCACGTAGGCGGGCAGGGGGTCCAGGTCGTAGATGTCGTGACACAGCACCGCTTCGGGCGGCGTGGCAGCCAGCAGCGCCGGGATCGGATCGTGCCAGCCGCGGGTCCTGGCCGACACCTCTCGCAGATCGTCATCGAAACGCAGCCCCGGCTCCTCCTGGCGCACGGTGAGGAACCAGAACACCCGCTCACCTACCAGGGGATGCGCGCCGAACCGGGCGCCGCGCCCCCAGGTCTGGAACCCGCTCACCGGCCAGACCGCGCCCGGCTCTGTCACCCCGCGCCAGCACAGAATGCGCTGGAAGACAGGCTCGGGCGCGTCGGGCCAGACGCTGCGGCGTACCGTGCTGTGAATGCCGTCGGCCCCGACCAGCAGATCGGCCCGCAGCTCGGCGCCGTCCCGGCAGGTGACCGTGACGCCGCCGCCGTCCTGGCGGACGCCGGTCACCTCGGCGCCGGTACGGATCCGCTCGGCCGGCACATGCCGGGCCAGCACGCGCTGCAGATCGGCGCGGTGGTTGGCGAGCAGCGCCTGATCAGCGTCCGGCTGGAACCTCACCAGGTAGGTCCCGTCCGGCAGCCGCATCGTGGCGCCCGCCTCGGTGGGCACCGAACAAGCCCGGAACTCCTCGCCGACGCCCAGGGCGTCGGCCGCGCGCAACGCGTTCGGCGCGAACGACCAGCCGGCGCCCACCTCACCCAGTTCCCGCGCCCGCTCCAGCACGGTCACGTCCCAGCCGCCGCGCAGCAGGCCGACGGCCGCGGCCAGCCCTCCGATCCCGGCCCCGGCCACGATCGCGGTGCGACCCCGCTCAGCGTTCATCAACCTCTCCCTCGTGCTGCGGCCCGGGCATGCTCGCGAAGGCCTTGTCCATCCAGTCGAAGACGTTGTGCGCCGCGCGCAGCCGCCCGGTGCGCGCAGGATCGGAGCCGGCCAGCTCCATGCCCGCCGCGGTGATCTCACGGAACGCGGCCAGGCCCGCCACCCTGCGCCGGATGACCCGTTCCCAGGCGTCATCGTCCACCTGGTAGTAGTGGGTCTTCTGTCCGGGGCGGGTGCGACGGCGCACGAACCCGGCGTCGATGAGCAGGCGCATGCTGGTGGCCAGTGATGCCCTGCTCGCCCCGATCGCCTCGGCGATCTGACCCGCCGACTGCTCCGGCGGGTCACAGATCATCAGCCAGGCCAGCACACGGCCGGCTATGGGCGGGACGGCATATTCGTCGATGCAGAAGGCTGCCGCCTGCTCGACCCACTCAAGGATCCGCTCCCGGTCTTCTACCATCCGTTCACCTCCACAATCTCCTATAAAGTTCAGTATGTACTGAATATTGTGTGAAAACAAGAGATCGTGAGGAGGGTGTTCTGTCTCGTCGGACTTGAGGAGTCCCCTGCTGTCGGTCCGGTCGGCTCAAGTGCCCCTCCGAGCCGACGGGCTCACCGACCGTCTGGCCTGAGCGGCAAGAGCAGGCAAGAAGAGCGTTTACCGGACCGGCGTCAGAGTCGCTCCACCGTAGAAGCAGGGGCCGCCGCGCCCACCACGTGTCACTGATCGCGTCCGGCGATGCTGAGCAGGTGACCGCTGACCCCGAGCAACGACGGCACCGATCCCATCGAGCGCTGCGCGTCGAGCAGGAGGGGTCTGCGCTCGGGGTCTTCCAGCCAGTCGCCGATGTCGCCGTACAGAGAGAAGCCGCCTTCCAGGCCGTACCGTTCGACATCGGGAAAGCCCGCGTCGGCGAATTTTCCGGCACCTCGTCGGGGTCGCGAAGGTAGGCCGGGAATCCTCGCCCAGGAGAAAGCGTGATCCCGTTCGCCGCCGCTGCGCGTGCGGCCTCCCGTTGCCGTTCTTGGAGGTAGTGCCCCAGGTAGATGGCGTCGTGCACGGCCGCGTGACGGCTGATCGTCGCAACCGCGATCACGCCGCCGGGTCTCAGGGCGCGCCGGGCCTCTGTCAGGGTCCCGCACTCGATCGGCCCGGTCCGGCAGGTGGTAGAGGGGGCCCAGGAGAAGGACCGCGTCCTGGCTCGCGTCCGCGACGGGCAGGGGGCGTGCGTCGCCGAGCGGCGCGCTCACCCCGGCCAGTCGCGCGGCACGCTGGACGTGGCGCGGAACGGGGTCCAGCAGTTCGACCGCGTAGCCGTCGGCGCTCAGCCACTCGGCGTGCACGCCGATGCCGCCGCCCACGTCCAGCACGCGCGCCGGCATGCTGATGATGCTGTCCGGTTACGGGGCCGGGCCTGCTCGGGCTCTGCCTCTGACAGTTGCGGTGCCTACGACCGGTAGCGAGATCGACAGAGCGGTCCAGACATCGGCCACCTCGCCGCTGATCTCGCATCGGATCATCTCGACACCGTTGCCGGCTGCCAGCGCGCCGGCTCGGGCGCACGCTTCCTGCGGATCGAGCAGCGCGAGCCGGGCGGCCGCCAAAGCGCTGAGGTCGGCCGCGTTGTTCACGCGGTGGCGGGCCACGCGCGCGGTGCCCGCCGTGGCGAAAGCCGTGGCCACAGCCATCAGAAGCCCCATCAGGGCCACACCCCACAAGGTGGCGGATCCGCGTTCGCCGGCATCGGCATCATCCCTTCGTGTGACGGCCCGCAGCCCCCGACGCGCATCGAACCGCGCGCGTCTTCGCTGGTAGGACTGCGGCGGACGTCGTCCGTCATGCGTGCGTTCTCGAACCACTCCTTGCACCTGGCTTCCCTTCATCCGCCGCTTGTGCGGAGTGTCTTTCGGCGGAGGTGACGACGTCCTCCTCGGCTTGACTGGCTTGAGCCGCAGCGTGGACCACGGGGCCGTGGCGGCGCGCGTCACGATCCGGCGCGGCCATGAGGTGGGCACATGTCAGCTGGCCCCGTGGTCGCGACGATGCGGCAATGCTTGCGACAGACGTGATGGATCTCGACTACGGCTCTGTGTCGGCGAAGGCGGAGGCGGATACGCGTACTGGCGGGAATGCCGAACCCCATGCTGGTCTCACTTGAACGGCGATCTGAACTTGCGTCGTCTCCGGGTCGCGGACGATGTCCACTTGCGCGTCCGCGCTCGTGGCCGTGATGGCGACCGCGCGGACCTCCTCCAACGGCTCGCCTCTCGCGGCGGCCCGGGCCGCGGCGCGGGCCGCGTCCACGCATTCGAGCTGGACGGCGACGGACTGGAGGGCCCACAGACCGGCTGCCAGGACGATCATCAGTGCCGGAAGCACGGCTGCGGTCTCAGCGGTCACAGAGCCTCGCGCTGCCGAAGCGCCTCGGGGAAGCCGCCTCGGGCGAAAGCTCACTCGCCCGTTTTCAGCGCTCGGCTGATGATGCCGGTGAGCAGATCCGCGACTTCTGTGCCACTGACGATCTTCATGAGGAGCGCCGCGAAAGCGCAGGCCGCGATGGTTCCCACGGCGTATTCGGCGGTGGACATGCCGCGCTCGCGGTTTGTGGCCGCGTAGTGCAGCCACTTGTTGGAGCGAGGGTGAAGGCTCGGGCGCCTCGGGGTTCTCGCGTGGGTCCTGTGGCCGTCAGTGTCGGAGCCGTCGACTGAAGGCTTCTGGGGGTCGTCCGTCTTGGGTGCCGTGTGTTCGGGCGCCGGGGCTTCCCATACAGGGGATGTCGGGGCTGTGGTGGTGTTGTCATGGGCGGCGAGTGCGCGGCTTGTCCGGGAGGTGGGGCGGCTGATCGGAGGCTGAGGGATGCTCTCGTGGTTTCGCTTCAGAGCGGTGGGCGGCGGTGGAGGAGTGGCAGCTTCTGATGTGGACGTGGTGGCGTCCGGTGTGGGGGCGGGGCTGTGCATCGTGCCTCCAGGTGCTTGGTGGAGCCGGTTCTGCCCGGCGGGTTACAGGTTCGTCGAGATCGAGCCGGCGGAAGTGGCCGAGCGGCGTTCTGTGGATAACTGTGCGCCGCGTGTGTCTGGGGTGATCGGGAGGCGGTGCGCGTAGGGGCAGCTGGGTGAGGATCGGACGACGGGCTGTGGCGTGCTGAGGCCTGAGCTGGCGCAGTTGTCCTTTGCGGCGCTGACGGTGCCCAGCGGCGGGGGCATGGGCGACATGTGGCGCGGACTGGTGCTGGTGCGAGGCGATGTGCCGAGTTGCCGGTCACCGCTGCGCGGCTGCGAGAGACGGCGCAGCTGCGGGAGACCGCGCGGCTGATGGCGTGGCTACGAAAGGCGGCGTGATCATGGAAGGCTGTGCTGAGACCTGAGCTGACACGGCTGTCCCATGTGGCGCTGACAGTCCCCAGCCATGGTGGCCTTGTGTGCGGCGTGGTCCCCAGTGGTGCTGGTGTGAGCGGTGACCCTTCTCTGCTGGTGTGAGGGCTGGTCGCGCTGGTGCTGGTGTGAGGCGTGGTCCCCAGTGGTGCTGGTGTGAGCGGTGACCCTTCTCTGCTGGTGTGAGGGGTGGTCGCGCTGGTGCTGGTGTGAGGCGTGGTCCGACACGGTGCTAGCGGAATGCGCAGTGCCGGGTTGTCGGTCATCGTTGCGGGGCTATGGGAGGTGGCGTGGCTACGGGAGGATGAGGGCGGAGGCGAGGTCGGCCACTACCGGGACGATGCCCAGGAGGACGAACGCCGGGAGGAAGCACAGGCCCAGAGGGGCCACTGCCTTGACTCCGACGCGCCTCGCTGCCGCCGCTGCGGCGGCCCTGGACGCGTCGCGGGCGTCGTCCGCCAGGCGGGTCAGGGCATCGGCTACGGGGGTGCCGCTTTGGGTGGCTCTGATCATGGTTCGGGAGAGCTGTCCTAATGCTGGGTCCTTGGCCAGGAGGGCCCAGGTGGGTTCTGCGTCCGCGCCGAGGCGCAGTTGCGTGCTCACCCAGCCGAGGCGTTGGCCGAGAGGGCCGCCTATCGCGTCGGCGGCGATCTCGGTGGCGGCGCTGACCGGGCAGCCTGCCAGGAGGCCGGCGGTCATCAGGTCGGCGGCGAAAGGGAGGTCAGTCAGGATCTGCTGCTGGTCCTGTTGTGACCGTGTGGGTTGTCTCTTGTGCAGGTAGATGCCGGTAGCGGGAGTTATGAGAAGTCCTACCATCACGCCGACGGCGCCTCCGATCAAGACGGCTATCGCCAGGCCTGCCGAGGTCGCGATGAGGATGGTCTTTCGGGTGACGCCCCGACTAGGGCCTTTGCCGAGTTGGTCCAGCCATGTCGGGGGCGGTTCGGTTTCGGTGTCGGCAGGGTGTGTGGTGGTGGTTGCGGGATCGAGCGCCGCGGCGTGCGGCTGGGATTTCGGGTTCGGACGTCGGCGGTGGTCAAGGCCGGGGGGCAGGTTCGGGCTTTGCTGGTCGCCTGGGCTCGTGGGTGGCTTCAGGCGGGGCACGCGGGTCAGGCGGGCCAGGCGGTCCTGGGGCGTGTGTGAGGGGAGCCAGAACCAAATGGCCATGGCGGCGCATAGTGCGGACAGCAAAGGGAGCAATGGGGGTCCCGTCGGTTGCGGTGGTAGGCGTGACTGGTCGGTGCAGTTGATGGCTTGGAGGTCCGAGTTGCGCTGAGCGAGGGATCGCTGGTGGTGGTGCCCCGGTCGGAGCCCCGCACCACGCCCGATCAGCACAGCAGCACCCGCACCCCGCCAGTCAGCACAGCAGGCCCCGCGCCCCGCCAGTCAGCACAGCAGCGCCGTTGTCAGAGTTCGGCTTTGGTGGACATGTGGTGGGTCCACCACAGGCCGCAGGCGTTCAGGGCGATGCCGGTTGTCAGGCAGGCGATGCCTGGGAGGCTGCCGAGCAGGAAACGCAGGGGATTCATGTTCAGCGTGGCGGCCATGAGGAGGCCCAGTACGGGGAGGACGGCGAGCATTTTGGCCGTGGTTCGTGGGCCTGCGAGCTGAGCGGTCACGTCCTGGCTGTGGAGTTGGGCTGTGCGTAACGTGGCGGCGACGCGGTCCGCCAAGGCGGCGAGGCCGGCTCCTGTGGTGATGCTCACCTGCCAGCAGGCCGCCAGTTGGCGTAGACCCTCGCCGCCCTGGGGCGGGGCCGCGTTCGTGAGGGCCGTCGGGACGTCGCCGCCGTCTCTCGCCGCGGCGAGGACCGGGCGCAGGAGGTCGGGGTCGGGGACGGTGATTGCGGACATCGCCCTGGTCAGGGCTTCGCCCGGGGTGCGGCCTGTGGATAGTTCGGCGGAGAGGGCCTGGCAGAGCTCGATGGAGGCCAGTCGCCAGGCTTCGGTACGGCGTTTCGGGCTCTGGGGAGCGCGGAGGAGCGTCCAGAAAGGGCGGGATTGGTGTGATTTAGCGGGCGCTGTGAGCTTGGCCAGGCGCGTTGTGGCGGTGGCGGGAGTTGTCCACAGCCATACAGCGAAGCCTGTGGACAACGCGGCCAGCCAGACTGCGGTCGGCACGGTTTCTTCCTTCGCGGGTCAGGAGTGGCGGGTGCGTCTATGCGCTCGCCGGCCCGTGGGGAGGGAGGCAGGGGTGAGGGCGTACGGCATTCGAGAAGGCTTCGTAACCGGGGCCGAGGTGGGTGTCGCCGGACGGGTCGAAGGTCACGGCGGGGAGGGACTCGACGAATCCTGTGGATGTCCGGGTGAGCAGGCAGATCTCGGCGATGCGCCTTCGGCCGTTGTGGCGGTCGCGGGTCAGGTGGATGACGGCGTCCAGGGCGGCGGCCAGTTGACTGTGGACGGCCTCGCGACTCAGTCCGGCCGCGCAGCCCAGAGCTTCCAGCCGGGGCGGCACGTCGGCGGCGGTGTTCGCGTGAAGCGTGCCGCAGCCGCCCTCGTGGCCTGTGTTGAGGGCGGCGAGCAAGTCCACGACCTCGGACCCTCTGACCTCGCCCACCACGAGGCGGTCAGGGCGCATGCGCAGGGCCTGGCGTACCAGGCCGCGGAGGTTCACGCCGCCGGCGCCCTCCAGGTTCGGTGGACGGGTTTCGAGGCGGACCACGTGGGGGTGGAAGGGGCGGAGTTCGGCCGAGTCCTCCACGAGGAGGAGGCGTTCGCCCGGGTCGGCCAGGGAGAGGAGCCCCGAGAGCAGGGTCGTCTTGCCGGGTCCCGACAAAAGACACACCTAAGCAACTCGGCCCCAAGCGGGTGCTGGAACACCTGCTCAGGGCCTTGACCCCCACCTGCGAACACCAGGAGAGGACCCATGCACGACGTTACAGGAACCCCCGAGCCTGAGGACATCTCCGCGCTGATCAGCGGGGCCGAGGCGCTCCTGGCAGCTAATACGCCGGTCGAGCAGCCCGCCCCGTCGGTCGTCACCACCGCCCCGTCTGCGGCCGTGTCCGGCGAGACCAAGCGCGTGCGCCAGCTCCGGGCCGAGGTCGCCGAGGCTCACCTTCTGGCAGACCTTCAGAACGACGACTCCCCGCTGCTGCTCGACTCCCCCAAGGTGCGCAAGCGGCGCAAGGCCGCGTACGAGGCTGCCCGCTTGCACGAGCTGGCCCAGGACCCGATGATGCGCGCCTGGCAGGCCTCCCGCATGCGCAAGCTCCTGGTCACCGTGGCCATGGTGTCGCTGGCGCTGGCGCTGGCCTGGTCGACGGCCGGTGTCCAGGTGTTCGCCGCCGAGGGTGCTCCGGCCTGGTCGCCGTCGTGGGTGTTCGCCTGGCTGGTCGAGCCGTTCATGAGCATGGCCCTGCTCGTGGTCGTCGGCGCCCGCGCCTACATGGGGACGCACGGCCAGCCGATCGAGTCCAAGATGCTCACGCGGATCGAGTACCTGTTCCTGGGCCTCACCTTGGGCATGAACGCCTGGCGTCACCTGCCCGGCGTGGCCGACGACTTCAGCGTGTCGGCTCTGGTCCTCCACATCCTTGGGCCGGTCGTGGCCGTGGCCATCGTGACCGCGCTCCCGATCATCCTGGCCGCGTTCACCGGCCTGGACCACGGTCGGACTACCGGCGCGGAGGCCTCCGACTACACCCCTCCGGCCGTTCGGCGGCCGTCGTCCTCCGCCCCCGCTGACCAGCAGTCGGATAGGGGTTCGGAGACCCCTCCGCGTGGCCGCTCGCTGGCCGATCACCGGACGGAGCTGACGGTCCTGATCGCGAACGGTGCTCTCCCGGCGAAGCCGTCGGCGGAGGCCATCCGCAAGGCGCTCGGCTGCAGCCGTGACACCGCCAAGCTCCTCCGCGACGAGCGCTGACCCCCGGCCCGCAAGAGGGCCTGACGAAGCCACACAGACAGTACGACCCCGGTCGGTGCGCCAACACCGGCCCGGGGTCTAGGGCCACCCCTGCGCATATCAGGAGCGAACCTTGCCCAACCGTACCCCGGGGATCCGCCGGGCCGAACTCCCCACGGATCACTTCACGACGATCAGCAACAGGTGGGTCCGCGACAAGCGGCTGACCTGGAAGGCGCGCGGCGTCCTCGGCTGGCTGGCCTCCCACAAGATCGGCTTCCGGATCTCGGAGAAGGCGCTCATCGCCGCTGCGCCCGACGGGCGTGACGCCGTACGCGGCGCCCTGAAGGAGCTGGAGCGGCACGGCTACCTCATCCGTGAGCGCCAGCGCGCGGCCAGCGGCAAGCTCGGCGGCACCGACTACATCCTGTGCGACCCGTGGACGGCCGCAAATCAGCAGGTCAGCACCAACGACGGATTTTCCGTCCCTGGTGGACCCGCCGCTCCCGCGCCTACGCCGGAAAATCCGTCACAGGCTCCGACCAGCGGAAACGGGGCCAACGCCCAGGCCGCACCTACGACGGATAACCCGTCGCAGGACGTGACCAGCGGAGACGACGCATCGTCGCAGGTCGGCACCAACGACGGATTTTCCACCCTCTTTAAGAAGAACAACAACCAGAAGAACAAGAAGAAGAACAGTGATCATCTTCTCCCCGTAGGGGAGCGCACGGTCCGTAACGCGCGCGGGGCCGCGCAGACGCCTTCGGCGAATCAGGAAGATCTTTCTCGGTTGGCTGGTGACGTGCTCGGCCAGTTGCCGGACCACTACCGGGCGGCCCCGGCCTGGCTGCGCTCCCGGATGCTGACGCGGATCTCCGAGGCCCTGACCGATCACGAGCCCCTGGCCCTCGTCGAGTACGCCCACAGGTTCGCGGCCGACCCGAACTTCGGCGCCTACGAGCACCTGCGCCGGTTCGCCGACGTGGTCCGGAAGCTGGACGCCGACATCGCCGATGGCACCACCTGCCCCCGCTGCGGCCGTGACCCGCTGCACACCTTCTGCTCCGCTGACGTCGAGGGAGGCACCCGATGAGCGCCGATGCCGTAGAGATCATCATGGGCGGCCCTGAGGAGCCTTCTGAGCCGATTTCGGCGGCCCGTAAGTCCAAGGAGATCACCCCCGAAATTGCGGGGCTCTCAGACGATCTCAGCGCTTCCCGGGCCTCCGCCGGTCGGCCGCTGGCGCCGGGCGACGCGGGGGCTGTGCGGTACGCCGCCAGCATCGTCGGACACGGAGCCCTGCGGACGCCGCTGCACACCTGGGAACGGGCGTGGGACTGGCTCAAGCTGGCGCACCTGCGCGAGGGCGGCACCCACCGGGGCCAGGTCGCCGAGCGGCACGCCGCGACGTACGCGAAGCTGCAGCAGGACCGGGCCCGCCGGGCCGGTGCCGTCGCCAGGGTGGCCGCCTGGCCGTGGACGACCCGCGCGAAGGTCGGCAAGGTCCCCGTGGCCCTGGTGACCTGGGGCGTTACCGCAGGCGAGGGGGTGTACGCCGCTCAGCCGGCGAATCCGCTCCTGGCAACCATCCTCGGCGGGCTCAACGGCCTCGTCGCCGACACGGTCACCGCCGTCGTCCACCTGGCCAGCCCTGCCGCTCTGCCCGCCGCTGGCCTCGCTGGGCTCGCTGCCGTCGGCGGGAGCATCCGGCGTGAGCACGACCGCCGCCGCGAGCAGTTCCGGGTGCGTGAGGGTGCCGACGTCGGCGTGACCGAGGCCGGGGAGCTGCTGCCGTCCATGCCGATCGCGGACTGCTCGACTCCGGCCGCCGCCATGGAGGCCGTACGCCGGGCCCTGGCCGTCGAGCGGATCAACGTCCGGCCGCTCACGGCCACCGCTACGCCATGGGGCTGGGAAGTCGTCGTGCAGATGCGCAAGGGCCAGCCCGGGGACATCACCCGCGCGGCGGCCGACCTGGAGACGCTGCTGGACGTGCGCGAGGCCGGTGTCCTGGTCACCCCGCACCGGGACCGGCGGGCCCGGGTGACGCTGCGCGTGATCGAGTCGGACCCGTGGGCTGACATGCCGTCGGCGGCCGACTACGCGGGCCAGAGCAGGACCGTGCTGGACCCGATTTGGCTGGGCCAGCGGCTCGACGGCGCCCAGGTCAGTACCCCGTTCGCCAGCAAGCACAGCCTGATCCTGGCCGCGTCCGGCGGCGGTAAGTCGATCCTGCTGCGGGCGATCGTTGACGGCCTCGGCGCGGCCTCCGACGTGCACCTGTGGGACCTGGACCCGTCCGGCGTCGGCCAGGCGCCGCAGGCGGCCGTCATGGGCAGGGTGGCGCTGGACCCGAAGGACTGCGAGAACGCCCTGACGGACGCCGTGGCCATCGCCGTGGCGCGTACGCGGCTGCTGCGCAAGCTGGGCATGGGCGACTCGTGGCAGGCGACGCCGGAGCGCCCGGCGCTGGCCGTCATCGTCGACGAGTACCCGCGCCTGACTCCGGCCGGTCGTGACGCGGCGGTCTCGCTGCTGCGGATCGGGCGGAAGGCGGCCGTGTTCCTCATCTTTGCCAGCCAGGACGCCAAGAAGGACACTCTCGGCGACTCCATCGCGGGCCAGGTGGCGTTCCGCGCGGCCGGGCCCGGTCTGCAGGACTGGCAGGCTGATCTCCTGTTCGGCGCCGGTGCTCGTGCTCGTGGCTGGGACCCGGGCCGGTACCAGCCCGCGACCTCGGCCGACTCCCCGAACGACGCCGGGACGTTCTACGTCGCCGGGGCCGGGGAGGACATGGCGCTCCCGATGCGCGTCGGTTACATGTCGGGCGCCGTGGCACAGGCCCGCGCCGAGCAGTACGCGGCCCTCGGCCGGTGCCCGCTGCTCGACGCCGAGACGCTGACGGCCGCAGACCTGGACGCAGTTGGCGTGTACGTGCGCACCGACGAGGACGCGGGCATGGCTCCTGTCGTCACGCTGGCGCCGGTCGAACCGGAGCCGGTTCCTAACGAGGCCCTGGCGCTGCTGGAGGCCATCGCCACTGACGTCCAGTCCTGGGGCACGGAGTGGGTGCCCGCCGCCGAGCTGGCCGCCATGGCAGCCGCGCGGATGGGCTGGGCGCCGGGCAAGACGGCCGAGATGCGCACGGCCGCGCTGCTCGACGCTGCGGGGATCCCGTCGCGGCGCCGGTCGACGGGCATGGTTAGGCCTCGTGCTGCGCTCCTGGCCGCCGCCGGGCGGGAGCTGGACGCCACGGCGTAGCCGTACGCAGCGTGATCTTTGACGGTCTGCACGGAGGTCTTCACCTGGTCTACACGGTGTAGGCCCCGTGCACACCTACGTGTAGACCCGTTGACCTGCCGATAGGTGCCTGAGGGCCGGTCCGGACGGGTCGGATCAGGGGAGGGGGCGAGAGCTGCCCACCTGCGGAAACGGTACGGCGCCCCTCCCCCCGTTGGCCCACGCTGACAACCGGGCGGATGACCACCCTCCGCAACCAAAAGGGCATGCGATGTCGGTGACCGCCTGGGCGGTGCTCAACGAGTCGACGTAGTTGGTAGGGGCTCGACCACCCCGGGGCATTCGCCGGCTCTTTGTCGCCGCAGGTCAGCAGGGGTGTCACCGGCACTGCAGAAGGCCTCTGGCGACGGCCGCCAGTTGGGATGCTGTTCCGCGTTTCACTGGGGTGCGTCCCAACTACATGGGCGCCTACTTCCGCGAATGGGCCGGGTGGCGCTCGGGCCAAGTAGTAAGTACGTGGCCCTGAGCACCCCCGGCCGCGTCACGCGGTGGGGCCGTCGAGCCCCTGGGGGACGTGCTCCGACTCCTTGAGAATCTGGTCCAGCAGCCGGGCGTCCAAAAGGCGGCCGAGGTCGGCTATGGACCGCTTGAGGTCCTCGGCCTGGCCGAAGGTCAGCCGGTAGCGCACGATCGCGTCAGCCGCGTCCTCATCGCCGTTGACGATGTGCTCCAGGGCCTCGAGAGCACGGGTCTTGAACGAGCGCCTGACGAGGGTGTGGCCAGTGCGGGCCAGCAGCAGGCCGACCCGCTCCAGTCCTGGCCGCGTCACACGGACTCGTTCGGCGCGGGCCGGGTGCCGACGACCACCGGGGCGGTGTGGCCGAGGGCACCGTGCTGGAACGTAGCCGCAGGCCGGAAGCCGTACGCCTGCCTCGGCGGCGGCGCAGCACCCAACGTCGGTCGGGGAGCCGCCAGGGGATGCCCAAGCGGCTCGTGGACCTCGTCCTCCCCCTCATCGTCGTGGCTGGCAAAGCTCTGCACGCCGTCGGTGAACCACTGCTGGCGTGCGCGGCGCTGCTGGGACAGGCTGCTCGCAGCTCCCCAGTTGATCACGGCTCCTCCCGGGGGTCGATCGGCCGGGCGGCCGGGAGGTCGACGACGACAGCCACCCTCGCCTCAACAGCCCGGACCCGCTTAAGGACACGGGCACGGGCGCGGGCACGGCCACATGTCGGGCAGCTGCCCCCGCTCCGGGAGTCGACGCGGTCGACCGGGTGACCCACGGAGCAGGCCGTGTTGCGGGTCACAGCACGTGGAGGCTGGTCGAGCGCTGCCCCATGAAGCCTTCGGCGCCCTGGGCCTCGTACAACACGCCCATCGCCTTAAGCGTTTCCACGCTCTGCCGGAAGTCGTTGGGGCCTGCCTGCGGGAAGGCCTGGTAGAAGTCGCGCATCACCTGCGCCGTTTCGGCCCGACGCATGTTGGACGTGTAGCCGTTGACGATTTCGACCAGCTTCCGGCCGACGGTCGCCATGAAATTCTGGTGCTCCTCCTGTTGCTGGTAGGCCTGCTCGGCTGCTGCCTGCTGCTGCGCCAAATTAGCCCGGCGGGCGAGGTTCTCGCGACTCCAGAAATTGTTACTGCTGGCATTGGTGGTCATTTGCAAATTCCTTTCAGGGCTGTCATGCCGTCTTGCGCTTGGTCTCGGACTTGGGATGCTTGTGGGTGGCGATGTACCAGAGGATGAAGTGTTCGCCCTGCTGCTCATCAGCGATGATGTCGGCCACGCCGTCGAGGCCAAGCAGGGGCACCAGCTTGCCCAGAAAGCGAAAGCTGGTGGTATGCCTGTCACTCGTCAACCGCCACATCTGGTAGCCGGTGCTGCCGATTTGGCGGGCCAGGGCTTGCCGGGTGAGACCCCTCTCTTTGAGCATGGACCTGAAACGATCCGGGGAAATCTTGACGCCGTTCATATTGCTACGGTAGCAGCTATAACTGCGCGAATAGTAATGCCGAGAATTGCCCTCGGCGCCCATTCCGAATTCAGAAAGGCCACTGTCACGCGCGTAATACCGCCACGCACGCAGAAGCTCAGGCCGGGCACCTTGGGGCAGGACGGCTTAAGGGTGCCGGGGGTCGCTCTTGTCAAGGGCTGGCCGAGGGCGGGTCGCGTGCGCCAGCTGGCCGACGGCGACGAGGGCCAGGCCGACGAGGGCGGCAGATTTTCGCCGGCTCACATGCCGCGCGTGGCCGAGCTGGCCGCCGAGGCCGAGCAGCAGGCCCCACACACGCCAAGAGCGCCCACCCACAGCAGGGCGGACGCTCAGGCGGTCGACGAGGACGGGCTACAGGGCGGCGGTCACCGTGCACCCACAGCCGTGGCGTCGGCGGCCGGACGACTGGCGTCCTCGGCCTTGAGGTAGCCATACACGGTGGTGCGCTTCACACCCAGCTCGTCGGCAATCTGCTGCACCGTCCACTTCCGCTTGCCGTCCTCGCCCAGCTCGTCGTACATCTCGCGGGCAAGCTGGGCCTGACGGTCGCGCAGCTTCTTCGGGCGGCCCCCGCTGCGCCCACGGGCCCGCGCGGCGGCCAGGCCGTCATGAGTGTTGGCGATGATCAGTTCGCGCTGGAACTCGGCAAACACGGAGAACATGCCGTACATGGCGCGGCCCTCGGGGGTGCGGGTGTCAATGCCCTGCTCCGTGACGAGCAGGTGAATGCCGCGCTCCCGCAGTTCCGCGCCGAGGTTGACCAGGTGGACCATGGAGCGGCCAAGACGGTCAAGGCGGGTGACCACGAGCGTGTCACCCTCGCGGAGGAGCTGCATCACGAGGTCGAACTTGGGGCGGCTGGACTTAGAGCCGCTGATCTTGTCCAGGTGGATGTGCTCAAGCTCGACACCGGCCCGGGTGAGGGCGTCGTACTGGTGGTCAGGGTTCTGGTCGTCAGTGGAGACTCGCGCGTAACCGATCAACATGTGTCGAGAATATCATGACGACACCGTTTATCGACATAGTTTCTCGACACGAGTTCCCGACACTTCCATGCTGGGAGAACGCGCGTCGGGCGCGACTGTCGACAAACGATCGTTTCTCGACACCGGCTCGGCCGACGCCACGAGGCCGGGGAAGTGCCGACGACGGCGGCCGGGGGCTCGGTATGCCACCGGTTTCACGTACGGGGATGACGTACGCCTACGACGTCGGCCAGGACTCCTCAGGCGCCACGAACGTGCCACGACCTTGCACGGTCACGGTCCATCCCTCTTCGCCGAGGGCCCGCATCGCACGCCGCACGGTGCCGCGAGCTACGCCGTGTTCCTGCTGTAGCTGGGCCTCGCTCGGCAACGGCTGGCGCGGCTGGAAGTCACCGGCCTTGATGCGCTCGCGAATGATCGCGGCGAGTTGCTCCCAGAGCGGCGTGGGGTCGAGCTGGTCAACGGTCACACGCAACACGTTAGGGACGTTCGCCCAGGTCATTGCGGCCGGTCCGGATTGCCAAGGCAGTACAGGATGAACAAGTAGTCCGTATAGTCGGGGCTATGGCACCGTCCAGTCAGCGCACAACCGGTTACACGGTCGTGCCGTTCGTGATCGCGTACGCAAACGAGCTGGTGTCAGACCCGTTGGGGTTCGTCCCCTACGCGGGTCGACAGCGCCTGAGCTACCTGCCGTCGTCCAAACCCGGCGACTGGGTCAAGGGCCCGTCAGCTCGGTCCTGGGAGCCGGGCATCCTCCGTGCCCGTGTCCGCGACCTCCGAGCCAAGCCGGACGAACGGGGGCCCGAACGCATGCGCAAGCTCAACGTGCGCCGCCAATGGCGATGCATGGACAAGCGGCTGTGCCAGGTGTGCGGCTACCCCGCGACCGACCCTGAGACGGGGCTCATACCGTGGCTGCTGACAGCGACCGTGTTCGAGCGCACCGGCGCCGACAGCGGACGTACCAACGCGCCGCCGACGTGCTGGAACTGCATCCCCAAAGCCATGGAGGAGTGCCCCATGCTGGGCATGAGCTTCGGCCTCGTCACGGCGATCGACGTCGTAAGCGTTGGTGTCCTCGCCGACATGTACCGGCCTGGCCTGCTGCCTGGCACGTTGGTGCCGACGGCGCACAACGTCTTCGTGGCCTGGGACGCCTCCCAATACCACCTTCACGCGCTGGCCACGTCTCAGGTGGTTGAACTGCACGGACTGAGATCCGTGCCATGATCCCCCGGCTCCCGTTGCTGCAGCTCACCACCCACCGCCGACGGGAGCCGGGCCAGACCCCCGGTACGTGACTACCGGGGTAGGTGTGGTCCCCGCTGCTGCCCCGGAGGGCCGATTTCCCAGGGCGGGGACCACACCGCGCACACGGGCCTGTACGTCATCCGGTTCACGTACGGGTGACGTACAGGCTGCCGTCGGCCTCCCGGCCGGGCGCGTCGGCCGCAGGGTTGCCAACTAGGGACGATCCTGAAACCGGCTTCCACGCCCGGGGCAGGACTGATAGCCCTTGACCCATGGACGAGGAACGCCAAGATCCCTTCGCCGCCGATTTTTCCGGCAGCTCGCCTGACCCCGGGGAGGACGAATACGAACCACCGTGGCATGGCTGCCCAGCCGACAACTGCGACTACGGCTCAGTGGACCTCTACGAGCGGCCTGACGAGGAAGGCGACGGCTCCCCCATAGCGGGCGGCACCTGCGACCGCTGCGGTACCCCCGCCGTTCAATGCACCGAATGCGGGGGCCTCACCGCCCTAGTCGGCTGGGACCCGACTCCATGCGACAGCTGCGGCGAGACGGAGTACCAGCGTGTCCCCGCAGACAAGAAGGGCACCGAGTTCAGCTTCCACCGCGTCTCCTGACCAACCCCGCGAGTCGGCCGGACGCGGCCACTGTTCCCGGCCCCTCGGCGCTCGACTGGGCCCAAGGCCTGAGAAACCAAGGGGCGGGGCGCTGGCCTAGTTGGTCGACGGCGCGGCGCCGAGCTGGCCGACGAGGGCCACGACCACGAGGCCGGGAGTCGACGGCCGGGAGCTGCTGGCGCTCGGTCCTCGGCCGGGAGCTGGCGGCACGGAGTCAACGGTGGGGCACCAGGAGGTATACGACGCGACAGTGTCGCTCTATGTGGAGGATGACCGGGCCCAGACCCTCGCCGATTTTCGCCGGCTGACTGGCCAAAAAATCCGGCACCATTTTTGACCTGCGGTTATGCGGTGCCGTCGCTCGAATTCGTGTTGTGGCCAAGCGTGCTCCACCGCCACAGGTGCTCCGCCCGGTCCTGCGACAGGCTGCGCACCTCCGGCGAGGTCGCCGAGTCGGTGGCGTTGTGCTCCTCGGAAAGGGCGGCCGAGGTCACCACCGCCAGGAGTGCGCTGTTCTGCAGGGCCACATCCGGTCCTGCCTCCAGTGCCGATCTCCACCGCCGCAAAATGCGGGTGATCTCGCTGGCGTTGGGCTTTTCTCCTGGCCTGCGCATCCGGCGCTGGATGGCCTCGTGAGTCTTGCCCCGGTGCTTCAGCTCGGCCACGAAGATGGCCAGGGCCTCCTCATACAGCCGGTCGCGTTCCGCCAGCCGTCGCCGTTCTTCGGCGAGGACCTCAACGACCCGATACACGTCCTCGGTGGGCATCCCCTCGGGGTTGTTCGACTGCATGGAGGTGACTCGCTGGCCCAACCTCAGGGCCACGTCGACGACCTCACGGTGGCGGTGGTGCAGCACGTACAGCTCCCTTCTACCCGGCACGGATCCCCCGCCCACAGGGCCGGACGAGGCTACCGGGCGCCGCCGACAGTTATCGCAGCGGTTGCGGGTCGGCCACCCGCCCGAGCCAGAACGCCGTGTGATGCTTCGGGGCTGCGGGGCGTTCGCCGAGGCGGGGGCCGGTCGTCAGCGGCGGCGGTTGCCTCGGCTCGTCGAGGTCCTCGGCCCACTCCTTGACGGCAGTCGCCGACGGCATGCGCAGCAGCCGGTAGACGTACGACCCGGGCGTGTGTCCCTTGCTGATCGTCACCCAGCCGTCGGCGGACAGGGCCCGCGCATGCTCGCCGATCTCCGCGTCGGTCCAGCCGGTGTGCCGCTCAAGCTGCGCCGTGGACACCTCTACCTCCTGGTGCCCCTCGGCGAGCCGCGCGAGCAGCAGCCAGAGGCACACGGCGCCGGGCGGTACGGCGGCCTCAGCCAGGCGCATGGGCACGATCAGGTAGTCGTCATCGGGGAACGTGACCGCCGAGTACGGCGCGGCCGGGAAGGCGAGCATGTCGCGGGTCATTCTGGCTCCTACGCTCTAGCGGTCGTCCTCATCGTCGTCCTGCTCCGGCGCCGCGTACCCGAAGCCGAGTTCGGTCAGCCATTCGTCCAGAATCTTGACGATGAAATCGGCCGGGTAGTCGGTGCCGTACGTCTCCAGCGTGTCGCTGACGACCTCAGCAGTCGCCTCCTCGCCGACCAGCTCAACGGCCTCGTCAACCGCCCACAGGATCGTCCTGGAGACCTCGCCATTGTTCGCAACCCACGTCCTGAGGTCCTCGTGGACAACGGCGTCCAGCCAGGTACGGGCAACTCGTCGCGTGGCGTTCTGCTGCTCCTGTTTGGCGTCGTGCTCCTCGGCGACCTTGACCATGACCGGCGTGCGGATCAGCCGGTACTCGTTCTTCCCGAGGGGGTCCGGCCGTCGCACCTCCAGGAGACCGGCCTCCTTGAGTTCGTCCAGGTAAACCCGGATCTGACGCTCCTTCACGCCCATGTACTTGGCCAGTGCGCTCTGAGAGGACCAGGCCCACTCGTTCGTCCCGCCGATCCGGTCGAGCATCAGCCAGAGCCGCAGAGCGCCGGAGGAGATTGAGCTGGCCGTCATGGAGATGAACACCTTCGACCAGGCGTCCCGCCGCACGTTGATCCGGCCACGGTAGGTGTCGCCAGCAAACTCAACCTTGATCAGCTCGTACCGGTTCCCGTCCTTGGTCCTGGTGACCTTGACCAGGCCAAGCTTTTTCAGGGCCGACACCTCGCGCTTGATCGTCGCAGCGCTCAGGGTGGTCAGCTCGGACAGCTCGTCATTCGTCAGGACCGGCCAGAAATTGTTAGTCCACCGGCCATACACGGCTGACAGAACACGAATGCCGTTGTGTGAAATCCGGTCCGACCAGATGAACGTTTCAGGGAGCATTCCGAAGTACGATTCGGGGCTCTGACCTGCTACCCTAGCCATAGATGAAGCCGACCCTTCGTCTCTCGGCCCGGAGTGTTCGCACCACTCGCGGGCCTTTTTCATGGCCGTTGTTTCGGCCTAGATCAACGGTAGCAGGATGTCCGTTTCGGATATCAATGCCAACAATCCCGGCAGGCGTTCCAGGCCCTCAAGGACCATTCTCAAGTTGAGATTTTTGTCTGATCACCACAACACATCCCAACTCGACGAGGCCGAAAGTTTGTACGCCGAGAAACAGCAGGTCAGCGCCACATAGCTCAAATACCACCGCTGGGTCAGCTCACACAGCACCGCTGGGATAGCTCGGAGAGCACCGCTGGGTCAGCTCACACAGCGCCGCGTAGAAGGAGAAGGGTTAGAGGGAGAAGGGTTAGACCGAGAAGCACCTAGAAGGCGTCGCGCGCTCCGCGCTTGACGGGGAGGGGGGCAGGGGATCGGGGATGGGTATCCACGGCTACCGGTACGGCCTTCGGCCGATTCATCAGCGGGATGCCCGGTCCTGCCCCTAACCTCCAGCCGCGTGGACCTCTAGGCGGCCCTGAGCGCCATTCTCCGGCCCCGTCAGTGCCAGCATGGCCCGATTATCGCCGAGCAGCCACAGGGCAGCCCTGCGGCGATCTGGCGGCTTGGGCGTGTAGCTCCCGGCCGTTATCAGATGCGGCCATGGCCAGGCAAACGAAATCCTAACTAGTGAAGCTGTGAATTTGAATTCACGCGCAGGACTTGCGCATCCCAACTATGCCCTCCGTAACGTCGTTCCCGTGATCAACCGGACGAATGCGGAAGCGGTGAATAGCGCCCCTGTGCGTGCAGTGAATGACCAGGCACCCGTGAGCGGGTACAAGTACGCGGCCCTCGTCCGCGAAATCGTCGACGGCGCTCCGCCGCTCACGGCCGAGCAGAAGGCCCGCATCGCGATCCTGATGCGCGGCGCGGTTCCGGCCGCCGCCCATGAGCCGGCGAACGCCAGCAACGCCGCCTGACGTCCTTCGGGACCTCAGTGAGCAGGCCGACGGGGGCCTCGCGCCCCCGGCCTCCTGGTCACCTCTTCCAGTCGATCCTCACCGAGGCAGGGTCGAAGTAGCTGCCGTCGGGCCCCCGCCCGTGCCGGGTGGGCAGGATGGTCACGGTCATCAACGCGTCGAGGACGGCGCGCTTCCGGCCGAGGTCCTGCGCCTTCCACGTAGCCCGCGTGTCCACCGTGCCGACGACCCCGGCGAAGACGCTTCCCTGGCTCGCTGCGGTAATCCGGTCCTCAATCTCCTTGAGCTGGCTCCGGAGCCGGGTGCTCCCGGTCACGAGCTGGCGCGCGTCAATGGCCCCGTCAGCGTGCAGCGTCGCCAGCTCGTCGAGCCGGGCCCGCAGGGTGACGGTCTCAACGCGCAGTGGAGCAACGTCCTCCCCCTGGTCTTTCAGCGGCAGCTCAACCGCGTCAGGCCGGGACAGCCGTTCAATGATCAGTTCCTCTACGAACTCGTCCAGCGGCGCCGCCGTCCGCGTAACGTGGGTGCCCGGCCGCTGGGATCCTCCACGCGGCGGGCGGCACCGGTAGCTGGGGTTCGCGCCCCCGCCAGAGCGGGAGCAGATGACGGTCTCCCCGCAACCCCCGCAGATGTAGATGCCGGACCCGAGCCACCGAGCCCGGTTGCCCGGCGACGTCCTGCGCGCAGGGTCGGACAGCAGCGCCACGACGGCCCGCCAGGACTCCTCGGGGACGACTGCGGGCCATGAGGCCTTACCCACCACCTCGCCCTTGTAGACGGCCAAACCGGCGTTCCGGGCGCGCTGGAGCATGTCCCTCATCTCGACCGTGCTCCACTCCTTGCCGCGCGAGGTCCGGACACCTGCAGCGTTGATCGCCCGGACGACGGACCGCAGGCTCGCCCCCGCCAAAAGGGCCTCCGTCGCCTTGACGATCTCCGCCGCTTCGGTCGGCTCCACCGTGACGCCGTCCTTCTCGAAGCCGAACGGGCGGATACCGCCGCTGTACTCGCCGTTGGTCGCCTTGCGCAGGCGGGCGTTCGAGACGCGGCGGGCGGTGTCCCGGGACGACTTATTGGCCACCGCTACCAGGACCCGCGCCATGGTGATCTCGCCGTCGTTCGAGAGCCGCAGCGACCCGGTGACCGACGCCACCGGAGGCCGTGGCTTCCGCATCTCAACGGCGTCAATCAGGTCCTCAAGGTCGCGGGGATCGCGGGCGGCCCGGTCGAGGTCGTAGGCGATCAGCCCGTCGGCCTCACCGGTCGACAGCCACGTGATCGCGTCGCGCAAGCCGGGTCGGATGGTCCGCAGACCGTAGGTGCCATCTGGGAGCTGAATCTTCCGCCGCTTGTAGGCGGACACGTCGTTCTCCACCACAACCTTCCAGACCTTCCACCCGTGGGCATCGGCCCACCGACGGCAGTGCCTCTCCTGGTCGTCGACTCCGGTCGTGTCCTCGTCGCGGGCGTCGCTGATCCGGCACAAGATCACGGCTCTCTGGGGGGTGTACTCGCTCATGGTTTAATGGTGTCATAAGCGAGGGTTCGGCTTGCCTGTTCCGGTGCCGCCGGTCACCAGGAAGGCCAGTCGGGCGGAGACCATCGCCGTGAGCATCGCGACGGCCGGCTGTGTGATCGTGCCCGCCTTGACGAGGTCGTGCAGGGTGAACGTACGGCGTGGCGGCAGGCGTAGGGACAGGCAGGTGCCTTCGGGGGCTATGGGCGGAAGCACGGCGTGGAGGCGTACGCCGCCCGCGAGTCGCGCGTCCACGTAAGGCGAGGCGTCGTCCAGGCGTCGTCCCGCGGCGGCGGCGAGGCGCTGGGCGAGGCGGCGTACGGCGGCGTCGTCGGTGAAGCGGATGGGGGTGCGACTGAGGCCGGTGCCGTCGTCCAGCCATACCTCGTCCGGGCCGTTGACCAGGACGTCTGTGACGTCAGGGCGGGCGAGGAGCGGCTCCAGGGGGCCGGCTCCGATCAGGTCCGCGCAGAGGGCGCGGGCGACGGCGAGGATCTCGGCGTCGCCGTAGACCGCCTTTTCCGCTCGCAGGGCTACGGCGACCTGGGCGGCGCTGGGTTCGGCCCCGGTGCGGGCGAGGCGTACGCGGACGGCCTCGACGAGTTCGGAGGACACCGATGGCGGGGGTGCCGTGGGCGGAGGCGTGACCGGCCAGGTGGTGGCCATCCCGGATGAGGTTCTGCCGGGTGAGGGCTGGGTGGTCGTGAGCGGGGGTTTGGTGGGTTGTGCCGACTCGTCGAGGTGGGCGTGGGGTGGTGTCATGTGAGCTGCCTGTCCGCTCGGGAGGAAGCGTTCTCAGGAGTGAGGAGGTCTTGGAGGAGGGAGACGCAGAGGGTGCCCAGGGCGGTGCGGGGGCCCAGTTTGGGGAGCTCACCGCGGTTGAGGGTGGCGGTGAGCCGGGGCAGGTCGGGGAGGGTGCCCGCGTAGGGGATGCCGAGGGAGGCGGCGGCGGTGTCGGCGTCCACGATGCCCGGGCGGAGGATCATGCGGAGGTCGGTCGTGTGCCTGCCGGCTTCGCCCAGGACCTGGCGCGCGGAGAGGATGCCGCGTACGTCCGCCGCGGCCACCAGCAGGGTGGTCTTCGCCCTGGTGAGGGCTTCGGCGGCGGCCGGGTCGAAGTGGCGTGGGAGGTCCACGACCACCAGGTCGAAGCCTCGCTGACCGGCGTCGAGGACCGATCGCATGGCCTGGGCGGGGATCGGGGCCGCCTCGCCCCTGTGGAAGGAGAGGATCGCGAGATCGCCGAACGCGGGCAGGGCCTTCTGCAGGGCGCTGCTGCTGATGCGGCCCTCTCTCGCGACGAGGTCTCCCCAGCGGGCTCCCGGCGCTTCCTCGTGGCCCAGCAGCGCGTCGATGCCACCGCCCAGCGGGTCCGCGTCCACGAGGAGGGTGTGGAGTCGGGCGCCGCCGGAGGCGTGAAGGGCGAGGCAGGCCGACAGGACGCTTGACCCCACGCCGCCCCGGCCGCCCAGTACGCAGATCACCGGGCCTGAGCGGGGCTCCGGCTCCATGGCGTCGGCGAAGCGGTCGACGAGGTGACGTTCGTCGCCGGGGAGGGTGACGACGGCCTGGGCGCCTGCTGCGACGCACCTTCGCCAGGTGTCGGGGTCGTCGGGGGTGCGGGTGACGAGGAGGACCTGGTCGCGGGGTGGGGGTGCGGTCGCGGCCACGGCGTCCGCCTGGTCCGCACCGATCGCCACGAGTGGGGCGAGGTTCCAGTGCGGGCGGGCGTGGGCGGGGAGCTGGGCCACGTCGAGCTGGGCGCCGGCTGCCGCCGCTATGCGGACCAGGTCGTCGAGGAGGGCGGGGTCGTCGGTGATGACCAAGGGACGGTGCAATGTGGGCCTCCCGTTCGTGGGTGGTGGGAGGTCCAGGGTGGGGCGGAGGGCAGGTGCCGCGAGGGGCCGAACGGGGTTCTGTGGATGAGGGGGTTTCCACGTACGCGGGCCTGTGGATGAGCGCCACCAGTGCCTGCTGCGGGTCAGCTCACGAGGGCGCGCGAGTGCCAGCGGGCGAGCGTACGGAGACCCGTCCCATGACCGGGAGGCGGGGAAAAGGGGCGACCCCCGCCGGGGGGGAGAGCGGGGGTCGCCTGATCGGTCCGGCTCCGGGGGGGTAGAGCCGGTCCCGTTTCAGAAGAAAGCTTTCATCACTTCACCACAGCCTGGCAAGGGACCCGCAAAGCCATCCCGCGCAAGTGCGCTCCAGTTCCTGGGCGATACCAACGTATGCTGCCCGATCCGATCGAGTTTCGTCGAGCAGTAATCTCGCATTTTCGCCAAGTTTTTTCGTGAATTGATAACGATCACATAAAGAAGATCACGGAGAGTGATCGGCGAGGCCGGCTCGCCCGGCGGCGGGAAGGCTCCGGCGCGGGCGGGACAGGGCGGCGGCGCGGGTGCGTACGCGCACAGGTAAAGGTCTTGCCCCGAGGGGTTCCCAGCAGGGCGAATCCGACGTAGAAAGGTCTTACGGACCAATGGTCCGGGTGCATCGAGTCGGGCACCCACGTGCGACCAGCCGCGGGAGGCGCGTCGTGACGGGCTTGACCCGCTTCGACGGATACAGGTGCACGCTTGGTAACCCGGCGTGATGCACTGGCAGACGGCGTCTCAGTATTGAGACGCCGTCAGCTATGTCGGTAGGACGTCTTACCAGGTCCTTCGCAGGCAGAGCGCGTTACGGTCGGCCGCCGGACGAGCACCGGTCAGCCTCTTTGCATGGCCTCGCAGATGGCGGTCGTCTCGCGGACGCCGAGGCTTACCGCGGAGGCACAATGCTGTACCCACTGGGCGACGCCCTCGGGAGTGCCGCTCAGGTACGACCGCAGCGCCTCCGCGTACGGCAGCTCGTGATGCCCCACCTCCACGGCCACCAGCGACTTCGGGTCCAGCCCGTACTCGACCAGGGTCAGCCGCTCGGCCGAGCGCGCCACCACGCCGTCCGCCACGCCGAACGGCCGCAACACCGCCAGCTCGGCGTGCACCACGGCCGCCAGCACGATCGCGGGAGCCTTCGTGGGGCGTCCGAGGAGGTCCATGAGGCCGTCCACGCGTACGGCCGTCTCCTTGGCGTCCGGAGCCGGGCCGAGGCCGAACGGGTCGGGGGCGTCGTCCCCCGACCTGGGACGACCCAGGGCGTCCTCCGGAGCGAGGCCGGCGGCGGCGACCGTGTGCAGGCGGGCGAGGACCTGCCGGGGCGCGCGGCGCCAGGTCGGGCCCAGCCTGCCCATTTCCGCCGACGCGCGCAGGGCGCCCTGCACCAGCGGGTCGTGGATCTCGTCGCGGCGCAGGGCGTCCAAGGGGACGTCCGCACCCTCGATGGCGGCCGAGGCGCGGGCGCCGCGCAGCGACGACTCCGTGGAGACGGCCGGGCTGGCGCGGCGGAGCACACGGTGGCGGTAGAGCCGGTCGACGGACTGACGGGCCTCGTCCACGGCCTCCTGCACGCCGGGGAAGGTCGCGATGACGGCCAAAGGGTCACTCACGAGGACTGACCCTACCGGGCCGGTACGGTCCACCAGCGACAAGGCAGGAGGAGGCAGAGGGAGCCGGCGGACAGGGGTGGGACCCCGAGGCGGGGGTCCCACAGAGGGAGCCGGCGAACGGGGGGCGGGACCCCAAGGCGGGGAGTCACGCAGAGGCAGCCGGCAGACGGAGGCGGGACCCCAAGGCGCGGGGTCACGCAGAGCGTCCGGGAGGGCCGGCAGACCCCCTTTACCGTACGCCCCCAAACCGCCACCCCAGGGGGCCCATAAAACCGCCACTCCCCGCTCGCATATTCTCTGGATTTCAGGATGACAACATTTCAATTGCGAAGATAACCCCACCCGATAACCAAGCCCCCGCTCCCCGCGCCCGAGGTACAGACCTGTCTAGACCTCTTGTGTGCGAGGGCCGTGAGCTGGTGAAGTGGGACACGACCTATCCAACCTGGCCATAGAAGGAGCACGAGGTGGCCCCGGAGACCCCTGGCAACGAGACCCAGGCGCTGTCCAATCTGCTGCAGGAGAACCGCCGGTTCGCACCTCCGGCCGACCTCGCGGCGTCCGCGAACGTGACCGCCGCCGCGTACGACGAGGCCGCCGCCGACCGACTCGCCTTCTGGGAGCACGCGGCCGAGCGGCTGACGTGGGCCAAGCGGTGGGACAGGACCCTGGAGTGGAACCCTCCCTTCGCCAAGTGGTTCATCGGCGGGGAGCTCAACGTGGCCTACAACTGCGTGGACCGCCACGTCGAGGAGGGCCGGGGCGACAAGGTCGCCTACTACTGGGAGGGCGAGCCGGAGGACGACACCCGCGTCCTCACCTACAACGACCTGAAGTCCGAGGTCAGCAAGGCCGCCAACGCGCTGGCCGAGCTGGGCGTGGGCAAGGGCGACCGGGTCGCGATCTACATGCCGATGATCCCCGAGCTGCCGATCGCGATGCTGGCCTGCGCCCGCATCGGCGCGGTCCACTCGGTGGTGTTCGGCGGCTTCTCCGCCACGGCGCTGAAGAGCCGCATCGACGACGCCGACGCCAAGCTGGTGATCACGGCCGACGGCGGCTACCGCCGGGGCAAGCCGAGCGCGCTCAAGCCGACCGTGGACGAGGCCGTCGCCGAGTGCCCGCAGGTCGAGAACGTCCTCGTGGTCCGGCGCACCGGCGAGGACGTCGCGTTCGGCGAGAAGGACCTGTGGTGGCACGACGTGGTCGACCGCCAGAGCGACCAGCACACCCCGCAGCCCAACGACGCCGAGGACCCGCTGTACATCCTCTACACCAGCGGCACCACCGGTAAGCCCAAGGGCATCCTGCACACGACCGGCGGCTATCTGACGCAGACGGCCTGGACGCACCACGCGGTCTTCGACCTCAAGCCCGAGACCGACATCTACTGGTGCACGGCCGACATCGGCTGGGTCACCGGCCACTCCTACATCGTCTACGGCCCGCTGGCCAACGGCGCGACGAGCGTCATCTACGAGGGCACCCCCGACACGCCGCACCGCGGCCGGTTCTGGGAGATCGTGCAGAAGTACAAGGTCACGATCCTCTACACGGCGCCGACGGCGATCCGTACGTTCATGAAGTGGGGAGACGACATCCCCGCCAAGTACGACATGTCCAGCCTGCGGGTCCTGGGCTCGGTCGGCGAGCCGATCAACCCGGAGGCGTACGTCTGGTACCGCGAGCACATCGGCGGCGACCGCTGCCCGGTGGTCGACACGTGGTGGCAGACCGAGACCGGCGCCATCATGATCAGCCCGCTGCCCGGCATCACCGCCGCCAAGCCGGGCGCCGCGATGCGCCCGCTGCCGGGCGTCGCCGCCGACGTGGTGGACGACCAGGGCAACAGCGTCCCCAACGGCGGGGGCGGCTTCCTCGTCGTACGCGAGCCGTGGCCCTCCATGCTGCGTACGATCTGGGGCGACGACCAGCGCTACATCGACACCTACTGGAGCCGTTTCGAGGGGATGTACTTCCCCGGCGACGGCGCCAAGAAGGACGAGGACGGCGACCTCTGGCTGCTCGGCCGGGTCGACGACGTCATGCTGGTCTCCGGGCACAACATCTCCACCACGGAGGTGGAGAGCGCGCTGGTCAGCCACCCGAAGGTGGCCGAGGCGGCGGTCGTGGGCGCGACGGACCCGGTGACGGGCCAGGCCATCGTGTCGTTCGTGATCCTGCGCGGCAGCGTCGAGGAGAGCGACGACATCGCCTCCGAGCTGCGCAACCACGTGGCCAAGACGCTCGGCCCGATCGCCAAGCCGCGGCAGATCCTGGTGGTGCCCGAGCTGCCCAAGACCCGTTCCGGCAAGATCATGCGCCGCCTCCTGCGCGACGTGGCCGAGAACCGCAGCATCGGCGACGTCACCACGCTCGCCGACAGCACGGTGATGAACCTCATCGCGGAGAAGCTCCCGTCCGCCAAGTCCGACGACTGACCCTCGTCACAGAAGGGGCGCATGTCACACACCGTGGACGTGCGCCCCTTCTGCGTCGGCGCTATGTTCTCCGATCGGGTAGTTCTGGGAGTGATAGCGCGGCTCGTCCTTGGGAAGTAAGCGGCCGTCGCGCTGCGCTGGATGATGATTGACACGGCCCCCGGGCCTCGATAGGAGACGTTCATGCCGCAGACTCCCGAGGAAGAATCCCTGGGCTCCCTGGTCGCCCAGGCGAGCAGTCAGATCTCGACCCTGGTCCGCTCGGAGATCGAGCTGGCCAAGGCCGAGTTCAGGTTCGACGCCAAGCGGGTCGGCATGGCGGGCGGGCTGTTCGCCGCCGCGGCCTTCATGGCGCACCTGTGCCTGATCCTCGCCTCGGTCACGATCGCGTTCGTGCTGGACCAGTGGCTGCCCACCTGGGCGGCCTTCCTCATCGTGACCGTGTTCTACCTGCTGGTCGCGGGTCTGCTGGTGTTCGTCGGGATCCGGCGGCTGAAGGGCCTCGCCGGGATGAAGCGCACCGCCGCCTCGCTCAGGGGGCTCAAGGAGATCGCCACCCCCGAGGACGAGGCGCTTCCCGCCACCGCCCCCGACGCCCGGCCGGCGGCCCGAGATCGCGAGCCGGTGGCCCGAGATGCGACCTGACGAGTCGGTCGTCCAGATCGAGGGCCCCTGGACGCACCGCGCGGTGCACGCGGGCGGCACCCGCTTCC
Source organism: Nonomuraea sp. B208 (assembly GCF_057536035.1). Lineage (NCBI taxonomy): Bacteria > Bacillati > Actinomycetota > Actinomycetes > Streptosporangiales > Streptosporangiaceae > Nonomuraea > Nonomuraea sp. B208. The sequence continues at coordinate 546,165 of NZ_BAAJOU010000025.1, forward strand.
ACGTCGTGGAGGCCGGTGACGGCCCGCTGGTCCTGCTGCTGCACGGGTTCCCGCAGTTCTGGTGGACCTGGCGGCACCAGCTCGTCTCCCTGCCGAAGGCGGGCTACCGGGCGGTCGCGGCCGACCTTCGCGGCTACGGCGGCAGCGACAAGCCGCCGCGCGGCTACGACCTGCCCACGCTGGCCGCCGACGCGGCCGGGCTGATCCGCGCGCTGGGCGAGACCGGGGCGATCGTGGTCGGGCACGACTGGGGCGGGCTGCTGGCCTGGACGATGGCCGTGCTCGACCCCAAGTGCGTGCACCGGCTGGTCGCCGTGTCCGCCCCCCACCCGCTGCGGCTGCGCAACGCGCTGCTCACCGACCCGATGGGGCAGCTCAAGGCCAGCAGGCAGGCGCTCGGCTTCCAGGTGCCGCTGCTGCCGGAGCACCGGCTCACCCGCAAGGGCGGCGCGCTGGTCGGCCGGTTCCTGCGCGACTGGTCGGGGCCGGGCTGGCCGGAGGACGAGGAGGCGCGGGTCTACCGCGAGGCGTTCCGCATCCCGACGGTGGCGCACTGCGCGCTGGAGTACCACCGCTGGTTCGGCCGCTCCCAGCTCCGGCCCGACGGGCGGCGCTTCGCCCGCGCCATGCGCACGGAGATCGAGGCGCCCACGCTGCACCTGCACGGGGCGCTCGACCCGCGCGTGCTGCCCCGTACGGCCCAGGGTTCGAGCCGGTACGTCGCCGCCCCCTACCGATGGCGGCTGTTCGAGGGCGCCGGCCACTTCCCGCACGAGGAGATCCCCGACGCGTTCGACACCGAGCTGCTCGGCTGGCTGGCCGACCCAGAGCCCGACCGGTGAGCGAGCCCGACGAGAAAGCCTGAGAGATGAGAGACCGCGACCCCGAGGGCCGGCCGCGCAACGCCCGGCCGCGCGACGCGTACGGCAGGCCGCTCCCCTACGGCTCCCCCGGCGTGCCGAGGGTGCCCGACGACTACGCGCCCACCGCCGAGCAGGCGCTCGCCGACGGGCGGCGGTTCCTCGCCGAGGGGATGCCGTTCCACGCCCACGAGGTGTTCGAGGGCCGGTGGAAGTGCGCCCCGGAGGAGGAGCGCGAGCTGTGGCAGGGCCTCGCGCAGATCTGCGTCGGGCTCACGCACCTGCAGCGCGGCAACGGGCGCGGCGCGCTCACGTTGTTCGCGCGGGGCGCGGCCCGGGTGCAGGCGTCCGGCGGCGCGTACGACGCCGTCGGCAAGGTCGCCTCCGGCCTGGGCCAGGACAGCGACCCCGGCGAGGCGATCGCCCTGATCCTGGAGAAGCTGCCGGACTAGCCGGTCAGTCGCACTTCTGCGTGCTGGCCGGCGAGGTGTCGGTGCGGCCGAGCGAGGCGTCGGAGGCGACCTCCTCGGCCGTCAGGACGTAGCCGGTCTCCTGCTCGTTGACGGCCGCCGCGAAGATCACGCCGAACACGCGGCCGTCCACGGTCAGCAGCGGGCCGCCGGAGTTGCCGGGGAGCACGAGGCCGCGGATCTGGTAGACCTTCCGGGTCACCGTCGTGTCGCGGTAGATGTCGGGGCCCTCGGCGTCGAGCTTGCCGCCGATGCGGGCGGGCTCGGCGGTGAAGCCCTTGCCCTTGGGGAACCCGGCGATGATCGCGTTGTCGCCGCGCCTGCCCTCGCCGTCGAAGGTGAGCTGCGGCAGGTCGAGGCCGGGGACATGGAGGATGGCGATGTCGCGGCGCGGGTTGTAGCGCACGACCGTGGCCCGGTGGCGGGCGTTGTTGTAGTCGACGACCTCCAGGTCGCGGGTGACGCCGGCGACGACGTGCGCGTTGGTCATGATGCGGCCGGGGGCGTAGACGAAGCCGGTGCCCTCGATGTGCTTGTTGCAGCTCTGCGCGTCGCCCTGCACCTTGACGATGGCGCGGCGGGCCCGGGAGAGCCGGTTGCCCTGCAGCACGCTCTGGTCGGGCGGCGGCACGTCGAAGAGCTGCCCCGCCCCTATGTCGTCGAAGACCGGCGGGAACTCCGAGCGGTCGATGAACCTCTTGAACGGCGCCTGCCAGTTGCGCGCCGCCTGCGGGATCGCGTCGTCCACGGTGGTGAGCAGCGCGGAGTTCTTGACCTGGTCGACCAGCGGAGTGAACGACGTGGAGACGATCAGCGACCCGATCAGCCAGGCGATGACCAGCACCGACAGCGCGCTGGCGAACGTGCCGCCGACCGCGTCGGCCACCTTCGCGGGCTCCCACGTGACGTGGCTGCGTACGACCGCGCCGATCGTCGAGGAGGCGAACTGCCCGATCGTGGCGGACAGGAACACGATCACGATGGCCAGCAGCGCCTGCGGCGTGTCGCCGTCGACCACGGCACGGGAGACGGGGGGCGCGATGAAGACCCCGAGCACGGCGCCGCCGACGAACCCCACGAAGCTCATCGCCCCGATGATGAAGCCCTGACGGTAACCCGAGATGCCGAAGGCGACCACGAGGCCGATCAGGATGAGGTCAAGCAGATCACCGCGCACGCTTCAAAGGTATCCAGGGATAAGGTCAAGCGTGCACGTCTTCGGCCAGGACCGCGTCACCCTCCTGGCTACCTTGGCGCTATGCCGCAGGCCGAGGGAACAGTTCGCGATCTCATCGAGGCCGCGCTGCGTGACAGCGATCCCGACGGCCCCCTGCGCTGGCACGTGATCTCCGTGCTGCGTCAGCGCGGCGACCTGGAGTCCTTCATCGAGGCCCGCCGGTTGTGCGCGGCCGACACCGTCACCGAGCGGCTGCTCGGGGTGGACATCATGGGGATGCTGCGGCCGTTCGCCGACCGCACGCTGCCGGTGCTGCGCTACCTGGCGGCCAGCGAGGACGACGCCATGGTGCTCTATTCGGTGCTGATCGCCTTCGGGCACCTGGCCGACCCGCGCTCGCTGCCGACCGTGATCGAGCTGGCCGCGCACCGCGACCCCCGGGTGCGCTACGGGGCCGCGTACGCGCTCCAGCACGTGCTCGGCGACCCGCCGGACCCGTCGGGGCTGCGGACGCTGCGGACGCTGGCCGCCGACAGCGACGCCGACGTGGCCGGATGGGCCTCGCTCGGGGTCGCCCTGTGGTCCGGCCGTTAGACGCGGCGGGCCGTCAGGGACTCCAGCGGCAGCTCCGTCACCCGCGAGGTGTCCCACGGCTGGTCGAGCCCGGCCGCGCCCAGCGTGCGGTCGAGCACCATCGCGGTGAAGCCCCACACGAGCATGCCCCGCACCTGGAACGCCGGCCCCGCGATGCCCGTGGGCAGCCGCAGCGTGAACCGGTTGGCCGGGTCGACCAGCTCGGCGATCGGCACCCGCTCGACCGAGTCGACCTCGTCGGGTGAGGCCGCGTGCACCGCCGACGGTTCCCGCCACCAGGCGACGACGGGCGTGACCCGGTTGTCGCTGTGGTGCAGGTAGAGCTCGGGCAGGGTGCCGAGCACGTGCACCCCGCGCGGGTCGGCCCCGGTCTCCTCCTCGGCCTCGCGCAGCGCCGCCTCGACGGGGCCGCCGTCCTCGGGGTCCACGCCGCCGCCGGGGAACGCGGGCTGGCCCGGGTGCCTGCGCCCGCGCCTGCTGCGCTGGATGAGCAGCACGTCGGGACCGTACGGCCCCTCGCCGAAGAGCAGGAGCACCGCCGCGCGCCGGCCGCGTCCGTCGGGCGGCCGCAGGTATCGGGGGACGCTGAGCCGCTGGGACTGGTCCGCCAGGCGGATCAGCCAATGGGGGACTTGGGTCACGCATCCTCCAACACGCCGGGGCTCCTGCTGCTTCCCCGCCTGCCGTCAGGAGAAGGGGCCGGACCTGACGAGCTTGCGCGCCTCGGCCTCGGACGTCGGCCCCGTGCCGAACGACGGGCAGAGCGCGGCGAGCGGGCAGACGCCGCAGGCCGGGCGGCGGGCGTGGCAGATGCGCCGGCCGTGCCAGATGACCCGGTGCGAGAAGATCGTCCATTCGCGGCGCGGCAGCAGCTCGCCCACCACGTGCTCGATCTTGACGGGGTCGGTCTCCTCGGTCCAGCCGAACCGCCGCACCAGGCGCTGGAAGTGGGTGTCCACGGTGAGCCCGGGGACGTCGAAGGCGTTGCCGAGCACCACGTTGGCGGTCTTGCGGCCGACGCCGGGCAGGGTCACCAGGTCCTTCAGCCGGCTGGGCACCTCGCCGCCGTAGCGCTCGCACACGGCCTGGGCCATGCCGATGATGCTGTTGGTCTTGGCCCGGAAGAAGCCGGTCGAGCGGATGATGTCCTCCATCTCCGACCGGTCGGCGGCGGCGTAGTCCTCGACCGTCGGATATTTCGCGAAGAGGACGGGGGTCACCATGTTGACCCGCTTGTCCGTGCACTGCGCGGACAGGATGGTCGCGACCAGCAGCTCCAACGGGTTGCGGAAGTCGAGCTCGCAGTGGGCGTCCGGGTAGGTCTCCGCCAGAATGCGGTTCATCCTGCGCGCCCGCCGTACGAGTGCGAGCTGGGTCTCCGGCTTGCGCCCCGCCGCTTTCGTCGCCATGACCGCAAGGGTAGAAGGTTCCGCCGGTGCTTGAACCCCGGACGCCGGAGCCTCGTACAACCTGGCGACGCGGGAGGGGTGGACGGCGATGGGCGGTCAGGGCGCGACGGTGGCGGAGTTCGTCCGGAGCTCGGGGCCGCTGCGCGGGCCGGCGCTGGACCGGCTGGCGCTGGCCTGCGCCGCGACGATGGCGCGGCTGCACGCGCGCGGCGTCGCGGGGCTGCGGCTGAGCGAGGACAGCGTGGCGCTCGGCGCGCACGGTCAGGTGTTCATCGGCTGGATGCCGTCGGCGGCGGCGTACGAGGGGGCGGTGGCCGACGACGTACGGGCCTGGGCCGACCTGATGGTCTTCGCGGCGACCGGCGTCCGCGACGGCGACCCGTACGCCCTCCCGCCGGCGCTGCGCCTCGCGATCGCGCAGTGCCGCCGTCCCGACTGGGTGGCCCGCCCGCGCGCCGCCGATGTCCTGCGCGTTCTCCTCGGCCGGTCGGTGGCGAGCGCTATGGCCTCGGTGGACGACCTGCTGGCCTGCTGAACCGGAGCTTCCGGTAACTTTCCCCCTGGACTCGACGTACCCGGACGAGCCAGAACACTCCGGCATTCCCATAACCTGTGTGTGCCGCCTTGAGTGGGGTGAGTCACAATGGCAGCAGAGGAGGCAGAGTGAACACCGACGATGTGCTGGGCAAGGCCCCCCTGTTCGCCGCGCTCGACCGCGAGAGCGCCGCGGCGCTGCGGACGAGCATCACCGAGGTCCAGCTCTCCAAGGGGCAGACGCTCTTCCACGAGAACGAGACGGGCGACCGCCTCTACGTCGTGCTCGAAGGCAAGATCAAGCTCTCCCGCACGTCCCCGGACGGCCGGGAGAACCTGCTGAGCGTGCTGGGGCCGAGCGAGATGTTCGGCGAGCTGTCGCTGTTCGACCCGCGGCCGCGCACGGCCACGGCGACGGCGCTGACCGAGGTGCGGCTGGCGGGCCTCGGCCACGACGACCTGCGCCCCTGGCTCACCGGCCGTCCCGAGGTGGCTCTGCACCTGCTGCGCGCGCTCGCGCAGCGCCTGCGCCGCACCAACGACGTGCTGGCCGACCTGGTCTTCACCGACGTGCCGGGCCGGGTGGCCAAGCAGCTGCTCGACCTCGCCGAGCGGTTCGGCACCAAGACCGACGACGGCCTGCGGGTCCACCACGACCTCACCCAGGAGGAGCTGGCCCAGCTGGTCGGCGCCTCCCGCGAGACGGTCAACAAGGCGCTGGCCGACTTCGCCCAGCGCGGCTGGCTGCGCATCGAGGCCAAGGCCGTGGTGATCCTCGACACCGATCGGCTCTACAACCGCTCCAGATAGTCGAGCTGGGCCCGCACCGACATCTCGGCGGCGGGCCAGAGCGACCGGTCCACGTCGGCGTAGACGACGCGGACGATCTCGCGCGGGGTGCGCGCCCCCTGCGCCTGCGCCGCCCTGATCTGGTCCAGCCGCTCGCGCCGGTGCGCGAGATAGCCGTCGAGCGCCGCGATGGGGTCGGTCAGCACCGGGCCGTGCCCCGGCAGCAGCACCTTCGCCTCCAGGCGTTCGGCCGCCTCCCTCAGCCGGTCGAGGCTGCGCAGGTAGTCGGCGAGGCCGCCGTCGCCCGCGATGATCGTGGTGCCGCGGCCGAGCACGGTGTCGCCGGTCAGCATCGCGCGGTCCTGCGGCAGCCAGAAGCACAGCGAGTCGAACGAGTGGCCGGGCGTGCCGTGGACGTGCACCTCCAGCCCGCCGACCGTGACCACGTCGCCGTCGGCCAGCCCCTCGCCGCCGAGCCGGTGCCGCGGGTCGAGGGCGCGGACGGGGGCGTCCACCAGCGCGGCGAAGGAGCGGGCTCCCCCGCTGTGGTCGAAGTGGCCGTGGGTCAGCAGGATCTCGGTGACCCGGCGGCCGTCGAGGTGGGCGCGCACCCGTTCGAGGTGATCGGCGTCGTCCGGGCCCGGGTCGACGACGATCGTCTCCTCGCCGTCGCCGATGAGCCACGTGTTGGTGCCGTCGAGCGTCATGATCCCGGGGTTGGGGGCGAGGACGTTGACGGCGTGGTCGGTACGGGTGCCGTCGGGCCCGCCGCCGAGCGGGATGTGCAGGCCGCTCATGTGTTCACCAGCCGCATCTCGCCCTCGACCTCCACGGCCCTCGGCAGGATGGTCACGATGTCGCGGGGGGCGGCCAGCACCTCGGCCACGCTCCCGTACGCCGACAGCTCGCTCAGCGTGCGGTGGGTCGGCGGCATGAGGAAGATCTCCCCCTGGCGCGCCCGCTCGACGGCCTGCGCGGGCCGCGTCCAGACCACCTGGTCGGCCTCGCCGCCCACGTCGCGGGTGCGCTGGCCCTCGGGCAGCACGGCCACGAAGAAGCGGGTGTCGAAGCGGCGCTGCTCGATCTCCGGCGTGATCCAGTGGGCCCACGGCTTGAGCAGGTCGGAGCGGAGCACCAGCCCCCTCCGCGCCAGGAAGTCGGCGAAGGCGAGGCTGCGGTCGATCAGCGCCAGCCGGTCGGCCTCCCAGTCGTCGCCGGTGGTGTCGGCCACCACCGAGCCGGCGTCGGGGCCGGCCAGCAGCACCCCCGACTCCTCGAACGTCTCGCGCACGGCCGCGCACACCAGGCCCCTGGCCAGCTGCTCGCCCGCGCGGAAGGCCGCGCCCCACTCGGCGGGCGACGGCCCGGCCCACGCCACGGCCTGGTCGGTGTCACGGGCGTCCACCGACCCGCCGGGGAAGACGTACGCGCCGGCCGCGAAGGCCATGGTGGCCTTGCGCCGGAGCAGGTAGGTCTGCGGCCCGCCGGGGCCGTCCCGCAGGATCACCACCGTGGCGGCGTCCCGCGGGGTCACCGGCTCGATCCTCCCGGCGATGAGGTCCCTGGCCCGCGTGGCGAGCTCGGCTGGAAGCGGCAATCCGGTCACATGACCTCCTCTAGAACATCACTCGGTCATGGTGACATATCTCCGCTCAGGCGACCTCGGCGATCAGCTCCACCTCGACCGGCACGTTCAGCGGGAGCGCGGCCACGCCCACCGCGCTGCGCGCGTGCTTGCCCGCCTCGCCCAGCACCTCGCCCAGCAGGTCGCTGGCGCCGTTGCCGACCTTGGGCTGGTCGGTGAACGACGGGTCGCTCGCCACGAACACGACGACCTTGACGATCCGTACGATCTTCGTGAGGTCGCCCACCTCGGCCTTCAGCGCGGCGAGGGCGTTGAGCGCGCAGATGCGGGCCATCTCGTAGCCCTGCTCCAGGCTGACCTCGGCGCCCAGCTTGCCGGTGCCCGCCGGCTTGCCGTCGACGATCGGCACCTGGCCAGAGGTGTAGACGAGGTTGCCCGTACGCACCGCGGGCACGTACGCCGCCACCGGCTTGACCACCTCGGGCAGCGTCAGCCCGAGCTCCGTCAGCTTCTCCTCCGGCGTCATCTACTGCTTCTCCCTCTTGAAGTAGGCGACGAGCTGCTCCGGCGTGGCGCCCTGCACGATCTGGACCAGCTCCCAGCCGTCGGAGCCGAAGTTGTCCAGGATCATCTTGGTGTTGTGGATGAGCAAGGGGGCTGTGAGGTACTCCCATTTCTTCATGAGGGCCAGAGTAGTGTGAGCAATCTCAAAGGGTGGTCACCGGCGTTCGGCAAGTGACCGTTCGGTAGCCTCGAAGCGTGGATTCTCCGCGCACGGATTGGGCGGACGTGCACATGCACGTCGTCACCGGCAAGGGCGGCACGGGCAAGACGACCGTCGCCGCCGCCCTCGCGCTCGCCCTGGCCTCGGGCGGCAAGAAGGTGCTGCTCGTCGAGGTGGAGGCCAGGCAGGGCATCGCGCAGATCTTCGATCTGCCGCCGTTGCCCTACGAGGAGCGCCGCATCGCGGTCGCGCCCTCCGGCGGGGACGTGTACGCGCTGGCGATCGACCCCGAAGACGCCATGCTCGAATACCTGGAGATGTTCTACGGCATGCGGCGGGCCGGCCGCGCCCTGAGCAAGATGGGCATCGTCGACTTCGCCACCACCATCGCCCCCGGCTTCCGCGACGTGCTGGTCACCGGCAAGACCACGGAGGCCGTACGCAGGCGCAACCGCAACGGCCGCCGGGTCTACGACGCGGTCGTGCTGGACGCGCCGCCCACCGGCCGCATCACCCGCTTCCTCAACGTCACGCAGGAGGTCGCCGGGCTCGCCAGGGTGGGGCCGATCAAGAACCACTCCGAGCTGGTCAGCAGCGTCGTGAAGAGCCCGGAGACCGCCGTGCACTTCGTGACCCTGCTGGAGGAGATGCCGGTCCAGGAGACCCTGGACGGCGTCGCCGAGCTGCGCTCCGCGGGCCTGCCGCCGGGCGGGATCTTCGTCAACATGGTGCGCGAGTCCCAGCTCCCGCAGTCCGCGCTCGACCAGGCCGCCACGGGCCGCTTCGACGCCGCCGAGCTCGTGCTCGGGCTGAAGGCGGCCGGCGTGGCCGACGGCGCGGAGGCCACGGCGCTCGCCGAGGCACTCGCCGAGGAGGTCGTCGAGCACGCCCACCGCACCGAGCTGGAGCGCGCCGAGCGCGAGTCGCTGGCCGAGGCCGGGCTGCCGAATTTCGAGCTGCCGCTCCTCACCGACGGCGTCGACCTGGCCGGCCTGTACGAGCTGGCCGAGACCATCCGCACCCAGGGAGCAGCGTGAAGAAGCCCGCCCGGCTCGACATCGACGCCATCCTCGACGACCCCGGCACCCGGATCATCGTCTGCTGCGGCGCGGGCGGCGTGGGCAAGACCACGACCGCCGCGGCCCTCGGGCTGCGGGCCGCCGAGCGCGGCCGGTGCGCGGTCGTGCTGACCGTCGACCCCGCGCGGCGCCTGGCGCAGTCGATGGGGCTCACCGAGCTCGACAACACCCCGCGCCTCATCCACGAGTCGGAGGACGGCGGGCAGCTGTTCGCGATGATGCTCGACATGAAGCGCACGTTCGACGAGATCATCGAGGCGCACGCCGACCCCGAACGGGCCAGGCAGATCCTGTCGAACCCCTTCTACCAGTCGCTGTCCTCCAGCTTCGCCGGCACCCAGGAGTACATGGCGATGGAGAAGCTGGGCCAGCTCCGCCGCTCCGACGAGTGGGACCTCATCGTGGTCGACACGCCGCCGTCGCGCTCGGCGCTGGACTTCCTGGACGCGCCAGAACGGCTCGGGAGGTTCTTGGACGGCCGGTTCATCCGGCTGCTGACGGCGCCGGCCAAGGCCGGGGGCCGCAGCGCGTTCAAGCTGCTCAACGCCGGGTTCGGGCTGATGGCCGGGGCGTTGACCAAGCTGCTCGGCGCTCAGGTCATCAAGGACCTGCAGACGTTCGTCTCCGCGCTCGACGCCGTCTTCGGCGGGTTCAGGCAGCGGGCCGAGATGACGTACCAGCTGCTCCAGGCGCCAGGGACGGCGTTCCTCGTGGTCGCCGCGCCGGAGCGCGACGCCATGCGTGAGGCTTCCTACTTCGTCGAGCGGCTGGCCGAGGAACGCATGCCCCTGGCCGGCCTGGTGGTCAACCGGGTGCACACGTCCCCCGCCGCCGCGCTCTCAGCGGCACGGAGCGCCGCCGCGGCCGAGGACCTGGAGTCCAGGGGCGAGCACGAGCTGACCGCCGCCGTGCTGCGGCTGCACGCCGGTCGGATGCAGCTCGCCGCTCGCGAGAACCGCGAACGGGAGCACTTCGTCACGGCACATCCCACGGTGCCGATGGCGAAGGTTCGCGCCATGTCGGAGGACGTCCACGATCTGACCGGTCTGCGGCAGATCGGGGAGCTGCTGGCGAGCGCGTAGCCGCTCTTCCCGGGGAATCTCCCGGGACTCTCATGGGAGTACGGCCGGCGGACGGCGCCGGCCGTACGTCAACGCTCTCGGCTCGCCGGGCCGGATCAGCCCGCGATCAGCTCGTTGGTTCGCTCGTACTCTTCTTTCGCCGACTCGAGCAGCTCTCGCCACGAGTCGACGTCTGGACGCCGCCGCAGCAGCGCACGTCGTTCGCGTTCGGTCATACCGCCCCACACCCCGAACTCGATGCGGTTGTCCAGCGCATCGGCGAGGCATTCGGTACGGACCGGGCAACCCCGGCAGATGAGCTTCGCCCTGTTCTGCGCGGCGCCCTGCACGAACAGGGCATCCGGATCCGCACCTTTACAGGCGGCACGGGAGGTCCAATCCGTGATCCACATTTTTCGACCCCACTCCCCTTAGGTGGTCAGTCGTCATTTGGGGCCGACGGGCGCGGGCGCCGAGCCTCCGTTATTCAGTTGCCGCAGAGAGAACGTACGCAACGAGACGTTCGGGCCGACAGACCCCCAGAGGACCAAATTCTCGCGGCCCTGTTGACCGGGAATGACTAGTCACCTGGCCCAGTCAAGGTGAAATGTGGCGCGGCTACCGATTCGGTCAGCCTTTGGACGTACCCTTGGTACCGTGCAAGCGCAGCGCAAAGATCGGCCCAATCCCGTCCTGACCCTGGTGCGACTGATCATCGCCGCGACCGCGGCCGGGGTGCTCGCGGCCGCCGTCGCCCTGCCCGCGGTCGGCGGAGCCGGGATGTCGACCAAGAGCGCGCTTGAGGGGCTCAACCTCAAGCCGGAAGAGCTGGACGAGCCGCCTCTTCCCGAACGCACCAAGATCCTGGACGCCAACGGCAAGCAGATCGCGCTCTTCTACTACGAGAACCGCCAGTCGGTGACCCTCGACCAGGTGGCGCCGATCATGCGCGAGGCGCTGATCGCGATCGAGGACTTCCGTTTCTACCAGCACGGGCCGATCGATGTGGAGGGAACCGCCAGAGCGCTGGTGAAGAACCTCACCAACGGCGGCGTGACGCAGGGCGGCTCCTCGATCACCCAGCAGTACGTCAAGCAGGTGCTGGTCAACGCGGCCGAGACGCCGGAGGAGCAGGCGGCGGCCATCGCCCCCACGGTCTCCCGCAAGCTGTCCGAGCTGCGCTACGCGATGGCGATCGAGAAGAAATACTCCAAGGACCAGATCCTGGAGAAATACCTCAACATCGCCTACTTCGGCGCCGGAGCCCACGGCATCCAGGCCGCCGCCAGGCGTTTCTTCGACAAGCCCGCGTCCAAGCTCAGCCTCGCCGAGGCCGCCACGCTGGCCGGCGCCGTCCAGAACCCGGCGCGCACCGACCCCAACGTCGGCCCCGAGGCCCGCGAGCGGCTGCTGCAGCGGCGCAACACCGTGCTCGACCGGATGGTCGAGATCGGCAAGATCTCGGCGCAGGACGCCGCCGCGGCCAAGGAGAAGAAGCTCGGCTACAAGGACATCGAGTTCCCGGGCGGCTGCGAAGAGAGCAAATACCCGTACTTCTGCCTCTACGTCCAGTACGAGATCCTCAACAACGACGAGTTCGGCAAGAACCCCGACGAGCGCAGGAAGCTGCTCCAGCGGGGCGGCCTGACGATCAAGACCACGATCGACCCCAAGATGCAGGCCGCCTCCGAGAAGGCGATCAAGAAGTACGTGTCCACCAAGGACAAGCCCGTGGCCTCGCAGGCCATGGTCGTTCCCGGCACCGGCGAGATCAAGGCGATGGCCGCCTCGCGGAAGTTCGGCGGGAGCAAGAAGAAGAACGAGATGAGCTACAACATCGTGGCCGACGCCGCGCACGGCGGCGGCCGCGGGTTCCAGCAGGGCTCGACGGCCAAGGTCTACACGCTGGCCGCGGCCCTGGAGGAGGGGCTGAAGTACGGCGACGGCTTCCCCGCCCCCGCCGGCTACAAGGCCGACGCCTACAGCACGTTCAAGAACTGCAAGGGCGAGAACGTCGGCGACCCCTCCCACACCGTCACGAACTCCAGCGAGGGCGGCGGCGGCTTCAAGACCCTGGAGAGCGGCACCTGGGGCTCGGTCAACACCTTCTTCCTGCGGCTGGAGCAGAAGGTCGGGCTCTGCGACACGGTCAAGATGGCCAAGAAGCTCGGCGTCAAGCGGGCCGACGGCAACAAGCTGTCGGAGGTGGAGACGTTCACGCTCGGGGTCAACGAGGTCGACCCGGTGACGATCGCCAGCTCGTACGCGGTGTTCGGCTCGCGCGGCAAGTACTGCAAGCCGCTCGCGATCACCGAGATCACCGACCGCAACGGCAAGGTCAAGCAGTACAAGCCGAAGTGCTCCCAGGTGCTGGAGGAGAAGGTCGCCGACGCGGTCAGCGGCATCCTGTCCGGGGTGTTCACCAAGGGCACGATGACCGAGGTCGGCGGCATCGGACGTGACGCGGCCGGCAAGACCGGCACGACGGACAACTACATGTCCGCCTGGTTCGCCGGCTACACCCCCAACCTGGCCTCCGCCGTCTCGCTCGGCGACCCGCGCGGCGCCGCGAACCACGAGCTCATCGGCATCACCATCGGCGGGCGCTACTACTCGTACGTGTACGGCGCGTCGATCTCCGGGCGCATCTGGAAGGACTCCATGATCGGGGCGCTGAAGGGGGTCGAACCGGTCGACTTCACGCCGGTGGACCGCTCGCGCTTCGGCGGGTGCACCGACCACTGCGCGCCCAAGCCCAAGAAGGAGAAGGACGACAGGAAGCCGGGCGACCGCGGCAACCCGTTCGACATCTTCAACCCGCCGGGCAACGACGACCGCGGGTGGGGCGGCGGGCGCGGCCGCGACGACAACGGGCGGAACCGGGGCGGCGACGCCGGGCCGATCATCCAGCCGGGCTTCGGCGGCAACTGACCCCTCGGGTTCCCGAGCCTGGGCCTCCTGTCATCGCCAGGAGGCCCTGTGGCCGCCGCAACGCCTCTCCCTGGCCCGAAGCCACTCCGGCCACCGCCGAAGCCTCTCTGAGCCCCTGGGGCTACTGAGCCATCGCGCTCTCGCGCTATCGGGCTGCTGCGCTACTGGGCGGCGAGGCGGGCGCGTACGGTGGCGGCCACCCGCCCGCCCTCGGCCCTGCCCGCGACCTTCGGGTTCACGGCCTTCATGACCTGCCCCATGGCCTGCGGCCCGGACGCGCCCGTCTCCGCGATCGCCGCGTCCACGAGCACCACCAGCTCCTCGTCGGACAGCTGCGCGGGAAGGTACTCCTCCAGCACCGCCTGCTCGTCCAGCTCCGCCTGCGCCTGCTCGGCGCGCCCGGCGTTGCCGAACGCCTCGGCCGCCTCCTTGCGCTTCTTCGCCTCCTTCGTGAGGACCTTGATGACCTCGTCGTCGGAAAGCTCCCTGGCCTCCTTGCCGGAGACCTCCTCGACGTTGATCGCCGCCAAAGCCATCCGGATCGTACGCAGACGTACCTCGTCGCGGCTCTTCATCGAGGCCGTGAGGTCGGCCTTCAGCTTGTCCTTCAATGCGCTCATGCGGTCCATCTTGCCGTCTGCGCGGACACCTCGTGCCCGATGTCAGGCATCATGAGTGGGTGAGGAAAGCCGTCGCAGTGCCCCTGTCCATGTTCGGTCTCGGCCTGGCCGGGCTGGGTTACGCGTCCGTGGTCGAGCGCAACTGGTTCCGGTTGCGCCGCTTCGACGTGCCCGTCCTGGAGCGCGGCCAGCGCCCGGTGCGCATCCTCCACCTGTCCGACCTGCATCTGACGCCACGCCGCTCGATGCTCATCACGTGGGTCCGCTCGCTGGGCGAGCTCAAGCCCGACCTGGTCGTCAACACCGGCGACTCCATCGCGCACCCGGACGCCGTCCCCTCGCTCCTGCACGCCCTGGAGCCCCTGCTCTCCCGTCCCGGCCTGTTCGTCTACGGCTCCAACGACCTCTACGCCCCCAAGCCGAAGAACCCGGCCCGCTACCTCTGGCGCACCTCGAAGAACGAGCGCCGCCAGCACGTCCCCAGCCTCCCCTGGGAGGAGCTGGGCGCCGGCATGGCCGCCGAGGGCTGGCTCGACATGAACAACACCACGGCCCGCATCAAGGTCGGCGACCTCGACGTGGCCGTGGCCGGCATCCACGACTCCCACATCTCCCGCGACCGCTACGACCTGGTCGCCGGCCCGGCCCCGGCCGACGCCGACCTCCGCCTCGGCGTCATGCACTCCCCCGAGCCGCGCAACATGAGCCTCTTCGCCGCCGACGGCTACCAGCTCCTGCTGGCCGGCCACACGCACGGCGGCCAGCTCTGCGTCCCCTTCTACGGCGCCCTGGTCACCAACTGCGGCATCGACCGGGCCAGGGTGAAGGGCCTGAGCCGCCACGACGGCGCCTGGCTGCACGTCTCGGCCGGCCTCGGCACCTCGCCGTACGCTCCGGCCCGCTTCGCCTGCTTCCCGGAGGCGTCCCTTCTCACCCTCGTACCGCGCCGCGCCTAAAGGCGGTCACAACCACCTTGGGAGTCCGCTAGACTTTTCCAGGTACGCACCGATCGGCGCGTGCACCGGGGTGTAGCGCAGCTTGGCAGCGCGCTTCGTTCGGGACGAAGAGGTCGTGGGTTCAAATCCCGCCACCCCGACACATTGCCGCAGACAGGCCGCTTCCGAGATCGGAAGCGGCCTTTCTTGTCTCTCCAGTGACCGACTGCGTGACCATCGGCGAGTGCGAACTACGGGTGGGACTTCCCGGCCATCCGCTCTGAGGCCGGTGTTACTCGTGGCGGCCATCGTCGCCACGCCTTTCGCCTTCAGCCTCCGCACCGATCGCCCACTTCGGCCCGTCGGTCCCTGAATAAGGGCTCTGAACTGCGGCCATATGCATTCGAATATCGGTCTTTCATCAATATCAATATTGGACAGTCACGATGTCCTGTGATGCCCTCTGCGCATGAAGAAGACGATCCCGCAGGTCCTACGCTCCGGGCTCGGCACCGCCGTGCTCGTCTCGCTCACTCTCTGCGGCGCCCCCGCGTACGGTGCCACCACCCACGGCGCCGTGGTCGCGACGGCCCATGAGGTCGGGCCGGGTACCGTTGTGCGCGATGACCTGCGCGCGGTGTTCGACACGGCGAAGGTGCGAGGCACGTTCGCGTTGCTGGACGTGTCGTCCAGGAAGGTGACCGTGGTGGACCGCCGGCGCGCCGAGAAGCCGATGGTGCCCGCCTCCAGTTTCAAGGTCCCGCACGCGCTGGTCGCTCTGGAGACCGGCGTGGTCAAGAGCCCCGACGAGGTGATCCCCTGGGACGGCACGCCGCAGCCGTTCCCCGAATGGGAGAAGGACATGAGCATGCGCGAGGCCGTTCGTGTGTCCAACGCGGCGGCGTTCCAGGTGATCGCCCGCCGCATCGGCCTCCAGCGCGAGCGGCAGTGGCTGCACCGGCTGAACTACGGCAACCGGCAGACCGGGACGGTGGTGGACCGGTTCTGGCTGGACGGCCCGCTGAAGATCTCGGCGGTGGAACAGACCAGGTTCATGGAACGGCTGGCCGCCCTGCGCCTGCCCGCCTCGCGTGAGCACCAGCGCACCGTCCACGACCTGATCAAGCAGGAGGAGAAGGACGGGTACGCGCTGTACGCCAAGTCAGGCTGGCAGAACGCCCCCGGCCCCGGCACGGGCTGGTGGACCGGGTGGGTCGAACGCGGCGGACGCGTGTACACGTTCGCGCTGAACATGGACATCGCCAAGGACGGCGACGCCGCCAAGCGCGCCACCCTCGCGCGTGAACTGCTGCACCGGCTGAACGTCCTGCCCACGGCGTGACCAGGCCCCTCTCCGACCACGGCGACCGTCGCACGGTCGTCGTGGTCGTCGCCATTCAGGCCGCCATCTCCCTGGGCTACTTCGCGGCGATGGCGCATGTCGTCCTCCACCTCAAAGTCGACCTGGGGCTGGCCGCCGGGCTGATCGGCCTGGTGCTGGCGCTGCGCAATCTGGTGCAGCACACGCTGTCCCTGCCGGTCGGCGCGCTGGTGGACGTGCTCGGCCCGGTGCGGATCGGCATAGTGGCGTGCCTGCTCCGCGCGGCCGGGTTCGCGCTGCTGGGCACCGTGTCCTCGCTGCCCTGGCTGGTCGTCGCGGCGGTGTTGCTGGGCACGGGCGGGGCGCTGTTCCATCCGGCTGCGCAGTCGCTCCTGGCCGGGCTCGCCGAACGGCGGAGGGCGCGCGGATACGCGGCGTACACGGTGACATTGCAGATCGCGGCGGTCCTCGGCCCGGCGCTCGGGCTGGCGCTGTTGAACGTCGGCTACTGGCTGGTGGCGCTCACCGCGGCCGCGCTGTGGATCGGTGCGGCCTTCCTGTTCGCCCTGCTGCGGCACGACCCGCCCGTCCGGGCCGCGAGCGGGGTCGTCTCCGGGGTGCGGACGGTGCTGCGGGACCGGGCCTTCCTGTGGTTCGCCGTCGTGTCGACGCCCGCGATGCTGGTGACGGACCAGGCGTCGGTGGTGGTACCGCTCAGCGGCGTGGACGCGGGATCGGTGACCGTGTTCGTCTGTGTGCTCGCCATGGTGTCGGCCATGGTCCAGCCGTGGTGCGCGGTGCCGGGCCGCGCCGACCGGCCCGGCGTGCTGCGCGCGGGGCTGCTGTTCGCCGCCGCCGGCCATCTGCTGCTCGCCGCCGGCGCGGGCGGCGGGCTGACGGGCCTGGTGTTGGTGGCCGCGCTGCACGGGCTCGCCGACGGACTGCTGCAACCGGCGGTGTTCCAGACGATCGCCCGGCTCGCTCCGCCGACGCGTTTCGGGGCATACCTGGGCGTGCAGACGTTCCTCTCGGGACTGTTCGCGTTCGCCGGCGGCATCGCCGTGGGCTGGTCGTTCGACCGGGGGCCGGGCGGGGCGACGGCGGCGCTGGTCGTCCTGGCGTTGACCGCCTGCGCCGCGGCCTCGATCAGCCGGCATTCTCATGCTGAGGCGGGGAAATGCCGTGAATGGTCAGCGGAGGTCGCCGCCTTCTCCGTGGAGCGGGCCCGGTGGAGAAGGCGGCGGCCGAGGAGATCGCTTATGTGACCGCGCCGGTCCTTCGATCAGTCGGTACGAGTGCGCGCCACCTCTGCGGCCACGGCGCGGAAGGCGGTGAACGCCTCGTCCAGGTCGATCTGGCCGCCGGGCGTCGAGATGACCGACTTGACGATGACCACACCGTGCTTCGGCGAGACGTAGATGTGCTGGCCGCCGAACCCGGCCGCCATGTAGTCCTTCTCTCCGTCGCCGCCCAGCCACCAGTGCAGGCCGTACCGTTCGTTGAAGGAGGCGGACGGCTGGGTCGAGCGCCGCACCCAGGAAGCGGGCACGACCTGCTTGCCGTGCGCCTTGCCGCCCCGCAGGTAGAGCAGGCCGAAGCGGGCGAAGTCGCGGTCGGTGGCATGGAAGCAGCAGTAGCCGAGACTGTCGCCGGAGGAGTCGTTGCCGATCAGGACGGACGACTCCATCCCCGCCGGCTTCCAGATCTTCTCCTGCACGTACCGGTGGTACGGCATGCCCGTCGTCTGCCCGATGAGCCGGGCGAGCACGAAGGAGTTGACGCTGGTGTACTCGAACCGGCTGCCCGGCTTCCAGCCGCGCTTCTGCCGCGCCGCGAAACTCTTCAGCGGCCGCCCGCGCTGCGCGAGAGCCTGCAGCTGCGGCGCTCCCTTGGTCTCCTCCCACTCGATGCCCGAGGACATGCGCAGCAGGTTCCTGATGCTCACGCCGTCGAAACCGGAGCCCTTCAACTCGGGCAGATACCGGGTCACCGGGTCGTCGATCGAGCGGATGTGCCCCTCGCTCAGGGCGATGCCGATCGCCGCCGAGGTGAAGGACTTCGCCATCGACCAGGACTGGAAGCGCATGTCACGGTTGGCGCCGACGTAGCGTTCGAGGACGATGTCCTGGCCGTCCAGGACGACGAACCCGTTGGTCTTGGTTGCCTTGAGGAAGTCGTCGAGCGTACGCTCCTCTCCCTTGTGGGTGTAGGTCACCGCGAGTTTTCTCGGCGCGCTGCGCAACACGACCGGGTTGCCGGACGGGTGCACCAGGTCGGTGCCGATCAGCGCGGACGCCGTCTCCGCGCTGACCGGGGCTGCTGAGGCCGGTTCAAGGGCGCTCACGGGGAGCACGGCGGTGACCGCCGCCAGGGCGGCGATCGCCAGTCTCCCTGTGCGTCTCGGCCAGCGGCGGACGGTGCTGGGGTGGGACACGTTCCCTCCTGTGAACGGTCGCGGGCCGCATGCCCGCGTGTCGCCACGGAAGGGTGCCGGGTCTTCTTGGCATATTTCTGGGAACGGCGCCGGGCGGCTCCGTTCAACTCCGGGACACCGCCAGCCAGGCGCCGAGATGCGCCGGTCGGCCTCCGGTCCCTCCATGCGTGGGCTCGCCGCCCGCCGCTGGTAGGCGTACCACGAAGCGGGTGCCAGGTCCGTCCTCGGGATCCGCGGCCTCGACCTCGCCTCCGTGCAGCCTCGCCTGCTGCCGTACCAGCGTGAGCCCGAGTCCGGAGCCCGGGCTGGTCGGCCCGCGGTGGAACCGGTCGAAGATCTTCTCCCGTTCGGCGGGTGCGATCCCTCTCCCGTGATCCCGTACGGACAGCACCACGATCGGGGCGTCGACCGTCAGCGTGATCTCGACGTGGCCCGCTTCGTCCGCCCCGTGGATGGCCGCGTTGTCGAGCAGGTTGTCCACGATCACGCGCAGTCCTTCCTCCCAGCCCCGCACCCGTGCCGGGCCGGAGTCCGTCAGGGTGATCGTCGCTCGCGGATGGCGCCGGCGCGCGTCGCCGACCGCGTCCGCCACGATGTCGGCCAGATCGAGGTCGGTGAACGTCGTGGTGTCCACGAGCTCGCCACGGGCGAGCCCGCGCAGCAGGGTGATCAGCCGTTGCAGGCGCAGGTGCTCCCCCTCCAGGTCGGCGATGATCTCGGCCTGGTCGTCCGGCTCCAGACCGGGATGACGCAGCAGGCCGAGATTGGTTCCCATGCTGGTCAATGGGGTGCGCAGCTCGTGCGCCACGGTCGCGGCGAAGGCGCGGGCGATCTCCAGCGCCTCCCCGGTACGGCTGACGGCCTCGTCGCGCCGGGCCAGCGACTCGTTGAGCAGGGCGGCCAGTTCGTCGATCTCGGTGACCCGGGAGGCGGTGTCCAGCCGCACCGTTCCCGGCGCCGACCGGCCGAGCTCGCGGGCCTGCCGCCGCAGCACCACCAGGGGATGCACCGCGAACCGCCCGAGCACGAGCCCGGCTCCGACCCCGGCCAGCGCCGCGATCAGCGTCACGGCGGCCAGACGGCGCCGGAGCAGCGCGATCTGCCGCTCAAGGAGCTGTTCCGGTTCGAACACGTAGACGCGGGCGAGGTTCCCGGCAGGGCCGAGATCTGCGGCGACGTACCGCCACCGCCGCTCCCCCTCCGTGTAGCCGCCGGGGCCGTCGGCGTTGGGGGCGGGCCGGCCGCGCGGCGTGTCCCCGATGGCGAGCGCCTCGGCGCCGGACACGTCCACCACCACTCCGCCCGGATCGTCGGCGCCCAGCGCGGCGCCGGTCAGTCGCTGGGCGAGAAAGTCCGGGCGCGTCCACGGTTTGAGCCGATAGGTCAAGGCGTACGTCGTGGCCATCGGGGTCAGCGCGCTGAGCCGCGCCTCCAGTCTCCGGTCGCGTTCGGCACGCAGATCGGCGCTCACCAGGCCCAGCACCAGCACCCCCGCGAGCAGCACCAGCAGCGGCACGATCGCCGCCAGCAACACCACGAACCGGGTGGACAGCCTCACGCGGGGTCGTCCCGCAGCACGAAGCCGACCCCGCGTACGGTGTGGACCATCCGCGGTTCGCCCGCCGCCTCCAGCTTGCGCCGCAGATACCCGACGAAGGTGTCCACGGCGTTGCCGGTCACCTCGAAGTCGTAGCCCCAGACCCGCTCCAGCAGCACCTGCCGGGTCAGGACGATGCCGGCGTTGAGCGCGAGCACCTCCAGCAGCTCGAACTCGCGCCGGGTCAGCTCGACCCGCCGGCCGTTCATGGTCACGCGGCGGGTGGCGGGATCGACGGACAACGGCCCTACGCGGACCGTCTCGTCGCCGGCCGCCACGCGGGCCGTACGCCGCAGCAGGGCCCGTAACCGCAGCACCAGTTCCCTGAGGTCATAGGGCTTGACCACGTAGTCGTCGGCGCCCGCCGCCAGGCCGGCCACGCGGTCGGCGACCTCGTCCAGCGCGGACAGCATGAGCACCGGCACCTCCGCCCGCCGCTGCCGTAACCGCGCGCACACCTCGATGCCCGACATCCCGGGCATCGACACATCCAGCACGATCGCGTCCGGCGACTCGCTCTCCGCGATCTCCAGCGCCGCCGGCCCGGACCCGGCCGTCCGGACCTCGAAGCCTTCCAGCCGAAGCCCCCGCCGCAGCGAGCGCAGGATCGCGGGATCGTCGTCAACCGCGAGAATGCGATACTCCCCCATCGACGTCTCCCCCTGCGTCAGGCCGCCCCTCTAGCCCCCACCGAGGTACCCGGCAGCGGGCACGGCTTGATCGTAACCCTGCAGCAGGTCGACGAACCTGATCGCCGAGCATTCGACGCTGCGGGAACGGGGCGGCGTCGCCGGAGCCCTGGTGCTCGGCATCGAACGCTCCCTTCTGCACGCCATCGCCTTTCCTGCTGCGTGCTGACTCGGCGAGCCGCGAGTCCGACGGCGTGGCGCGGCGGAAGTCGAGAACGGGCCGCCCGGCCTTCAGATCGGTCGTCGGTTCACAGGCGGGGCGCCGGCGCGCCGATGACGGCCAGGAGCTCCTCGGCTTCGCGCCGGTGCCGCTCCGCCCGCTCGTCGCCCTGCCGTGCGAGAGCGTGGCCGAGCGTCAGCTGCGCGCGGGCGTACTCCAGCCGCTGCCCGGACCGGCCGGCGAGCTCCAGCGCCCGCTCGCATGCCTCGACGCAGCGCCGGTCATCGCCCGTGGCGAGGTGGAGGGCGCCGAGCAGGGTGTGCAGCCGCGGCAGGTTCAGCGGGTTGGTCGTCAGCGCCAGCTCCAGTGCCCGGTTCGCCTCCGCGAGCGCTTCGGCGTGCCGCCCCTGGTGGTGGCGCGCCTCGGCGTAGCCCAGCAGCACCTCGTCCAGGTCGGTGCCGGTGTGCCGGGCCAGCTCCAGCGCGGCGTCGAGGCGGGCGAAGGCTTCGACGGTTCGGCCCAGCTCCAGCTCGGCGCCGGCGAGGCCGGTCAGCGAGGCGATCCGGCAGCGCCGGTTGTCGACGTCCTCGGCGATCTCCAGGCTCCGGGTGAAGGACTCGACGGCCTCCCGGAGGTGGCCGGCCTCGCGGTACGTCCAGCCGAACGTCTCGTGCGTGACCGCCTCGGCGTAGCGCAGGCCCGCCGCCTCGGCCACCGCCAGGGCTTCGCGCAGCGACTCCAACGCTTCCGCGAAGCGGGCCTGCTTCTGGTGCACGAGCGCCAGGTTGACCAGGGTCAGCGCCAGCACATGCCGGTCACCCGTCCTTCTGGTGAGAGGGAGGCAGGCGAGCAGGCTCCGCTCGGCCTGCCGAAGCTGGGCGAGCATGAGATGCGCCGAGGCCAGGTTGTTCAGGCCGCGAGCCTCGCCCCGCCCGTCACCCAGCGAGCGGTGGATCCTCACCGCTCGCCGGTAGTGCGGGATGGCCTGGCCTGGCTCGCCGAGTTGCTTGAGCACGACGCCGCAGCCCTGCAGCGCCAGCGCCTCACCATGCGGCCACCTCGCCTGGCGGGAGAGCATGAGCGCGCGTTGGTAGTGGCTCATCGCGCCTTTGAAGTCGGCCAGGCGCCAGCGGAACAGACCGATCACCTGGCACATGGCGGCCTGCCCGCCCAGGTCCCCCTCCCGCTCGGCGGCGGTCAGCGAGATCTCCGCGAGCCGCAGTCCCTCCCCTAGCGTCCGCAGGTGCTGCATGACTTCCGCCAGCGCCGCCACGAGGAGCCAGGCGTACGGGCGCGGCCCCTCCGTGGCAGCGTGGGAGATCATGGCGGGGAGGTTGTCCCATTCGCGGCCGAGCCAGTCGAGGGCCTCGGTCGCGTCGCGGAAGGCCGTGGGGGTCACGTCGGGAACGGCCTGGCCGTGCGGCGGGATCACGGCCCGGAACCCGGCGGCCGAGGCGGCGGCTTCGGCCGTGCGCAGATAGTAGGCGCACAGCCGCTCGACGGCGGCCCGGCGTTCCTCGGGGGAGTCCTCCGCGAGGCCGCGCTGCGTGGCGTACTCCAGCACCAGGTCATGGGCGGCGTAGCGGCTCAGGGCGGTCTCCTTGAGCAGATGGATCCGCGCCGCCGCGTCGAGCGACTGCTGCACGCGCTCGCCGCTCGTGCCCGCCAGGGCCGCCGCGGCCGCGGTCGAGATGCCGGCCCCCGGCGCCAGACCGAGCAGCCGGAAGACCCGCCGGGCCGCCTGCGGCAGCGCCTGGTAGGACAGGTCGAGTGCTGCCCGTACGGTGGCGCTCTCGTCGCCCTCGACCCGTAGCCGCGCCAGCTGCCCATGATCGGCGAGCTCGCGTACGTAGTGGCCGATCGTCCGGTGCTCGTGTTCGCCGATCCAGGACACGGCGATGGACAGGGCAAGCGGCAGCCGGCCGCAGAGCGTCACGAGCCGCGCGGCCGCCTCAGGCTCGCGGCGCAGGCGATCCTCGCCGACCCGCTGGGCGACGAGTCGCAGCGCCTCCTCGTGGGTCAGCACGTCCAGGGTGAGGCGTTCGACCCCGTCCAGCGCGACCAGGCCGGGCAGGCGGTCCCGGCTGGTGATGAGGGCGAGGCAGCCGGGATCGCCGGGCAGCAGCGCGCGGACCTGATCTGGTTCGGCGACGTCGTCGAGGACCACGAGCAGGCGCCGGTCGGCCAGCAACGATCGGTACAGCGCGACCTGGGCGTCCAGTTCAACCGGGATGTCCGTCACGGCTTGACCGAGCCCTTGCAGCAGCAGGGGCAGCGCCTCGGCCGCCCGCATCGGCTCCCGCTGGTCGAAGCCGCGCATGTCGAGGAACAGCTGCCCGTCGGGGAAACGTGCGCTCTCCTGACGGGCCCAGTGGACGGCCAGCGCGGTCTTCCCGACGCCGGCGGGGCCGGTCACGACCAGGGCCCGGCCCTCGGCGATGCGTGACAGCTCCGCCGACCGGCCGACGAAGTGGCCGGTGCCGGGCGGCAGCTGACGCGGGACGAGGGCCGGCGCCGGCTCCGGGCGATCGCTCTGTAGCAGCCGCTGGTGCAGCCGCTGGAGCTCCGCGCTCGGCTCCACCCCGAGTTCCCTTACGAGCCGCGTTCGTAACGCCCGATACACCTCCAGGCTCTGCGGGGCCCTCCCGGTCTCGTGCAGCGCGCGCATGAGCAGGCCGTGCGGGCGTTCGCGCAGCGGTTGCTCGGCGGCGAGCCGCATCAGTGAGGTGCCGGCCTCATGGGCGCGACCCAGCTCCAGCAGCGTCGCGGCCCTGCCTTCGATCGCCTCGTACCGCAGTTCCTCCAGCCGGTAGCGCTCCGCCTGGGCGGCGGGGCCGCTCAGCTCCTGGAAGGGCTCGCCGCGCCAGAGCGCCAGAGCGCGCTCGTAGCGGGCGACGGCGACCTCCCCGCTCTCCCCGCGCGCCCGCTCCACCAGCGCGGTGAACTCCTCGGTGTCCACCTCGGCGGCTTCGGCGGGGATGAGGTATCCCGGGCTGCGCGTGACGACGGTGTCCGCGCCGAGCGCCCGGCGCAGCTCCGTGATCAGCCCGCGCACCCTGGCGGGAGCGCTGGGCGGAAGGTCCTCTCCCCAGAGGTGGTCGGCCAGCCGCTCGACGGACACGACACGACCGAGGTCGAGCAGCAGCGCCGCGAGCAGCGTGCGCTGCCTGCCCGTCAGGTGGACGGCCCGGCCGGCGACCACGCTTTCCGCAGTGCCGAGAAGGAGGAATCGGATGTCGGCGGAGGGCACCCGTCAGACGCTAGCCGATGCGTTTTCCGCCCGTCCTGAACTCCGCCCATGCGCGATCCATGCGGGAATCATGCCGGCGGCTGCCACTGTGTGGGCCGATCCCTCCGAGAGATTGGCGGACGCGGCGATGAGGCCACAACTCAAGAACACGGCCTGGGAACGGGTCGGCGACGAGCTGCGGCTGGTGAACGACCCACGCGACCAGTTGATGATCGCCGACCCCGACGGGCTGGTGGAGAAGCTGCTCCAGCTGCTCGGCGAGGGCGGCAGGACCGTCCCCGAGCTCGCCGGCGAGCTCGGGCTCGACGAGGCCGACGTACGGGCCGCCGTCGAGGCGTTCGACGCCCAGCGGCTGCTGGAGGACGGCGATCGTCTCGGCAGGCTGGAGCCGGACGCCGCCGAGCGGTACTTCAGCAACCTCGCCTTCTTCGAGTCGTTCGGCACGCTGGAGCGCAGCCGCGAGGATCTGCAGGAACGGCTGCGGCACGCGCACGTGCTCGTGCTCGGCACCGGCGGGCTCAACTCCAACACGATCCCGCATCTGGCGGGGCTCGGCGTGGGCATGATGACCGTGCTCGACCGGGACGTCGTCGAGCCACGCAACTTCGCCCGCCAGTACCTGTACCGCTGGGCCGACATCGGCGCGCGAAAAGCCGAACGGGCCGCGGAGTGGATCAGGGCGTTCGACCCGGGAATCCAGGTCGAGGCGATCGACGCCGACCTTGAGGGGCCCGAGCAGCTCGCTGAGCTGATCCGCCGCCTCGGCCCGGACGTCGTGGCCTCGGGTGTCGACCGTCCGAACCGGATCGACCTCTGGGTCAACGAGGCGTGCGTACGCGCCGGCGTGCCCTTCGTCCGCGGCGGCATGGCCGTCACCACGGGGACGGTGTGGTCGGTGCACCCGGGGGTCAGCGCCTGCCGCGCCTGCGTCCCCGCCGACCCGGCGAACCCGGCCGACTTCCCCGACCCCGACGACCCGGACATCGCGGGTGCGATCGCGGCGAACCGGCTGTTCGCCCGCCTGCCGCGGCCCAACCGCGGCATCGGTCCCGTGGCCGGGCTGCTCGGCGCGTTCGGCGCGTTCGAGGTGCTCCGCTACCTGACCGGTTTCGAGCCGCCGGCGTACGCCGGCCGGCCGCTCACCGTCGACTTCGCGCGCGGCTGCGCGACGAGCCAGACCGAGTGGCCACGCGACCCCGACTGTGCCGTCTGCGGAGGGAGGTGATCCTTGTGAAGCTCGAGATCAAGCGCATCGAGAACACCCGGCTGACCCAGCTGATCCACCCGGACTCCTGATCCGGGCGAGGAGCCGCGCTCCGGCGACGCCGGAGCGCGGCCCTCCCATGTCGGTGCCGTCATCGGTTGGAGACAGACAATGGCCACTTCTACGGATGAGGAACTACGTGCCCGAGCGGCCCGTCTGACCGTCGCCCACGACGGCGAGGCGTGGATCCTCGGCCGCCCCGAGCTGGGCGTCTTCGTCGCGGTGCCGGAGCCGGGCGCTGTCTTCGTCACCACGCTCCAGGACACCGGCTCTCTCGACGAGGCCACGGCTCGGGCCGGCGACGTCGCCGGGGAGCCGGTGGACGGAGCGGACTTCCTCGACGGACTCACCGCCGCCGGGCTCCTCGACCCGCCTGGGGAGCAGCCCGACCCGCGCGGCCGGGTCAAGTGGATCGAGGGAGTGAGCCCGCGGGCCGCACGACGGCTGTTCGGGCCCGTCGCCTGGTCCTGCTACGGGGCCGCCGCGGTGCTCTCCGCCGGGCTTCTGCTGTTCCGGCCCGAGCTGCGTCCGTCCTGGCAGGACGCCTGGTTCCTGCCCAGCCCCGGGCTCTCGGCGTTCATCTGGCTGCTGCTCGCCATGGCGTGCGGCGCCGTGCACGAGGCCTGGCACTGGCTGGCCGGCCGCGCGATCGACGTGCCGGCCGTGTTCCGGGTGAGCCATCGCGGCCTGTACCTGGTCTACGAGACCGACCTCACCCAGATCGTGACGGTGCCGCGCCATCGCCGCCACGGCGTGTACCTCGCCGGGATGGCCGTCGACGTCGTGCTGCTGGCGGCGTCGCTGGGCGCGCGGCTGCTCGGCGTGGGCGGCGTCGCCGGCGAATTCCTCGCCGCCGTGTCGCTCCTCCTGGTCGTCAACCTGGTCTGGCAGTGGGCCGCGCTGCCGCTGCGCAGCGACGCGTACGCGCTGCTGGCGAATGCGTTGCGCTGCCACAACCTCTACCGGGCGACATGGCTGACGGCCAAGTCCCGGCTCTTCCGGCTCAGCCCGCCCGAGGCGAACGAGCTGGCGCAGATGTCGGAGCGCGACCGGAGCGTGGCCCGCTGGTTCGTGATTCCGTACGTCGCCGGGGTCGCCGTCATGGGCTGGATGTTCGCGACCGTCGTGCTGCCGCTGGTCGTCTCCCTGGGGCAATGGGGGCTGGAGCAGCTCACGAGCAACTCGGTCACCTCGGCCGGCTTCTGGGAAGCGCTTGCCGTGGCCGTCTACATCGGCGTGCAGCTCTGCGTGCCGCCCGCTCTCGCGCTGCGCGAGCGCCGGCTGCGCCGCTCCGGCCGGCTCCTCTGACGGCTTGCGTGTTCGTGGGCATGAGCCATAGAGCGCGTTCGCCGGCGGCATCGCCGTGGGCTGGTCGTTCGACAGAGGGTGAACATGGCGGCGAGGATGGCCTGCCCGGTTGGACTGGTGAACGCTTGGACGATCGAGCGTGCCAGCGCTCGCAGGTCGGTCTCGATCGCTCTGGTGTCAGGGACGGGAATGTCCGTTGCCACGTGTTCGGCAAGGGCGTCCGCTGAGCAGGCGCTCGCGATCTCTCCACCGCCGGTACACCGTGGTCCCTGTTGGTGCGTGTGGCCTTCCGACCCGCCCCGGAAGGCGCGAAGACCTCCCTGTACGCAGCGACCATGCCGGATCTGGCCGGGGGCAGCTACATCGTTCCGGACGGGCTGCTGCAGCTGCGCGGTGAGCCGGCTCGTCGTACTCGTGAGCGCGCCATCCGCGACACCGACACGGCCGCTCGCCTGTGGCAGCTGCCCGAACGGCTTACCGGCGTCAGCTATGCCTACTGGTCCGCGGGGCGGTAGCCGTCCGGCAGGCCGTTCTTGACATACCTGGTCTTGCCGGTCGCCAGGTCGAGGAAGAAGTCCCTGCGCTCCTCCTCATCAGCGTCCCGATAGATCTGGAACGGGCCCTTGCCGGACCAGCCGGTGCCCGATTCGATCGGGTCGCCGTCGGGGAGCCGGGGGCGTACGCGGTGGATCCGCTTGCGGGTGGCGAGGTCGTAAGTGTCGACGAGGTCTCCGTCATCGCTGATGACCACGAGCCGGCTGCCGTCCGGCTTGAGGAAGGCGGTGTGGGACTCCAGGAGCGTGCTGGGGACGGGGATGCTCAGGAGCTCCTTGCCGTGATGGTCATGGGCCACCAGGCGGGAAGCCGTCGTGACCACCACCCCCGCCGAGTTGACTTCGAGCACCTTCAGCGCGCCGGGGAGCACGATCTCGCTCCGTGACCTGGTGTCGATGACGCGGGTGTCGTTCTTGGTGAGGGTGACGTACCTGCCGTGCTCGCTGATGCTCACCTCGGGCACGTCCGGGTCGGCGAGCGGGCCGCTGAGGTCGTGCCGGGTTTCTGCGTGCTGGTAGACCATGCGGCGCGAGGTCCGGTCCAGGTAGACGACGGATCGCCGGTCGGGGCTCACCAGGAACGGCGCCGCCGTCGGCGCCCCGCCCTTCATGACGACGTACGGCGCGGCCTGCGGGAACGGCTCGCCGTCCACCCGCCAGTAGCGGCACGGGGCGTCCATTTCGTCGAGCCACGGACAGGTGGGCCTTTTGACCTCGTCGATCTCCTGGAAGGAGACCTGCTGCTCCGGGAACTGTCTGGGCATCGTGTACTGCGGCGGTTCAGTCGGTAGCGGCTGCCAGGGAGCGAGGAGAACGCCGGCGAGCACTGTCGCGCTTCCTGCTAAATAGCGGGTACGAACGGACCATCGGCGAATGGCCGACTCTGTTTCGTCCGGCATTTCGGGCCCGGCATTTCGTCGGGCGTACGATATCGCCGCCACCACCACGACCACGACGGCGGCGTGGGCCAACCGGGTCGGAGTGATTCCCTGCGTTGTCAGGAGATAGCAGCCTGTTAGGGCAGAAGCGCATACGGCGAGCGCCCAGGCGCGGTGATAGGCGGCGTCAGCGGACGATGACCGTACGACGCGGAATACCGGGACGGCGCACCAGCCCAGCACGAGATAGAACGGGTCCGCGGTCAGGCCCGCCACGGGAGCCGCGAGGACGACGGTCGCCAGTCGCCACCGGCGCAGGCCGGCGAAATGGTCGGCGACCTGGCGGGCATTGGTCGAGGTGACTTCCAGGCCCGTCAGGGTGGCGAACCTGCCGAGGTGCCCCGAACCGAGGGGTACGGCCGCCGCGAGCACGGTGATCACCGCGGCCACCCAGGAGATCATCGGGGGTGTCGTCACAAGGCGCCACGATATATGGTTCCGTCTCGTGACTTCAGCGGACTTAAGGCAGCAATTCGGCGTTGCTCGGCGTAGGCAATTGCCGTCCGCGGTGTCCAGCTGTGTCGTGCTGATGTGCGTCGCGGCGGGTTTATGGTGGTCGGGGTCGATAACGCCGCACATCCGCTGGGGAATCGAGGATTTCTTTCTCCAGGCCGACGTTGACGGCAATGGCGTGCTGTCGACCAGCGCCTTGATCGAGCTTGAGAACCAGACGATCGCCCCATTCACCATCACGGATATCTCGATGTCCATTCCGGGCCTGCGCCTGCTCCCTTCCAAGGACACGGAGGACGATCCCGCCGAGATCACCGTCGAGGGCAACGGGTCCAGGACGGTGGTCCGGCGGATCGTCATCGCCGACTGTGCGGCGGTGCCGCGCGAGCCGCGGCCGATCCGATTCACCTACCGGACCTGGCTGGGATCGGGGTCGTCGGAGGTGATTCTGGACCCGTGGCAGCTGACCGGGAGCGAGGGTCAGGTTCCCGTGGCCTGGCAGCGCGGCCTGGCCAGTCTGGTGTGCAACAAGGCAGTGAGCGGCGAGCTCTGACGGCCGGCCCCACGAGAGGAGGACACTGCGCGTGCGTCCCGTCACGAATATCGCCACCGGGCTGGTCATCGCCTTCTGCGCGCTCCGGCTCAACGGTGTCGACCTGCTGTTCGACCCCGTCGGCTGGGCCCTGTGCGCCGCCGGGCTGCTGTCGTTGCGGCGACCGGGCGACGCCTTCGCCGTGGCCCGGGCGTGGGCGCTCTGCATGGCCCCCGTCTCGCTGGTGGCCGTCTTCGCGGGCGGCGTACGCGCGGATGAGCCGATCAAGCACGTGATCGGCATCGCCGTCACGGTGGGTGGTCTCATCACGGTCTGGCTGATCGTGGACGCGTTGATGATGCGGATGCGCTCACACGGTGACAGCTCCCAGATCGCCCTGCTGGACGTGCTGCGCTGGGCGGTGGCCGGGCTGGGCGGGGCCGGTCTGCTGGCCAAACACGGCTACGGCGAGCTGCCACCCGTGCTGCTCGCCGGGTGGTTCGCCGCCCTCGTCGTCCTGATCGCCGTGCTCTATCGCTCGGCCGACCGGCCGTATCTCCGCGCCACCCCGTCGGCCTCCGACGACGAAGTCCGCTCCCCATAGCGCGGGCGCTCAGGCATCCTCGCGCTGAGGGTTCTCCAGCCGGAAGAAGTTGCTCGGGCTGCCGTCGCTCCTGCGCTCCTGGTAGATGAAGTTCAGGCCCCGCTCGTCGAACGTGGCGAACCACTCCTCCCAGCTCACGTGCCGGAGCTTGTCGCCGCCGTATCCCGGGAAGTCGAGGCGTAGCACGCCCAGGTGGTCGCCGTGCTCGGTGCCCTCGACGGTGGCCGGTTGCGCCTCCCGCTCCTCGGCCCACTGCCGGATCACCTCATGGCTCGTGGTCACCAGGCTGCGGCTGGCACGTTCCGGCTCCTCCTCCGGCGAGTGGATCTCCTGGGCGTACTTCAGGCTCTTGGAGCTGTCCGGCCCGCGGCGCGCTCCCCCGTCACCTGCTGGATCCTTACGTTCAGCCATCCCCGTCTC
This sequence comes from Nonomuraea sp. B208, assembly GCF_057536035.1. Lineage (NCBI taxonomy): Bacteria > Bacillati > Actinomycetota > Actinomycetes > Streptosporangiales > Streptosporangiaceae > Nonomuraea > Nonomuraea sp. B208. The sequence continues at coordinate 576,457 of NZ_BAAJOU010000025.1, forward strand.
ACCTCCACTTCCCCCCTACCCGGACTTATCGGACAAAACGACATAAACCGCGCAGCGGTCTCCGGCTTGGTACCGTGCCCGGGTCGCACCGTTTGGAGAGGATGGCACAGCGAGGATGCAGGCTTCAGAGATCCGCCGCGCGGTGGCGGCGGCCAGGTCGATCGCCTCGTCGCTCGGGCTGGCGGCCGACGACGCGGTCGTTCTTCATGACTCGAACAAGCTCACCCTGCGGCTGCTGCCGTGTGACGTCGTGGCCCGGGTGGCGCCCGTGGCGCAGCAGGTCGCGCGGTTCGAGGTGGAGCTTGCTCAGAGGCTGGCGGAGTCCGGTTGTCCTGTGGCTGCTCTCGACCCCCGGGTGGAGCCGCGCGTTCATGAGCGGGACGGGTTCGTGGTCACGCTGTGGACCTACTACGCGCCTGCGTCGTCTCGGGAGGTCTCTCCGGCCGAGTACGCCAAGGCGCTCGAACGGCTGCACGCCGGCATGCGTGAGGTCGATGTCCCGGTGCCGCACTTCATGGATCGTGTTGAGCAGGCTCAGCGGCTCGTGGCGAGCCGTGATCTCACGCCGGAGCTCGCCGACGCGGATCGGGAGCTGCTCGGGGACACGTTGCGGAGTCTGAGGCGAGTGATCGGCGAGCGGGGCGGCGGCGAGCAGTTGCTGCACGGCGAGCCGCACCCGGGCAACGTGCTCAGCACCGAGAACGGGCTGCTGTTCATCGATCTGGAGACGTGTTGCCGTGGGCCGGTCGAGTTCGATCTCGCTCATGCGCCCGAAGACGTCGGCCATCATTATGCGGGGGTCAATCCGGACTTGCTGCGTGAGTGCCGGGCCCTTGTGCTCGCGATCATCGCGACCTGGCGGTGGGAGCCAGGCGATCAGCTTCCGGACGGGCGGCGGCTGGGCGCGGAGTGGATCGACCAACTTCGGGCGCTCGGGTTCACCGCCGGCTGATCCAGGCGTGCAGGGGGACGTGGTCGGACCACGTGCTGCGGGCGTGGTCGAGGAAGCAGCGGCGGACGCGGCCGTCGGCGGCGAACAGGTAGTCGATCTTGCGTTTGCGCGTCGCGTACGTCCAGCGGTTGCGGGGGTCGCATTCGTCGCGGCCCTGGTAGGCGGTGGCGGCGGCGCGTGGCATCAGGTTGAGGTCGCCGCCGACGACGTCCGCGCCTAACTTCAGCAGTTCGCGGAGCTGGGCGTGCCGGTATGGGGCGCCCTTCTGGTGGTCGTCGTTCGCCATGCCGGAGGAGAGGTGTGTGGTGCAGAACGTGCGGTCGGCCGTGCAGACCGCGAAGCGGCGCGGGCCCCACGGGGGCGAGGTGAGCGGGTGTATCTCGAAGCGGGTGTCGTTGCCGGCCACGGCCAGGGTGGCGCTCTGGGTTCCGCGTGGCTTGCCGGTTCGGTCGGGGTGGCACTGGTACGGGGAGCCGTCCGGGTGGGTGAGCGGGGCCGACTTGACGGTCCACGCCCGGCCGGTGCGGGCTTCCAGCTCGCGTTCGAGGTCGGCGTCAGCGCCGGTGCAGAACTCCTGGAGGAAGATCGCGTCGGTCTCGGTGGCCAGGACGGCGACGTGCCAGGCCAGGTCGGCGGTCGAGCGGCGGTAGAGGGGGCAGGCGCTGTTCGTGCCGGCGCAGACGTTCCAGGTCATCACGTGCAGGGTCGGCGCGGGGGTGGTCGGCGCCGACAGCAGGGCGGCGATGAGGATATGTCCGATCATCGTGGCAAATTTCAGCACATGTGACGCGGGTGCGCTTCAGGTCAGTTTTCAAGAAGCCTGACGCCTAGGTGCCTCCCTAACATGGGAAACGCCCAGCAAGCAGCACCACAGGAGGAACCGGTATGAGCGCCGCGAAGAACACCAAAGCCACCACCTTCGAGGGCTTCTCGGAGGAGGAGCGTGCCGCGATGAAGGAGCACGCCCAGGAGCTGAAGAAGACGGCGCGGCGTGGCTCCAAGCAGGTCGACCTGGAGCCGGACGTGCTCGCGAAGATCGCCGAGATGGAGGGGCCTGACCGGGAGATGGCCGAGCGCATCCACGCCATCATCAAGGCCAGCGCGCCCGAGCTCGCGCCGAAGCTCTGGTACGGCATGCCGGCGTACGCCAAGAACGGCAAGGTCCTCTGCTTCTTCCAGCCCGCCACGAAGTTCAAGACCCGCTACGCGACGCTCGGCTTCAACGACGTCGCGAACATCGACGAGGGCACCATGTGGCCGTCCGCCTACGCCCTCACCGATCTGGGCCCCGACGAGGAGGCGCGGATCGCCGCCCTCATGAAGAAGGCCGTGTCCGAGGGGGAGTGACCCGTCTTGTCCGCTGAGCTGTTGCGCGAGATCGATCGGCTGGTCGCCTATGACGAGCGGCAGCGGATGGTCCCGCGCGACCGTGAGCGGCTGGCGGCCGTCGTCGAGTCGGTACGGGCGCAGTCCCCCGCCGACTACGCGACCCTGCGGGCGTTCGGGATAGGGCTGCTGGTCCTCGGCGAGCACGGCGAGGCGATCCGGCACCTCCACCGGGCGCTCGACCTGGCGGACAGCGGCGGCAGGAGGATCGCCGCGTCCATCAACCTGGCGGACGCCCATCGCTACTCGGGCGACGCGGCGACCGCGGAGAGCCTGTGCCGGGAGGCGCTCGCCGTCGCGCGGCGGGAAGCGCCAGAGCTGACGGGCTTCGCGCTGCAGCATCTCGGGAAGACGCTCGCCGAGCGGGGACGCGTACGGGAGGCACGGCGAACCCTGGAGGAGGCGCTGGCGCTGCGGGAGAGGGAGGGCGATCCCGAGCTGATCGCGCGCAGCCGGGCGGCCCTGCGGCTCCTTGAGTGAAAGTTTCAGCGAGGCCGCGCAGGTGGGCGGGTTTTCCCGGGCCGGCGCGTTGATGCGGGGCATGAGGGCTGCCTACGGTATTGACGGCGGTTTGCCCCCATCCGGTCAAGGAGTCCGTCATGCGGCGCGGTCGCGTCATCCCAGCTCTGGTCCTGGCCCTGCTCGCGTTCCTGGTCACCGCGCCCGAGGCACGGGCGCAGGCGGCAGGCGGGTTCGACTTCAACCGGGCGGAGGTCGCGGCCACGGGGCTGCAGGTGCCGTGGGCGATCGCGTTCCTGCCGGACGGCAGCGCGCTCGTGTCGGAGCGGGGCACCGGGCGGATCATGCAGGTACGCCCCGGACAGCCGGCCACGGCGGTCGCCACGATCAGCGGGGTGAGCGCGTCGGGCGAGAGCGGCCTGCTGGGGATCGCCGTCTCGCCGACGTACGCGCAGGACGGCTGGGTGTACGCCTACTTCACCAGCACGGCCGGGGACAACCGGCTGGTCAGGCTGCGGCTCACCGCGCCCCAGACGCAGCCGGTGCTGCTGTCCGGCGTGCCGAGCGCGACGATCCATGACGGCGGGCGGCTGGCGTTCGGGCCGGACGGCATGCTGTACGTCTCCACCGGCGACGCCAACACCACCGCGAACGCGCAGAACCTCAACAGCCTGGCGGGCAAGATCCTGCGCCTGACACCCGACGGCGGCGTGCCGGCGGGCAACCCGTTCCCCGGCTCGCTCGTCTACAGCTACGGCCACCGCAACGTGCAGGGCCTCGCGTGGGACGCGCAGGGCCGCATGTACGCCGCCGAGTTCGGCCAGAACACCTGGGACGAGATCAACCAGATCGTGGCGGGCGGCAACTACGGCTGGCCGACCTGCGAGGGCGTCTGCTCCGGCTCCTCCTTCCGCAACCCGATCGTCACCTGGGCGACGGCGGAGGCGTCGCCGAGCGGCCTGGCGTACGCGAACGGCACCCTCTTCGCGGCGGCGCTGCGCGGGCAGCGGGTGTGGGCCGTGCCGCTCACCCCGAACGGCACGGCGGGCACGCCGACCGCCGAGCTGCAGGGCGCGTACGGGCGGCTGCGGGCCGCCGCCGTGGGCCCGGACGGCTGGCTGTGGCTCTCGACCAGCAACCGGGACGGCCGTGGCACTCCGGTCGCCGCCGACGACCGCATCATCCGGGTCCCGCCGACCGGCGTCGGCCAGCCGGAGACCTGCACCGTGACCGCCACCACCCAGACCCAGTGGAGCAACGGGTACGTGATCCAGCCCGTGACGGTCACCAACACGAGCACCGCCACGCTCAACGGCTGGTCGGTCACGTTCACGCTGCCGGCCGGCCACACCATCACCAGCTCGTGGAACGCCGTGCTGACGGTGAACGGCCAGACCGTGACGGCGCGGAACGCCGCGCACAACGGCACGCTGGCCCCGGGGCAGAGCACGACGTTCGGGTTCCAGGCGATCCGGTCCGGCGGCGCGCAGTTCCCGTCCGGCTACCGCTGCGCCTGACGGCTGCGGATTGCCAGGAGCTCACTCTTTGCCCCACTCTGTGCGGGTGATACATGGACCGTTCCCGGAGGAACCGCCCGCGCTCACGCTCCGGGTGCTCGGTCCGCTCCAGGCCGAGGCGCACGGGCGGGCCGTGGACCTCGGGCCGGCCAGGCAGCGGGCGGTGCTCGCGCGGCTGGCCGTGGCCGGCGGGCAGGTCGTGTCCACCGACCGGTTCATCGACGACCTGTGGCGGGGGCAGCCGCCGCCGAAGGCGCTGGCCGCGCTCCAGGTGTACGTCTCCAACCTGCGCCGCGTCCTGGAGCCCGACCGGCCGCCGCGCGCGCCGGCCCGGGTCGTCGTGAGCGCCCCGCCCGGCTACCGGCTGCGGCTGCCGGAGGACGCCGTGGACGCCTGGCGGCTGCCCCGGATCGTCGAGGAGGCGGGGGCGGCGCTGCGTCAGGGGGCGGGGGCGGTCGCGTACGAGCTGCTGGACCGGGCGCTCGGGCTGTGGACGGGGGCGGCGTACGAGGAGTTCGCCGACGAGGAGTGGGCCGTTCCGGAGGTCGAGCGGCTGGCCGAGCTGCGGCTGCTCGCCGTGGAGCACCGGGCGGAGGCCGCGCTGCTGCTGGGCAGGCACGCGGAGGTCGTGGCGGAGCTGCGCGGGCACGTGGAGCGGCACCCGCTGCGGGAGAGCGGCGTACGGCTGCTGGCGCTGGCCTGCTACCGGGCGGGCGGGCAGGCGGAGGCGCTGACCGTGCTGCGGCGGGCCAGGGAGCGGCTGGCGGACGAGCTGGGCGTGGACCCCGGCCCGGAGCTGCGGACCCTGGAACAGGACATCCTCCGGCACGCCGACACGCTGAACGCGCCGGAGGTGCCCAGACCCGCCACCGCCCAGCCCCAGCCGACCGCCCAGCCAAGCCACCCCGGCCACCCCTCCCAGCCAAACCAGCCCGGCCAGCCCGGCCAGCCCGCCCAGCCCGCCCAGCGCGGCCAGCCCGCCCAGCCCGGCCACCCCGGCCACCCCGGCCACCCCGGCCAGCCCGGCCACCCCGGTCAGCCCGCCGGCCACCTGGAGCACCCGGCGGCCCCCGTGCTCGTCGGCCGCGCCCGCGAGCTGGCGATCCTGCACGAGGAGGCCGCCCAGCCCACCCACCGCACCGTCTGGCTGGGCGGCGAGCCGGGCGCGGGCAAGAGCACGCTGGCCGAGGCGTTCGCCGCCGAGCTGGCCGGGCGCGGCTGGCGGGTGGCGTTCGGCCGCTGCCCCGAGACCGACGGCGGGGCCCCGCCCGCGTGGGCGTGGAGCGAGATCGTCCGCACGCTCGCCGAAGAGCACCCGCCGGAGGACCCGGCCGGGCTGGCCCCGCTGCTGCACGACGGCGTCCCCATCCCCAACCAGTTCCTGCTCGCCAGGGCGGTCGCCGGCTATCTCGCCTCCTGCGCGCCCCTGCTGGTGGTGCTGGAGGACGTCCACCGCGCCGACGGCGAGACCCTGCACCTGCTGCGCCACCTGCCGCAGACCGCGCGGCTGCTGGTGGTGGCCACCTTCCGCCCCGCCGAGACCACCGAGGACCTGGGCACGACGCTGGCCGCGCTCGCGGCGGGCAGCCGGCACGTGGAGCTGTCAGGGCTGGGCGAGGACGCGGTCGCCGAGCTGCTGGAACGCCACACCGAGCGGGCCCCCGACGCGGCGACCGTCCGCGCGGTGTGCGAGCGCACGCTGGGCAACCCGCTGTTCGTGTGCGAGATCGCCCGGCTGCTGGCCTCGGAGGGTCCGGGGGCCACGCGGGCGCTGCCGCCCGGCGTACGCGACCTGATCAGGCGCAGGATCGCCCGCCTGCCCGCCACGGCGCAGACCGTGCTGCGCAACGCCGCTGTCGTCGGCCGCGACGCGGACGTGGACGTGCTGGTCGCGCTGCAGGACGGCGACGAGGACACGGTGCTCGACGGCCTGGAGGCCGGCGTCATGACCGGCCTGCTGTCCGAGCCGGGCCCGGGGCGGGTGCGGTTCACGCACGTCCTGGTGCGGGAGGTGCTGTACGAGGACACGGCCCGGATCCGGCGCACCCGCCTGCACGGCCGCGTGGTGGCGGCCCTGGAGCGGCTGCGACCGGGCGAGGTGGCGGCGCTGGCGCACCACGCGCTGGAGGCCGGGGCGCCGGGCGCGGTCGGCCACGCCAGGGCGGCGGCGGCGCAGGCGTCGGGGTTGCACGCGCACCGGGAGGCGGCGGCGCTGTACCGGGCGGCGCTGCCGTACGCGGGCGACGACGACACCCGGCTGGAGCTGCTGTGCGGCCTGGTGTCGGCGCTCGGCCACGCGGGCGACGTGGCCGGGGCGGTCGAGGCGCGGGCGGAGGCGGTCCTGCTGTCGCCGGGGGTGCGGGCGCTGACCTCGTACGACGCCCCCGTGATCTGGACCATCCAGCCCGACACCCGCTACGACGCGGAGTTCGTCGCGGCCGTGGAGCGGGAGCTGGCCGCCGGGCACGGGCCGGAGGCGCGCTGCCGGCTGCTCGCCGCGCTGGTCTTCGCCGTGGAGGGCCACGACGACGAGCGGGTGGAGGCCGCCGGGGCCGAGGCGGTGGCGCTGGCCCGCGAGCTGGACCGCCCCGACCTGCTGTGCCTGGCGCTCAACGCCCGCTACTTCTCGTTGCTCTCCCCCGAGCGGCGCGAGGAGCTGGCCGCGCTGGGCGAGGAGCTGCTGGAGCTGGGCCGGGCGCACCGGCTGGTCGGCTACCTGACGCTGGCCCACTTCGCGCTGCTCATGGGCGCGCTCGGCCGGGGCGACCTGGAGGCGGCGGCCCGGCACGCCGACGCCGGCCTGGAGTCCTCCACGAGCGGGCAGCTCGGCCTGTCGCTGGTCGTCCTGTCGCTGTTCGGGGCGTTGCGCAAGCTCGTCGAGGGCGACTTCGACGCGGCCGAGGAGGCGTACACCGCGATCACCCGGCAGATGGCCGAGCGCGGCGCGGTGAACGCCGCGGCCATGGGCATGCTCAGCAGGTTCTCGGTGCGCATGGCGCGCGGCGACGTACGGGACTCGCTCCCCGAGCTGTCCGCCCTGTACGCGCGCCTGTCGAACCCCGGGACCCGCGAGCTGTACGCCCGCGCCCTGACCGAGGTCGGCGAGCTGGACGCGGCCCGCCGGGTCTGGCGGCCCGGCGAGCGGCACTCGCGCGACTACTACTGGCTGCTGTGGGAGGCGATGCACGCGCAGACCGCCGTGGCGCTCGAAGACCGCGAGACGGCCGCGCGCTGCTACGACACCCTGCTGCCCTGGGAGGACCGGGTGGCCGGGCTCAGCAGCGGCTCGGTCGCGCTCGGGCCGGTCGCGCAGGTGCTGGGCGACCTGGCCCGCCTGCTGGAGCTGCCCGTGGCCGGCGCGCACTACGCGCGGGCGGCGCAGGTCGCCGAGCGGATCGGCTCGCCGCACTGGGCCGCGGCCGCCCGCGAAAGCCTCGGAGACGTCACAGGCTCCCGAAGATGAGCCGCTGGCGGCGGCGGTGCCCGCGGCTGAACACCGCGATCAGCGCGGCGAGCACCGGCCCCGCAGCCTTACGCAGCTCGGCCAGCTCCTCAGGCCGCGCGTACTCCGCGATGCGCGGCAGGTCGAAGGCCGTGTCGCCGCCCTTGCGCACCTCGGTCTCGACCTTGTGCCAGTCGGACTCGGAGACGTACTTCTCGATGATCGGGAACAGCAGCCGCTCCTCCTCCTCGATGTGCTCGTCGAGCAGGTCGGCGAGGACGCCGAGGGTCTTGGCCAGGCGCCTGGCGGCGGCCGGGTCCTTGCCGAGCCCCCGGGCCGCCTGGGTGATCTCGTCCAGCAGCGGGTCGAGCTGGGTGTGGTCGTCGGTGAGGTCGGTCAGGTCCACCTCGGCCCCGGCCGAGCGGACGATCACCGGCCAGAGCACGTCGTCCTCGGCCTTGTGGTGGTGGTGGATGCCGGCGCACAGCTTCGTGGCGAACGTGGCGATGGCCTTGTACCGGGCGGCGTCGGCCCGCTCGTCGCCGGCGGCGATGCCGTCCATCGTGCGGGCCAGGCGGCGCGTGTCGCCGCGCATGGCCCGGTGGGTGATGCGGAAGCCGATCGTGTTGGGCGCCATGGGGTCGCTCCTCTGCTAGGGGATGCCACCAGGGTGCGCCGCCGCTCTTAGGCCCTTCTTGGTGTGGACTTGGCGACCGCTAGAGCGCCTTGGCGTAGCAGCGCATCAGCGGCGCGCCGACGTAGCTGCCGTAGGGCTCGGTCAGCACGTACGCGCACCGCTCGTACAGCGCGATGGCCTCCGGCTGCCGCAGGCCGGTGGCCAGCCGCAGCCGCCGGTGCCCCATGGCGAGTGCCAGCTCCTCCAGTGCGCCGAGCAGCGCCGTCGCGATCCCGCGGCCCCGGTGGGCGGGGGCGACGTACATGCGCTTGAGCTCGCCGGTCAGCGCGTCGGCGTCCTGCACCGCCCCGCAGCCGACCGCGCCGCCGTCCACGACCGCCACCAGGTACCGGGCTCCCGGCTTCACCTGTGAGCGCCCCTGGGGGCCGTAGCGGGCCACCAGCTCGGCGTAGGCCGCGTCGAGCAGCGTGCCGAGCTCGGCGTCGCCCAGCTCCCTTTCTTCGATCACCATGCCCGTCATCGTAGGGACGGCGATCAGAGGCCGAGCGCCTGGGCCGGGTCGGCGAGGATGCGCTGGATGACCAGCCCGGCCGCGCCGAGCACGGCCGCGTCCGCGCCGATCCCCGACACGACGAGCGGGGGCGGGGCGCCGCGCATCTGGGCGAGCCGGCCGCCGAGCCCGTCCCGCACGGGCCCGTCGAGCCAGGGGAAGAGCGGGGCGAAGACGCCGCCGAGCACGATCCTGCCGGGGTCCAGCAGGTGCACGGCGGAGGTGAGCGCCACCCCGAGCGCGTGTCCGGCCCGCGCGCACGCCTCCAGCGCCCGCGGCTCGCCCGCCTCCAGCTGCTCGACCAGCGCGGTCACCGACTCCAGGGGGCCGAGGAGGGCGTCCTGTCCCGCGTACACCTCCAGGCAGCCCCGCCCGCCGCACCGGCAGGCGGGCCCGTCGGGCACGACGACGACGTGGCCCAGCTCGCCGGCCAGCCCGTACGTCCCCCGGAACAGCGCCCCGCCCACGACGAGCCCGGCGCCGATGCCGATCTCGCCGGAGACGTACAGGAAGTCGGCCTCCCGCGAGCCGAACCACAGCTCGCCGAGCGCCGCCAGGTTGGCCTCGTTGTCGATCGCGAGCGGCAGGTCGCCGGCCAGGTCCGCGACCCGTACGTCCCGCCAGCCGAGGTGCGGCGCGCTCCGCAGCACGCCGTCCTCCACGGTGCCGGGCACGGCCAGGGCGGCGCCCATGACGCGCAGCCCGCCGGCCTCGGCGGCCTCGATGGTCTCGCGGGCGAGGGCGCGCAGCAGGCCCAGGATCTCGGCGGGGTCGGAGTTGCGGTTGTCGGCGGGGCGGGTGCGGCGCAGGCGTACGGCGCGGGTCAGATCGACGACGCAGGCGGCCAGGTAGTCGATGTTGACCTCCAGCCCCAGCGTGGCCACGCGCTGCCCGCTCAGGCTGACGGCCACTCCCGGCCGGCCCCGCTCGCCGCCGCGCACGGCACCGCGCTCGCTGACCACGCCGGCCTCCAGCAGGTCGGCGACCAGGCTGGAGACGGTGGTCTTGGTGAGCCCGGTCCGTTCGGCGAGCGCCGCGCGGGTATGGGGTCCGGTGCGGTGGATGGCGTCGAGCACTACGGCCAGGTTACGGGCGCGCATGGAATCATGCCGCACTCCTCTTGACGACACCCCGTCCACCTCCTCAGGATTATGTACAGATTATGGACTAAAGAACCGGAGCGCAGGGAAATGACCGCATTCACCCCGACCCCCGACGACCGCTTCACCTTCGGCCTCTGGACCGTCGGCTGGCAGGCCCGCGACCCGTTCGGCGACGCCTCCCGGGCCCCGCTCGACCCGGTCGAGACCGTGCACAAGCTCCACGAGCTCGGCGCGTACGGCGTCACCTTCCACGACGACGACCTGCTCGCCGTCGAGCCCGACCGCGACAAGGCCATCGCCGCCTTCAGGAAGGCCCTGGACGAGACCGGCATGAAGGTCCCCATGGCCACCACCAACCTCTTCGCGCACCCCGTCTTCAAGGACGGCGCGTTCACCAGCAACGACCGCGACGTGCGCCGCTACGCCCTCCGCAAGGTCATGCGCAACGTCGACCTCGCCGCCTCGCTCGGCGCGCGGACGTACGTGTGCTGGGGCGGCCGCGAGGGCGCCGAGTCCGACGCCGCCAAGGACGTCAAGGCCGCGCTCGACCGCTACAAGGAGGGCCTGGACCTCCTCTGCCAGTACGTCATCGACAAGGGCTACGACATCCGCTTCGCCCTGGAGCCCAAGCCCAACGAGCCGCGCGGCGACATCCTGCTGCCCACGATCGGCCACGCCCTCGGCCTGATCGGCGAGCTGGAGCACCCCGAGATGGTCGGGCTCAACCCGGAGGTCGGCCACGAGCAGATGGCCGGGCTCAACTTCGTCCACGGCATCGCCCAGGCGCTCTGGCACGGCAAGCTCTTCCACATCGACCTCAACGGCCAGCACGGCCCCAAGTACGACCAGGACCTGATCTTCGGCCACGGCGACCTCAAGAGCGCGTTCTTCCTGGTCGACCTGCTGGAGAACGGCGGCTACGACGGCCCGCGCCACTTCGACTACAAGCCGCTGCGCACCGAGGACGCGCAGGACGTGTGGGACTCCGCCGCCGCCAACATGCGCACCTACCTCATCCTGCGCGAGAAGTCCCGCGCCTTCCGCGCCGACCCCGAGGTCCAGGAGGCCCTGGCCGCCTCCCGCGTGACCGAGCTGGCCCAGCCCACCCTCGCCGCCGGCGAGACCTGGCAGGACCTCGCCAAGGACGACTTCGACGTCGAGGAGGCCGCCGCCCGCGGCTTCCACTTCACCCGGCTCAACCAGCTCGCGCTCGAACACCTCATGGGGGTCCGCGGATGAGCACACCGATCAGCGTCCAGCTCTACACCGTCAGGGATGCGCTGGCCGCCGATCGCGACGCCGTGCTGCGGCGGCTCGCCGGGATCGGTTACGCGGCGGTCGAGCCGTACGACCCGACCGCCGACCCGGAGGGCTTCCGCAGGGTGGCCGACGACCTCGGGTTACAGGTGTCGGCGACGCACGCGTACGCGCTGCTCACCGAGGACACCAACGCCGTGCTCGACGCGATCGCCACGATCGGCACCGATCTGGCGATCGTGCCGGGCGGCATCCCGCACGAGGAGTTCACCACCCCCGACGGCCTGCGGCGCACGGCCGACCTGCTCAACGGCCTGGCCGAGCGGGCGGCCGGGCACGGCGTGCGGATCGGCTACCACAACCACTGGTGGGAGATCGAGCCGCGGATCGACGGCAGGCACGCACTGGAGGCGCTGGCCGACCTGCTCGCGCCCGAGGTGTTCCTGGAGATCGACACCTACTGGGCGGCGGTCGGCGGCGCCGACGTGCCCGCCCTGCTCGGCCGCCTGGCAGGGCGCGTCCTCGCGCTGCACGTGAAGGACGGCCCGATGGTCAAGGGCGAGCCGCACACCGCCGTGGGGGCGGGCGCGATGCCCGTGCCCGCCGTGCTCGCCGCCGCGCCGGACGCCTGGCGCGTCGTCGAGCTCGACGAGTGCGCCACCGACGTCTTCGCCGCGCTGGCCGACAGTCACGCCTACCTCACCTCACTGGAGGCCCGTTGACCGCAGGCCCCGTCGGCGTCGCCCTGGTCGGCGCCGGTGTCATCAGTGGCCAGTACCTCCGCAACCTCACCTCGTTCCCCGACGTGCGCGTGCTCGCCGTCGCCGACCTCGACGGCGGGCGGGCCGCCGCGGTGGCCCGCGAGCACGGCGTGCCCGTCTCAGGCTCGCTCGCCGACGTGCTCGCACTGCCCGAGGTCGAGCTCGTCGTCAACCTCACCGTGCCGGCCGCGCACGCGGCCGTCGCGCTGGAGTCGCTGCGCGCCGGCAAGCACGTGTACGGCGAGAAGCCGTTCGCCATGGACCCCGCCGAGGGCGCCGCCATCCTCGCCGAGGCCGCCGCGCGCGGCCTGCGGGCGGGCGGCGCGCCCGACACCTTCTTAGGCGCGGGGCTGCAGTCCGCGCTGCACGCCCTGCGCTCCGGCCTCATCGGCGAGCCGGTCGCCGTCACGGCGGCCACGCAGAGCCTCGGCCCCGAGTCCTGGCACCCCAATCCCGAGTTCTTCTACCAGCCGGGCGGCGGCCCGCTGTACGACCTCGGCCCCTACTATCTGACCGCCCTGGTGTCCCTGCTCGGCCCGGTCGCCCGGGTCGCGGCGAGCACCCGCAGGGCCCGCGCGGAGCGCGTCGTGGGCTCCGGCCCCAAGGCCGGCACCACATTCCCCGTGGACGTGCCCACCCATGTCAACGCCCTGCTGGACTTCCCCGGCACGGCGACGGCGGCGGCCACGTTCAGCTTCGACTCCCCCGTCAACCGCAGGATGATCGAGATCATCGGCACGGAGGGCGCGCTCTCCCTGCCCGATCCCAACACCTTCGAGGGGCCGCTGCTGGCCCGTGGCGCGCACGACACGGACTGGCGCGAGCTGCCGGTCTCGGGCACCACCACGAGCCGGGGCATCGGCGTCCTGGACATGGCCAGGTCGCTGCGGGCGGGCACGCCGCACCGGGCCTCGGGCGAGCTGGCGTACCACGTGCTGGAGCTGATGGCCGCGATCGCCGAGGCGGGCGAGCGCGGCGAGTTCCGGGCGATCACCTCGACCCTGACCGCGCCCGGGCCGCTGCCCGACGGCTGGGACCCGCACGCCGCCACGCTGGCGTGAGACCGGGGCGGCGCGGGTCGCACCCGCGCCCCCCGGCATTGCCAAAGGCCGGTCACTGCATGTATCACGGAGCGTAATCGAGCGACCACGCTTCTCTCTTCGCGAAGGTGATCACATGCGTGTCCTGATCCAGCTCCGTCCTGCGGCCGACGTCGTGGCGTCCGTGCTCGACCCCTTGGTCGCCAGCTCGGTGTCCGACGTCGTCGCCGACCTGCCCGGTGTCCTGCTCGACGAGGCGTACGGACCGGTGGCGGTGCCGCGCGCCAGGCCCAGCGCGGCCCACGGCGGCCCGCTCTCGCTCTCCTCGCGCGTGGAGTTCTCGCTGTCCCCCGAGCACGCCTCGGTGCTGGTGCGCGGCGAGATCCCCGACTCGGAGCTGCCGATCAGGCTCGCCCGCCTGCAGTCGGCGGTCCGCGAGGTGGCCGGCGTCTACGCCGACCCGCGGATCAGCCCGGCCGGCCCCACCTGCGGCGGCGACGACCCGGCCGGCGACTGGCAGGAGGTCAGGCGGCTGCTGGGCGCCGCCGACCTGTGGGAGCGGGGCCACGACGGCGAGGGCGTGACCGTCGCCGTCTGCGACACCGGCATCAACGCCGCGCACGTCCGTTCGGTCCTCGGCGAGGAGGTCAGGATCGACGCGGAGCGCAGCTGGGCGCCACCCGGCGTCCGCAGGACCCCCGGCCGCTACCCCGTCGAGCACGGCACGATGTGCGCCTTCGACGCGCTGCTGCCCGCGCCGAAGGCCACCCTGCTCGACATCCCCATCCTGCTCTCGCGGCAGGGCGACATGACGGGCCTGCTCTCCGACGCCGTCGCCGCCTACTCCCACCTGCGCGACGTGCTCAACGCCATGCCGCAGGAGTCGAGGTCGCTGGTGGTCTCCAACAGCTGGGGCCTGTTCAGCCCCGAGCACGACCTGCCGCCCGGCCACCCCGGCAACTACTCCGACAACCCGGCGCACCCGTTCAACCTGATCGTGGGCAGCCTGGCCGACGCGGGCGCCGACATCGTCTTCGCGGCCGGCAACTGCGGGCGCGACTGCCCCGACGGGCGCTGCGGCTTCCGCGAGCGGCCGATCGTCGGCGCCAACGGCCATCCCGACGTGCTGTCCGTCGGCGGGGTGAACGTCCGCGGCGAACGCGTCGGCTACTCCTCCCAGGGGCCGGGCCGGCTCGCCGAACGCAAGCCCGACCTGTGCGCCTACACGCACTTCGCCGGCTCGGGCGCGGTCGGCGAGGCCGACACCGGCACCTCCGCCGCCTGCCCCGTCGCGGCCGGGGTGGTGGCCGCCGTCCGCACCGCCCGCCCGGCCGCGCAGCTCTCCCCCGAGCAGCTGCGCACCCAGCTCAACCGCACGGCCGACGACCGCAGCGCCGTCGGCTACGACTACGACTACGGCTGGGGCGTCATCGACCCGCCCGCCGCGGTCGCCGCCCTCAGTCGCGCCCGCGCGGCCTGACCGAACTCGAAGGACGCAAGCCCTGGCCTGCATGGTCGGGGTTAGCCCGAGCGCGGGTGCCCGCTAGGGCGCGAGCGTGCCCTGACGCGCACGTTCTTGCTGTTCGGCCCACCACGTATAGGGGACGAGGACAGCTTGGGTTTCGCCGTATTTCTCCACGATGGTGTGTTCCCCAGCCAGGTGTGCGGCCTCGACACGGCGACCCAGATTGTTGCGGAGTTCCCGAATGCTCATACGCTCGACCATGATTTTGCATGGTACCATCAGAGATCTTGCGGGGTTCTGCGGAGGGAGGTGCTTCATGCTGTCCGGCCGTAAGTACCAGGTCGAGTTCACCCTGGCGCAGGCCGAGTTCGCCGAGCGGATCGGCGGTATCTGCCGGTCGGTGTGGAACACCGGCCTGGAACAGCGCCGCGTCTACCGCGAGCGCGGCGCGTTCATCGGTTACGCCGAGCAGTGCAAGCAACTCGCCGACGCCAAGAAGGATTTCGGATGGCTGGCGGACGCGCCGTCCCATGTGCTCCAGCAGACGCTCAAGGACCTGGACCAGGCGGTCAGAACCCATGGGACATGGAAGGTCCGGTGGCGGTCGCACCGCAAGTGGTCGCCATCGTTCCGGTTCCCCGACGCCAAGCAGATCATCGTGGAACGGATCGGCCGCAAGTGGGGCCGGGTGAAGCTGCCGAAGTTCGGGTGGGTGCGGTTCCGCTGGTCACGCCCGCTCGGTGGAGCTGCGCGTTCAGCCACGATCGCCCGCGACGGCAGGCACTGGTTCGTGTCGTTCCTCGTCGAGGACGGCCAGGTCACCCCCGCCACGCATCCAGGTCCGGCTGTGGGGATCGATCGGGGAGTGGTGGTCGCCGCCACCACGAGCGACGGGGATTTCCATGATCGGCCGTTCATCAGCGGCGGCGAGAGGCAGCGGTATCGCCGCCTCCAGCAGCAACTGGCCCGCACCCGTAAGCGCGGCAACCGGCGTGCGCGCGTGGTGGCCAAGCTGGCAACGATCATGCGGCGGGTCCGGTCCCGCCGCGCGGACTTCAACGCCCAGCTCGCCGCGCAGCTCACCAGGCGGTACGGCACGGTCGTGCTGGAAGACCTCAAGACGAAGAACATGACGGCCGGCGCGAAGGGCACCGTTGAGCGGCCCGGCTCGCGGGTCGCTCAGAAGTCCGGCCTCAACAAGGCGATCTTGGACAAGGGCTGGCACGGGCTCGAACGCGCGGTCAACAACGCGGCCCGGTACACCGGCAGCAGAGTGATCAAGGTCCCGGCGGCGTACACGTCTCAGACGTGCTCGGCGTGCAGGCTGGTGGATGCGGCATCGCGTGAGAGCCAAGCGCGGTTCGCCTGCACCTCCTGCGGCTATGTCGAGCACGCCGATGTGAACGCCGCCAAGAACATCAAGGCCGCCGGGCAGGCGGTCTCAGGGCGTGGAGACCTCGCCACCAGGCGGTCTGTGAAGCGTCAACCACCCCGGCCACGAGCGCGGCAGCATGCCGCGTCAGCGGCACGGGGAATCCCGATCCTTCAGGGCCGGGAGGAAGCCAAATGATCCTGCTCCAGGTCCGCCTGCCGCCCGGCGCCACCCTCGCCGACGCCCTGGAAACCCTCGGCCTGACCGAGGAGGAGGTCGACGCCGGCTACGGGCTGGTGCCCGTCCTCCCCGAGGCCGGGCTGCACGTTCTGCGCGTCACGGAGGAGGCCGGCCGCCGGGTCGGCGGGCAGGTCTTCTCGGATCCGCCGATCGAACCCGGCTGATCCGTTGGCTCCGGCCATCCAGAACCGGGACAATAGCCCGATGGTTGAACGTGGTGATGGCGACTGGGTGTCCAGGTTCGCGGACGAGGTGATCTCCGAGGCGGAGCGGCGCGGCACCGGCCACCCGATTGTCTGCGCCTCCGGTCTCAGCCCCTCGGGCCCGATCCACCTGGGCAACCTGCGCGAGATCATGACCCCTCATCTGGTGGCCGACGAGCTGCGGCGGCGCGGCGTGCCCTGCGACCACCTGCTGTCGTGGGACGACTACGACCGCTTCCGCCGGGTGCCCGCGGGCATCGACCCGTCCTGGGCGGAGCACATCGGCAAGCCGCTGACCGCGGTGCCCGCGCCGCCCGGCAGCCCGCACCCCAACTGGGCCGAGCACTTCAAGGCCCCGATGATCGAGGCCATGGCCGCGCTCGGCGTGCGGTGCCGGATGATCAGCCAGACCGAGCAGTACACCTCGGGGGCCTACCGGGAGCGGATCCTGCTGGCGATGCGCGAGCGGGCGGCGATCGACGCCGTGCTCTCGCGGCACCGCACCAAGCAGGCCGAGCAGCCCGAGGAGCCCGAGCGTCCCGGCGAATACTTCCCCTACCGGCCCTACTGCGAGCTGTGCGGGCGCGACCTCACCACGGTCACCGCGTACGACGACGAGACCACCGAGCTGGCCTACACCTGCGAGTGCGGCTTCGGCGAGACCGTACGCCTGGCCGAGCACGACCAGGGCAAGCTGGTGTGGAAGGTCGACTGGCCGATGCGGTGGGCGTACGAAGGGGTGCTGTTCGAGCCGTCCGGCGTCGACCACCACTCCCCCGGCTCGGCGTGGACGGTCGGCGGCCAGATCGTCGGCGAGGTGTTCGGCGGCGAGCGGCCCATCGGCCCCATGTACGCCTTCGTCGGCATCACCGGCATGGCCAAGATGAGCAGCTCCAAGGGCGACGTGCCGACCCCGTCCGACGCCCTGGAGATCATGGAGGCCCCGGTGCTGCGCTGGCTGTACGCCCGCCGCAAGCCGGCCCAGTCCTTCAAGATCGCCTTTGACCAGGAGATCCACCGGCTCTACGACGAGTGGGACGCCCTCGGCCGCAAGGTCGCCGCCGGGCAGGGGCAGCCGGCCGAGCTGGCCGCGTACGAGCGGGCGGTCACCACCGCCGACGGCCCGCTGCCGGCGACCCCGCACCCGGTCCCCTACCGCACGCTGGCCTCCATCGCCGACGTCACGACCGGCGACGCCGAGCAGACCCTGCGCATCCTGCGCGACCTCGACGGCGTCGCCGGGCTCGACGCCGCCGCGCCGCGCCTGGACCGGGCGCAGCGCTGGGTGGAGCTGCACCTGCCCGCCGACCAGCGCACGCGGGTGCGCGAGGAGCCGGACGAGGGGCTGCTCGACTCGCTCGGCCCGGACGAGCGCGAGTCGCTGCGGCTGCTGGCCGACGGCCTCGACGACTGGTCGCTGGACGGGCTGACCACGCTCGTGTACGGCGTGCCCAAGCTCCAGGCGGGCCTGCCCGCCGACGCCGCCGCGACCCCGGAGCTGAAGGCCGCCCAGCGGGCCTTCTTCGCCCTCCTCTACCGGCTGCTCGTCGGCCGCGACACCGGCCCGCGCCTGCCCACACTGCTACTCGCGGTGGGTGCCGACCGCGTACGCAAGCTGGTCGGCGCATGAGCGCCTTCCTCATCACCGGCATCATGGCCTCGGGCAAGAGCACGGTGGCCCAGCGGCTGGCCGAACGCCTGCCGCGGGCCGCCCACGTGCGCGGCGACGCCTTCCGCCGGATGGTGGTCTCCGGCCGCGCCGAGATGACCCCCGAGCCGTCGGAAGAGGCGCTCCGCCAGCTCCGCCTCCGTTACCGGCTCACCGCGACAGCCGCCGACATGTACGCCGAGGCCGGCTTCACCCCGGTCGTCCAGGACGTCGTGCTCGGCGCCGAGCTGGAGCACCTCGTCACCCTGATCCGCACCCGCCCCCTGCGCGTGGTCGTGCTGGCGCCCCGGCCCGAGGTAGTGGCGGCGCGAGAGCAAGGTCGGGTCAAGACCGGCTATGCGGGCGGATGGACACCGGCCATGCTCGACGCCGTGCTTCGCCGCGAAACGCCCCGGCTCGGCCTATGGCTGGACACCTCGGAGCAAACCCCCGAGGAGACGGTCGACAAAATCATCACTAGATGGGATGAAGCGATAATCGTCAAATCATAGAACGATCTATGCAAGGCGCTGTCAAGCGGACTGCATGCGCTGTGGAGAATCTGAAGTCATGAACATGCAGCCTTCCGCCGCCAGCGTCAGCGTCACCGTCATCGTGCCTGCGATGAACGAGGCCGACAACCTGCCCCACGTCTTCGCCACGCTGCCCGAATGGATCGACGAGGTGATACTCGTCGACGGCAACTCAACCGACGACACCGTCGCCGTCGCGCGGAAGCTGCGCCCCGACCTGCGGGTCGTCGTGCAGACCCGGCGCGGCAAGGGCAACGCGCTCATCGAGGGCTTCCAGGCCGCCAAGGGCGACATCATCGTCATGATCGACGCCGACGGGTCCACCGACGGCCGGGAGATCCGCAGCTTCGTCGACACGCTGCTCGCCGGCGCCGACTTCGCCAAGGGCTCCCGCTACGCGCCCGGCGGCGGCTCCGACGACCTCAGCCCAGTGCGCTCGCTCGGCAACAAGGCCCTGACGGGCCTGACCAACCTGCTCTACGGCACCCGCTACACCGACCTGTGCTACGGCTACAACGCCTTCTGGGCGCGCCACCTGGACGCACTGAACCTCGATTGCGACGGTTTCGAGATCGAGACGCTGATGAACGTCCGCGCCGCCAAGGCCGGGCTCGTCATCCGCGAGGTGCCCAGCCACGAGCGCTCCCGCATCCACGGCACCAGCAACCTCAACGCCGTCCGCGACGGCCTGCGGGTGCTGCGCACCATCATCCGCGAGCGGTCCGGGCGCGCCACCGTGGCGGGGCGCACCCAGGTCGCCTTCGCAGAGTGACGGATGGCATTCTTCAACGATGCGCTACATCGTGATCGGAGCGGGAGCCGTCGGCGGCGCCATCGGGGCGCGTCTGCACCAAGGAGGCCATGACGTCCTCCTCGTCGCGAGAGGCGCCCATCTGGCGGCACTACGCGCCGACGGACTCCGCTTCATCACGCCGGAGGGCGCCGAGACCCTCCGGATCCCCGCGGCGGGCGGGCCGGTGCCGGCCCGCGCCGACGACGTGCTGATCCTCGCCACCAAGTCCCAGGACACCGTCGCCGCACTCGACGGCTGGTCCCGCGACCTGCCCGTGGTGTGCGCCCAGAACGGCGTCGCCAACGAGCGCGAGGTCCTGCGGCGCTTCCCCGACGTCTACGGCATGTGCGTGTGGCTGCCCGCCCAGCACCTGGAGCCCGGGGTGGTGGCCGCGTACGCGCAGCCCTGCACCGGCATGCTGCACGTCGGCCGCTATCCCCAGGGTGTGGACGACCTCACCGAGCGGATCGTCGCCGACCTCGGCAAGCACGGACTCGCCGCCCGCGCCACCCCCGACGTGATGCGCTGGAAGCACGGCAAGCTGCTCGGCAACCTCGGCAACGCCGTCGAGGCCCTGGTGGGCCACCCCGACGGCATGGCCGACCTGGCCGAACGCGCCCGCGCCGAGGCGCGGACGGTCCTCGACCGGGCCGGCATCCCCTACTCAACCCCCGAGGAGGAGGCCGCGGTGCGCGGCCACCAGGTGGACGTCCGCCCCATCGCCGGCGTCCGGCGCGGCGGCGGCTCGTCGTGGCAGAGCCTGGCCAGGGCCAGCGGCTCCATCGAGACCGACTACCTCAACGGGGAGATCGTCCTGCTCGGCCGCCTGCACGGCGTGCCCACCCCGGTCAACGAGGTGCTGCGGCGTGAGGCCGACCGGTGCGCCCGCGAGAAGCTGCCGCCCGCCTCGATGCCGCTGGAGACGCTCAACGCGCTCATCGACGAGCGTTGCGCAGCCGGATCCCGCTGAACTCCAGGCTGCTGGCCGTCACCTCGTTCCAGAACGACCACAGGTTGGGCAGCACCCGCAGCTGGATGCCCGCCCGCTCGTGCAGCTCGAACAGGTCGCCGACCGGCTCGGGCGGGCCCAGCGGCTCGACCGGGACGGTGGCGACCACCGCGTGCGGCGGGTCGCCGATCGGCCTGAACTCGCTCGCCGGCAGCCGGTAGGCGAACAGCTCGACCTCCCGCATGGCCTGCAGCCAGCAGTATTCGACGGCGTGCACCCGCTCGCCGCAGCCGGCCCCGATGATCCTGGCCCGGTCGTCCTCGGTGGTGCGCGGGCCCACCCACGCCATCGCGCGCGGGCAGGCGCGCGGGAACCAGTAGTCGGGGCAGCGCTCGGGACCGACCGCCCACACGTACGGCTCGGCCAGCGAGGTGGTCACCGCCACGTGCGGGACGAACCGCGCGATCGACGGGTCCTCGGAGAAGTGCAGCACCTGACCGGGCTCTGGTCTCATGAAAGTCATCATCGCGCATACCCCCGCGCCCGCCGGGCAGATGAAACCCACTCTTACGACAAGGGGTGAGTCGGATGATCTTCCTGGGTTTGATCCTGGTCCTGCTCGCCGTCGGCGCCGGTGTCCTGGTCTTCACCGAGGAGAGCAGCAGGTACATCCTCTTCGGTTACACCTTCGAGCTCAACCAGGTCGAGATGTTCCTCGCCGGGGCGGTCACGGCGGCCGTCCTGCTCGCGGGGCTCTGGATGCTGAGCTCGGGCGCGCGCCGTACGGCCAAGCAGCGTCGCAGCCTCCGCGCCCAGCGGGCGGAGGCCTCCAGCCGCGTGGCGCGGCTGGAGGAGGAGAAGCGCGAGCTCGAACGGCGTCTCGAGCGTGAGCACGCCGCCAAGCAGGCTCCCGTCAAGGGCGTTCCCGCGCAGCGGGAGCACACCGCCCAGCACACCGCCCGCCACTCGGCGGTGCCCGAGGACGACCGCCTCGTGGCCCGCGGCTCCGAGGACAGCAGGCGGTAAGGCCGTCAGGCCACGTCACGCGGCTTGTGGCGCGAGGGCAGGAGCTTGCCCTCGCGCCACAGCGCGAACCCCGTCACCAGCGCGCCCACGCCCTCCCAGAGCCCGACGCCGAAGAACTTCGCCGGCGCGGCCCCGGTCAGCACGAGCGTGGTGAAGACCGCGAAGGTGACCAGCCGGAAGGGCACGGTCCAGCGGAAGAACGGCGTGTAGTCGGCCGCCGCCGCGAACAGGTAGTAGACCCCCATGTTCACCGCCGCCATGGACGAGGCGGCCATGTAGACCAGCGTGTAGTCCCCCGCCGGTCGTACGTCGAGGACCTCGAACCCCAGCATGGCCAGCAGCGTCGCGGGCGAGACGAGCCCGAGCAGGCCCAGCGCGAAGGCCAGGAATCCGAACACCGCCATGGTCCAGCCGGAGAAGGAACGCGGGAGACGCACAGGAATCCTTCCGAAGGGGGGTGTAATCTGCGAGGCGATCTCATCATGCACCCGGAGGTCGCATGCCCCCCAAGCGTGGCCGTCCCATCGCGGTGAAGCTCCTCGTCCTGCTGCTCGTCCCCCTGCTGTCCCTGGCCGGGCTGTGGGCGTTCGCGGCGGGCCTGACCGGCGGAGACGGGCTGCGCCTGCTCGCGATCAGCGAGCTGGCCACGAACGTGGCCCTGCCCTCGGAGAGAGCCGCCGCCGAGCTGCAGAAGGAGCGGCTGGCCTCGATCGAGTTCATGGTCGGCGACCTGCCGCTCAGCAAGGTCACCGAGCAGCGCACCCGCACCGACCAGGCCGTGGCGACCTTCCGCTCCTCCGCCAGGCCCATGCGTGACCTGTCGCCGGAGATGGCGACCCAGCTCAACGTGGTGTTCGGCAAGCTCGACCAGCTCAGCGAGACCCGCCGCGGCGTGGACGCCCGCACGAGGGCGCCGCTCGACGTCATCAACGGCTACAGCACGACCGTGGACGCCTTCTTCCGCATGTACGACGCCATGATCCTGGTGCCCGACACGGGCCTCTACCGCCAGGCGCGGGCCTCGACCATGCTCGGCGAGGCCACGGAGATGCTCTCGCGCGAGCGGGCGCTCATCGCCGTCGTGCTCTCCGCGGGCCGGGTGGGCGCACGGGAGCGGGCGGCGTTCACCGGGATGGTCGCCACCCGGCGACTGCTGCTCAACCAGGCGCTCCCGCAGCTCGACAACAAGCTGCGGGGGCCGTACGAGCGGTTGGTCGCCTCGCCCGTCAACAAGGAGTTCCTGACGGCCGAGAACGCCATCAGGGACCAGTCGACCGCCGCCGGCCTGCCCGCCGCGGCGGCCACGTGGCCGGTCGACGCCCAGAACATGTGGACCGTGGTCGAGCGCGAACAGGTGCGGCTCACCCAGGACATCACCGGCCGGAGCAAGCCGGCCGCCATCGGGCTGCTGGTCAAGGTCGGCGTGGCCGGCGGCTTGGGCCTGATCGCGGTGGTCGCCTCGGTCCTGCTCTCGCTGCGCTTCCGCCGGCGGCTGGTGGAGGAGCTGGCCGGGCTCCGCGACGCGGCCACCGAGCTGGCCGAGGTGCGCCTTCCCGCCCTGGTCGCGCGGCTGCGGACGAACACCTCCAAGCCGACGCCCGAGGAGACCGCGCCGCTGAAGGTCGTGACGCACAGCTCCGAGGTGGACGACATCGTCAAGGCGTTCAACCGGGTGCAGTCGACCGCCGTCGAGGCCGCCGTGGACCAGGCCAGGCTGCGGCACGGCGTCAACCAGGTCTTCGTCAACCTGGCCCGGCGCAACCAGTCGCTGCTGCACCGCCAGCTCCTCCAGCTCGACAGCATGGAGCGGGCCGCCGAGGAGCCCGGCATGCTGGCCGACCTGTTCAAGCTCGACCACCTGACGACCCGCATGCGCCGGCACGCCGAGAGCCTGATCATCCTGTCCGACCAGAGCCCCGGCCGCGCCTGGCGCAACCCGGTGCCGATCCACGACGTGCTGCGCGCCGCCGTGGCCGAGATCGAGGAGTACGAGCGGGTCGAGGTGCTCTCGACGCCGCCGGTCGCGCTCGTGGGCTCGGCCGTCACCGACGTGGCCCACCTCCTGGCCGAGCTGATCGAGAACGCCACCCTCTTCTCGCCGCCGCAGACCCGGGTGGACGTACGCACCTCGACCAGCCCGCACGGCCTCCTCGTCGAGATCGAGGACCGCGGGCTCGGCCTGCCCCGCGCCGAGCTGGACGAGCTCAACGACCGGCTGGACCGCACCCCCGAGTTCGACCTGGCGCAGAGCGAGCGGCTCGGGCTGTTCGTGGTCAGCCGGCTGGCGGCCAGGCACGGCATCAAGGCGACCCTGGTGGCCTCCCCGTACGGCGGCCTGACCGCGGTGGTGGCGCTGCCGTCATCGCTACTGGCCGATCAGCCGGTTCTGGCCGGGCGCTAGGTAGGCGATCACGCCAGAGACCCGGGCGGCCGCGGCGGCCACCAGCCGCGCGTGGGCGTGGTCGGCGAGCAGCCGCCCGGCCTCCTCGACGGTGAAGAACCCGTAGCCGTCGAGCTCCTCGGCCTGCAGCGTGATCGGCGTGTCCGAGCGCACCTCACCGCAGTCGAACATGAAGTTCACCAACGGGAAAGGCACATAGGGCAGCCCGTCGACCCAGGCCACGGTCAACAGGGGGCCGACCTTGACGGTGAGCCCCACCTCCTCGGCGACCTCCCTCGCGCACGCCTGCGCGGGGTGCTCCCCGGCGTCGATGATGCCGCCGGGAAAGCCCCAGTGCTCACGGTAGTTGGGATCCACCAGCAGGACCCGGCCGCGCTCGTCCGTGATGTACGCCGCCGCCCCGCAGACCGCCCGGTTGACCGTCCCCCAGAAATCGTCCACCCACGAACTATGGCAGAACCTGGAGCAGCGCCCGGTTCCTCGCCCGCGCCGGCTCGGCGAGCCGCTGGAGCTCCGCCCCGGCGGCGTCCAGCACGACCAGTGTGTTGGCGGGCGATCCCGCCACCCGCACCACCAGGCGGCCGTCGGCCAGGTAGGAGGCGCCGATGAGCCGGCCCTTCACCTTCGGCGCCTGCCGCCGGCCCGTCACGAGGTCGAGCACGACCGGCTTGAACGCGGCCGGCCAGCTCCCGTCGCCGAGCGCGTCGGGGTCGGCCGGGAACTCCACGACGGCGCGGCGGCCGTCCGGCGACAGGCTCTGGACGTGCGTGACCTGCTTGACGCCCTTGGCCCGGACGGCCTTGCCGGTCTTGACGTCGAGCCGGTAGACGGCGTCGGCCTCGCCCGTGTAGCCGGCGAGGTAGCGGCCGTTCGCCGACCAGGCGAGGTGGCAGACGCCCTTGGAGCTTCCGAGCTTGCGCGGCGGGGCGCTCGCGTCGGCCTTGACGGACATGACGGCGTCGCCGCCGCCCGGGTAGGCGACGCGGGTGGAGTCGGGCGACCACACGGGCGTCAGGCAGGGGGTGCCGCCCTGGAGGCCGCTCGCCAGCGTGACGGTCCTGCCGCCCTCACGGACCTGGAGCCGGCCGCCCTGCGTCACCCAGGCGGCCTTCTTCCCGTCGGGCGAGGCGGCGACCTGGGGCAGCGTGCCGGTCCTCGCCAGCGTGTGCCACGCGCCGTCCTGGTAGCGGTCGAGCCGGTCGCCCCCGTACACGGCGGCGCCCGACAGCGGCTGCGGGGCGGCGGCCACGGCCTGCGCAGGGGCCGCCAGGGTGAGGCCGAGCACGACGCCGGCCACGATGCGAATCTTCATGGATGGCATCGTGACAGGTCAGCGCACTCATAGGCGTACGAACGGCTCGCTGAAGTGGGAGGTGGCGAGCACCGCCCGCTCGGCCCGCAGCCCCTCCAGCACCTCGGCGCGGACGCGGGCGGCGGCCTCCAGGTCGTCGTCGTAGCAGTAGGGCACGCCGGGGTCGTCGAGCTGGACCGGGTGGAGGACGAGATCGCCGGTCATCGCGAGGTCGCCGGCCCGGACGATCTGGTGGCCGGGCGTGTGGCCCGCGGTCAGGTGCACGTGCACGCCGGGCGCGACCTCGGCGGTGCCCTCGACGACCTGGAGCTGCTCCTTGACGGGTGCGACCAACCGGTCGAGCGCGCCGTCCCCGGCGGCGTCGAGCTCGGCGCGCTGGAGCACGTAGCGGGCGTTCTCGAAGACCGGCCGACCGTCGTCGGTCACCCCGCCGCTCGCGTGGTCGCTGTGCAGGTGGGTGAGGACGACGGTCTCGACGTCGGCGGGCGCGACGCCGGCCGCGGCCAGCTCGCCGGTCAGCGTCCCGGGGACCGGCGCCCAGCTCGCCGCAAGCGAGCCGTGGCCGCCGATGCCGGTGTCGACCAGCGTGAGGCGGCCCGTCGCGGAACGCAGCAGGTAGCAGTGGAAGTGCAGGACCCACGGCTCGTCCGGGAGCCCGGAACCGGGGAACATCTCGGGCAGCGGGCGGCGGATCGTCGGCCCCATGGGGCCCACGGCGTCACAGAGGGGCGTCACCTCGACGCCGGACACGATGATCGGCTGATGCGGCACGAACCCCAGACTAGCTAGGCGGCGACCGGCTGGAGCGGGGCGACGTACTCGTTCTCGAGGTCGGCGGCGTACACGGCGCGGCAGCAGTTGGCGCAGCGGTACATGATCGGGCCCTCGTCGAGCTCGTGGTGGCACCGCGGGCAGTGGTTGACGGTCTTCATGATGGTGCTCCCCCAAGGAGTTCTTTCTGTCTGCGTCCAGGAAACCCCGGCGAAGTTGCAGGGGCCCTGCATGCCACTTGACACCATGAAGCCGCTGCGCTGGGGGTTCTGCGCCTTTAGAGAATTGTCACGCGCGAGGCCGCGGATGCGCGGGGGAAACGCCGACAACCGCCCGGGAATAGTCCGAGAGGGCTAGACGTTTCATGGGTCGGATCGTGTGGTATGTTCCCACTCAAGCGTTGAGCTTCAGCTCCGCCGATCTTCATCACAGCCTCGCCCCGGCTCTTTCCGGCAGGCCCGGCTGCTTCCTCATCATCCGCCAGGCCACACCTTCGGCCCGGCGCCTTCCCAAGAGGTTCACCATGTCTGTGCACACCATTCCGCGACAGCGCGCGGACTCCGCCGACCGGCGGGTGAACGGCCTCCTCGACGTACGCGACAAGAACGCGTTCATCAGGGCCGGGCACCTTCCCGGAGCGGGGGACGTCCGCGTGCCCCCCGAGAAGATCAAGCAGTTCGGCCTGCGTGCCGGCGACCACGTCGTGGCGTCGTACACCGGCGGCAGGCTCGTGAGCGTCGAGTCGGTCAACGGCTCGCCGCACTGGCGGGAGCGGCCGGCGTTCGCCGAGCTCGTGCCCGTCCACCCGACCGAACGGCTGCGCGTCGAGACCGAGTCGCTCAGCACCCGCGTCATCGACCTGTTCGCGCCCATCGGCAAAGGCCAGCGCGGCCTGATCGTGGCTCCGCCCAAGGCCGGCAAGACGATGGTCCTGCAGGCGCTGGCCGCCGGGATCGCCCGCAACCACCCCGAGGCCCACCTGCTGGTGGTGCTGGTGGGCGAGCGGCCCGAAGAGGTCACCGAGATGCGCGCCGGCATCCCCGGCGAAATCTTCGCCTCCACCTTCGACCACCCCGACCGCGACCACACCGCCGTCGCCGAGCTGGCCGTCGAGCGGGCCAAGCGGCTCGTCGAGGACGGCCGCGACGTCGTGGTGCTGCTCGACTCCCTGACCCGGCTCGGCCGGGCCTACAACAACCTGGCGCCCGGCGGCGGCAAGGTGCTCACCGGCGGCCTCGACGCCGGCGCCCTCTACCCGCCCAAGCGCTTCTTCGGCGCCGCCCGCAACGTCGAGGGCGGCGGCTCGCTGACCATCCTCGCCACGGCGCTCGTCGACACCGGCTCCCGCATGGACAACAGCCTGTACGAGGAGTTCAAGGGCACCGGCAACATGGAGCTGCACCTCACCCGCGAGCTGGCCGAGCAGCGGCTGTTCCCCGCCGTGGACCTCGACGCCTCCGGCACGCGGCGCGAGGAGATCCTGCTGCACCCGCAGGAACGCCAGATCGTCTGGCGGCTGCGCCGCTCCCTGTCCGGCCTGGACCGGCAGCAGGCCGCGCGGATGCTCATCGACAAGCTGCGCGGCACCTCCTCCAACGCCGCCTTCCTGCTCGAGACGGCCGCCGCCGCCTGAGCGCAGAGTAAATAGGAATGTATTCGAGACCGGGCGGGGGCGTTTCGCGTACAACTGCGGTGGGAGGTCAGCATGGCTACTCGTACCGAGTTGATGAACGCGCTGCGCCGCGCGCAGGAGTTGTCGGACCAGCACTGGCATTCCCTGGACCGGCCGCTGCTGCAACTGTCGAGCGGTCGTACGTGGACGGGCCCGACCGCTGACCGGTTCGCCGGCGACCTGGCGCACCAGCGCGCGGAGCTGTGGCGGGGGCTGCGCGGAGTCATCGACCACCTCCACGAGACCATCTCCCACCAGACCGTGATGGGGCCAAGGGACGAATGACTTTTTCCTCCATCCACGCCGGCGAAATGCACCAGCTCGGCTCCGGCGTGCAGCATGCGGGGAAAAGCCTGACCGAATGCGCGGCCCAGCTCCGGGCGATCCTGAACGAGGTCGAGCTCACGCACCCCGGGGTGGCGGCGATCGGCCGCGTCGGGCAGTGGCTGACCGACCAGGCCCCCGACCTCTACCGGCGGCGCGACCTCGCGTACGAGGCCGAGAAGGTCGACGTGGACGTCTTCGGCAACCCGCTGCCCGGCGCGGCCGTCCCGGCCGGGATGACACGGATCGACGAGGCCAGGCTCATCCCGGCCGCGGTGCGCGCCGAGGCGGCCCGAGCGGCCCCGCTGTTCACGGCCGCCGCCCGCGGGGACGCCGCCGCGCTGGGGCAGCTCACCGCCTTCAAGGAACGACTGTCCGACCCGCAGTTCGCCACCGCCCTCCTGGAACAACTCGGCCCCCGAGGTCTGCTCACGATCCCCGCCGCCATGGGCACGCGAGTGCGCAAGGCCCTCGACGCCGACGACGACTCGGCGGCGACCGTCCGGCGGCAGAACCACGACGTCCTGTCCATGCTGAGCAAGGCCCTGGCCACGGCCACCGACCCGGCCGCGCACGCGCGTCTCGGCCGCAAGTTCCTGGAGGAGCTGAAACAGCAGGGCCGCACGGAGATCCCGGCCCCGGACATGGGCGGCCTGACGAACCCCGGCTACTGGTCGCTCGGCCAGATCCTCGCGGCGGCGCCGAAGCAGGCGTACAGCGAGTGGTTCATGAAGACCATCGGCCAGGACATGATCCGCTGGGACCGCGACTACCTGAAGCAGCACCGCACCCGCTTCCTGCCGAAGGACACCGACGTCTACAACCTGCCCGCCCCCACCGAGACCCGCCCCTTCCAGAGCTCCGACACCATCGGCGCCGCCGACCCGATCGCCGCGTTGTTGACCGTCGCGGGCACGTCGCGCGAACGCGCCCAGGCGCTGCTCGACGACCGGGATCTGCTGAAGTACCTGATGAGCGACCGGCGTCCGCAGTGGGCGATGGGCGATCACGGGGAGTCGCTGGGCGAGGCCATGGAGGCCGCCATGAAGGGCTCCGACGCCGACTCCAAACGACTGGCGGTCAGGGCCACACAGATCCTCGCCGACGAGGTGAGGCCGCACGTGTCGTTCAACGACGCCGGGGAGGTCGAGATCGAGAACCCGTCCGAACTGGATTGGCTCTCGGGCATCCGCGACAATCTGGGCCGCATCCTCGCCGAACACACCGACGACGTCGTGTTCGCCTACTTCCGAAATCAACCGCGGGCGGACGACGACGAGCTGACGGGAAAGGTCAATGGGAAGGACACGGCCTACTTCAGCCCAACCGACCTCGATCTCGTCATGCTCGATGTGACCGCTGATGACCAGGGCTACCAAGCCCTGCTTCTCGGGGAGATCGCGGACATGCGGGGCAAAATCGACCAGGGCTTGGCCACCGGCGACGAGAAACTGCTGAACAACACGATCGCACTCAACTCCACAGCGCTGGGGCACCTGGTGGAGGCACGCCGGATGGCTCTCGTCGGCCGGGGCAAGGAGGCGGACGCGGCGGACGAGAAGTTGCGGAAACTGGTCCAAGAGGGGATCGGCCTCGTTCCCGTTCCCTTCGCCGGACAGGTGGGGAAGGCGGGACTCGAAGCGGCCGGCAGCATATACGAGAACTTCGTGAAGGACGGTTACACGAAGGCCGGGGACTGGCTTCTGAAGGAGAGCGGCCACGCCGGCGGAAAGGCGATCAAGGCATTCGGCGACGCCGCCTCGAATGACATAGCCGCCCAGGAACTGGTGAAACAGATGCTCGCATCGTCCGCTGCGGCTCATGAATCCTATCGGGGCACCGGCCTCGATAAGCAGGATTTCGTGGTGGGCGACCCGCCGAGGTTGAAGAATCCGCGCGACATGAGCCGGGGCGAATACGACAGCTTCATGCGCTGGATAGCTGAGAACACCACGGTGCCCGGTGATTTCAAGGAAGCACAACAGAGTGCCACTGTAGGGGCCAAGGAAATTCATGACAACCTCAAGGCTGCAACCAAAGACAAGTAGGTTCGCAGGGTGGCTCTGCGCAACCGCCACTGTCACGATGATCGCCGGGTGCACGCCGGACAAGCCCGCGACTCCTGCGACCCCCGATCCCCTGCCCGTAAGGAGTTCCGTTGCCGACCGCCCCCCTTACCTCTGTTACTTCATCCCGCAGGCGGCAGTCGCCGATCTGACGGGTTACACCGGTTCCTACAAGGCCGGCGAGGACAAGCACAGCACCATCGGGGACAGCTGCGTCATCTCGAACGAAGAGCAGAGCCTCTTCATCACGAGTTACGAGGTCTCGGGCTCCCGAAGGACCATCACGCAGTACCTCGAATGGGCACAGAAGAGCAATCCGACCGAACTTCCGAAGGATCTGGGCGAAGGACTGATCGCCGATTTCGACATTCGGCTCAACCCTTACCGGACGGTAGAAACCTTGTTCCGTTGCGGATCCAAAAACTCGCTCATCGCCATCACTGTCAAGCGCAATCCCGCCCGGGATCAGGACCACGACCTCGTTCAGCTCATGAAGATCGCTCAGCGACGGTTCGCCGAGATGTTCAAATGCCAACCCGGCGGTCCGCCGCAGGGCTAGCGCGGCGTGAAAACGCCGGTCGCCCAGATTCGGCCGGATCTCGGTCCTCGCGCGCGCCTGCCAGGTCGGGCTCATCGGGCCTCGCCGCGCAGGATCTGATCGAAGGTACGTCTGGCTGTCGTGATCAACGTCCACGCTGTCTCATGGACAGTCCGCTTGTCCCGGTCAGTACGGCGGACGAAGCCCTGCCCGGCGGCGGCGCACAGCTCGTACGTGATCGGCCGGCACCCGCACGTCCACGAAACCACACGGACACGCGCCGCCCGGCGGGCCGATTCCTGCCAGGTCAGCACCAGATGGCCCGGCAAAGGCGACGCGGCATGCGGCCCGTGGAAATCGCGCATCTCCCTAGCCACGCTCACCACGTCCTTCCCTCGAAGATCTCCACAAGGTTCTTGAGCGCAATTTCGACGCGGACCAGCACGAGGTCGCGGACGTGATCACCCGGGGGCAGCCGGTATCCGTACCGCTCAAGCAGGACCCGGACCTCGGCCGCCAGCGGTTCGAATCGCAGGTCCGTGGCTGGGCATGTCATGGGTCGGGCCTCCGCCATCTGGTCAAGGGCCCGGCTCCAGCGCTGTCCCGCTGGCGTGGGCCACAACTTCAGCAAACGTGAGATGAAGGCACTGTAACGCAGGTTGGCCATGGCTGGCCAGGGCCTGGCCTGCCTATCCTAGGAGAATCCTGGCCGCCTAGCCTTCCCGTCGTGAGAATCGATCCTGATGGGCTGCGTGCCCCCTACCTCCAACTTGCGGACGCCCTTCGCGCCCGCATCGAATCAGGCGAGATTCCGCCGGGCCGCAAGGTGCCGTCTCAGATGGAGCTGGAAGAGGAGTCCGGGCTGTCCCGGAACACTGTGAAGAAGGCGCTCGACGTGCTCAAGAACGAGGGCCTTCTGATCACTGCGCCCGGCCGCGGACTGTTCGTCACCGAACGTCAAGACACCAAGCCGACCAAATAGACGACGGCGTACCGGTCTTCTGCCGTCACCACTTGATGCCGGCAAACCCATCGCCCTGACTTGTCACCAGCGACGAGAACCATATTTCCGCATATGCCTGGTACATGACTTGTTCTAAGAGCTGGACCGGGGATATCTAGGATGCGGCTGTGCTCAACCCTCGAGGCCCCGTACCGCTCTATCGCCAGCTCGCCAACCTCCTGCAGAAGCGGATCGACAACGGCGAGCTCCAGCCGGGTGCGCTCGTACCGTCCGAGGCCGACCTCGTGAGCGAGTTCGGTGTCGCGCGCATCACCGCCCGGCGTGCGATCCGGGAACTGCGCGAGGCGGGCGTCATATACACGATCAGAGGCGACGGCTCTTATGTCGGGCCGGAGAGCGCGTCACGGCAGGCCAGGGCGGGATGGAGATTCCAGACGATCGTCGACGACCTGGCCGCGCGGGTCCGGGCCGGGGACTTCCAGCAGGACGTGCCGCTGCCGTCCGAGACACAGCTCGCGCAGCACTACGAGGTGGCCAAGGGCACCGTTCGGCGCGCCCTGGCATTGCTCCGTGACCAAGGGTTGGTGTTCACGGTGTCGGGCCGGGGCACCTATCCGTCTCCTCCCGCATAGGAGCTCCTTCTCGCGCCTTGGCCTATGGCGTTGAAGGGCGGGCGAGGCGCGTGCACGAGAATGGGCCGCATGCTGGCTGACATCGTCGAATACCTCGTATGCCCCGTCTGCCGCGCCGACCTGCGGCTGGACGAGCGGGCGCTGCGGTGCGCGGGCGGGCATGTGTTCGACGTCGCCCGGCAGGGGTACGTCAGCCTGCTCGTCGGCTCCCGCGCGCCCGGGACGGCCGACAGCGCGGAGATGGTGGCCGCCCGTGCCGCGTTCCTCGACGCCGGGCATTACGCGCCGCTGGCAGCAGCCGTGGCGGCGGCCGTGGCTGAGGCTGTGCGGGCGAACGTGGCCGGAGAACATGAGCCGATTACCGAAACCAATGACGGCAGCCGGTTGAGGGCGTACCGTGGGGCGGTAATGGAGGCCGGTCGCGGCCCGGGGCAGGAAGAAGGCCCCGAGTCCGGCCGGGACAGCGTCGAAGGTCGTCGCGCGGGGGGCAGGTCCGCGCCGGTGATCGTCGATGCGGGCGCGGGCACCGGGCACTACCTGGCGGCCGCGCTCAATGCCGTGAACGATGGCATCGGGATGGCGTTCGATGTGTCGAAACACGCAGTGCGCCGGGCGGCGCGGGTGCATCCGAGGGCGGGCGCGTTCGTGGCCGACGTCTGGAAGCCGCTGCCCATCAGGGATGGGGTGGCGGACGTGGTGATCGACGTCTTCGCGCCCAGGAACGGCCCGGAGTTCGGGCGGATCCTGCGGCCGGGCGGGGTCGCGGTGGTCGTCACGCCGGCCGCCGAGCATCTGAGCCCGCTGGTGGGCGAGCTGGGGCTGCTCTCCGTCGACGAGGAGAAGGAGCGCCGGGTCGCGCGTGGCATGGAGGGCTTCGTCCAGGCCGGGCGGCGCACCGTCGCGTTCGACATGGAGCTGGACGCCGGCGAGGTCGCCCAGGTGGTCGGCATGGGGCCGAGCGCGTGGCACACCGATCCGGCCGAGCTTGATGCCCGTATCGCGGCACTCTTCTCCCCTGAGAGGGAGAAAGTGGTGACTCGCGCGGCGTTTCACCTGTCTATCTTCGAGCCCGCACCGCGTTCAAGACCTGCTCCTTGACTCACGTGTGCGACTGGTGTTACTGATGGGGCATTTAGTCCGAAATTCCCCCACATTCCCCAAGTATTTCTCCCAGACAGACGTAATACTGGACGGCATCCCGGGCCCATTGGCACGGGACATCAACGGGAGGGGGCGCGCCGCATGAAGGCGGAGGAACGCTGGCAGGCCAGGTTCCGGGCCTCGCGCATGACGCTGCCGTCCTGGGCCCGCCAGGCTCCGCACCGCTCCATCTACCGCTCCAACGCCACCGGCAAGTGGGAGGTCTACGCCTGGGACCGCGTCACCGGCGCCGTCCGGCAGGTCACCGACCGGCCCAAGGGCACGGCGTACGCGGCGCTCGACCCCACCGGCCAGTGGATCTACTGGTTCGCCGACACCGAGGGCGACGAGTTCGGCGTGTGGTGGCGCCAGCCGTTCACCGGCGGCCCCGACCAGGAGGTCGCCCCCGGCCTGCCGCCCGGCCAGCCCGGCGGCATCGCGCTGTCCATGATCGGCGTGGCCGCGATCAGCTGGGCCAGCGAGGGCACCTTCCGCATCCACCTGGGCCGCCCCGGCGAGCCGTTCCGCCAGCTGTACGAGCACACCGAGGCCGCCTGGGTGGCCGCCATGTCGCTCGACGGCTCCCTCATCGCGATCAACCACGGCGAGTACGGCGACTTCCGCCACCCGGCGCTGCGCGTCGTCCGCCCCGACGGCAGCGTCGTCGGCGAGCTGCACGACGGCCCCGGCAAGGGCGTGACCGGCCTCGGGTTCGCCCCCGTCCCCGGCGACCGCCGGCTGCTCGCCCTGCACGAGCGCCGCCACCGCAACGAGCCGCTGGTCTGGGACCCGGTGACCGGCGAGCAGCGCGAGATCTGGCTGAAGGACTCCGGCGACCTCGACGCCGACTGGTACGACGACGGCCGCGCCCTGCTCATCCTGCGCGACGACCGGGCCCGCAGCCACCTGCACCGCTACGACCTCGGCGGCGGCACCCTGACCTCGATCGAGACCCCGCACGGCGTCATCGACGAGGCCGCGCCCCGGCCCGGCGGCCACGTCGAGTACTCCTGGTCCAGCGGGTCCAGGCCGCCCGTCATCCGCTCCACCAACGGCCAGGTCGTGGTCAATTCCGGCGGTCCCGCCGCGCCGCACAGCGTGCCGGTCGAGGACCTCGACGTCGAGGGCGAGGGCGGGCGCATCCACGCGCTGATCTCCAAGCCGGAGCACGGCCTCGCCCCCTACCCCACCGTCTTCCTGCTGCACAGCGGTCCCGCCATGCACGACCGCGACGCCTTCTCCCCCACGGTCGCGGCCTGGGTGGACGCGGGCTTCGCGGTGGTACGGGTCAACTACCGCGGCTCGACCGGCTACGGCACGGCCTGGCGCGACGCGCTCCACGGCGACGTCGGCCACATCGAGCTGGCCGACGTGGCGGCGGTGCGGCAGCGCGTCGTCGAACGCGGCATCGCCGACCCCGCCCGGCTGGTGCTGGCCGGCTCGGCGTGGGGCGGCTACCTCACGCTGCTCGGCCTCGGCACCCAGCCCGACCTGTGGGCGGCCGGCATCGCGGCGGCGCCGATCGCCTGCCACCAGACGTCGTACGAGGACGAGGTCGAGAGCCTGCGCGCCTACCACCGGGCGCTGTTCGGCGGCTCGCCCGACGAGCAGCCCGATCGGTACGCCGCCAGCTCCCCCATCACGTACGTGGACCGCGTGAGCGCCCCGCTGCTGATTCTCGCGGGCGAGAACGACACCCGCTGCCCGTTCCGCCAGATCGAGAAGTACGTGGCCAAGCTCGCCGAGCACGGGCGCGAGCACGAGCTCTACACCTACGACGCCATCCACGGCTCACTGGTGGTCTCCGAGCAGATCGCGCAGATCGCGCTCCAGCTCGATTTCGCCAGGAAACATGTGAAAACCCGCTGACATATGACATGTCGTAAAGAGTTGGCGGTTCCGGTGTCTTGAACGTCGGCGGCCCGCGCTGTCAGGCTCGCGCGGAGCGCCGTCACGACCCGGTCTCCGGGACGTGCGGGCCCCGCTCGCCCGGCCACGCCCTCCCCGGCCCCGCCGCCGTTCGGTCCTGCCCCGACCGGCGCGCCCGCCGGCGCGGAGGGCGGGCCCGGCGCCGGACGTACAAAGCCGGGCACCCGGAAAAGCGGTCAGCGGGCGCGCAGGACGACGATGGCGAGGTCGTCGGCGCTCGGCTCGGTGGCGAACTCGGCCACCCCGCGCCGGATGCGCTCGGCCACCGCCCGCGCCGACAGCCCCGCGCACTCGCCCAGCATCCTGGCCAGGCCGCCGTTGTCGTCGAGCAGCCGCCCGCCGTTGCGCCGCTCGGTCACGCCGTCGGTGACGGCGAGCAGCACGTCGCCGTGGTCGAGGTGGACGGTGTCGGCCTCGAAGAGGACCTCGTGGAAGACGCCGAGCAGCGACTGCGGCGTGGTCACCGCCTCGACCTTGCCGTTGGGACGCAGCCGCAGCGCCTCGGGGTGCCCCGCCGAGACCAGCCGCACCTCCAGCCCGCTCGCCACCGGCGTGATGTCGCCGTGCAGCAGCGTCAGGAAGCGCGCCCGCTCCCCTTCCTCCAGGATCGCCTGGTTGAGCCGCCCGAGCACGGCGGCGATGCCGTAGCCCTCGCGGGCCAGCAGCCGCAGCGTGTGCCGGGCCAGGCCGGTCACGGCGGCCGCCTCCGGCCCGGTGCCGCAGACGTCGCCGATGGCGAAGCGCCAGGAGTCGTCGCCCGCCTTGAACAGGTCGTAGAAGTCGCCGCCGACCTCGTTGGCCTCGCCGGCGGGCTCGTAGATGACGCCGTAGTCGAGCCCCGGCACCTCGGGCTCGTTGGGCGGCAGCAGGCTGCGCTGGAGCGCCCGGTTGGCGGCGGCCTGCTGGGCGTACAGCCGGGCGTTGTCCATCGCGAGCGCGGCGCGCCTGCCGATGTCGTCGGCGAACTGGATGACCTCGTCGGGGAAGCGGTCGGGCCGGCCGAGGCACATCAGGCCGAGGCCGCGGCCGCGCGCCGTGAGCGGCACCGCCAGCACCTGGGAGTCGGGCAGGTGGAGCAGCGAGGTGACCCGGTCGTCGGCCTCGCTGACGTCCAGGCCGTCGAGCTGCTCGCGCAGCCCGTCGATCCTGGCCTCGTCGGCGTGCCACAGGTAGACCAGTCGCAGCGGCCCTGAGTCGCTGGCGGAGGTGTAGACCGCGCACCAGGTCGCCAGGCGCGGCACCACGATCTGGGCGATGATGGCGGGCACCATGTCGGGGTCGAGGGTGCCGGCGAGCAGGTCGCTCGCGTCGGCCAGGAACCCCAGCCAGTGGGGTCCGTGCGAGCTCTCCTCCACCCGCTCGGCGGCCACGCGGTCCACGGAGCCCGGTAGCGTGAGTCTTGCCCAATGGACACGGGAATCGCCCCTGAAGGTGACTCCCCACTCCTCGACGTTCGCGGAAGGAGCCTTCGGATCACCGTGGGAAACCATGCGCTGACGGAACTCCACCCGCACCGCATCCCCAAAATGTTGCCAAATTACTTCAAAAGGCTCGTCAGCGACTTGCTCTGCCAAATCCCCCGCTACCTGCTCGGCGGTATGGAGCACGCCACCAGCGGCCCACGCGGTCATCACCTCGCGCGTGAACCTCATCGCGGCCGTCACAGCGGTCTCGCCCGGCGCGAATGTCGCAGCCAGCACCGCATGGGGAGATGCAGTCATCCCATCGTGCCTACCACACATCGCACGGGCTTGGGGTAAATCCAAGGACAGGACTACGAGCTACTCAACGTGACAGACTTGAATCACTCGCGAAGGCCCAGGGCGAGTGAAGGAGGCCCCATGACCACGGCCAAGGCCGCGCCGACCCCGGAGGAGAGGACTTACACCGAGTCCGATCTCGTGCCCATTCTGGAGACTCTCTTCTCGTGGCGTGACGGCGATTTCCGGCGGCGGGTCCCCCACGCACCCCCGGGCATCCTGAGCGAGGTGCGGCTGCTGCTCAACGAGGTGGCCGACCGTCGCGAGCATCTCGCGAACGAGCTGGTCCGCGTACGTAAAGAAGTGGTCAAGGAAGGCCGCTTCAGCGAGCGGCTGACGCCCGGCCCCGGCGTGGGCGCCTGGGCCGAGAGCGTCGAGTCGGTCAACATGCTGATCGACGCCCTGGTCAGCCCGGTCAGCGGCGCCGCGGACGTCATCGACGCGGTGGCCAAGGGCGACCTGTCGCGGCGCATCGACCTCGACCGCTCGGCCCGCGGCGAGGTGCGCCGCCTGGGCAAGGCCATCAACGGCATGGTCGACCAGCTCGCGCTGTTCAACTCCGAGGTGACCAGGGTCGCCCGCGAGGCCGGCACCGAAGGGCGGCTGGGCGGCAGCGCCAACCTGCGCGGCATGTCGGGAAGCTGGCGCGACCTCACCGAGGCCGTCAACACGATGTCCTCGCGCGTCGCGGCCCAGGTCCGCGACATCGCCGTGGTCACCACCGCGGTCGCCAAGGGCGACCTGAGCCGCAAGGTGACGGTCGACGCCGTGGGCGAGATGTTCGAGCTGAAGAACACCGTCAACACCATGGTCGACCAGCTCTCCGGCTTCGCCGAGGAGGTCACCAGGGTCGCCCGCGAGGTCGGCACCGAAGGCCAGCTCGGCGGCCAGGCGCAGGTCACCGGCGTGTCGGGCGTCTGGAAGGACCTCACCGACAACGTCAACTTCATGGCCAACAACCTCACCTCGCAGGTGCGCAGCATCGCGACCGTGGCGACGGCCGTGGCCCAGGGCAACCTGTCGAAGAAGATCACCGTCGACGCGCAGGGCGAGATCCTCCAGCTCAAGGACACCCTCAACACGATGGTGGACCAGCTCTCGTCGTTCGCCGACGAGGTGACGCGCGTCGCCCGCGAGGTCGGCACCGAGGGCAAGCTCGGCGGGCGCGCCGAGGTCAAGGGCGTGTCGGGCGTCTGGAAGGACCTCACCGACAACGTCAACTCGATGGCCAACAACCTGACCTACCAGGTCCGCAACATCGCGCAGGTCACCACCGCGGTCGCCAACGGCGACCTCACCCGCAAGATCGACGTGGACGCCCAGGGCGAGATCCTGGAGCTCAAGTCCACCATGAACACGATGGTCGACCAGCTCTCCTCCTTCGCCTCCGAGGTCACCCGCGTGGCCCGCGAGGTCGGCACGGAAGGCCAGCTGGGCGGCCAGGCCCAGGTGCGCGGCGTGTCCGGCGTCTGGAAGGACCTGACGGACAACGTCAACTCGATGGCCAACAACCTCACCTCGCAGGTACGCCAGATCGCCGCGGTCTCGTCCGCGGTGGCGCAGGGCAACCTGTCGAAGAAGATCACCGTCGATGCCCAGGGCGAGATGCTGCAGCTCAAGGACACCCTCAACACGATGGTGGACCAGCTCTCCTCCTTCGCCTCCGAGGTCACCCGCGTGGCCCGCGAGGTCGGCACCGAGGGCCAGCTGGGCGGCCAGGCCCGGGTGCAGGGCGTGTCGGGCGTCTGGAAGGACCTCACCGACAACGTCAACTTCATGGCCAACAACCTGACCTACCAGGTGCGCAACATCGCCGAGGTGACCACCGCGGTCGCCAACGGCGACCTCACCCGCAAGATCGACGTGGACGCCCAGGGCGAGATCCTGGCGCTGAAGACCACCATCAACCGCATGGTCGACCAGCTCTCCTCCTTCGCCTCCGAGGTCACCCGCGTGGCCCGCGAGGTGGGCTCGGAAGGCCAGCTCGGCGGCCAGGCCCGGGTCGAGGGCGTCGAGGGCACCTGGAAGCGGCTCACCGAGAGCGTCAACGAGCTGGCCGGCAACCTCACCACCCAGGTGCGCGCCATCGCCACCGTCACCAGCGCCGTCGCGCGCGGCGACCTCACCCGGTCGATCGCCGTCGAGGCGCAGGGCGAGCTGGCGGAGCTGAAGGACAACATCAACTCGATGGTGGCCAACCTCCGCGAGACCACCCAGGCCAACCAGGAGCAGGACTGGCTCAAGTCCAACCTGGCCCGCATCTCCCGGCTCATGCAGGGCCACCGCGACCTGTTCGAGGTGGCCAAGCTGACCATGAGCGAGCTGACGCCGCTCGTATCGGCCCGCTACGGCGCCTTCTACGGCATCGACCCCGAGGGCGACCACGAGCTGGTGCTGATCGGCGGCTACGGCGTGCGGCCCGACAAGGCGCCGCGGCAGCGGTTCGCGATCGGCGAGGGCATCGTCGGGCAGGCCGCGGCCGAGGGCCGGCACATCGTGCTCGACGACGTGCCGCCGCAGTTCATCACGATCGACAGCGGCCTCAGCCAGTCCACGCCCGCGCAGATCGTGGTGCTGCCGATCCTGTTCGAGAACCGCGTGCTCGGCGTGCTGGAGCTGGCCTCGTTCACGCCGTTCGGCGAGGTGCACCTCGACTTCCTGCACCAGCTCGTCGAGACCATCGGCGTCACCATGAACACCATCATCGCCAACTCCCGCACCGAGGACCTCCTGACCGAGTCGCAGCGGCTCACCCGCGAGCTCCAGGAACGCTCCGACGAGCTGCAGCGCCAGCAGGAGGAGCTGCGCAGGTCCAACGCCGAGCTGGAGGACAAGGCGGCACTGCTGGCCAAGCAGAACCGCGCCATCGAGATCCAGAACTTCCAGATCGAGCAGGCCCGCCGCACCCTGGAGGAGCGCGCCGAGCAGCTCGCGGTCTCCTCGCGCTACAAGTCCGAGTTCCTCGCGAACATGTCGCACGAGCTGCGCACGCCGCTCAACAGCCTGCTCGTGCTGGCCAAGCTGCTGACCGAGAACGCCGAGGGCAACCTCACCTCGCAGCAGGTCGAGTTCGCCCGGACCATCCACAGCGCCGGCTCGGCGCTGCTCCAGCTCATCAACGACATGCTGGACCTGTCCAAGGTCGAGGCTGGCCGGATGGACATCCACCCCATCCAGGTGGCGCTGCCGAAGATGGTCGACCTGCTGGAGGCGGCGTTCGCACCGCTGGCGCAGGACAAGGGGCTCGCGTTCACCGTCGACATCGAGCCGGACGTGCCGGGCGAGCTGCGCGCCGACGAGCAGCGGCTGCAGCAGGTGCTGCGCAACCTGCTGTCCAACGCGGTGAAGTTCACCCCGCGCGGCGAGGTCAAGCTGCGCGTGTCGATGGCGCCTCCCGGCGTCGACTTCGACGACGACACCCTGCACGACGCCCGCGACCTGCTGGCGTTCCAGGTGATCGACACCGGCATCGGCATCGCGCCCGACAAGCGCGACGTCATCTTCGAGGCGTTCCGCCAGGCCGACGGCACCACCAGCCGCAAGTACGGCGGCACCGGCCTCGGCCTCGCGATCTGCCGCGACATCGCCCGGCTGCTGGGCGGCGAGATCCACGTGGACAGCGAGCTGGGCCAGGGCAGCACGTTCACGCTCTACCTGCCCGCCTCCTACACCGGGCCGCTCGCCGCCACCGACGGCGGCGTGGCGCGGCGGCAGCTCATGAGCCCGCCCTCCGACGAGCCGGCCGCGCACGTCGTGCCCGAGCCGCCGCTGCCGCTCGACCTGCCCATGCCGGAGCTGGTCGAGCCGCCGGTCGAGACCCCGTCGCAGTGGCAGGGCGACGACCCGCTCAACGGCGCCAAGATCCTCATCGTGGACGACGACATCCGCAACGTGTTCGCGCTGACCAGCGTCCTGGAGCGGCACGGCTCGACGGTCGTCTACGCTGAGAACGGCCGTGAGGGGATCGAGCAGCTCGAACGGAACGAGGACGTCGCGCTCGTGCTGATGGACATCATGATGCCGGAGATGGACGGCTGGGCCACCACCTCGGCCATCCGGCGCATGCCGCAGTTCGCCGACCTGCCGATCATCGCGCTCACGGCGAAGGTCATGCGCGGCGACCGCGAGAAGAGCATCGCCTCGGGCGCCTCCGACTACGTGCCCAAGCCGGTCGACGTCGACCGCCTGCTCGAACGCCTGCGGGGCTGGCTCAGCCGCGGCAAGGGCGCCGCATCCGACTCAGCCGCATCCGATTCATCAGGCGAAGGGGCGTGATCGTGCCGGATCGTGCCAAGATCCTGCTGGTCGACGACCGCGAGGAGAATCTCATCGCGCTCGAGGCCATCCTCAGCTCGCTCGACCTGGTGCCGGTGCGCGCCAGGTCGGGCGAGGAGGCGCTTAAGGCGCTGCTCAACACCGAGTTCGCGCTCATCCTGCTCGACGTGCGGATGCCGGGCATGGACGGGTTCGAGACGGCCGCGCACATCAAGCGGCGCGAGCGGACCAGGAACATCCCGATCATCTTCCTGACCGTGGTGGACAGCGCCCCCGACTACGCCTTCCGCAGCTACGCGGCGGGCGCGGTGGACTATCTCACCAAACCGTTCGACCCGTGGGTGCTGCGGGCCAAGGTGTCGGTGTTCGCCGAGCTCTACAACATGAACAAGCGGGTGGCCGAGCAGGCGTCCCTGCTGCGCGAGCGGCTCAGCGGCGAGCTGCCGTCCGGGGCCGGCGACCACGCGTCGGTGCTGCCCGAGCTGTCGCGGCGGCTGACGGCGGTCGAGGACGAGCTGGCCCGGATGCGGGAGCTCGTCCGCAAGTCGCAGGACCAGGCGCTCGCCGCCCCGCTGTCCGACCTCACGGATCGCGTCGGGCACCTGCGCGCCGGGTTCGACGCCCTGTCGAGCGGCTAGCTCCGGGCGCGCTCCAGCGCGTCCCAGAACCCCCTGCGCAGGGCGTGGCGTACCTCGTCGTGGAGCAGGAAGTCGATCGGCAGCGACGACCCCTGCAGCAGCCGCGCCTCCAGGTCGGACGGCATCCGGGGCTTGCGGGCGAGCACCGCCTCCAGCCACAGCGCGGGCGCGTCCCTGGCGACGGACTCGCCGAAGTCGTGCCCTTCGCGGTGGGCGGCCTTGACCGCGTCGGACAGCGTGGTGGCGCCGGCCGTGGCCGCCGCCGGGACGACCGGCGCGGCGTGCGGCCCCGAGTACGAGCCGAGCTGCGACGGCTGGTAGCCCCCGCTCCCGGACTGCGCGGCGAACTGCCCCGTGCTGGGCGACGGCGAGGGTGCCTGCGCCGGCGGCGGCGCGGACGGCTGGACCGGGATGGGCCCGGTGGCCGGCGCCGGGGACGGCGGCTGCTCGATCTGGTAGTTGGTGTAGGTCGGCAGGACCGGCGGCGTGGACGAGGACGACTGCCCTCGCCCGGAGTGCGAACCGTTCGCGGAGTGCTGCCCGGTCGAGCTCGACGACCCGGCCGCGTGGCTCCCGGACGGCTGCGGCGCGGCCAGCGGTACCGAAGCAGGCAGGGACGAGGCGGGCGACGACGGGGGCGGCTGCGCGGGCGGCAGCGCGTGGGTGCCCTGGCCGTTGGTCAGCGGCTGGGCCTGGTGATGGTGGTGCCCGTTGGACGACTCGCTGACGCCGGAGACCATCGCGACGTAGGGCCGCAGGTGCGCCGCCCCCAGCTCGACCAGGTCGTCGCACTCCTGTTGCAGCGAACGGGACACGGCCCACCCGCCCTCGGCGGCGACGTGGATGACCGTGACCCGGATACCGAGGTCCTGCGCGTCGCAGACGACCTGTGCGAGGTCCTCGTCGCCGCTGACGACCACGGCGTCGCAGATGGCGTTGTTGCGGGCCAGCGTCATGAGGTCGCGGTGAACCTGGGCGTCGACGCCCTCGCGCCGGCCGGGCCTGATGCGCGACAGCCTGAGCTTGAGCCCGGGTATGTCGGCCAGCGCGTCGTGCTCCGGCGTGCGCCGGCCCTCGACCGTGGCTTCGTACCAGTAGCAGCGCAGCAGCGGCAGGCCGGTGCGCTCGCGCGACAGGCCGGTCATGAGTTGGAGCAGCCCCGGGTAGTCCCAGGCGACCGCTTCGCGATGGCGTGTGCCGTGCACGGCCATCGCTCCGTCTGCCAGCAGATAGCCGGCGTCCACGAACAGCGCGCAGCGATCCACTGACACCGCCCCTTTCCTGGTGGTCCGACCTTGCTGGCTCTGCACCGTCAGAGACCGGACTCGGCGGCCCTCTCTCAGGGTAATGAAAGCAGGTGATCGTCCGAGGGTTAATCCCGACGATTCGCCCCCCGGCCGTGGATGCGCTGGACCGCCTAGGCGAACCGTACCAGTTTGTCCCTTTCGCGGTCACGAGCGTGCCCGTACGCTCAGCGCCGCCACCCCGAACATGACCACGTCCTTGTCGGTGGCGATCGTCAGCCCGGGATCGGCCCCCAGCTCCGCGCCGACCGTGTCGACGTCGACGCCGAACGTCATCTCCGCCACCCCGCCGGAGGAGCCGTCGAAGACGTTGGCCCGGTCGCGGTCGCCGCCCGCCGGGGTGAGGGCGCCGCTGCCGAGGGAGACGCGGTCGCCCGCGAGGCCGGCGTCGCCCTCCCAGGTGACCAGCTCGGCCCGCGCGGGAGCGGCGGCGGGGGTGAGGCCGCCGATCGGCAGGCGTACCCGCCGCCGCGGCCCGCCGACGACGGTGGCGCCGTCGAGCACCACGGCCTGGCTGTACGGCTCGCGCGGATCGGTGACGACCAGCACCAGGCTCCACCCGGCGTGCCCCGCCGTGCCCTCCATGACGGGCGCGTCGGCCGCCCACCACAGGCCGCTCCTGCGCGCTCCGGCCGCCAGCATGCTCACGTCGGCGAACGCCTGGTAGACCGGCCCGTTGGGCAGCTCGCGGACGGCCGCGTCCGAGGGATGGACGGTGACGTACGACCGCCGCCCCGGCGGCCGCACCCTGATCGGCCCGGCCCGGTCGCCGCTCGCCGACCAGTAGAGCCC
This sequence comes from Nonomuraea sp. B208, assembly GCF_057536035.1. Classification (NCBI taxonomy): domain Bacteria; kingdom Bacillati; phylum Actinomycetota; class Actinomycetes; order Streptosporangiales; family Streptosporangiaceae; genus Nonomuraea; species Nonomuraea sp. B208. The sequence goes on from NZ_BAAJOU010000025.1 coordinate 620,308, forward strand.
GGCCCACACCACCCGGCCGCCCTTCGGCAGGACGAGCCGGGCGGCGCTGGAGCAGCGGGTCGCCGGATCGTCGTCGCGGTCGAGCGGCTCCATCGGCCACAGGTCGTTGTCCCGCTGGTCGCCCTGCCGCCGCCGGGCCTCCGGGCAGCCCTCCCGCTCCTCGGGGCAGGTCAGCAGGGAGTTGCCGACCGCGCGTACGGTGACCCTGCCCTCGGTGGCGAACCTGGCGGGCGCGCCGCTCGCGCGCACCCCGTCCTCCGCCCGCGCCAGCACCCGCAGCGCCCCGGCCTCGACCCGCAGCGCGGGCCCGGCGCCCTCGGGCGCGTTCTCGTCGACCCGCACCCGCAGGAACACCGCCGTGCCCTCGCCGGGCGGCAGCGGCGCCCGCGCGCACCGGGCGCCGCCGCCGGTGGGGCGGCAGGCCCAGCCGTCGGCCGTGCCGGCCGGGCCGTGGAGCGCGGCGGCCTGGTGCCGGCGGGCCGTGGGGATGAGCGTGACGCCCTTCGGCAGCTCGACCAGCGCGGCCACCTCGCCGCTCGGCGCGTCGCCGTCGTTGCGCAGCCGGACGCCGACGATGCCGGGCTGGGCGCGGACGAGCGCGCCGAGCGGCTCGACGGCGGCCCGCAACCGGGCCTGACCGGACGGGCTTCGCGCCGGCCCGGGGGCCGGCGGCGACCCCAGCACGCGACGCCCGCCCGGCCCCGACGGGGCCGGCACCAACTCGGGACGCCCGCCAGACCTCAGCAGGTACGGCCCCAGCTCGGAACGCCCGACCGGCCCCAGCAGGTACGGCCCCAGCTCGGAGCGCCCGACCGGCCCCAGCAGGTACGGCGCCAGCTCAGGACTCCCGCCAGGCCCCAGCGAGTACGGCGCCAGCTCGGAACCCCCGCCAGACCCCAGCAGGTGCGGTGCCAGCTCGGAACGCCCGACCGGTCGTGGCGGTGACGGAGGAGGCGGTACCGGCGCGGCCGGTTCCATCGCCGTCGAGGCCGCCACGGACCGGCCGGCCGGCTCGTCGGCCGACATCAGGAACAACGCGGCCGTCATCGCCGCCGCGACCGCCGCGCCACCGCCCAGCGCGGCCCCCCGCCGCCGCGCCGCCCGCCGGAGCGCGGCGAGGACCCCCAGCAGCCCGGCCGCGCCGCCCGTGCCCTTGGCCAGCGCCGCGGCGTAGCCGCCGAAGAGCGGGCCGACGTACAGCGGCCCCACCATCACCCGCAGCCCGCGGTTGACGTCGGCCAGCTCCAGCAGCACGCCGTTGCACTCCTCGCAGCGGCCGACGTGCTCGTCGATCACCCGGGAGTCGCGCCGCGCCAGCCCGCCCCGCACGTACGCGCCCATCCTGCCGAGCACCGGCCGGCACTCGCGCCGCGGCCGCGAGCCGAGATGCACCTGGAGGTACGCCTGCCGCAACCCCTC